>NZ_JBIDDF010000012.1:0-220295 GCF_043205035.1 Nocardia sp. NPDC047654
ATCCTTCAGTTGCTCACCCGTGCCGGGTTCTCCGGCGCCGACGCGCTGCATGTCTACCGTGCGGTGTTCGGCTTCCTGTACGGGCACGTTCTCAATGAGTTGCAGGAGATCGTGGAGCGTCCCGAGGAGACCGACGACGTACTGCGGCTCGGTCTGCATCGCCTCCCGCTGGCGGAGTTCCCCCTGCTGCGCGAACTCGCGCCCGTCCTGGCCGCCTACGACGGCGAAGCCGAACTCGAACGCGGCCTGGACATCCTGCTCACCGGTCTCACCGCCACGCTGCCCGGATCAGGGTGATGGTGTGTGGCGCTCAGTTCCTATCTCGGCCGCGTGGCGGCTGGTGTCATGGTCTCGGTGAGACCACTGATCAAAATGTCGAGGCCGCGTTCGAGTTCGACTCCGCCTTCGTAGGCAGCCAGATCCGAGGCGAGGCCGCGAAGTAAGGGAAATTCGCCCACGGGCAGGCGGTACAAGCCGAGGCGCAGCACGTCGTCGGTCTCTTCGGGGCGTTCGATGATTTCCTGGAGTTCGTTGAGGACGTGACCATAGAGGAATCCGAACAGCGCGCGGTAGATTTGCAGGGCGTCGGCACTGCTGAAGTCGGCCCGGGTGAGCAGGTCGAGGGTGCGTTCCAGCGGCCGCAGGATGCCGAGCGGCCGCAGTCCGAGCGGGGTGGACAGCGGGTGGGTGACCAGCAGGGGAACCACGTTCGGGTGGGCTACTGCCAGTCGGCGGAAGTCGCGGGCGATGATGCGCAGCTGACGGCGCCAGTCCGGGTCGGTGGGGTCGACGGTGAGTTGTTCGAGCACGATTTCGGCGACTCCGTCGAGAAGTGCGGCTTTGTTGGCCGCGTGCCGGTAGAGCACCATCGGGTCGCGGTCGAGCGCCTGGCCGAGGCGCCGCATCGACAGGTGTTCGACACTATCGCGATCGATGATCTCGAGGGCGGCCGCCAGCATCGCGGACCGGGTCAGCGGGCCGCCCGCGTGGTCTTCCCGGGCGGCGCGGTCCGCTGAGGCGTCCGCGGAACCGCTTGGTCCGGCTTTGGCACGGCTCATCGACTCGACGCCTTCTCTCGGTCGGAACTCTGATCTGTTATCGTTGTAAGTCTACACCGTAGACATACAATGTATCTAGACCCTGAGCTGGGGCGACCGGGTTCGCGCAGCTGCCGGGTAGGAGGTTCGAGAAGTGAACGGCTTCGGCCCTGCCGAGCGAAGTCGTCGCCCACGACCATGGACTGTCCAGAAAGCTCTTCACGCTGTGTCCACCCACCGCCTATCAGGCGTTCCGACGGCCGGGGCTTACTGCGCCGGTGACTTGTTCCATCGGCGGCTGCGGCCCGGAGATTATTTGAAACCTATGGATCGGCTACGTTGAGGCGACCTGCTGTCCGTGTGAGTCGGTGGCCGGTTCAGTCGGCGAGATGCCGATGGGGCGTTCGAGTAGTGTGCTCTCACGGACGAGGGCATTGTCGCGTACGAGCGCGTCCAGGGGTGTGGGTTCACACAACGCCACCGGTTCTTGGCGGCGACGGCCGTTCAGGATCAGCTCCGCGTGGCGTCTCACCTGCCTTCGAGTCCGGATCGACCTTATCCGCGCGCTCCCACTCCTTGTCCAGCTCGGTTCGCGATTCCGCCGCCGCACCGCGATGCACGTGCGCCTGCTGAGCGAGCTGCTCGGCCTGCGCCGCCTTGGCCTCGGCTTCGGCTTTTGCCGCCCGGCTCTTGGCGGCAGTCTCCTTCGCCCGCGCCTCCCGCTGACCGACCTCGAGTTCTTGTTCCGCCGCGCGGCTACGAATGCCTTCGGCTTCGACCCGCTGGTGTTCGCGCCGTCTGCGCATCAACACCCACACACCGGCCAGAAGCAAAATGACAACAACCGCGACGACGATCACGATCACAATGGTGGTGCTCATCTTTCGACTCCTCGCACTCTCCCCCTTCTACCCTAACGCCGATGCACTAGCCCTGAACTGGAAAAATGACCGATGGACGCTTAGACGGAACCTGCCCCGCATTCGACCTCCGGCCGGTAAAGGCGGGGCTGCGCCGACAGCGCGGCACAGCCACACAACGGACACTCTTCGATAACCGTTCAGGCGGTTCCGGCGGAGCTTCACCCCCACTGATCCCGGGCGAGCCTCGTTTCTGACGACAATCCGTCCTCGACGCCCTCTCCGCATCATTGTCGGCCGCGTACGACTATCCGCCGTCCATGGCGAGCCCAGAACAGCGTTTCGAACGATTCGCCGGGGGACCATCCGACCTGCTGGTCGAACAGGCTGGATGCGTGCGCTCCCGGGCCTGATCGGCCGGGTTCTCAGGCCATCCAATGTTTTCGAGCAGGCTGCTCAGTCGCGTAATGCCGTCTCGTGCAACGAGTTCAGCGTCCTGGCCAGGATGCGTGAGACGTGCATCTGGGAGACGCCGAGGTGCTCGGCGATCTGGGTTTGGGGTTTGAATTCGAAGAAGCGCATGAACAGCACTTCGCGTTCACGCTCGGGCAACGCGGCGATGAGAGGTTTCACCGTCAGGCAGTCCTCGATGGTGCGGTAGTCCGGTTCCTCGGCGCCGAGAATGTCCAGCAACGACAGTGGCGCGTTCTCGTTGTCGTAGTCGGCGGTCGCGTTGATCGAAGAGGTCTGGTAGCCGTTGTGGGCGATCATTGCCTGTGTGACATCACCGATGCCGACGCCGAGCTGCTCGGCGATCTCGCCGGCTTTGGGCATGCGGCCCAGTCGTTGCGACAGCATTTCGATCGTGGGGCCGAGGCTTTGCTGAATTTCCTTGACTCGCCGTGGTACTCGCAGCGCCCAGGTGAAGTCACGGAAATGGCGGCGGATCTCGCCCATGATGGTCGGCACCGCGAAAGACAGGAACGTCGTCCCGTAATCGGGGTCGAACCGGTCGACGGCGGTCACCATGCCCAGCCGGGCGGTCTGCAGGAGATCATCGAAGTTCTCGCCGCGGCCTGCGTACTTGCGGGCGATGTGTTCGGCCAGTGGCAGGCATCGCCCGATCAGCGCCTCCCGCAGGGTAACTCGGCGCGGGTCGTCCACGTCCAGTTCGGCGAGCTGGGCGAACAGCGGTTCGAGATGGTCGTAGTTGTCGGTGCCGCGGCGGGTGTGTGGCGTCCTCGCAGGGAGAGTCCGTGTCGACTTATCGGTCATCGGTCTGCCTCGGATCCAGCTGAATCGGCGGAGTTCGGACACCCGGACAACCGCGTTGGTGAACGGGATGTGCAGCGGCGACCCGAGGTTGATGAAGGTCGCCGAGTCGCGATGTGACGCCAGGCCGGAATCGTCTCGGCCTGGCACGAGTACAGGATGCCGGCCCCGGTGGGGCCGGGACATCCGTCGCGGTGTCGTGTTACGGGCTGGGTTGGGGCAGATCGCAGTCGTTCACCTTGGGATTGACGCCTGCATAGTTCAGCGGGCCCGCGATGACGGTGACCGCGATGGTTGCCGCGCTGGCGCAGTTCTGGTCACGCTCGGTGAAGTATCCGCGTTGACCGGCGGCGATGGCACCGATGATCAACCAGATGAGCAGAAGCAACGGCACTAGACGACGCATCATGCACCTCCACCGAATTCCGGCGGGTCGGGCACAGCGCTTGCCTGACCGCGGCATCGAGTTCGTTTGTCGCGGATCGACGTTGTCTCGATCGTGTTGTGAGTAGCGGAGTGTCGCATCGTGTTCTCCCTGCATCGCATGCCGCGTAGGCGAATAGAGCACAGCCGGAACTCGGCCGGCTGCGCGGGGATCGGTCAGTAGTAGTGCCGTCGGCCGCCGACGGCATGGCCGGCCATGCCCGCGATCATCAGCACCACGCCGATGAGCGCGACGATGACTCCAGCGGTGACGAGCCATGGGATGCCGAGTAGGAATCCGACGACGAGGAGGACGATTCCGAGAATGATCATGAGCGGTCCCTGATTCGGTGCGGTAAGGATGGGGTGGGGTCAGTGCTTGAAGACGGCTCGGGTTCGGTGGGCGAACCTTGCTCTGATACTCATCGCGGCCTCCTTGTCTGCAGTGAGATGGCGCGCGGTTACCGGCGTTGGTCCCCGCGTGAGGGTGTCGAACGGCCCGAGACGGGCGGCCTGTCATCGAACAGGGGTCCTGCCGCGGAACGTGGGCCATTTTTCGGCCGCTGCCCGGCGGCGTTTGCCGGACGCTCCGGCTGTGGTGCCGGGGTGTCCTCGTCGAGCGAAGGTGCCCCGAAGTCGAAGGGCTGCGGCCCGCCGCGGGCTGAACCGACAAGTCCGCGGTCGTAGCGTCGGCGTCGCGTTCGCCACGGGCGCCCGCCGGACGTCGAGCGGTGACGCTCGAGCCGACTTGCGGATGCACTCGACTCGGCCGGTCTGAAAGTGGTGATCATGGCGATCCTCGAAGCCTTGGCCCGGATCGGTTGCTCCCTTCAGTAGACGCCGCCCGGAGCGTTATGTCAACAGTGTAGGTCTACAGTTGATATCTACGGTGCATTCGTCGCGGTCTGCGTACCGAGCACGCCGCCGGAGGAACCGCGGTCGCCACCACTGCGCGCCGGGTGACACTTCGCCGAATTCGGCCGCGACGAAGGCGATCCTGAGATCGGCGGGGAGGATCATCGTCGCGCCGATACCGGCGGCCCCCAGCACGCCGCGTCGGCGCGGAATGTCCGAGCGCTGGGACATGGCACCCGATGCTCCTCCACGTAGGCCGCCGCCGCTTTGCGCGGCGAGCCGGGCGCCACACGCACAGTTGCCGATGTTGCCAATGGCGGAGATGACGCGTGCAGGAACTGGTGCACGCCGAGTAATGGACGGGTGAAACAAGCGATGCCCTACGTCGAGGACAATCGGCACTGGATGGCCGCGGCGCGTGAGGTCCTATGGCCCAATCATCATCTTGCGCTACAGAAGCTCGATCCGACCGGGCTCGGGCAGCGTGTGTGGGCGTTCGTCCGTATACCAGGCGTACTCGATTCCATTGAGCCAGCCGTTCTCGACCCATAGAATGACCTCGCCGATCGGTGATTCGTTGCGGTCGGTGACCGCTCCGCTGGCGAAGATCCCGTCCGTCGAACCGGATGCTTGCACCGCACCGGGCCGCACCGCCAGATCGACACTCGGTGAACCGACACCCCAGGTTGCGACGACCTGCGAATACGGCACCTGTGCCAGATACTCGGAGGCGCCGAGGGTGTTCGACGACAGCAGCTTGGTGACGACGCTGGTTTCGAGGTCGGTCAACGCTCGCGGCGGAATCGGTGTATTACTCAACAATCTCCTCGGTTCTCGCGCTACGTCATGGATTCGCCCTTGTTCAGCTGGCGGGCGATCTTGCGGCGATACACCGGACCGGACAGATACCGGGCGGCATAGATCATGCGCCGCATCGCCCCGTACTCCTCGAGCGCGGCGGCCAGCGTGTTCTGCCGACCCGACCCGAACTACTGGTCGACCAGTAGCGACGCGGTCGCGTGCCCGAACTTCAACGATCCGGCCAGCCGCAGCAGATCATCGTAGTGCTCGGGCGTATCGGGCGGCCGCCCAACCCGGGAGCAGCACTTCGTGGCCGGAATGGCAGGGGCTCCGACGTGCCGGAGCCGAAGGTCACGAATTCGCTGAATGCGCGGGCGCGCAGCGCGCTGCGCACACGTGCTGCGCTGATCTCTTCCGGGCGGCGCGCCTTGGGCAGCGGTCTGGCCACCGGTATCGGCATCGCCGATCTGGCACGGGACGCCGGCGTCGCGACCGGATCCTTCTACAACCACTTCGGCAGCAAAGCCGAGTTGTTCGCCGCAACCCTCACCGAGGTTGTCGAGGAGCTCGCCCAACTCCTCGACAACGCTGCCGCAGGGGTCGACGACCCTGTCGACGTCGTCCGGGCGCATGTACGAGCGCTGGGCGCGGTCGGCCGGGTCCAGCCTGATATCGCGGCGATCGTCGACTGCTTCCTGCGTCGCGCGACCTGGGCCAGCTTGCGGCTCCCTCGGGGTCACTGCGGCGACGAGCACATCCGGCTTGCGAGCCACCGGCACCACCTCCACCTGGCAGCATCACCGGCCACCCGCCGATGACCACCCCCCCACCCCGGGCCGCGGGTTACAGCGTCAACCTTCCCGGATGCGGCACCAGATACCGGAGGCGTCCCGTCGCGAACCCGGCTCGATCAGATACTGCTATCCCGCTTCGGCGCAGCGCGCGCTGTGGGCTATCGGGAACGCCGGTCGAATCTGCCAGCTCATGCTGCCCTTCCTCGATGCGCTGCCGCAGGGCTATATCGAGCCGGCCATCTTCCTCAATGCGGCGACGGATTTCCGGATCCCGTAGGCGACCACCGTCGATCGCCTGTCAGCCCGTGTCCAGGTGAGCAGAGCGGCTCCGTCCGCGATGCTGCCAACTACACTGGTCGGTTCGCCGACGAGTGGCAGCGGCCCAACGATTTTGATAGAAACCCCCAGGATTTCGGTCCAGAAGTAGTCGTCGGTGGCGGACGTAAAAGAGGCGAGCCCGAGGGCAGAGGCGGCGGCGACCTTGCCCTGTGCGACAGCGTTGGACCAGAACGGGGCTCGTCGGCCGTCGCGGATCGAGTAGGCGACATCGCCGGCCGCGTAGACCCCGGCGGTCGTCGTCGCACACAAGTGATCGATACCGATGCCGCGTTCGTCGGCTACGCCGGAACCATCGAGCCACAAGGTATTCGGTACTTCCCCGGCGCAGGTGACCACGAGGTCGGCGGTCGATACCGATCCATCGCCGAGAATGACACCGCAGACCGGATCGCCTGTGAGTGTGACCAACCGGGGAGTCTGCACTATCCGGACGCCCTGTTCTTCGGCTCGTGCGCGTACCGCGTCGGAGAGGAAAGGTCCGAGGATGCGCCGCAACGGAGGGTCGACATCGATCACGGTGACCGGGATGCCGCGAGCGACGCACGCGCTGGCGACCTCCATTCCCAGAAACCCCGCGCCGACCACGATCGCCGAGGTGGCGGCCGAGAGCCTGGCTCGCAACGTCCGCGCGTCCTCGAGTGTCCGAAGGACCAGTTCGCCGGTCTGTCCCCCGGTGGCCAGCCGCCGTGCGTCGGCGCCGGTTGCGGCGATGAGCGCGTCATATGCGAGGGTGCGGCCGGTTGCGGTGGTGACGGTGCGGGAGTCGAAATCGGTGCTGACGGCGGCCTCACGGAGGAGGTCTATCCCTAGTCCGTCTAGCCGATACGGTAGAGAGCCCTCCGAAGCCGGGTCGTGCAGGACCGCCTTCGACAACGGTGGTCGCGAGTAGCCGCCGCGTTCGTCGGCGCCGATGATGGTCAGTCGACCGGTGTGTCCCAGAGTGCGCAATTCACGCGCCGCGGTGATCCCGGCGATGGACTCGCCGACGACGACGATCGAACGGGGAGAGGTCATGACTGCTCGCGCAGGATCGCTACCGGGCAGGAACTGATGGCCGCCCGCGCGGCACTGACGTGCTCTTCGGGGAGCTCGCCGCCCTCGAATCGGTAAGTCAATTCGCCTGCGTCATCGAGCTCGAACACTGCGGGGGCCTGTTCGGCGCACATGCCATGGCCTTCGCAGCGAAGGTAGTCGACGGAAATCTTCATTGCGATTCGTCCTTCAGTCGGGAATGAGTTGCAGGGGAAGGTTTTCGAAGCGGTGGATGATGTTATTCATCGCCCGCTGCGGTCTTCCGGTGATCTCGATGCGTTCCACGCGTTCGAGCAGTGCGGCGAGGATGGCCTGGGTTTCCAGCCGGGCCAGGCCCTGGCCTGCGCAGCCGTGGGTGCCGTGCCCGAAGCCCAGTTGGCGGGAGGCGTCGCGGCGGATGTCGAAAGTGTCGGGAGAATCCCACTCGAGTGGATCCCGATTCGCCGAGGAATACATCACCACTACCCGTGCGCCCACCGGAATGGTGACGCCCGCCAGTGTTACGTCACGAATTGCCTTGCGAGAGAACGCACGCAGCGGTGACTCGTAGCGCACCACCTCGTTCACCGCATTGGCGATCATCGTGGGGTCGGACCGCAGTAGCTGCCACTGGCGTGGATGGGCGGCGAACAGGTACAGGGCGCTGGAGATCGCGCTGATCGTGGTGTCCAGTGAGGGTGCGAGAAAGTCGATCATCATGGCCGGGCACTCGTTGTGCGCGATCTTGCCTTCATCCGCGGCCTGGAGGATCTCCGCACCCGCGCTGCCGGGCAGCAGCTGCCGGTCGCGAGCAAGGCGGCGGGTGAACCGCATCATCTCGATGCCGGCCGGAGCGGTTCGGATCGATTGGTTGTTGATCGGTCCAAGTGAGTCGAAAGTGGCGCCAGCCCAACGCAATAAGTGCTCGCGACCGTGCTGTGGCCATCCGATCAGATCGGGTACGACCGACATCGGCAGCGTGGTAGCCAATTCGACGCCGTCGATCCGGCGCCGTACTACAGCGGCTTCGACGGCCGCGACCGCTTGCCGCTCGACCGTCGCACGCATCGTGCGCAGCGCCTTGGGTGTCAACCGTCGGCCCAGTAGCCCACGCCGCCGGCGGTGGTCTTCGCCATCGCTGTTGAGGGTGGTGCCACGCGAAAGGCGGTTGGCGAGAGGATTCAGTCCGACGCCCTCGCCGGAGATGAACGTGTCGTCATCGAGTAGGACTGCCTTGCACTCGGCATAGCGCGGTAACGCGTACGCCCGCTGCCTTGCCAACCACACGACCGGGCCCGACTCGCGCATCCGGGCGTAGTGCGGATATGGGTCCATGATCGCCTGCCGCGAGTACAGGTCCGGCTGGTAAACGGGGACACCAGCAGTCTTACGCATCGAAACTCCTCAACACCGACGTTCGTCCGCCGGCGGCTCTTCACCGGATCACCCCGGCCGCGTGCCGCCTCGAGCTGGATTCAGGCGACTGGTCATCGGGCCGATCTGTGGCCTGAATCTCAGGTTAGACATTTGGTTGACTATATGTCAATGACATGAAATCAACTTGTGTTTCCCCCGGGGGCGGCCCAGTATCGGAGTAGGCGATCGGCAGGCAACAGGAGGGACAGCGATGACCGCGACAACCGGGAAGGGGCGTACGACCATGCGTGCTGCGCAGGCCGCCGAGACCCGCCAGCGCCTCATCGACGCCGCGGTCGACGTGTTCTCCGAACAGAGCTACGACGAGGTGGCCGTGGCCGACATCGCAAAAGCCGCCGGGGTGGCCCATGGGCTGCTGTTCCATTACTTCGGCAACAAGCGTGGCATCTATCTGGCGGCCTTGCGGGATGCCTCCGACCGGATCGTGCGAGCTCAGGGGCTCAATCCCGAGCTTCCTATCGCCGAGCAGATCCGCGGCGGGTTCCGCGCTCACCTCAGCTATCTCGCCGCACACCGCGGGCTCGCGCTGCGGTTGGTTCTAGGCGGGCGAAGCGCTGACGCCGAGGCGTTCGAGGCGTTCGAAGCGGGCCGATGGCGGACCATCGAGGGGTGGACCACCCTATTGGGACTCGACCCTCGAATTCCCGCTTTGCGCATGATGATGCGGTCGGCCACCGGCGCGATCGATGAGGCGACCCTCTACTGGCTGCAGAACGGAGAACCCTTCGATATCGAATCCATGATCGACGCCCTCATCCCGATGGTGGTCGCCGGGCTGCGTGCTGCCGCCCAACTCGATCCCACCCTCGACGTGGACACTGCCACGCAAGCACTGCTGGATAGTCGCAGTCGGTGAAGTTGCACCAGTGAAGTGCAGGAACCCTCCGTCGGTTGCAGGGGTTCACGGCTGTTGCGGACTCTCCATCATCTGGGAATTCTTCCGCGCACACCCACTCTCACACCCCAAACCCTGACCCCAGCACGCCGGAAAGCGGCCCCGAACCGTAGAACAGACACGCCCGAACCGACTACCGATCCGAGAGGCCGCCCGCCTCCGTGGCGCACCCCTGCGGGCCGCAGTAAGAATTCCTCACAGTGCCGGCGCTAGAGGAAAATCCCGCTGTGCTGCAGCACATTTGGTCATGAATCCACAACAAGCCAGGATGCACGAGCAAGGATGCAAGTGCAGAAACCGCCCGCGCCGACTTGCCAAACAACCGGAACAGATGCCGGTGATGATCTCATCGATCAGGACCGAAGCCTCTACAGCTCTGCACCTCTCAGCTCCGACGCTGCTCCGGCGCAACGGCACCTGTCTCAGCCCGCTGAGATCCTGTCGCTGGGCGAACTCACATCGCGAGGAGTACGCTCCACGCGACGCGCGGTGGTGAACGAACGCCTCCGCGGCCCCGGGCTGCCGGACTCCCGACGAGGTACACCAAGTCCTGAATTGCCGAGTGTTCTCCACCATTTCACAGTTCAACTGGACACGCTGCGCCGTGCCCTCCGCGCCATGTCCGCTCGACGCGGCAGGGGCCGCCAGAGATGGCTGTGATGCAGGTCACATCCGAAGGAGGTGTTGTCGATTGCCCTTGTCATCGAAATAGCTGCGCTACGATGGGCTGGGATGGCCTTGATTCAGGTAGCGGATCAGTATTTGATTTGGACCTCGAGGAGGGTGACATGCGTGCTCCCGTTCTGTCGATAATTTCTTCGGTCCTACTCGCGATTCGATCCATATAACCCGGCGATTCTCGAAAATCGTCCGACTTGCGCAATCCAGCGCCTGCGCACCGCTGGGAGCTATATCAAGCAGAGCCCTGTCCAGCCGGGCTCCCCTGTGATCAAATCTGTTCGGCGCGCGTTTCGGGTTGTCGATAGAGGCGGGGACCAATATGCAAGATGAAGGATTTGATCACGACGGACTGTGCTATGCCGACAACGATGGCCGAATATGGACCGTGAGCGCAGTCAAACAGGTCTGCTACACGGTAGAGATGATCGATGACCTGTTTCGCCCGACTAGCACTGCGGCGGCCGAAGGGATGGCGGGGGAATCCTACAGAGGAAAGCGGCGACTCGTCGTCATCGACCGCAATGTGGATGATCTGCATGGCAAGAGCATCAGAAGGTATTTCGAGCTGCATGACATGCGGGCGACTGTTGTCCCATTACCGTCCGGGGAGGCATGCAAAAGCTATGGTACGGCGCTACAGGTGGTCGACGCGATGGAAGAGTTCGGCATCGATCGCCGACGCGAACCGGTCGTGGCCATCGGCGGTGGCGTCCTGATGGATATCGTCGGCTTCGCGGCGAGCATCTACCGACGCGGTACTCCCTATATCAGGATCCCCACAACTCTCATCGGGCTGGTCGATGCCGGAGTCGGAGTCAAATCCGGTGTCAACTACAGATCGGGGAAGAATCGACTCGGAACGTACGCTCCTGCTGAAACAACGTTCCTCGACCGAACCTTCCTGAACACGCTGCCCTCGAGGCATCTGAGTAACGGAATATCCGAGATCTTGAAGATGGCGCTGGTTCGATCAGAAAATCTTTTCCTCACACTCGAGAGCGTCGGTAGGGATGTCTTGCAGGATCGGTTCAGAGGAACCACCCCTGCCCTCGAATCCGCTGCCAAATGGATTCTGACCGAAGCGGTTCACCTCATGTTGGAAGAACTTCAGCCGAACCTCTGGGAAGCGGAACTCGAGCGATGCGTCGACTTCGGACACAGTTTCAGCCCGACCATCGAAATGCGAGCTCTGCCCTCTTTGCTGCACGGGGAAGCGGTTTCCCTCGATATGGCGCTCACCACAGCGATATCCCTGCGACGTGGCTACCTCGCCGATGATGAGGCAACCCGGATCTATCGGACGATGGCGGACCTGGGACTTCCTCTGTGGGATCCGATCCTCGAAAGTCGAGGTCTTTTGCTGCAAGCTCTGGCGGACACCATACGACACCGCGACGGAAAGCAGAGGATACCGCTGGTGACCGGCATAGGTCGATACGAGTTCGCGAACGACATCACAGATGAAGAGATTCGATCCGCAATACATTGGCTGGCACGCGCCCGGTCTCGAATACAGCAAACCGGGATCCGAGCAAATAGTACGTTAGGAGCGGTCCATGGGTAATGCGATAGTCGTCGGCGGATCGACTGGCATCGGGCGCGGCATTGCGGACGCCTGGGCCGGCAGCGGCTTCGATGTGACGGTATACAGCCGATCCGAACCGGTCGGCGACGGCGCGACATCACTGCGCTGGTGTCAGCTCGATTTCCGGGACGCTGCGGCGGCACGGACCATTATCGAAGGAACACTGCCGCATACCATCGACCTGGTCTGTTACTCGTCCATCTATTACACGTCCAAACGGCAATACTTCCCTGATGTGGTTGAATGCGATTGGATCGATCAACTGAAGATCAACCTTCATGGCTTGTGGATGGTTCTGAAGAGTACGATTCCGACTCTGCGACAGGCTGGACCGGGCGTATTCCTCAGCGTGTCTTCCGAGGTCGTGTACAACGCGGGACCCGCGAGATCAGGTTATGCCGCGACGAAAGCGGCGGCTGCGTCGCTCGTCGAGTCGGTAGCGCAGGAAGAGGACGCGGAGGAGATCCGGTTCGTGCAGGTGCTGCCGGCGGGCATGGTCGATACGCCGGGTATTCGAGCGCGGCGACCCGCCGACTTCGACTACAGCGACTACATGACACCCGCTGATTTCAAGCCCTTCGCCGGCAACCTTGCGGAGAGCCGTGCGAAAGATATGGCCGGCGACGTCTTCGTCGTCGCCAAAGGAGGTAGCTGGCATTCTCTCCACGACGGAGTTCCTGTTTCTCAATCTCGTGCATTGTCGTGAACCTAGGGACGTGAAACGTGTTCGAATACAAAGCCTCGGCACTACTGTTCGACATGGACGGCACCCTTGTGGACTCGACCGCCGTTGTCCGCAGCACCTGGACCGCCTTCGCTGAGCGGCACGGCCTGGATGCGGAGAAAGTTTTGGGCTTCGCGCATGGACGTCCGACCGGCACCACCGTCTCCGAGTTCATCGGCGACGGTGTGATCGCGCGTCGGGAAACCGCGCGCATAGTGGCCGAGGAGGAAACCACGGTCGAGGGCATCGCAGAGATACCCGGCGCGACCGCCCTCCTGCGATCGATCCCGGCGAGCGCATGGTCGGTGGTCACCTCGGCAGGTCGCACTTTGGCGTTGAATCGCATGGCGGCAGCCGGAATCCCGATCCCCGAGATCATTGTCAGCGCCGAGGACATCGTCCGCGGAAAGCCGGACCCACAAGGCTACTCGAACGCGGCGGCCATGCTGGAGGTGGACATCGCCGATTGTCTGGTGTTCGAGGATTCCCACGCGGGAATTCGAGCCGGGATCGCCAGCGGTGCCCGAACAATCGCAGTCGGCGATCTCGCCGAATTCGATCACCTGATCCCTCGAATAGCCGACTTCTCGAAATCCGTCGTCACGACGCACCAACTGTGCGGCGACGTCACATTCACCGACAGATCGGAGCGACGATGACGGCCGTCATGTACGCGGTCGACCTGGGCGGCACGTGGATACGTCTACGGCATGGTGCCGAGGTCACCGGTTCACCATCGACTAGCCGCATGCGGTCGCCGAGCTTGTTGAATTGTCCGAACGAAGATGTCTCCACGCTGCGACGGCGATTGATCGAGCTCCTCGCCGAGCAGGTCCCCGTCGGCGCGTGTGCGGCTCTGTCGTGTGGAGCAGCCATGGATGAGGAGCAGGGAATCATCTATGGTTCGGCACCCTTGTGGGGTAGCGCGAGGGAGCCGTTCCATCTACTCGCGGAACTCACCCGCGTGCGGCCGGATGTCCGTTGGTACGCAGTCAACGACGTGACGGCCGGACTCGCCGACTTCTGCGCGCGGTACGCAACGGAGGCCACGCGACAAGCCGGATACCTCACGGTCAGTAGTGGAATCGGACTTCGCCTGGCCGATATCAACAGCCGACGCATCCCGGTCGACGGCTGGGGCCTGCAGGGAGAGGTAGGGCACTGCCTCGCCCAGTTCCCCGCTGGGATACAACCACCGGCCTTGCCTGCCTGCGAGTGCGGCGCGATCGGCCACATCGGCTCGGTGTCCTCCGGCCCGGGGATTCGTCGCCTCGCCGAGCAAGCGGGGCTGGACTGTGGAACCGACTTCGATGACGGATTCGCCGACCGGTTGACCGATCGTGACCCAACTGCGAGGAAGGTACTCCGGATCGCGATCGCGCCGATCGCGGAACTACTGCGGACGCTGTGGTGCATCGTGCCCCACCTCGACCTTGTCGGTATCGGCGGCGGCGTCGTCGAGAACCTGCGCGAGCACTACCGTGCCGAGTTGTTCGGTCAACTGAGCGAGAAACGCTCCTATGTAGACAGGGGCCGCGACGAACGATGGCTCGAGGAGCACATTCGCTTGTGTGGTGCACAGGACGTCGACAACCTGCACGGCGCGGTCCGAATGTTGACAGGCGAGCTGCAGGTGGTCCGGTGAGCCGGTATGCCGCGCTGGTGCGTTCTCGCGATGGGGTGCGTTTCGAGCACCTGCCGACACCGATCCCCCGCCCAGGTGAGCTACTGCTCGCGCCGATTGTCGCCGGTATCTGTGGCACGGATCTGCAAATCCTTCAGGGACTGCGGTCGGACCCCACGGATGTTCTGGGGCACGAAGGAATCGCCACGGTCGTCGCGGCGGGGTCCGGCAGCGGACCGTACGAGCCGTCTGCTGTAGTCACCGTGAACCCGACCCACCCAACCGATGCGCGATTCCTGCTCGGGCACAACGTTCGCGGGTTCTGGGCCCAGCGCGTACTGATCCCTGCGGAGGCTGTCGCTGCACGTTTGGTTTTGGAGCTGCCCCGGGTTCCGGAGGTCGACCTGGCATCGCTGATCGAACCGTTGGCGTCTGTGCTCTACGGCCGAGAAATAGCCATGGCTGCCGCGTCGGAACTGCCGAAGGTTCTCCTCGTCTGGGGAGACGGCACTATCGGACACTTGGCGGCCAGGTATTGGCGACATCGTGACCCTGGTGTGGTCGTCGTGCACGTGCACCACACTGAAGCAGGACTCGCCTGGTCGAGAATACAGGCTGGGCCCGAGATATCGTTCCGTTGCGGAGATCTCGAGGTCATGGATCTTCTCGGCACGGCGAAGGATTCCCTCGCCGCAGTCGTCGCAACCCCACGTACCGCGACCGCGTCCGTGATCGCTTCGATCATCGATCACTGCGACGCGCCGCTATATGTGGACGTGCATGCCGGATCGGATCGAGACCCGATCACCACCAGGCACGGTGCGATCGCGGTCGGTCCTGTCCGAGCCGCCAATTGCGGCGGACAGCCGGCTCAGCCGATATTTAGAACCTTCCCGCGCACGAACGCCGGGCCGCTCACGGTCTTCGGTCACCGGGGAGTGGCGAACCGGCATCTCATCGAAGCCGTCGATGAACTACTACGGTACCCGGAACTGTATCGGCCGCTCGTGACCCACGTCGTCGATATCGCCGAGGCGGAGGCGATGCTGGCTCGATTGGCCAACGGGACAAGCCGGCGATTCGCAGACCGGCGAGTGGTGAAGGCTGCCATCATGATCCGGCCCGATTGGCAGCCATGACAGACGACCTCGAGCAAGTCGAACTGGCGTTGCCGCAGTGGCGCCTGAGCATCGATCGAGCCGCGGCCATCGAGCAGGCGATCGGAGCCGGTGTCAGGCGAGTTCATCTCGACTTCGGGGGCGCGCACCGCGGAACGGTCCTCAGCGACGGCGCCTGCCTGCCCCGCTTGCTGCCCCTCCTCTCCGACGTGGCAGTCCCGGTCCTGGCCTTCAACCACGCGAACGACGTCGGCATCTTCACGGAAGACAACCGCGTCAACCCGTACTGTCTGAGCCTGGCCATGACGGCGCTGGACGTAGCGGCCGCCCTGGGGGCGGAAACGCTCCACATACCGAGCTTCGGTGCCAGCACGATCGGTGATGCCGGCCAGCTCATGGCTACTGCCGCATTCTTGCGGCCGGTCGCGGAGTCGGCCGCCGCCCGAGGTATGGGCGTCGCATCGGAGAGTGCGTTGGGAAGCGCGGAGGCGATCCAGCTCTACCATGCGGTCGATCGGCCGAATCTCAGCCTGGTTGTCGATACCGGAAACGCCATCGACGCCGGTCATGACCCGGGCAGGCTCTTGGGTGATCTGCTGGCACAGTCGAGGGTCTGCGCAGAGGTACATGTCAAAGAGCCTCGGAGGCGGCGATTGACCGGTGAGCAGCTCGCCACCCTTGTGCGCGATCACGTACTAACGCATTTCGTGCCGAAAGCGCTACTGCTGGAGAACGATTACGCACACGTGGCCGGAAAGCTGCATGCCGACGTCGCCGCGATGCGCGAGCTTCTCGGCCGAGCCGAAGGATGAGCTTGCCGTGTGCACCTGCGAGCGACGAGGACGGTGAGTAAACATGAAAGCGACCGGGCGACCGTCGACGGGACATTGGCCCACAGGCATGATGCGGGCTTCGGTGATAACGGAACCCGAGCAGGTGCGGCTCGTCGAAGTTCCGATACCGGACCCGGTGCCGGGACACGTCTTGATCCGAGTGGCGCGCGTCGGTCTGTGCGGCACCGACTCAGAACTTCTGCGTGGTGCGGCTCGTTATATCCGAGACGGGCGCTCTACCTTCCCGCTGCGATACGGGCACGAATGGGCCGGCGTAGTGGAAGCGGTCTGCGGTGTCGATTCGGTGCTTCCAGGGGACCGAGTCGTGGGCCAGACCATGATTTGGTGCGGCAGCTGTCGCGGTTGCCAAACGGGGCGGCGCAACGAGTGCACCAGAATGGTCGAAGTAGGGCTGTACGGTTGCGCGGGCGCTGCGGCTCACTATGTCAGGGTTCCAGCGACCGCATTGACAGTCCTCCCCGCTACCGTCGACGCCGACGCGGCGGTACTGATCGAGCCTGCCGTTACGGTGTTGGCCGGAATCGACGCGTTGTCCATACGGCATTCGGACACCGTCATGATCATCGGGACCGGCACGATCGGATTGCTCGCATTGCAGATGCTGAAACGAAGGGTCGCCCGGTTGTCTGTGATCGGGATCGATGAAAACGGGCTGGAACTGGCAAGTCGATTGGGGGCATCGGATAGATTCGACCCGTCGGAGCTCGAAGAAGGATCGTACTCGGTAGTCATCGAGGCATCGGGGAGCCCGGAAGCTCTGGCGATGGCAATCCGTGGCTCTGCGGTCGGTGCCCGGATCGCGGCGATCGGAATCAGCGATGAGATCGCCGACGGAATCGACGTCAACAAGCTCGTACTTGCCGGGTTGAGCATCCGAGGCATCCGGCACGGCCTGGATTACTATCCGGACGCCGTGGAGCTTTTCGGATCGGGCACACTCGACGCCCACACACTGATCGATCGAGTCGAACCGCTGGAGCACGCGGCACTGGCGTTCGCTGAGTTGGCGGCACCGCGGCGAGCGCCGAAGATCCTCTTGGATCCATGGCGATAGTGGGAGAAATCGTGTTCGAGACGAACCTACGGGGTGGGTGGCGCCCCCTCTACTGACAGGACCGGGCATTGAACAGTCGAGAAGTAGCCGTTGAATGGATCGCCGAACCAAGAGACCGTCGCGCACCGTGGATAGTGCACATCAACACCAGTGCCAACGGCGGCGGTGTCGCTGAGCTCATTCGCGCCGTCATATTCAGCTCCAATGGCGGGCGGAGCGACCTCGGTTGGGCTGTGGTAAGGGGTGGCCCCCAGTTCTATTCCTTCACCAAAAATCTCCATCACTTGCTGCACGGACGTGGCGCCCCTTCCGAGCTGTTGACTGCCGGCGCAGGTCGAGACGTGTACCGAGAAACACTGGCTCTTGCCCTTGCCGATATCGTGGCGATGGTCAGACCTGGAGATCTAGTGGTTTTGCACGACCCTCAAACGCTGGGTTTGGCGCCGGGGCTGGCCCTGCACGGTATTCGGGTCATGTGGCATTGTCACGTAGGGTCACGATCGGATCCCTCAGGGGCGAAATCACTGGTCTGGCGCTATTTCTCGGCTGATCTGCAAGCAGTGGAGAGAGTGGTGGTCACCCATGGTGAATACTTGAAGGATGCGCCTGTCGGGGCGGTAGAGGAGGCCCGCCCCGCGATATGGGCCGACTCACCGAAGAATGCCCCGATGACAGCCGATCAGGTCAACACACGCCTCACCGAACTCGGACTCCATGAGTCGGGCCCGGTGGAGACGGAGATCAGTCGGGTCTGGCAGGCTCACTCCCTTCCCTCGTCGGGACTCGTCGTGCTCCAGGTGGGTCGCTGGGATCCACTCAAAGGGATCACCGCTGTACTACGGTGCTCCGAACACTTCGGCCGAAACGTGCACTTGGTTCTTGCCGGACCTGATCCCCGAGAGGTGGTCGACGACCCAGAGGGCCGTGCGGAACTCGATGAAGTACTCCGAGTGTTCCACGCACTATCGAGCGATGTCCGTGCGCGTACTCATATCGTGGCGATGGCCATGGTGGGCAATGACCGTGACTCGAACGAGTATCGGGTGAACGCTCTCCAGCGCCGCGCGGACATCGTCGTACAGAAAAGTGTCGAGGAGGGATTCGGGTTGGCCGTCACAGAGGCGATGTACAAATCCAAACCTATCGTCGCTTCACGAATCGGAGGACTCGACGGCCAAGTGATCCACGGCGTAAACGGCTTCCTAGTCGGAATCGATGAGGACGACGAATTCATTGCCTCGGTTGTACGCCTGTGTGAAGATCGGCCGCTCCGGCTCGAATTCGGCCGCAGAGGGAGGCAGCGGGTAACCGAGAATTATTTGATCGAACGACTGGTTTCCGACTACGACAATATGATGCACGGGGGACCGCCGTCCTGGACGCCTTGACCACCGGCCGCGTCGCCTACCTCCACGACGGTCAAACTCGGCCGCACCCCGGCAAAGCGACTGACGCTGCCCGGCTCGAGCTGCATACGCACGGCCGGACTCCCGCTCCAGTCGGTGGAACGACGGTGGTTTCGATAGATGACTATCGCCATTCGCGAACATTGCGCCCTGTCCCCCGCTGCAGGCGCCGTCACTTCGCCGACGCCCAAGCCGTCGCCGCCGTGGCCCGCATCACCGGCGGCAATCGCCATCCTGGCCACCCGGTACGCCGGCACGATCCGCGCCGCCATCCGGTTGCACCGGTCGGTGCGAGGCCATCGTGCGTGTGGCCGCCGAGGAAGCCGCGGACGCCGCCCGCGCAGACGTCGGCGGCAGACGCGCGTCGGTCCTCGCCGATCGCCCTCATCCCGTCCGTCAGCGTCCGCAGCCGAGCCAGGATCCGGTGTTCACCTCGGCGCAGACGGCGAAGTGCCGCGCACGCAGTTGGCGCGCGCAGCCGCCATGACCGGTGAAGGCCGTTGGGTCGTGTCTCCCGATGTTTCGAGCCATTAGACGACGCGGGCCAGGACGAATCCGGCTCGGTGGGTGGTGGCGAGTTCGTGGTATCGCCGCCGCCGTGGCCGCGCTGGGCCGGTCGGCCACACCTTCGCAGTGTCGCTGGCAATAACGTCATGGCCGAAATCCGCTAGCAACGCCTGGCGTCCCGGACACCAGAATGAAACGTATGCGCTTCACCACCCCGACCGTCATATTGATGATGGCGGCAGTCCTGCTGACAGGATGTACTCTTCCGACACAAGGACCGGACCAGGCCGAGCGTGACAGCTGGTCACGCGTGATCGAGACTGCCATCCAGGCTCTTCCCGGGGTGGTCGATGCGTCACATTGGTTCGATTACGAGGGCAAGTCCCGCACGTACCATTCCCGGCTCGATGCGCAGCTCGAGGATGGCGCCACACCGGACCAGGCCGCGTCCGTGGTGCGTGCCATGGGCGCCCAGCAGCTTCCTCCGCGCTACCAAGGCGACCAGACCGAGGTCAACATCGACCGGATGACGGACTCTTATTATGCGAATTGGCGGTTCGGTCGGGACGTGAGCAGGGAAGCGAACTCGGCACACACCTGGGCGAGAGTCTCGCCCCCCGGCGCACAGGTGCACTGGTCGTCACGTGGCATCGACGTAGACCAGATGAGCAACTCCATCAGCGTCTCAGCGGGCTCCGAGGCCGAACCCCACCGTGCCACTGCGGCGATGCGCCGAATCATCCAGGACTTCCCCGAACTGGCATCCAACTACTGGACGGTGTTGACCGTTCATGAGGAGAGCGGGTTCAAGAATTACTCGAGCCTGGAACCCGGGTGGCTCAACCAGGACCGCCCATTCCGCTACCCGTACAGCCGACCCCGCTTTCCGTCCAATGGTGAACTCGAGATGTGGGAGTGGTTCCTGACCGATCAACCCACCCCATTCTTCGTCGAGATTTCCGTATACGACCCGCCCGGCAAAGCAGGCCGCACCCTGGATGTCACGATATACCCTCCTGTCGGAAAGCAACTCACCGCTGCGCAGGCAACACAACTCGCCGAAAAGCATCTTCCCTACTTGGCCCAGCCCGGTGCCGTGGTCGACTACGCGATCGAAACACGCAACGGCCCCGCTTTCGCGGTCTTCGTCGGCGGTTGCCCCCAGCCACCCTGGCGCGATGTTTCACCGGAGTCGCAGCCCTACGCGCGTCAGTATGAACGCTGCTAGGCCGTGTCTCAGCAGTGGTTCGTGTTGCAAGGCGCTGGGAAGCGGCGTCCGGCGAAGGTAGCAACGGTACGTGGGTATAGCGATAGGCCATACTCGCCGGATCCAAACGCGTCGTCACCGGCTGGCTGAACACACTCGATTCGGTTACTCGAGACTGGCGGCAGGACTTGATCCCCGCCAGGATCGGGTCCAGGTGCCCGGTGAGAAGCTCCCTAATCGGATGCCCGCCTGCGTCATTGGTGTGCCTCGATTGATGACTTGCCTCTCACCGGTCACCGTGCCCTGGGTGAAGGTTCCACCCGCGCCACCAGGACCGGGACTTGGGACGAAGGGCTGGCCACCGAACCTCACACCGACAAAGTCAGCGACCCACCCCTGTCCCGGCCGGTTCCCCGGTGGCGGCTGCTGCTGAAGTCCCTGGCTCGCTGAACGACTCTCCCCGGACCTCGATTCGCTTGTCGGTCGGTCGGGTCAGGCTTGCGGCGTACCTGCCCGGCCGGAGGAGAAAGACGTGGCCGAGACCGGCGACCAGCCCACCGTGCGACTCGTCGCGCACTGCCGCCGCTGCCACGACCGGCTGCGGTCACCGCGATCGGTCGCCCAGGGCATCGGGCCGACCTGCGCGATCCGGGAGCGCGTCGAAATACGCGCCGCAGCGTCGCGACAATTCCGAAAACTGACCCTGTTCGACGTCATGGCGCCGGATCAGATGAACGATCCACTGCTAGTTGGCGCGCAGTGGACCCAGCTCGATGATGCGGTTGCCGATGATGGTGAGCGCGGCGAGGTATTCGGCGTTGCCGGCCTCGAGTAACCGCGGCGGCGGCCGGTTCGGTTCGGCGTTCGGGAACGAGTGCTCGGTCCATCGGATGCGTGAGGCCGCGACGAAACCCTGTGGACGCTGCAGATTTCGATTTCTCCGGAGAACCGCGCCGCGATCGCCCTGCACCACTCTGCGGGCTACCGCACCGTCGGCGTGCGGGAACGCGTCGCCCAGCTCGACGGAAAGTGGCGCGACAGCGTGTTCCTCGAACGCCGCAACCCGGTGCGCTGAGCCGGCGCGCTCACCGCGTTCCCGTGAGAGTGAGTTGACGCCGATGGTGGTCGTAATGGCGGCCGGGATAAGCGTAGATGTCGGCAAGGGTCATGTAGTCGGCGAAGTTGGGATCCCACCGGGTGGGGTAGTGCATTCCGCGCTGAAATGCGGTGTCTGGTTCGTGCGCCAGCGAGTGTTGTAGCGAGCCGATCACCTGGTCGAGCTTCGCTCCCATCCGGTGGCGGTTGTAGACGCGGGCCGCCCAGCACGAGCCGTAGTAGTTGATCACATCGAACGGCGCCGTCGCGGCGTTGAGGAGTGCGGCGAACCCGCGACCGATGCCCTCGGGCAGTCGGCTCATCATGCGCAGAACGATCAGCAGCCGTCGCACCACCATGTACCCGAACAGCATGTGGAACAGCAGCTGTTCGTTGCTCCAGCGGGTCCCCGCCGAAGCCTTGCCCCAGTCTTCCTCGCCCGCCATCCCCAGCAGAGTGTGAAAATCGGCCCGCGCTCGCTCTAGATCGGCTGCGAGCACACTTCGATCCGTCACCGGTTCTGGCATGACGCCTCGATTCCATGGCCGAAAGATCCGCCGCCGGCGTGGCAGTCTCCATCCTCCAGCCGACACCTCGGGCTGCACAACCGCCGCCTGACCGGTGAGCGCGCTACAGCGGCGGCCAGAGTTCCGAATCGGATTGCATCCGCCCCCGGTACGGGAGCACCCCACGGGGGCCCTCGGTGCGTCCTTTCCTGTTCTCCTCCGTCTGTCCTGGTGCCCATCCCCACGAATCCGGGAGTAACCATGACCCATCCGAAGGAATTCGAGTCTCCGGCGGCACACCGGACGGACGCATCACCGTCGCCTGCGGCACCGGCGTGTTGCAGCACCGAACGGCAGACCACGTGCTGCGCTGCCAGCGAGAAGGCGACGTGCTGCGCTGCGGCGGCCGCATCGGGCGGCGGCTGCGGCTGTCAGTAGCCCTCACCCGGCACGGTGCGGTGCGAGCCTCGTATGGCTCGCACCGCACCGTTGTCCGATCGTGGTGATCCCGCGGCTGACCGGCGGGGCGTTCCTGAACCGGTGTGACGGTCTACTGGCCGGATGGTGGCGTAGAACCACCACAGCCGCAGCCTCCGTCGCTGCCGGCCGCTCCGCCGCAGGCTCCCTCGCGGGGTTGGTAGTCGTGCACGTGGCCGGAGCGGTCCTGGCTGATCCGACAGCAGGCGTGCAGTTGGGCCTCGAGGGCGGCGCGGCCGCGTTGCACGCGAGATTTCATCCCGGACACCGAGATACCCGCCTCACCGGCAGCAGCGGCATGCGTGCGCGCGTCGAAGTCGACCATCTTCACCGCCGCGGCCTGCTCCGCGGGCAGCCCGGAGAGCATCGGCACCAGGCACGAGGCCAGTTCCTTCTCCGCCGCCTCGCCGGTGTCGGGTTCATCGTCGCCTGCCGAGGGGTTCTCGGGAACGGCGTCGACGGGTAGTTCGCGGCGATGCGGCGCCGATCGGTAGTAATCGGTGATCGCGTTGCGGGTGATCGCATACATCCAGCCCAGCAGCCGGTCCTGCTCGCGCAGATTGTCGAGGCTTTTGGCCATCCGCAGGAACACGATCGACAGGATGTCATCGGCGTCTTGCGGGCGTGAGACCCGGCGGGCGATGAAGGCCCGCAGGTCGTCGGAGAAGCGGCGCCAGAGTTGGTCGAGATCAGCGTGTTGCGGGCGTGGTGTGGTGGCGGGTGTCTCGCTCATGATCGGGGTTCCTCTCCGTCTCCAGCATCCTCGCCTGCCGGCGCGGTGGCGAGCCTTTGGTTCGTCATCGCACGTACTGACGGCGATGAGTCCGATCGGACGCATCCGTGCGTCCCGATCCGGAGTGTCCCGTCTGTATGGGTGTCGAAGTCGATATCGGAATCTCCGATTCGACAGACCCGATAAGCGCGGTGAGGAGGTGAGAGCGATGCTCACGACACATCTGCTGTCGGATCTGACCGACGAAGAGGTCGATCTGATCGTGGCCGAGGAACTGCATCTGCTCGACGCCACCGCATGAGCGCCGCCGACGCCTGCACCGGGCGTATCCGCTGAAACAGCATCCGAGATCAGCCTCTACCCCTCGCAGGGTAGAGGCCATCGCGGTGCTCGGTTCGGGCCGATACCGCGTACGCAAAGCCCGCCGCGTCCTTCCCCTTGCCGGAGAGGAAGGACGCGGCGGGTTCGTCGTGGTTCAGCGGGCCCGGGTCGGTCGAACCAGACGCGTGAGGACGGGGATGAGGGTGACCGCGGCCCACAGTCCGAGCGCCGCGACCAGGGCGGTGGCGGTATCCCCGGCGGTGCCGGTGCCGAGCACGTGTCCCCGCAGGGCGTCGGTGGCGTGGGCGACCGGATTCACCACGGCCATGGCTTGCATCCAGCCGGGCATGGTCTGGATCGGTGCGAACGCGCTCGAGACGAACATCAGCGGCATCATCACCATCATTCCGGCGAACTGGACCACGTCAGGGCGGCGTAGCCGGTCCCCGATCAGCCCGAACAGGGCGCTCATCGCCCCCGCCAGCATCACCAGAACCACGACCGCGGCCACGGCATCGACGCCGCTGCCGTGGAAGTCGAAACCCAGCAGCATCGCGGCGATCCCGAGCAGCGCGGCTCGCGCGAGGGTGAACACGGCCTCGTTGATGGTGCGCGCCATCCCGGGCAGCGTCGCCCGCATCGGCAGGGCAGCGAAACGGTCGTGCAGGCCGTTGGTGTGATCGATCGCGGCGGAGACCCCAGCGTTGGTGCCGGCCATCACCGTGGAGACCGCGAGCATGGCCGGGGTGAGGAAGTCGATGTAGCTGACCCCCGCCGGGAAGCCGGGTCCGGCGGCGACACTGCGGAACACCTGGCTGAACAGCACCAGCATCGCCATCGGCATGGTCAGTGAGAACATCAGCAGCTGCGGGACACGGGCGCTGGTGCGCAGGTTCCGGACAGTCAGGGCGGCGAGCTGGTCGATGATCGGGGAACGCCCGATCACGGTCATGGTGGTGGTCATCGGTGGGCTCCAGTGGCGTGGGCGAGGTGAGTGAAGACGTCATCGAGGCTCGGGGACGTCACATCGAGATCGGTGATGTCGATGCCGCCGTGGTGCAGGTCGGCGACCAGCGCGGTCACGGTGGGAGTGTCATCGACGGTGAGCGACACCCGCACTCGGGCGCCGTCGACCCGCTCGACGTCCGGGATGAAAGGCAGATCCGCGATCCGGTGGGTCGGGACGGTGGCGTGCAGCACCTTGCCGCCGACGATCCGTTTCAGCTCGGCAGGGGTGCCGCGGGCGGCGACCCTGCCACGGCTCAGCACCACGATGTGATCGGCGAGCCGGTCGGCTTCCTCGAGGTATTGGGTAGTGAGCACCACGGTGGTACCCGCGGTGGTGAGCTCCTCGACGACGTCCCATAGTCCGGCACGGGCCACGGGGTCCAGGCCGGTGGTCGGCTCGTCGAGGAACAGCACCGACGGGTCGCCGACGAGGCTTGCGGCCAGATCGACGCGGCGGCGGGAGCCACCGGAAAGTTCCCCGACCCGCCGGGCCGCGTACTCACCCAGCCCGAGCCGGTCGATCAGCGCGTCGGCTCGTGCGCGTGCGGTGCGGCGCAGCCCGGTCAGGCGGCCGATCAGCTCCAGGTTCTCCCGGGCGGTGAGAAATTCGTCGAGTCCGGCGTATTGACCGGTCACCCCGATCCGGCGGCGAACCCCGGTGGCATCGGCGATCACGTCGAGGCCACCGATTCGCACGCGGCCGACGGTGGGCCGCACCAGGGTGGTGAGGGCGCGGATCAGGGTGGTCTTGCCTGCACCGTTGTGGCCGAGCACCCCCAGCGTCGCCCCACCAGCAACTTCCAGATCGATACCGTCGAGCGCCCAGGTTCTGCCGTAGGCGACGTGCAGATCCTCGACCACAACGGCCGGGGCGGTCATCGCACACCCCGGAGGCGGTCAGCGAGGTGGTTGAACAGGTGAACGGTCATCAGAAGGTTCCTCTCGGAAGAAGGTGCGCTCACACCCGGATAGATGCGAGTCCGCTTCCTCAGACGAACCAGCCGTGAGATGGACGCACCGGCCGACCGCGTGATCGGCGCGGCGAGACTCCCCGTTCGCCGCCATTCGACCAGCGGAGGACCCATGACCAACGCACTACCGCAACGCGTTCCGTTTCCCCGGTCGCGCGCCCCCCTACACGGGCGTGCCGCTGCCCGTGCTCGAGCGCTACGCGGACGCGCTGCGGCGGTGGGCCGCCGCCCGAGCGTCCCGGAGGCGGGGTGTCGACCCCTCCCCCGCCTCCGGTGACCCCCACCGAAGTCCTGTCATGGGCCGAATGATCCGGCGTCGTCCCGCCCGAACGCTGACGCGGTCGCACGCGCCGAGGTGGTAGGCAGGCTAATCGGCGCGGTCAGCGTTTTGCGGCGGGATCGGTGTACTACTCATCGGTTTTCTCGGTTCTCGCGCCGCATCATGGAGGTCGAGCGGACTCGAACAACACGCGCCGCGGCAAACCGCCTGAGATACGCCACCCGCATCGAGGGCCGTGCTTACTACTTTGTCGCGAATGGGGTGTTGATCGTGGTGAAGTACTGGATCGCGGCGCCGATCGCCACCGGGGCGGTGACCAGGATCTGGCCCGCCACGGTTCCCAGAGCGCCGACCGCGGCGATACCGACAAGGCAGCCGACCCCCGCGGCCGGGATGAACGGACCGAACAGGCCCGCGATGGTTCCCGCGGCAATGGTCGCGCCCGCGATGCCGCCGAGCACACAGCCCACCGCCGCGCCGCCCAGGCCGCCGACGAGGGTTCCGATGGTGGCGCCCATGCTGATCGTGCTGGTCATGCGAGACCAGGCGGCTTGCTCACGGTCGTACTCGGTCTTCCAGGGCGCCTTGTCCTCGAACGGCAGCGCTACCGGCTTGTAGACGGCGTGTTCCATCGACAGATCCGGCGTCAGGGTCGCGGTGCGGCCGGAGATCTCGGCGACGATCGGGAATTCGAATTCGTCGAGGGTGAACCGTAGTGGCGTCCCTGCGACGGTGACTCCGTCTCGGGACTTCACTTTCAGCGTTCCGTCCTCGACTACCAAGGCGCCGGAGTCGATTTCGATGATCGACGACGTGTCGGTGGCATGGGCGGTGAAGGAGATGGGCCGGTCGCCGCCCGGTTCGGAGTGAGCGGTGCCCGTCACGGCGGTCAGGGCGGCCAGCGCCAGCGCGGGCACGGCAAGTGTCCTCAGCAACATGGTGTTTTCCTCATCGTGATCGTGGTCATGCCAGGTGCACGACCACGATCAGTATTGACAATGATTATCATTATCAGCAACTTCTCTTCAAAATACGTTGTGCCACAACATGTCTGCGCGAATCGATGGCCGAACAAGCTTGCGCAGCTAATGATAATGGTTATCATTATGTGCCGCTCGAAGCTTGGAGGGTTTGTGGGACATCTGCTGATGGTGGAGAGCTGGGTCGGCTCTATGAGCACGCTGCTTCCGGCCGGGATACGCGAGGGAGGCCATACGTTCAGCTTCCTCACCCGAGATCTGAGTCATTACCTGCGTGGGAAGCCGAGCACCCATCCGCTCCTGGAGGCGGCCAACATCGTCACCGCCGAAACCAACGACGAGGCGGCACTCCTGCCGTATGTGCGCAGGCTGCACGAGGTGCTGGCCTTCGACGGGGTGCTGTCGTCGTGTGACTACTACTTGCCCACCGTCGCGGCGATCGCCGGGGATCTGGGCTTGCCCGGCCCCGCCAGGGAGGCCGTCGCCGCGGCCTGCCGGAAACACCGGACCCGCGCCCTCTGCCGGGCCGCGGGAGTGCCGGGCCCGGCCTTCGCCGTCGCCGAGGATTGGGACGAATTGGCAGGTGCGGCAGAGGAGATCGGATACCCGCTGGTCGTCAAACCGGTGGACCTGTGCGGCGGCATGTACGTCCGCCGCGTCGACGACGAGCAGCAGTTGCGCGCGGCCGTCGAGCGTATCGCCGGTTTCCCGGTGAACGCGCGCGGGCAGGTACGCGCACCGCAGATCCTTGTCGAAGAGTGCTTGGACGGGCCGGAATTCAGCGTCGAGACGGTCACCGTGGCAGGCCACACCACCGTGGTCGGTGTGACGGACAAGCGGCTGACCGGAGCGCCCGCGTTCATCGAGGCGGGGCACATGTTCCCGGCCACGCTGACCGCCGACGAGCAGGCAGCGGTCAGCGCGGTGGCCCGCGACGCGATCGCGGCGCTCGGCCTCGACGACACCGTCGCGCACACCGAGATCAAATGCACCGCCGACGGCCCCCGGCTGATCGAGGTGAATCCCCGTCCCGCGGGCAATCGGATCACCGAGCTGGTACGCCGGGTGACCGGAATCGACCTCGCGGCCGTTCACGCCGAGGTGGCCGTGGGCGGCGCTCCCGATCTGACGCCGCGCCCGACCGGTACGGGCAGCGCCGCCATCGCATTCGCGGTAGCAGATCGCGCGGGTGTGCTGACGGCGATATCGGGTGCCGAAAACTGGGACGACGATTTGCGCGTCGTCGAGCACACGCTGGCCGAACCGGGCACCCAGGTCCGGATCGCGACCGACAACAACACCTACCTCGGCCACGTCATGGTGGTCGACGGGCAGCCGGGCGCCGCAGGCGATCTGGCGCGCGATCGCATCGACAAGCTCATCGTCGACGTCGCGCAGGTGGCGTCATGACCACCGCCGATCTCGCCCTCGTGCCACGGCCCCGCTCGGTCGGGGAACTCACCGACTGGGCGCGGGAGGCTCGCCTCGGCGCCGATCCGGCCGGCCTGGCGGTGGCCACCGCGTTCCACACCCGGTACGGGACCCGGCACGCCGGCCGTCGCGGCGGTTACCGCAACGAGGTGCTGAGTGTTCGCGTCGGCGCGGCCGTGGGCTCCTGCGGGCTCGAGCCCGGCGACGATACCGGCCGAGCGGACGTGCTCGATGACTGCGTCGGAGCGACAGTGGCGCAGCTGCTGTCCCACTCGCGGCAAACCGTCCGAATCGCCGCGTTGGACGCGTATCTGATGCATATACGGCCGCACCCTGCGGCGGGAGGTGTCGCCGCCGAACGCGTCGGTGTGACCGAGGGCAGCTCGCTCGAGAAGTCCCGGCAGCGCGCCGAGGCGGTGGTGGATCTGCTGCCCTCCGGCGTGCGGCGCGTGCTGGTCGTCGGCGTGGTCGGCTCCCTGCTCGCGGCACTGCGCGCCCGCGGCATCGGCTACTACCCGTGCGACCTCGTCGGAGGGCGAACCGAATGGGGCGAGCCCGTGTACCGCGGCGTCGCCGACACGCCGCCGGACTACGACGCGCTGCTGGTCACCGGGATGACGATCGGCAACGGGACCTTCGACGCGCTACTGGCCGAAGCGAACGACCGATCGATCCCCATGGTGCTGTTCGCCCAGACCGGCAGTGCCGTTCTGCCGTGGTTCCTGGGCCGGGGCGTCACGGCGGTCTCGGCCGAACCGTATCCCTTCTTTTCCCTCGATGGTGGGCCCAGCACCCTGTTCCGCTACCGAAATGGGGAAACCTCGTGCACCCGATGACCAGCCCCGCCCCCCAACCCGCGCTCCTCGGATTGGTCGGCGGCACCCCTGTCATACCCATTCCGGCCGGAGCAGGTAGTTACCTGGCCAAGTTGGAGGCCGCGAGCATCGCGGGCATGAAGGCGCGTGCGGCAGTGTCCATGCTCAGCGCCGCACGCGCCCGCGGCGACCTCGCCCCGGGCGCGACGGTGATCGAATCCACCAGCGGCACATTGGGTCTCGGTCTCGTCCTGGCGGGTAAGGCGCTCGGTCATCCCGTCGTGCTCGTGGTCGACGACGAACTCGAGCCGGAGATGCGCGCGCTGTTCACCGCCTTCGGTGTCGGACTTGAAGTGGTCTGTGACCCGCATCCCGAGGGCGGCTGGCAGCGCGCCCGGCTCGACCGGTTGGCCGAACTGCTCGACGCCACCCCGGGCGCGTATTGGCCCGACCAGTACGACAACCCGGACAACGCCGCCGGATACGCGGACATGGCCCATGAACTGCTCGAGCAGGTCGGCCACGCCGATGTGCTCGTCGCAGGTATCGGCTCCGGCGGCCATTGCGCCGGCCTGACCCGAGTGTTGCGCGCGCACTGGCCGGGCCTGCGGGTGATCGGCGTCGACTCGGTGGGCTCGCGCATCTTCGGTCAGCCGGCCCGACCACGACTTATGCGCGGCCTGGGCAGCAGCATCCTTCCGCGCAACGTCGCCTATGACGACTTCGACGAGGTGCACTGGGTCGGACCGTCCGAAGCGGTGGCATCCTGCCGTGCACTGGCGGCCGCCGCAGGTGTCGCGGGTGGTTGGAGCACCGGGGCGACCGCGCTGGTCGCCGGATGGATCACCCGACGCGAGCCTGGTGTTCGCGTACTCACCGTCTTCCCCGACGGACCGCACCGCTATCTGCGCAGCATCTACGACGACGGGTGGTGCCGGCGAAACGGCCTGCTCCGTTCGACCATCACCGAACCGGTGGAACTTTCCGCGCCCGACGCGGAAGAGGCGCACGGGTGGGCTCGGTGTGCCGTGGTTCGCGACCCGTTGGGCAAGGAGGTCCGCGCGTGAGAATGACGTGGACGTCTACCACGCTGAAATTGGCTCGCCCCCTGCGCATCTCGCGCGCGACCATGACGGAGCGATTCGCGGTGTGGGTCACGCTGACTGCCGACGGGCACGCCGGGCACGGTGAAGTCGTCGGCAGCCCCCGCCTCGGGCTGGACCTCGCCGCGATCGACACCGCGCTGCGCGGGATCGCCGAGCGGATCGCCTGCTGCGCAGATCCCGACGAGGTGCGCGCGCTGCTGCCGTCGCTGCGCTCGGAGTTCGCGCTGCCCGTGGTCGCCGCGCTCGACAGCGCGGCGCACGATGTGCTCGCTCGCCGCGCGGGGCTGCCGATGTGCGAGTATCTCGGTTTGCCGCAGTGGGATTCGGCGCCAACCGCCTACACGATCGGCCTGATGAGCCCCGGCGAAGCCGAGTCGACCGCGCACCGGATGACACGGGCCGGATTCACCGTGCTCAAGATCAAAGCGGGTGCGCCGGACCCTGCCGAGGACATCGCACGCGTCCGGGCGATTCGCGCGGCGGCACCGACCGCGGAACTCCTGCTCGACCCCAACGGCGCCTGGGACGTCCGCACCGCCGTCGCGGTGCTCGACGCCCTCGCCGACCAGAGCATCGCCGCTGTAGAACAGCCGGTGCCCGCCGGAGACCCCGATCGGCTCGCCGCTGTCGCCAGCGCGGTGCCGATGCCGGTGCTCGCCGACGAGGACGCGGGATCGATCACCGATCTGGACCGCCTGCCCGATGGCATCGGCGGCGTCAACATCAAACTCGCCGAGTGCGGCGGACTCGACGCGGCGCAAACGATGCTCGACTGGGCGGGGGCGCGCGGACTACCGGTGCTGCTCGGTTGCCAGGTCTGCAGCTCACTGGGCATCGCCCCCGCCGCCCAGTTGGTCGGGGCCGCGCGCTGGGTGGATCTGGACGGTCATCTGCTGCTTGCGGACGACCCGTGGACGGGTTTGAGCGGTGCGGACGGCACGCTGCGCCGACCGACCGGGCCCGGACTCGGGGTGCGGCGCGTGCGAGCGGCCGCATGACGGGGCTCGGGCTGTTCGCCACCTTCCCGCTCTCGGTGCGCTTGCTGCTGGTCAACCAGCTCGTCGGGAACATCGGGTTCTTCATGCTGGTGCCGTTCCTCGCCGAATATCTGCGCGCCGATCTGGCGCTGTCGGCGGCGGTGGTCGGCGTAGTGCTCGGCGTACGCAATCTCAGTCAGCAAGGCCTGTTCCTGGTCGGGGGCTCGGCTTCGGATCGCCTCGGCGCGCGGGGGGTGATCATCGTCGGAGCGAGCATCCGGGCGGCGGGGTTCGCGCTGTTCGCCGTCGGCGGCTCACTGCCTGTGGTGCTGCTCGCGTCGGTGCTCACCGGGTTCGCGGGTGCGTTGTTCAACCCCGCGGTGCGCGCCTACATCGCCCGCGACGTTGGCGACCGGGCGGCCGAGGCGTTCGCCCTGTTCAACATCTTCGGCAATACCGGTTCGGCCCTAGGGCCGCTCGTCGGAACGCTGCTGGCAGGGGCCGGATTCCGGTTGACCGCGGTGGCCGCGGCATGCGTTTTCGCCGGCTTGACCATCGCGCAACTGCTCCTGCTGCCCGCCCGGCCCGCGTCCGCCCGGGACACCGCGCTGCGCGCGGATTTCGCGCGGGTATTCGCCGATCGCCAGTTCTGGGCTTTCGCGCTGGCGCTGATGGGCATGTTCGCTCTGCAGAGCCAGATCTATTTCCTGTTCACCCTGCAGGTGCAAGACCTCGCCGGGTCTTCCGCCGGACCGGCTGCGGTGGCGGCGCTATTCGTCATCGAGACGATAGCGGTGGTGGCACTGCAGGTTCCGATCACCAGGACGCTGTCCCGGCGCACCGACCGTGGTTCGGCGATGGCGCTGGGGATGGCGGTGCTGGGCGCCGCATTCCTCGTCCCGCCCGCCGCGGGACTCGTCCTGTCGCCGGGCGGTGACGGTACGGTCGCGGTCGCGGTGCGTGTCGCGCCGGTCATGGCGGCCGCGGTGGTACTCGCGCTCGGTGTGATGGCCGTGCAACCGTTCGTGAACGAGGCGCTTCCCCGCTTCAGCGGACCGCACCTGACCGGCACCTACTTCGGCGCCTTCTACCTGGCCTCCGGCGTGTTCACCGTGGCCGCCACCACCATGGTCGGCACAGCTGTCGACCATGCGGGCGGACCGCTGAGCTGGCCACCCGCCCTGCTGTGCGCGGGCGTCGGATCGCTGTCCGCCGTCGCCGTATTGCTGTTGCGCAGGCGCGGCTGCCTACCCGAGGCCACCACATCGCAACCCCGACCGATCGACGCGACGCCGAGTCGCACGGCGAAAGGCGATTCCGCCCGATGACTGCTCGAGATCAGGGCCCCGTCCTGCTCAGCGAGAACCTGCTGACCGACAACCCCGCGCTCTACGATCGAACCTTCCCCGACAGCGGCGACCGCAACGCGCGCTTCGTCACCGATCTGCTGGTCCGCTTCGGCGCGGGCACGCCGGCCGACCTGCTCGACGTCGGATCCGGCACCGGTCGCGACGCGGCCCGCCTCAGCGAACTCGGATACCGCGTGCGGGGAGTCGACATCTCACCGCGCATGGTCGAGTACGCCCGGACCCGATATCCGGCAGTGGATTTCAGCGTCGGCGACGCCCGCGCCCTGCGCACCGGCGCGCCGGTGGACGTGCTCACCTGCTTGGGCAGCACGCTGCTGCACCTGCACGACACCACCGAGTTGGTCGCGGCGCTCGACCGTTTCGCGGCGTGCCTGCGCTCCGGCGGTCTGCTGATCCTGGAGATGCGCAACGGCGCCTTCCTGCTCACCGATCGCGGGCGGCGGGAACTGCTCGACGAGGAACTGGTCCGGCAGGTCGACTGGGAAGGCATGACCTACACCTCCCATACCTCGCTTACCGTGGACCTGCCCGCGCAATTGCTGCGCAGGCAACGCATCTGGACGTGGCCGGGATGTCCTGAGCCGGTCACCCAGCACACCGCCTGGCGATTGCTGTTCCCACAGGAACTGCGTCACCTGCTGACGAATGCGGGATTCGAAATACTCGCGCTGTTCGACGCGCCGGGCCCGTTGACCACACCGGGCTGGCCCGCCGACGGCGTGCTCTCCGAGCGGCTCGACGGCGACCGGCTGCATGTGGTCGCCCGCCGCACCGGCACGGGGCAACGGTGACCGCCCCACCCCGCGTCGGCGTCGGCAGCGCGTTCGGCAGTTGCGGGGAACTGTTGCAAGGCATCACCGCGGAGCACGATCGCGACTTCCTGGTCACCCTGCCCATCGCGCGCGGCGCGGTAGCGGTTTTCGAGCCCGACCCGCACCGGCACACCGTCACCGTCGCTCCCGCCCACAAGACCAAGTCCGGGATCCTCGCCCGCGCGCTGCTCGCACGCTCGACGGTGCTGCACGGCGGTGTGCTCACCCTGCTGGGCGACCTACCCGAGGGCAAAGGTCTGGCCAGCTCCACCGCCGACCTGGTCGCCACCGCCCGCGCCGTGGCCGACGCCGAGGACCGGGAGATCGGCGCAGGCGAGATCGAGACCGAACTACGGCGCATCGAGCCCTCCGACGGAGTGATGTATCCCGGCGCGGTCGCCTTCTACCACCGGGAAGTACGGCTGCTGGCCATGCTCGGCGCGCTGCCGCCGCTGACCATCGTCACCGGAGACGAAGGCGGCCACGTCGACACCGTCGCCTTCAACCGCCGCAAACCCGCGTTCACCGCCGCCGCCAAACGCGAATACAGCGCATTGCTCGCCGAACTCACCGTCGCGGTCGCTCGCCGCGACGTGCGCGCGATCGGCGCGGTAGCCACCCGCAGCGCCGAACTGAGCACCGTGCTGCGGTCGCGGCCGCATCTTGACGCCACCATCAGCGCCGCCAGAGAACTCGGCGCGGCGGGTGTGGTCGTCGCGCACAGCGGCACCACTACCGGCATCCTGCTGGACGAGACCGATCCGGCACTGCCCGCGAAAATCGTCGCAGCCCACCGTGTCTGCGCCGGCTTCGCCACGACGGTCACCGTGCACCGGACGTGGCGGCCCACGCCGCCGGACTGGACCACACCGCCTCGGCGCGCCGCGGAGGTGGTGATCCGATGATCACAATCGATGACGTCGGCTTCTCCTATGGCGGCCAGATCGTGCTCGACGGAGTCGGACTGGTCGCCGACCCCGGCACCATCGTCGGCCTGATCGGGCCCAACGGCTCGGGCAAATCCACGCTGCTGCGCCTGCTCTATCGCGCGCTGCGGCCCCGGTCCGGTGTCGTGACCATCGACGACACTCCGGTCGAGGCGCTGCGCGGCCGGGCGCTGGCGGCGCGACTGGCCGTCGTCGCGCAAGAGTCGCCCGCCGAGACCCCGATCACCGTCGCAGAGACCGTCCTGCTGGGCCGCGCCCCGTGGGCCGGTGCGCTGCACGGCTACTCGCGTGCCGACCGTATCGCCGCCGCGGCGGCGCTCGCTCGCGTCGGGGCCCGTCACCTGGCCGATCGTCCCTACACCGCGCTCTCCGGCGGCGAACGCCAACGGGTGCTCATCGCCAGAGCCCTGGCGCAGCAAGCCGACCACCTGCTGCTCGATGAACCGACGAACCATCTCGATATCGGCTACCAACACGAATTGCTCGGCCTGATAAGGGATCTGACGACCACCACCACGCTGGTGGTGCTGCACGATCTGAATCTGGCCGCCCGCTACTGCGACCGTCTGGTGCTGCTGCACCGAGGCCGGGTGGCCGCCGCCGGTCCGGTGGCGGAAGTCCTCACTCCCACCATCCTCGAACCCGTCTACGGCGTGTCCGTCCACATGTCGGCCGCGTTCGGCGCGATTCAACTGCTGTTCGGCCCACGCGACGCGGGACCACCCGTCGAGGTTCTGGATCCAGGAAAGGCGGCTGTTCGATGACCGCGACCTTGCCCGACACCGAGGACACCGACGATCTCGACCACGCGCGCCATCGCGCGACGACCGTGCTGTGGCTCGGCGGGCTCGGCGCCACGCTGGCCGTGGTGCTGATCACGGCGACCGGGCTCGGCCCGGTGTGGGTGCCGCCCGGCACCGTCGCGCGCATCATCGGCCACCACCTTTTCGGGACGCCCGCTGTGGCGGACTGGACACCGGCCCAGGATTCCATCGTCTGGCTGGTGCGCGTGCCGCGCGTGCTGCTCGGCGCCATGGTCGGCGCGGCGCTGGCCGTCGCGGGCGCGGTACTGCAAACCTTGGTGCGCAACGTGCTCGCCGACCCGCACATGCTCGGCGTCACCTCCGGCGCCTCGACCGGCGCGGCGATGTCACTGCTGTTCGGCGTCACTGCGGCCACCGCGAGCGCGCTGGCGGCCAGCGCATTCGCCGGTGCGCTGGCCGCGACGGTCCTGCTGTTCGCCATCGCCAGGATCAACGGGCAGATGACCTCCCTACGGCTACTACTGGGCGGGGTCACCATCGGTTACCTGTTCTCCGCGGCCACCAGTTTCCTGATCTTCGCCTCCGACAACCAGGAAGGCGCCCGGACGGTGTTGTTCTGGCTGCTCGGTTCGCTCAGTTCGGCGGGCTGGTCGTCGGTGGCCACCACCGCGCTGGTCTCCGGGGGCACGGTCGGTTCGCTGTTGCTGCTGGCGGCGAGATTGGACGTGCTCGCCGCGGGTGACGACACCGCACGCGCGATGGGCTTATCGCCGGTCCGGCTCCGGATGCTCGCGTTGGGCGTCGTCGCGCTCGCCATCGGCGCGGTCGTCGCGGTCGCCGGCGCGATCGGCTTCGTCGGCCTGATCGTGCCGCACATCGCCCGCCTGTGCGGAGGCGGGACGCATCGCAGGCTGATCCCGCTCTCGGCGGTACTGGGCGCCCTGTTCCTGGTCGTCGCGGACGTCGCGGCGCGCGTGGTGTTCGCGCCCCGCGAACTGCCGCTCGGCATCGTCACCGCCGTCGTCGGTGCGCCGCTGCTGCTGGTGCTGATCCGCCGGTTCCGGCAGTCACCCACCTGAATTTCTGTAGGAGAGGAATACCGATCATCGTGTCCATAGGTCTCACCCGGCCCGCCCGGCTCGCACCATTACCCGTCGCACTGCTCACCGCGGCGCTGCTCACCGGCTGCGGCAGCCCTGTACCCGCCACCCTCGAGGCATCGGAGGGCTTTCCGATGACGATCTCCAGCTGTGGCCGCGACGTCACCTTCACCACCGCGCCCCAGCGCGTGGTGACGGTCGGCTCCGTCGCAGCCCCGCTCATCGCGGCCGCAGGCGCCGCCGACCGCATCGTCACCCGCACCTTCGAAACCGCGCCCTTCCCCGGCCGATACGCCGACGCGCTGAAAGGCGTCGAAATCACCGCCCCCACAGGCGAACTCGCGCGCGAGGAAATCATCAACCGCACCCCCGACCTGGTGGTGAGTTTCGAGGGCGCCGCTGTCACACCCGACGATCTGGCACGGGTGAACATCCCGCTGCTGGTGACTCGCGGCTACTGCCGCGACGCCGCGGGGAATTACGACGACATCTTCGCCGACATCGAGCTGTACGGCCGGCTGTTCGGCACGGCCACGGCGGCGAACGCCGAAGTCACCGCCTTGAAACAACGGGTAGCGGCGGTGGCGGACCGCCACCGCGCCGAGCATACGGCCCGAGCCGCCGCGGCACTGATCATCTCGCGCGACGGCGCCAAGCTCAGTGCTTACGGCAGCACCAGCACCGTCGCCACTCAGATGGGAATTCTCGGTCTGCACAACGTCTTCGGCGACGTCGCCAAACGCAACTTCGACGCCAACACCGAAACCCTCATCCAGCGCGATCCCGAGGTGATCATCCTGCTCACCCAGGGCACTCAAACCCCGGAATCGGCGCGCGACGCCTTGCGCGCGCGTCCCGAACTGGCCGGGCTTCGCGCGATCCGAGCCAACCGAATCATCGCCGTCCCGTTCGGCTACACCGGTCCCGGACCGGTCGCCGTCGAGGGCCTGGAAGTGCTGGACCGCGAACTCGGAGCGCAGCGATGAGCGCGCCCGCGGCCACCGGCTACCAGTTGCGCGTGGCTTGCCCCGAGGATCTCCCCGGTGCCCGCAGTGTCATGCTCGACACCTTCTACGGGGTGTTCGGCATCGGTTATCTGCCTGAACACCACCATGACGTGATCGACCCGGAAACGGCCTATCTGCACCACCCGCTCAACCAGCTCTGGGTCGCCGAGCACGAGGGCCGCATCGTCGCCACCACCGCGATCCGCGCCCAAGGCCCTCGCCATCCACCGCACCCGGCGTGGCTGGCCGAACAGTTCCCCGACCGGAGCACCGCACAGCTGTTCCGCGTCTACGTCCGCCCCGAACACCACCGGCGCGGCCTAGCCACACAGTTGGTCAACACGGCGATCGACTATGTCTCCGCTACACCGGAGTTCGAGCGGCTGTATTTACACACCGACGCCAGGACGCCGGGCGCCCTGGAGTTCTGGCTCACCTTCGGCCGAATCATCCACGACGCCCGCGGACCGCACACCGGATTTCAGACAGTGCACCTCGAGATCCCCCGGTCCGGCGTGTAGCGCAACCAGTCGCAGCAAATTACCGCTGTTCCTGACACACCAAGACTTTCGCTCGCGCCGGTGAGCTGCGGCAAGCGGTCGCCGCCATCCAGGTCGTCGGTGGCCTGGTACGGACGGTCGCGCTCACCGAGCACATCGCCGGTGTCACGCGCCGCCGTCATCCCGAGCACGCGGTCCCGGAAGCGTCGCGCCCGCTCGTGGCCCTCGTACTCGGGCTCCAAGGGACGGCTACCAGCGTCTCAGGTGACCGCGCGGACCGAGCCTCCGGCGGCGGGCGACAACGTCAAGTCTCGGCCAGGCAGGTGATTTGCCCGCATTTGTGGTGGATCATCTAGACTCGTATCCACTGCTACCGGTCCGGGATGATCTGTCCCCGATGCGGATGCGGCGTGTGAATTCGCGTCACCGCTTTTCTCCTCTCTGTTTCGGATGAAACTCATACGGTAAGGAGCGGTACATGACTGCACGATCCACGACGATCAATGAGCCGACTCTGCAAGACAAGATCGCATACCAGTTGTGCGAGTATGCGAATCTGGTCAACAGCATCAGCGAACAACAAGACAGCGACCTGGAGGGGACGCTCTCTCAGAAGATCCAGCAGTATCTCGACACCAACCGGGAGGTCATCGGAGGGTGGGAGATCGTCTGGGGTCCGGGAGTCGCGCTGTTCGACACCGACTTGTACGCGGTCAACGCCATGTACATGGTGCGAAGCACCGAGGACCGCTCCCGGTACGTGATCGCCATGGCCGGCAGCACCGACGCACTGGTGTTCGACTGGCTCGTCGAGGACTCCTTCATTCTCCAGAAGCCGTGGTTCGCGAACAACGCCGCCATGCACACGATCGGCACGGCCATCGGGGTGAAAACCCTCCTCGGCATCAGGCCCTCCGGCCCCCGTCCCGGCGCCGGTCACAGCTTGCCCGAGTTCCTGAGCGCGCTCGGCGACAAGGCGATCGACCTGACCGTCACCGGCCACAGCCTCGGCGGCGCCCTGTCGATCACACTGGCCCTGTTCTTGCGCGACACCCAATGGCTTTGGGACAATTCCGAGAAAGCCAAGATCAGCGTGCTCTCCACCGCCGGACCGAGTTTCTGCAATCAGGAATTCGTCAACTACACGACCCAACGCCTGCAACGGGTGAAGCGCTACGCCAACGACCTCGACGTCGTCCCGCACATGTGGAACCCGCCCGACATCGATGGCGCCATGGCTCTCTATTCCAAGAACAACCGGCCTGCTCCCGATGGCATGGAGGTTGTGTTCGCCGTGCTCAAGACGCAGGCTTCCCTCTCAGGCCAATACGCGCACTTCGACCCCACCAGCGGCGTATTCCAAGGCACCTTCAACAACGAGATAGATCAAACGCAAGGCGCGACGCCGGACGATCTGTACTTCCAACAGGTCGGCTACCAGCACATAGGCGGCTACCATGATTTCTTCGCAATCAAGGGCGTGCAGTGGCCGCAGGGCGTCGTAGCCCTCCCGCCGGTCGGCACCGATGCCGTGATGAACCGTATCCTGTCCGTGGCCGGTCTACCGCTCGGCGACGGCGCCGGAAAGGTACTGGCGAACCATCGGCCGGTGACCGTCCCGCTCGACGGACAGCCCGTGGAATTGCCCACCGACCACGACAGCCCCGAAGCCGAGGACCTCGCGGATCGCGTCGCCGCGGAGTTCGCCCCCACCTCCGCATGAACTGACGCCCCGGGCCCTGGGGCTCGGGGCTCGGTGGCACGAGGGCTTCGATCCGCTACAGCGCGAAAGCGCTCCAACGGAGCAGGACGTGGCGGTCGATTCCGGCGGGCACCTCGGCGGCAACAGATCAGCCGACGAGGTCCAGCATAGGTCTCGGCAGTCGGCCGCCACGCCTAGGCAGTGTCTCGAAGTAGTTTGTGGGTCACAGCCATTGGTCGATGGCGGCGATCTGAATGACGGCGAGGTAGCGGGTGGCGAGTTTCTCGTAGCGAGTGGCCAGCACTCGGTCCTGCCGCACGCGAGCGCGTGGTCGGCCGGCTCGGTACGGTGGCCGCCGGGTTGGTTCGGCCCGGCCGTTTCGGGGTGGGCAGCAGCGGTTCCAGCCGTGCCCATTGGCATCGGTCAGGTCCGACCGGCCCGTCACCGCTGGAGTGGTCACGAGGTCTCCGGTGTTCAGTTGAAACTTGGTCGATCAACCAACTGCCGGAGACCTCGCCACCTCCGAAATCCCAGCCCGCCAACCAGTCCTACACCCGGGGCATTGCTTCTTGACACGCTCTAGTCGTGTAGCTCGACGTCCAGGACGTACTCGAGGTTTCTGATCTGGTCGATGACCTCTGGGGGGCGGAGATGACGACGCGGTCGGCGCCGCAGAGTTCGACGACCTCGGCGTCGGTGGTGGCGAGCCAGTCGAAAAACTGTGTCCGCACCCCGCGCGGCGTCGCATGTCGCCTCACATGCTGGGTTGACGAGCGCGGCCGGTCGGGTATGGAATCGGAATGCGATCACCGGGCCGGTAGGCTTCGATGGCTCCGAGATGGGTGGTGAGCCCGGCCAGCGTGGTGCGGCGGCTCTGCCCGCGCGGCACGCCGACCAGCAGAACTTCGACCGCGCAGTCTTGCACGGTGTCCGTCGGGATGGAGCGGTCGAGGATGGCCACGATGGTGGTGATGGGTTCTCGTCCGCGGTCGAGGTAGGCCGCTCCGGCGTCGGAGGGCCCGTAGCTCCAGGTCAGGATTTGCGGGCCGGAGCATTCTTTGATGAACGTCCAGCCGCAGACTCGCAGCATGGTGTCCAGTCCGGCGAACACTCGCATGTCCGACGCTGGCACCGGATGGCCCCATCGGGTGCCCAAAGCCTGCATCACCGAAGAGGGTGGATATCGGCGATGCCAGATCTCAGCCTGCATTGTCGTGACCAACGCATCCTCACCCCGCGATATGCGCCAGTCGGAACCACGCCAGAACCGTCTGTCACGTTGGCGTGCGGTCTTTGTCTCGTTCGCCCTGGACATGGGCACCAATGGTCGCAGTCTCAGCGTCTGGACCTCCGCAGACACGCCCACCGCGGGCACACCGGTCCTCGACATCTGGTTCCAGCTCGATGCGTTTCCAGCAGCATTCCGGAACAGCGACCGAAGTGGCACGTCGGGCACTGCCCTCGCGTAACACCGATGGAGGGTGGGATAGGTCATATCGGGCGCGCTGTTACACGGCTCGGGCCGCCGACGTCTGATGTTCGTTCAGTGCACCAGCACGCAACCCCACGAGTGAGGACCACGTCATGGAACCCCGTTTCAATCTCAACGACAACGAGATCGGCCGCAAGATCGGCAAGCGGTTCGCCGACACCAGCCTGGCGATCCTGCAGTCGACGGTGCCGAAGTCCACGCTGGAACTGGTGGAGTTGCGCGCCAGTCAAATCAACGGTTGCGGTTGGTGCACCGACGTGCACACCAAGGAACTGGCGGCGGCGGGTGAAACCGCGGTCCGAATCAACCTGGTCGCCGCCTGGCGTGAATCCGGTGTGTTCACCGAGGCCGAGCGGGCCGCGCTGGCGCTGGCAGAGGAAGGCACCCGGCTCGCCGACGCCCAGCAGGGCGTCTCCGACGAGACCTGGGCCCAGGTGCGCAAGCACTACGACGAGGACCAGATCGCCGCGTTGATCTATCTGGTCGCCATGATCAACGCCGCCAACCGGCTGGGCGTGATCGCGCGCATGCCAGGAGGTTCCTACCAGCCGGGCATGTTCGACAGCATCACGAACTGATCGGCACGCGGCCACCGGCCCGGATCTCTCGATCCGGGCCGGTAATGCCGGAATCCGAACGCCCCCGTGGGGGTGTCCCCCTCAGGGATGCGCCACCCGAGGAAATCGACCCCCTCGTCGATGTGAGTGATCAACGTCTTTTCCGGCGACAGGCGCAAACCCATTGTCGTCAAGAGGATTTCGACCTCGTCGCGCAACTGCTCCGGTCGCAGCAGCGACTTGAAAGATCAGAACATGCCTGACCTCTACGGTGAGTAGTGCCCCGAGGTGTGTGCCGGAATCGAATCGTCCGTAGGGACCATCACAGTAGTCACCACCGCCCACGAATAGGAGCGGCCCGAAGAAAACCGAGACCCCGACGTAGATAGCGGCAAGGACGATAGGCGTTGCGCGGTCTCGGCCGTACCCTGTGCTCGTCGCGCGAACGTGTGTGGCCGATCCCAGTCTGTTCGTCCTGACATCACGATCACCAACACCATCGCCCAGCACCATCGCACAGGACAGGCCAACTTCCCCCTGTCGGCGATGCCAAGGCTCGGATCACCAGGGTCGGTGAACACTGAGCGTGGCGGCCGCACGGTGTCGGTGACCGACGGTATCCGCGGGCTGGGTCGAGGTATCTGAACAAGTCATCGGCTCCGCTTCCCGGGCACTGCTGAGAGGAGTGAGGTGCCCCAGAAGCCGACGTGCTCCTGCTGGTATGTGCGAATGTGATGTTTGCCTTCGTCCGGGAGTGCTACCCGATAGCTGGCGGCGCCAAGAAAGGGGCCCAGCGATCCTCGATTCGTTGGGCAGGTGATGAACGCGTGCGCTATCCCTCGCGCGGCATCCGGGATAGCCGCAATCGCTGATTGCTGACGATCCGAACCGGCCATGATTCGCTCGGGCAGCCACGACAGTTTGCGGAGCCTCCCACGAACGATGAGCGAGCCGGGCGGTCTTGAAAATGGACGCGGCGCGCAGCGAAGGATCACCGTTCTGGGTCTACAACCTACTACTCATCGGCGGATGGATTGCAAAGGAGAACTGTCATGCCTGATCTGGTACGCCAGAGTTTCGAATCTCCGGAGGAGAGCAGGCCTTTCGAACAGGACAAAGGCAGAGTCGATCTCGTCAACCTGGACCATGGCCCGGTGGGCCGGGCGATCTTCGAACCCGGTTGGCGGTGGTCGCTTCATGTCAAGCCGATAGCCCAGACCGACAGTTGTCAGTCGGCCCACGTCGGTTACTGCATCTCCGGCCGGATGGTGGTCGCCATGGACAACGGCGAGCAACAGGAATACGGGCCCGGCGACTTCATGATCATCCCACCCGGCCACGACGCGTGGACCGTGGGAGACGAACCCTGCGTCATGCTCGACTGGCAGGGCTTCGCCGACTACGCCAAGCGGTAGGCGGGCGACGGAGCCGCTGACAAAGAGAGGTGAGTGTGGCGCCGGCTTAGCAGTTCGCCTCGTGGGTCGGCGCGGATGATCGTTCGAAGTGCTGGCCCCACATCCACCGCCACCCGCAAAGAGCATGTGGACGCTGTTGTGCCGGGTGCGGATATCCTCGCCGCACCGCGCTGAGTGGAATGAGCCGAGCAGGTCGGTGCGGCATCAGCCGAGCCGGTGCAGGACCGCCGCGGAGGGGCGCACTCGCGTAATGCGGTCCTGGTAATGTCCGGTCGACGCTCGGGTCGCCGCGGTCTCGGTCCCTGCGTCCCGGAGACCTATGCCGAGCCCGTTGCCACGGCACTCACCACGACGGCGGCGGTGAGCGCCGCGTCGACCGCCCGCACCGCGTCCCTGGCCGCCTTCGCGGCCCAGTCCCCGGCGGCGATCTCCTTGGCCCGCTGTGTCACCACTCGACGGTCGCGGTCGGGAAAGATCTTCGGCGCCGCGTCGGCCGCCGACAGCAGTGAGATCAAGGCGGCGGCGCGTGGCTCGACAGGGGCGTCAGGGTGTGTGAACGGCGGTGTCAGCCGATCCCGAAGTTCCCTGCGATGTCCCATCGGTATCCAGGCGGTCCGGGGAAAGATGCCCAGCGTCCGGTGGTGTTCGACGCGTACCAGGCCCTCGTCCGCCAGCCGGTGCAACACCTTCGGCTGCAACCCCTTCGACAGTTTCTCGATCGCAGCTCGGGGTTTCATCGGACGCGCCGCTTCGATCCTGGCGAGCGCGTCGCCCAGTATCGGATCGCCGATCTTGTCCGCGCTCCCCATGATCCGGCCCCGTTTCGCCTCGTCACCCGGCCCGGCCAGCCCGATTGCCCCGGCGTCGATCAGGTCCAGCAGCACTGCTCCGGCGAGAACCCTTGGGGTACGGGTGCTGTCGGCCATCGAGCGCCCCGTGCGTTCGTCGAGAAGCAGCAGCATCAGATCTTTCGCGAGCAGGTTCATCACTCGTCCTCCGGTTCCGCGTCGGGCCGGGTCCAGGCCAGGATCATCGTCGGGGTGCAGCCGCCGACAAGCAGCGCGGTCAGCAGCATCACCCCGCCCGCGTAGGCCGCCTGGATATTGTCGAGGTCGGTGAACCCACCCACGACGATCAGCCAGATCGCGGGAATCATCGCCAGCGTCTGTGTGAGGGTGAGTCCCACCGAGCGAGCCGCGTTGCGCTGCTCGATCTCCCATTCGTCCAAGGCGCCGAGGGGCGCATCGGCTTGGCGTCCCGAGACGATCTGCAGCGATATCCACAGCGGAAAGAACGCCAGACAGAGCGGCGCCCACAGCAGGGGGCCCTGCTCCAGACCGCACGCGATCAGTACTGCGACGAGCGCCAGGGCCAGGAATATCGTCGCGAGGGCCACCGCCAGCAGCCGACGGCGCCGGCGCGTCCGCCACCGCGGCAACATGTGGGCCCAGCGCTCGGCGTAGAACTCGAACCGGCGCGTCCGGCGAGCCTGGTAGCGCTGCAGCAGATTCGGGTGCGTCATCGAATATCCCCTCCGTCGTTCCGGTAGACCGCCGTGGACAGCGGCGCGAATTCCTCCCGCGAGAACACCGCCTCGACCGGCAGCCCGAACACATCACAGATCCGCAGCGCCAGATCGAGGCTCGGATAGTGATCGCCCCGTTCCAGCGCCCCGACCGTCTGCGGATTCACCTCGATCGCCTCGGCAAGCTGGGCCCGGCTCATTCTCCGCTCGGCACGTAACACCCCGATGCGGTTGTAGATGGGAAGGTTTTTCCCACGCCTCATGGGACTCATACAACATATTGTTGCATAAACCCAACAGTTCGCCAAGGATGGAAGCAGACCGCCGAGGCTGAGGTGCGGAGGCAGCGCCGCTCCGGCGTATCCAAGAGGGCTCCCAGCGGAGATCCGCCGTTTCACCGCTACCCCATCATCGGCTGCATCCGATCACGTCTACTCGTAGACCATCCGACACTCGTTGTCACCGTGTTGATCTCTCGAAAGACCACGCTCCCCGCGTGGGCTGAGAACCACCGAGCTGATCGGGCGGGCCGTCCGCTTCTGATCGGTAGCGTAGATGAAGTCCCCGGACTCGCCGGGAGGACTCATACCGCATAGATCCGCGAGCGCCTGCCCCCGTCGCGATTCCGCGTCCGGTCTGCTCATCGGCCCGTGAAGTGAGGTGACCTGCGGTTCAGCACGGCAGAGACCGCCTCGTGGTGGTCCTCGGTGTGGTGTGCGGCGGCCTGCATCGCCGCCGAGAGCTCGAGCAGGCTTTCCAGGGTCTGGTGTGTCCCTTCGCGAAGCAGCCGCTTGGTCATCCGCAGCACATGCGGCGGATTGACGGCCACGCGCTCGGCGAGCCGGTGGGCTGCGTTCAGCAGGTCGCCGGGATCGACGACCTGGGACACCAGTCCCCAGTCGAGCGCGGTGTTCGCATCGATCGGCTCACCCGGTGAAAGCCATCTCACAGGCTCTGGCCACGCCGATCGCCCTGGGCAGCAGCCAGGCGCCGCCGTCACCGGGGATGAGGCCGACCTTGACGAAGCTCTCGGCGAACACCGCGGTGTCGGCGGCGACCCGCATGTCGCACATCAGAGCCAGATCGCAACCGGCACCGATGGCCGGACCGTTGACGGCGGCGATGGTGGGTATCTCGCAGTGGTACAGCGCTTTCGTATGCGCTGGATGCCGTGCCGGTATGCCTGACGCAGCTGTGCCGGTGTGCCGCCGAACATTCCGGGGTCGCGCATGCGCTTGACGTTGCCGCCGGAGGAGAACGCCGAGCCCGCACCGGTGAGGATGGCCGTCCGCAGACCAGGGTCTCGGTTGGCCGCCGCCACCGCGTCCTCGAGGGCGCTGATGGTATCGGCTTCGGAGACCGGATTGCGGGCTTCCGGGTTGTTCAAGGTCCAGACGACCACACCCTCGGTCCGGTCGATCAGGGTCGGGTCAGTCATCGCTGTCTCCGAATGTCCTTTCAGACAGAATGATTCGCACATCGACCGGTGTGATGCCGGACCCGGACGCGATCACCGGGTTGAGGTCGAGTTCGGATATCTCCGGATGCGTGGCGACGAAATCGCCGACACGCACCAGGAACCGCGCAAGGCCGGCGCGATCCACCGCGGAGACATTCCGGTAGCCGTCGAGCATGCGGGAAGCGATCGTCTCCTCGATCATCTCGCGGGCTTCCAGTTCGGTGAGCGGGACCGCCCGGAAGGTGACATCTCGGACCGCCTCGACCAGCACCCCACCGGTGCCGAACGCCAGCACCGGTCCGAAGATCGGATCGCGAGTGGCGCCGACGAGCAGTTCCACTCCCTCGTCGGCCATGGGAGTCACGATCATGCCGTCGATGTGGGCGTCGGGCGCTTTCGCGGTGACCGAGTCGATGATGGCCTCGGCGTCCTCCGTCGCGGTGGCGGCCACTACACCCAGTCTGACCCCTCCCACGTCAGATTTGTGGATCACCTCACGGGAGACGATTTTCAGCGCACACGGTCGCTCGAAGGCGGCGACAGCCCGGGCCACCGCGTCGACGCCGCGGACGAATGTCCAACCGCCGATGTCGATTCCCGCGTCCGCCAGCACCCGCCGCGCGGTCGGCTCGTCGAGGATCCCCGAGCCCGGGATGGGCGTGGCGGGTGGCGGCAACAGCAGCGAGGAGCGCAGACCACGATCGGCCGACGACCGGCCACGCCGCTGCAACGCCGCCACCACCCGACCGGCGTGCTCGATAGAATCGAGTACCGGTACGCCACCTGCCCGCAACCGGTCGTGGTTGGCGATGTCGAGACCGGCGTAGCAACTCTGGACCACCAAGGGCACACCGTATTCGGTGGAGAGCGCGAGCAACGCGCCCGCGGCGGCGTCTTCGATCTCGCGCAATCCCGGATCGAACCGCAGGTGGTAGCCGCCGTACAGGCCGATGATCAGCACGAGACCCACCGCGGGATCGCGCATGAGGATTTCGGCGGCTTCGGCAAAGAGCATCGGGTCCGCGTCGGACGCACCCGCCACGTCGACCGGACCGGATACCGCCGCCGCAGTGCCGAGCAAGTGCCGTAACTGGTGCCGGGTTCGCTCGCCGAGCCGTGCTGATTCGATGCCATGCGCGGCCAGCGCATCCGCCGCCAGCGCCGCGTGGCCGCCACCATCGCTGAGGATGGCGGCCGCACGGCCAGGGGCGATCGGCGCGCAGACGGCGAGGGCTCCCGCGACGACCGCGAGTTCGTCGGAGCGCTCGACCAGTTCCACTCCGGCCTGGCGCAGGACGGCGGTCGCCACGGCGTCCGAGCCGGCGATCGAGCCGGTGTGCGAGGCCGCGGCGCGGCGACCCCCGTCAGAACGTCCGCCGCGTAACAGGGCGACCGGCGTCTCGGGCACGGTCCGAGCGGCCGCGACCAGGAACGAACGCCCATCGACGAATCCCTCGGAATGAATGGCGACGACTCCGGTTTCCGGATGACGGGCGAGTTCGACCAGACACTCGTCGTAGCGGACGTCGGCTTGATTGCCCAGCCCCACGTACGCGTGGAAGCCGGGGCCGCGAGCGGCGCGGATGTCGTTCACCAGCGACAACAGCATGTTCCCGCTCTGCGTTATCACACTGATCGGCCCGCGCGGGACATCCTGCAGGCCGACCAGATTCGCACCCGAGGCGAGATTGAACAGGCCGGAGGTGTTGGGACCGATGACCCGGATACCGGTTTCATCGATCGCCGCCGCCAGTTCGGCGGCGAGGTCGGCGCCGTCCTCCCCGATCTCGCCGAAACCGTTGGCGAGCACCACCGCGCCCGCGAGGCCCGCGGCCGCGCACTCGCGCAGCGCCCCCGGGACGGCCGCGGCGGGCACAGCGATCAGCGCGACGTCGGCGCCGTACGGAACCCGATCGATCGAGGAGTAGACGTCGAGGCCGAGGATCTGCCCCCCGCTCGGGTTGACCGGATAGACGGGGTGGGCGTACCCGGCCTCTTGCATTGCCCGGGTGACTTGGTGGCCACGCTTCACCGGGTTGGCGGACGCGCCCACCACGACGATGGAGTGGGGGTCGAGCAGCCGTTCGAGGGCAGTGCGGACCGGGGCGTCGTCGAGTGTGGTCACGTCACTTCCCCTCGAAGACAGGGGTACGGCGTTCGGCGAAGGCCGCCACGCCCTCGGCCCAGTCCCCGGTCGCCATCAGTTCCAGAATCTGGCGCGGCTCGCTGGCGAGCGCGACGTCGAGAGAGTCGTCACGGCGCAGCGCTGCCTTCATCCGCGCCAGCGACAACGGCGCCTTCCCCGCCAGGGATTCGGCGAGGCCGCGCGCCGTGTCGAGAAGGAGGTCGCCGGGAACGGACGCGTAGGCCAAGCCCCACTCGGAAGCCTGTGTGCCGGTGCAGCGCTCACCGAGGATCAGTAGATCGGTGGCTCGGCGCAGACCGATCAACCGCGGTAGCCGGTGGGTGACTCCGCCGCCGACGAATGTCCCGATGCCGACCTCGGGGAAGCCCAGTTGCGCGTCCTCTGCCATGACCAGGAAGTCCGCGCTCACCGCGATTTCGGCGCCCGCGCCGAGTGCGTAACCGCCGACGGCGGCGACCACCGGCGTGTCCATCCGCTGGATCTGCTCGCACGCCCGCTGGGCGAGATCGAGGTAGTGCGCTTGCTCGGTGGAGGTGCGAGCACCGGAGTGGTGCGCCTTCAGGTCAGCGCCCGCGCAGAAAGCGCGGCCCGCACCGTGCAGTATCACGCAGCGCACCGTCGGATCCGAGTCGGCGACGACCAGATGGCCGATCAACGCTTCGTAGAGCTCTTCGCTGACCGCGTTGAGCCGCTCCGGGCGGTTCAACGTCAGCTCGGCTATGGGACCGGACCTGCTCAACAACACCGTGGACATCTCGATCACTTCCTCTGGACTCTGGATCGAGCCCACTATGCCACAGAAATTGCATTCCCATCATTGGATGCAAACATATTTGCAGATGTGGGCAGGGGCGGTGTTGCATGACCGACCATCAGTTACCGGGTCACAGCCCACGGTCTTTGGGAGGCACAGTGCCCACCGCAATCCCCCCTGCGGGAAACCTCAACCACACCATCAACACTCGTCAGTTGACGATGATCGGAATCGGCGGCGTCATCGGCGCGGGGCTATTCGTCGGCAGCGGGAAGGCGATCGCGGCCGCCGGACCAGGCATCGTCCTGGCCTATCTGCTCACCGGGCTGATCGTGATCCTGGTGATGCGCATGCTGGCCGAACTGGCCACGGCCAGCCCGGAGACCGGTTCGTTCTCCAGTTATGCCTCACGCGAACTGGGTCCGTGGGCCGGGCTGTCGGTCGGCTGGGTGTACAGCTATCACTGGTGCGTGACAGTCGCTTTCGAGGCCATCGCCGGCGGAGCGATCGCCAACCAGCTTCTTCCAGCGGTACCCACGTGGGCCTTCGCCCTGCTCTTCATGAGTGTGCTTACCGGAGTCAACTTGGCGGCGGTGAGTTCGTTCGCGCGTTTCGAGTTCTGGTTGGCCCTGATCAAGGTCACCGCGATCGTCGTCTTCATCGGTATCGGCATCGCGGCGATCTGCGGCGCCTTCTCCCATTTCGCCGCGCCGGGGACGACGAATCTTCTGGGGCGGGGCGGCTTGTTCCCGCACGGATTCCCTCCGTTGCTCGCCGCGTCGCTGACGGTTTTCTTCTCCTACTTCGGCACCGAACTGGTCACGATCGCCGCCGGTGAGGCCGCCGATCCGGTCAACGCGGTGCGGGCGAGCATGCGCAGCGTCGCCGGGCGCATCCTGATCTTCTATGTCGGATCGATCCTGGTCGTCGTCACGTTGCTGCCGTGGGACAGCGCCGAGATCACCGAAAGTCCGTACACCGCCGTGCTGAACCTGCTGGGCATTTCCGGCGCCCGGACGATCATGAACCTGATCGTCCTCACCGCTGTGCTGTCGTGTCTGAACTCGGGCCTCTATTCCGCGTCGCGGATGCTGTTCTCGCTGGCACAACGCGGAGAGGGTCCAGAACCGCTGGGTCGCGTCAGCCGATCCGGCGTGCCCACAGCGGGTGTTCTCGCCGCGGCGAGCGCCGGATTCCTGGCCGTGGCCGCGAACTACTTTCTGCCCACCGGAGCGGTCTTCAACTTCCTGCTCAGCTCGTCCGGCGCCGTCGCGGTGGTCGTGTACCTGTGTATCTGTGCTACGTACATTGCCGGTCGGCGCCATCGCGCGGCGGAATCCGCGACGCCACCGGTGCGGATGTGGGGCGCTCCCTATCTGCCGTACCTGGTCTTCGTCACGCTGCTGGGCATCGTGGTGGGGATGGCGTTCGGATCCGATACCCGGACACCGCTCGCGCTGACCCTGACGGTCACGACCCTGGCAGTGGCAGCGGGCCTACTGCACCAGCGTCGCGCTGCCAAGAATGCCGCGACGACGCTACCGGTGACCTAGCCGGCGGCAAGACGGAATCAGAAGCCGTCGGCGGTGTATACGCCGAACTCGCCCAGCAACCTTTCCTCTTCCAACAACGTTTCGCGCACCTCGTGGCCTAGTAGATGCGCGACGGCGCCCGACATGGCCTGGACGATCGAGGTGAAGGCGGTCATCGAACGCAGCACGCTCGCACTCGATGCCTCGACGTAGAACGTCTCGTGCGCTGCCGCCGCCAGCGGCGAGACCGCGGTGTCGGTCAGGGCCACGACGTGGGCGCCGCGACCGCGGGCCCACCGCGCCGCGCGCACCGTGTCGAGGCTGTAGCGATGGATCGATATCGCGACGAAACAATCCCCGGCGCGGACACGACGCAGCTCGTCGGTCAGAGATCCACTGGTTCCGGTCACGGTGGCTACCTCCTCACGCAGCAAACCCAGCAGGTAGCCGAGCAGATAGGCCGGAGCGTGGCATTTGCGCAAGCCCATCACGTGCACCCGCGGCGCGCGCGCCAGCTGGGCGGCCACCGCTTCCCAGGTGGTGTCCGCGATGCCGGCGAAAGAACGGGCGATGTTCGCTCGGTCCAGCGCCACCTGGTTCTCACGCAGGCCCACGCCCTGCGCCACCACATGCTCGAGGTTCTCGAAACGGCGCAGCAACTGCGCCTGCTCCTGCAGGCGCTCCTGGCACAGCCGGGCCAAACCGGGGTACCCCTTGAGCCCCAGAGCGTTCGCGAACCGCACCACTGTCGCCTCGTTGACCGCGACCGCGCTCGCCAGATCGGACACCGTCATGAACGCCACCGCCTCCGGGTCCGACAGCACGCGCTCAGCCAGCTTCTTGTGCGAGGCCGACAGCGAACCCCACCTGGCGCGGATCTCGGTCACCAGGTCGTCGAACGTGGCCGGACCCGTCACCGACTCCGCATTCGTGTCCACTCAGCCTCCTCCTCCACCGCGTCGACCACCACGGATTCCTTCCCGAATCTATCCGACGCAGCCGGTCTGTCCGACCCAGCCGGTCTCCGCCCCGCGGTCGGATGATCGGAATCGACGCCGCCTCCCGCAGACCATCGATGCACCCGCGCGATGTGGGGCAGCAGGTAGCCCTTCGGCCAACTGTCAGAAAGAAGCGGAAAATCGCGCGGTCTTCGCGGAAAGATTCAGCCGCGCAGTGGAAATGCGCCGATGCAGTACCTGATCCATTGGCGCATGGCGGCCGCGATGGACATGCTCCGTGCGGAGAAGCTGTCGATGACCGAGGTAGCGCGTCGCGTCGGATATCAATCGGCGACCGCATTCACGCGACATACCGGGAACTCGCCAAGGAAGTTCGCACGGTCCTGGTGACATGGGACGCCGCAAGGTCGAGAGTGCGCGGTGGATCATCCGCGGCAACGACCACCCAGCCACAGAAGGCCCGCGAGACCGGCCTCATGGATGCCCTACTCAGCCGCGGCGTCGAACCCTGCCTCCCGCGGCTCCAGAACGCCGACGCGACCTGGTTGGTTGCCGACCACGAGAACGATGGATTGTTCGAACTAGTCGGTGATGATCGGCCTGATGTAGTCGCGGGCGAACGCGGTGAGCCCCGAGTCCAGGTCGATGGCGCCGATCGGTTGCAGGATCAGCGAGTGCACGATGCGGCAGACGACCTCGACGCGTACGTCCAGGTCGGGCACCTCGGGGAAGCCTTTCTCGAGCATCGCGGTTCGCAGGACCTCGGTCGTCGCGGCGACCGACATCATGAAGAAGGCGCCGCCCTCGGTGGTGAGCTGCGGGAGTAGGCGGTCGGGCTCGAGGGACAGCATCCGTTGCACCAGTGGATGGGTTCGCCAGCGGGTGAGGACGGTGGCGAACACGTCGACAACCAAGCCCTCCAGGGTGTCGTGCCGGGCCGGGAGTTCGCCGAGTTCGGCGAGCAACTTGCGCACCTCCCGTTCGGTCACCGCGCGCACGACGTCGTCCCGGGCGCCGACGCGCCGATAGACGGTCACCCGGTCGACACCGGCCTTGCGGGCGATGTCCTCGATGGTCGTCTTCTTCACGCCGACCTGCCCGAACTGGATCAGGGCTGCTTCGAGGATCCGTTCCTCGATGGATTCGGCAGTGTTCTCCGAGGTGGCGGCAGTGGTGGGCACACCTCTGACGCTAGCACCGATCGCCATCATTGCAACATCGCAAGTCGATTTGTGGCCGCAACATTGCAATACGAAATGTAGCGATGTACGGTTCGCTGTATGGCTGATCACAGTGCAACGAAGCGCTCCTATCAAGACGAGGCCCACGCGATCCACGCCCGTGACGTCCACTTCGACTTCTCCTCGGTGCCGATGCACTACATCCCGGGCGAGGTAGTCGCGACCCACGTCACCAACGTGATGCACCTGGTGCTGCCCGAAGGGGAACGGGCGATGGCGGCCTGCTTGGCCGAGGCCCTGCCCTTCATCAAGGACGAACGCCTGCGTGAAGAGGTGACCGGATTCATCGGCCAGGAGTCGATGCATGCCAGTAGCCATGAGGGTGCGCGTGAGCACCTGCAGTCGCTCGGTCTGGACGTCGAGTCCTACGTGAGCAAGGTCGCCTGGCTGGTCGACCGGGTCCTGGGCGATCACGACCTCAGCGGCAAGGCCAAGGAGCAGTGGCTCAAAGAGCGCCTCGGCCTGTTCGCGGGCATGGAGCATTTCACCGCGGTGATCGGCGAGTGGCTCCTCGAGGCCGAGGCCCTCGAAGCCGCCGGCATGCACCCGACGATGCTGGATCTGGTCCGCTGGCACGGCGCGGAGGAGGTCGAACACCGCAGCGTCGTCTTCGACGCCTACATGTACCTCGACGGCGGTTACGCGCGTCGGGCTCGCACGGGATTGCTCGCCACCGTATTACTTCTGCCGCTCTTCGTGATCTCCACGGCGTACCTGTATCGCAAAGACCCCAGTACGAACAAAGGCAGATTCTGGGGTGCGCAGTTCGTGAGCGCGACCGTGCGGGGCGTGATTCCCAGTTTCACGACCTTCTTCACGGAAATGCCGCGCTACCTGCGGCCGAGTTTCCATCCCTCACAGCTGGGGTCGATGGACAGCGCGCTGCGCTATCTCGCGCACTCTCCGGCGGCGCGCGCATGACCAGCACCGACGCCGCCCCCACGCCGAGCCTTCGAGCGTTCGGCATCGCCATGGACATCTACAAGAAGGTGTTCACCACCCCCGCGCTCTCCCGCCCGAAGCCGTTGCGGTTCAACGGATTCGAACTCGACACCGTGGTCGAGTCAGTGCGTGCCGAGGCCGATGACGTCGCGTCGCTCACCCTGGTGGGCCGGGACGAACAGACCCTGCCGTCATGGCGGCCGGGTTCGCATCTCGATGTGTTTCTGCCGTCGGGACGACAGCGGCAGTATTCGTTGTGCGGGGATCCCCGGGATCGGCGGCGCTACCGCATCGCCGTGCGCCGCATCGCCGACGGGGACGGCGGATCACTGGAAATGCATACGATGCAACCGGGCGACGCGCTGCGAATTCGGGGGCCGCGCAACGCGTTCACTTATATCGAGAACGCGCCGTCCTACCTGTTCCTCGCCGCTGGCATCGGGATCACCCCCATCCTGCCGATGGTCAGGCAGACCGGTGAACGTGGGCGATTGGTGTATCTGGGGCGCTCCCGGTCGACCATGCCGTTCCTGAGCGAACTACCGCTCGACACCGACATCCGCCCCGACGACGAATACGGCGCACCCGACGTCCCCGCTATCCTCTCCCGAGCGGAACCTGGCGCGGCCGTCTATGTTTGCGGGCCGCCCCCGGTGCTGGAGGCCGCGCAGCGACACCTGTTCCGGCTCAATCCCACCGCCTCGCTGCATACCGAGCGCTTCTCCGCGCTGCCGGTGACCGACGGCCGCGAGTTCGACCTGACTTTGGCGCGAACCGGGGTCGATGTCCGGGTCGGCAGCCACGAAACGGCTCTCGAAGCACTCCGCCGGGTCAAGCCCGACGTGCTGTACTCCTGTCGTCAAGGATTCTGCGGCACCTGCAAGACCCGTGTGCTCTCCGGCGACATCGACCACCGCGACCGGTTGCTCAGCGACACCGAACGCCCCGACCACATGTTGACCTGTGTCTCCCGTTCCACCGACGGACCTCTCGTCCTCGATCTCTGACCGTGAAAGGCAATCCGGTCTCATGACTGCACGTTTCGCGCTGGCGAAATCCGACGACGCATTCCTCGCCGGCGCCGCCCGCCGCTACACCCATTTCGTCGACATCTCACAACCGCCGCAGCGCGTCTGGGCGGCACTGACCTCCGACGACGCCCTCGTGTCGTGGTCGCCGGTGATCACCGAGGCGCGCTGGACCTCGCCCCGGCCGTTCGGTGTCGGCACCACCCGCGTGGTCACCCTCGGCGGTGTCGCGCGCCTGGAGGAACGGTTCTACCGCTGGGAGGAAGGCTCCCATATGACCTTCACCGTCGACGCCGCCTCGATTCCGGGCTTGAAGCGGTTCGCCGAGGACATCGCCCTACAGCCGACCCCCGGCGGGACACGCCTGATCTGGACGTTCGCGCTCGAAGGCAACGCCTTGCTGCGCCCGCTGCTGGCCGCAGCGAGCCCGGTCAACCGTTTCGTCACGAAATCGATTGCCCGCGGGATCCGCCGGGCGATCGCCACTTCGGCGCAGGAGGCCGGTCGATGACCGTCACCGAGACGCGGCCCGCCGCGCAGGACAGCATGTTCGAGGTGCGTAACCCGGCGTCCGGCCTGGTCGTCGGCCGGTATCCGAACCGGACCCCGGCGCAGGTCGAGGCCGCGGTCACACGCGCTCAGGAGGCCGCGGCCGAATGGGCCGCGATGGGTTTCGCCGAGCGCGGGCGGGTGCTGGACCGCTGGCGGGCCGAGATCGTGCGCGGCCGGAATGATCTCGCGCGCATCATGCATCAGGAGATGGGCAAGCCGATCTCCGATGCCAAGCTCGAGATCGTGATGGCGCTCGAGCATCTGAAATGGGCGGCGCGCAATGCTCAGCGCGTGCTCGGCCGCCGTGCGGTGGGATCGAGCTTGCTCACCCTCAATCAGGCGTCCAGTGTCGAGTACCGTCCGTTCGGCGTCGTCGGCATCATCGGGCCCTGGAACTATCCGGTATTCACGCCGCTGAGTTCGATCTCGTTCGCGCTCGCCGCCGGCAACGCGGTGGTGTTCAAACCGAGCGAGTACACCCCGGGGGTCGGACTCTGGCTCGCCGAGGCATTCACCCGGGTGCTGCCGGCGAGACCGGTGTTACAGGTGGTCACCGGGGCGGGCGAGACAGGCGCGGCACTGTGCCGCAGCCGGGTCGGCAAGATCGGATTCACCGGATCTACCGAGACCGGAAAGCGTGTTCTTGCCGCGTGCGCCGAGCACCTCACCCCCGTCCTGATGGAGTGCGGCGGCAAGGACGCGCTGATCGTCGACGCGGACGCCGACCTCGACGCCGCGGCCGACGCGGCGATCTGGGGCGGTATGTCCAATGCGGGCCAAACCTGTCTCGGTGTCGAGCGGGTATATGTCCACACGGCCGTCTACGACGAATTCCTCGGCAAACTTCGCACTCTGGCCGGTGACCTGCGCGCCGGAAACGGCACGGCGCAGATCGGCCCGATCACAATGCCCAAGCAACTCGAGGTGATCCGCCGGCACCTGGACGACGCGATCGCCCGCGGCGGGCGCGCGCTACTCGGCGGCTCCGAATCGATCAGCGGTCAGTTCGTGCAGCCGACCATCCTGGTCGATGTCCCCGAGGATGCCGCCGCCGTGGTTGAGGAGACCTTCGGGCCGACACTCACCGTCGCCCGCGTGACCGATATGGACGAGGCCGTCGAACGGGTCAACGCGAGCGAATACGGTCTCGGCGCCACTGTTTTCGCCCGGTGCGACGGTGTGGCGATCGCGGACCGGATCAACAGCGGCGCTACCTCCATCAACGCCTTCGTCGCTCACGCGACGGTCCCGGCACTTCCGCTGGGCGGAGTCGGGGCGTCCGGATTCGGCCGCGTGCACGGCCCAGATGGCCTGCGCGAATTCACCTATGCCAAAGCGACCACGCGGCAGCGTTTTCCCTCCCCGCTGGCGCTCACGACGTTCAGGCGCAGTGCACGCGTGGACTTCGTGGTCGATGTGCTGACCGCGGCACTGCACGGAAGGATCGGCTGACCCATGACCGCACACGACATCGAGCACCGGCAGATCGTCATTCTCGGCGCGGGCTTCGGCGGGATCGGCCTGGCTATCAAGCTGCGCGCGGCCGGATTCGACGACCTCGTGCTGATCGAACGCGCCGAAGACCTCGGCGGCACCTGGCAGGCCAATACCTATCCGGGCTGTGCGTGCGATGTGCCCTCGCAGCTGTACAGCTACTCCTTCGCGCCGAACCCGGATTGGTCGCGTACCTACGGCGGCCAGCGCGAAATTCTCGAATATATCCGCTCGGTAGCGACGAAACACGATGTGGTGCGCCACATTCGGCTGGGCACCGAACTCCTCGGCGCGCGATGGGACGAAGCGGCATCGGTCTGGCGGGTCGAAACCTCGCGCGGGCTCCTCACCGCCGACTACTTCATCTCCGCCGCCGGGATCTTCGCCGAAGCGAAGTACCCGGATCTTCCGGGCCTGGACACTTTCGAAGGCAAGGCCTTCCATTCGCTGCACTGGGATCACGACCACGACCTGTCCGGCGAACGGGTGGCCGTGATCGGCACCGGGGCGTCGGCCGTTCAGTTCGTGCCCGAGATTCAGCCGAAGGTCGCGTCGCTGACCGTCTTTCAGCGGTCCGCCCCCTGGATCGTGCCGCGGATGGATCGCCGGACGCGGGCGCTGGAACGTCTGTTGTTGCGTCGGGTTCCCCTGACCCAGAAGGCAGTTCGCGGCACCTGGTACACCCTGATCGAAAGCTTCGGCCTGGTCGGCTTCGTGGACAACCGATTCCGGCACCCGTTCGAACTGCTCGGCCGCTTCCAGCTGCGACGCCAGATCCGCGACGAGGCGTTACGTGCGCGAGTCACGCCGGACTACATGATCGGCTGCAAACGGGCCATCTTCTCCGATGCCTACCTGCCCGCGTTGGATCAGGACAACGTCGAGGTCGTGACCGACGGCATCGAAGAGGTCCGGCCGCACTCGATCCTGACTCGGGCCGGGGTGGAGATTCTGGTGGACACCATCATCTACGGCACCGGATTCACCTCCATCCCGACCGCGTACGAACGGATCGTCGGCCGCGAGAACCTGTCGATCGCCGACCTGTATCACAATCAGCCGCAGACCTACCTCGGCGCGGCCGTCGCGGGCTTCCCGAACTTCTTCTGCACGCTCGGGCCGTTCGGCGCGGCCGGCAATCAGTCCGCCATCTTCATGATCGAGTCGCAGATCGCCTACATCGTCGACGCCCTGTCGACGCTGCGCACCCGGCGCGCGCGGCGGGTCGAGCTGCGACCCATCGTCCAGGAAAGGTTCGTCGAGGAGATGCGGCGGCGCAGCGCCGAAACCGTCTGGCTCACCGGCGGCTGCGACAGCTACTACACCACCGCCGAGGGCGGCAACGCCGGGCTGTATCCGAGCTGGAGCTTCGAATATCGCAAGCGCACCGAACGGTTCGACGCCGAAGCCTACGAGGTGGTCTGATGACACGCAATCCGCTGAGCCGGTTCGCCGGCTCGAGTTATGACGTCAGCGGAAAGGTCGTGCTGATCACCGGCGCCGGACAGGGCATCGGCCGCGAACTCGCGAACCTGCTGCACACCCGGGGCGCGACCGTAGTGGTCTGCGACATCGATGAGATCACCGCGCGTGCGACGGCATCCCTGCTCGGCTCCCCCGCGTATCCGATCGCCGCCGATGTCGCCGACCGTACGCGGATGGAACAGGTCGTGGCGGAGGTGGTGCAGCGGTTCGGCCGCCTCGACGTCGTGGTCGCCAATGCCGGTGTCACTCCCGTTCCCGCCACGGTGCGCACGCTGGATCCGGCCGACTTCGACCGGGTGGTCGGCATCAATCTCACCGGGGTTTTCAATACCGTGCACCCCGCACTCGATCACATCGTCCAGGCCGAAGGTCATGTCGTGGTCGTCTCCTCGTGTGCCGCGTTCGCCCCTGGGATGGGCGGTTCGCCGTACATGGTCAGCAAGGCCGCGGTGGAACAGCTCGGGCGCGCCCTACGGGTCGAACTCGCTGCCGTGGGCGCGAGCGCCGGCATCGCCTACTTCGGCATTGTCGAGACCGCCATGACCCACGACATGCTCGACACCGACGAGCTGGGCCGTCGGCTCGACGCCATGCTGCCTTGGCCGCTGCGGATGCGGATCACCGCGAAACAGGCCGCGCGCAGCATCGCCGACGGCATCGCCCGCCGTGCCCCGCGCACGATCGCGCCCGCCGGCTGGGAGCCCTACGCGCTGCTGCGGGGTGCGGTCAACGTCGTTCTCGACAACCGTCTCGCGGCGAGTTCGTCCGTGCACGAGCTGCTTCGCACCATCGAGGCGCGCCGATGACCGCCCTCGTCGAGCGCGGATCGTTCCGGGCCCGCGCGGTGCGGCGCTTGTCGACGCACACCATCCGGCGGCTCGGTGCGCTCGCGCCGGTGAACCCGACGACCCTGGCCGCGATCCGGCCCCTGATCGACCGCACCTTGCGGGCCGCGGCGCCCACTCTGCGCGGCACCGTGACCCGGGTCGTGCACGGGCCGGTTCGGGGTGAATGGGTGTACGGCCCGCGAGCCACCCGCACCGACCACGTCGTGCTGTATATCCACGGTGGCGGATTCGTGGCCGGGTCCGCGGCTGGTTATCGCGGCGTGGCCGCACGAATGTCCACCGCGACCCGGATGCCGGTCTTCACTCTCGACTACCGCTTGGCGCCCGAACATCCCTATCCCGCGGCACCGATGGATGTCGCGCGCGGCTATCGGTGGCTGCTGAAGCAGGGCTACCGTCCCGAGCAGGTGATCATCGCGGGTGACTCGGCCGGAGGTTTCCTGGCCGCGGACCTGATCCTCGCCAACGGACAGTCGGCGGTGCCGCAGCCCGGCGCGGTGGTCCTGTTCTCCCCCATCACCGATCTGAGCCTCACGCTCGCCACCGGCCATGCCAACGCCACGCTCGACGGCTTGTTGACGGTGCCGATGTCGCGCCACGCGATCGCGCAGTTCACCGACCTGCCTATGGAATTGCGGCCCGAACCCGGGATGTCGCTGCCGCCCGCGCTCATCCACACCAGCGACACCGAGTTCTTCAGCAACGACGCCACGACGCTGGCGAACCGTTGGACGGCCGCGGGCGCACACTGCGAGCTGCAGGTCTGGCCGGACCAGATGCATGTCTTCCAGGCTCTGCCGGCGCTCATCCCCGAATCCCGCTTCGCCTACCGCGCGGCAGGCCGATTCGTCACCGCGATCCTCGAACCCGCCACTGCCGCCGGCTGATTCAGAAAGGTCAGTTCCGTGAGCCCTGCTCGCTTCGACACGCTGCCCGCAGCGTTCCAGCACACCGCGTCGATCGATCCCGACGCGATCGCACTGCGCACTCCCGGCAATGCCCGCACCCTCACCTGGCGGGACTACGCACGCCAGGTTCGTGAGGTGGCCGGCGGGCTCGCCCGACTCGGCGTCCGGCGCGGCGACACCGTGGCGCTGATGCTGACCAACCGCATCGATTTCTATCCCCTCGAGGTCGGCGCGCAACACCTCGGCGCGACATCGTTCTCGTTGTACAACACCCTGCCCGCCGAGCAGCTCGCCTACGTCCTCGACAATGCCCGCGCCCGCGTGGTGATCTGTGAACCGCAATTCCTACCGCGTCTGCGGGACAGCGGGGTCGAACTCGACCACGTGATCTGCCTCGACGACGCGCCGGCGGGCACACTGTCGATCGATCAGCTGATCAGTTCCGGCACAGCCGACTTCGACTTCGACGCGGCCTGGCGAGCGGTCCAGCCCGGCGACGTCGCGACTCTGATCTACACCTCGGGCACCACCGGCAACCCGAAGGGGGTGGAAACCACCCACGCCAACCTCCTGTTCCAGGTGTACGGCATCGACAGCGTGCTGCATTTCGAATTCGGTGACACCATCACCTCGTTCATGCCGACCGCCCACATCGCCGACCGGCTCACCGCCCTGTACGTCCAGGAAGTGCTGGGTACCCAGGTGACCTGTGTGTCAGACGCGAGCAACATCGCGGCCGCGCTCACCGATCTGCGCCCGACAGTCTGGGGAGCAGTGCCCAGGGTGTGGGAAAAGCTCAAAGCCGCCATCGAAATCAAGGTGGCCGGCGAGCAGGACGGGACCCGTCGCAAGGCCTTGGAGTGGGCGCTGGGGGTGGCCGGCGAGCGCAGCAAGCACCAGCTGGCCGGGGAGCCGGTACCCACCGGGTTGGCTGCCGAGTGGAAGCTGGCCGACGAGATGGTGCTGAGCGGCCTGCGCGCCGCCCTCGGATTCGATCGGCTGCGCTGGGCGCTGTCGGGTGCGGCGCCGATTCCGGCGCAGACCCTGGCGTTCTTCGCCGGACTGGGCATCCCGATCGCGGAGATCTGGGGCATGTCCGAGTTGTCGTGCATCTGCAGTGTCAGCCATCCTGACGACGCCAAGCTGGGTACCGTCGGAAAACTTCTGCCCGGCATGGAATCCCGCCGCGCGGCCGACGGCGAACTGCATGTGCGCGGTCCGCTGGTGATGAAGGGTTACCGCGGCCTGCCCGAGCAAACCAGCGAGGCGATCGACGCGGACGGCTGGCTGCACACCGGTGACATCGTGGAGATCGACGCCGACGGTTACCTGAAGATCGTCGATCGCAAGAAGGAACTGATCATCAATGCCGCCGGGAAGAACATGTCACCGGCGAACATCGAGAACACCATCAAGGCCAGTGCACCGCTCGTCGGGGCCATCGCGGTCATCGGCGACGCGCGCCCCTACAACACCGCGCTGATCGTCCTCGACGTCGAAATCGCCGGACCTTACGCGCGTCAGCACGGACTTCCCGACGCGTCCGCGGCCACCTTGGCCGCCGATCCCACCGTCGTGCGGACGATCGCGGCCGGGGTGGCCGCAGGCAATCAGCGGCTCTCGCGCGTGGAGCAGATCAAACGGTTCCGTGTGCTCCCGGTGTTCTGGGAAGCCGGTGGTGACGAAGTCACCCTCACCATGAAGCTCAAGCGGAAAGTCATTGCCGAGAAATATCTTTCCGATATCACCGACCTGTACAAACAGGAGCTCGCACCAGGGGTGCATGAGCCCCAGCGATCCTGACCTGCCGGTGTTGCACTGTGCCCCCGAAGGATTCGGCAAGGCACAGCCTGCCCGCGACGGTTCGGGTCGTGCTGGAGCGCTCCCGCGACCCAGCCGCCGCTGTCGGCGGCGAGCGGATCGCCGAGCACCAAGACGGCTTCGAGCAGCCGGGTGAGCTCACTCGGCGCGCGCTCGAGCGAGCGCTTCATCGGCGAGCGCTACCGCCGCCTCGTCCGGCGCGTACGTGGCCAGCGCGGCGACGAGGTCACGGATATCGCTGCGAATCGACGGTGCCGGCTGGGCGTGGCGGGCGATGTCGAGCTCGTTGGCGATGGTCAGGACGGCGAAATCGCGGAGTTCGGTTCCTTCGATCGTCTTCGAGCCGCCGGTGAATCTGTCGGTCACGGGCAAGGGCCGTCGGCCGAACTCGCGGTAGGTGCGCGCGCGATCGCATGCGCCGTAGAGGTACACCAGCGCCGCCGCGTCGGGTCCGATGACGTGATCCAGCCGCCGGCGATCCGTGGTCGGTAGCAGGGCGTGCCGGAACCCGTCGGTGCCGTATGACGCGTGGCAGATCGATGCCAGCCGAGTTCGTGGCGCGGCGTTCCATTCGACGGTGAGGGCGTGCACTCGGCGAAGGTGTTCGAACAGGGTCCCACCTGGGTGATCGATCTGTTCGGCGCCGAGCGTGCGCTGTAGCTCGAACGCGCGGCGGACGACGTCGTCGGTCCCGAGCCACTTGGTGGCGTGCGCCGAAACGATGCGCGCGAGTTCCGCCGGGGCGTCGCGAGCGACGAGATGCCCGGCGTCCGGTACGCGGGTAACGGTGACGCGCCGGTTGGCCGTGCGTAGCCGGTCCACGTCGGCGTCGGCGAGCGGAGACAGTGGTCCTCCCCGCACGAGCAGGATGGGCAGGTCCGATGCCGCGATGATCGCGTGGAGTTCGGAGCGGGACGCGAGAATGTCGTCGGCGAGCCCGGCATCGCGGGCGAGGAGTCCGTGGTCGTCGAGCCAGCGGCGGGCGCGATCCGCATCGATATCGGGGACGACGTCCACGAGCACGAGGCCGGCGACACGCCGCGCGACGGACGACTCCGCGAGGGCGGCGACGGCGGCGACCCCTCCGAGGGAGGCGCCCACCACGACGATCGGCGCCGGTTCGCGAGCCACCATCTCGATCACGTCGTCGGCGATCGCCCGCAAGGTGGTCGCCCGACCGGAACTCTCGCCGTGCCCGCGCAGATCGAAGGCCACCGTCCGCAGTCCGCACTCGGTCATCCCCTCCGTGACCGGTGCCCAGACGTCGCGACGTTCTCGGCCCGCGTGAAGCAGCAGGACCGTGGGGCCCGCACCGGTCACCGTGGCGCGAAGTGTGACGTCGCGCAGCGTGAGGGTCATGTCTGTCATCGCTGATCCACCTCCGTGCCGAATCTCGTTCTCAACTCCATGATTTCGACCATCGACATACCCCTCTCCGATTTACCTTGAGCCGTCGAGGTAACGGTACGCAAGGAAACCTTGGCCAGTCAAGGTAAGATTTCCGAGGTGACCAATTCGAGAACGCGCAGACCACCGGACGAAGCCCGTCGGTTGATCCTCGACGCCGCGGCTTCGCTGCTGGCCGAGGGAGGCGTCGCCGCTGTACAGGTGCGCGCGGTGGCAGCGCGGGTGGGGATGACCGACGCCGGCGTCTCCCATCACTTCGGCAATCGCGAGAAGCTGCTCGCCGAACTGCTTCGCCACGGTGGACGCGGGCTTCGAGCCGCGCTCCGAGACGTCATCGCCGTATGGCTGGAGCACGGCACCGATGTCCTCGAGCTCGTCGAGTCCCTCGAGTCCGTGTATCGGGGCGGCTACGGCGAACTCGCGGTGGCGCTGCACGCGGCGGGATGGCGCGACCCTGGTGCCGGCATGCTCGACCCGGTCGTCGACGCCCTGCATCGGAGTCGGCCTCCCGGAAGTTCCCTCGACGAGACACGACTCGCGGTCGCCGCCCTCCACCAGGCGATGGCAACCGAGCCCCTCTACGGCAGCGACTTCCGTCGGAGCGCCGGCCTCACCGGCGCGGCAGCGCAAGACTCGACCGCTCAGCTGCGCTGGTGGGCAAACCAGCTCCAACGCGCGCTCGACATCGACCCGGCACGCCGTTGACCCGAGAAGCGGTCGGCACGCTCGGTATCAGCAGCGCACTCCGATCCGCTCGCACTGCTTATGGGTCACCTCGGCGAGCCCCGCGGCGACCGCGCCGGCCGCCATGGACAGCGATCCGACGCCGAGCCGACCAGCACGCAAGCCGAGGCCGGATCGGCCGCGGCTTCACCGCACACCCCCACGGGTTTGCCGAGGCGCTGCCCCGCGGCCGCGGCGCGCGTGCCGATCACCCACGGCATGAGTTCCTGCTGGCACGGGCGATGGAGCACGATTCGCCGATGTTGTTGTCCCGGCCGGCGTGTGAGTATCTGATCTCGGCGCGGGTGATCCGGCCGGGCCCGGTGACGGTGGTGGAGCGGGTCGCGGACGCCCGCCACCAGGCCCAAGCTGAGACCTACGACCGGTTGGCGCACGATTTCACCCCCGAGCGGTCGCGGAGCTGGACGCGCTGCTGAATGTCGATCCTTCGCTGGGGATGTCACGGTTGCGGTGGCTGTCGACCGGACCGGTGGAGGCCTCGGCGACGGCGGTGAAAGCTGAGGTCGACAAGCTGGGGTTCCTGCGCAACCTGGGTGCGGACACTGTGGACATGTCGGTGCTGCCCGCGGAGCGGCGCCGGTTCCTGGCCACGATGGGCGCCGCCTGACCCCGCAAGCCGTCGAGTGCCGTGATCCGCAGCTCCGGTATCCGATCCTGCTCACTGTGCTGGCACAGTCGGCCACCGAAGTCCTCGATGAAGTGGTGGCGCTGTTCGACCAGGCGATCTCGGCGAAGTTCTCCACCGCTGAACGCCGGATGCGCGACGAACTCGCCGAACGCGGCAAGTCTGGTGAAGACCGCCAGGCACTGCTGGACGAGCTCCTAGAAATCATCAATGCCCCGTTGCTTGTGCCCGGCCAGTGGGGACAGCGCGTTCTCGAAGGTGACTTCGGCGATGCCGTCGATCTTGCGATCCTCGGCGATCGTGGTTTCGACGCCCTCGATGGCGGGCCAGCGCCCGGGGTTGTGTTCGGCGAGGTGGATCTGCCGGTACTCGTCCAGTCCGGGGGTGGCGGAGTGTGCGCACGGCGGGTCAGGGGGCGAGGAATTTCGCGGCGATAGGGGCGAACTTCTGCCAGTACTGGAAGATGCCACCGTGTCCAGAGTTCGGGTAGATGATCAACTCGCTGTTCTTGATCCGCTGGTGCAGGTCCTCGGACAGGACGGAGGGGACCATGCGGTCGTTGTCGCCGTTGGCGATCAGCGTGGGCTGGGTGATGACGGACAGGTCGGAAGGGGTGGAGCGTCCGTACTTCGCGATCGCCTTCAGCTGGGTCTGGAACGCGGAGACCTTTATCTTCTTGTCCCGGTCCGTGGTGCGTTCCTCGAGCCGCTTCACGAATGCCTTGCCGGCCCTCTTGCCTTCGTCGTCACGGTTGAAGAAGAGGAACTCCTTCGGGTCGGAGAAGGTCACGGCAGCGCGGAGCATGTCCCAATAGGTGGTGCCGATGACCTTGTCCATGTCCTTCCCGCCGCGAGGGCCGGTGCCGGTGAGGACGAGCTTGCGGACCAGATCGGGGTGCTTGACGACGAGGTCCTGGGCGATCATGCCACCCATGGAGAAGGAGAAGATGTCGATCTTGTCGTACCCGAGGCCCTTCGTGATGAATGTGTAAGCGTCGTCGGCCGCCCTTTCGAGGGTGTCGGGGACGCGGCCGCTGGATGCGCCGACACCGAGCTGGTCGAAGGTGATGACTCGGCGGTTCTTCGCGATGGCGTCCACGATGCGCGGGTCCCAGTTGTCGAGGGTGCCGGCGAGGTGCACGAAGAAGACCACCGGGATCTCCTCTGCGGGGCCGAGCTCGCGGTAGGCGAACGTGTCGCCTCCCGCGATGAGGGTCTTCGCGGGTGCGTTCGCGTACGAGGTGATGACGGGTTCGTCGGCGGTGCTCATGGTGCTTCTCCTTCTGGGGTCGGGTTGAATACAGTTGCTGACTTGGCGGTGGGTGCGGTGGTCGGAGCACCCCGTAGGTGGGTTGCGGTGCCCTCGTTGAAGGCCATGCTGATGCATTCTGCTGGTAGCCGGATGGTTACTCGGCGAGGAATTGCAACGCGTCGGGCACGAAATCCCGGTGGTGCTGGAAGATTCCGCCGTGCCCGGAGTTCGGGTAGATCTCGAGTTGTGCGTTGGGTAGTCGGCGCGCCATATCGGCGGAGTGGCTGCTGGCGACCATGAGGTCGTTATCGCCGTTGGCGACCAAGACCGGGTGGGTGACGACGGACAGGTCGTCGGGCTGGGAGCGGCCGGCGTGCCGGATGGCCTTGATCTGGGCGATGGCGGCCTGGATCGAGATCCGCTTGTCGCGGTTGTCGGTCCGTTCTTTGAGGCGGCGCAGGTAGTCGGTCGCGGCCTGTTTTCCTTCGGGGTTGCGGGGGAAGAACAGGAAGTTGCGGGGGTCGCTGAGGGTGAGCAATGCTTTGAGGTAGGCGACGGCGACGATGGAGCCCATCTTGTCGATGCCGCCGCCGCCGCGGGGGCCAGACCCGGCCACGATCAGGCGGCGGACCAGTTCGGGTGCTTGCAGGACCACCATCTGGGCGACACCGCCACCGAGTGAGAACCCGAGCAGATCGACTTTCTGCAGACCGAGCGCGCGGATGAACGCGATGGCGTCGGTGCCCATTTGTTCGACGGTGGATGGCACCGATCCTCCAGTGGCGCCGACGCCGCGGTTGTCGAAGGCGATGACGCGATGGTGTGCGGCGATGCCGTCGATGACGCGGGGGTCCCAGTCGTCGAGGACCGCGGTCAGATGGTGCAGGAACACCACGGGGACCTCGGAGGGTTCGCCGAGTTCCCGGTAGGTGAAGGTAGTGCCGTTGACGTCTATGGTGCGGTTGGGTGCGTCTTTCCAGGTCGTCATGGCGGGCCTTTCTCAGGAGAGCCTGTGAATCTGTCTGACGAGTGCGATCAGGGGGCGATGACGCTACGTGCGTCGAGTTCGGCCATGCGGCCAGGATTTGCGTGCTTCGTGCCAGTTGCGGGTCCAGGGCCCCTGCCCGGACGGCAGGGTCAACGGGTCATTGGGCGACGTCATAACAAGTTGGCCCACCGGATCTGCACCAGTTAACTTATGATCGTAATATTACGACCGTAAGCCAATGTGGTAGACTTTGGCAAGCACGAGATTTCGATAGCGATCGGGAAGTCAGTAGCAATGCCGAGATATGACGCGGAACACAAAGCCGAAACCCGGCGCCGGATCATCGATACCGCCAGTGCACGCTTCAAGCAGGCCGGCATCGATGCATCGGGCATCGCGACACTGATGTCGGACGCGGGCCTGACCAACGGCGCGTTCTACGCACACTTCGCCTCGAAGGGCGATCTGGTGGCCAACGTGATGGCCGATCAGCTGCGCATCCAGCACGAGACCCTGAGCGTGCTACCGACCGGACGCGCAGCAATCGAAAAGTTCGTGCACGAGTATCTTTCGCCGTTCCATCGCGACCATCCAGAGTCGGGCTGCCCCAACGCCGCCCTGCTCGACGAGGTCGGCCGCTGCGACAATGCCGTGCGCCAGAATTACACCCACGGCATGCAAGCCATCGTCAACGAGATCGCCGCGCGCTTGTCCCCGGATGACCCCGCTGGAGCGCGCACCACCGCACTGGGACTGTTCACCATTCTCGTCGCCACCCTGCAACTTGCCCGCGCCGTCTCCGACCCGACACTGTCCGACGAGATCCTGGCCGCTGGAATCAGCAATGCCCAGAAGCTCCTCGAAACCTGACGTGCACAGGCACCTCCGCTCTTCAGGCGGCCCCAACAAGAAGAAGCAGCCTCATGAAGGGTTTCGTCGACGCGCGATACGGCCACACAAGGTACCCACAACGGCCTCCACGCCGCCGCCCACGCGGAGGCCAACAGAAAGGCAGATTGTCATGAAGGCGTTCGTCGTCCGGAAATACGGCAAGGACGGCCTGGGTGCCGCAGTGGTACCGAAGCCGACCGTGGGCCCTACCGACGTGCTGGTCAAGGTGAGCGCAGCGAGCATCAACCCGTTGGACACCATGATCCGCAACGGCGAATTCAAACAGCTACTCAAGTATCGCAAGCCATTCATCCTCGGACACGACGTCGCGGGAGTAGTCACCGAGATCGGTTCGGCAGTAGAGGGTTTCGCGGTGGGCGACGAGGTCTATTCGCGGCCTCGCGACCTGCGCATCGGCTCGTTCGCCGAGTACATCGCGATCGATCAGGCCGATGCGGCATCCAAGCCGGTCTCGTTGAGTTTGCACGAAGCCGCAGCGGTTCCGCTGGTCGCTCTCGCCGCTTGGCAGATCCTGGTCGACCGCGCACACGTGCGGCCCGGTCAGAAAGTCCTCGTTCACGCCGGTGCCGGAGGTCTGGGGTCCACCGTCGTTCAACTCGCCAAGCACCTCGGCGCGCACGTTGCCACGACCGCGAACGGTCGCGACACCGACCGGCTGCGCGCGCTCGGCGCCGACATTGTCATCGACTACACCAAGGAAGATTTCTCGCAGGTGCTGTCGGGGTACGACTTCGTACTGGACTCACTCGGCGGGAAGAACCTTGAAAAGTCTGTCACCGTACTCAAACCCGGAGGCCTGGCCATCGGAGTCTCGGGCCCACCCGACGCCGGCTTCGCCAAGCAGTTGGGCCTGCCCCGTTTCATGAAGCTGCCGCTGGGTCTTCTCAGTCGCAACATCCGCAACGCCGCGAAGAAGCGGGGCGCGCGGTACGAGTTCTTCTTCATGAAAGCCAACGGAGCGCAACTACGTGACCTCGCCGCCCTCTACGACGCCGGCGTCCTTCAGCCGGTCCTGGACCGAACCTTCCCGTTCGACCGAACCCTCGAAGCCCTCGCGTTCGTCGAACAGGGCAAAGCCCACGGCAAAGTCGTCATCACGATGGACTGAGCCTCCCCGCCATCACGGAAACAACCGCGGTAGCCACCACGCCGGTGGACTAATTCGGGCGCATCCGCGAGCCGCCCCGGGCTCTTGCACCAGGAGGCGCCGATCAGGTCCATTACCCCGGATAACGGGCTGTCATCCGGGGTAGTGTCGGAGACGGCCTGCGGTGATCCCGCCCCCGGACCGGGCAAATACCTCGCCGACCGCGACATCTGCCCCGACACCGGACTCGCGCGGCTGTCCTACGACCAGGCCCGCGATCTCCTCGACGCCGCCACCGCCACCGATGGGCCCGCCACCGGCTGGGACCTACACGAACTCCGGCACTCCGGCCTGACACACCTCGGCGAATCCGGCGCGAGCCTGCTCGAACTGATGGCCGAGTCGCGACACCACAAGGCCGAGAACCTGCCCCGTGGGGTCACTTGCGCAGGTGGCGAACGAAGAAGTCGCGCGCGGCGGTCGATGCCTGGCCGAACTGTTCCTCGTACACCGAGAAATGGCCCCCCTCGATCAGTTCGAGCTGCTTGGGTTCCAACGCCTCGGCGTAGCTCTGCAACGCCAGATCGGTCGGTGTGAGGGTGTCGTTCGCGGCAACGATCATCAGCAGCGGAGTGGGTGAGACCCGGCGGATGAAGGCTTCGGGAGCGTAGGACTGGAACTTATCGATACTCGAGACCGTCACTTCGTTACGCCAAGTGGGAACCTGAGGCCCGTTGTCCATGAGCCACCGGTGAACCTCGACGCCGGGCATGGCAACCAGTTCCGATGGATCGTCCGACGCCGCCTTGATCGTGGCATGCGGCGCGCCGGCGAAGCGCTGCTTTCGATCGTCGGCGATCGCCTCGTGCACAAGGGGCAGTTGCACCGACGGAACCAACCGCGTGAAGGTCGCCCAGCCTCGAGTCAGGGGCACCTGCGACACGACGGCGCGGACCCGGCGGTCCGTGGCCGCCACTACGAGCGCATGCGCGCCCGCGTAGCTCGTCCCCCATACCCCGATTCGTTCCGCATCCACGCCCTCGAGCTGCTGCGCGAAGGTGATCGCGTCGCGGTATCCGTCGATCTGCGCCACCGGGTCCACCTCGAAACGAGGCTCGCCGTCGGAGGTTCCGAACCCGGGATGGTCGTAGACCAGGCATGCGAGGCCCGCGTCGGCCAGCACTTCGGCGAAGGGGGCGACCCACTCCTTCACTCCCGCGAAACCGTGCGTCATCACCACCAGCGGTGCGTCAGCCACTGTCTCTGTCGGGCGGTACAGCCACCCCCGCAACGTCACACCCTTACTGGCGAACTCCACGTCGGCGCGCACGGCGAGCCCCTTTCATTACAGAATGGAACGTAATGATGCGAGGGTAGTGGCGCTCCCGAGTGGCGTCAATCACACTGTGAAAATCCGACGGCGTCCAGCGCGGATCGCACGGTCAGCCGTACCAGACGCTCATCGATGGGGCCGACGGCCGGAAACAGCGCACGCATCATCATCGGCCCGGTGATCAGATCGCAGATCCATTCCGGGTCGGTCCCCGGCTCTATCTCGCCCCTTGCCACCGCCCGATCCAGGATGGAAGCGGTGGATCTGCGGCGCGGCCGGAGAAATCGCTCATGGAAACTGACCGCGAGCGCCTCGTTGCGCGACAAGTCATCGAGCAGGCCGGGCAATGCGTTGCCCAAGACTTCGTCGGTGAACAACTCCATCTGGTGGCGCTGGATCGCGAACAATTCCGCCTCGATACCGCCCAGATCCTCCGAACCGGGATGTACCCCGTAGCGGTCGATCAAGACCGCGACCACCAGCTCGGCCCGGTCCGCGTAGCGCCGGTACAGCGCCGGTCGCGTCGTCGCCGCCTCTTCGGCCACCGCTTGCAGGGTGAGCGCGCCGTACCCACGCTGCGCGATCAGCCGCGCAGCGGCGTCGAGCAGTGCTCTGTCCACTGTGCGGTTCCGCGGCCGCCCCACACTCGGCAAGTCTTGACCGTCAAGCATCCGACCACCGTACGACGGCCGATAACGCCCGCGAACCAGGTCGGTGGTGTGGCGACCATTTATCCTCTGGCGGAGATGACACTGGCGGCCCAGCCCGGGCCAGAGGCGAGAAACGTCACCCGATGCGTACGAACAGCCCATCACAGGCTATTGTTGATCGAGTGCGTGACATGTCACGCCAAGCGTCGTAGATCGCATTCGCTTCGCAACCAGCGCTTGCCGCATCCGCTCTTCTTACGGCGATCGATTTTGCCCATCGGCAATCTCGCCATTTCGTGCCCCGGCGCGGACCCGGAAGGTCCACAGACGGCTCGGGCACCACCTGATGTCCGAAAGGCACCGCACCACCTATGAGTTCTGCTGACATCTCTTTTGCCACGCTCGGCGTGAGCGCACCGCTGGTGAAGGCGTTGACTCGCGCCGGGATCACCGAACCTTTCCCGATCCAGACCGACACCCTGCCCGATTCGCTGGCCGGACGCCACGTGCTGGGCCGTGGCCGGACCGGTAGCGGCAAGACGCTCGCCTTCGCCATCCCGATGGTCAACCGTCTCGGCGGCGGTCTCGCCGGTAGGCGCGCACCGAGCCGCCCGACCGGCCTGGTGCTGGCGCCGACTCGGGAATTGGCCAGCCAGATCACGGCCGCGCTGGAACCCCTCGCCGCGGCCTATCGCATGACCGTCACCACGATTTTCGGTGGCGTCCCGCAGAACCGGCAGGTCCGGGCGCTGCGCGCCGGTGTCGACATAGTCGTCGCCTGCCCGGGCCGGCTCGAGGATCTGATGAACCAACGTCTGATCTCCCTGGACGCCGTCGAGGTAACCGTGATCGACGAGGCCGACCACATGGCCGACCTCGGGTTCCTGCCAGGCGTGACCCGTATTCTCGCGGCCACCCCGAATGACGGTCAGCGCCTGCTGTTCTCGGCCACCCTGGACAACGGCGTCAACAAGCTGGTCAGCCGCTTCCTGCCGGACGCCAAGCTGCATTCCGTCGATGAGGCGAACTCCCCGGTCGCCGCCATGACACATCACGTTTTCGAAACCGCGAGCGTCGAAGCCAAGCGCGAGGTCGTACACCGGCTCGCCTCCGGCTCGGGTCGGCGAATCCTGTTCATGCGCACCAAACATCAGGCTCGCAAACTGGCCAAGCAGCTGACCCTCGCCGGAATTCCGGCCGTCGATCTGCACGGCAACCTCTCGCAGGGCGCCCGCGACCGCAACCTCGCGGTCTTCGCCGCCGGTGATGCCCTGGTGCTGGTGGCGACCGATGTGGCCGCGCGCGGCGTGCACGTCGACGGTGTCGAGCTGGTCGTGCACGTTGATCCGCCCGCCGAACACAAGGCGTACCTGCACCGTTCGGGCCGTACCGCCCGGGCGGGCAACTCCGGTGAAGTGATCACCCTGGTGCTGCCCGGCGAACGACGCGACCTGGCCGACCTCATGCGCAAGGCCAAGATCACTGTGACCCCGCAACGGGTCACCGCCGATTCGCCCGTGGTAGCCGAGCTCGTCGGCACGATCGCCCCATTCGTCGCGCCCTCCTACAGCGAGCGGGCGGCACGTGAAGACGACCGCCGTAGCAGTGGCGGACCGTACCGTAGCAGCGGCGGACCGCGCAGGGGCAGTGGCGGACCGCGCCAAGGCAGCGACCGTCGCAACGGCAGTGCGGCGCAAGGTCGGTCGCGCGCCAAGCCGCGCTCTCACTCCGCGCGCGGAACGGCCGCATAAGGCCCGTTTTCGGTCGCTCCCCCGGACAAGCCCATGCCGGGGTCGCCGGGTCGCTGAGCGTCTCCGGCGAACAGTTCATCGAATGCTGGTGAACGTGGCGACGCCGATACTGGCGGGCAACCCATCGAGTGCGAGGCAGTCGCGCCCGATGGGTTGCCGTGCGATTGCGTAGCCGGGAAATCTGCGGGCGTGGCCTAGAGGACACGCCGGGACATGACCACGATGATCTCGTCGCGCTCGTCACCGTCCCCGGACTCCGCGTCAGCGCGCCTGTTCCACCCGGAACACGCCGATCCCGATGCCCTCACCGAACCCGGTCAACTCGCCGCACACGGGAAGGGCGCTACACTTACGCCAGTGCCCGGACGATGATCGGGCTCCGTCGTCTCGAACGCTGAAACCGGACTGCCTCGAGATCCCGCGTACGTCGCTGCTCTTGCACCGGACAACGGCCGATATCGCGGCACAGGCGCAACGAATACTGGGCACGAACCGCTGATGACACGGGACGATCCCGTATGTCGGACGCACCGACATACAGCGGGGCACGTGATCTCCGGGTGCGACACACTGTGGCGCAGGACATCCGCAGCAGAAGGTAGTGCGCCTCAAGCACGGCTGCGGTAGGCGAGCCCGGAGGAGGAGCCGGGCCGCACCGACCGGTCTGATTCCGTTCAGGTCAATCGCGGTGGAACCGCCCTCGGTGACAAGCTGCTGCAATTCTCTGTCCGCGACCTTGATCTAACCGGCTGCGAACGTCCGGGTGCCGGATGCCGAATGCCGGACGCCCGGCTCAGCTAGCAGCCGTGCGTGGCTGTGGCCTCGATCGCCCTCTTCATCTCCGCGATACCCAACTCGGTCCGGATCCGGATTTCTGGTGCGAAGGTGTCGGGCAGGATGTCGCTGATCCAGATGAGCCGAGCTTGATTCCCCTCGTCCCGCACCTCGAATGAGGCATGATGGTGATCTAGTGCGGGCCTGGATCCCTCGACCACGGAGTAGGCCAACCGGCGGGCTTGGTCATCGTTCGAAACGATCAGCTCCCGGACGACATGTCCGTCGGGGAACATCAGGAACCGCTGTACTCCGTCGATGCGGGTATCGAGAACTCGGCCGGGTAGTAGCCGCTTGTGAACGGCGCCCACGTCGCGCACGACATCCCAAACATGTTGTGGCGACGCATCGATGATGACTTCATGCCGAATGGAGGCCATGGTGCCAACCTACCGCGCGAAACCTTGTCCGCACTGATGCCGAAGGTATCGGACAGCAACGACAAACCGTGCTGGCCTGCATCCTTACCACCTGAATTCCGTCACCTGGGACCGGCGACGGCGCCAAGTCAGGGCGATATCTCGACCGAAGGCCAGGCCCGCCGAGGCGGTCGCCGCGGTCGACTTCGCACCGCTCGGAGACGGGTTGCGGCGCAGAACCCGCCAGCGGGTGTCGACTACGGCAGCGGTGACAAAGCACGGGTGGCCGGTGCCCAGGTGGGGCCGGCGGCATCGGTCTCGGGGAAGTCGGCGGGCATCGCTAGGCCACCAGCGTCCAGATCGTCAGCGCCGCGAGCACGAGGAGATAGGCCGCGCCGGTGATGGTTCCGATACAGTGCACGCGGCGACCCATGTGCGAATTGGCTGTGCGATCGTCGAGAATCGGAATCAGCATGCCGTTGTCGCCGCCGTCGGCCAGGGTCAGCGCGGTGGCGAGGAGAAGCACATCGGCAAGTACCAACAGAGGCCAGGCGGCATGGGGCGCGCAGAATCCGGCGAACACCAACGGCCCGAACAAGATCAGCGGGACCAGCCCCAGCGACACCAGGACGCCGATCAGCAGAAACCAGCCCATCGAGGTCAACCGCGCCAGAGCGGCGAGGGTGACCACGACCAGTTGGACGAACCCCATGATCATGTCCGAATTCATACCAGCGAAGGCTGACGGCGCGGAACCCGTCGCCGCCACAGCACGCTCACTCATATCCCCTCCGCCGCAGAGCCGTACCTCGAATTCAACTTCGATATTCGGCGCACGGCGTAGGCAACCGTCCGCAGAGAACGCCTTGTCGCATCCGGGCTCTGGAAGTTGGGTTCTGCATCTCGTCGTGGTGATCCGAGTTCTGCTGTGATTTCGGTCCGGCCGCAGCGCGGCGGCGGGCAACCTGCGCTGGGAGCAGAGTGGGCGGGCTGTATTCCCGCACGGGCACACAGCAACGAATGGGCGACGGCTGCAATCGGGTTGGTTCGCGACAGATTCGCCGGTTGTGCTCGAGATGGGGGACGTGACTTCGCTCAGTCTTGGAAGGCCGGCCTCCGCGGTGATGGGCTGCGCGGCTGCAGGAAATTCATTCGGGCCGCGCCGGCAACAATGATTTCCGTTCGCCGCCATGAGGTCCTGGACGTCGGGCGACGAAATTCGCGATATGTGGGGCGGAGTGGGAGTCGAGTTCTTCCGTGCAGTCGGCAAGAGCTTCCTGCATGAGCGCGATACGCTTGCCGATCGGAACGTTCATCAGCGACGGCAGAAAGGTGACCCGCGATCCATGACTATAGAAACCATCGAGTGTGAAGCGAAATGCTTGACTGGGTTTCAATGGCAACGGCCAGGCCTCGATCTCGACGTCGACAAAACCGGCCGCGTGTAGCTTCGCTGCTTCCCAGGCCGTATCCGTGAACTGACCGGATGACTCGTCGTTCCGGACGCCGGGATCGATACCGTGACGCGCAACGGTAGATTTGAGCTGGTCGACATAGATTTTGCCGAATCCATTGTACTCGTCTCCTGCAATTCTGATTTCGCCGAGATACTTGGTCAAGTTGAATGCCCATCTACCGCCAGGTCTGAGAACGTCGAATACGGCGCGGTGGAGTGAGGGCCTGTCGTGAGAAGTGTAATAGTAGGTGAAACTGGAAAAAACCGCATCACACCCGAGGAACCCCTCCTCTTCTGCGATCGACTGGATCTCTTCCGCCTCGCCCCTATGGAAGGTGATCGGACATGGATAGGCTCTCTCACGGGCTCGCTCGAGCATCGGGACGCTCGGATCAATCGCTAACATATGGCCCCACCTCCCGACCCCGCGGGCTAGAATCTCAGTGGAGAAGCCGCTGCCCGCGCCCACATCGATTACCACACCACCACGAGAGATTCCCGACACTGTCATCAGCCGTTGGGCTGCAGTCGAATAGAGTTGCCCATATTCGTCGTTCAGGTGCTCGTACCGGTCTGCATAGTCGGCAGGCAAGGAATTCCAATCGAATACTCGAGGCCCTCTGTGCGGCATATTACCCCCACGGTGTGGTGGCCGATTTTCGACATTGCCGAAACGCTGGGTGCAACTCACTTCAGTCGGCCGATCATGCCTTGGGCGAAGCCGGTAACCAGCGCGGCAAGGCCGAAGGTTATTACGCCCGTCAGCACATTCGTTGCGAATGCAGCAGGAATGGCGATGACGGCGCCACCCGCAATCGCGATGACCGGCTCGATCGCCGACGACCAGATTCGGTACGTCACGCAGCCGCTGATTGTCTGACCTTGCCGCGGCTCCCAGCTCGTGTACGAGTACACCGCACGCCCGTCGATCTCCGCAGTGCGTTCGAAGGCATGTAGCGAGGTTTCGTTACTGTCGACGCTCAGGCTCGCACCTCTCGGAAAACCGAGTTTGGTCTCGAAGTAGTCGGTATGAGATACGAAGGTGTATGTCCAGACGAAGGTGTGACTCGTAGAGAATAGACCACGGCGCGTTATATCTATCGAATTCTCAAGTGAGTAGCTGAATACTAACTCGATAACCCTTCCCTCTGCGCAGTCCGTCAGATCGAAAACAACGGTGGTGCAGGCAACATCGGTCGATATCTCTGCTTGCTCGATGCGATACGCCAAAGGATTCGGAAGCACTCGAATGTCCAGGGCGAACGGCGGCCGTCGCGGCGGATGTGGAATACGCCAACGATATTCTGGCGTTCGCTCCTGCAGATTGCCGAGGCGGAGTATGACGCGAATCCTCCTGGTGAGGTCGCCAGTTTTCGACAGGTCGCTGTCGAAGACAACTGCCACCAACTGATGAGGGGACGGGGTGGCGCTACCGAATGCCATGTCTTGCTCGCGCAACTGGCGGTAGATCGCACGCTCATTGGCTTGTCGCCGTTGAGCGGGCCGTGAGTGTTCGTTACTCACCATCGGTCCCTCGCCTACCTCGAGATGAGCTACGGCTCGCATAGTCTTGGCACTCCGATCATAGCCAAGCGTTCGGCGAAACAACCCTGACATGCCAGGCTGGTCTTACCAGCACTCGACAATCCGTTGAGCAACACAACCTGCCCAGCGCAACATCCTTCGCGGGCTAGATCGTGAACCCATGGTAGTAAGGATGGAGTTGATGCCGCAGCCGAAGCCCGCATCCGATCGCTCCTGACACGGCATGTGCGGGTGTTGATGGTGCGGGGGATGCGGTGTCGTCCAGTTCCCGGATGGTGTGAGCACGATTCTGCCGAATACCTCGCCTGCTGCCAGTTTCGATGGGCCACAACGGCCTGCGCCAGGGAAAGCGTCTCGTGCACGAACGCGTTCAACTCGCCACGAGCTGCGGCGGCGAACAGTTCGGCGGTCGCGGCGCCTTTGTCCGGCGCGGGCACGGTGTCGGCACTGAAGGTCCCGAACGACAGCGATTCCCTGAACGCCGCAACCATCTCCAGCGCGAGATGGATTTGCCGAAGGCTGCCGCGTCGAGCAACTGACGCCCCAATTCACCGATCTGCCCCTCGGCGAAGCTTGTGCGCCCTGACTCCGGCATCGCTGGACAGTAGTCCACCTCGAACGCAGTTCGGATACGTGGATCAGTTGACCGCTCCACGTCCTCCGCCTCGGCGTTTCAGCTCCGAAGCGGCGGTGGCCAATTCACCCGCGAGGGTGTAGGCGCCGACCAGCGACAGGTCCGCGCCCTGCCCCGACAGCGGAGAGGCGCAGTAGCCGGCGTCGCCGACGAGGGCTATCCGGCCCGTGTGCCAGGTGTTCATGTCGCTGAGCGTCTCCGGTGAACCGGTCATCGAATGCTGGTGAACGTGGCTGATGACACCGGTACCGGCGGGCAACCCATCGAGTGCGAGGCAGTCGCGCCCGATGGGTTGCCGTGCGATTGCGTAAAGGTTTTGCTGTGGCTTGACGACCAGCCGCCAAGTCGCGGCAGGCGCGATCGATTTTCGCCTGCGCAGTCATGACCGGGACACAGCCCGTGCTCGACGCCTTCTCGACTGGTGGAGAAGCAGATCCGATGTCCGCCACGATCGTGGCGGTGATGCGCGCGAACTCATGGCTCGAGTCGCGACGCGGCCTGAGCGCCCCGCTATCGCCCTGGGGTGGCCCTAAGCCCGTGACGGTTCAGGAGTCGTCGTGCACGGTCGCCGGCTGGTGAGGCGAGTTGCCTGGGCTCCCCGACCACGGCGTGGCTCCCGCCGGTCGATGAGGCGTCTCGGCGCAGGGATCCGGCAGCGGGCCGGTATGGTCGGCGCCGAGAGATCTCCGCCACGGATGCGGGGGTACGGGATCGACTGGTACGTACGCCTCAGGCGGGGTGCTGCCCCTGCGTGACCCTCGCGGTGATCGGCGATCCCGCGCAGAATCTATCGGTTCGAATCCCTCCGGTGGCCGGCTGCCGATGAGGCCTGGTGGACGATCGCTTTCACCTTGCCCAGCCGCCGGTTTCGGCGCCGGATCGGCCTCTGTGGCACCACCTGTGCCCGCACCGGGCAAGCCACTCGCTCCGGAATCGGGCGCGCTATCGCTTGCCCCGGCGGCGGGTGCTTCATCCTCGACGAAATGGTCTACCACCGGTCGCCAGTCACCGAGCGCTCGAGCGCTTGTCTCGGCGCCGACCGGATATCCCAGCCACGAAGCCACCGTGAGCACCCGATGGTCCGTGTCGGTCGTAGGAGAACGGCTGCCATCCAACAGCGCGGTGGCAATGGCCGGGTCCGCACGCGCCAATCGCGCCACCACATCCGGGTCGGGCCGCGGGGCCACCCCGAACTCGTCCAGTACCAGGAACGACTCAGCGGCGTTGAGTAGCGTCAGAATCCGAGAGGCGTCGGTGTGCCGACCCAGCCGCCGGAGCTCGGTGACCGGATCGGTCACGGCCGATTCCGACACCGAATCCGCCCCGCCGACCATCTCCGTCAGCTCCTGTTCGATCCGATCAGCCTTGCCCTGCAGGCGATCCCAGACCGCCGGATCATGTCGTCCCAACCGGGCCATCTGTGTCATCGCGGTGGCGACGTCTCGCTTCCACAGCATCGTGTCCCTGACCCAAGGCAGCAGGCGGGCCGGCAAGTCGGCGTCAACCGCATCCCGCCACTGCTCGAAATCCGCACCCTGCAAACGATCCAGCGCCAGATTTAGCGCCCATTGCAGCGGCACCGCCTCTACTTCGTCCGGGTCTATCTCGATCAGTTCGGCCAGCGACACGCGGAGAGCGTGCCACCGCTCGGTCGCGTCGACGGAATCGACGGTAGGCTCCACAGTCCCCATCGCATCGCCCGGGGCCGGTGCGGTGACCGGGCTCTCGACCGGGAATGGAATCGGCCCGAGCTCACCTGGGTCGAGGACGGACTGCCCGGTCATCAGGTCGGTCAGTGTGGGCCCGGTGAGCCGAAGTTGCGGATAGTCGCGACCCAGGAGCGGAAGCAGGAATCCGCCGACCATCATGGCGATGTTGGAGCCGGAGCTCGAGCGGTGCGGCTCGACATCTATTCCTGCCAGCGACCGCCGGAGCTGATCGGTGGACACCTCGGCTTCGCCGGCCGGGTAGAACGTGACGAAACCCGGGCACACACCCCCACGGTCGGCAGCGCGTGCCTGTTTCGCCGGTCCGGTGATCGCGACCGACGTGATCGTCCGGCTCGCGGTGTCGAATTCGACGGCGAATCGCGGCGGGTGGCGCGGCTCGGTGAAGTCTCCCAGTGTGGTGAACGTGACCCCGGCCATCACACTCAGGCGGCTGGCGAATTCCAGGACGCCGTGCTGGATGGCGGCCCACGGCCAGCCCTCGATCATGTCGGCATGCTCGGCGAGGCTTTCGAGATACCCGCGCAGCACGATGAGCACGCTGCCCATGTTGGTCGCGGCGCTGAGCACCGTGTTGTTGCCCGGTATGTCGAACTCGTCGACGGAGTGGGCCGGCAGATCGAGTTCGGCCCGGCGGTGCGGCGGGATCGAATTCAGGATGGGTGCCCGGTCCCGGGTGCGTTCATCCTTGATCGCCGCGAGATCCTGCCATGCCAGCCCGTCCACCAGCTCCCAGACCGCCGTCAGGTGCTCCACCGCCGCCTGCATGAACACGTGCCGGCCGCTGTGGCGGGGGTATCCGTCCCGGCCGTGCATCACGTAGTCGTCGTCCAGCCACGACGCGATGTAGCCCGGCTCGACGTGCGAATACGTCGACCGGAGTGCCGCCGTAACTCGCTCGGGACGGTGCATCATCTGCTGCAACGCCGTCTCGGTCAACTTGTACTGCAGGCATCCCGAGGCGATCGATCGCTCCAACGAATACCGCAGGTAGGCAAGCTCATCCGGTGGGAACAACTCCGCCAGCCGCCGGCTGGTACCACCGATCTTCAGCGGCACATCCGTTTCCGCGAATCGCCGCCCGATCTCGGTGATAATCGCGGGTCCCAGCGACGGGTCTTCGAGCACCCTCGTCAGGCCCTCCTTCAACAACCCGCGGATCAGCGATACGACCGTGCGGGGCACATGCGCCGACGGCAGCCACTCCGTCGGTACATTCACCTCTCCCGGCGAGCCCACCGGCTCCCGGCCAACCGCACGGCCGTCATCGTCCGACGATGGATCGGATGATTGCTCGGCACCACCCGCCGCGCGGCGCACTGCCGGACCTGGCTTCCCGCTGCTGCGGCCCATCCCCTGCCGCGATGCGCTACCCGGGTCCCGCGACCATGGCGTGACCCCCGGCACCGCCTTGTCTGACGTCGATCGATGCGCCGTCTCCGCGGCAGGATTCCGTTGTGCGGCGGGGTCGTTCGATTCGGCACTGGAAGATCCTCGCCGACGCCGATCGTCCGTGGAATCGAAGTTGTCGGATGGTTTGCTGCCGATGTATCCGCCCGGGCTCGGCTCGCCCTTGCCGTGCCGAGAATCGCTGTTGCCGTCGGCGTATCGCCCGTGTTCGGAGTCGATGGGTCGCGGGATCACCCTGCGGCCGGGTCGACGGCGATCCACCGATGCCAGGGTGGCGCCGCGTCCGGCGGTGATCTGCGCGGAGTTGGTCAGTGCTTCGCTGGGCTGCCCGGTCGCAGAGTCGTGGTGCAGATAGCCCTGATGCACGGCCTCGACGCCGGCGAAGGCCGGTGAGTCGGGGAACTCGGCGCCGATTCGTTTGCCGCCGAATGCCTCGGTCGCGGGGTCCATGCCGAGGCCGAGCCGCGGGTTGAACCGGCTCCATGCGCCGGGCTCGTCCGCTCCGAACATGGTTACCGGGTCGCGCCACGACGCGAGGACATAAACCTGGCCTGGGCCGAGGCCGAATTCCTCGGCGTGCCGGACCGGACCAGCTCCCGGTGACCCCGACAGGGTGATCGAGCCGACCAGACCGGCGAGCCTGCCGCCGCGGCCGGCATAGCATGTGGTGACCGAACCGTAGCTGTGCCCGTAGAGCCGGTTGACAAGCCTGCTGGGGGCGGCGGTTCCGGCGCGACGCCGGGTGGCGTGCAGCGCCGCGATGTCACACAGCAACCGGTCCCCGCCGACCCGTGCGCGGCGTCGGAAGGCGGCTTTCACATAGCCGGTGTTCACCGGCCCGGTCGGCGCGTCATATCCGATCCAGATGATCGAGGCCAGCTCCAGCGACGGATCGACGCGCAGCGTCTCCGCATACAGGTTCCGCAGTGGCTTGAACTGGTAGGCCAGCGAGGAAGACGTCGTATTCGTACCGGGCACATGCCAGTTCACCGTGTGCGCGGTGTCGACATTGCCGAGCGCGGCGACGACCTTGCCCTTGCCGCGGAAAGCGGTGGAGTCGTAGCACAGCAGGTGCACCGGAGGACTGCCCGGTATCTCGGCGGCCTGCAGGTCCAGCTGTTGCAGGTGATTTCGGACATGGATCAGGTTGCTGAACTGTTTCCTCTCGGCGGCAGTGAGTTCGGTCCGGATCCAGTCGAGCATTCCCACGCCGACCGGCCTGCGGGCGACGACCTCGTCCAGCTCGCGGCGGATCGACAGCCGGTTTGCGTGGTCGCGGATCACGGCGGGAAGGCCGTCGGCGTTACCGATCTGGTGTGGGTAGACCTGGATGAGCGCCCGTTGCGTGCTGCTCAGCCCACCGGGCTCGGCGGGGTCGCTCAGCGCGTCCCACCACTCGCCGTTCTCGGTCGCACGGCGTTGTGCGGAACCCGCCGACAGGCGATGCCCCCAACGCTGCAACCTATCCGCGTCGTCGATACCGCCCGCGCGCAGCGCCTCGTCGGCCAGTCGCCGCTGTTCGTCATCGAAACCGTGATCCACGGGCAACGAGCCCCAGCGGTATGTCACGGCCGCATCCGCCTGCGTCGGGTCCTGCCGGTCCATCCATTCCACGACCGCGTCCAGACATTCGTTCGTCGTGTACGTCTGGGCTGCCGCGGAATGCGTGTGCTGCACCGCGGTAAGAAGTTCGTTCTCCGCGAGGTATTGTCCGGGCTGGACTTCGCTTCTGTCCGAATCGGTTTCGCCGTCGGTGGACATTTCCGCGCGGGTCGCGATCCGCGTCGCGACGTGTCGGACGATATCGACCGCGCGCAAGCCACGCACGGAGTCCTCGGGATCGAAGGTGGCAGGTGATACCACCGGTCCGAACCGGTTGATCAGGAGTTGGCGTTCGGCGGCGGTGAGTTCGTCGAGTGCGGTCTGCAGGTCGGCCGGACTCGCCTCGGCCAGCGCGGTGGCCAACACCGCCTGCGACCGGTTGTGTTCGGCCGCGAGCGCACTCACCGATCGACGCGCCGCGAGGAGCGCCATGTTGCGGATCACCTGGCTGCGTGCTCCCGCTCGGACTTGGCGTAGCGCTCTCCGACGATCCGAACCGAGTTCTTGCACAGTGCGTTCCAGCTGCTCTTGGCTCGCCTCGGCAATCAGTTGTCGCGGATCCGGTTGGTCGGCGCCGACGAGGGCGGCGTACATGGCCGCTCGGAAACGGTCGGATTCGGATGTCGTGGACGGGTCGGCGAGACGGCCCGTCGTCACAAGCCGCACCCGCTGATTTCTGAGCTTGCGGCGGACACTGGCCAGCTTCGCCCGCACTTCACGCTCGGAAAGATCGAGCATGATCGCAATCTCGGCGTGCGTAATGCCCTTTCGCACATGAGCGAGAATTTCGGTCTCGCTGGGTGTGAGCGATAGTCCGTCGATGAACTCGCGCGACCAGGGCGTCGTCCGCGGCGTCTCCTCCGAAGCCTGCCCATGTGCTGACTCACCCGGTTCGGGTGGTCTGCTCCCGATGAACCCGCCCGGCTTGGTCGTACCCTCCCCTGGCTCGGAATCGTCGCGCGGCGCCGATGTAATCGGCGACTGATCCGGCTCCGCCCTCGCCTGCTGCTCGCTGGCGACGACGTCGGCGGGTTCACGATACTCGAACGCACTGCGCAATCGGACCACCATATCGGCGAGAACATCTCCCGCAGCAACAACCGGCAACCCCACCTGCTGGGCAGCGCGGACCAGCGACATGCCCTCGACCAGATGAAGCATGACCAGCCGCTCCGCAGTGGCGGGGTCGGCCATGTCGGCCAAGGCGGCGCGGACCGTCATCGCGAAGTCACGGTCGGCGAACCCTTGGGGCACCGGATCGGCTACGGTCCAGTGCCGTGACCCGTCGTTGCCGCTGATCGGGGCGTCCAGCCGCAGAATGGGCCGAGCCAGGATCTCCCGAGCCAGCCCGACGTCGGCCACCTTCAATCCCGCTCGTCGCGCGATTTCGCTGTCCTCGAGCGCCGCGCCCTCGGAGACCATCCGATGGATCTGCGCTTCCACCGTGCTCACGAGCTTACGTGTGCGGTTGTCGAGTTCGGGGAATCGGAGCGCGAGACGGTACCGGAACACCGCCGCGCGGCAACTTGCCCAAGCATGGGCGGCGAACGAGGCAGACGGAACGTGGTTGGTCATCGCGCCCAGCATCCCGACCCAAGCGGCCTGGACGGCCTCGTCACGAATGTCTGCGGGTTCGCGACGCGCCACCGCCTCCGGAACCCACGCGAATCTCTCGAGGATCTTGTCCTGAGCCGCCTTTTCTTCGGGCGAACCCACCCGAGTCACGAGATACCGTTTGAACAGTTCTTCTTCGTCTCGATAGCCGGACGGCTCGTAGCGATCCGCATAGAACCGCTCGACGATTTCCAGCAACAACTCGCCACCGACGCCCTGCGCTCGACACAGTTGCCGCAATGTGCGCAGCCGCGGAAGATAGAGATCGTTGTCGATACTGGATACGGTTTTGCGAGGCATCCGCGCTCGCTGCGCGAGTTCGGCCGCCGATATCCCTTCGTCGTGACGTAGCGCCGCGATCCAACGCCCCAGCGATCGGTGTGAAGCGGGATCGATATCGGCGGTGACATCCGGGTAGAAATCCCGCACCGCATGGATCAGCAGGCCACCGGAGACGCTCAGCGCCCGGCAGATCCGCCGGAACGTCTCGAACCGCGGGCGCTGATTCTCGGTCTCCACCTGTGCCAGGTACTTCGTGGACAGACCGGTCACCCGGGCGAGTTCGGCACGGCTCATGTCCCGGTCGTTACGCAGCGCGGTGATCCACCCGCCGAGGTCGTGTGCCGCCGGTTCGAGATCGAGATCGACCTGCGGATAGAAGTGCCGGGCTGCTTCCGCGAGCGATACGTCATCGATCCCCAATACCTCGCAGATTCGCCGGAAAACCGCGAACCTCGGTACATAATTCCCGGTCTCTATATGGGCGAGATGCCCCCAGCCGGGCCCGATCGCTTTCGCGAGCTCGGTCCTGGTCATATCCCGGTCGTGCCGCAGCGCCACGAACCATCTGCCGGGTGCCGCGGGATCGTGCGCCGTCGGATCGAGATCGAGCACCAGATCCGGATAGAAATGGTGTGTAGCGGTGCTGAGGTGTTCCGGCGCGACCAGAGCCCGGCAGATCCGCCGGAAGATGATCGAGCTCGGAATGTATTCTCCGCCCTCGATTCCGGCGAGGTATCCCGCCGACGTGCCCGCGGTGCGCGCCACCTCGGCCTGGGTCGCGTCCTGGTGGTGGCGCAACGCCACGATCCAGTTACCGGGTGCGCCGGGATCGTGCGCCGTCGGATCGATATCGAGCACAAGATCCGGATAGAGGCTACGTGTAGCCTCCGCCAGCGCCTGCTCACCCACACCCAATACCCGAGCGATTCGGAAGAAGAGGTTCGGTGGCGGGCGGTCCCCGTTCTCGATTTCCCCGATCCGCGTCGGCGTCACTCCGACCGCGCGTGCGAGGTCCGCCTTCGTCATGCCCTGGGTATTACGATGCCCGGCGACCCAGCCACCCGGCGAATCATGCGCAGCCGCATCGGTTTCGAGCTCGACATCCGGATAGAACCGCCGAGTGGCCTCGGTCAGCGCCTCGCCCCCGACCCCCAGCGCGCGGCAGACCTGCTGAAAAGTGCCGAGTGACGTCCGTCGCCCGTTCTCGATATTGGACAGCGCGGCATTGGAAAGGCCCGCCGCTTGCGCCACGTCCTTCTGCTTCATCCCCTGCTCGAGCCGCAACCTCTTGAGCCACGCGCCCCGCGAGGCGTCCAACGACGGATCGGACTGCTCCGGGGGACGGCTGCCGATGAATCCGTGGTTGCCGGCCGAGGGCGGTCGATTCCCCTGCGCCGGCGACTCGACGACGAGGTCCGGCGTGATCTGCGGTGGCCGACCGGCGGAGACGTACTGGTGGATCACCCACTGCGGCGTGCCGACCGCCGCGCCGTGGATGTCCGCCTCGGCGAACCCGACGGCAAGGGCCTCGTATTCACGAAGCGTCGCCTTTGTTCCGTCGACGAAGGCGTACATGGGCAGTCGGGCCAGCCAGGTCTGCTCGGTTTCTCGGATCAGGCCCAATTCGTGGAGCCGGGACCAGGTCTCGTTCAGCACCTGCCGCAGGGTTACCGACAGGAGCTCCACCGCATCGATCGCGTGGACGAATTCGTGGACGGCATCGTGGTGGAACGGTCTGTCACCGATCGGATTGAAACCGCGCTCCCGCATCTCGATACCGCGTTCGACAGTCCATGCCGGCCTGCTGGCATTGCGCAAGCTGAACTGTATCCCCAGGGTTCGAAACGTGGTTTCGGAGTCGCGCTGGGCGAAGGACGCGGCGCCGGCGTTCTCGTTACCCAGGTAATCGATCCATAGTCCCCGGATGTTGGTGCGACCCGGGAACCTGGTGAACATCTCGTCCAGCGCGCCGAGGATCTCCTCGACAACGTGGGCGGGAACATCCGGATGTTCGAACCCCACGATCGTGATGTGCGGGTAGTCGAGGTTGAACGCCTCGACCAGCCGCGCCTTGGCCTGCGCTTCGACGTCGAGCCCGGCGCGATGCGATATCTCGCCCGGGGTTTGCGCGGCGCGCCACTCGACCTCCGCCAGCGCGTCCATGTACCGGCCGTGTATGTGATGCAGCGCGGGCTTGTACTCGTTGGGTACCGGAAGATCCGAAATCCACGATTGCAGGTACGCCACCCGCTCCCGAATGGCCGAGAGCTCCGGCCTCGGAATGCCGTGGTGCTGCCACACCTCACGGCCGTCGATAGGCCGCACGAACATCGCGGCGAACGCACCTGTCGGCGTCGCGTTGATCGCGGACGGGGCGCGACCGCCTCGCACCTCGTTGTCCGAACTCACACTCCACTCCCGCGCAGCGCGGTTCGTCCTGGTCACCGCGTCGAAAAGGCCGAGTCGCCCGGCCATGCGCGAGCCGAGAATCTCGCGGTCCAGTGCCGGCAGGCTGTCGCCCGGCTGCCCGGGAGTGATCTCCCGATAGACGGTGTCGTCCTGCAGAATCAGGCACGTACGCGCGACCGGCGCGTCCATGATCTCAGCGACTTTCCGCTGCAGCACCTGCTCGAGAGCTGCGATAGGGTCGGTGTACGTCTCGGCGAAGACGCGGGTGCCGGTGCCGAAGGTCACCGATTCGACCCGCACCCCCGGCGCATCCTCGACCAGCGAGCGGTCAGCTGCTCCGGACGCCCTGCCTGCGAGCACCAAGTCCTGGAAGTCGGGACCGGCTGACGCGTCGTCGCCGGACGCGTTCTCTTCCCGCGGCCGACTGCCGATGAATCCCGGTGGAACGCTCCCATCGCCCAGCAGCTCCGCCACCATTGCGCGCTCCCGCTGTCGGGACATGTCCGGTGAGGACACGGCCGAGTCACTTCGTGCCGGGCCGCCGGGCCGCGGAGTGGATTCCCCCGGATAGCTACCGTTATCACCGGCGAACGGGTCCGGTCCGGTGGGCTGATGTCCGGGAGGGTCACTGTCGGCAGCCGTTGTCCCACCGATGTCGGGCAGCGGAGATCGGACTGCGGCCGGGTCCGATAGTGGCAGGCTGCCGATGGGAACACCGTGTTGACCCGACCGCGACAAGTCGGGTTCCCGTCGGATCGCGGGGGTGGGAGTGGACGCGCGGATGTTGTCCGGAGGCTCACCATCAACAGGTGGTCGATAGCCTGCCAGTGCGAACTGGCCCTGGCGAAATGGTGGGCTGCGGCTCGACCATTGCGATGGTGGGGACCAGCCCGGCTCCTGGGAGGAGACGACCGGACGCTGCGGCGTGGTCAGGCGAGCGAGGGGTTCGCCCGTATGGTCGAATTCTATTGCCAAGATGTCGCGGTCGGCTTGGTCGAGCTGGTCTATGTAGGGCTGTTGTTTGTGTTGCCACTGCTGAAAGGGGACGGCTTTGTTCAGCAGCGCACGGGATTCGGCCAGATCCGTGGGGGTGATCGGAGCCTCTCCGAGGGCGGCCGCTATATCCAGGACGACCAGATTCGGGGCATCTGCCCGGACACTGTCGTTGACCAGCAGCACCAGGTGGCTTTCGACTTCCCCGTTGTTCAGCCACTTGTAGACCAGTGCCTGGCTACCCCCGGGCCGCTCTTTCAGCGAGGCGGCGGCCTCCTCCAGCGACCCGAAAGTCCGGAAGGCACCGCCGAAGGCGCGCTCCGTGTCCTCCTCGGTGTGGCCCCGCAGTGGCATGTCGTCCGGCATGTGGTACGCGTGCTCGTTGTGGGGGTACAGCACCCGCATCATCGTCACGCCGTTGTTGACGCAGCTCTTCGGGCTGCGCTGGTGGATAGCGACGGTGAGGTCGAGCATGGCGTTGACGGCCAGGTAGGTGGAGGCGGCGAGAACGAGGAGTTCGGTGACCGGGTCGTCGGCGGTTTCGCCGGGGCCGAGCATCCGGGCGACCGCGCCGGCGAGTTCGTCGCGAGCAGTGACGCTGTTCACCTCGGTGGCGGGAAGGTCCAGCAGGTCCGCCAGCTCTTCGCGGGCTGTGTCGACGGCGGCGCCGACCTGGCGCACTCCTTCTGCGCCCGCGACCTGGGCGGGATCCCAGCCGAGTTCGGCGGCCAGCCGGTTGCGCCGCGGCGTCAGATGATTCAGCGCTTGCTCGTCGGTGAGGGCGTCCGCCTGCATCACCGCCGTGGGCGGGGCGTGGTCGAGGTGCTGGTTCAGCGCTTCCACAGCAGCGGAGGAGACGCCTGCTCGTTCCAGCAGTCGGCTCAACGGGTCGTCGTCATCGTCGGTGTCGAACACGGCCGCCTGGATCGATGCGGGTATTCCCAGCCACGCGGTCAGCCGCCCGAACCGGTCCCCCCGCAGGTGCGATTGGAAGGCGTCATGGCCGGTGTGCACAGCATCCATCGCGGCCCGGTCCACATCCGCCCCGACGTGGCGGGTGTCCGATCCGGTCTGGTAACTATCCGCCGCGGTATGGGCAGTGCCCGGCCAGGTGTGCAGGAGGCTCGCGGCGTCGGTGTTGTGGGGCGAGATTGCCGAGGTGGCAGCCAGATCTCTCGCGGCAGGGGGCGCGTGGGCCTGGTTGGCGCGGCGCATCACACGCTGCAGATACGTGCGGTCGGCCGCGTCGTCCTGCAAGGGGGACGTCAAGCTGCGCATCTCCCGCTCGGCCGCGGCGACATCGGCCGCAGCAGCCGCGACCTTGGTCCGCGCCGCCCGCACGGCCTGCCCCGATTGTGCAGCGTCCGTGTTACCCACCTGACGGGTGGCTTCGGTGTACTCGGCGGTGGCCTCGGCGTGCTTGGCCACCGCGGCCCGATAGTGGGTGACCGCGACCCGCGCACCGTGATGCTGAGCCTCGCTGTAGAGGCGGTCGGACGCGGCGACGTTGAAACAGAAGCTGCCGTTGCGGCCGTTGCGGCCCGCGCGCGCCGACCACTGATGGTCCTCGTCCGGATTGGTCGGCGAACGCCCCAGCATGTGCGCGTGCACCCCGCCCAGCTGGTCGACCTCGTCGCTGATCGACACGTCGAAACCCCGGCCCAGCATCCCCGTGCCGACAGTCACCGCGCCCCGAGCGCCCGCGGTGTCCTTGACCGACAGCAGGTGTTCCTCGGCGGCATTGTTGTCGCGGTGATCGGCGAACCACCGGGCGTCGATCGCATTGTGTTCCACGCCCGCCTTGGTCAGCATCAGCGAGAAATTCCGAGCCACATCGTTGAACGGGCAGATCACCAGCACCGGCCGCCCCTCGCCCTGCAACTGCTGCACCCGGCCCACCGCGTCACGCAATTTCTCCGGCTCGGTCAGGAATATCCGATCCTCCTCCCCTGCCAACTTCGAACGACCGAAGTCCTCCACCTTCGCCAAGCCACCCTCGACCGGGAAATTCTCCTTGATCTCCGCCGCGGTCCGCTCCAGCGTCCCCGACATCAGATGCAATTTTTCGTACCTGCCGAGGACATCCTCCACGGTGACCTGTTTCGATCCCGTCCCATCGGAATACACCGGAGCATCGAATATCGCCTCCACCATTTTGTGGCGGCCCCCGAACCACCTGCTCTCGGTGCCGATCTTCGGATCGCTTCGCGGCTTGCCGTACTCGTCGAGAATCTGTACCTTTTTCTCGAGACCCGCTCCGAAGATCTGAAAATCCCGATTCAGTTTCAGCCGACCGGCTTTGACGTCGAGAAAAGCACGAGCCATCTCGGTTTCCTCAGCGGTGAAGTTCCGCCCGGCGTACCTTTCCCACAACCGGTTCACCGTATCCAGGCACTGCTCGGGTTGCTCGCGCAGCGACCGCGCCGACAGCGTCCGCGCCGCGCCGACCTCCTCCGCCGACAGCGCTCGTACCGCCCCCGCCTCCTCCGCCGTCAACGGCCCATCGTGCAGTGCCTGTTCCAGATGCACCGACAGGTCCTCCGACGCCGTGATCCTGCTGCGCAAGACGGCTTTCAAGAAGTCCCGCACCCGGTACACCCCCGCGGCCTCCACCTCCGAGGCGATCTCCCGCGGCCCCTCGGACTGATAATGCACCGTCTGGTTGTGCACCAGCACCGCGTCCGCCTCATCGATGGTCGCGGTCTTCCCCGGTGGCGGCCGGTCGAACAGCTCGGCGGTCGCGCGCTCGTCGTAGGTCATGTAGTACACGGTCGGACGTTCCGGCTCGACCGGCGGATCGTGTGGATCCCAGCGCGCTACCTCGTACCCGAGACTGCGCAGCATCGGTGCGAATTCCCGGACTCCCTCGTTGGCCAGCACCTCGGTTGTGGTGATCACATGATGCACCCGCACCGGTTTACCGCTCGCCTGCTCCACCGGCTCACCGCGCGACAACTGCCACAACGTATCCAGCGCGCCGACCATGGACTTGCCCTGCCCTGTGCCCATCTGACGCATGAACCCATGCTCGCCGAGCAGGAACGCCTTGATCTGATTCCACCGCGGTGTCTTCCCGGTCCCCTCGCGCATCGCATCGATGTACCGCAGCAGCGACTCCACTCGATCGCCGTGCTCCATCGCGTGTCTGCGCTGCTCCCACGACTCACCGGCCAGCTCCTCGCGCCGCAGCCGGTACAGTGTCAGCGCCTTCTGCGCCGCGGCTTTGAACTGCGTCTGCTGCTCGGGGCCGAGGTCCTGCTTCGTCGCCGGATCCGCCGAAGGCAACCCCACCAGCTCCTGTGCCAACTCCTGCGCTGGGCGGCTGGGTTCGTCGTACCCGGTCGGGCGAGCATCAGCGGCCGCATCCTCGGAGTTCCCCACAGACGACCCGTCCCGTGGCGGTAGGTCCGCCTGCTGCGGCGCCGTAACCCGGGCCGGGGCCTCGCCACCCCCACCATGGCGGCCGGATACATCGCCCACCTCCACCCGCGAATCGACCTTCGCCGATCCCGGCCGCGCGAGGGCAGGCTCGTGCCCAGCCGTACCGTCACCGACCGGAGCCCGGGCCCTCCGGCTGCCACCGACCGCGGCCGCTTCTTCCTCGCCATGCTCTGCCGATCGCTGCTGTTGCCAACCGGACTGGTCGCCGCCCCTGCCCGACAGGGCCGTACCGGAAGCCACACCACCTCCAGCCGGCGCACCACCAGCACCGTGGACACCACCATCGGCCTGTGCATTGCCACCACCGTGCGCGCCGCCACCCGCCTGCCCATTGCCGGCGTGGGCGCCGCCACCATCAGCTGTCCCACCGTCCCCGGTTCGCGCTTCGCCGGTGCCACCGGTCTGCGCGCCGCCGCCATGCGCGCCATCGCCAGCACGGGGCTGCGCAGCGCCAGCACGGCCTTGCGCGTCCCCGTCGGCCTGCGTGCCGTCACCGGAGGGATCATCGGCACCGGCGGAGAGGTCTACACCGGGCGCTCGATCCTCGGCACGGTCCGCCGCTGCCCGCTCGCCCTGCCCCGCAGGCGAATCGGAGTCCCCCGGTTGCGCGTCCGCCCCCGCCTGACCGCTCACGTGTTCAGCCGAGCCCGGGGTGCGCTCATCCGGTCCCGAATCGGCGAGGCGACGCGCCAGGTCTCCCGCCTCGTCCAGCTCATGCTGCCCATCACCCGTCGCTCCCGACGGACCCGACGAGACGGGGATCTCTTCGGGCTGTGATTCTCCGGCGCCCATAGCGTCGCCCGGCGAGGCCGAGTTCACGGGCTGCGGCGCGGAACCGCCCTTGCTGTCCACCGCGACAGGCGGGGCGGGCGTCAGCGATTTCACACCCTGGGGTGCCCCCGCCAGCCGCGTCACGGCATCCTTGCTGAGACTCACCGTCGAAGGATCCGGAGAGACGTAGCCCCCGCTGCCGTCGACCACTTTCCCGAGGGGGGAACCGAGATCCGAGTGGGCGCGACCGTGCACATCGACGACTCCGCCGAGTCCACCGCTGAGCAGCGACGCCAGAACATCTTCGAAGTTTTCCGGCCAGCCGGTGATCAATGCCGCCGCACCCAGACCCGACACCGCGCCCGCGACCCCCTGCATCAGCCCGAGCGCCGAGCGGCTGGTCTCCAGACGAGGAAAGACCTTCGGCGCGAACATGCCTGCGGCTATGCCGCCCACCGCACCCCCCGCGCCCGACACTGCTGCGGCTTCGATCGACTTCAGATCGATACCCCTCGGGTTCTCCCCGTTCGGGCCCTTGACGGTCGAGTTCCGGTCCCCGGACGCGACCTGCATAAGCTGCGCCCCGAGATCCACCCCCGCGGGCAGCGCGGCGGCCTTGCCGACGGCCAGAACCAACCGGTACGGGCCCAACGCAGAGAGTCGGGCCGCCGTCGTCGCCGCGCTCACTTTGTAGGCCTGCTCCAGGCCCGCGCGCATCAGCGCGACTTTGCCCCGGCCCTCGACCAGCATCGACTCCACCACCGGAGCCGCGGCAACCTCTCCGGCCGGGCCGGCCGCGGCGGCTGCCGAGACCGTCGCGACGATGCGCCAGGCCAGCTCGATGCCGAAGGCGAACATTACGCACAGCGTTTTCTCCGCATCGTTGGCGGCGGCATGCGCTTGATCGGCCAAGGCCAACGCTTCCTCGCGCAGCCTGGCCGCGCCCTCGCGGTGCAGATGCAATATCTCGCGCACTCGGTCGCCCAGCATTCCGAGCGAATCCTCCTGCGCCAGTATCGTCTCCGCGTCCTCCGCGTGACCGTTCATGGCGGCGGCCTTGGATCGCAGCTCCGCGGCCATCCACCGCATCCCCGACACGTCGGCGCGCGGCAGGTCTCCCCCGAAAACCCCCAGTTCGACCGGGCGCCGCACCGGAGTGGGCAAACCCTCGAACAATGTGCGCAGTTCCACGACCGGGTTCAGCGACCACGAACCGTCCACCCGCACCGCCTACTCCCGCGGTGCCGTCGCGTCGATCAGCACCGCGTGCAATGCTCGCGCCTGGACACTCGCCTGATCGCCGCGCAGCACGACATCGGCGAATCCGGCGCCGAGGGCCCGGCTCACGTCGAACCCGCGTGCGTTCGTGGCGTCCCCGGCCAACTCGGCACGCCATCGCCGGTAACCGCTGACCACCTCGGCGAGTGTGCTGTACGGTTTCGCCTCCAGACGCAAGTACTCCGCGATCAGGACGCGCTGTGCCTGCTTGCGTGCGAGACCGCCACCGGCGAAGTCGAGTGCCCGGCCGAATTCACGGAGCGTCGCCCGATAGATTTCCGGCTCCGCCGACTCGGCGTCGGACTCCGTCGTTCCGGTCGCGCGCCTCGATTCCTGCGCGGTCCGCTGGTCGAGGGTGATCGACCGACCGGTGCCTGTGCCCGGCGTATCGCGTGGCTCGACACTCCACCACACCGGCCCGGTTTCGGCACCGAGCTCCGCCACCACGACGGCGTCGAGAGCGATCACCGGGTAGTCGGTGAGCACCCGATCGACAGCGGCCAAGAATTCTCGCACGGCCGACACCTGCAAGCCGGGGGTATCGAATCCGACCACCCGCACATCGTGGTGCTCGGCCAGCGTCCGTGCCAGCCAACCGATCACGGGATGCGTTACCGCGCGCGGGCCGGAGCCACGCCGATCGCGCCCGCGCCGCGATTCGTCAGCGGGCTTGTGCGGCCGCGGCGGAGAACCGTACCGAGAACTCGAGGGCCTCGGCTCGGTACCGGCGGGGGGTCCGGCCGTTCTGGGTGGCTGCCCGGACCACGGAGTGTCTGGCCGTCCCGCGACGCCCCGGGGGCCGACCCCTGCCTGCTGACCGGCTGGCGCACGAGGCGAACCGCGGGCGGTGGTCGGGGCGAATACCGCGGAGGTAGGAGGGCGGCGAGCGGAGTCTCCGGCAGGCTTGCCGGAGTTGCCGCTCCCCGGTCCGACTACTCCCCGGTCCGCCTCTCGCCCCGCTGCCCGGCTCGAGAGATCCCGTTGCGGACCGCCCTCGGGCGTGGAGTGTCCGGCGGACGGGTCCGGTGTCCGCACTCCGCCGGGGATGGATGGTTCGGGGAGGTTGGTCCTGTCGGTGGGATGCTCAGGGTTCGTCGGATACGCGGGATTCGTCGGATTCGCAGGGTCTCCCGCGGCCGAAAAGGGTGCTGTGGAATCCGATGTCACGGGTGCCCGAGCGCCGGCGGGCGAGAACGCGCCCGCGCCGGCGTGCGCCCGGGGCTGCGCCGGCTCGCCGATCGGGTCCAGGTCGTCAGCAGTAGTGCCGACCCGGCCGGCGCCGTACCTGTCCTGCACTTCGAATTGACTTGCGGCGTCCACTATTCCAGCGGCGGTGCTGTGCAGGCTCTCCTCCATTGCCCGCAGATTGGCCAGCAACTGGTCCGCATGCGGCTTGAACTCCTTGGCGAACGCCAAACCCAGATCATCGTCACCCCAACTGCCTTCGGCGTGGGCCAGGGAATCGCGCAGTCCCGCATAGGTTTGCCCCACGCGGTCCCCGAGCGCGGCCAACCGTGCTCCCCGATCACGCAGGAGGTCGGGATCCAACCGGAGTTCGTCGTTCACGTCGCGATCCCCCCTTCGCTCAGGCTCGGCCGGTGCCGCGCAGCCGGAACCGTCGCTCGAAACCGGCGACGAACACCGACAGCGGCACCGACGTTGTCGAGCGTTCCACAACGCCGTCGTCGGCGACATAGAAGACCGCGCGGTCCAACGCAATTCCGCCATCGGGCACCGGCGAACGTACTATCCAGCCCACGCTGATCCGATCGGCCCGCAACGTCGACAGCGGGTATCCCACAGTGTCATAACTGCGTCGTCGGATGTGTTCCCGGACCAGTTCGATGGCATCCGCTTCGCCGATGCCCTCGGCGTGGTTCGCGTCCAGATCCGCGAGCACGAATTGGAACATCGCACCATCGATGTCGGTGCCATCACCGTCACCGAAAGCCTGCACGATCGCCTCGCGAGTCACCGCACCGGCCTGCGCCGCCGACACCAACATTTGCGCCGCGTCCGACCTACTACCCGACCGGTCGTCCAGCAGGTTGCCGACGACGCCCGCCAGCGTGCCGACCGTCCACACCGCCGGCATCGCCGGCGCGCATTCTGGTATCGGCGCGGATTCACCGCGGTACCACCGTCCGGCCTCCCACCAGTAACAAAACGACAGCAAACCGGTTGCCGCCCGCGGATTGAGCACCGGGTCGGCCACCCAATCCGGCGCTCCGGCAAACAAATCCGGCATACCCGCGCCCGCGTTGTACGCGGCGTCCAGCACCGGCGCATCCCACACACCACCCGACAGCACTGCCCGGTCGCCGGGCAGCAGCGTCAGCGTCGAACCACTGCGTCCTGCGCCTTCGAAGATGCCCACCGCCGGACCGATCCGTGGCCCCTGCCCTGACCCGATCGCCACGAAGGCTGCCGCCAGCACCGCCCACCGAGCCCACAACACGGCCAGCTCCGGCAGTTCGTTATCCACGGCCACTGCTCGCACACCCGCACGCTGGTCCGCGCGCATCGCGGCGGCGGCGGCGCGCGGCGACCGCGTACGACTCTCGCCACGCCCGAGGTAGGCCGCCAACCACACCGGCAGCCGATCCCGCGGATAGCGTTCCAAATCGGCCAGGTAGGCCTCCGGCGCGAACAACTGCTCACCGGGGAACGGCACCGCACCGTGATCGGCAGCAACCTCGACACCGTCCACATCGATGCGCACCAGCAGTCGCCACCACGGCCCGCCGTCGGCCTCTGCCGACAGCTGCCGATGCCTGCGCACCGCATCCCACACCGCATCCGGTACCGGCCACCGGAACGACCGGACACCGTCGTCGACCACCAGCAGCGCCGATTCGGCCACCACGGTCATCGCGAACCACGCCTCCAGCCGCCGCCAGCCGGGCGGGGCCACCTCGCGCAGCCCGCCCGCGATCCGATCGGCCAACCCGGCCGGCTCGTCATCCCCGCCTGCGTCACGGCACTCTCCGTGCTCCGGGAACGACGAACGCGCCGAAATGCCGGAGGGCCCAATGCGCGACCTCGACCACGAGCAGTTCACGAGCAGTCCCTACATCGCCTGGATCGGTACGTCCTCAGAATCTGGAACGCCCCAAGCAGAAGATTTCGCACTTCACGTTCCAGCGCAATACCGGTATTCACCAGCCATGGCAAGCCCTCCGGTCGGTGCCAGGCAAGGCTTTGCGTGATGGTGGTCGGTGTCAGGGCCGGATCGTCGGCGCGCCTCGGACCAGTCCAAGGGTCGCCGCGGCACCCCGAAGGCCGTGGGTCGACAGTCGCCTCGCGAACGGTCGCTCAAGTCTCGCGCGTGGCTTTTGTGTAGCGGGCGGCGATTATCGTGACGGCGGCTGCAAGTTCCGGTGCCTGTTCGGTGTCGAGGTGGAAGTCGAGGTCCATTGCGGCGAGGTATGCCGCGAGGAGTTGGGGGCTTTGAGCTCCAGCTTCCAACACGCTGGTGTGTGAATCGATCGGTTCGACGGTCCAGATGCCGGCGGGGATGCGCGCTGCGACGGCGTCGGCGGGCGCGTGAACTGTGACTCGTGCGGTGTAGTTCCATAGTGCTGCCATCCGCCCGCGGGTCACGAAGGTCGCCAGATCCGGTCCGGGAAGTTCTCTGATCGTGAAGCCCGGCCCGGTCGGTGTCTTCGGGTCGATGCGATCGACGCGATAGCAACGCCAGTCGTGGCGATCGAGGCCGTAGCCGACGAGGTACCAGCGTCCGCCGCTGTGCACCATCCGGTGTGGTTCGACTCGACGACAACTGGTCGTCGCGTGCCGATCGGAGTAGTCGAATCGGAGTATCTCGGTGCGCTCGATCGCCGTGGCGACAGCCCGAAAAACGCTGGTGTGCAACAGGTTACCGGCATCGAGTACCGGCTCGGTTGCCGAGCGCACCGTGTGCAGCCGGTGACGGAGCCGAGGTGGGAGCAATTGTTCCAGTTTGGCGGCCGCCCTGCCCGCGGCGTCACCGATACCGACCACGCCCGCGCGCGCCGCGGTGCGTAGAGCCACCGCGATTGCGACGGCCTCGTCGTCATCCAATTGCAGGGGAGGCAGCGTGGCACCGGCACGGAGTCGGTACCCGCCGGCCACACCGGGCGCAGCGTCGATCTCATAGTCCAGCCGCCGCAGCCGGGCGATATCGACACGGATCGTGCGAGGGTTCACGCCCAGACGAGTAGCCAACTCTGCCTCGGTCCAGCAACGCTGGGTCTGCAGCAAACCGAGCAGCCGCAAAAGCCGGACAGTGGTATCGACCATGCCGATCAGCCTCTCATCTATCGCGGAGCGATTCGTGCCGCGATAGATGCCACTGTTACCGACATGACCACTTCGTTGAATCCCGCCGCCAGTTCCCCCAGTCGCTGGCCGGTCGCGGCGCCCTGATCACCGGGGGTTCGCACGGAATCGGTCGCGCCATCACTGCCAGGTTGGCCGCCTCAGGTGCCACTGACCGTGCCGGGGCACTGGTTCGGGCTGCGGCTGCCGTGGCCACCCCGTCCGGTCGCGGAACCTCAGCACGCCCATCTCACCGATCCCGGCCCGATCGCGCGTAGCCGCTCCTTCGTGACGCTGGCGCTCGCGTTGAGTGCCGCGGGGTTCGCGTCGTTCGCGGTGGTGGTCACCCTGGTTCCGCTGCTGACCGAACGCGGTCTCGACAACGGCCTGGCGGCGGTCGCGCTCGGGCTCGGCGGCGCCGGGCAGGTCGCGAGCCGTATCGGTTACTCCGCGTTCGCCGCGCGCACCAGCATCCGCACCCGCACCGTGGTGATACTGCTCGCCATCGCCGCGACCACCGCCCTGCTGGGGGTCCTCACCACCGCGTGGACGTTGATCACAGCTGCGATCGCCGCCCGGCATGTCACGCGGAGTGTTCACCCTGTTGCAAGCCACCGCTGTCAGCGACCGCTGGGGAACCGGGCACTACGGGCATCTCACCGGCCTGCTTGCGGCACCGCTGATGATCAGCATGGCCTCGGCGCCGTTCGCCGCCACCGCTCTGGCATCTGTCTTGGGCGGATACGCCACCGCCTTCCTGCTCCTGGCCGCTCTCGCCGCCGCAGCCGCCGTTCTGTCGACCGCGAGCATCCCGAAATCCAGACCGAAGTGACAGAGCGCCCGTGCCCGCGCGCTTTATCCCGGGTGCGGCATCGCACCAGCCGGAATCAGAGAATTGCCGATGAGCGAGCGATAGGTCGCGGCCCGTCCTGTGTGTCAGCGCTCTCGTCCCAGCTGGGCGAGCCGGGTGAGGGCGGGCAGCGCGGCGGCGAGTGCCCGACGATGGGCGGGGCTCAGTTCGGCGACCATCGGAACCAGGTACCGGACCCGGTCGTCGTGGCGGGCCTGCCGCACCTGCCTGCCTGCCTCGGTGAGGTGCACGATCACGGCCCGTCCATCGCCAGGGTCACGGCGGCGCTGTACCAGCCCGTCGCGCTGCAAGCGCGCGATGAGTTGAGTGATGCCCGGCTGGGTCAGCTGCTCGGTCTCGGTCAGATCGGTCAGCCGCGCCGCGCCCCGCTGGGCCAGGGTGTCGAGCACCGACAGTGTGGTGAACGGCAGCTTCTCCTGTACCGGGATGCGGATATAGACGCGGTTGAAGTCCTCGATCGCCTCGGCGAAGGCGTTCACGTCGAAATCGTCGATGTCGTCCACGCGACCAACTATATCTCGGACTTATGAAAGTTGCTTAAATAAGCTACTTATGTAAAGTTGAAGCCCAAACGGCGCAGGAGGCCAGATGACCGAGAGAACCCACGATGCCCGACCGTTCCCCTTGGCGCCGACGAAGATCGAGGTCCCCGACAGCGTCCTCACCGACCTGCGGCAGCGCCTGGATCTGACCCGCCTGCCCGACGACGTGGGCAATGAAGACTGGTATTACGGCGTTCCTCGTAGCTATCTCCAGGAGCTGGTGGACTACTGGCGCAGCGGATACGACTGGCGCGCAGCCGAAGCCGAGATCAATACCTACCAGCATTTCCAGGTCGAAATCGACCATGTACCAGTGCATTTCATGCGCAGGCCTGGCGTAGGCCCGGATCCGGCGCCGCTGATTCTGACACATGGCTGGCCCTGGACGTTCTGGCACTGGTCCAAGGTCGCCGACTCGCTGGCGGATCCCGGGGCGCACGGCGGTGATCCGGCCGAAGCGTTCGACGTGATCGTGCCCTCGTTTCCCGGCTTCGGGTTCTCCAGCCCGCTGACGAACCGCCCGGATCTGAACTTCTGGAAGGTCGCCGACCTCTGGCACACGCTCATGACCGAAGTTCTGGGCTACGAGAAGTACGGTGCCGCCGGCTGCGACGTGGGCGCGCTGGTCACCGCGCAGCTCGGCCACAAGTACGCCGACGAGCTGTACGCCATCCACATCGGATCCGGACTGAAACTCGACTTCTTCAACGGCGATCGTGCCTGGGACTTCAGCGGCGGACAGCCGAACCCCGGCGACCTGCCCGCGGAGGTGCGCGCACGAATCGTGGAGCTGGACAGGCGTTTCGCCGTCCACCTGGCGGCACACCTCCTCGCACCCAGCACCCTAGCCCACGCCCTGTCCGATTCCCCGGCGGGCATGCTGGCCTGGATGCTGGAACGGTGGTTCAAATGGAGCGACAACGGCGGCGACATCGAAACCGTCTTCAGCAAGGATGACCTCCTCACGCACGCCACGATCTACTGGGCCACCAATACCATCGGCACCTCGATACGCCTCTACGCCAACCACAACCGCTACCCCTGGACGCCTTCCCATGACCGTCTCCCGGTCGTGCAAGCCCCCACCGGTATCACCTTCGTCGGCTACGAGAACCCGCCCGGCGTCAGCACCGCCCAACGCGTCGAACACTTCCGCGCCGGCGACCGCGCCCAGTGGTACAACCACGTCAACCTCACCGTTCACGACCACGGCGGCCACTTCATACCCTGGGAAATCCCCGATCAATGGACCGACGACCTACGCCGCACCTTCCGGGGACTGCGCTGACACACGACGAACTCAGCACCAAGGGGAGCTGCTGGACCTCGAGTTCGGGGCCTTCACCGCTTCGCACAACGCCGTGACGACAGGCTTGGCCGTGCCGGCGCCAGATGTCTTGGACCGCTGCCGTCATCCGGAGACGCGACAGAACAATGGGTTCTGCCGCGCTGGCCAAGGGTCCGCCCTGGACCGACCAACCGAGCACAGGGCGGATCCATGGCGGTCTTTTTGCGACAGCGCCCGGAGGACCGAACAGCCCGCTGCTGCTGACTCAGTTCGTGTGGGGGTGGTTCTTGTGCGGGTGCCGGATGGAGTCGCCCCCCTTTGTCTCGTGCAGCCGCCCGAACCGGCTGGCGAGCAGATGCGCCATACTCTCGGCCGCGCCCCGGCAGGCGTCATCGATCGTCGCGGCGTTGTGGGTCACCGCGACCGGCTGCTGACCAGTTGGGCGAGCCTGCAGCACGCAACGCTTGTCGTCCGGTCCGCCTTTGCCCGCGTTCTGGTCACTGAGGTGGGCTTCGACGCTGGTGATCTGGTCGATGAAGCGCTCGAGTGCCGACTCGATCTCCTCCTCCACGTGCCGGATCAGCTTTTCGCCGCTGTCGATGTTGCTGTCGGTGTTGATCTGAATCTGCATGTGCGTATCCATTCCGGTAGGTGGCAACTGTTACTCGGACGGAGGGCGGATGGGGTTCGTCGTCGACTCCACCGCCGTAGCCTGCTCCGCGTATACCCCCGTACTCACCCCTAATCCCCGATGATCATCGGACCGAGCGATTTGGGTCGCCCAACTGTTGCGAAGCGAGGCCCAGCCCGCCAACCGTCTACGCCCCCTGCGCGGTCTCCGCAGCCACGAGCGTCTCCGGGAAGCCGGCGGTCAGCAGCGACAACGAGGTAGGGGCCACAATCGCCGCACCGACGCCCTGCAGGGCGCGCGCCGCGATCATCCATCCACCGGTCGGTGACACCCCGACCAGCAGCGAGGCCGGCGCGAACACTGCCGGCCCGGCCACGAACACCCGACGCCGTCCCAGCAGGTCACCGGCGCGCGCCCCGAGCAGCAGCAGGCCACCGAAGACCAGTGTGTAGGCGTCCTGCACCCACGACAGCCCGGTCACGCTCAGGTTCAGGGCGTCGTCGATGCTCGGCAGCGCGGTGAAGATGATCGAGTTGTCCAGCAAGATCATGAAGTAGCTGACCAGCACGATCGAGCCGAAGCGCAGTGGCTCAGCGGTGTCGATCGGCTGGAGAGCTAGCGTGGGCACTGTCACGAGCTGTATGCCAAGCACAGATGATCGTCCCCGATCGGGTGCTGGTGGTCGCCTCCGAAGTGGACCTGTGTCCGGGCAACACGTATCGGGCTGTCCACCAGATGAGCGATCACGCCGACGCTGATGTGTATCACGACGGTGTGCCGATCGCCTATCCGAACTGATCCGCGGCAGGCGCGCACACCTTCCATTGGTCGTCTTCTTTGCGGAGATACAGTGGCCGGGGCTCGCTCGGCGGGCGCGCGACCTGAGCCGAGGCGATGTCACCCCGGATGACGATGCCGGAGATGTCGACCGAGCGCCGCTGGTCGTCACCGGTCGAGCCGCCTTGCTCGGCTTCTTCGCCACCGGAGACCCGGTCGGAGAAGATCGCGGCCTCCTCGGCGCAGAGCAGTTCGACCACCTGCTGCGTGCTGCCCGACTCCACGGCGTCCGCGAAATCTCCGAGCACCGAGCGTATCTGCGCATCATCGGTGAGTTCCGTTCGCGCCTGCTGGATCACGAGCGCGGTAGCGCCACCGGTCCCGCCCAGCGCGAAAAGCGTGATGAGCGCGATGAACCCGGTGCGAGAGAGCTGGAATCGAGGTGATGGTGAATCGGTCACGACTGCCTGCTCCCCCAGGTAGATGGCGATAATCTCCACCGTAGCCCACCGTCGGAACATGATGCTACCGTTGGGATTACGGAGGGGACCATGTCGCATCGGCCTGCTGAATCCAGCCGCCTCGGCATAGTGATGACGGCGGCACTCCTGGTGTGCGCCGTGTTGGTCGGCGCTCCGGTGGGGAGCGCTCAACCGCCTCCTCCGCCGCTGCCGACGACTACGCAGCCCGCTCCCAAGCCCCCGAAACGGTTGTGTGAAGCGCAAGAAGTAGCCGTTGAGCGTGTCGAACAGGCAATCGCGCAACACAATGCGCGCCCGAATGTGTTCGATCCGCGCCAGCGAGCGGCGTACGAAGCGTACAACGACGAGGCCCGCAGGCTGAATCAGGAATACGCCACCGCGAAAGACAACCTACGCAGATGCGTCGGCACCGTGCAGCGATTGGCGGATGCCGGCCTGGCGGCTCAGGCGTCCCCGCGTCAGATCGACAGCGCCAACGCCGCGAAGAACAAGGTCCCGCCCGGCTACACACTGCCCTACCCCAGCGGCGGCAAGCAGGGATACTCCGTGCCGAGGCAATCACCCGCTCGCGAGCTGTACGAGGTCATGCGCGAGATCAGTCCGCCCAGCAAGAGCAAGGTCACCGGTCCGCTCCAAGGGCAGTCCCGGCCTGCTGTCGGCGACCGCGACCCGGCCTATCCGGGCGGCCGGATAGGCAAGGACGCCAAAGGAGGCTCAGCGGTATCTCTGGACCACGTCGTGCCCCTGGCCGAACTGTTCCACATGCCGGGATTCCTCGCCCTGACGCCCGAATACATGATCATGGTCGCCAATGCCGCGCTCGATCTGCAATGGCTGTCCTTCTCCGCGAACCGGGCCAAGGGATCACGCAGCGTAGGTGACATACTCGGGGTCGACCCGAACTGGCAGACCGCGCAGGTGGCCCTGGAGAACCGGGTCAGAGCGGAACTGATGCGCGTGATCCAGGATCTTCTCGAATTTCAGGGAGGCGGATAGTGCCCCGGATCGACCCCGAGGACATCGTCACCGCCCTCGACGAGGACAGCCCGGTCGTCTTCGTCGACGCCACGACGGTGGACAGCGCTCCGGTCCCGGCCCGGTGGCGCCCGATCGCGGAATCGGACGACCCGGCCGATCGGGGGCGGCTCGCGCGTTCCCTATGGAACAGCGATCTGGTCGGCCTGGTTCCGAATTTCACCGCGGCGCTCGATGAACAGCTCGCCGACGTGCGCGTCTGCATGCTGCGCGGCGAGTGCGTGCTCGTCTACGCCGCCGTGGGCGTCGACGAACCGTGGGTGGTGTGGATCGGTTGGGACCCGGATTCCGCCCGCGATTTCACGCCACCGCTCTGGGCGGGCATACCCACCCCGATCCGCGTCTTCCTGCGGGAAGTGCATGCCGGTTACACCGCTGAGGACTGGGAGTCCTACGGGCTACTGACCCCCCGCACCATGCGTACCTATGCCGCCGAGGCGGGTCTGCCTGACGGGATTCCCGGCTGGGACCGAGAGATCGACGCAACCCGGCTGCTTCGCATCGGCAAGACCTACAGCGGGGTCACCTACTGGGTCTCTCCCGACCTGCCCCCCGACAAGGTCGTCGTCACCTATGAACGGGACTTCGACATCGAAGACCTGGCCCCTGAGTTGGACAAACTCTTGTCCTACCGCATTGCGTGACCGCCGCTGTCCAGACATCCGATCCGACTGTGAAGCGAAAGTTCGTCGCGCAACATGGTTCCGGTTGATCCGGCCGCAGCGCCGCCGGTAAACGCTCGACTCGCTCCGCGCCATAGTCTCACCCGTCGAGACCATGCCATACTGTCAGGTTGCTTTCGCTGACGGTACGGGGGGGAACATGGTCACGAACCACACCGAACACGGACGCGCAGTAAGCTTTTCCGCATCGGGCACCCCATCGTCGTTTCGCTCGGTGCGCGGGCTGGGGCTCGTCATCGTCGCCGCGGCCACAGCGGTGACGGGTCTGCGCGCGGTCGAGCTGGTGTTGACCTGGCAGCTGAGTACGCGGCTTCAGGAATGGGAAGCGGACGGGTACGGCGGCACCGAGGATTCGGTGCAGCAGTGGGTGGCGGCCGTCGGTGCCATCACGTGGATCGCCATGTGCCTGCAGATGCTCACGGGTCTGCTGTTCATCGCCTGGGTCTACCGTGCCCGGCGGAATGCGGAATTGCTGTGCTCGGCGAGGCATCGGCTTCCCGGCGTGTGGGCCATCGTAGGTTTTCTCCCGGTGGTGAACTGGGTGATTCCGCCCATTCTGGTCGACGACATCCAGCGGGCGAGCGATCCGGCCACACCCCGGAACGCCATGCGCCTGCCTCCCTCCTCGACGACGGGGTACGTCGTCGCCTGGTGGTTTTCCTTCGTCCTCGCAGCCACCTTGTATTTCCTGGCCTACCTGCTCTCGATCGGCGTCAGACGGGGACTCGAGGATTCCGCGGGGTCCGCGGACGCGGGGTTGCTGGTCCACTGCACGGGCTTGATCCTGCTCACCACCGCCGCCGGTCTGCTCACCGTGCTGCTGACCCGGATCGGGCGTTGGCAAGCCGCGCGGGCGGAGCACCTCGCCGCCGATCCGGAGCCGGAACCGGCTGCCGTGTCACCGGCTGCGGCGCCATCGGCCCCGGGCGTTCGCCCCGTGCCGCAGCTCGCGCCGGGCGGCGGCCTCGGCCTCGTCGCGGCGGTGCTGAGCTGTACTGTCGTCGCCGGGCCCGCGTTGATCGCCATCGCCTCGCCCCACTATCAGACGGTGCGTGACGCTCCGACCGGCACGGCCGAATACGAGGCCGCAATGGATGCGTGGGCACCGCTCACGCTCCTGGGAATCCTCGCTTGGGGCTTCACCATGACGCTCGCAGGCGTGCTATTCCTGTGCTGGTTGTGGCGGGCCAGAATCAATGCCGAACATCTCGATCCGAGTGCCCATACGCTCAGGCGTGGCTGGACCATCGGCAGCTGGTTTCTTCCCCTCGGAAATCTTGTCCTCCCCGCGCTTGTCGTCGGCGACGTGCACCGAGCCGGCCGCGCGCCCGTGGCGGGCGACGCCGCCTCGACGAGTTACAGCCCGCTGGTGGCGTTCTGGTGGCTGAGCTGGCTCACGACCTGGATATGGACCTGGCTCGCGCTCTTGCTCCAGCAGCCGATCCTGTGGTGGGCGACGACGGCGTTCTTCGCGCTGACCGCGGCTCTGCTCGTCCCGGTCATCCGGCAGATCGACGGCGGGCAGCAGGCGGCAGCGGACCAGCCATACCCTGTCCGGCAGGCGACGACTTCCTAGTACTCCAGCCGGACTTCGCCCTCAGGGGGTAATTGCTCCACCGCCGACAGCCGCGTCGACCAACCTCCAGGCTTGCCGATACATCGGCTCAGCTGTCGGATGTCAGCAATTCCCACGACAGCAGGGTTTCCAGCTGGGGATCTTCGTTCCGCCACGCGCGATACACGGTGTACACGATGTACGCGAGATCCTTTCCGGCGATGGTGTACGCGCCGGTAATCCTGGCGCGGTAGTGCTTGTCCGGGCCGCCGTCGCGGAACTGGACGTCATAGTCGATGTCAACCTCTTCGTCGGCATTCGGGTCCTGGTCACCGACGTAATCGAGGTGAATTTGGAAGTAGAACTGGCCCGTCGGCTCGCGATCGAGCCTTTCCACGATCGCGAACGGCCAGCGTGCGTTCAGGCCCGCGAAGAGGTCGTGCACTTGGGTGTCGGTCGGATCATCCAGTGTCTGTCCGCTCGCATCGGATGCTCGAAGTCTCGGGGCACTCACACGAACGATCGTAGAGACCGCGATTCGGGAGATACCGACACCGACCCACCCGGGTATCGGTGGCTGCTGATCCCCCGCAACCGCAGCACCGGTGAGCCGGCTTATTACCGCTGCCACGCACCCGAACCCGTGCCGTTGCACAGGCTCGTCACCGTCACCGTCACCGTCGCCGGCTGCCGACGGTCGATCGAGGTCCGCCGTCGAACACTCCAGCACCAGCCACGCAGACGACCGCTGCGTCCACCATGCCAACGGCAACCATCACCGTCGAGCAGCCCGCACCTCAGCCATTCGTTCCAGCCCCCGCACCAACCCCGGCTCCCGCACCAACTGCGGAGCCGGCTCCGGCCCCCGCAACGGCTCAGCCCCGGCCTCCTTCAACTGCCGGTGTCTTCTATCCTGACTGCGACGCAGCTCGCGCCGCCCCGTTGCACCGCAGCGAGCCCGGCCACAGACCACAGTTGAACAGCGACCACGACGGCGTGGCCTGCAAAGCTCGCCGCCGCTGACGGAAAATGCCGCGCCACTCGATGATTCGTTCTACGCCCCCTTGGCGAGCACGAGCAAACTGTAGTGCCGACTTCGTAGCCACAGGTGGAGGGGCGTCGAGAATCGTTCGGCTCTTCGACATCTCGGGGCACGAGCCGGGTGCGGCCGGTCGGCCGAAGTCACCCTGAATCACGTGTGTCGCCGGACGTGTTGAGAACGCTGTCGGACGACCGCGACGTGTTCCGGTCAGGGGTCCCTGCCGAGTTCATGGAGCCACCAGCCACTCCCGAGAGCTGGGATGGCACCCAGTTCGTCTTCGTGAACTCGGAGAAATCAGCCGAATAGCGTCCACAAGGCGCGAGAGGCATTTCAGGCTGACGCTGTCCAGCCTGGTCGCTGCTGTCCAGGTGGGGTGTACCTCAGGCGGACACTTTGCGCGGGGACGGCCGCAGAGGTGCAGTCCTGTCTGCCGAACCGGGCGAGGTAGTGCCAGACCTTCTTCAGTCCCTGGGGGTCGGCCCAGGATCGAGCAGCACCGAGGACTCGCGGAGTTAATTTTCCGTGCTCGTCGGCAACTGCTTCGCCCAGCTCGACCACCGAGGGGCCGCGGTAGGCGGGGTTCGCGCGAATTCGGTCGACTTCGAGGGTGTAACCGTCGTGCCAGCCGAGCGGGCAGGGCAGTGTGGTGGCGGTGGCGTGGATCGGGGTGTCTCGGTAGCTCGGGTCGAGGATCAGTTCTTCCACATCGCGGTCCAGCAAAAGCGGGCCGTGCAGGTGCGCTTCGATGTAGTGGTCGAGCGGGTCGGTCACGGTCGTCGCCTCCACCATGCCGACGAGGTTCATCCGGGCGGCGGTGCCGAAGGCGTCGGGTTCGAACACGCTGTCGGGGAAACAGAACGTGGTGCGCTCCAGGGTGTGGGCGGCCAGGCGCAGGTAGCACGAGCCGAAGCGGGGTGAGCCGCCGTAGCGGTCAGGCCGGTGGTTCAGCGAGCCGTATTTCGGGCGGGCCGAGGCAGGTGCCGAGTCGTAGCAGCCGCCGAACATGCGGCTTTCCCACACCCAACGCGCCCCGCCAGGGTGCGCGGTCAGCCCGCCATTGCCCAGCCCGGTCTCGAACTGCGATCGGTACACACCCTCGCGTGCGAGGGCGGCGAGCACGGTCTCCTCCCTGAACACCACATCGGGGTGGAAGTGCACCGTGACGCGCAGTTCACGATCGAGCGCAGCACCGGTGGACAGCGCGGCGACGTGAGCGAGAGCGGCTTCAGCAGCACTGACGGTCTTCTCGTGCTCGCCGGCCGATGACTCCCGTGTGCCGGCAGAGGAGGCGTCCATGTCGATGTTTCTACCGGATCTCTTCAGCGCAAACTCCGCGTCGTGGCGGTGTCGAGCAGAGGTGTACCCCCCTGCCAGGCGATTTCCCACCATCCACCCCCAAGACCCCACAGATGGGTGCTCCCCCAAACGACAAGACCGTGCAGCGGGCCGTGATCTGGCAGTCGCCGTGTCCTGAGGTCCGGAACGCACACGCGCAGTAGTGCCCTCCCTGCACTTGCCACCCAATAAGACCAAATCTAGTGACACTAGATTGTCAAGCGATGCTATAGTCGGCCGATGGGGATCCAGACACGACGAGAACGGGAACGCGCCGAACGGCACCGGCTGATCATCGACACCGCTCGGGAGTTGGCCGAGTCGCAGGGCTGGGACGCGGTGACTGTGCGCAGGCTGGCGGAGCGGATCGAATACAGCCAGCCTGTGCTGTATTCGCACTTCGCGGGCAAGGACGAGATCGTCACGGCGGTCGCCGAGGAAGGCATCGCGGAGATGGCCGCGTGGAGCCGCGCCGCGTTGGAGTCCGCGGGCGGTGAGCCGCGCGCAGCGTTGGCGGCGGTGGCGCGGTCCTACCTCGACTTCGCGACCGCGCGGCCCGCGCTCTACGACGCGATGTTTCTGATGAAGGTGAACCTCGCGTTCGGCGAGAATGCCTCGCAGCCGCTGCGGGACGCGTTCGCCGTCATGTTCGCCGCCTTCGCACCGTTCGCGGGCGAGCATGATCCGGAGACCTTCACCGAGGTCGGCTGGAGCGCCCTGCACGGGCTGGCGACCCTGGATCGCGGTGGACGTCTGCGGCCGGCTCAGCGGGACGCCCGCCTGGCGGTGTTGGTCGACCAGTGGACCCGGTAGACCTGCGCATCGATCTGGAGTCGCCATCCCTGCCCGACCCGCGCGCATCCGAACCGAGTCATGCCGAAGGCGCCGACATCCCTGGTTTCGTCCCGTAGATCCCGCGCACGGGCTGTGACCCGACTCGCGGTTTCGGCGAGCTGCGGATTCCGGTGCGCCAAATCTGATTTGGGTCGGAAACGACCTTTTGGACCCATCGCATCGCGCGGTATGCGGCAGATGAGCGCGTTTCTGCGGGTGGCCCCGGTGCGTGGCGGTGATGCCGCCTGAGCTGCGTCATCACCAAGCAGCAGGTCAGCCGACCGTCGTCAAGGTGGGGGTTGCCAGGTGTCGTCGATCGCCGACCCCGACGCGGTCAGGCTGCCCGCAACCCGGTCGACGAGGGGCCGGGATCGTAATGAGCCCAGCACTCTCAGCGGATCCAGCAGGCCGAAGATCTCTCTGCGTTACGTGACCGGCTTACCGGGCGACAGTGTCTGCTCGATCGCAACGGGCTTGTACAGCTTGCTGATCCGAGCGCGATCCCGCGGCAGCGACTCGAAATCTAGCAAGGCTAGACAACATAGCGGACGAATGCTACCGTTGCTCTAGTTGCTAACGATGCTAGAAATTGGAAGGGAAGTCGAAATGCTCATTCTCACCGGCCAGGCCGTCGCCACCGTCGCCGTTCTCGCCAATGCCGTCGTCTATGGCACCGATGTCTGCGGGGCCGTGATCACCCGGTCTGTGTACCGCAAGCTCGATGACGCGGCCGTGACCATGAGTGCGGGATGGGGTCACTACTACGGCGACAAGCGCATGCCGGTTGTCGGTGCGGGCGGCGTGGTCACCGCGGTGCTCACGCTGCTGATCGCACTGCTGGCCGGTCAGATCGGCGCCGCTGTCGCGGCGGGGATCACGGTGGCGGCACTGTTCACCTGGCTCGCCTTCTACGTCCGCGTCGCCAAACCGATCAATACCCAGCAGACCGCCGCCGCCCAGAGCGGCATCATTCCGGCCGATGCCCGTGCGCTGCAGGACAAGTGGGACAGCATTCTGAAATACCGGGTCACCCTGCAGTTCATTGCCATCGCCGGACTGTGCGCCGCGCTGATTCTGTTCTGATCCCAGAACACGCGGTAGGCGGTGTCGCGCGGAGTAGGTGGTCGGCGCACCAGTGGAAAGCTCGTCGCCGCCGTCCCGCTGACGCACGACACGCGGGACGCGGCAGGCAGCAGCTCGAGCTTCCTCCACCCGACAATTTCCGGCTGATCGCCGGGCACACGAGATATCGAATTCACCCAGGAGTGACGGACATGACCTTCACCATCAATGAACAGCAGTTCCTCGCCGAGGCCGGGATCGGTCGGCTGGCAACGGTGTCGCCCGACGGCGTTGTGCAGAACAACCCGACCAGCTATCGGGTGAACGCCGACGGCACGATCGACATCGGGGGAATGAGGATGCGTGCCAGTCGAAAGTACCGCAATGTCGAGGCGGGCAGCCGGGTGTCGTTCGTGATCGACCAACAGGTTTCCATGGAGCCATACGTGATCCGCGGCATCGAGGTACGTGGCACGGCCGAGGCACTCGATGACGAGGAGCCACCGTTCCCACCCCAGGAACGCGCGGTCATCCGCATTCACCCCGAACGGATCATCTCCTGGGGCATCGACGGCGGATCCTTCGACTTCACCAGTCGCCGCGCCGAATAGTGAGGCCCACACGAAAGGCCGTCACCGACCGTCCGCTAGCGAGCGGAATGGACCGCGTCAGCGAGTGAGGCCGGGCGCGACGACATCGGTTACGCAACTTCGCGGATCTGATTCAGCACGGGTTCGCGTCCGAGGATGCGCTCGATAGCGTGCCCGGGTGATCGAATCCGAATACGAAATCCCTTGCGGTCCTGGCCGGAAGGGGTTTTCGCGCGCTGGCGCGAAACCAGCCGAAATGAGGAAACAGCGCGTCGGACCGTGTCGTCAGTCTGCACCCATGAGCGACGAAGACACCTGGATCGTTCCGACTCGCTGGTTGGCGAAAGCCGAACCCATTCGAGGTATCACACCCCACCGACCCGTGCCCATGACAGCCGATGCCGCGGCGGCCCTGGACAAGATGCCGGACCGGTTCCGAGTCGGAATCGAAGGGATTCTTCTCAACGCGCACCATGAGGGACACAGCGGACTCGCGGACGCGGGCCTTGCCTATCTGCGCTCTGGCGAACCGTCAGTGTCGAGCGCTGCGGCGGTGGCTGCGATCATCCGCGATGATTACACCGCATGTTGCAGTTCGCTGGCTCGGCACAGCGAACACTTCCGTAACGAGCTCGCGGCCCTACTCATCGACGGATGGGTTGTGCAGCATGGTATTCGATTCGCCGTTGATGGCCATGGGGCACCTGGGCCGGCTCGAGCTCGAGCGACGATCCCGCCAGCAGGGCCGATGACTTTCTGCGGTGCTGGTGGCGGTTGAGTGACATTGGCGTCCTCATCAGAACCTCCTGCGGAACAACCTATCCCGGTGATTGTATGCGCGCCGGGATGCGACCGATCGTGGACCGGTGGCGTCCGTAGTCCGGTGTATATCGGTGGGCGCAGGTCCCGGGATCGGTGGGTGATGTTGTGCCGTAGCGCTGGCAGTGGTGCGGGGTCGCAGCTGGCGGGGTAGTTCGAGCAGGATGCGGCCGGCGAGGCTCGACTCCCCCCGGTACGTCGAGTACGAAAACAGCGACAACAGCAGCGGCACGTGACAGTGCCGTTCGTCGGCGACGGTGACCTCCGGGTAGAAGGTCGCGACCCGCTCGACGGCTGGGCTGCGCGGGGCGGATAGCGCGCAACGAGTACCCAACCTTTCGGCATGCGTGGTGGTTGTTTCCTGTAAGGAGGTCGACGCCGATGACTTTCACTGGAAGATGCACCGATGAACAGTGGCCGAACCGAGCAGGGCGGACATGGTCGCGACGTTGCGCGGGATCGCGTGGGGGTGGGTTGTGAGGCCCCGTCGACTGCTGTACCAAGGATCCTTGGGTGAGCGTTCTCTTCGGCAGTGGATCATCGTCGCGCTCGGTGTGGGTGTGCTTGTCATAGCGCTCGCCTCCGCCGCCGGCCCATACCGGCAGACCCGGGAGTTCCGGGCGGCCGTGGGGTGCGAGGAGAGTGCGGGCGACTGTTTGGCCAGCGAGCGGGGTTTCATTGCGGGTCGGCGCACCTACACCACGACGACGACGCATACCGACGCCGACGGCCACACGAGCACGACCACGACAACCCACTACGAGGTCACCTGGCAGCGGACCGACGGGTCACGGCAGACCCGCGAGGTGTCGTCGAGCTTCCACGGCAAGGTACGGGAGGGTCAACCGGCCACGCTGCGGCTCTGGCGCGGGGAGGTGGTCGGTGTGGAGGTGGCGGACGGGAGCGAGTGGTTCCTACCGGAGTCCGGCAAGAGGCTCGGTCTCTGGCTGCTGCTGGCCTTTTTCGGATTCGGTGTCCTGCTGTGGGGACTGTTGTTCGGCTGGTGGGACGGGTTGTTCATGCTCGCCTTCCGTACGTTCGCCTGGATGTTCATCGGCGTCGTGCCGGTTGACATGACGACGCATGCCTTGGCCTACGGCCTGCGGACCGGGGTCGATCTCGGCATCGAGATCGCGTGGGCCGCTTTGTGCATCGGCGTCGCCGGTTGCATGCTGATCAGCTCACTCAATGGTAGGTGGTGCGGGTGAGCGACCGCCCGGCCCTCCCACTACTTTTCCTGGATATCGACGGACCGCTGCTACCGGTCCGCGGGTATCCGCGCCCCCGACCCGCGACCACGGATCCGCAGTTCGAGCGGCTGAAACGCGCAGCGGGGCTTGCGCTTTCGGCAATGCCGTGTGTACTCGTCTGGGCGACTGCCTGGGACGAGGAGGCGAATACGGAGATCGCGACGCGGATCGGACTACCGCCGCTGCCCCGGGTCGGGTGGTCGAGGTCCACCGACGAACGTCAATATCGAGAAGACCGGCGGATCGGCTTGCACTGGAAGACACGAAATCTGGTGGACTGGGCGGCGGGACGCCCATTCGCCTGGATCGATGACGAAATCACCGATGCCGACCGGCACTGGGTGAGCGCGAACCATCCCGGGCATGCTCTGCTCCACCTCGTCGACGCCGCCCGCGGTCTCGATGACACGGATCTCGTCGTGATCGGGGACTGGCTGCGAACGGTCCGGAATCAGCAGCCGTGACGGTCAGCTCCCCCGGTACATCGAATACGAGACAGCAGCAGCGGCACGCTGAGTCCTTGGAAATACGACATCCGCAGGTTGCGGTTCAGGCCACGGACCTACGCCGGGCCTCGTCGGCGCCAACTAACAGGCGCTGGGAAGTGTGTTGCTTCGCAGCACGATCAGTGGCGTGACGTAGTGCTCGGTAACCTGCCCGCCGAGTTCGTCCACCGCTCGAGCTGCCTCTTCCACTTCGGCGGCCTTCCAGTCGCTGAATGTGGTGAACAGATCGCGGATCTGGTCGGTCCGCATGTCGATCGACCAGGAGAAGTGGCGAATATGCGTGGTGACGAAGTGTCCGCTGGAGCTCAGGCGAGCTGCCCACGTCTGCGTGTCGAGTTCACCAGGCACGCGGTGTGGTTCTACGGTTTCGCGGCGGGCCACGATCTGGGCGACTCGCTCGCGAAACGGTGTGATCGGGACTGTCGGGTCACCGAAGGCATTGCGCCACACAGCGAAATAGCCGCCGGGGCGCAACATGCGATGCAACTTCGGCACGACCACCTCCAGATCGAACCAATGCACAGCGGTGGCGGCGACCGCGAGATCAAAGACTCCTGTCGGCAGCTCCACCTGCTCGGCCGTGTCGACATGCACGACTGCGGCCGGCCAGCGCCGACGCAGACGATCGGCCAAGGCGAGGCCCGGTTCGACCGCGTCGACCGCCGCGCCCGCCTCCAGAAGCGGTCCGGTGGCCAGTCCACTACCGGCGCCGAGATCAATCGCCCGGATCCCTGGCCGCAGCAATCCGAGAGCTTGCAGCTCGGCCCACACAGCAGCCGGATAAGGAGGCCTCGCCCGGTCGTAGACCTCCGCGTGGGTATCGAAATGCAGTGGACCAGGCACCCAGAACACTCTAATCCGACTGTGGCCGAGCCGGACATCGCGTTCACCGGGCGTCGTTGATCGGTGGACTGCGGTACTGGGTGTGGCGGGTTCGGAGGCTGCGTGACAGTGAAGGTCACCTCACTTGTCGGAGCACGGGCGCAGGTCATCGGCATGCTGGAAAAGGACCGCATCGTCGCGATCTGGGAGTGCCGGGAGGACCACGCCGAACGCGAGAGATCACCACCGCTGCCGGTGCGGTTACCGTGCGTGCGCCACGGGTGAACGACAAGCGCACCGATCCGGAACCTGGTGAGCGCAAGCGGTTCTCCTCGGCGATCCTGCCGGATCAAGATCTCGACAACATTGCATAATGCGGGTATGGAAGCTCGAGCCCACGCCGACGCCTGGCTGGCAGCATGGAACGCAGGCGACCTCGATGCCATCATGGCCTGCTACGCCGACAACGTGGACTTCGTCGCCTCTACAGTGACGCGCCGGTGGGGCAAACCCGATGGCCGACTGCGCGGCAAGCTCGAACTACGCAGGCACTTCGAGCTCGGGTTGCAACTCGCCCCCAACCTGACCTTCACCGAAGAAGCACTACTGACCAGCCCTGGCGGGTACGCCCTACTCTACCGACGAGAGAACGGCAATCGCGTACTCGACGTCGTCGAGCTGGACCAGGACGGCCACGCCGGCCACGTTCGCGCTTTCTACGAACAGCAGCAGCAGTAACTCGACAAGTCAGGAGATCGTCATCTACAGCCCTTGACAATTACTCGATCGGGCATGACCGCGATCGTCTTCGCCTCCTTGGTCGTTCACCTGGACGTGCGGGACCGGGAGTGCGCTGATGAAGGCGCGCAGATGCCCATCCACGCGAGCCGGTTCGACGATCGAGCTGAGGTGACCGGCCCCGGCCACGATGACCAGCTCGGCACCGGGTATCCGGGCGGCGGCGCGCACCTTGTGTCGTAAAGGAATCATGCGGTCTTCGGCGCCCGCGATGACCAAGACCCGTGCGCGGCCGAGAGCCGACAGACCAGCGCTGTGGTCACAGATCGAGACATCGGCCAGCAATGACAGCAACGTCATCGTTCGCAGGGAAGCGATCAGTCTGCGGGCCCGATGTAGCGAGACGAACGGCGTGCGCCTGCTCGGCGCAGTCCGGCGTCCGGCGAGTTCAGGGTGTCGGCGTTCGCTGGTGTCGGTGAGCAGGCGACGCAACGGAGGTATCGCCCACCAGAGCATCCGCACCACCGGACCGACGACGAAATCAGGTAGACGCAGGGCGATCGCACCCCACCCTCGGGGAACACAGTCCAGGAGTGCGACTCCGGCCACCTGGCGTCCGAACAGCTCCGGACGCTGTTCGGCCAAGGCGGACACCGCCATCCCTCCCAGTGAGTGCGCGACGATCACTACCGGACGCTCGGATGCGATAGCGTCGATGACCGTTCCGATGTCGCGCCCTAGCTGCGCGACCGTGGCACGGCCGGTCGCCGGTTCGTCGGAGCGGCCGTGCCCACGGTGGTCGAACAGCACGATGCGGCCCAGGTCGGCGAGAGTCGCGCGCTGACGGCCCCAATAGATCAAGCCGGTATTGATACCGTTGACGAAGAGGAGGGTGTGCGGACCGGCCGGGTCTCCGTCGAGTTCGACATGCAGTCCGACGCCGTCCTCGGTGATGACCCGCATCTCGTCCATGCCGAGGATTATCCGTCACGTCTCGCCATTGCTTGTCCGCCAGCACTATTCGTCCGAAGGTTGTTGACATCCAGGGGGTCCGACCGTGGCGCAGGGGTCAACGTTGATAGTGCATCTGACCGATGTTTTCGCGCCCCGCGTCGGGGGCATCGAGGTGCTGGTCGAGTCCCTGGCTCGCGCACAGGCAGCTGTCGGCGAGGAAGTTCACGTCATCACCGCGACCGTCGGCGGCAGCGACTCGGATCTGCCGTTCCGGGTCCACCGGCCACGCCGAATGACCGACGTGCGCGGCATACTTCGGCGACTGCGGCCCAGCGTCGTGCACATACACGTGAGTGTGGCGTCACCGCTTGCGCTGTACTCCGCGCACTACGCGCTTCGGTTGTGTATCCCGCTCGTGATCACGGTGCACAGCATGTGGGATCCCCCGGTCCGGGCTTGCTACAGCGTGATCGGGCGGCTGGGCGGCTGGCACGACGGCATGGTGTTCACGGCGGTGAGTACAGTTGTCGCCGACCAGGTCGGGCGGGCGTTGTCCAGTACCCCCGTCGTAGTGCCCAACGCGGTCGCGACCGATCTGTGGAGGGCGCCGTCCGCGAGTGGCGCCGATCTGCATGTCGTTTCGGTGGGCAGGCTGGTCACGCGCAGGCAACCGTTGAAGCTGCTCGAGGTGCTGCGGCTGGCGCAGGACCGGCTGGCCGGTGAGGTGCGGGTGCGCGCGACGATCGTCGGCTCGGGCCCGCGCCGCGGTGCGATGCTCCGCTATCTGCGCAGGCATGGCATGGCCGAGTGGGTGCATTTGGTGGGTTCGCAGGATCATCGGGCGGTACGCGAGATTCTGGCGTCGGCGGATGTGTACCTGAATGTCACACGCCGCGAGGCCTTCGGATTGGCAACCTTGGAGGCTCGAACGGCCGGTGTTCCAGTGATCGCTCGATCCGGCACCGGCGTCGCAGATTTCGTCGAGGACGGCCGCGAGGGCCTGCTGGGCCGCTCCACCGAGGACCTCGTCACCGCGCTGGTGTCGCTGGGCCGGCGGCGGACGTTACGCGAACGCATCAGCGCCCATAATCGATCGGTACCCCCTGCCGAATTCAGTTGGCCTGTCGTACTGGATCGGCTGCGTACCTGCTACGACGACGCCGCACGGCGCGTCGTGTCAGATCCGGCCCGCAGGGAGGACGCGCTCGGATGATCTCGCCAACGCATGTCGCCCGCATCGGGTGGAGCAACGCCGAACACTTCCGAAAACGGTTCGTCAACACGACGATCAGTGGTTTCGCGCATGACCTCGCGCGGGCCGTACGGCTGTTGCACCGCGATCCGCCTGAGCGCACGGTGCCTGCGCGCGCCGAGCGCGTGATCATCACGTTGTCGACCGTGCCGCACCGTGTGCAGTACCTGGGTCCTGTGCTGCGCAGCCTGCTCGACCAGACCGAACCCGCCGATCGGGTGGTACTTGCCTGGCCGCGGCACTCGCTACGCACGGGTGACCCTTACCCGCACCTGCCGGCTCTGCCGTCGGGTGTCGAGGTGCTGCGGTGTACGGATCTGGGCCCAGCGACAAAGCTGCTGCCCACGCTGCTGGCCGAGCCGGACGCCGTCGTCGTGGTGGTCGACGATGACGCGATCTACCCGGATACGTTTGTTGCGGATCTACTCGCGGGGCATCGTGTGAATCCGAAAGCCGCTGTGGGAGTGCGGGGATCGCGCGTGCGATTCGACCGCGATCCCCGCTATTTCGGACACGTATACGGAACCGCGGTGTCCGAGGCCACCACTGTCGATGTGCTGATGGGTATGTGGGGATATCTGATCCCGCCCGGAGCGCTGGACGACGATGTGCACGATTTCGACGGCTGGCCGCCGGAAATGCGATGGCAGGACGATGTGTGGATCTCCGGGCACCTGGCGCGCCGGGATGTGCCGCGGTTGGTGATACCAGTACGCGGCGTGCCGATCGAGGCGGCGGGTGCGTTCGTAGGCGCGCTGCACCACACGGTGAACAGATCCGGCCGTAACGAGGCCGTCGCCCTCAGCACGTTCCGAGACCGGTGGGGGCCGTCGGCAGAATCACGGACGAAGGAACGCTCGGGTCCCGAATGAGCTCGTAGGCGGCCGGGTCCGGCTGCCGCATGTAGCGCGGCACCGCTGCTCCGCACACCTGCACGCGCAGCCGATGTCCGGTGGCGAACCGGTGCGCGATCGGCCACAACTCGACCCGGATATCGTCCGCGTCGGTTGGTGGCTCGACCCGCCGTACGCCTTCGCAGATGTTGAAAGATCGCCCGCCGGGATGAACGTCGCACATGCGCACGACGACATCGCAGACGCCACGCCGGCGCGGCGGATGTGCGGTGGCTATGCGCAGCCGAAGTTCGGCGACCACCGTTCCGATGACCTCGAGCGGTGCGCCGAGCGGGTCGCTGGTGTAGGTCAGCAGATCGGGTCGACTTTCGATCTGCCGGCAGTCCTGTGGCCGCGAGAACCCGACGATCACGGGACCACGGGGCGCGGGCGTGGGGTCCGCGGGGTCGTATCGAAAATGATCGCTTCCCGCCTGCTCAGCAGGCACACGCGACAGCCGCCCGAACTCACGCAGATGCCATCGCACGGGACTGGTTCCGGGTGGAGGCCAGGAAGCGTATTCGCGCCAGCGCCGGACCCCGGTGACGAACAGGCGAACCGGCTTGCGAGACGGACGATCCTCACCTCCACGCAGGTGAGCGTGAAACCACTGCCGGGCTTCACGATTCGCGACGACGAACTGCCGGAGGTTGTAATGCCCCCATGGTCCGATGGTGAGTCGCGGCGCACCACCAGCCGCACTCAATGCGGCATAGTCGCGGACGAGGCCCGGCAGGAAGATGTCGTACCAGCCGCCGACCAGATGCACCGGAGTTCCGGCGCATTCCGCGGGTGCACGACCGTGGTCGAGAAGTTCCCGCAACGGGCTGCCCGCGCCGAGGTCGGCGATGACGGCTTGATAGAAGGAGACTGTTCGGCCACCGGTCAGCACATCCAAGTCCGCGGCCGGACGGCCCGACGCGATTGCCCGACGCGCCCGACGGGGCGCCCGCAGCGCGGTGATGAAGCTGTGATTCGAGCACCAGATCAGCACGGACTCCAGCGCAGTAGAACCGCCGGTGAATATTGTGTCGGCAACCGATGAGGCCGCGACATGAACCGAAACAGCACGCAGTTCAGGGATGTCGGCCGCTATAGCCCAGTGCGCGAACCCCATCGCGCTCATTCCGTGCAACGCCAACCGTCCGTCGAACCACACCTGGTCTCGAAGCCACTCGATCGTCGCCAACCCATCGGCACGCTCGGTGCTCAGCGGTAACACATCCTCGGCCGAGCGGCCGTCCTGCACCACCACCTGAAATCCTGCGCGCGCGAAATACAATCCATAGATGATGCCGAGCGGTCGGCGTCCCATTGGGGATCGCACCAGGATGGTCGGTCCGGGTGTACCCGACGCACGGTGGTACCGGTCGGCGAGCAGGCGTTCACCATCCGGCATCGGAACGGGGAGGTCTCTTTCTATGCGGACATCAAACATGGCGCTGGACAAACCATTCCGTGCCGCAGACCCGTCGAAACAGCGGCATGGGTAGCCGCCCCAACAAGCGCAGGGTGCGCAAGCCGTCACCACCACCCGCCTGGCTGGCATGGGCCAGAACGCTGGCGCGCTTGACGCTCGCATAGCGTCGCACGTCGACCCGGTGGGTGATGTCGGCGCCGGGGACAAAGCTCGTGCTGAACCGATCCATCGCCACCCCCGAGGGCAACAATCCGACAGCATTTACCAAGCGCAATACCCTCAGTAGCCGATCGCGATCGACTGTCGCCTCCAGCAACAACGGTGTGGCGGCCTGCCGCGCAGCCGCCGCGACCACCCGATGAACCTGGACATGATCGGGATGTCCGTAACCTCCGGATGCGTCATAAGAAGTGACCACCCCGGCCCGCTCCTCGATCAAGAGTGCGGCAAGCCGCTCGGCCGCCTGGGCGACAGGTACGCCGCAGAAGCCGCCCGGGACGCGGCCGTCGAGTCCGGAATCCGCGTACCGCAGGAATTCCACCCGGTCACACCCCAGGACTGCGGCTGATGCCAATGCCTCCCCCTCGCGACGCGCTGCGAGCTGCGGACCTGGTGGCGAATCCGCGAGTCCGGCGGCGCCATCGGTCGCGAACACGACGACCGTGCGCCGGCCGGCTTCGCTGACCCTGCGCATCGTTCCCGCCGTCAACAGTGATTCGTCGTCGGGATGCGCATGCACGAAGACCCACGGCGTATCCGGCGCACCGAGCCACTCGACGGGGGTTCGGGATGTCACGCTTCGCGCCGATCCCGTGCGTCATTCTCCGCGGCGTCCAGGGCCACAGCCTCGGCAGGGGTCGGTGCGGACCCGCCGAGATGACGGGGTTGCCACCCCTGTCCCGTCCCGGAGTCGGGGTACTCCCGTTGTGCCCGGTCCAGCAGTTCCTTCATACGATCACGCAGCTGGACGGTGACGTATTCCGGGTCGTCGTCGGCCGCGGGGAACATCGGCTCACCCACGATCACCGTGAGTGGTAGACCCCGCTGATCGAGCTCACGATGGTGCGTGGTCCATAGCCGCTGTGTGCCCCATACGGCCACCGGCACCAGGGGCACCCCTGACCCTGCCGCCAACCGTGCTGCTCCGGTCCGCAACCGCTGGACGGTGAACGATCGCGCGATAGTCGCTTCCGGGAACACCACGAGGAACTCCCCTGCGGCGAGCGCGGCGGTCGCGGCGCGGTAGGCCTCGCCATCCCCGCCGGAACCCACTGCGATGTGCCGCATACTCCGCATCGCAGCGCCATATACCCGATGGTCGAAATGCTCTCGCGTCGAGAGGAACCTGGCCATCCGGCCCACCTTGTCCGCGGCGAGGGCGATAGCGAAAGGGTCCAGATACGACACGTGATTGCTGGCCACCACCGCACCTCCGACACGGGGTAGGTGTGATTCATCGACTATCCGAGTCCGCAGGCGCCATACACGCTCAACGGCCTTCACCATGGAAACCGCAACAGGATAGACGATTTCATTCACAATTCGAATCTAGCCGCTCCGGATCGGCACCGAGCATGCCCCCGCTTACCCGCGGGCAGCGCGGTGAGATTCGCTCTGGGTCAGAGCATCGCTCTCAACGGGTACCACCTGACCCGGTGCGGTACCTGTCCACGTACTACGGAGACTGCCCACACCCGCAGCGCCACCGCGGCCGTCCGGTGCGCAACACCACCATGATCGGCACCAGGCGCAGGGCGAACACCGCCGCGGCGATCAACCGCGGCGGAGGCCGACCGCACCATCGCCGACGGGTTGACCTACGCGGCCGGCGCACCACCCGCCGGCACCAACGCAGAAAGGCGCGGCCTGCACCGCCCGCGCCTCCGTACTCCCGCCACCGTCCCGCGATCCCCGCACTGCGCGGTACGCGTCTTTGAATTCATGCGCCGTGGACGTCGAGAACGCTCGGGCGGCTCCATCCAGGGGTACAAGCAGCCGAACGTGGCTCGACGACATCGACGAAGAAGCGGCCCTTCACCATGCCCGAACATGCCGCTGATCGAGCGGGTTTCTCCTGGTCACGATCGGTGTAGGCGTGCGGGGTGTTCGATCGCCGAGCGTATGGTGTGGCCTGATCGGGCTGTTGTCCGCAGGAGCGCCGCCGGATGGCGTTGATCAGCGTAGGTCTTCCATGGGTGGAGGCCGATGCTGAATTTGCCGGGTGTGCGGAATCCGGTCCGATGTGGTGGCAGTCCTGATTTACTTGATCTTGGAGATTCGCCCTGGACGACGACTACGAGATCAGCGCAGTGTTACCGGCGGTTCGAGGCTCGGTGGCAGTGCGCTCACACAGTGAGGACGCGAACCATGGCTGATTTGACCGAAGGCACATACCGGATCTGCAACCTGAGCGACATCGACACTGCCATGAACGTCGAAGACGACGGAAGCGTGAACGTGAAGTTCGGTGGAGGCGACCCGCAGTACTGGACGCTGACGAGGACGGCGAACGGTACTTTCCAGATCACCAACAAATTCAAGGGCACTCAGCTCGCACTCCCTGTGATCGAGAGAGGTGCCCATGTCGTGTGTGATGGTCATGATGCGACGACGTGGGAGATCCCCGGTGACCCTGATCAGGGAACAACTGTGGGCCTACCCGACAGCGAAATGTACCTCGGCGCGGAGCTTGGGAGTGGTCCGAGGTGGGTCGAACTCGAGGTGCCTGGAGCATTCATATCCAGCGATCTCATGTTGTGGCGCTTCCAGCGTGTGTAAACGTCGTGGCCAGGTCGCGCCACGAGAGTGCACTCGCGATAACGGTTCCCGCGGCAAGGGCAGGTTGTGCAGGGCACGTCCGCTGGAAACAGCCTGCGGATCCGCGGTTCAGTTCAGCTGGCTGTCCAGGGCTGCAGTTTCTCCGGGTTCCGGATCGCCGAGATGCGGGTGATCCGGCCGTCGGCGATATCGAAGGCGTAGGCCGAGACGATGGTGTCGACGAGCTGTGCTGCCAGGCCGGGCCGGCCGTTGACCGTCCGCTCCAGCAGGGTCGCCTGCGGATCCAGCAGCCCGATCAGGGCCTCGATATTCCCTGTCTCCCATGCTCGTTTGAAGTCCCGGACGACCTCGGCGCGCTCGGTGCTCGACGGCCCCCGCGAGGCGACTGTTCCTGTCAGGACCGCAGAACCCGGCGCGGTGGCGGTGTCCCGCAGAGGTGATGTTTCGATCGAAGCTCCTCATCTCGGCGGCCGTTACCAACGCCCGATCCTGGCGGGCATACTGTGCTACAGCCGGTGTCACGAGTGGCGGACAAACGCTGCCGACTCGGTGGCGTACGGCGAAGAAGCCGTCGGGCACGCTCACGTAGTCACAGTCGCCACTCCCCCGAATCGTCGGCAGCACCCCGGTGCCCGTTGTCCGCGCAACGCCGCTGGGCGTCGGGGAACCTGATCCGGGTCGGTAGCCGATTAATGTTTGGAACGGACATCAGCCGAGCAAGAACGACCAAGGAGACGCATGTTCACCCGATATCGTCTGGCCGGAGCAGTTGTTGTCGCAAGCGCGTCGCTCGGGGGCATCCCGTTCGCCGCACCGGGCATCGCCGCACCGCCCGGTATCAGAACCGCGGATTCGATCATCACCTGCACCGAAAACGGCACAGTCCGCTGGGCTGGTTCCGGGTTGGGCGAGAAACCGTCAAAGCTGGAATGGACGGCTACCACCGCGTTCACCGACTGCAAAGGGCCCGCGGTCGAGGAGGGCGATCCGTACCCCGTCAGCATGGACGAGCAGGGCACCGAAGTCGCCTCGTGTGACGGGAAAGTCAACGTTCATCAGGGCACGGGCACCATCACCTGGTCCGATGGCGGCACCAGCAGGATCAGCAGCGCGTCGGCGGGCAACCAGAGCAAGTCCAAGGGGTCCGGTCCGGCCACCTTCCCGATCATCATCGAGTCCGGCACCTACGCCGGGCATACCGCCTCCGATGACAACACCGTCAGCACCGAGCAGTCCTGCCCTGGCGTGACCGAGGCGTCACTCACCGGCACATTCACCGTCAACTGACTTTCCGAGACAGGCGCGAGCGCCGCCGAGCCCGGCTCCGGCGGCGTCTGCCAGGCGGTAACCAGGGCCCCATTACGCGAGGGCGCCCCTCCGCGGCGGTCCTGCACCGGCTCGGCTGATGCCGCACCGACCTGCTCGGCTCATTCCACTCAGCGCGGTGCGGCGAGGATATCCGCCCCCTGGCACAACAGCGTCCACGCGGCGGCCACATGCTCCTGGCGGGTGGCGGTGCCGCCGACGGCCAACCGGAGCACGAACACCCCGCGAACTTCCGTGTGGGACAACAAAACTCGTCCTGTCGCGTTGACGGCGTCCAACAGCGCCCGATTCGCCTCGTCACCGCCGCGCAATCGGAAACAGACCAGCGACAGTGGATGCGGCGCCAGCACTTCGAAACGATCATCCGCGCCGACCCACGAGGCGAACTGCTGGGCCAATGCCACGCTGTGCCGGATATGGTCGCGCAGCCCGACCGCACCGTACCAGCGGATTACCGCCCATAGTTTCAACGCCCGAAACCGACGTCCCACCGGCACCTGCCAATCCCGGTAATCCACCACAGCGCCGGATTCGCTCGCACTGTTGCGCAGGTATTCCGGCAACACCGACAGCGCACCGGTCAGCGCACCACGATCGGCTACGTAGCAGGCGTCGAAGTCCAGCGCGGTGAGCAGCCATTTGTGCGGGTTGGTCGCGTACGAATCGGCGAACTCGGCCACACCCGCGTGAATCCACCGCAGCTCCGGACATATCGCCGCGACACCCGCATACGCCGCGTCAACATGCAGCCACACACCGTATTCGCGGCAGACGGGGCCGATGAGCTGCACCGGATCGACCGCGCCGGTGGACGTCGTGCCCACCGTCGCCATCACCAGGACGGGGGTTCGGCCGGAGGCCACATCCTGTTCCATCGCCGCCCGCAGCGCTTTCGGGTCCATCGACAGGTCGGCGCAGGTGTCGATGAAACGCACGGCCGAGGAGCCGAGGCCCGTGATGCGCGCGACTTTTTCGAAACCGCAGTTGGCTTCGGTCGAGGTGTAGACGACATAGCGCCCTCGGCCGACACCGTCACGAGCTGCCCGCCCATCCGAGGCTCGGTGCAGCGCCGCGAGCAGCGTGACGAGCATCGCGCTGGAGGCGGCGTCCTGAATCACACCGCCACCGCTGCCCGCGAAAGTGAAGCGTTCAGGCAGGCCGATCAGCCCGGCAAGCCAGTCCAGGACATGCTGTTCCAACTCGGTACAGGCCGGGCCGGTCTGCCAGATCATCCCCTGCACACCCAGTCCGGAGGTCAGCAGATCGGCCAGCGCCGCAGGACCCGACGCACCCGTCGGGTAGTAGGCGAAGAAGCCGGGGTGCTGCCAATGCGTCAGGCCGGGAACAATGACGCGATCCATATCGTCGAGCAGAGCGGCGAACGGCTCGCCGACCTCTGGCGGAGACGGCGGCAGTTGTGCGCGCACGGCACCGGGGGCCACTGTCGACCGCACCGGCAGCGACTCCACTCGCTCCCAGTAGTCCGCCACCCAATCCACCACGGCGCGACCGTGTTCCCGGAATTGTGCCGCCGTCATATGCCGAGGCACGGGCGCGTCGTCCACCGGCCGCGCACCGGGGCAACTCGGCGCGGTCACGTCGTGGTGGGATGGAGCAACTCGAGGAGTGGTCGCCACCGATCACAGGGTAGAGGTCCGGTGCACCGATCAGCGCTGATGCGGCGGTGAGGCGTGTCGCCCTTACCCGGCGCCGGAACAGGCAGGATTCGTTCCCCTCGGGGTCGGCCAGTACGCGCCATGTCCTGCGGCGGTCACTACTAGGCGACTTCGAATAGTCCGGCTGCCCCCATTCCGCCGCCGACGCACATGCTGACGACCACATAGCGCGCGCCTCGGCGTCGACCCTCGATCAATGCGTGGCCGACCTGTCGTGAGCCGGTCATCCCATAGGGGTGGCCGACGGAGATGGCGCCGCCGTTGACGTTGCAGCGTTGCGGGTCGATGCCGAGTTTGTCGCGGCAGTACAGAGCCTGGGAGGCGAAGGCTTCGTTGAGTTCCCACAGGCCGATGTCGTCGACAGTGAGGTGGTGGCGCTGGAGCAACTTGGGTACGGCGAGAATCGGGCCGATACCCATCTCGTCAGGTGCACACCCGGCGACAGCGATGCCGCGATAGACCCCCAGCGGCGGGAGTCCTCGACGCTCGGCCTCGCGGGCTTCCATCAGCACGCAGGCAGATGCCCCGTCCGAGAGTTGAGAGGAATTGCCTGCGGTGACGCTGGCTCGGTCGGTGAGTTGTCCGTCTGCCAGTACGGTCCGTAACTTCGCCAGGTCGGCCGCGGTCGTCGTCGGACGGTTTCCTTCGTCATGACGCAACGTCACCACTTCTTCTGTGGCGGAATCGTTGTCGGCGGCGGCCACTGTTCTGACCGTCGTGATGGGGACGATCTCCGCGTCGAATCGCCCGGCTGCCTGGGCTTCGGCGGTTCGCCGCTGGGATATGAGCGCGAACTCGTCTTGCGCTTCGCGGCTCACACCATATCGTTCGGCGACCAACTCGGCCGTGTGCAGCATCGGCATATAGATATCGGGACGATGCTCCACGAGCCAAGGATCCTGCGCGCGATACAGATTCAGATGGTCGTTTTGGACCAGCGAAATCGATTCGACGCCGCCGCCGATCGTGGTCTGCATCCCATCGACGACGATTTGCTTGGCCGCGGTGGCGATCGCCATCAGGCCGGAAGAACACTGGCGGTCGATACTCATGCCCGGTACCGATTCGGGCAGACCGGCACGGAGCACCGCCTGCCTGGCGATATTGGGTCCGGAGGAGCCCTGCTGCAGCGCACAGCCGAGGACGACGTCCTCGATCTCGGTCGCGTCGAGGCCGGCTCGCCGCACGGCGTGCGAAATCACGTGACCGGCCAGCTCCTGGGCCTGGGTGTTGTTGAACGCTCCGCGGTATGCCTTGGCAATCGGCGTGCGGGCGGTGGAAAGAACAACGGCTTCTCGCACTTCGTTCACTCTCTCGAATATGACGTCAACCTCAAGTTGAGGCACGTGCTATAGCGGCTTTCGGGGCGTCGGGTCGACCCGGTTCTTACGGTTGGGAGGGAGAAGACAATCTGAGGGAATTCGCCCACAGCCGGGTGGTGAGTGACACCAGATCGTCAAGGGTGCGCGGCCGCCCGGGGTCGCCGTCCTCGGAGGACACGAAATACCAGTACGCGATGCGGCTGACCATCGCCGACAGCGCCCACGAGGTGAAGATCGGATCAAGTTCGTCGTCGACCGCACCGCGCGCCTGCAGTTGTTCGATACTGTGCGCATTGCGGAGAACGAACGCGTGAGCGCGTTTGCGTCGTAGATCCCGGAATTCCGGCTCGATCTGGACGACCTGTTCCAGGATCGCCATCAACTTGGCATTGCGTTCGTAAGCGGTGAAATAGGCGCGGTTGCTCGCCTCGATGACCGCCCAGGGGTCGTCGTCGTGGCCGGCATGCGGCGCACCCGGGTGCATCATGTCTTCTTGAGCCTGCTCCAGCACCGCCGCGAAGATTTCTTCCTTGCTCGCGAAATAGGTGTAGAAGGTGCCCGTCGAGCAGTTCGCCTCCATGGTGATGTCGGCCAGGCGTGCGTCGAGGTAGCCCAGGCGCTCGAAGACCGTGCGAGCCGCGGCGATCAGTGTCAACCGGGTGCGTTGACCGCGTTCGGTGGTCGGCAGCTCGCGGAGCAAAGCCTTCGGCACCATCGACGGCGGTTCGGATTCACGTCCCTGGGTTGATGACGACATAGCAGTAGTTATACGGGACCGGTTGCCTGTCATAGGAAAAGCCTGAGTCCGGACCGCCCTGTACCGGCAGGGCCCGATTTGGACGGGTGAGTTCATTTTTTCTCCTGCACCGCCACGGGCACCGCGAGCTCGGCCATTTCCCGTACCACTTCCGCCCGGTGGCGCGCCTCGTCCTGGCGCGCCCGCTTCGGGCTCCACCGACCGCTCATTACCAGCGTCAGCGGGATGAAGACGAGTTGACCCGCCAGACATACCAACCACCAGCGCTGCCATTGCTCGGGGTTGCGCCGTTCGGCTTCGGCGACGACCGGGCCGTGAACACGGAGGAATTGCTGGTCCTCCGGTGGGATCGGGTGTTCGGCGAGTTGCCGGATTCGCGCTCGCGCGGCCGGTTCATCGGCGGCGGCGCCACTGGCCAGCAGTTGTGTGACCGCATCGTCACGGGTGCGCGGATCCGAGGCCCCGCCGGCCAGCGCCGCCCGAGTGGCCGGGTCCAGATGGTCCAGCGTGGCGAGCTGGGACCGATATGCGGTGGCGAGCCGCGACACCTCGTGACCTTGGTCGGCCAGGGTGGACACCGCGGGCAGCATCAGCCCGAATCCGGCCAGTGCGGCGGTGACGACGAGCCTGTTGATCCATCCCCACAGCGCCAGGCCGGTCGCCGTGGCGGCCGGATTGTGGCGTTCCACGGTCTCGGTGAAGCCGGCCATCCACGTGCAATACGCCAGCCCGGTCCCGACGCCGAGAACGACGAGCACGACCGCGAGATGGTGATAGCTGGTGTCGGGGCGTGTGGCCAGCCCGGCGAACACTGCCACCGCACCGGCGCTCAGAACGCCACCGGCCACCATGAGCGGCTTCCGTACCCGAAGCCGGTCCGAGATCGCTCCGCTGAGCGGGAGGGTGATCGCAATACTGATCCAGAACCATTTGGCCAGCGCGTTGGCCCGCGCCTCCGAATAGCCGAAGACGGTGACGAAGTAGACGACGAAGAACCCGACGGCGATGTAATAGAAGATCAGATAAACGCTGATCGCCCCTGCTGAGGCGAGGACATCGAGGCGCAACATCTGTCGCCAGTGCCCTCGCAAGGCGCGCACAGGATCGATCTGTCGTGCGCGTGCCTCGATCAACCCTTTATCACGCACACTGACCATGAGTTGGTCGCGCAGTCCGGGCTCCAATTCACGCAAACCGAGTAGGGCGATCACGGCCGCGGCCAAGCCGATCATCCCGCAGACCCGGAACTGGAACTGCCAGTCGGGATGCGAGGCCGCGGTGCCGCTCGATACGGTGGTCACCAGGATGCTGCCCAGGACCGGTCCCAGTGTCCAGTACCCCATCGCCGAGGCTCGGCCCAGTTGCGGTGAGAAGTCGCGGATCAGCGCCGGTGTGGCGACAAGGACGACGCCCTCCACCGCACACAGCAGGACGAACAGGCAACCGTACATGCCGAAACTCGATGCCGCGGGCAGGCCGAACAGGACCAGCAGCGCGGTGATCAGCAGTCCGGCGACGACGAGGTTGGCGCGTCCCCACCGATCGGCCAGTCCGGCGGCAAGCGAAGCGAAAGCGCCGAGGAGGTTTCCGATCACGGCGATCGCCACGAATTCGCCGAAGGAGACACCGAATGTTCCGATTATGGTTGTCGCGACTGCCCCTTGCACATACAGCTCGTAATACAACACCACGGTGCACAGCACCGTGATAGCAAGATATGAATATCGCTTCGGGCCGGACGGGTAATGATTCAGCTGACGGCGCCACAGCCGGTTCGGTGACATCACGTGTTCTTTCCTTCGGCAGCACTCTCCGAACCGGGTCGGTTCACGAAAAGCGCCCGCAAGTCACGCTTGACGATTTTCCCGGACGGTCCTTTGGGTAATTCATCGATGATTCGGATGCTGCGGGGGTATTTGTAGGCCGCGACACGTCGGCGGCAGAATTCGATGATCTCTTCCGGCTCGGCATGTGTACCGGGTCGCAGGGCTACCACGGCGTGCACCTCCTCGCCGAGCCGGGCGTCGGGGACCCCGATCACGGCAGCCTCGGTGATGGAGGGGTGGGCGTAGAGGACCTCTTCGATCTCCCGGGGATAGACGTTGTACCCGCCGCGGATGACGAGGTCCTTCTTGCGGTCGACCACGAAGACGTATCCGTCCTCATCCCGGTAGCCCAGGTCGCCGGTGTGGAGCCAACCGCGGGTGAAGGCGGCGGCAGTGGCCTCGGGACGGCGGTGGTACTGCTCGATCACATTGTGTCCGGCCACCACGATCTCGCCGATGTGGTCCGGTCCCGGAGGGAGGGCATGGCCCTGATCATCGACGATGCGCAGTTCGACACCCCAGATCGGTTTCCCGACCGACCCGAACCGTTGGTCACCGGGTTTGTTGACCGTGGCCGAGCCGGCCGTCTCCGACAAGCCGTATCCCTCGACGATCGGGACGCCGAATCTCTGCTCGAACCGGGTGTGGATCTCCGCCGGCATGGACGCGCCGCCGGACGCGCCGATCCGCAGTCGTGACAGGTCGAATCGAGAGGAGTCGGTCTTCAGCAGCTCGAAGTACATCGTCGGTACGCCGAGCACGATGCTCACCCCGTCCCGTTCCATCTGGCGCAGGGCCTCACCGGCACGGAATCGGCTCATCACCGACAGCGCGGCACCCGAACGCACCGTGGCGTTGAGCATCCCGAGGCCGTAGACGTGGAACATCGACAGGCCCCCCAGAGCGATATCGCCGGGGCGGAGGTCGACCGTCTCCGCCGACAGCGTGCAGTTCATATACAGCTGGAAGTGTGTGAGGGGGGCGCCCTTGGGTGCTCCGGTGGTGCCACTGGTATACAGCAGCACCGCTGTGTCGGTTGCGGAGGTGGGCTCGATCTCGCCGACACCGATCCCCGGCGCGACACTGTCATCGATCAGTAGCTCGCGATAGGACCGCACCTGCGCCGGCAACGCCGCCGAGGCTTCGCAGACCGCGAAAATGGCAGCGCTGCCCGTCATTTCGACGCCCTCGCGGACATCGTCGAGAAACCGGTGATGGGCCAGCACGGCGCGGGCGCCGGAGTCCGCGAGAAGGTAGGCCAGTTCTCGAGCCTTCAGCAGTGGATTGAGCAGTAGGACCGTCGCCCCTGCTTTGAGGGCGCCGAAATAGGCGACGACGAATTCGACGCCGTTGGGCAGCGCGATGGCAAGCACCGAGCCTCGCTCGAATCCGTCGCGGGCGAGCCCGCGGGCGAATCGGCTCGACTCGTCGTCGATCTCGGCATAGCTCATCGGACGGCCGTCGATGAGCAAACAGGGCGCTTGCGGGGCGGTGGTGCGCGATTCGCGCAGGATGGCGGCCAGGTTGAAACTCATAGCACGACCAGGGCGAGTGTCTCGGCCACGCAGGCGGGTTTGGGCGCCCCCTCGATCTGGATCGTGTGCCGCATCGTGAGTCGGGCTCCGTCGGGTCGCTCCGACACGTCGAGCAGTTCGGCGCGGTCACGCAGCCGCGAGCCGACCGGGACCGGGGCGGGGAATCGCACTTTCTGGGTGCCGTAGTTCACCCCCATGCGGGCGCCCTCCACCGAGAACAACCGCTGGCTGAAGTACGGGATGAGCGACAGGGTCAGGTAGCCGTGGGCGATCGTCGCGCCGAACGGGCCGCTTGCGGCTCGTTGCGGGTCGGTATGGATCCATTGATGATCTCCGGTGGCTTCGGCGAACCGGTCGATCTGTTGTTGCGTGATGGTGTGCCAGTCGGTGATGCCGACAACGTCGCCTACAGCGGCGGTGAGTTCGTCGAGGGTGGCGAATACTCGCATCTGGGTGCCCTTCTACGCGGGGAGGTCCAGCAGGGTTGCCAGGGTGGCGTGGTGCGCCTCGGCCGAACCGAGTGCCAACTGGTCGGCTTTGGCGCGCTTCAGATACAGATGGGCCGGGTGTTCCCAGGTGAAGCCGATGCCGCCGTGCAACTGGATGGCCTCTTCGGCGGCTTGTATGGCGGTACGGGAACAGAACGCTTGCGCGACGCCGACGGCGATCGGAGCGTCGCGATCCGCCTCCGCGACACAGCTCGCGGCGTACCTGGCGGCCGCACGGGCCTGGCCGAGGTTCACGTGCAGCTCGGCCAGCCGATGTTTGACCGCCTGGTAGGAACCGACGGGACGGCCGAACTGGTATCGGGTTTTGACGTATTCCACGGTGGAGTCCAGACAGTAGGCGGCGATTCCGACCTGCTCGGCAGCCAATATCGCGGCCCCCACCGAGAGTGCTCGGCGCAGTGCGGCTTCGGCGTCGTGGCCGTGGGCCAGCAAGGTGGCCGGTGCCGACCGCAGCCGCAGTGCCGCGATCGGACGGGTGAGATCCAACGACGTCACCGATTCGATGCCGACACCATCGGAGTCGGCGTCGACCAGGTAGAGGCCGACACTTCCGTCGGCCGTCTGGGCGGGCACGAGAATCCGCTGAGCCGGTGCCAGATCAGCGACCGCGTTGACGGTGCCGGTCAATTCGAGGCCGTCCGCGCCCACGGTGGTCGCGATGTCACTGGTGGGCGACGCGGTCAGGGGCACCGCGAGCGTTGTGAGCGTCGGTCCCGCGGCGATCGCGGCGAGCAGGTCGAGTGTGTCGGGCCGCTGCGGCGTGCCGAGCAGGGTGGCGGTCGCGAGAACTGTGCCCAGGAAGGGCAGCGGCGCGACAGTTCGGCCGATCTCTTCGGCGACCACCGCGACCTCGCGCCAGGTCGCGCCGACTCCGCCTGCTTCTTCGGCGATCGGCAGACCGGCGAGGCCGATCTCGTATGCGAGAGTCACCCAGTCCTGGTGGGCGTAGGGTTCGTCGGTCTCGATCCGTGCCAGGATCGATGTCGCGGTGGCCGCCTCGGACAGGAACGCGCGCACGGTGGCGCGCAGGTCGTCTTCGTCCGCGCTGTAGAGCAGATGATCGGCCGGGTGCCGGGTGGCGTTCATCGGGGCAGGTCCTTCCAGGCGACGGTGGTGTCGTGGCGAGTCTCGGCGGGCAGGCCGAGCACTCGCTCGGCGATGATGTTTCGCAGAATTTCGCTGGTCCCGCCCTCGATCGAGTTGCCTTTGGCACGGAGGAACCGGTAGCCGGCACTGCGGGCGCGGAAATCGACCGTGGCCGGGCGGCGCATTTCCCAATCCTCGTAGCGCAGCGCTTCTTCGCCGAGCAGATCCAGTTCCAGCGAGGATGCTGCTTGGTTGATGCGCGCGAAGGCGATCTTCGCGCCGGCTCCTTCGTTGCCGGTGCGGCCGGAAGCGAGCAGACGACGCTGCCGCTCGCCGGCCAAACGGGCAACTTCGGCTTCGACCCACAACGCGACAAGCCGTTCTCGCAGACCAGGTTTGCGAAGTTCGGGGCGCTGCCGCCAGAGGTCGGCGACGATGCCGATCATGCCGTCCTCGCGCGGCGCCGCGCCGCCGCCGATGAATACGCGTTCGTTCATCAGCGTGGTCATCGCCACCGGCCAGCCGGCCCCCACCTCGCCGAGGCGGTCGGTGTCGGGAATGCGGGCTTCGGTGAGGAAAACCTCGTTGAATTCGGCCTCGCCGGTAGCCTGACGTAGCGGGCGAACCTCCACGCCGGGCTGGTCCATATCGCACACGAAGTAGGTCAGTCCGCGGTGCTTGGTCGCCCCGGGGTCGGTGCGAGCCAGCAGTATCGCGAATCGGGCTTCGTGGGCCATGGAGGTCCACACCTTTTGTCCGTTGACCACCCAGTCGCCGCCGTCACGGGTCGCCCGTGTGGCGACCGCCGCCAGATCCGAGCCCGCATCCGGTTCGCTGAACAGCTGGCACCAGACTTGTTCTCCGGTCCACAGCGGTCGCAGCCATCGCTGGTGTTGTTCGGGTGTGCCGTGCGCCAGGATGGTCGGCGCGGCCATTCCCAGGCCGACGCCGATTCGTCCGGGATCGTTGCCGGGTGCGTCGGCTTCGGTGAACAAGGCGTCGACGCGGGGTTGCAGCGCTCGCGGTGCGCCCAGGCCGCCGAGGCCCTGCGGGTAGTGAATCCACGCCAGCCCGGCGTCGAATCGGGCTCGCAGGAAAGCCAGTGGTTCGCTCTGTCGTGGATCGTGGGCGCGAAGGAATTCGGCCACATGCTTTTCGATTTCATCGATGGTGGGATTCACGCGACCGGACCTCCGGCGACGTAGAGCACCTGGCCCGAGACGTACCCGGCTTCTTCGCTGGTGAGGAAGGCGATCGCGTGGGCGATGTCCTCCGGCGAGCCGACCCTGCCGACCGCGACCTTCGCCGCCACCGTGGCTTTCAGTTGGTCGAAGTCGATGCCGGTGCGGGCTGCCGTTGCCGCGGTCATGTCGGTCACGGTGAAACCGGGCGCCACGGCGTTGACCGTGGCGCCGAACCGGCCGAGCTCGATGGCGAGGGTTTTGGTGAATCCCTGCAATCCGGCCTTGGCGGCGGCGTAATTGGCCTGTCCGCGGTTGCCAAGGGCCGAGGTGCTCGACAGGTTCACGATTCGCCCCCATCCGGCATCGGTGATGTGCTTTTGCACCGCGCGCGACATCAGAAAGGTTCCGCGCAGGTGGACGCCGACGACCGTGTCCCAGTCATCGTCGGTCATCTTGAACAGCAGGTTGTCGCGGGTGACCCCAGCGTTGTTGACCAGTACGGTCGGTGGTCCCAACTCCTCGACGACCCGGCCGACCGCATGCTCGACCTGACCGGGGTCGGCGACGTCGGCGCCGAAGGCCATGGCACGCCCGCCGGTTTCGACGATGGCTCGCACGGTGTGGGCGCACTGGGCGGAGTCGAGATCGAGCACGGCCACGGCCATGCCCTCGGCCGCGAGCCGGATAGCGGTCGCGGCGCCGATGCCGCGCGCCGCGCCGGTGACGATCGCGATGCGCGAGGCCCGAACAGAAGAAGATGTCATCGATTACCTCGAATAGGTTGCTGAAGTGAATGTTTCGACACGACGGCGCCTGGGGATCTCAGCCACTGAGCGCGGATAGGCCGTGCGCGGCGATGGGCTCGACCAGTGCGCCGATGTGCTCGAAACCGGAGCCCACCGTCTTGCCCTGGCGGTAGCGGAAGTGGATTCCTTCGAGAATCGCGGCGACCTTGAAGAACCCGAAAGCCAGGTACCAGGACAGGTCGGAAAGGTCAGCACCGGACCGTCGGCCATAGCGGCCCAACAGCTCCGCGGACGACGCGAACCCGGCCTCTGCGCTGACCCCGCCGGCCAGTGGGTTGCCGGGCATTTCTGCCAGCCCATCCCAGTACGCCGCGAACAACCCGAGGTCGGCCAAGGGGTCTCCGACCGTGGACAGCTCCCAGTCCACGATCGCGGCCAGCGAATCGTCGTCGGCCACAATGGTGTTGTCGAGCCGGAAGTCGCCGTGCACCACCGCGCCGGCCCGATCGGGCGGGACCGCGCCCATCAGCCGATCGCGCAATCGGCCCAGGTCGGGCAGATCCCGGCTGCGGGAGGCAGCTAGCTGCTTGGACCAGCGTTGCAGCTGCCGGGTCAGATAGCCCTCGGGGTGGCCGAGTCCTTCCAGGCCGACGGCGTGTGGCTCGATGGCGTGGAGTTCGGCCAGCGCGTCGATGAGCGCGAACGATATGCGGCGCGCCCGTACCGGTCCGAGGTCGGCGGTGTCGGCACCGGTGCGGTAGACGGTGCCCGCGACATCACGCATCAGATAGAAAGGTGCGCCGATGAGATGCGGGTCGTCACACAGGAGCACGACCTCCGGCACAGGGACGGCGGTGGGCGCCAATGCCGACATGACCCGGTATTCGCGAGCCATATCGTGCGCGGTGGCCAGCACGTGGCCCAGCGGTGGGCGACGCAGCACCCAACTTCGAGTGCCGTCGGTCAGGCGATAGGTGAGGTTGGAGCGGCCGCCGGCGATCAGCTCGATACGCAATTCGCTCGAATCGATCTCAGGAAGTTCGCCGGCCATATATTTGCGCAGGGCATCGAGATCTACCCCGATGTCACCGGCGGGTGAGGTGGAAGTTTCGGTCACGATGTTTTTTCTCTCTCGCTGCGGGTCACCGCATCCAATGGGTGGAGCGGGGACGTCGCCAGATCGTCTTGGGCCGGTTCGGGGTCGGCGGCAGCTGCGGGAACACCCCGAAGCGGGTGGCGAGTTCTTCCGCGGTGGTGGCGGCATCGCCGTGCACGATGCCGTCGATTCCGGCGAGGTGGGCGCCGTCGATGTTGTGCGGCAGATCGTCGATCATGACGACATCCGCGGGCTCGACGCCAAGCTTCCGGCAGGCCAGCTGGTAGATCGCTCGCGACGGCTTGCGTAGTCCGACCTCGGCCGACACGACGGCGACATCCACCAGCGTGTCGAGATCGACGCCGTCGTAGCAACCGCGTCCCAGCGAATTCGACACCAGCGCGACCGGATGCCCCGCCGCCTTGATCCCGGCGATCAACTCGATCATCGCGACATCGGGTCGGATGCCCGCTCGCATGCGCCGCAGCAAACCCGTGGCCTCGACGGTCCCGCCGTGCTCGGTGAGGGCGGTAGCCATGACCGTTTCGAAATGCTCGTCGGTCAGGCGGCCTGTCTCGAATTCGACGAAAGCCGAATTGACGAGTGGATCGGAAGCAAGCAGACGGAACGGAAGCTCCGGTGCGACCCCGACGCTTCGCGCGAATGCTCGGAAGCCCTCGAACACGCTGGTCGTCAGCACTCCACCGAAGTCGACGAAGATGGCTCGGGTCTTCATGTCGTCGGTCTCCGATCAGCGGGGGCAACCGCCGAGGGCCGGAACCGGCCTGCGTCGCCGAGTACCTGGCCACCGTCGACCACCAATGTCGTTCCGGTGATCCAGGACGCGGCCTCGGAGACGAGAAAGACGATGGCGGCGCCGATGTCGTCCGGTTCTCCGATTCGCGCCATCGCCGTGGCACCCGCTACCTCGGCTTCGTGCTCTTCCCACAACGCCCTGGCCAGTTGCGTACGGACCACACCGGGCGCGACCGCGTTCACCCGGACTCGCGGGCCGAGCTCCAGCGCCAGCTGCTCGGTCAGGTGAACGATGGTGGCCTTGGAGGCGTTGTAGAAGCCGAGGCCCGCCTCGTGCAGGAATCCGCCGATGGAGGCGGTGTTGACGATCGCTCCCCCGTGCTCGCCCATCCAGGCCTCGACAGCCAATTTCGTCCACAGGATCGGCGCCCAGACGTTGACGTCGAAGGTCTTGGCGAACCGGGCTTTGTCTTGATCGACGAGTGGACCGAAGGCCGGATTCGTGCCGGCGTTGTTGATCAGGATATCGATGCTGCCGTAGGTCGCGAGTGCGAAGTCGATGCACCTTCGGGCAGCGTCTTCGTCGGCGACGTGTGCGCCGAATCCCACCGCGCCCGCGCCGATAGTCTCGGCGGCTGCCTCGGCGGCCGCCTGCGACCGCGACGTGAGGATCACTTCCGCTCCCGCCGTCACCAGCGCGCGGGCGGTCGCCAATCCGATTCCCCGCGAACCGCCGGTGACAATCGCGGTCTTCCCGCTCAGTTTGTCGCTGCTCATGTCACGCCTGTCCCGTCGTGTTCACCGCGACCGCAATGCTTGGAAAGCGGGATCTCGCCGTTGCAGATAGCTCGTCACGCCTTCGGCGGCGTCGGGTTGGCGGAACGACTCGAGCATGAGCCGGTCGGCCTCGGTGGCGGCGGGTTCGAATTCGGTGTGCAGGCCCTCGTACACCTGCCTCTTGATAACGCTCATCGAGCTCGGCGAGCTGAAGGCGGCGAGCTCGGCGGCATAGTCCACGGCGGCCTGGACCAGGTTCTCCGCCGCCACCACACGATCGGCGAGGCCGAGTCGGTAAGCTTCCTCGCCGCTGACCACCCGGCCCGACAGCAGTAGGTCCAGCGCCTTGCTCGTTCCGATCAGGCGCGGCAGCAGCCAGGAGATTCCATATTCGGCGATCAGACCGCGTCGCACGAATGCCGTGGTGAATTTCGCCGCGGGGGTCGTGAAACGAACGTCGCAGTACAACGCCTCGACCAGGCCCAATCCGGCCGCGGCGCCGTTGACGGCGGCGATCATCGGCTTGCGCATCGTCAGCGGATACCACCGAGGCCGAGACCGCTCTGGCGGTCGTAGGTCGTCCGTGGTGCTGGCGTCGTGCAGGTCGTCCAGATCCGCACCGGCGCAGAAGCCGCGGCCTGTCCCGGTGACGACGATGGACCGCACCTCGGGATCGCTATCGGCGTCATCGAGGAGTTCGAAGTATCGCTGCTCCAGATCGTCGTTCCACGCATTGAGGCGCCCGGGCCTATTCAACGTGAGAACGAGCACGGCACCGCGCCGCTCGGCGAGCACCGGCTGGTCGGTCTCAGCACGCTCCGGCTGACTCATCACTGTTCGTTTCCTTCGATCGAAGCGGATCGGACGGTGGCACGGTGCTTGCGCAGTTCGTGCGTGGCGATGGCGCGTTTGTGCACTTCGTCGGGACCGTCGGCAAGGCGCAACGTGCGCAGGCTCGCCCAGAAGCGGGCCAATGGCACATCGTCGGTGACCCCAGCTCCGCCATGGACTTGGATTGCGCGATCGACGATGTCGAGCGCCATGATGGGGGCCGCGACTTTGATGGCAGCGATCTCGGTGCGGGCGGCCTTGTTGCCGACGGTGTCCATCATCCAGGCCGCCTTGAGCGTCAACAGCCGGGTCTTCTCGATCTCGACGCGCGCTTCGGCGATCCAATCCTGAATGTTGCTCCGCTCGCTGAGCGGTGAGCCGAAGGTGACGCGGGCGTCCGCACGCCGGCACATGAGTTCCAGCGCCCGTTCGGCCACACCGATCGCCCGCATGCAGTGGTGAATGCGGCCCGGGCCCAGCCGAGCCTGGCTGATCGCGAAACCCTCCCCCTCCCCCGCCAGCAGGTCGGCAGCCGGTACGCGCACGTTGTGGAACACGATCTCGGCATGTCCCTCGCGGTCGAGGTAGCCGAACACGGGAAGACTGCGGACGATCGTGACGCCCGGGGCGTCCATCGGCACGACGACCATCGACTGCTGGCGGTGTACGGGTCCGGCGGGATCGGTTTTACCCATCACGATCAGCACGGCGCAGTTCTTGTGCATAGCATTGGAGGCGAACCACTTCCGGCCGTTGAGCACGTACTCGTCGCCGTCTCGCTCGATGCGCAACTCGATATTCGTGGCATCCGAGCTCGCCACCGCCGGCTCGGTCATCGCGAACGCCGAACGAATCGTGCCCGCCAGCAACGGTTTCAGATACTTCTCGTGATGCTCCGCGGTCCCGAAGAGGGTCAGCACCTCCATGTTCCCCGTATCCGGGGCGGCACAGTTGCACGCCTCGGGAGCCAAATGCGGACTGCGACCCAAGATTTCGGCGAGCGGGGCGTATTCGAGATTCGTCAGACCCGGCCCCCACTTCGGGTTCGGATGAAAGAGATTCCACAGTCCGCGTCGGTGAGCCTCGGCCTTGAGCTCCTCGAGAATCAGCGGATGATGATGCGGATCCCCCGACGCACGGATCTGTTCTTCGTACACGGCCTCGGCCGGATAAATGCGTTCGTCCATAAACGCCAGCAGATCGTCCTGATACCGCTTCGCGCGGTCGCACAAATTGAACAATTCCATGAGACTCCCTTATCGAGCGGAACGGCCGGGCTCGGCCTGCGAAATTCCTCGGTACTACTTGAACATGATGTCAGCTTCAATATTTTGGGCGGAGGCTTTGGGCGGAGGCCTCGCCACAAGGCCCTCCGCTGTGCTCAGCCCGCCTGTAGCGCCCCGTCGACGAGCGCGGTGACCAGTGTCGAGGCCGCGGCCACGCTCGCCCGGCGACCAGCGACGATGTCGGCGTAGAGAATCGACTCGCCCAGCCGGACCACTCCGTAAGCGAGAGTGTCCAGATCTACCAGCGGACGCAAACCGCCGGCGGCGACGTCTCGCTCGAGCAATGTCCGTACCGCGGTGACCATCTGCGGCTGCATCGCGCCCATCGGATCGGTCAGCGCCCGAATAGCGGTCACCGGCTCCTCGGCCAGCAATTTCTGCAGCGCCGGGTCCCTACCGGCACGAGCCGCGTGATCGGTCATGATCCACACACTCCGCAGTACACCGTCCCGATCGCGCACCCGATCCCCCCATGCCTGCCGCCAACGTTCGGCCGATGTGGCCAGACTTCGCTCAGCCAGCCACCACAACGCCGCGCTCAGGAGTTGATCGCGGTTGCCGACCCGGCGGAACAGCGTGGCTCGGGAAATATGCAACTCGGTTGCCAGCGTGCTGAGATCGAGACGTTGTCCCGCCACAATGGAGGCGACCGCACGCTGGACTATGTCATCTTTGGCCACCGGCATGTCCCATACCGTATGCCGACGTCGGCCCCTGACCGCTGTCGCTCTCACCGATGTTCTTCTGGTCGGCGACGATCCGCTCAACCGTTTCGACAGCACATCGACGGTTGTCGCCGACACCGCCGCGGGCGCCGCGCTTGGCCCAGCCCACCACGTATAGCCCGGCGATCGGCGCACCGGTGTCCGCGGAGACGACTCTGCCGCGGCGGTTCGAAACGACCCCGTCGTCGGTGAACGGAACACCGGTCATCGGGGCAGAGGTGAAACCTGTCGCGTAGATGACGGAATCAGCGATGAATGTTCGTTGTCCGGCGGTTTTCAGCTGGACGCGACCGCCGACCGCACGCAGCGACGTGACCTCGTTTCCGAACCACAGACTGACCGCCATTTTCCGGGAACGCGTCCTCGGCCTCGGATTACCGGCCAGCTCGGCGAACAACCGCTGCACGGGGTCGGCAGAGCCGGTATCGGGTGGCGCCCCGTCGGGGGCGATGCTCAAGTCGATGTCGAGTTCGGCCAGTTCGTGCACAGCCGAGAATGTGAAAGACGGGCGCTGGACCGGCGACCGAGCGACCACGACCACCTGTGTGATCGGCTCGCCGGCACGGGTGGCGATGTGCCGCTTGGCGATCGCCGCCGCGACATCCAACGCGACGTTGCCGCCCCCCACGATCAAGGCCGTCGGGCCCCGGAGCAGCCGTGCGGCGATACCTTGCCGGGCAGCGCTGTTCGCTGCCGACAGAACGGTGATCGCCTGATGCGCACCGGGTATCGATGATTCTCCGACTGCGCGCGGACTGGAAGCGCCGAAAGCCAGGATGACCACATCGAACTCCCGTCGGAGAGCAGCGATCGACACCTCCAGACCTACGCGGATATTCGTCCGTGTCTCCACCCTGTCGTCGGAGAATGGGACATCGAACAGTCGGATCATGTTCCGGATACCGCGGTGATCCGAGGACACCGCCGTGCGAAGCAGCCCTCCGACCTCGGTGTGCTGTTCGAACACGGTGATCCGAATCGAGCTCGATCGTTGCAGCAGTTCGCGCACCGTATACATGGCAGCGGCTCCGCCGCCGACGACGGCGACCCGCAACGGTCCGCCGGCCCGTTGGAACGCCTGCGGGAGGCCGAGAGGTCTCGGGACACGCGACCGGGCCCCGGGAAGGTCGGCGAAGAAATCGCGAGTGCGCCGCGCGTAGAGGCGCTGCGAATCGGTGAGTTCGCTGTCCGCTCGAATGGCTCCCGCGGGGCAGGCTTGGACGCATGCGGAGCAGTCGATGCAGGTGGCCGGGTCGATGTAGAGGTGTTCGACGATGCCGAAGTCCGGGTCTTCCGGTGTCGGCCGGATGCAGTTCTGGGGGCACACGCGGACGCAGGAAGCATCTTTGCAGCAGTGCCCGAGGATGACGTGGGTCATGGCTATCCGTTCAGAGAAGGTTCGACTTGCGATAGATCCATCGCGCGAACCCGTTCAGCAGATCTTCTTCGTCCAAAAAGGCCACCAGCGGCGCCGCGGCCCGCCGGTACATCATTCGGTGATGTTCATTGCGGCCGATTTCCGCTCTGACCGACCGCCATTCCATGCCGAGGCCACGGTATATCCGTCGGTTGATCAGGCCTTTGGCTATGAGGTGCGTGCCGACTGCGATGAGTATCGTGCTGAGACAGCGTCGCGTCCGCGATATTCGCTCCAGGTGGTCTCGAATTCTCTGGCGGGCGAACGCCATATGCCGCGATTCCTCGACCACATGCACGTACGAGGTGCGACGCACCGTCTCCGCGACCCTGTCGTCAGCCATCCAGTCTCGCTGCATGACATCGAACATCTCCTCGCCTGCCAGCACGATCGCGTAGGCGATTTCACCCCACGCGAAGTTCCGGAACAACCAACCGGTGAAGATCAGCGAGCGATCCAGGCGATAGTGTCCTGCCCCCAGCCGGTCGATCGCATCGGCGAACATGAGCGAGTGCAGATTCTCATCGGCACACTCGTTGAACAGGAATTTCACATCCGGCCGCGTCGGATCGGCGCTGTGATTCCGGCGCAGCAAGACGATTTGCAGCGCGACTTCGAGCCAGATCGCCACGCCCAGATAGTGGGCTACCTCGCATCTTGTCAGTTCCCTCCTGGCGGCTTCGGGCATGCGCGTCCAGGTTGGCGTACCGAAGAGCGGGGACCACTCGGGAGTCATGCCGTGACGATCGCGATCGGAGTCCTCGAGGTCGATCCGTCGCAGATCGAACGAGAGGCGTTGCGCCGACCGGAGAAGATCCTCGTACACCGGCGCGGAATGTTCAGGTACAGCCATTGCAGCTCTTCCCGCTCGCGCTGACCGTGTCAGCTCGTACAATTTCCTGGCGCCGGTTGGCCTGCCGACCTGCGCCCGAGCCAATCCAATGCCGCGTTGCCGCCGAGCACGGCTGCGGTGATGTGGCCGGCCAACGGAATCGCATGTCCTTCCACCGCATTTCCTAGGTAGTCGGTGACCGCGACCGCCCAGCCCTTCTCCGGCACGCCGCCGATCTCCCCCGGACCACCCGTCGCCGAGGGCGCGCACTGATCGCCCATTCCCACCGTCCCGACGGCGAATGCCGCCAGCGGCCGCGTCCCCGGGACGAGATCGAACTCGGACGTCTCGACACGGACCACATCTCCGGGCAGGCTCGCAACGCCGGGATCCTCGGCTCGGGCGACGCCTACGCCGACCAGCGGGCTGGCCACCGGTACCGCTGTGAACACGGCGGAGGTCACCCGTTGCCCGAGCGGCTTTCGCGTCCGGGGGAGGATGCACTTCATTGTTCTCCTCGAAACTTGTTGCGCGGCAGAGCGTTCGATCCCACAACGGCGTGAAGATGCGCGGAACACCTCGTTCGCCGACGGGGTACACATCATGAAACACTTCGCTGGTGTGTTTCACAATCCTTGATTTGTAGCAACTTGAGTGGTATCAGGGCCCACTTGGCGTTCGTCGGCCGCGGCCGCGACCCACCCCCGAGCGGCGAGACGCCCTTGACTCACGCCAGAGAAGGGCATATAGGTATACGAACCCGACGTCGGACTCAACTCCGAGTCGCCTCATCCGTCGCACACTTCCCCCGCATACCCGCAGCTCTCCGCTGCGAAGTACCGAAAGGCCTCCTCGAATACTTCACCACCGTCAACACCTGAGCACTGGCGCGCTGCTCGATCAGGATGGTTTGGCGACCCGAGCCGGGGACGTCACGCCCCGGATTCGGCCGCACGTACAGCGGTTCGATCCGCTCCGTCGCGACCGCGGAGTTCACGGCCTCAGCAGAAAGTGCTCAACAGTTACCGGCCTGAGTACATACGCACGGTCGTAGGCCCCGCTGGTTCAGGTTGCCAGTGTCTTGCCGGCGCTGCCGTTCGCAGTGCTCCGGCGGCTCACGAGAGAGAACGCAGACCCGGGACTGCTGGTACTCCATTGTGACAGTTATCGGTGCCCGCAATGCGGCGGCCCGGATCACGCGTCCCGTCCACATGATGGGTTCCTGCGGTTCGGAACGTCGCTGACGCCGCGGGTTGCGAACAGAAAGGATTTTCATGAAATTGTCGTGGACAGCGGTTGCGGCCGTCGTTGTCGGGGTGGTGTCGAGTCCCGGTCCGGCTCACGCGGATGCCTGGAGCGACCAGGTTCTCGCATCCCACAACCAAGCGCGGATGCACTACGGCGCGCCCGAGCTGACATGGGACCCCGCTCTGTACGCCGACACGGTGGCATGGGCCAAGGCCTGCGTGTTCCAGCACTCGGACCCGCAGGGTCGATACGGCGAAAACATCTATGCCGTCACAGATTCGAACGCCGGCATCAACGAGGCAGTGGCGGCGTGGATGCAAGAAGCATCCCAGTACAACTACAACAACCCGACGTTTTCCACCGGAACCGGCCATTTCACCCAGGTGGTGTGGAAGTCCACTACGCAGGTCACCGCAGCTGTCGCCGACTGTCCGGCAGGCACGATCTTCCCGGGTTACCCGGCCAGATTCTTCGTCGCCCAATACACCCCACCTGGTAATCAGCAGGGGCGGTTCCAGCAGAACGTGGGCCCCCGCGAGTGAACCACAGGAGGAACGGCACAGGTAAGGCGCGCTTGGGTAGGTAGTCGCCACAGCTGGAGGACAGCAGTGTCCCCGGCCCCGCGGCGAAGAACCGCGGATCTCCGCACGGCGGCGTCAGCAGTTCGGGGCGCGGCGATCCCTGTCGCGGCACACGCTGCTGTGACCGACGGGGCATTCGGTGAAAGGATCGGCGTCAGAGTTCTCGGCTCGGACGCGGTGGCCGCGGACTTGTAGGTTGCGGTTCGTTGGCCGAATGAACTCGGGGAATGTGCTGGCGCGCAGAGGGTTACGACGACGTATGGACATGGTGACAGTCGCGTGGATGGCGACTATGACCACGGTGGCAATGGCTGGAGCCGCGCCCGGCTCGGTGGAAGCCGATGCCGTGATCGTCTCGCTGCCCTCCCCTACCGACAAGAACCCTGTCGGTGCGACCGAGTTACATCTCACCGACGCCGATCGAAACGACCCGTGGGGCGCGGACCCGCGAAGGCGACTTCGTCGAACCGATCTCCATCGGGCGGGACGGTTCAAAACCACGTCACACTGTATTGCGTTGCACTAGAATGTGATTCGTAGCCAAGTTGTCTCGGGCTTGCAGGGATCCCTGGCAAGCCGCCTCGGCTAGTGCACCTCGACCTCGATGACCATGACGCTCGTGCTCGATGCGGCCACACACGCGAATCCGGACCCGGCATACCGCCTGGTTTATGCGGGAAACGTTGTACAACAAGCAGATAGGGGGCTCGCCGTGCATCGATTACGTTCGGTGAGAGGCGCTGGCAGAGGCTGGGATCCAGTCTACGGCCGGGCAGCAGGTGCTGTTGCAGCAACGCGCTGGTGACGATTGGTCCGGGTCGCCCGTAACCGCGACACCGAGGTGACCTGGATCAGATCGCTGCTGATTCCGAAGTGCACAGCTTCGCGACCTGCGTCGGCGAAATTCGCAGCGCGAGAATCGAATACATGTCGTACACCTAGCGTGCGCAACAGTGCCCGCTTTTCTGAGCTGCCGGCTCTGTCGTGGGGTCATCTGCATGATGGCGGTCCAGTGGACCAGGGCGAGGTGTTGGCCGCACGTGAGAAACAGGTCCGTCGATGGGATCGCGAAAGTCTTGCGCATCGTGCACCCCTTCTGTCGATGAGCCAGCCGCTGTCCTCGGCGGGAGACGTCGGAAAGATGTGCGCGGAATCGTGACGTCACCCTTGCGGTAAGGGGAGGCGGAGTTCGGTGACGGCGATGCGGGCGGTTTCAGCGATGGCGGCGTCGACAACGGGCAGGTGGGGATCCGCGCGGGCCGCCCGGGTGAATATTGCGACCGCGACGGGGTGCTCGCCGGGAAATTCGACGACCGCTACCTCGTTGCGGATGACCCCGATGGTTCCGGTTTTGCCTGCGACCGCCACACTGCGGTAGGGGAATCCGGCGGTGACGCGGTGCGGCCAGACTTGGTGGCGCATGACGGTGCGGACGAATTCGGTCTGCTGGTCGGACAGCACCGCGCCGCTCCACAGCGCGCGCAGGAGACGGGTCATTTCCTCCGGTGTCGTCGCGCTCGTGTACGACGGGTCGTACGCCGACACCGACCATGCGTCGTCGTTCTCGGCCAGCACGGCGAACGCTTCGGCGGTGGTGTGGGTGTCGGTGTCGCGGACGAGGCTGCGGTGCAGGTCGGCGGTGCCGCCCACGATCCGGGTGCGGGTGAGGCCGAGATCGTCCAGCAGGCCCTCTACCGCGCCGAGGCCCGTCGCGCCGAGCAGAACATCGGCCGCGGCGTTGTCGGAGACGGTCATCATCGACGTCGCGAGGTCGCGCAGGCTCATGGTCACCGGGTCGCGCATGACGGCGATGCCGGTGGGCCCCGGCGTGCAATCGGACGGTGTCACCGTCAGCCGGGTGGCAGGATCGAGGCGCCCGGCGTCGACGAGGCGGCAGAACGCGACGAACAGCGGCAATTTGTACACCGACGCGAGCACCACCCGCTCGGCGCCGCCCACGGAGATCTCGGTCGCGGAGCCGTCGCACCGGCGGGCGTGCAGCCAGCCGCTGCATCCCGCGTCGGCGAACACGGCGCGGATCCTGTCCTCGGCGGTGCTCATCGCAGCCGCTCCCGATACAGCACCCGGTCGACGGCATCGGCATGGGCATCAGCGCCCGGACGGTGGACGACGCGGACTCGCAGGGCGACCGCCTGCGGCGCGATGCGCAGCCAGGTCACGCCGGGCGCGGACGACGGAGGTACGGCGGTGAGCCCGAAGCTCGTGCCAGCCGCCACCGCCGCGAACACGGTCCGATCGTCGGGCGCGGGCACGATCGGTGCGTCCAGGCCCCGCTCGCGCAACAGATCCACAACGGTGTCGAAGGCAGGAGGATTGGTGGCACGTGGCGGGCAGGCGAAACTCAGTCCGGCGAGCATGGGGAAGGTGGGGCGTTCGGCGCCGGCGCTGCGATGATCCGACGGCACCACGAGCCACCGCGGAATCCTGACGACCGGGCGGACCTCGACACCGTCGACCAGCGCGGGATGCTCGACCACGGCGACGTCGCACAGTCCCGAGCGCACATCGGCGACCAGGTCGACGCTGGCGCCCACCGTCGTGGACACCGCGGTATCCGGGACGACCGCCGTGCGCAGCGCGCCCACACACGCCGTGACCACCCGGTCGGGCAACGCCGCGGTCGCGCCCCAGTGCACGGCGCCGTGGGCACTCGCGATGCGGTGCGACTCGGCGAGCAGGCGCTCGGCGTCGTCCACGAGCAGCCGAGCGCGCGGGAGCAGCTGCAGACCGGCCGAGGTGAGCACGGCCCCCTGCCGGGTGCGGTGGATGAGGTCGACGCCGAGATGCTGTTCGAGCCGCCGAAGTCCCTGCGACAGCGGTGGCTGGGTCATGTCCAGCGCGGCCGCCGCCCTGCCGAAGTGCCCTTCCTCCGCGATGGAGACGAAGAACCGAAGGTGGCGGATCAGGTCCATGCGGCCATTGAACCAGCGAATTCGCGGACATCGGTTCCGCCGGCCCACCAAGCACTCCGACCGGCGCCGAACCGCGGGCGAACCTGCGACGATATCCAAGTCGACTCGTCCACGCCGCAGCCGGATATTGGCGTCGGCGGCGGCGTCGATGATGTGGTGCGGCAGTGACCCTTTCCGACATTGCTCACCGTTCCTCGTTCGGTCGTCGCCGGCTCCTCGCCGCTGTGGCGGTGTCCGCGCTCTCCCTGGCCACCGCCGCGTGCGGGTCCGGCGCCGATGCGCCAGCGGCCTCGGACACCACACCCGCTGCCACGATTCCGTCGTTCGCCGAGATGGAGACGACACACTCCGCACGACTGGGTGTGTATGCGATCGACACCGGCACCGGCCGCACCGTTGTCCATCGAGACGGGGAGAGATTCTTGATCGCCTCCACGTTCAAAGGTCTCGCGTGCGGGGCCCTCCTGCGCGACCATCCTCTGGCAACGGGCTATTTCGATCAGGTGATCCACTACTCCCGGTCCGAACTCGTCGCCAACTCGCCGGTCACCGAGAAGCATGTCGATACCGGCATGACCGTCGCCGAGCTGTGCGATGCCACGATCACCCTGTCCGACAACACCGCGGGCAACCAGCTGCTGAAGCTTCTCGGCGGCCCGGAAGGCTTCACCGCGTTCCTGCGGTCCATCGGCGACACCGCCTCCCGCCTGGACCGCTGGGAGCCCGAGTTGAACACCGCCGTCCCCGGCGACGAGCGGGACACCACCACAGCCGCCGCCCTCGCCACCGACTACCGCAACCTCGTCCTCGGCGACATTCTCGCCGAACCCGAGCGAGCGCGATTGAAGTCGTGGCTGGTCGCCGCCAAGACGGGGGACGCACGCATTCGTGCCGGGCTGCCTGCCGGCTGGACCGTCGGCGACAAGACCGGCAGCCCCGCTTACGGCGGCGCGCTCGACGTCGCGATCGCTTGGCCGCCCGGACGCGCCCCGCTGGTCATCGCCGTGCTGTCCGCGAAATTCGAGCAGAGCGCCGAAGCCGACAACCCTCTCGTCGCCGAGGCCGCCCGCGCCGCGGTTGGTGCGCTCGGATAGACGAACCGGCCAGTCGGCGGCCACCCGGTGGCGCCACGGTCCGCTCCCACTCCACCGTGCCGACGTCACCGACCACTTCCGGGGGATGGCCGCCTTTCGGTTCGCTGCGGGTCTGTGACCCTTCGACGTGGAACTCGGCCGGCTCCCACCCCGGCCGGTTCATACCGATGATCCGAAAAGCCAAGGCGCGCAGTATCAACGGCGTTCGTTCGATCCACACTCGCCGGTTGCGTCGCAAACCCGCAAGGGATCTCGGCATGCCGGAGCCCGGAGATGTTTCGCTCGCCGACCCACAGCGGCGCTGGAAGAAGAAGCGCTACTGGTTACCCGTCACGGTGATCGCGCTGCTGGCCGGGCTTCTGTTCGCGCGGGAGCGAGCGCTGGTGTGGCGCTGCCGGCCGCAACGCAGGCCGTTGCCGCACACAGCCTGACCTGTGGCTCCTCACACAGCCTGACCTGTGGCTCCTCCGTGTGCCCCGCGCTGCCTCGTCCCCGGTGCCGGACTGCAGTTGGCGCAGCAGCTCCGGTACGTCACCGGCCGATCCATAGGCATGACGCAGATTCGCCTATGGCACCGATTCAAGCTGCCCAGCATGGGATCCGCAACCATGCCGACAAACTGCCCACTGTTCCGGGCTGGGAAGTCTATTGAGGTGGTAGGCGGTCGGGCCCAGCCTTGACGCATAGTCGAGATCAACTACAAGAGCCTCGCTGAACGCGGTTGGCGCACAGTCGTAGGTCACGTGAGGCATCGGCAGCTGGGTCGCCGGTCCCCGCAGGCTTGCCGCCGACCTCAGCAAGCATTGTCGGACCACAACATGCGCACCCGAGTCTGCTGCTGGAGATACGTAGCCGCGCGAGGCCGTCGGATGCAAGCCGATCGTCAATTGTCAGAATTCCCAGAAGATCTCCAATGCCCGCCATCCGAATTTCAAGATCTCTCATGTGGGCAGTACGAACCTCGCCATAGATCGCCGACCGGCATGAAATACACTGCCGCGAACGCGCCTTTTCTTGCGCCTTGGTAAGGCCTCGACGTTACGGAGATCATGTCTCGTGATCGTTCGCGGAAGTTGGTGTCAGCCACCCATGCCGTCGCGCCCACTTTTCAGATCAAGCAAACATCCCGAACTGCCGAATGGCAAGTGATAGAAGTATCCCCGATCAGACCTCTCCGTACATTTCGGCCAGGCACGCTGGTGACGCTTCCCGCTACCGGCGTGCCTACCAAGAGGATCTCAGTAGCCGCTTCGGCGGCCTCGGCCGAGCCTGCCTCGAAACATCTACCCACCGGGTACGGTTCGCGAAGTCGGCGCCCAAGCGCTGCTCGCCTCATCAGGCACCATGCGTCCGAGCTTCCGCGACATCGGTAAGGAAGCGATGGCCGATGGATCGACCACACCAAGATGCCCCATCGAAACCGGGCGACAACATCACCCCTGATTTCTAGTTTCCCAACAGCTAACTGCCGGAGTCGAAAACGGACAAAACCGGACGAAAACGGACCGGGAATGCATTGCCAAAATGCCTCCACCGGAGGACTACTGGTATTAGCGGCATAGCAAGAATCAGGCCTGTGCTGCTGCGTGGGAACCCTTTTCACGTTTTTCTGAATAGAAGGTAAGAAAATGGCACCTGTCATCACCTCGCTGAACCCCTCTTTCGGTCCTCCAGCGGGCCTCAACTCTGTAATCATCACCGGCTCCGGATTCGCCAATGTCGGTCCCTTGACGGTCCGGTTCGGCACGAACGCAACGACATTCGCCATCAACTCCGATACCCAGATCACGGCCATCGCACCGCCCGGAACCGGCACGGTGAACGTCACCGTACAGGCACTGCTGGACGGCACGAGCAACCCGCTGCCCTACACCTATGGTGGTGGGCTTCCTACCTTGACCAGCATCAATCCGGCTTCGGGGTCGGCAGCCGGTGGGACGACGGTCGTGCTCACCGGGACGAACTTGACCGGCGCCACCGCGGTGAGTTTCGGTGGCACACCGGCGACCTCGTTCACGGTCAACTCGCCGACGCAGATCACGGCGGTGGCACCTGCCCATTCCGCTGGAACGGTGCAGGTCACCGTCACCACCGCGGTGGGCACCAGTAACGGTGTCTCGTTCACCTATATCGCGGTGCCCACCCTCGCCAGCGTCACTCCGAGTTCGGGGCCGCCGAGCGGTGGCACGGTGGTTGTGCTCACCGGCACAGGATTGACCGGCGCCACCGCGGTGAGTTTCGGTGGGACACCGGCGACCCTGTTCACCGTGAACTCCGACACCCAGATCACCGTGCTCACCCCAGCCCATGCAGCTGGGACAGTGCAGGTCACCGTCACCACCCCCGGCGGAACCAGCAACGGTGTCTCGTTCACCTATATCGCGGTGCCCACCCTCATCAGCGTCACTCCGAGTTCGGGGCCGCCGAGCGGTGGCACGGTGGTTGTGCTCACCGGCACAGGATTGACCGGCGCCACCGCGGTGAGTTTCGGTGGGACACCGGCGACCCTGTTCACCGTGAACTCCGACACCCAGATCACCGTGCTCACCCCAGCCCATGCAGCTGGGACAGTGCAGGTCACCGTCACCACCCCCGGCGGAACCAGCAACGGTGTCTCGTTCACCTACACTTCGGGTTTGGCGCCGGTCAATTTGGGGACAGCCGCATCGTTCGCGGTGCTGGGTGCCTCGACGGTCACCAACGCCGGAGCCACGGCCATCACCGGGAACCTGGGTGTCAGCCCGGGCACCGCAGTGACCGGATTCCCCCCGGGAACGGTGACCGGCGGAGCGATCCATGCCGGGGACTTGGTCGCGGCGCAGGCACACACCGATCTGCAGGCTGCCTACCTCGACGCGGCGAGCCGCACGCCCACCGCTTTCGTGGTCGCCGATCTCGCCGGACAAACCCTGACCTCCGGCGTCTATAAGGCAACTGGCGGGATCGGCCTCAACGGCACCGTCACCCTCGACGGGCAAGGCAATCCGAACGCGGTGTTCATCTTCCAGGCCGGGACGACACTGATCACCGGAGCGAACAGCACCGTGAACCTCATCAACGGTGCCACCGCGAACAACGTGTTCTGGCAAGTCGGTAGCTCGGCCACACTGGGCGCCAGCAGCAATTTCGCCGGGAAGATCCTGACCTTCACCTCGGACACGGTGACAACCGGCGCCACCGTGAACGGGGGTGTCTTGGCCCTCAACGGCGCGGTCACCCTGGACACCAACACCATCACGGCCGTCTGAGCCCCAACCCCTCGAAAGGAACTCCGACCCCTGTCCGCGCGCCCGAAGGCGCGCGGACAGGGGCGTATCGGGGTGCGGGTAGCCGCGACATATCCCGGATCCGCTGCTACGGGGTGGAGGCAATTGGAACGGAGTCCCCCGGCGCTAATTCCCGCGCGAACCAGCCACCCCCGCTCCCCGACCGGCAACGTCTCCGCAAACGCATGCTATTGGGCGAGTCGGCTGATCAGTCGCGAACCGTACCCACCAACGAGCTTCGGCCACCGCGAGATTGCCTGGTCGACGCGAGTGCGCGCCCTCGCCGAACTACTCACCGCACCGCGCCCGCGCGGGGTTGCGTCCCGCTGACTCGACGTCCGCCGCATCGATCACGATCTGGACGGCGGTGGCTGGTCGCGGCGGGGTATCCGGCCGACCGGCCCCAACCGACGCCGGATCTGGTTCGAATGTCACTATCCCTCAACCGGACCCGGATATTCCGCGTGGAGGTCGCCGCCGAACAATTTCCAGTAGAAGGCGTTCATCTTCGCGGCGGTAGGTGCGTGCCGGGTCAGGAGCGCGGCCGCGACTGGCGGCACGTCGTCTGGGATGTGGTTAGTGGCGCACCGGAGTACATACTCATTGCGGGCGATGGGGCCGCCGCTGGTCGGCATCGGCATTCCGCAGACGTCTGTCACCAGCCAGTTGACCAGTCGCATGGCGGCGTAGTCGGCGTCGTGAGTGGCGTGGCGTTCGGCGAAGTCACGCTCGGCGGGCGACAGATCGAAATGTGGTGAGGTAGCCAGCCCGAAGTCGCTGAGATAGATCCGCTCGCCGTCGGCGCGCAGGTTGCCGAAGTGTCCGTCCATGTGCAGCAGCTCCCGATCGCGCAGGAACGTCACAATCTCTGAGAACTGCCGCTCGACCGCGGCGGCTTTACTCGCCGGGTTCTCGCTCAGCCAGTCCGGGATCGGGTGCGGAATGTATTCGCAGAACAGCACGAGGCTGGATGGTGCGGCGGCCAGCGCTTCGAGACGGGCACGCACGGCTGGGCAGCCGCCATAGGCGGCGACCACCGTGTCGACGTCGGCGTGTTCGGCGGCGACTTGTGACCGGCCGGGCAACACCCGCCAGTGGTAGAGCATCGGGAACGACTGTGTCTCGCCCGCCAGAACGCCGTCGGTGACGATGATGTTCGCGGCCAGCTCGCGCCATGCGTTGAAGCTCGGGCCGCCGACGCCGTACTGGCAGAACACCGGCAGGTCGAACAGGTTCGCGGTGGAGCCCCGGTGGGCGAGTTCTCGATCGGTCAGCGGGATGCGCTTGGCGAACACCGACACGCCGTCGACGTCCAGGACTGCCGTACCGCCGCCCACTCCCACGCTGTTGGACCGACCCGTGTCCAGGAGCTCGGCGAGCTCGATGTCGCTGTGGGAAGCCAGGAAAGCCGAGAGTCTGCGGTGGTGATCGCTTCTGGCAGCTGTCATCGCACGATTCTGCCACCGACCGGGTGGTTGACCGCTTGCGGCGAGGCGGCCCAGCCAGGACCCCCGCCCCGGGGTGAGGGCGCATGTCCGACCCGGTTGTCGGATCGGCGGTGATCTCATTCGGTGCGGATCACGGCGACCGACCGGTCGACCGTGTAGGCGTGGGCAGCGGTGAGTACGCGGGCCTGCTCGCCGATGGGCAGGTCATCTCCGGCATCCCCCGGACGTATCCGGTTCCACTCGAGCGTGCCTCCTTTCGATCCGGCGGCCTCCAAGATTCGGACGAACTACTTGACACCACTCCATGTGTAGCACTATGTTCAAACCACTTCGTATGGAGTACTACGATGGAGGCGGTAAGGATGAGGGCGCTCGTCCGCTCCGCCGAAAGCTCGGACTCCACCGATTCACGAAAGGCACGACCGATATGCGAAAGCAGCACAGCACTCACCAGATTCCGAACAACCAGCAGCGTTTCGTGGCTCGCCCCATGCCTCCGCGGGCTGGCACCCCTGCCAACAACGGATGGACCCGGCACGGCAGGCGCGGGGCCAGGTAGCGCGACCCGGCCGCATCAGCCTCCGGACCCGGCGATCCGGATGGTGACCTGATCCGGCGCACAGCGGAAGGACATCCCCCGCCTGACACATCCGCATCCCGGCGCTCGGCGAATCCCGGTCGTGCCGTGAATATCTTCGATGAGGCCGGACCCCGGCCGGAAGGACGATCTCGGACATATGCGAGACGTCAACATTTGGAGTGAAGAGTTCGGCGCCGAGACAGATGCGCCGATCCTGTTGATCATGGGGTCGATGTCTCAGGGCATCCTGTGGCCGGACGAGTTCGTCGGCCGCCTTGTCGCCGGAGGCCGCCGTGTCATCCGGTACGACCACCGTGACACCGGAATGCCGGACGCCGTCGACTTCGCGGCGGATCCGTACACGTGGGACGACATCAAGAACGACGTGTACCGCGTCATGGACGCCCACGGTCTGGAGAGCGCGCACCTGGTAGCCCACTCGGCGGGCGGCCTGCTCGCCCAGTTCGTTGCGGTGGAGCAGCCGGAACGGGTGCGGTCGCTGACCGTCATCGGCTCCTCCCCGCTCGGCGGCGGCGAAGGTCAGGTGCTCATGCGGGCTCTGACGGGGCAGCCACAACCCGAGGGGAGCCTGCCCGAGCCGACGCCGGAGTTCACGTCCTTCTACCGCGCACTGATCGCCGGCCCACCGCCCCAGGGTCGGCCCGCCCGGATCGACGGCATGATCGCCGAGCAGCGCCTGCTGCACGGCACCGGACTGCCGTTCGACGAAGATGCGGCCCGTCGGCTGCAGGAACGGATCTACGACCGGGCCCGCGACTTGTCCGCGGTGGTCAACCACCGGCTGGCCGCAGCGGCCGAGCCGGACTTCGAGCCGGTGGGCGTGCTGCGTCAGGTGAAGGCGCCCACGCTGGTCATCGAGGGCAGCCACGAGCCGGTCAAGCCGGGCCACGGCGCGATCATCGCCGAGCGGATACCTGGGGCCCAGTTGATGATCGTGGCGGGCATGGGCCACACGCTGCCGCCGGAAGTACACGAGGAGCTGGCCGCCGCGATCCTCGCGCATACCGCCCGTCTGCCCGTGTCTCCGGTCGGAACGGTGTTGTAGTGGCCGGCATCGTCCGGGGGTGTCCCGATTTTCGTCAAGGACGTCGGCCGGGTTGTGCGCGGCGGGGTTCGAGAAGTCGGAGACGCGGTGGGTTCAGGGCCTGATGATGATGTACTGCCCGGCGGTCTCCTGGAACTCGACGGCGGCCGCGATGGCGGCATCGTCGAGGGCGGCGCTGTTGTCGGGGACGGCGATGAGCTTGTCGTCATCGTCGTAGAGCCGGTGGATGATGCCGACGCAGGTCCCGCGTGCTGAGGTCATCGGTTCGGCGGGGCCCAGGTAGTAGGCGTCGAGTTCCTCGCCGTCGGGTGCGAGTGTGCCGGGGACGTAGCCGTAGTTGGTCCGGTAGAGGAATCCGCAGGTCGGGTGGAGGCTTCCAAAGGGCCGGTCGATGGTGAGATCCACTGTTCGGCCGAGGAACTGCCGCGCCGATCTCAGCGAGCCGGATTCCTCGATGGGGTCTGGGGCGGTCATAGTCGCAGACTAGTCAGGCGGCCGAGCGTCATGTGGCTGCCTGCGGAGTTCGGTAGCGCCGTTCGGTTTCGAGCACCTCACCGGCTGCCGGCGTCGCGGCCAACCCCGCGCAGCCTGGTTGGAGCTGACAGCGGAAAGCCACAGTGAATCCTTTCGGGTCGTTGGCATCTCTTATAGCCAGCACGACCACTCAGCCGAAAGAAGGCAGAGGTCGTGAGGTGAGCAGGACGCAGAACGCAGTTCAACGCATTCGGCTGGTCCCACCGCAGCACAGCCTCGACCCCGCCCGTCCGGAGCCACAAGGAGCCGACATGTCCGCTTTTCACCCGCCGCAGCCAACACCGGCAACGCCCGACCGCGGGCCGACGCCCCGCCGTGGTCGGCTCACCTCGCGACACCCAACACCCGCCCTGGCCGTCGTCGCGGTCCTGGCCACCAGCATGCTGCTGATCGCTCCCGCCGCCGCTGACGCCGCCCCCACGGCCGGTCGGCCCGCCCACACCGACATCGACTCGACAACGGCTGAGCACTTCGACCGGTCACCGTCGTTGACAGCACCCACCCACGTCGCCACCGTCGCGGGGTTGCCGATCGCCTACCGCAGCTTCGGACACGGACCGACCCTCCTGCTGACGCCGTGTCTCGGATTCAGCATGGACGACTGGGACCCGGCGCTGCTCGACCGACTGGCCGCGACCAATCACGTCGTCATCTTCGACTCCGACGGCGTGGGACGGACCCCAGCCGGGTCCTCGGTGGTTTCGACCGTCCCGCAACTCTCGGATCAGGCCTCTGGCCTGATCCGGGCTCTCCACCTGAACCGACCCACCGTCGTGGGCTACTCCCTCGGAGGATTCGTCGCCCAACGCATGGCCGTGGACCATCCCGACGACGTCGGCGCGCTGATTTTGATGGGTACCGGCCCCGGTGGATCACAGCAGGTGCTGCCCGACCTGCCCGGTCTGGTCCGGGGCATGCCGGCATTCGACCCGCTTGTGCCTGCCGACCAGGTCATCCCACTGTACTTCAGCGGCCACCCCGACGCCCTGGCTGCGTGGAGTCGACGAACAGCTCTGCGTCCCGACCGGGTCGGGGTGAACCTGAGCGGCCTCAACCGTCAACGCGCCGCGATGACCGGATGGCTCGTCGACCCCACCACCAACGTCGTCAGCGGCCTGCCCGCCCTGCGGCTGCCCACCCTCATCTTGGGTGCTGAAAACGACGAGCAAGAACCCGCCGCCAACTCCAGCGTGCTCCATAGCTACATCGACGGTTCGGAATTGCTGATCTACCCCGGGCTCAGTCACGCGTTCCCCTTCGAAGCACCGGAGCGCGTCGCGGAAGACATCGCGCGGTTCGCTCGGTAGCACAGCCCGAACAGCGGCGGCCGGATCGGGAATCGTGGCGCCGGCCTGCTACTCACCGTGCTCCTGAGCCCGGTCGCGACAGAGCCACATCGACCTCGTCGGTGGCAGAACCGCCGAGGCGCTGCGCTGTCGATGCGGGGATCGGCAGTGGCTCATCAGATGTCGCTCTACGCTGAGTGCATGGTCACCATCATCGGCGGAGGAATCGCAGGGACCGCTCTCGCCGGAGCTCTTGGGAGGGAAGGCATTCCGGCCCGGGTATACGAGAGTCAGCCATCGGTCGGCGCCGGTGCGTTCCTGGTGCTGGACGACCGAGCGCATGCCGCGCTGACCGGCCTCGGCGTGCCCGCCGACCGGCTGGACGAGGTCGCTCATCCAGTGGATGCCCTTCGGGTCGAATACCAGCCGCGCGAAGCGCGTTTCGGGCCGAGCCGTGGTCATCGGCTGTACCTGCGCGCCGAACTCATGTCGGTGTTGATCGAATTCGCCGCTGCTACAGCGTCGGAATTCCATTACGGCACTGCGGTAACCGATGTCGACCAAGGTGTGCTCTACAGCGGCCCTACCCGGCTGCCTACCGATGACGTCGTCATCGCGGCCGACGGCATCGACTCCCTCGCCCGCCGCCGGATCGAGCCGGAGCGAACACCCGAGTACGCCGGGCAGATTGTGTTCTACGGCCGTACCGAGCGTGCCCTAGCGTTGCGCACCAAGAGCACGGTGCTGCATTTCGACGGCCGGATCGGTGCGGACGGCCGTCCGGCGGGCGCTTTCGGCCACTTCTGGGACGAAGGACTTTCCGTCTGGTTCGCCAGAGTCACCCGCCCGCCTCTTCCCGCCGAGAACATCGGCTTCCATCCGGTAGCGGAGTGGGCGGAACTCATTCGAACGGTCGCCCCGGGCGTCTCCGACGTGGTGAATCTTCTGTTGACCGAGACGGAGAGCGTGCATGTCTCGAATGCGCGCAACGTCCCCTTCGCCGCCGCCGCTGCTCCACGGCTTCCGGTGATCCTGTGCGGCGACGCCGATCACGCCATCACACCCGCTGAAGGAGTCGGGGCGCGTGACGCGATCGAGGACGCGGCAGCGCTCTTTCGCGCGCTGTCCACCGGCTCCTCCCCCGCGGATGCGATGGCGGCCCGGCGGCGGCAGATCGCCGCCGATCGGGAGCGGGTCGTTCCGCCCTATCGCCGCACCGAGAACTAGACGTCCTTGCCGCTCGAGCACCCGTTTGCCACGGATTCACACCACCTCGGCTCGGGGTCCGGCGCTGGCGGCGCGGCGGCCCCTGACTGCCGCGGCCGGACTGCCGAGTCAGTTCCGCTTCAGCGTGCCGACATTCAGCGACCCGCTCGCAGCGGTCGGCAGCTTCCTCTCCGCCGCCCGGACATAGCTGACGGGATCTTTGTCGACGGGCTCGACGCCGGCGTAGTTCCGCGCCTCGTAAGCGGCGAAGGCGACGGCCAGCTGATGGCGGCGCGACAATCCGGCCAGCCTGCGGAAGTCGGTGAGGCCCTCGCGTTCTTCCTCGGCCATGTGATCGCTGTTGGCCGAGTTCGCCGCCGCGACGGCCGCGTACCAGGCCGCCGTGCCGACCTGATGACGCGCCACTTCGGCGATCGCGTCCCTGATCTCGTTGTGGTCGTGGATGGCGTCGAGTGTCTCGTCTTCCACACCGCCCGCGCGCCGGGCCGCGATGCCCGCCTGCAGCAGTGCTGGGTAGAAGATCTCCTCCTCCGCCTGCGCGTGCAGCTCGAGGAAGGCCGCCAGCCTGCTCCAGATCGCGGAAAGCGCGTCGGCCTCCGCGGGGTCGATCTGCTCCAGGATCGCGAACAGCCGCCGCTGCTCATGGTGGTCATCGAGGATCAGCTCGGCAATGTCCACGATTCCTCCCTGATACGTACTCGAGGTCGGTACTGGACGCCGGGGCAGACCGGCGCTCGAGGCAGCCGGCGCGTCCGTCAGAAAGCCGACGATAATCCATCGGCGAGCCGCCCCGCCGCTGACGCACCGCCGAGCGATCCACCGGTCTTCGAGGTCGACCCGCGACAGCTGACACCCAACGTCATCCGCGTCATCGACGCGGTGTCACCGCTGCTGCGGCGCTCGGCGGCACCGCGGATCGTGAACATATCCGGCATGGTGGGCTCCGCTAGCCCGCAGACTCCCCTACCCGCAGACCACTCCAGGAGCGGGACGCGGGCGATTGCACTGCCTGACCACCGGACACGCGCTAATGCTGTTGCCTGCCTCGCTTTCTCGCAATCGAACCGCTCGGCATACGCACCACCACCGTCCCGGCTCAGCGCACAGGGCCGAAGGTTCCCGAGGAGCAAGTACCCGGTATTTCGATGACCGCGCCCGCGACGACTCCACGCCGCCGGCACCGTGATGCCTGGCCGCACGCTCACGGCCCGATCGGCGGTCCGGCTTTGGACGGCGGGTCCGTGGCGACACGAAGGATTCGCGGCCCCGCAGCGCCCGGAGCCGCGCCTATGCTAGGGGTCCCCTAGCAGCAGGGTCAGGATTCGCCGCGGGTGATCCAGTCGATGAGATCGTTCTCGACTTCGTCGCGGTTGAGCTCGTTGAGAATCTCGTGGCGGGCGTTCGGGTAGATCCGGTAGGTGATGTCGGTCAGACCGGCATCACGGTAACGCTGGACTTGAAGGTCACTCAGCCGCAGCTTGTCGTTGAGCGGGTCGGCGTCCCCGACCATCACGTAGAGAGGCAGATCGCTACGGATTCCCCTGGGTTCCGCCAGCCGCTCGGTAGCGACGGTGGCCAGCAGCGACATGTTGGCGGGGTCGAGTTCGAATCCGCACCACGGGTGGGCCAGGTAGGCGTCGACCTGAGCTTCGTCGCGGCTCAGCCAGTCGGCCGACGTGCGCGTCGGCTCGAAGTCCCGGTTGAACAACGCCTGCAGGTCACCCCGAGCGGCGGCGATGTTCGCGAACAGCTCGTCCACGGCTGTCGTGCCACACAGCACGACCTCGTCGACGAGATGGGCGTGGTCGAGCAGATATTGCTGGACGGCGAACGAGCCGAGACTGTGCCCGAACAGGATCACCGGCAGCCCTGGGTGCTTGTCGCGCAGGATCGCCGTCAGCGTGGCCATATCCGCGACCAGCAGATTCCACCCGTCGTCGCCGAGATCGCCGGGGGCGCCCGTCATGCTGTGGCCGTGGCCGCGGTGGTCGTTGGCGTAGACGGCGAACCCGAGGCCGACCAATCGTTCGGCGAGATGACTGTAGCGCCCGGCGTATTCACCCATGCCATGCGCAATTTGGACGACGCCGCGGGCTGCGCTCCCGGCCGGACGCCACTCGTGTACGTGGATGGTTGTGCCGTCACTGCCGGCGAAGGTGGACATCGGATACTCCTGTGGATCCGCTCGTGTGAACGAGCTTGTGTGGCGCGGGACCGAGACGGACGAAATCGTCGCACCCGCGGTCGCTCCCACCCATGGACACACGAACAACATCGCCCGGGAACTGTTGTTCCCTGGAACAGTCAGACCCTCGGTAAGCTGCGGAGATGTCGAAAACAACGCCTCAACGGGCGATCGTCGACGTCGCCGCGATCCTGCTCGAGCGCATCGATGAACTCGGGCTGCGCCTGGCTCAGCGCTTCGTCGCCGAACTCGACACCTATCGCAACCAGACCCAAGTGCCGTTCGAGACGATCCACACCTCCTGTACCCGCAATCTCACCCTCATGGTCCGCCACTTCACCTCCACCGCACCGCTGGATCCCGAATCGCCCAAGGAGACCGGGCGACTGCGCGCCCGACAAGGCGTGCCGTTGGCGGAAACCCTGCATGCCTTCCGCATCGGGTTCGAATTCCTGTGGTCGGAACTGGTCGCCGAAGCCCGCCGACATCCCTCGGTCACCGACGTGATGCTGGTCGACCTCGCCGCGGAAGTATGGGCGCTCTCGGGCGAGTACTCCGTCGCCGTCGCCGCCGCCTACCGGGAGATGAGTTCGGAACTGATGCTCCAGCGCGAGCACGAGCGCTCGGTACTCGTAGAAGCGTTGTTCACCGGCGTCATCGCCGACCCTGCCACCCTGGGCGAAGCCACCCGAATCCTCGGACTGCCACCCACGGGACGCTATGTGGTGGTAGCAGCTGACGTCCCCGCCGCAGGTCGCGAGGCGCTGCCAGGGATCGAGACCGCACTGCGCGGCGCGCAGATCACTTCTGCCTGGCGGCTGCTGCCCGACCAGCAAATCGGTGTTCTGTCTGTGCCCGAGCACCGAGAAGATTCGGCGATCCGCACACTTCGCAAGTCTCGCGCGCGCGTCGGTATGAGCCCGCCCTACGAGGCGCTCACCGACACGCCACAAGCTCTGCGTTTCGCCCGCCTGGCAGTGAGTGGGCTGGGTACACGCGCCTTCGGCGTCGCGCGATTCGACGACAACCCCCTCGCGATGCTCATGGCGGCAGCCCCCGCCGAAGCCGAACGAATGGTCCGCCTCCGGCTCGGCCCGCTGCTCGCGCTGCCGTACGAGGAGCGGACCCGATTGCTGGAGACGCTCGAAACCTGGTTCGACGCAGGTGGTTCCGCCGCGCGGACCGGTGAACGCCTCTACCTGCACGCGAATTCCGTGCGGTACCGGTTGCGGCGAATCGAGGAACTGACCGGCCGATCGCTGACGAATCCCGCGGCAGTTCGCGATCTCGGCGCGGCGCTCGAAGCACTGCCGGTGCTCGCAACACGACCGCTGTGACACCGCCAGGTCCCGGCCGAGACCCCGTCGACCAGCCCGATTCGGTGCAGTTCTCCCCTGCACTGCACAAGGTGCGGGTGAGCTGCATGATCCGGGCTGCGGGGCGCATCGGTCGGCGACCAGTCGGGTACCGGTGCCGAGGGACCAGCACCGCATGCCAGGCGCTGCTTCCCAATCGATCCGAAGCTCGGTCGACCGGGTGTCCGGCTCGCCGCGGGTCCGCCGACCAGAGACCTAGTGCCGCGTCCAGGAAGGCCGACGTCGTAGCTGGGTGACCGGGGTGGCGGTTGATCACCGGTGGTGGGCGGTGATGCTGCCGGTGGAGGGGATTCCGGTGACTCGGAAGCCGGGACAGTGCGCCCGCGAACCGGCCCCAACTTCCCCACCGCCGAATTCCGCGCCGACTTCGTCCGAATCGCCGGCCCGAGCCCGGCCTGCGGGTTCGATCCGGAAGACCGGATACCGGCCCGCCTACCGACGATGGGTACGCAGTTGATACCGGCGCTCGGCGTACGCCATGTCGTCACGCCACAGCCGCGTCGCGGCGTGAGTCATCAGCGGGCGCAGCACCGGCAGGACCCGGCGCGCGTACCGGAACCCCGGCCGCTCCGAGTTCGCGATCACGACCTCGATCACCGCGGTACGCGCTCGGCCGTCGGGGCCGGAACCTATTGGGGTCGCGTGGGTTTCGATGACGCTCCCCGTTCCTTCGCCGGAGAGGATTCGCATGACGATGGTGCGCGGATCCGGGCAGGTGAACTCGGCCTCGACGGGCACCCCGAGCCGGCGGGTCACTCGGAAGGTCACGGTGAGCAGGAACCGATGATTCTCCTCCATGATGTCGTGCCGCGGCGGGGCCTGCGTCACCTCCAGGTGGGTGAACGAGTATGGATGCAACCAGGAGCCGTGCCAAGGGTCGAGCCGGTTCGCGATGATGTCACGAGGCTCGCATACGCCGGTCAAGCGCGTCACCGCGTGGACGGTGGTGTCGGCGGGGCGGGGGCCGATGATCGGTGTGTCGGTAGGTGTCTGCTCGCCGATCGTGTCCAGCCGCACCCAGGCCAGCACGCCGTCGTCGTAACTGGGGTATGGACACCATCGGGCGGATCCGGTCGCTTCTACCCGCAGACCATGCCATCGGCAGATCAGTGCGACGTCATCGACCTGCGCCTCGGCAAGTGGTGCTCCCAGATGCGGACATGCTCCCGGACCGACGTGCAGGACGTTCCGCTCGTCACGCCAGGCCACGAGTTCGATCCCGCCGATGGTCGTACTCAGCGGACGGTCGCGACCGATACTGCGACTGGCGGCGAAGGTGTACCAGTTACCCGAGGGACGCTGTTGTGACCATCGCAGCGCGGCCGCGATCAGACCAGGGTCGGCATCCCCGTGGGTCGGCCGTTGGCGAGACCATTCCTGCGGCGAGAACCGCTGTAGCGGCATGTTTTTCGGCCGTTTGCCGAACTCGGCGCGTTTGCTCATCGCGTCCCCTTGCGAGTGGCGAGCGTGCGCAGGATCGCCGATCGACCCTGGTGCGGGACCGTCTGCAAGGAATGCCCGGCACCAGCCCACTGACGAACCAGCGTGTTCGCCGCGATCCAGCCGGTGGTCGCGGCGCGCTCCATCAGAGCTACCGGCAAGTCGACGCGTATGCCGTCGCCGGCCAGCACCAATCGCGGATGCGGAGTCGAAACACCGGGCCGTCGAGCGAAGTCTCCGGGCGCGAACCGTGGGCAATCCTGCCGCCACAGTAGGTTCTCCCCCACGATGCGGGCCTCGGCGGTCTCGGGATAGATATGGTGCAGCCGGGTGAGCAGCCGTTCGCGCACCTCGTCACGTGCCGCGTCGCGCGGTATCTCATCCGCAACGGCGTAGGCGTGCAATTCGATGACGCTTCCACCACTACCGCGTGCCCAAACCGCTGCTTGCTTCTCGTACCTGTCCACCACGCTGATGTTGTCGAGCGGATCCAGGTTTCCGGTGCCGAGGAAGCTCGGGCGGTCGGCGCGCACCGGCTGATCCAGCCACAGACGGTGCACCGCGAAGGACGGCGCCACACCCATTCGGCCTACCTGTGCACGCCATGGCGTATCACCGAGCGTGGGGGACGCGGCGACTATCCGGCGCAACCCGGTGATATCGACGGCCAGGACCACCGCGTCGGCGGTCATCTCGGCGTCGGTGTCGTCGAACACTCGGAACCCGATCGCGTCGTCGGTATCAATTCGGTCGACGCACACGCCCGTGTGTACGCGGACCGTCCCCGGCCGCTCGGGCACTTGCGGCGCGGTGAGGTAGTCCGCGAGCGGCGCCCACAGGCTGACATCGAAATTGTCCTCTGCCACGTCGAAGAGCAAGCCCTCGCTGGAGCCCAGGAAGTAGATGTGGAACATCGTCGCCAGTTCGGCGGCGGACATGTGCTGGGGAGCGACGAAGAAGCTGCGCGAGAAGACCTCGAACGCGAGGTGGCGGGCCGCGTCGGGGAAGTTGACGCGACGAAGGAAGGTATCCGCATCCAGGTGATCGATCCTGTGGTAGATGTCCGGGACCGAGACCGCGGCCAGCGGCGCGGCGGCGCGTGGGTCCATACGAATCAGATCGCGCAACCGAAAGGTCGGGCTGCGCAGCGCGAAGGCGAGCGCATTCCAAGGTGGAGTCCTCGGCAGACGGCGAAAGGTGTCGCGGCGGCCCTCGGCGTCGATGAGCGGATAGTCGTCGAGCCGGCGCAGCCTGCGTAACCGTGGATCGGTGCGGGCGAGCAGTTTGCGAAGGTTGTAGTACTGCGCGAAGAAGGCGTGGAAGCCACGATTCATTCCGACCGCGCTGCGATCGGGAAGATGTTCGGTCCAGCCGCCGACACGCCCACCCAGGTACCGCTCGCGTTCGATGACCTCGACATGAAATCCCCTTTCGGCCAACCCCGTCGCAGCCGCCAGGCCGGCGATCCCGGCACCGACGACGACGGCCCGCGGACGCCGACCGCCACGGCCGACGTCCATGTACCCCGCGGCTGCGGGATAGTGCACGCGCCGAGGATCCCTGCCGTGCCGAGAAGCCGACGCACCGAGTCTCATCGCCGCACCTCACTCTGCCGCTGCCGGGTCCGCTCCCAGCCCAGGAGCACCGATGTCACCAAGACGAAACCGAACAAGAAGTCCTCCACCGGGATATCCCAGGGGAACCGGAGTCCGAGGATGTGGTCCGGGTTGTATCGCACGATCGGCGCGTCGAGCCTGGTCAGCCACCCGTCGACGGGGATTTGGAACCCCAGGACGATCAGCATCGTCAACCAGTAGCCGGGTCGCCGAAACAGCCCGGTTCGCAACAGCGCGCACTCGACCAGACACACCGCCACGACCGCCAGCAAGGCGGGCAGCGTATACCCCCAGCCCACCGAGTTCATCGTCGCAGCCCTTTCGTCGCGCTTCTGCTACCGCGGCGACGGCCTGCCCCGAGCAGCGTTTCGACCGCGCTGTAGGTCAGCAATCCGCACAGCGGGACAACGATGAAGAACAGCAACTCCTCCAGCGGAATCGCCCCGGGCAAGATCACGCCCAGCACATAGCGGGAGTTGAAATCCCACACACCGGCGGCAATCGCCACCAGGTCCCAGACCACGAACAACGTGACCACGGGCAGCAGGACGCCGAGCAGCAGCCGCGGCCTGCGGTAGACACCCGGGCCGAGGAACTCCAGCGGAGCGGTCAGCACCAGGCAGGCGACGAGAATAAGGAGATAACGCCAGTGGTCCATAGCAACACCTCACGTGTGTTCGCGCGGATCGGCGGAATCGAGCGATATGGCGGACCCGTCCAGGGTGACGTTCGAAGCGCTGGGCCGAGCCGGTCTCGCGGATCGCCGTATCCACCACGCTCGCAGCTGGCCCGCCGCGCCGACCTGTAGTCGGCGACCGATGCCGACTCTCGCACGTCGTCCGAACACTTCGAAGTCCGCCACTTCGATGCGGTCGAGTATCTCTGCATACAGCGTCGCCGCGGTCGTCACGCATGGCCGCGAGCGAGGCGCGAGCAATTCGATCCCCTGAAGCGCGTAATCGTAGACTTCTCTGGTGATCGCGTGCTGTGCCGCCAACGCGCGTCGCACTCGCGGCTCGCCTCGGCGATGTCGGCGGCACCACAACAGCAATTCCCGGTCCACACCGTATGCGGCCAGCTCGTCAGCGGGCAGATAGATGCGGTTGCGAGCCAGATCCTCGTCGACATCACGCAGGAAGTTCGTCAGCTGGAATGCCTTGCCGAGGGCGGCGGCGTACGGCGCGGCTGCCGCCGAGTCCCTGGTGCCCAGCACCGGCAGCAGCTGCAGCCCGATCACCTCCGCCGACCCGTAGACGTAGCGGTCCAGCGCGGCGCGGTCCGGATAGTCGGTCACGGAAAGATCCATACGCATCGAGGCCAGGAACGCACCGAACAGATCGTTCGGTATCCGGTAGGCCTCGGCGGTGTGCAGCACTGCGGCCAGTACCGGATCACCGCCGGTGTTCGCGGCTTCGAATTGCCGTGCCAACCTGTCCAATCGAGCAGCACGGTCGGCCGTTGACGAATGCGGGTCGAATTCGTCCAGGATGTCGTCGGCGCGCCGCGCGAATCCGTACAGCGCGTGCACAGCGGGTCGCTGATCGGGTGCGAGCAACCGAGTGGCGAGAAAGAATGTCTTCCCATCGCGAGCGTTGATTTCGCGGCAGATCCGATACGACTGCCGCAGTTCCTGGTCTGTGATGCCTGCGGCGTCGAGCTCCGTGCGCATCATGGCCACCTCCTCAGCAGCACGAATCGCGGGTATCGGCGGGCACGTGAGATGGAGACTGCACGCTGTCGCCGGTGGCAGAACACGTCCGGCGGCCACAGCGGTTTGTGCGATGCCGCGACGACTGTCATTCTTCGTCCCCTGCCCTCGGATGCCATTCCTGGATGGCGGGTGCGGATAACGCGCGGCGAGGGCCAGAGGCCACTTCCGTCAATGCGGCCGCGACGGCGTCGAAGGGGGACCGATTCGCGATTTCCAGCGCCAACCGGTTTGCCGCGTCACGGAAGCTGCCAGATCCAAGCACTCTGTCGACCGCCGCCGTGATGGCAGCGGGCCGGGGCCGGGCGGTGCGGAGATCGATGCCTGCACCGACGTATGCGACGCGGGCCGCGGTCTCAGGCTTGTCCGCAGTATCGCCCGCGACGATCAACGGCACTCCGTAGCGCAGCGCTTCGTTCACGCCGCCGTAGCCACCGTTGGTGATCATCACGTCGACCCGCGGCAAAAGCCGGTCATAGGGGATGAAATCGGCGGCATATGCGTTCGCGGGCAGAGTTCCGATCGGCGAGCGCGAGCCACCGGTACACGCGATGACCAGTAGATCGGGGCGTTGGCTCAGCGCCGACAGAGACGGGCGGAGCAACTGATCGAAACACCGATTGTCCCATGTGCCCTGCGTGACATGGACGATCTTTCTCGCATCATCCGAAGCAGGCCACCAGCTCGGCACAGCGACATCCATGGCGACAGGAGTCGGAATCGGTCCGACGAAGACCACCGACGGCGGCAGATCGTATCGCGGGTATTCGAATCCAGGCACAGTGAATTGCAATATTCGATCGGCAAGCAGGGGCCAATCGAGCAGAAAGGCCGGCGCGGGCCCCAGCTCGAGCGCGCGCAGTATTACCTCGAGCTTCGCCTGGACGCCACGAAACAGCACCTGCTGCACGAACCGGTTCATGGCCGAGTAATCACGACCCGCTCGCGGTTGCCAGCCGATCCCGAACGGCGGGCAGTCCGCGCTGGACAGCATCAACGGAACGACGCCGCAGGCGATCACCGGCGGACGTTCTCGCTGCGACAAGAGCAGCGGAATGGCACCGGTGAACATCACATCGACCAGAACGACATCGAAGTCCGTGCGATCCAGCTCAGCGCACAGTGCACGGTACTGCGCCGGGATCGGCGCGAGAAAAGCGGACTGCAACTCCGCCCGCCCGGTTTGCCACCGCCGAAGCAGGTCAGAGGCCCTACCACGTGGTCGCGCAGCGGGTGCGACCTCTGCATCTCGAGGTAGCGCCGAGAATTCGACACCCTGCGCTCGAGCGGATGCGCCGAACGCTGTCCCGGTGAGCAAGCGCACCTGATTCCCACGCCGTCGCAGCTCGGCCGCGACGGCCTGCATGGGTGCCACATGCCCGGATATCGGACTCGCTGCCAAGAGGTATCGAGCCATGCCCAGATTCCTTCGCTGATCTCTCGAGCATCGCAATAGTTTCGAGCGTGGCCGCCGTATCAAGTCGTCGGCTCGATATCGCCGACTCGCGCCCCATGCTTCCTGCCGGCAGTTCTCGTGGTGAACGCGAAAAAATCGGGTGCCCACCCTGTGTGCATCCAGATCAATTGTGTCAAATTTCCGCGGGGCGTCGGACCGAACGCGCAGAAGACACGCCGTTCCGGGTCGAGTGTGTCGATCGGGGCCGGTTGTTGGCGGTGGATCGGGGGGCGACAGGGCCCGGCTGTCCCGCGCCGCTATTTCAAGCCGTCGCCGGCCGAATCAGCTCACTGCGCTGCTGCTGTCGGTCCTGGAATCGGCGGCCGAGTCGCCGAAGCTTGCGCGAAATCGACACGCCCTTCTCAGCGGGCCGGCCACACTCGACGGCAGCCTCGCCCCAGGAGATCCCGGCACCGCCGCACCAGGTCGTCGCGATGGGGGGTTCGACCGGGTCCAACCGGCCCAACACTCGCTCGACCACCGGGTCGTCGAATCCATCGAGTTGCATTGGTTAACCCCAGGACAATGGGGTGACGGTCCACAGTTGACAGCGGTCTTGGATCGCATCCGTGTTCCGCGTCCAGCTGGTGGCCGTCCGCGCACGAGACCGGACCACGTGTCCCGCGCGCCGAGAACGACCTCCACCTCGCACTCCTCGACGATCGCGGGGGATCTCCTCGACGAGTATCAGCTGTTGGGCAGCCGACAGGGGCACGGCGCATCCGGAACCCGATATGCCAGTCCGAGGTACGCCGGATCCGCATGCGCAACAACATATTCCGGCCTACAGATACCTTCCGGCCCCAAGCTGGGCGCGCGGAGGTAGTGTGCTCGGCAAGTGGACCGCGGCGTCGGCGTACGTGCGATCATCGATCGCCGTCCGGTCACTGCTCCTCGCGCGGACTACTGAGCCGTCTCGAGGCGTGCGGCCGCCGACTCCATGCGTACTGCCGCCCTGTTCGCGAACTCGTCGTGGACCTCGGTCGCACGCCCTGGTCGAGCTCTCGCCGGCATCTCAGTCCTTCGGCGCGGGGTTGATTGTGTCGCCGTCCCAGCTCAGATCCGAATTTTCGGCGATCTCGAAAGCCTCGAAACGATCGTCGGCCACAACCGCGTCGATCAGAACCCGTGAGCCGGCGACGATCGTGAAGTCGAAGTCGATCTCGCTGGCTACGACCCATGCGCGGTCGGCGGGCCAGAGCAGCTGCGGCGTCACTCCGGGGAAGTCGGTCGTCCATCCCAGGCCCGCGGCATGTACCCAGCTGGGATCGGCGAGTTCGGAGAGACTGGTGTCGAACAGCATGAAGTCGCGTCCCGGCCACTGCAGGAAGGGCCCTGCCTCGACTGCCCGCCTGACCTGCGGCGCGAGAGAGGCAGCCAGCTCGGCGTCGATTCGAGTTCGCGCGCGCTCGAGGTTCTGCGGATCGCCGTCGGTGGACGCGACGAACACCGCACCCGAGGATGTGTTCAGCTCGCCGAATCCATTCCATACTCCAGCCGTTACCTCTTCCGGTGCCTCGGTGGCTGCGCGAAGGTGGACAGTGAGCGCGGCCAGCAGGCTCGGGTCGAACCACCCCTCGACGGTCTGGCCCACTGTCCAGCCGTCATCGAACGACATCGCCGCTTCGTCCTCAGCGTCGGTGAGGTTGCGCCACTGCACCAGCGGATGCATCACTCTGCCGTTGCGCGCGGCGACCTCGGCCCACGGCCACATCGCCTCCTCGATCTCGGGAGTGCCCCACTCGTCGGTGACCGTGACATCGCGGCGGGTCGCCTCGACCGGGTGCAGGATTCGCGCATAAGCCTCGAAGCCGGTACCAGCGACGCCGCCGACCCCGTGTTCGCCGACGCGCGCCAGCAGCCACCCACCGCGCTCCAAATCCGTTGTGAACTCCACTCAGCCAGCCTAATGAGCCACGCCTGTCGGGCAGCTCCGTCTCTGACGTCAGCTCCGGTCGCCGCGGTCGCCCTCCTGCGCCCGCCCGCCCACGCGTTCTCGTAAGCGTCGAGCAGCCTGCGGGCGTTGGCAGGCAAAACCAACGCAGACGACCGCGGCGGACATCACCGGTGAACGAGATGCCAGAATGCGGCATGGCGCAATCCACCGTCGTCATCGTCAGCGGTCCCCCGGGCAGCGGAAAGTCGACCCTCGCCCACGCCCTGGCCACGCGCATCGGTGTCCCAGCCATAATCCGTGACGAGATCAAACAAGGCATGGTGCTTTCCGGACACCGCGACCCCGCCGATGGATACGACGACCTCAACATCCCCACCCTGGAGGTGTTCTTCGCCGTCCTGTCCACCCTCGCCCGCGCCGGGGTCACCGTGGTCGCCGAGGCCGCGTTCCAGGACAAACTCTGGCGTCCGAACCTGCTGCCATTGGCCGAGATCGCCGACATCCGCGTCATCCACTGCACCGCCCCCACAGCACTGATCCACCAGCGCATCACCGCCCGCGCCGCCGCCGACCCGCACCGGCACGCCCACAACGACAGCGACCTCCTCACCTCGATCACCGCCGCAGGCCGATCACCCATCGAAGCCTTCGACCCGGTCCGGCTCGACGTACCGGCACTGACCGTCGACACCAGCGACGGCTACCAGCCCGACCTCGACGCGATCACACAATTCGCCATCCCACCCCGCGCCGCGACGTAGAGAAATATGAGGAACAACCTCGACGGGCGCGTCGTGGACAGGCAATCGTTGCAGCTGGTCGTTGTGGCCGGTGCGCATGCTGCGGAACTGCGCCCACGGATCAGAGCGACCTCGAGCTGAGATTAGTACTCTTTAGTCGATTCGAACCGTCAGGATCATCGCCGCCGTCGGGGTGTCGAAGTGCTCGCACCATATTGGCCCACCAGCGCGATACCGACTCCGATCATGAAGACCACTAAACCGTTTGTGGCATCGTTCATGTGTCCCGGTGTGTGCTGGGCAATCGCGATCCCGGCGATCGCCCAGCCGATTACCCCGATCGTCGTGCCGATCCAGAGCAGGACTCTGCTCCACAGAGGTGCCCGCGACAGATCCCCTGGAGCCGGGGAATCGTAGGTCGTGTGATAGACGTCGTCGCCAGCGGTCATGCCATCTCCGCCCGTGACGATTCGACTGCCGTGGGTGGCGGTGTTGATGATGGTCGAGCCGTTCATCCGGTCGAGTCTGTCTCGGAGCTCGGCGAGTTCGCGGGCGAATTCCGCGTCGGCGGATGCCACGCGTTCGATCTCATCGGCGAGTTGGCGGCGTGCTGCCATGCTGGCCGGGTTTCGGTCGAGGTCGTCGAGTGCGCGCCGTCCCAGTCTGCGCGCGACCGCGCCGGTAAGAGCCGTCAGTCCTTGATCCAGTGATCGGTCGACCAATCGTCCACCGGCTGCCCCCAGCGCCGCAGCCACGTATGCGGCAACGACCATTCCGTCGATCATGTCAGTCTCCTCCACAGCCGCCCCGGCAGCACACTCATCTCATCGAACGAGCCAGCGGCGTTGTTTCACACATTCCGACTGGAGATCGATCTCGCAGAATTCGGTACGACCCCGAGTTAGCGGTCTGCATGCCAGGAGTTGGACACGATCGCACACCGTGGATATCGAAAGGACATACCCGCAGCTTGTTTCAATCGGCGAGCGAAGATGCCATGATCCAGCTGTCTTCCAGTAAACATGCCGCGCATGTGAATTCCCCTGCGGACCTCACTCGTCGCACGACGGACTGGCTGTATCACCGTAGGGCGACCGAGTGTTCGAACTGTTTCCGACCTACCGGCGGCGTCGAGGCGTCGACGTTCTTGCACCGAGTTCGGCGAAGGTCATGAGGATACCGCCGATGAGGAAGAACGGCAGCAAGTTGAACTGTCCCGACACCGACGCGCCTTGGGACATACCGATCAGACCGCCGACGAAGCCGATACCGACGAAGATCAAGCCGATCCACAACAGTGCCTTGGTCCAGCTCGGAGCTCGGGACAGATCCTCATCCGACGCTATGTCGTATGTGGTGTTGTGAATGCTGCCTCCGGCCGTGATCCCTCTGCTGCCGGTGACAATCCGGCTGCCGTGAGTCGCGGTGTTGATCACGGTTACGCCGTTCAGCATGCCGAGCGTGGCTTGCAGGGCCGCGAGTTCGCCGGCGAATTCCGCGTCGGCGGCAGCCGCGCGTTCGATCTGATCGGCGAGTTGGCGGCGTGCTGCCATACTGTGCGGGTTCTGATCGAGGTCATCGAGTGCGCGCCGTCCGAGCCCGCGCGCGACCGCGCCGGTGAGAGCGGTTAATTGCTGATCCAGTGATCGGTCCACGGCCTGTCCGCCCGTCGCTCCCAACGCCGCAGCCACGTATGTGGCGACAACCATTCCGTCGATCATCTCAACTTCCTCCCCGGCCGTCCCGGCAACATGATCGTCTCATCGAACGAACCACATGCGGCGTTTCAAACATTCCGAGCTCAGTGTCGTTCTTATGCAGAGCTAACGCGCCAGGCACCTATTGTCAGATCCGTTCGGCTAGGAATTGCTTCAGAGCGAACCTGGCGCGGACCTGGGGAAGCTCGGCGATCATCGCGGCCTTCGAGACCGAGCCCGCGCCGCTACCGCCGATCCGGATCCGCCTGCTGCGCAGCAGAGCCGCGGGCAACGCCGCCTCGGTTCCGGCGAGCGAGCCGATCTGCGCGTAGTCGATCGTCACTTTCGTTGTCGCCAAGCAGTTTCCGAGGTCCTCGATCCAGCACGAGTGGTTGGTGGTGTCGGAGCAGTGGCATCGAGTGCCATCGGTGTGCGCCGACGACGCGTGGGAAGTTTTGTAATATACGGGGTTGCCGGTTGGCTCAAATCGCGAACCTCGGTGTCGGCTGATCGCGAATCCGACACCACCTCTGAGGGAGCAATTCCTTGTGATCGCGAATCCGGGCAGTGTAGGGCAACGGAAGCGGGTTGATGGTGGCAGTCCAGCGGAGCGGCTACTCTCCTCGCCAGGGCAAGCCATGGAACGCGAACACGGCCTTGCCCTGCTCCAACACGCTCACGACCATCTCGGCCGGCGCCGGAGCGAAGATGTCCACTACCTCGAGCTCCTCACCACGTCGATCGTGGTCAAGGACGTATGCCCGCCGACCATTCTCGAACTGCCGCAACTTGCCCGAAGGCCACACATCCGGCCGAGCGCCCTGACAACACAACAGCTGCCCCCGCTCCGCGAATCGTGTCATCGAAGCGGGTCCAGGCGCAGGAACAGCCCTCCGTGACTGCCAGCGATGAAAATGCTGGAGTTCCGGCGCTTTTCGAGCGCGAATCCTGGCTATGGTTACCAGTGCCGACCCAGCCTACGGAGTGTGAACGTGGCCACCGACACTGTGCGCCTACCGGCAATCGACGTCATGATCCCGGTAGCGGCCAAGGACCTGCTCAGCCTCGACGCCTGTATCACCGGGTTGAGGGCACACTGTCGTAATCCGATTCGATCGGTGAATATCGTCGGGTCCGCGCGACTGCTCGCACAGCTGCGGACCGAGCACGAGGTGCAGTGGATCGATGAGGAAGCGGTCTCGCCGACACCGGCCGCCATCGAGGCGGCCCTGCGCAGATCGGGCGACCATCACCGCAATTCGTCGTGGTATTTCCAGCAGTTGCTCAAACTGCACTGCTTCCGCATCCTGCCGAGCACAGGCCGACACCTCCTGGTGCTCGATGCGGACTACGCGATCGTCGACGATGTCGTGTTCGTCGAAAACGATGGCAAATCCTGTCTGGCATTCGGATACCCGCTGCAATGGCGCCTCGACACCCGTCGGCACGCGATCCCCGACCGCCACTCCGCGATCACCGCCTCGACTCGGCTACTTGCCGAGTGGCGGCCGGTCGACCCCTACAGCGGGATGCAGCATCACATGGTGTTCGACAGGCAGATACTCGCGGACCTGATGCGGCGAGTCGAGGATCAGCACGAGAAACCGTTCTGGGAGGCATTCCTGGCGACGATAGAGCACGAGAAGTGGACCGGCGCTTCGGAGTATGTGCTCTACCGCCACTTCGCAGCGAGATTCTTCGGGGGGCAGATCCGGTCGCGGCACCTCGACGCCATCGATATCATCCAGCCGGCCGAACAAGCCTTGTGGACCCTGAGGGACGCTGTGGCCGGCATCCGCCGGTCGGGAGTCAAGGCGATCGGATGCCACAGTTTCCTCAACTACCGCAATCGAATCGCCACCATGGACTACATCCCCGATCAGTTACGCAGAAAACTGCAAGCAACCTCCGGGGCGCTGATGCTCGACCTCGACCAAGGTGTCCTTCACATCGCCCCCGCAACTCGATCCCTGAGCGGCGCCGAGCGTCCGGGTCGAACCGCAGGTCTCAGGTGAAGTATTTATGGTCGGCTCATTGCGGGGGTATGTTTCCGGCTACCGACGCTCTCCGGTCCGGCTCATGAAGACCTCGCCCGGGGACAAGCGGCGAACAGGCTGGTGGTCACCGGCGGGGAGGAACTGCTGGGCAGCGGAGATCTGCGACCGGCGTAGGTGAGTCCGGCCGGGACACGAAAATCCGTCCCAGTAGTGCGTACAGACAGTCCCGGTCCTGGTCGCTGAGCCTGTTCAGGCCGTCTTGGGTGGCGCGCATTTTCGCCCGGATCGTGTCGGTTACCTGCTCGCCCTCGGGTGTGATGACGAGATTGGTGACGCGCCGGTCGGATTCGCTGGTCTCCCGTCGCACGAGGCCACGTTTCTCCAGCCGGTTGATGATCCCGGTCACGTTGGAGGCGTCGCAGGCCAAGGTCTCGGCCAAAGCGCGCATCGCGACGGGTCCCCGGCGCAGCACGGTCAGCGCCTTGCCCTGGCTCGCCGTCAGGTTCTCACTCGCCGCCGCGACGGTGAAGTCGCCGTAGTAGACGCCGAGCGACACCGAGAGCAGCTCCATCAGCTGGGCCGTGTCGACGCGGGGAGCTTCTGCCATGACAGCCAGCCTATCCCCAGAAACTTGACTATCTCAAATATCTACCCCTAGCGTGTGGCCATTGCTTGAAGTTCTCAACCATCGCAGTCGTACCCCCAAGGAGTGTCCAGTGATCGTCACCGCGTCCGACGCCTCTCGCACAGCCGAGATCCTGTCCCGACCCGTCGCGCTGAACGGCCTGACCGTCCCCAACCGCATCGTGATGGCGCCGATGACGCGCATGTTCTCCCCCGACGGCGTTCCCGGTGACGACGTGCGGTCGTACTACGCTCGCCGCGCCGCCGCCGGCGTGGGCCTGATCATCACCGAGGGCACCTACGTCGGCCACGAGTCCGCCGGGCAGAGTGATCGGGTGCCACGGTTCCACGGCGAAGAGCAGTTGGCGGGGTGGGCGAAGGTCGCCGAGGACGTACACGCGGCAGGCGGCACGATCATGCCGCAGCTGTGGCACATCGGCATGGTCCGCAACCAGGGCGACGCACCCTACCCCGATGCGCCCGCCGTGGGCCCCTCCGGCATTCGCCTCGACGGCAGCGAGGGTCTCGGTAAGGCGATGACCCACGGTGACCTGGACGACGTCATCGGCGCCTTTGCCGAAGCCGCCGCGGACGCCGAGCGCATCGGCTTCGACGGCGTCGAACTGCACGGTGCTCACGGCTATCTCCTCGACCAGTTCCTGTGGGCGCGAACCAACCGCCGCGACGATGTCTACGGCGGCGACACCGCGGCCCGCACACGGTTCGCCGCCGAGGTCGTGGCCGCGGTGCGTGCCGCCGTCTCACCCGGCTTCCCGGTGATCTTCCGTTACTCGCAGTGGAAGCAGGAGGCCTACCACGCGCGGCTCGCCGAGACCCCGCAGGAGCTGGAGGCGATCCTTGCTCCGCTCGCCGCAGCCGGCGTAGACGCCTTCCACGCCTCCACCCGTCGCTACTGGCTCCCGGAGTTCGACGGCTCGGACCTGAACCTGGCGGGCTGGACCAAAAAGCTCACCGGCAAGCCCACCATCACCGTCGGCTCGGTCGGCCTCGACGGCGACTTCCTCCGCGCGTTCACCGGCGAGGGCGCCGAACTCGGCAGCATCGACAACCTCCTCGATCGCCTGGAGCGCGAAGAATTCGACTTGGTCGCCGTCGGTCGCGCCCTGCTCCAGGACCCGGAGTGGGCCTCCAAGGTCCTGGCGGGGCGGATCGACGAGCTGAAGCCGTACGACGCGGCGGCATTGAAGACGCTGAGGTAAACGAGTGGGTACCGCGGGGATGCGGCCGTCCAGGGCGCCTCCTTCGCGACCGCCGGTCCCCTCGTACCGGGCGACTCGGGCACGGACCCGGCCGAGCGGACCGGATGAAAGCCCTGACACTCAGGCTTTAGGCTGGGAGCCGGCAGGTCTCGCCAGGTCTCCCGGTCGGCAACCGATACAGCATCCCCTCGACCACGCGGCGGCCGTCGGCGAAGTTGCGGCCGACCCGGATCTCAGTCGCAGTTGTTCCAATCATTCCCACTGCTGCTCGGTCAGAACCCGGCACCGACCAGCAGCCGCGTCGACCACCGCGACCGCCGTCCGTGTTTCCTCGCTGCCCTGAGGATGTCCGCCGGCTGTGGATGGTGTGGGTTCATGGAACCGCGGTGAACAACTCGTAGCTGTGACCGTCGGGGTCGCGAACATAGACCCCGCGGCCACCTGCCAGGTGATTGACCTGCCGGTCCCACCCGTGTTCAGGGCCGGAGCCGTACTCGACCGCGGGCCAGGTCGCCAGCCGCCCCAGCACGGCGTCCAAGGTGTCGTCATCGACGAGGAAGGCGTAATGGCCGGGCTCGGCTCGCCCACGGTCGTCGAAGTCGAATGTCAGATCGTCGTTGACTCGCACCGGCACGAACGGGCCGCTCGGGGCCGATACCGACAGCCCCAGAAGCTCGGCGAAAAACGTTGCTGCGGAATGCTTGTCTGTCGCCGGGACGATCGTGTGGTTGAGAACGATGGACATCGCCACCTCCTGCGTAGTGGACCAGAAGAATCCGTTGTATGCGATACGCACACAAATATATGTGCGTATCGCATACAATGTCGAGGGTGGGCCCACGTCACACTCGAAACACCCCAGCCGGTCGCGCAGTAGACGGCTCCAGCCCTGCCGTCGATGGCGGTCCGGCGCTGTTTCGACTGGTCCGCTTCTGGTCACGCCGCTGGAGCAACCAGGCATTCACCCGCCCCAGCCCGGCACCGGACGATGACCGGTGGCGGGTGCAGCACATCCAGGTCGTGGAAGCTGTCGCCGCCGCGCGACGGACCGGCGCGGAAACTACCGTCACGGATGTCGCCGAACACCTCGGCCTCGACCACTCCGGCGCCAGCCGCATGGTGCGCGACGCCGTCGCGGCCGGATACCTCGCCCGCGAGGGCTCAGCATACGACCGCCGTCGAGTCGTCTTGCGGCTCACCAACAGCGGGCACGAGTTGCTGGCCGCATCCCACGACTGGCAACGCCGATGCTTCGACCAGCTCACCGCGACATGGAACGAACACGACCGCCGCCAATTCGCCGGCTACCTGCAACGCCTCGCCGACGAAACGATCCGGTGAGCGCCGCCACACCTCTGCTACGAAATCCATTGGGAGACAGTGCCTGGTGAGACACCGTGCATTCGCACCCCCGGAGGCCCAACCCACTGCAATGCGGCGGTGCACACCGCATCGACTTGGTCCTTACCATCCGGTGGCCGGCCATGAAGCCGGCCGCGTTCACCGATCGAAGCCGCGGAAAACACCGTCGTCGTCGACGCCGCCCGCGTAGTTCTCGAAGTCCATATTGGCGAGCAAGAAGTTGACCTCGACCTCGGCCATCGCGATCGGCGCGATCCGGAACACCGGGTTGCCGTCACCTCGGACCTCCGCGTCGCCGGTATCGACCGCCAGCAGTGGATGCTCGGGGGCGGTCATCGTGGTGGCGTCGGCGAGGAACACATAGGTCCGGCCATCGACCAGATCAGCCAGGTCGGCGGGTGTCAGCCCGTCGAAGGACACGTCGTCGACGGGTGTCAGCTCCGTCATCGTGTCTTCGTCGTAGGACGCGATGACCGCCGCGAGGGTTTGGGCCCACGCCACGTCGTCGGTGAAGTCCGTACGGACCAGAAGCGATTCGCCCTCGGGCAGAGATCGTGCCATACGCCCGATTGTGCACTACGGGAGCCGAACACCAACGCTGTCAGCCGCCGCGGGTGAATATCCGCCAGGTCTGCACCGTTCCAGAGCTGTCGGTGACGATGAGGTTCCGCGCATCCCCGGAGAAGGTGAGCGAACGGATTTCGCCGGGTGCTGCCAGCCTGGCCGTCGGAGCGTCACCCAGACCTCTCGGGGGCGACCAGAGCGCGGCCGATCCCTTGCCGGCGACTGCCAAGGTTTTGCCGTCAGGGCTGAACGCTGCGGCTGTTACCGGGCTCGTCAGATCCGTCGAAGCGAGGAGCCGAAGCTGCTCACGGCTGCTGGCGTCCAGGAGCAGTGCCTGTCCATTCGCGGTGCCGACCAAGAGCTGCGATCCGGTCGGTGAGAACGACAAGGTGGTAACACCACTTGCTTGTGGGAATCGGGCTGCGGGGAGGTCCTGCGTGACGAAATGCCACACGGTCACGACTCCCAGCGAGTTCCCGATGGCGAGACTCGCGCCGTCGGGGCTGAAGATCAGGGCACCCACAGTGCCACTGGTCGCGGGAAGTCGCTGCAGTTCGATTCCACCAGTGGTGATCAGGACGTTGCCGTTGGACAGTGCGATCGCCAGCGCGCGGCCGTCTGGCGAGATCGCGGCCGTTACCGGTGTTGCGTCGGCGGGAGCGCGATATTGGCTTATGGGCGGTTTCGGTTGCGTGGAATCCACGACCGAGACCGTCCCGGACTTATCGGTCACCGCGAGCAACCCCGAGGGGCTGGACACGATTTCGGTGACCGGCGCCGTCGCGGCGTATACCGGTACACCGGCCAGGCGCACGGTCGATCCGTCCGTGACCGAGAGTGGCAGTACACGGCCGCCGGGTCCGATACTGGTAGACACGACACCAGAAACGTTCTGTGTTGCCACCAATTCGGCTGTGGGTTCAGGACCACCGCGGATCAGCTTCAGGATGATCTGGCCGAGAATCACCGACGTGATAATCAGGACCACCGCTACCGCGACCGGGTGGCGGTGCATCCACGACGAACGCGCACCGTGCATGCTCATGGTGACGCCGCCGCCTGTCACGCTGCGGGGGGACGGCCTTGCGGCACGGACCCTGCGGTGGCGAATTCCGGTGTCTTGTCCTGATGGTTCGTGCACAGGTGGTGTTCGTACGCGCGGTGACGCGGACGGTGGCCGGTTCGACACTGAGCGGGCGTTCAACTTGGGGTGGCCGACCCGGGGTGGCGCCCCAAGATCAACGACGTGTTCACCGGTGACCCTCTCAGCCTTCGCCGGTCGAGACAGCAGCAGGGCCGCGGGCGATTGGGTAGGCGGTTCAGCCTGTTCAGGGAGCCGGAAGCGGGTCAGCGACGCCCAGTAGCGTTGCCACGCTGTGTAGCCCGCTCGGCTGCGCGGGATAGTCGCGGCGGGCCGGCCTGCCCTGTGGAGGGCATCCCAGTAGCGGCGACGCCCAGTGGTGGCGCTCATGCGGGTTGCTCTTCCGCGGTCTCGACCGGAGCACGCGGCGATGTCAGATCATCGACCTCCCGCAGCGTTCGGGCGGTCCCGAGCTGTCCGAGCAGAGCCGGGGCCGACGATCCGACCGCGACGGCGGCGAACACGGTGGTGAGCTGGCTTTGGAAGACCACGGCAGCGCCTGCTCCCAGCAACAGCCGCGTCACTCCCGCAGCAGCATCGAATACCGGATCGAAGTACCCGCCCCAGTGCGGTGGCTTCTTGTTCTTTCCCCGCGCCGTCTTTCGTGCTTGCCGGTAGGCGTTGAGGTCGGCCAGGAACGCGACTACCTCGACGATCAGACCGCCCCCAGCACCGGCAAGCAGAGTCACGCGCCAGTCCACTCGCTAACCACCTCAGACCTCATGTCACAAATCCGGGAGCCCGCCCCCCTTGCCGATCAGCACATTATGGAACCCGAGGCCCACCTTCGCGGTAGTTCCTCGAGACTGATTTCACCGCCGATCACGATCGGGGCGCAATCAACCGGCGCGACGGTCGGCGACGCAACCGGCGTGTGCCTTCTGTCCGAGGCAACGACCCCGCGTCATCGCGCCGGACGTCGATATCACCATCTACGAAAGACTCTGTCAGCGACGGCTCGTCCGCGACCCCGGATACTTCGCGCATGAATGCGCCCGGCCACAATGACCTCACCTACAGTCGTCAGGTCGCGGTCACACGACAGACCTTACGGTCCATCCACCCGGAGGACACGCACCCATGCCTGCAACGACCTTGCCCGAGGAGCTGCGCGCCGACGTGGAAACGTTGTGGCGCTACAACCAGATGGACCACCCGGTACGCCCCGTCGACGTCGGAATCGGTCTCGGCGGGCACGACCCGGGCGTAGCCACCTACGCCGCGCACCTCTACCACCGAGGCATGTTTCCTCTCATCGTGTTCACCGGCGCGAACGCACCGACCACTGTCGAACGTTTTCCCCGCGGTGAAGCTGTGCACTTCCGCGAGCATGCCCTTCGCCTCGGTGTCCCCGACTCGGCGATTCTGATCGAACCCGCGGCGAGGCACACACCCGACAACATCGGATTCACCCGCGCGCTCCTGGCCGACCGCGGGATAGCGATAGCCTCCGCGATGCTGATTTCCCGCCCCTACCAACAGCGGCGAAGCTACGCCATCTGCCGCAAGCAGTGGCCCGAGCTCGACGTGATCTGTGGATCACAGCCCATGCCCCTGCGGGAGTACATCGACAGCATCGGCGACGTCGACCGGGTGATCACCATGCTGGTGGGAGACACCCAGCGCATCTGGGTCTACCCGCAGCAGGGACGTGCCATCGAGCAGGTCGTACCTACCGGTGTGATGGCGGCTTACACCAGGCTCGTCGACGCCGGCTTCACCGGCCGGCTGCTGCCGGCTTGGTAGCCGGACACCCCGCCTCGCCGGATCCTTGTGGCCGATACCCACTGCGTTCAGGAGACCCGTGCGATCCGCTGCGCACAATCCGCAAGCCGAGCGTGGGCTTGACCGGCGTCGATGAGTTGTGTGGTTCCGATCAGATGACTCAGCTGCGCGAGGGTTTCGTCGCGCACCTTCTGCGGTGAGCTGCTGCGCGAGCCACTCGAGTGTCTTGATGCATTCGACCTGCCTTCCGAATTACGTACCGGAGCTCGACGCGGCACCAGCAATCGGATTGTCGTGGGCAGTCGCGCGAAATCCATTGTCGCCATTCGTTATCTGTTATCGGCGAGGGAAGTTGTGCGCAGGGGACGTAAGGGGGCTCTGACCGCGTATCGTGACTCGACGCTATTCAAGACGGTGTACGGAATGGGGCCTGTTCCCCGGGGCTCCGCCCGCGTGCGTTCCCGCATTTCTCCGAGTTTGTGCAGTTCAGACGCTGATGCCGGAGATGCTAGCCGTCGCGACAGATGTGGTGCTGGTCGCCATGGCGGGCATCCTCAGCGGCTCGCGCGCAGTATGCGGATCGCGCGTAGTGCGCGGGGCGGTTCGCCTCCGAGTCCTTCGGATCCGTCGAGGTAGCGGGTGACGAAGTCGGGGGCGGAGTGGTCTTCGAGGTCGGTGAAGCCGAGGGCGCGCAGCTGTGCGGCGATGTCGTCGGGCGCGAAGTAGCTCAACACGGGTTCGCCGACGCCGGCCAGCCGATCGGCACGGGCCTGCTGGTGCGCACGGTCCTCGTCGCTGTCCGCGGGCTGCAGGTAGTCGAAGACCACCTCGACCGGCCGGGCCTGACCAGCGATGTATTCGAGTGTGGCGTGGGCGGCGTTCGGAGTCAGATAGAAGACCACGCCGAGCCACACGAATGCGGCCGGGTCCGTCCGTTCGAACCCGGTGGATTCCAATCCTTCTGCCAGCGTTTGCGTTTCGAAATCGACCGGCACGAAGGTCAATGTCTCAGGGCGGTCGATTCCGGCGGTAGTAAGGCGTTCGCGTTTCCACGCTTGGGTGGCGGGGTGGTCGACCTCGAAGACGCGCACGTCCCGGCGCGGATTGCGATAGGCGAAGGTGTCCAGGCCTGCGCCGAGGATCACGACCTGCCGCACACCAGCGGCGATGGCCGTGGCCACGGCGTCCTCGGCGAAGCGCGCGCGTGCGGCGAAAAACAGTCGGCGGTGCCGATCGCTGACCCCGTCGCCGAGGTGATTGGTTGTGGGCGTGCCCGATTCGGCCAGTTCCTCTGCGGTGACGCCGAGCAGACGGGCCGCCAGGGGATCGGTGAAGATCTGTGGTCGGTCAGCGATCTGGTGATAGGCGCGGGCGTACGCGGTGATGAGCGCTGTCCGGCTGGGTCCGTCGTTATCCATATTCCAGAACCTACTTGCGAATGTGGCGCGTGCTCTATGAACTCACTCACGCTCACTCCACAAAGGAGCACGCAAGCACGGTCCGTATAGTCCCTGCGTATGCCGCGGCAGAAGTTTCCATGCGGTACGGCGAATCAATGGAGTTGCTCTGCCCAGGTTTCCGCCCACGCGGTGACGGGTTCGAGATGGCGCACGAGCCCGCGGCCGAGCGGTGTCAGCGCGTAACCGGTGACGTGTTCGACGATGCGCGCTTCGACGAGCTCGTGCAGCCGCCGGGTGAGCACACTCGACGAGATGTCGCCGCACGCCGTGCGCAGCTCCCGGAAGGTCGGAGGATGATCGGCTCGGTCGAGTTCCCAAATGATCCGCAACATCCACCGCCGCCCGATCAGGTCGAACAGGGCCATGATCGGGCGCCCGGACGTCGACCCTCGAACCGGACGCCCCGGGCGTGGAGCCGTGCCTTCCACCACTATGCCGATTGCCCGGTCAACGGCGAAACCTTCAGCTGCTGCGCCATTTTCGCGATCGCCGTGCGCAGCACGCGATAGGGCCGCAATAACAGCGTCACGTGTTCGAGCCCACCCGCGGTGGCGAACTCTTCTCGCAATATGCCCTGCAGCTCGTGGCCGTCCACCCGAGCGGTGAACGCGAACAGGCGATCCCGCTCGCCACCCCACCTACCGGTCTGCTCCACTCCTTCCAGAACTGTCGCGATCAACCCCAGCATGTGCGCCACATCCGCGCGTCCGTGGTAGTCGGCGACTGGACTGGAGAACGTCGACTCCGTGCACAACAGACTCGTGACCCGCTTCATGTCGCCACTTCGCCAGCTGGGAAGAACCAAACTTTCATACATGCCTCTATTTTAGAGGCGCACTCGCTCAGGGGCCACCTCATTCGCTCGGGACTCGGCGTTCGCAGGGCTAGCGCTGCAACGGTGTCCAGTGCCACCAGCACCTGGAGGGTGAGGCTCTCGATCCACGCCGCCGTCACCGCCGCCGGATCACGCTGCGAGGTTCGCAGAATTGCCAGAGCGACTCCACCGACGAGATCGAGAGCGGCACCGAGGTACTTTCTTCCGCCCACACGGGTCACTTCACAGCGGCGGGTCGACTACCGGCTGATCCGGCGCGGAACCGCGACGGTGGCGAGTTTGTCGGGGTTGCGGATGGCGTAGACGTTGGCGATCTTGCCGTCGAGGATCTCGATCAGGAAGACCCCTTCCAGATGGCCGCCGCTTTAGGCGACCATCGCGGGCGTGTTGTTGTAGTTGACCATCTCGATCCGCATGTCCGACGTCCGTCGCCTCCTGTGGAAGATGTTGACGAGGGCCGCGGCCACTTTCTCGGCGCCGACTACCGGTCGGCGCGCCGCGGTGACCTTGCCGCCGCTGTCGGCGATCCAGGTGGCGTCGGGAGCGAGCAGCGTGAGCAGGCCTTGTGTGTCGCCGGTGTTCGCCGCTGTCATGAACTGCTGGGTGATCTGCGCGATCTCGGCCGCGTCGACCGGCTCGAAACGTTTGCGCCGCGCGTGCACGTGGGAGCGGGCACGGTGGGCCACCTGACGCACCGTCATCACGTCGCCGCGGTGCTGCCGACAGCGTAGATGACGTGGTCGTAGTCCAGCGTACGACCCGACGCCAGCCGCACCGCACGGGCGGCGATGTCAATGCGCGTGGCGCTGTCGACAACCAACCGGATGCCCTCGCCGAACAGCGTGCCGTAGTCGATCGTCGCGTCGCCGGTCCCGGCGACGAACTGATGCAGCCGGACTCGATCGACGAACTCCGGACGGGGATTGACCAGCGTGACGGTGGTATCGGTGCGCATCCGCAGACGGTTGGCCGCGAGTGTTCCAGCGTAGCCGCCACCGATGACAACGACGTTGTGGAGGGTTCCTTCTTGGGTCATGCCCTAGAGACACCACGGACCGCCGAGACATGACACGAACCTGCGTGACGTGCACCACTTCGTCCGAGACCCACCTTATCCGGTACGAACCCCACCACGGCAGCCTGCACAGCGCCACCGCAAGGCCTAGCTGATCCTCCGGACCGCGCCTCCGCCCCGGCGCGACGAACGCGATATCCGCCAGCGTTCATCCTGCCAGCAGTAGGCGTGGCTCAGGCCGCCGAGGAACGTTCTCGAATGTCCTTTGTTCGGCGGTTGTGGATCGACTTCGACTGGGGCCCGCGGGAACAGCGCCGGGCAGTTACGGCATCACCATTCTGGGCGCGGCAATAGGCGTATTCGACCGGTTTCGATCGAACAGCTATGATCAGGGCCGACTCGACGACGTGGCGGGGGTCCGTCCAGGACCGGAGGGGCTGCGGGAATGACTGATGCTCCGCACGATTCGGGTGATCATGCGCGGGCGGGCAACGCCGATTTCATTCCACGGCCACCGGACTCGGCGACAGATGGCCTGCCGGTTCCGCCGCAACAACCTTTGCCACAGGCGTATCCGGCGCAGCGGGCCGATCGCCGCAAGCCGGGGCTGGTTGTTGCCGGCGTTGCCGGGCTAGGAGCGATGGCGCTGGCGATCGGGGTGGTGATCGGTGTCGCCGTGCGTGATCGAGACAGCGATACCGTTCCCGCCGGTGCCTCGGCCACTGCGCCGCCGGGACCGGCGACCTATTCGATGAAGGCCATCACCAATGCGTGCGACCTTGTCGATCGCACTCCATTGACCAGGTGGGCCTCCGCGCCGATCGGCGATCCCGAACATGAGGAAACTGCGTCGTCCGGCAACTTCGGCATCCTGAATTGCAATATCAACTATGGCAATTCGACCGGCGACACATTTCCGATGAACACCGCGGCGGTCAGGGTCCGGGCCGACATCATGGACGGTTCGGCTTCGCGAACGTACGACCATTGGAAACGCAGCACCGCCGACCTCGTCGATGACGGATCGGTGGTGACATCCGGGGAGTTCACCGGCATCGGCACCCAAGGTTACTGGCAGTTCGAAGCCGACAACTTCGGTGGCATCGTGGACGCCGAATACGTGATGTGCGTATGGGACGGCGGGGTCGCGGTGCGGGTGGAGATCGACCTCTCACGCGAGAAGGAGTCCCCGGTGGTGGATAGAGACGAACTCGATTCGGTCGCCAGATCCCAAGCCCGCAAGGTGCTGGCCGGACTGCGACAGAACTAGCAACCATCGAATCGAACAGGCCGATGAGGACCGTCAAGTGACTACACGGCCACCGGCAAAGTACGATCGGCGCTCAGTTGAGGAGTCTCGACGGGGAGCGCGTCGAGGAATCGAAGGGCTGCGAGAGATGACAGACCCGCGGCACACACCCGACCACCCCATTCCGGACGACTCCGATATCAGTGCGCGGCAACCACATTTGTCGAGCGGCGACTGGACACGGCCCGACACCGAACACGGCCGACCTGGTCGTGGATATCAGCCGGCCGTTCCGCAGGGCGCGTCCTCGCCTGCCGGTCACCGTAAGCCAGGCCTGATCGCCGCCGGTGTCGTGGCGTTGGTGGCTGCGCTGGGCGCCGGTGTGGTGATCGGCATCATCATCGCCGACGGCGACAGTGGCAGTCGGTCCGCCGCTGTCGAGGGGCCCGCTGGAGCGCCGGTGACTTCATCTACCGCCACCACTACTCCGCGTGCGGAACCGGAGCCGGGAATCTATTCGATGAACGGGATCGCCGATGCGTGCGATTTGGTCGACCCTGCCCCTTTGCACAAATGGTCGTCCACACCGGACCAGCCGCCCTACCATCATGAAACCCCGCCGAGCGCCTATGACACCGGCGACCTGTCATGTCAATTCAGCTACAAGAGCCTCGCGAGCGACGGTGTCCACTGGAATCAAGCGGCCATCGACCTCCGCGTCGAGTTCACAACGGCCGGAACCGCACCCGCTTATGACGACTGGAAACGCCAGGACACCACTACCGGGTCCGGGGCGGGTTCCGGCGAGATCGCCGGAATCGGCGCCCAGGGTTACTGGCACACCGCGGTATCGGATTCCAGCTACACCACTGGAATGGACTACGTCGTCGGCGTGCAGGACAGCAACGTCTCGGTGCGAGTACGAATCCCCATCCTGCGCCAGCACGGCGAGCCCTCGGTAGACCTGGACGAGCTCGGCACGATCGCCAGAGACCAAGCCCAGCACGCCCTGGACGGACTGAGGAAGAAGTAGCCACCGCATACTCCGAAGGTCTGATTGGCCGCGGCACAGCTCTGAGGGCGTCGCCGTCGTCGACGGTCAGCGGCTGGACGCTGGTCGGGGCTCGACTTCCGGGTCGAGCCGAACCCCATCCCCGCGCAGGAAGAGGCATCAGCAGTCGAGCGCCGCTCCCCTCGTCGAAAATCGAGCGGGGCCGATGTCACAGCCGGGTGCCATTTACCACCAGTGTCACGTCGATATTGCCGCGCGTGGTGTTGGAATAGGGGCAGACCTGGTGGGCCGTCTCTACCAGTCCGACTGCCTGCTCGCCGGTGACCGACGGCAGCGAGATTCGCAGCTCGACGCCGAGTTCGAATCGGCCGCCGTCGGTCGGGATCAAGTGCCATGGGCGAACGACGCGAGACCGAGGCGTTCCATCCCTGGGCGGTGCTCGGTCTCCGGGCCTGCTTCGACGCCGAAGCCGCAGCAGGGCTGCGCGTGGTGTACGAGTTCCGGATCGATGACGAGGTCTTCCACGCCCGGATCGACGACGGGACGATCGAGGCGCTACACGGGCCTGCCCAGCACCCCGACGCGACCATCACCATCAGCGAGTCAGCGTTCCTCGATGTCACCAGCCAGGGTCTGACCTTCGCCGACGCGATCGAGACCGGTGCCGCCTCGGTGTCCGGAGACACCGAGGCTTTGCACAGGCTTAAGGGCCTGTTCCGGCTGCCGCCCCCACGCGACCGGAAAACGGATCAGCCCTCGTCCTGACCACCGGAAGGTCGAACCGGCTCCCGCCACCGGATCTCGACCGGACTGGTCCGAGGACGTCCACCGCTCGCTGTCCACCGCGTTCCCCCGTCGGGTCGGCGATGGACCTGAGATATATGGAGCTGGAATGACTTTCGGTCCCGCAACGATCGGATCCCGATCAGTATCGACGCCAGACGTTACAGTGATTCTGCTAACGCGACGACTGTTGTAACACCGGCTGCCGGCGACCCGACAAACCGGGCATGTCTCTCAATCACAAGCAGCCGCAACGCTTTTTGGCTCACGCGGGTGTCGTCGCAGCGGTGACCGCCGCCGGGATGATCGGGTTCGCGGCGCCGTCGACCGCCATACCGCATGACCCGGGCTTTCCGTTCACGCCGACCCTGACGCGCCTGGTGCCGACCAGCTGCTCCGCGATCGTCGACGCGGTCACCGTGCGGCAGGAGAAAGCCGGCACATTCGGCGTGCGGGTGAACGTCACCCAGACCGGGGAGGGCTGCTCGGACTGGAAAGTTGCTGTGCGCTTCAAGAACCTCGATAGCGGGTACGCGGACGGGCAGCAGCACCGCGTCGTGAACGGTGTCGTCCAAGACACGGTGGACGGCGTGATCGTCGGCTTCGGCACGGCGCCGGGCGTCGGCCGGGTGGAGGCTCGAATAGTCGCGCTGGACTCGAACAACAGGGAGATGGAGCAGATCTCGGGTACGGCGACGTTCACACTGAGCTGAGCGCGGGTGCCGTGTCCAATGATCGCTGGGCACGGCACGCTCCGCGGTCGGTCGAGGTGCCGGTATGTGCCGACTTGGAGCCGTCCCCGGCCGCCGCGTTGGCGTGTGAGGCCATGGTCGTGGTGATGGGGAGCCGGGGGTGTGGCATGCTTGATGATGAGCACGGGCTGTCGAAGTGACCGCTCGGCTTACTACAGGAAGTAATACAAAGTACATGACGCAAGGCAGTGTGAAGTGGTTTAACGGCGAAAAGGGCTTCGGGTTCATCGCGCAAGACGGTGGCGGTCCCGACGTTTTCGTTCACTACTCCGAGATTTCCGGCTCCGGATTCAAGTCCCTCGATGAGGGACAGCGTGTCGAGTTCGAGATCGGGCAGGGCCAGAAGGGCCCGCAGGCTCAGAGCGTCCGCGCAATCTGAGAGCTGACAAACCGGAAACCCGCGCCACGGCGCGGGTTTCTCGCTTTTCCCAAGAAGCGGGTGAGCAGGCCCGCGATGCAGGCCTCCTGGTCAGCTCGGCGGCCCAACCCGCCAGGCCGGCAACCCCGACCCATAGGTACTATAGATCTCATACCTTCGGCGCCGCTCGCGGGCTGGTGCGGTGGAAAGGAGTGGGTCGTGACCGATGCGGATGGGCATCCCGATATCGAGGAGTTCGATCTCTCCACGGTGCTGGCCGCGCTCGCCGATGACAATCGGCGCAGTGTGATCGCGCAACTATATGCCGAGCCGGAGGGAACCGAGCAGTTCTGCAGTGTGTTCGGGATGCCGTGGGCGCCATCGACGCGCACGCATCACTTCCGGGTGCTGCGCAAGGCGGGGTTGATCCGGCAACGTGATGTCGGCAACGGCCGGATGACGAGCCTGCGACGCGAGGACATGGAAAAGGTTTTTCCCGGCCTGCTGGCGGCGATTCTCGACGCCGACAGGGGTCGTCATCCGGCCGCGCCGGCTACCACGTGACCGGCAGCGACGTCGGCCGGTGGACGAGAATGCCGGTCTCCCAGGGGATTCGGTCCTCGGGTACGGCGAGCCGGAGCGTCGGCAGCTCGGTGACGAGCCTGCGCAGCACCTCGGTGATCTCCATACGCGCCATGGCCGCACCCATGCAGTGGTGCATGCCGTAGCCGAATTGCAGGTGCCGCTTGCCGTTACGGGCCGGGTCGATCACCGCCGGGTCCGGGTACACCTCGGGATCACGGTTGGCCGAATGCGCGTCGGCGTAGACGATGTCGCCGGGATGCAGCGTCCCCTGTGACAGCGTGAGTTCACGGGTGGTGACGCGCGGGAAGGTCGAGATCCGCCCCAGCGGTAGCAACCGCAGGAACTCCTCCACCGCGGCGGGGATGGCGTCCGGATTGTCCACCAGGTACTGCCACAGCTCGGGCCTGGCGAGTGCCACGTAGGCGATCTTGGTGATCACCGACAGGATGTTCTGGTCGCCGCCGACCAGTGAGCCGAGCAGGATGGCCGCGTATTCCCCGTCGGTGACCGGCGGCGACACGGAATCGCGCGCCGCGAGCAGGTCGAGGATCAGTCCGGGCCGCAGCCCACGCCGCCGGGCGACGAGATCCTCGATGTAGTGGTACAGGGTCCAGAACTCGCCCAGCAGCTTGTCCACATCGCTGCCGTCGCCGAGCTGCATCGCCCGCGACAGATGCCGGAAGTAGTCGATGTCGGCAGTCGGTATGCCGAGATATTCGACGTTGACGCCGATGGTCACCGGATCCAGCAGCGCCCGAACGAGATCGGCCGATCCGCGCTCGTGCTGTTCGCGCAGTTCGGCGAGCGCGGCGTCGAGTACCCGGTGCACCGCGGGCGCTCGCCGGGCCATGGTGGCGGCACTGTAGGCGGAGGCCACGAAGCCTTTGAGCCGCCCGTGACCGGGGTGGTCGAGGTTGAGCAGCATTTCCGTCGGCATGATGGTCGGCAGGAAGCTCGGCCCGTCCTCGACGTTGGTCTCGGCGCGCGCGAAGCTGAGGTCGGTCAGGACCGCGTGCACGTCGCGGTAGGCGGTCACGTGCACGGCGGTGTGGCCACTGGGCAGTTTCACCTGCGGCAAGCCGCCGGTGGATTGTTGCGGTAATGGTTCGATCATGAGTGGCGGCGCGATATTGGCGATGCCGTCGAGATCGACCCGGACGGCGTCGAGTGCGTGCGTCATGAGGTGACTCCTTCTGGACTGGAACCGATGTCCCGGTTCTCGGTGGCTCGTGTGTTGCCGCGCACCGCGACGATGAGGATGGTGAGCACCACGAGCAGGGCGATGAGGACGCCGACAGTGATCGTGAAGGCGGAGCGGTAGACGTCGGGATGACCGAACTGGCCCGCGGCGGTGTCGTCGGCGGCCTTCCCGCTGAGCCGGGTGCCGACGACCGTAGCGAGCACGATGGCATAACCGGCGACGAACAGCGCTTCGCTGCCGATGCGGAAGAAGTTCAGCAGACCCGCTGCGGTGCCGCCGCGTTCGGCCGGCACCACGGAGAGCGCGTGACCGTCGACGAGGCCGATGGGCAGGCCGAAACCGAGGCCGAGCAACACCATCGGCACGATGATCCAGGCCACCGAACGGTCCTGGGAGAGCGCGAGCACACCGGCGTTGCCGAGGATCGCGGCGCCCAGCGCGAGGTAGACCACCCTGCCGACGGTCAGCGCCGGGAAGCGGGTGACGAGGTGGCCGATGGCCACCGGCGCGACGAAGACCGGAATGGTCATCGCGAGCATGAGCAATCCGGACGCGCCCGCCGAGAGGTCGGTGATGCCGCTCAACGCCGAAGGCAGGTAGGTCAGCAGAGTGACGAAGCCGATCGATCCGGCGACCGGAACCAGGCACATGGCCAGGAATTCCCGATTGCGCAGCAGACCGAGATCGAGGATCGGGCCGTGTTCGACGACAGCGGGTTTCGCGGCGGGCAGCACCCGCGTGCCGACACCGGCGGCCGCGAGGATCACCGCGTGCACCAGGAAGACGCCCCGCCAGTCCAGCAGTGAGATGAGGATGCCGGAGATGGTGGGGCCGAGCGCGAGACCGAGCCCGTTCACGGTGCCGAAGACGGCGAACGCCCTGGTCCGGCGGGCCCCCTCGTAGGCCGCCGACAGCAGCGCGGTGGCGCCGGTCAGGATGGCCGCGGCGCCGATGCCTGCGACGACGCGGGCCAGGTCGAGGACGAACAGGTTCGGTGCGGCGACGCTGCCGATACTGCCCGCGACGACGAGCGCGGTACCGATCCCGAAGGTGCGCCGATGTCCGATGCGGTCGCTCACCGCGCCCCACAGCAGCGTGGTGAGGGCGAAGGCGACATTGAATCCGTTGACGACCCATTGCAGCGCGGCGGGATTCGATCCGAGATCCTGCGAGATGAGCGGAAGGGCGATGGCGGTGCCCGCGATGGCCATCGGCGTGACGAACTGGGCGGTGAGCACTACGGGCAGTGTGGCACCGCTGGGTGGTGCGCCGCGGGTTTCGGTTTCGGTGGTGACGGTCGACATGAATACCCCCTGGGGCGGTCGGAATGGACTCGGCACGGTGGATGGGAGGACTTCGAGAGGTACGAGAGCTACTACACTCTTAGTAGGTACTAAGATCCTAGTATCTAGCTCGAGCATCGTACAACCGCGGCCGCGGACCAGACCTCGCCCAGGAGCATGTGATGAGCACGGCGCACCGGCCCCGACCGAATCCGGTCGACACCGACATCGACACCGATGTCCTGGTGGTCGGTGGCGGGCCGGTCGGGATGCTGGTCGCCGCCGAGCTGGCATTGCAACGCATCCGGGTCGTCGTGGTCGAGACCCGCCACGAACTCGACCTGCGCCCGCGGGCGGGCACGGTGCACGCCCGGTCGCTGTCGCTGCTGGCCCGCCGCGGATACCTGCCCTCCGCGACTTGCGAAGCGATACAACGTGATCCGCACGGCGTGCGCCGGTCCCCGTTCCAGTTCGCGGCGCAACCGGTGCTGATGATCAGCGCGCCCAGCGTCGAGCCCGGCCCGATCGCGGGCATTCCGCAGGCACGACTGGAGGCGGCCTTCGAGGAGCGCGCGGGCCATCTCGGCGCACGAATCCTGCGCGGTCACACCGTCACCAGACTCGAGGCCGGCGACGACGCGGTGGTGGCCGAGGTGGCCGCCGAGGCCGGACATCGCTCGCTGCGTATCCGCGCCCACTACGCCGTCGGCGCCGACGGTGCCCGCAGCCTCGTCGCCCGCATCGGCGATTTCCCGGCGCAGGTGTACCCGGCGACCATGAACGCCATTGCCGGACTGGCGGTCACGGCCCCGGACGGCGGGATTCCGCCGGGCTGGCATCCGACGCCGTCCGGATGGACCCTGCACAATCCGAATCCCCACGGACCCGCGCGCATCATCGCCATGGATTTCAGCGGCGCCCTCGACCACCGGCCCGAGCCCAACGCGCGAGAGTACCGGCAACGCCTGGAATATGTGCTCGGGGCACCGCCCACGCTGAGCGGGATCAGCCACCTCACCCGGTTCAGCGACCACGGCCGCTACCGCACCCGCCTGCGGGACGGACGGCTGCTGCTGGCAGGCGACGCTGCGCACAGCCACTATCCCCTCGGCGGGCAGGGCCTCAACACCGGCATGCAGGACGCGTTCGCGCTGGGCTGGCGACTGGCCCGAGTGATCACCGGACACGAGCGGCCCGCCGTCCTCGACGAGTACTCGCGTGAACGGGTCGCCGTCGCGGCGGCGGTGGTCGCCAACACCGTGCTGCAATCGCGAATGATGAACCCCCGCGAGCCCGAGCTTCGTGCGGCGATGCTGGCAATGCTCGCGATCCCGGCGATCCACGACGCCGTCGCCCAGCTCATCAGCGGCCAGTTCCAGTCCGGATTCCAGCACGATCTGGTGGTCACCGAGACAGACGGCGGTGTGCGGACCCTCACCGAGCTGCTGCGGGCGGGCCGGTACGTGGCGATCCGGCCCGACGAGCACATGCCGGTACCGCATGCCCCCGCCGGCGCGATCACGGTGACCGGCAAGGTGACCCCGGACCAGGCGTGGACCTGCGCGTTGGTCCGTCCGGACGGCTACCTTGCCGGCACCTGGTGAGACGGCGCTCAGCCCGGCCATCGTTCCAGCGCCTCGCGCACCTCGGCGATCGCCTGCCCGGCATCACGGAACTGCACCGCCTGCCAGCCGGATTGCCTTGCCGCGACGCAATTCTCGTCGAGGTCATCGATCAGCAGGCACTGGCCGGAGGCGACGTCCGCATGCTCGGCGGCGAGGGCGAAGATCGCCGGATCCGGTTTGCGGACTCCGACCTTGCACGAATCGATCAGGGCGCTCAAGACCCCGTCCAGATCGATCATGGCGTGCCAGTAGGGCTCCCACTCGACGACATTGTTGCTGAGCACCCCGACCCGGGTACCGCCCTCGGCCAGCTCGATCGCGAAGTCGCGAACCGCGCTGTTGGCCTGGTGGCCGGCGAACCACTGCCTGCCGAAATCGGGTTCGCTGCGCGAGAGGTCGATCTCGGGTTGCTTGGCCCTGAGCACGGCGTGCAGCTTGCCGACCCACTCGCGTTCGTCGAGCAGCGCCAGTTCGATCGGCGCCAGCGGCGCGAGCCCGTATTCGGCGCCCACCTCGGCGATGGCGAACTTCAACAGGTCGGGCGCAATGCCCGCGACCTCCTCGTAGCGCTCGAACAGGTCGTCGAGCGGCGGTGAGAGCACCCCGCCGAAATCGAACCAGACGAACGGCCCCGCCGTCTTCGCGGCGGTCACTGGACCATCGTCCCGACGTCGGCCGGACGGAAGCGCAGCTCCACCTCGCCGACGGCGATCACATCCGCGCCCTGGGTCAGGTCCACCTGCGCCCGCACGCCGCCGCCCGCGCCAGGAAGCGGAGCGACGGTGGCCCTGGCGATGGTCTCACGCTCGAATTCACCGAACTTGGTGAACTCGATCCCGAGCCGCTGCATCACCATGCGGCTGGTGTCCAGGCCGAGGACGGCGTTCGCGGCTGCCATCGCGACCTGCCGGGCCGCTTCGAACTGCAACATGCCGGGGACATGATCGAGGGCATGATCGAACAGGGAGGGATGGTCGGTGTCGATGATGGTCAATGCCGTCAGCTCGTGCCTGCCCGACAGCACCGGATTCGCCAGGATCGCATTGCGTGGGTTGTGCCTGCCAACCGAACCCGGCCGCATTCGCGCGACCGGCACTTGACCCGGAATCACGTGCTGGGCGGGCAAACCCAGCGCTTCGCGCCCGCGCACCCTGATCCGGTTCCACACCGCGGCGGGCATCCACTGGTAGACCATCACCTCCCGGGCGGCTTCCCTGCCCTCGATCTCGGCGACCATCTCGAGCGACAGGCCGATGATCTGATCGTCGCGGCGCTTCTCGTCGATCACTCGCGCCTCGATGACGCAGTGCCCTGGGCAGTTGCCGATCCGCAGAGTGTCGCAGTCGGCGATGGTGAAATCCGCCGAACCGAAGATGAACTTCTCCGCGCGAGCCACCCCGAGGAAGGTGTGCGCGTAATAGATCGCGACCTGCCGGAACACCTCGATGAGCAAGAGCGGATCGTAGGTGGTCGCGGTACCCCGATGGTCACTGAAATACGAGTGGTTGCGGGGCAATTGAGCGGCGAACACCGCACCGTCGGGAATCGGCTGCGCGTCGGTGAGGAAGACCTCGGCGATCGATTCCCGGTGCACGATGCCTCGCGGAATATTGCGATCGAAGGTCAGGGTTTGCGTTGCGGCGGTCATGATCGAGCCTTCCTGGAACGAGGGGTTGGCGGCAGACTGGTCAGCGGACGGCGATGTCGTATGCCCAGGCATTGACGGTGTTGCGGGGCGGGTCGAACAGTGCGGTCACGTTGTGGATCGCGGAACTCGCCGCGACACTGTTGCGGTCGGTGTAGAGCGGGATCGCCACGGCGTTGTCGAGCAGGTGCGCGGTGATGGTGTCGAACAGCTGCTTGCGCTGTTGCGGGTCGGTCGCCTTGGTCGATTCGATGAGCCACCGGTCCACCTGCGGGTCGGCGAGTTTGGCGCCCGCGACGATGGAACCGAGGGTGATGCCGTCGATCTGGCCGTACTTCAGATCGGGTGTGGTGGAGCCGTAGGCGCGGTTGAACTGCAGCGACAGGTCGAGTCCGCCGACCTGACGCGGGAACGCCTCGTACTGGTTGCGGGCCAGCAGATCGTAGACCTGGGCGTTCTCGACGAACTGCAGCTCGACCCGGATCCCGAGATTCTGGCGCAGCTCGGCCTGCCAGGCCTTCAGGAAATCGTCTTCCGGATAGGTCGGCGTGGTGGCGAGCAGACGGACGGTCAGGCGCTGTCCCGCCGCGTCGGTGCGGTAGCCGTCGGCGTCCTTGCCGGTCCAGCCCGCCTGATCGAGCAGGGCGCGGGCGGCGGCGACGTCGGGTTTGCCCTTGGTCTCGTACTTGGCGTCGTAATAAGTGCTGTCCGGAGAGATGAGGCTCCAGGCGCGCTGCTGGGAACCCTTGGTCAGACTGTCCACCACCGCGGCGATATCGACGCCCGCGGCGATGGCCCGCCGCACCCGCACGTCCGTGGTCGGGCCGTTGGTGAGGTTGAGCATGATCACCGTTGGCGCGGCCGACGAGCCGATCTGTTCGTACTGGAATCCGTCGATCCCGTCGAACAGGGAGATGTCGGTGGCCTTGACCGTGCCGATCGCGTCGACCTCGCCGCTGCGCAGCAGACCCGCGCGGGTGGAGGCTTCGGGAATGTACTCGACGACGAGATCGTCCACGTACGCGGCGCCCTGATGCGCGGCGGTGGCCGGACCCCACCGGTAGTCGGGATTCCGGTGGAAGCGCAGTTCCTGCCCTTGGACCGCCTTGTCCAGGATGAACGGACCCGAACCCACCAGCCCGATTCCGCTGGTGAGGGTCTCCTTTCCGACGTTCAGCGTGCTGGGAGCCACGATGGCGCCACTGAGTCCGGCGAGGGTGGACAGGAAGTCCGCGCGGGGTGTGCTCAGTGTGATCCGCACCTTGTAGGGGTCGACCACGTCGACCGCGCTGACGCTCGAGTACTGCAGGAGGCCGAGCACCGTCCAGGACGGGGTGTCCGGATTTCTCAGCACATCGATGTTCGCCTTGACCGCGGCGGCGTCGAACTTCTCTCCGTTGTGGAATGTCACGTCCCGGCGCAGCGTGAATTCGTACACCGTGCCGTCGGGGGAAACGGTCCACTCGGAGGCGAGCCACGGGTGGAACTTTTCGTCGCGGTCTTCGGCGATGAGACTGTCATAGCTGTTGCGCAGCACCTGGGAGGCGTCGAAGGCCGCGCCGACATGGGGATTGAGGCCGCGTGTCGGATAGGACGGCAAGGCGATGGTGAAGGTACCGCCCGGCTGCGCCGGTGATGTCGGTCCGCCCTGGCCGCTGCCGGGTTCGGGGTCCGAGGCGCAGGCGCCCGCGGCCAGGACGATGCCGACGGCCAGTGCGGTGAACAGTCGAGTGAGGCGATTACGCACGCGAGGGTCTTTCCGTGGGGTCCGGTACCGCCAGGCGCGGCACGGAGTCGAGCAGGGAACGGGTGTATGGGGAGGTCGGCGCCGTGAAAATGTCGTCGGACGAACCTGATTCGACGATCACGCCGCCGTGCAGGACGAGCAGGCGGTGACAGATCTGCCGGACGACGGCGAGATCGTGGGAGATGAAGATGATGCCGACCCCGCGCTCGCGCGCGAGTTCGGCGATCAGTTCGAGGATCTGGGCCTGCACCGAGATATCGAGTGCCGACACCGGCTCGTCGCAGACCATCAATTCCGGCTTGCTGCCAAGCGCCCTGGCGATATTGACGCGCTGGCGCTGCCCGCCCGACAGTTCGCGGGGGTGACGATCGATGCTGTCGGCCGGCAGGCGCACCGCGTCGAGCAGACCCATCACCTCGGCGCGCCGTTCGCGTCGGCCGACCCGCAGGGCGACGCTTTCGCCGATGATCTCGCCCACCCGGTAGCGGGGATCGAAGGATCCGGTCGAATCCTGCGCGACCAGCCCGATCCGGCCGGGACGGCGAGTGCGCGGCGTCAACGGCGCTCCGGTGAAGCACATCTCGCCGCCGTCCGGCTCGATCAGCCCGGTGATCATCTTCGCCACCGTCGACTTACCCGAACCGGATTCACCGACCACGCCGAGCACCTCACCGGCCCTGACCTCGAAGCCGATACCGGCGACCGCGGGCACCGCACGGCCCCGCACCCGATAGGCCTTGGTCAGCGCGCTCGCGGTGAAGATCGGTGCGCGCGAACGTGACGGCGGTGCGCCCGCCCTGCCCCGCGGCACCGCGGCGATCAATGCCCTGGTGTACTCGTGCCGCGGATCACCGATGACCTGCTCCGCGGGCCCCTGCTCGACGACGCGCCCCGCTTTCATCACCAGAATGCGATCGGCCACCGAGGCCACCACCGCCAGATCGTGGCTCACCAGGATCATCGATCGCCCGCCCGCGACCTGCCGGACCAGTAGGTCGAGCACCTGCGCCTGAACCGTCACGTCGAGCGCCGTGGTCGGTTCGTCGGCGATGAGGATGTCCGGGTCACCCGCGAGGGCGGAGGCGATCAGCGCGCGCTGGCGCTGACCGCCCGACAGCTGGAACGGCCGCTGCCGCTTGCGCACCTCGGGATCGGCGATCCCCACCGAGATCAGCAGCTCGTCGATGCGGGCCGCGCGGCCGGAGCGCGGTGTCGCGCGCAACGCTTCCGTCATCTCGTCGGCGATGGTGCGCAGCGGATCGAGCGCGACGAGCGCGTCCTGGAACACCAGTCCTATCCGGGCGCCACGGATCCCACGCCACTGCCGTTCGCTCAGTCCGAGGGCCGGGGTACCGAACAACTCGAACCGGTCGGCCCGCACCCGGGCGCCTGCCCCCGCGAGACCGACGAGGCTGCGTGTGGTCACCGATTTGCCCGAACCCGATTCACCGACGATGGCGAGAATCTCGCCGCGCCGCAGGTCGAAGCCGACGCCTTCGACGACATCGCCCGCGTTCCCGGGGAAACCGACGCGCAGGTTCCGCACGCTCAGCACGGTGTCGGTCACGGTGTCCGTGCTCGGCACGGCGGCGGCGGTGAGCGTCATGGCTGTGCCCTTCGTTCGAAGCGGTGGCCGACGTGGCGGCCCAGCACCGTGGTGGCCAGGACCACGACCGTGACGGCGGCACCGGGGAAGGCGACCGACCACCACGCGATACGCAGATCGCCGTGCGCCTCGGCGAGCATGGAACCCCACTCCGGGTCCGGAGGTTGCGGGCCGAAGCCGAGGAAACTCAAGGCGGCGGCGCCGAGAATGCTGGTCCCGAGGCCGAGGGTGACCACAACCGGCAGCGACCGCAACGCGTTCGGCAGGATGTGGCGAACCACGATCCGCGCGCGTGACCGGGTCAGCAGTCGCGCCTGCGCGACATGGTCGGCGGCGCGCACCGCCCGGGTTTCCGCCCGCATCACCCTGGCGAATCGCGGTGCCGCGGCGATGCCGAGGGCGAGAACGAGATTGCCGGTTCCGGTGCCTGTGAAGGTGATGAGCACCAGGGCCAGCAGCACCTCGGGGAACGCGCCGAGCAGATCGAAGGCGCGCGAGGCGATGGCATCCACGACCCGGCCACCGATCCCGGCCACCAGCCCGGCATTCACGCCGATCAGCACCGCGAGTGCCGTCGCCGACACCCCGATGAACAGCGACAACCGGGCGCCGTGCACGACACGGGTGAACACGTCGCGGCCGAGTTGGTCGGTGCCGAACGGATGCGACAGCGACGGCGGCCGATGCGCCGCGACCAGATCGGTCTGCAGCGGGTCCGCGGAGGCCAGCAGAGTGGGCCCGAGGGCGGCGACCACCGCGAGAACGAGCACCGCGCCGGCGATCAGGACAGCGACGGGACGGTGCGGTACCGAGAGGGTGAAGCGTTGCCGCAGTATGGCTGTCGTCATGCGGAGGCCTCCTGCAGGCGCGGATCGATCCAGAGATAGGCGATGTCGACGACGACCGTGACGATCAGATAGACGGCGGCCGACAGCAGCGCGACACCGAGCACCACCGGAACGTCGGAATAGCCGACGGCCTCGACCGTCGCCCGTCCCACGCCGGACCGGCCGAAGACCTCTTCGACGACGACGGTCCCGGTGAGCAATCCGCTCACGGCCCATCCGGCCAGGGTCGCGGCCGGGATCAGCGAGTGCCGCAGTCCGTGTCGCAGGCGCAGGCGGGTGGCGCCGATGCCACGCGATCGAGCGGTCAGCGCGAACGGCTGCTCGAGCGCGCGCTCGATCCCCTCCCGCATGACCTGGGCCAGCACCGCGGCAATGGGCAGCGCCAGGGTGACGGCCGGGAGTATCAGACGCTGGAACTCGTTGCCCGCGGTCACCGGCAGCACCTTCAGCGTGAAGGCGAAGATCCAGATCAACAGCAGCCCGGTCCAGAAGGGCGGCGCGGAGGCCACCACGATCTCGGCCGTGGTGATCGACCGGCTGAGTACATCGCGCCTTCCCGCGGTGAGCACGGCCAGCAGCGGCGCGAGGACGACCGCGAGGAGCAGTGCGAATCCGGCGAGCTGGGCGCTGCTGCCCAATTGTTCGCCGAACACGATGTCGGTCACGGGTTCACCGCGAACGTATGAGTAGCCGAGGTCGCCGTGCAGCAGCCTTCCGAGGTGGTGCCCGTACTGCACGAGCAGCGGGCGGTCCAGACCCCAGTCCTGTTCGATCCGCGCACGCAGTCCTGGATCGCTGGACTCCCCCATGATCGCGGTGACCGGATCGCCGGGGGCGATGTGCACGGCCAGGAACGCCAGGGTGACCGCGGCCCACATCATCGCCACCGCGGACAGGACCACGCCCGCGATACGGCCGAACACTCTGCGCCGATGTGGATTCATCGCGGCTCAGTCCTCGATGGGCGCGCCGACCAAGCTGCCCCATTCGGTCCAGGATCCGTCGTAGACGCGGACCCGGTGATCATCGAGCAGGTCGGTGAACACCAGCCAGCCCAGCGCGGCGCGATGCGAGAGCCGGCAGTAGGCGATGATCTGCTCGGCACCGTCGATGCCGAGCTCCGCGATCCGCTCCCGGAGTTCGGACACCGGCCGCAGCAGTCCGTGCTCGTCGAGCAGATCCTGCGCGGGCAGGCTCCGCGCGCCCGGAATCCGGCCCGCCCGTTCGGCACCGTGATCGATCGGCTCGGTGAGCGGGGACACCCGCACACCCGAATACTCCTGCGGTGAGCGCAGATCCAGGATCGCGACGGACGATCCGAGGGCGGCGCGTACCTCGTCCCGGCCGACGACGATTTCGTCGTAGCGCGGCGCCACCCGGGGCAGCGGCTCCGTCGACTCGGAGGCCTGCGCGTCGCCGGTGGGCTCGGCCGCATCGGCGGCGCGTTCGATCGGTGCGGCATCGTCGGCGCTCGACGCGGTGCCGTTCGCGGCTTCGGCGCCGCGCCACGCGGGCAATCCGCCGTCCAGATAGCGCAGGTCACCGCCGACCCCGACGGCCGCGGCCACCCAGATGGCGTACGCGGCGAACTGCGTCGGCTCGCCCGCGAAGATCACCGTCGACTCGGCATCGGCACCCAGTGCGTGCAGACGATCGACCAGGACCGGCGCCGCGGGGAATTCCCGGCGCGAGTGGTGCCAGAGCAGATCTTTCCAGTAAACGGTGCGCGCGCCCGCGATGGTGCTCTGGTCCGACTCGGCACCCGGCGTGTTGGTCACCTCGATGACGATGATGCCGGGTACCGAGAGACGGGTCCGCAACCATTCCGCGTCGACGACTCGGCTCGTCAGGACGTCTCCCACAGCAGTCCTCCCGCTGATATGTGCCGGGTCGGGCGACCTCGGTGGTGAAAACATATGAGCCGAACCGCGATACCGTGAACACAAAAAGTCACGCAGACCCGAATTATGTTTCCATCGGCTCGGAATACATATCCTCGGCACCGCGCATAGTCCGAGCGTCGAAAGGATCGCGATGTCCGGGGCCCGTGCCGCCCACCTCATCTCCGCGAGCAACTTGCGTGACGACCCACCCGAACAGCTGGTGCTGCTCGACGTCCGGGTCGGCGCAGGCGGGCCCGACCCCAACGCATTCCGGCGCGGACACCTGCCAGGAGCGCGCTTCGTCGACGTCGACGCCGACCTGGCGGGTGCCGCCACCGCGCGCTCCGGCGCCCGCCCGCTGCCGGGGGCCGGACCACTCACCACCGCGCTGCGGAGCTGGGGCATCCGCGCCGACAGCACCGTGGTGGTCTACGACGACTCCCGCTCGGTACCCGCCGCCCGCGCCTGGTGGGTCCTGCGCTGGGCCGGACTGACCGACGTCCGGCTCCTCGACGGTGGGCTGCGGGCGTGGCGCGCGGCCGGCGGCCCCATCGTCTCGGGCACCGAAACCGTCGCGGCGGGAACCGTGTCCGCGCGGCCCGGCGGACTTCCCGTGGTCGGTACCGCCGCCGTGGCGACGCTGCCCGCACGCGGCATCCTCCTCGATGCCCGCCCCCACAGCCACTATCGCGGCGAGGGCGCATTCGCCGGTCACATTCCCGATGCCGTCAACGCGCCGGTCTTCGACGACTTCGACGAGCACGGACTGCTCCGCGACGAACACACCCTGCGTACGCGCTATCGCGGCCTCGGCCTCGGCCCCGCGACACCCGCGGCCACCCACTGCGGCAGCGGGATGGCCGCGGCCCTGCAGGTCTTCGTCCTCACCACGCTCGGCATCGAGATCGCCCTGTATCCCGGCTCGCTCTCGCAGTGGACCGCCGACCCGGCACGACCCCTCGTCCGCGGCGACTCCCCCGCGCCCGGCCCCGTCCCCTCACCCTGATCCTCGGAGATCCGCCATGACCGCCCAGCCACGACATGTCATCCTCAACGCCAACCTGATACCCGGCGGCACCCTCGGCAGCCCGTGGCGGCGCGCCGAACAACCCGCGGCGCACTTCGTCGGGATCGAGCACTACCTCGACGTGGCGCGCACCGCCGAACGTGGACTGCTCGATGCCGTGTTCCTGGCCGACTCACCGGACATCCAGGCCAAGGACTGGACCGCGCCCAGCCGGCTGCTCGACCCGTTCATCGCCCAGTCCGTGCTGGCCGCGCATACCAGCCACATCGGCCTGATCATCACCGCCACGACGTCCTACAACGACCCCTACAATCTGGCGCGCTCGTTCGCCGCGCTGTCGGCGGTGTCCGGTGGCCGGGTGGGCTGGAACTACGTCGTCACCGGCGGTGACGCCGCGGCCCGCAACTACTCCCTGAGCCAGGCCCCGCCGAAGTCCGAACGGTACGCCCGTGCCGCCGAATTCCTGGACGTGGTGACCGCGCTGTGGGATTCGACGCCCGCCGACGCGGTCGTCGGTGACAAGGCGACCGGCCGCTACCTCGACCCGGCGGTGGTCCGGCCGATCGACCACGACGGCAAATTCTTCCGGGTGGCCGGGCCGTTGAAGGCGCCGCCGCTGACCCACGGTAGGCCGGTGCTGATCCAGGCGGGCGCCTCCACCCACGGCGTGGAACTGGGTGCGAGGACAGCGGACGCCGTCTACTCCGCACACGTCGACCCCGGGTCGGCGGCACAGCGCCGCACCGAGCTCCGGCGTCGGGCCGCTGACGCCGGGCGCGCTCCCGACAGTGTGAAGCTGTTGCCGGGGCTGATCGTCGTGCTCGCCGATTCCGAAGCCGCGGCCCGCCGACGCGAGCGCGAGTTCATCGACCTCATTCCCGACGAGGTCCAACTGGTCAACCTCGCCGAACGGCTCGGCCTCGACCCCGCCGATCTCGACCTGAACGCGCCGTTCCCGTGGGAGAGGATCCCCGACGAGAACACCGACGGGGGGTCACGAGGACAACGCGCGGCACTGCTCGAGTACGTGCGCTCCAGTGGCGCGGACACGCGTGGCGCGGCGCGCCTGCTGGCCTCGGGCAGTGTGCACGCCAAGGTGGTCGGCGGCCCGGAACAGGTGGCCGGATTCATCGCGGACTGGTTCTCGGCGGGCGCCGTCGACGGATTCAATGTGATGATCGACGAATTGCCCGGCGGGCTGGCCGATTTCGTTGATCATGTCGTCCCGCTGCTGCGTCGGCGCGGCATCTTCCGCACCGAATACGACACCACCACCCTGAGAGGGCATTACCGGCTGTGATCACTTCGTCGTCATCAGCGGCGGTTGACGCGCCGTCGTTGTTCGTGCAGTTGCGCAGCGGTCCGCCGGTCGCGGAGGTCTACCGGCAGACTATCGACATCGGCACGCGTGCCGAACGACTCGGCTTCGGCGCCCTCTGGTTCGCGACCCGGCATTTCGAGGCTCATCACGCCGCACTGCCCTCCGTGTTCCCCTTCGTCGCCGCGGTCGCCCAGCACACCACCACGATCCGGCTCGGCACCGGTGTGGTGGCACTGCCGTTCGAACATCCGGTGCGTCTGGCGGAGGACGCGGTGGTCACCGACGCGCTCAGCGGCGGACGGCTCGAACTCGGTGTCGGCAAGGGCCTCGGATTCGGCCACTCCGCCTCCAGCTACATCGGATTCGGTGTTCCCGACACCGACCGGGAGGCGCTGTACGCCGACCGGTTGGCCGCGCTGCGGCGTCTACTGGCCTACGGTCGCGTCACCGACGACATCGCCCTGTATCCGCCACCGGGCACCCTGCGTTCCCGGATCTGGCAGTCCACCGGCAACATCGACACCGCGCGGCGCGCGGGCGCGGCGGGCGACGGACTCCTTCCGCACGGCAACTCGCAGGCGCGCGCCGGTGGCGATGTCGCCGAGCTCGTCGACGCCTATCTGTCCTCTTGCCGCGGCACACCGCGCATCGGGTCGACCGTCACGGTGCTGCCCGGTGACAACGAACGCGACGCGCTCGACCTGCTCGACACCGACATCCGACTGAGCCCGGCCTACTACCCGGAGCTGCCGAGCGCCGCCGACCGGCGACGGTTCCTCACGGACAACCGCATCCGGATCGGAACCGCCGACCAGATCGTCGAACAGCTGCGCGCGGACCGGGGTCTCGCCGCCACCACCGAAGTGCTGTTCCACATTCCTCTCGCGGTCGGCCATCCCCGATACGCGGAATGCCTGGACCGCGTCAGCGCCGAGATAGCCCCGCGGCTGCATACGCGGCCCGTCCGCTAGTCCAGGAACTCCCGATGCGTGGCACCGGCGGCCTCGGCGAGCAAGCCGGCGAGTTCGGCGAGCCCGGCGGCCGCATCGGGTAGCTGCGGCACCGCGACGCGCACCACGCCCGGGCGCGGCGGTGCCACATACGATTTCGCCCCCGATCCGACGACGATCCCGTGCCGGGCCAGCCCGAGCAGCGCCGCCTGTTCATCGGCGACCTCCACCCACACCACCAGGCTGTTCACACCGGAACACGCGGTGACGCCGCGCTCGCGCAACGCCGCGAGCAGCCCTTCGCGACGGGCGGAATAGCGATCGCGGGCGGTATCGATCAGTGCGGCGGTCGCCGGGTCGATGATGAGGTGCGCCAAGGCGTTCTGCAGGATCCGGCTGTTGGCGGCGATGCCGTGGACCCGGGCACGAATGGCCCGGTCGACCAATTCGGCGCTGCCGCCGATGACACAGGTCCGAATGTCCATGCCGTAGGCCTTGCAATAGCTGCGCACCCGCACGCTGCGGCGCGGGAACCAACGGCCGAGCGAGGGCGCCTGCGCCAGGGCCAGCGGCCCCACCGCGTCGTCCTCGACAATCCAGGGCACCTGCTCCGCCGCGGCGAGCACGGCGGCCAACTCCGTGGCGCGGTCCTCCGACAACGCGCCACGCATCGCGTACCCGCCCTCCGGCTGGAGCACCACCACCGACGGCTGCCGCCGCAGCACCGCCGCCAGCGCACCGGGCAGCGCCCCGTGTTCGTCGGATTCGATACCGAGCACCTCGTACCCGACCTCCGCCAGGGTGTCGAGGAAGCCCGGCATCACCGGCTCCTCCACGGCGACCAGGGAACCCGCGGGTGCGGCGGCGTCCACCGCGAGGAACAAACCCTCCGAACCGCCGCCCGCCGCGGTGAAGGCCTCGGCCACGAACGGCCAGCCGTCGACGACGGCTTCGCGCAGCCGATCGGTGATGTAGTCACGCCCGGGTCGGTTGAGCTGATCGGTGTGCAATCCGGCCAGCACGGCGGGCGCCAGATCGGGTTGCAATGCGTAGTCCGGACTTCCGGTCAGCAGGTCGCGGGCCGCGAGCGCACGGCCCGCCGGGACCTCCTCGAGCGCGACTACCACCGTGCCACCGCGTCGATTGGTGGTGATCAGACCTTCCTCGCGCAGCGCGCTCCAGGCGGCGACAACCGTGCGCGTACTCAGCCCGCAGCGCCGGGCAACCTCGCGAATAGTCGGCAAGCGCGCACCCGCGGTGAGCGCACCGTCCCGGATCAACCGGGCGGTCACCGCGCGCACCGACTCGGGGGTGTGCGAAGCATCGGCCTGCAGCGCGCGCACCAGCAGTGCAGAATCCGGCTCAGTCACTGACACTCCACTCGTCGTCGCCACCCGTACGGAGAATATATGTATCCAGCAAACCGGTTTGTTCCCGGTTGCTCGATATATGTATCCAGCCGTCCAGCGACTCCGGAGCGACCGGCGGATCAGCCGATGGATCGGCGGCCCCTGCCCCGGCGGCCGTGTGGGTGGCACCGCCGCCTGACCCAGCAACCCCGCCTCACCGCAGCCACACATATCGGCCGTCCGCCGACCGAACAGCGGGGAAGCGATTTCTCCGCCACCGCGTCGACCAGTCCGCGGACACCACCGGTCACCGGCACTGTCGCTTCGGCAGCGCCACCTGTGCCGCGGCAGTCAACCAACGGCGGTGAGGCGAGGATGTGCTCACAGGACCGGGACGGTCACCGAGATCATCGCCTCCGACTCGGGCACCTGGTTGGGGTCGTTGCGATAGACGTTGAAGTGGTGGGTCGAGACGTCGTCGTCGGTACGAGCGATTCGCAGACCGTTGTCATTGATGAAGGCCGCGATTCGATCGTGTGCTTGCGGGATCATCTCGGCGAACGGGCCGGTCACGGTCGCGCACACCGCGCGGCGAACCGGGAAGTGCAGCGCCACGAGCGGGCCTCGGGCTTCGACACCTGCGGCGGTCTCCACGAAAACCGATTCGTCGACATCGGTCTCCCGGAATTCCCCGTCGTGTTCGATACAGCCGCCCGCACCGGTGATCGCGATGTTCTGCCGTTGGAGCTCGGGCATGAATCGCTCCCACAGTTCCCCCTCGGCGGCATAGTTTTCCACTGTCCCGCGCAGCGTCACCAGCGTCTGCGCGGGGATGTCGATCAATTGAACCTCGATGTCGGACAAGGTGTTCTCCAGTTCGTTCCGGTCGAGCATGCGCTCGATGAGGGCCAGCCGATGCCTGGCCGAGGCGGCCTCGTCCACGAGTGTCCGGCGCTGCAATCGCAGCGCATCGGCATACGCGGGAGTGCCGAACACGGCGAGCAGGGCTCCGATGGCGGATACGCCGAACCCGACGTCACGCAGCTGCCGAATCCGGGCGGCATCACCCAGCTGCTCCGGCGAATACCGGCGATATCCGCTGGCATCGACCACGGCGGGAGTCAGCACACCGCTGGAGTCGTAGTGCCGCAGCATCCGCACGCTGATCCTGCTCAACGAGGAAAAGCGGCCGATGGACATCAGCTTCGAGGTGTCGGTCACGCCAGTGAGTCTGCAGCCTCACACGATGTCAGAGTCAACCGCCGCGGCGGCGGGCGAACCGGCGAAATCATCGACGAGCGCGTCGGATGTCACACCCGGGCGCGCTGCGTCGTCATCGAGGCGAACCCATCCGGACCAGGACTTACCAAAGAGAAACCGAGAAGATTCCCATGAACACTGCATACATCGTCGTCAATATCGTCGCTGCCGCCTGGGTCGGCTTCTCGGCGGTCTCGCTGCTGCGCCGGGCCGCGTTCGTCGTGGACCCGCTGGTGGAATACGGCGTGCCGCAATCGTGGTGGACGCCACTGGGATCGGCCAAGGCCGCTGGAGCGCTCGGGCTGATCGCCGGCCTCTTCGTTCCCGCGATCGGAGTCGCCGCGGCCATCGGCCTGATCTTGTACTTCGCGGGCGCGGTGATCGTCGTGCTGCGGGCCCGCTCGTACAAGACCGTGGCGTTTCCGATGCTCTACCTGATTCCGGTCGCGGTCGCGGTCGGTCTGGGCTTCGCAGCGTAGGAAGGGGCCGACGCGCGGAGAGCAGCGACACGGTGCTGCACTGAACACTCGAGCACAAGATCGCCACCGGCACGTCGACGACTTCACCTGTGGCCGAGCGGTGGCGCGTCAGCGGCATCTATTGCCACTGCGGGGATTTCATGTTTGCCAGTCGCCGAGCAACGGGTTAAGGATGGCTACATGTCGCATGCCCCGATATCTCTGCGTGAACTCCCTCGGCTACGCACCCGCCACATCGCGCAAATCGGTGGACTGATGCGCCCCGGTACGCACCGATCCCCCTTGCTGGAATTCGGCGAACGGTTCGTAGTCTCGCCGCCGGGATTTCCGACCATGCTGGTCACGTACGACATGGACGATGTGCGAGGACTGTTCGCCAACCACGACGACTTCTCGGTCGGGCAGGTGCTGAGCCGCTTCTCCAGCCACGACATGATGTTCGGCAAGCAGACGTTGATCTTCCTCGACGGTGACGACCATCGTCGCGAACGCCAACTGTTCGCGCCGCCGTTCCAGAGCAAGGCACTCCGGTCCTACGAGGATCTCATGGTGGAGGTGGTTCAGCGCGAACTGCCGACCTGGCCGGTTGGTGAACCGTTCGAGTTTCTGAAGGTCGGTTACGACTTGGCCATCGGGGTGCTGCTCGGCGTCGTCTTCGGCGACGTGGCTCCGCCCCGCAGGGACCGGCTGAAACAGGCGATCATCCGGTGGTTCGGGGAGATCGAAAGTCGCGGTTTTCTCGCCGTCACCTTGCTCACTCCGCTGGTCGGTGGCTACACGTTGCCCTACCCGCCGCTCAGCCGCCGCCAGTCCGAGGTCGACGCCCTCATCATCGAGGAAATCGCCGCGCGCCGGTCCACGCCCGGTGACAGGGACGGCCGGAAAGATGTGCTGTCGCGTTATGTCGGCACCGAACTGGATCAGCACGACGACGCCGCGTTGGCCCGCAATATGCGTGGCATCCTGCTGGGCGCCTACGAGACCACCGCGATCACGCTCGGCTGGATCGCCGCCATGCTGGCCGCCCACCCGGCGGCCATGGCCGAGCTCGACGCGGCGGTCGACGCAGGCGACTGCGCCCGGCTCGACACATACCTCGACGCCGTGGTCGCCGAAACGATGCGAATCCGCCCGGTGTCTCCGTTCACCGGGCGGCGCGCGCTGCGCGACACCGTGATCAACGGCGTACACGTACCCAAGGGAGCCATCGTCATAGTCCCGATTCTCCTCATTCACGAATCACCACGGCACTATTCGGACCCGATGGTCTTCCGCCCTGAACGCTTCCTCGACGAGCCACCGAACGGCCGCACCTGGCTGACCTTCGGCGCCGGCGCGCATCGCTGTCTGGGCGCCCAATTCGCCTTGACGGAAGCGCGCATCCTCTTCCGCACCATCCTCGAGCATCGTCGCATCGGCGCGGCCACCGGTCCCGTCGAACCCCCACGTCGCTATCACACCGGCCTCAGCCCCGCCGACAACGCCAGGATTACCCTGCATCCCCGCTGATCAGAGCCGCACCGCGGCGAACCTTTCGCCGTCGACGGAGTCTTCGATCAAGTGGATTCGGGCAGGTGCCGGTGAGCTCCGGCCATAAAGCGGCGCGGTCCGCCGCGGCGTTGGCGGCATCGAGGCGATCGTGCGCACCGAGGCAGTCGATGGTGCGTCAGGACACCGACATTCGTGAACTCGCGCAAGCCTCTCCGACGCGAAGGGCTGACACACGTTCGCCGCCACGTTCGATGCGTGGCGCACACTGCCGATGTCCGGCCGAGCCGCACCGCAACTACGGAGCACGCGTCAATTTTGGCCGATCCCAACATCTTCCGTTGCGACTGGTGTCGAATTGCCATTGATCGGCGGTGTTCTGGATGACCGATGCGACCAGTCAGGAGTGCACGCGTGCCACGTGAAATAGATTCGGCTGTCTTCCCCCATCTGGACGCGGACTTGGACCGTGTCCGTGAGGTTCTCGGACCCGTTCGGCTGGAGGGTAGGCCTGAACTGGCCGCACTCACAGACGACGGGCCGGACACCTCTCGCCGCCTGGTCCGCCCCACATTGACCCTATTGTCGTACTACCTGCTCACCGATCCCGCGATCCCGGCCGACGACCGGGTGGTGCGCGCCGCCGCTGCCGTCGAGTTGCTGCATCTGGGCTCGCTCTACCACGACGACGTCATCGATCACGCATACGAGCGACGAGGCCGTCCCAGTGCCAATGTGGTGTGGGGTTCGCATATGGCTGTGCTGGGTGGGGACTCCGTGATGCTCACAAGTGTGCGCATGCTGGCCGAACTCGGTCGGCGCGAGGTCCTGTCGGGGGCAATCGCAGGTGAGCAGATGTGCGCGGGCATGGTGATCGAGGCCGCCGACCTTCACGTGGCCTCCCGCAGCGAGCAGTCCTACCTGGACGCGATCGACGGCAAGACGGCGGCGGTGCTCTCGCTGGCATGCCGGGTGGGCGCGATGCAGACCGGCCGCCCTGACGATCAGCAGGAGGCGTCGGCTCAGTTCGGCCGGTACTTCGGGCTGGCCTACCAGCTGTATGACGACATCCTCGATCTGACCTCCACCGCCGAAGAAATGGGCAAGCCCGTCAACGCGGACCTGGCCGCGGGCATTTACACACTGCCCGTGATCCGCGCGGCCGCCCGCGACCGAAGCCTTGCTCCCCTGTTGCAGAGCAGAATGACGCTCGAGCAAGCTGCGCGTGCCCGCGAGCTCGTCATCGCCTGCGGCGCCGTGGACGAAGCACAGGCGGTGGCCGACGAGTTCATGGACCGGGCCGCCGGTCAGCTCGCCACTCTGCCCGTTGACCCGCGCGCTCGCCGCGCGCTCACCGACTACGCCCGGTCCATCCTCGACCGGCGAGCTTCTGGTCCCTCGGTCCCCCGGCGGTCGACGCAGCCACCTCGAACTCACGGCGATGGACTTCCGCCGCATCTCGCGCGATGGTTGCGGAACTGGCTGCTGGACACCGGCCTTGCCGTCTCCTCCGCCGAGGCGGACTACCACCGGTGGACAGGGGCGATCCATATCCCTACGCACACATTGGCCCCAGCGGCGAATGCGGTCCGTGAACAGACCGCCTACGCGATGGCCGTGCTGGTCCTCGCCTGGGATGACCTTTTCGAGGATCCGCAGCTGAAGGACCCGGAAGCCGTGACCGCGTTGCGACGTGGCATGGTGGCAACGCTGCGCCAGGACCCGGAGAAACCGTGGCGGCCCGGCGCGATTCCGACGGCTTGGGCGAGCATATGGCCGCGCCTGCGCGAGGGCCGGACCATCCGGTGGCAGAAGCGTTTCCTCGACGGTATCGAGCAGTGGTTCGAAGCCGCCGAACGCGAAGCGCACCATCGCATCAGTGGCTACATCCCTTCCACGGCCGACTACCTGCCGATGCGGATGTCGACCAGTGGGATCGAAACCGCCATCGCCTGCATGGAGGTGTACCACGACCGGGAACTGCCATCGACGCTGCGGGAACACCCCGTGATCCGCCGTCTCGAGGAACTCGCCTTCTGGGTCACCTTCGTGGAGAACGACCTGGTGGGACTGGATCAGGACGAGGCAGACCGAGTTCCCTACAACCTGGTGCGGGCAGTCCATCACGAAACCGGGTGCACTCGCAGCGAAGCCGTGGACCAGGTGCGGCGCCAAGTGGCGGATCAACGCGCCCAGCTCGAGGCGGTGATCCACTACGTCCCCGCGCTCCTGCGCGTCCTTCCCGGCCTGGCGGGTGAGGGGAAGGACTACGCGGAGATGTATGTGAACATCACGAGCGTCGGGCTCTGGGGGCGTGAGAGCGATCGGTACACGCAAACCTCCGTTACCGCAGCGCCGGATCTCGAACGCTTGCGCCGTGAGGTCTACCTCCCGGCCGCCGAACCGGCTCCTACGGCGTCGTGAGCCCGCAGCCGGCATGAGCGGGGTCATGTCCCGCGCCTCCACCGTCTGGTCGTGCGGGATGCCTCGTCAGTGCTTCGCCGGCTCGCCGGACCACATCGGGCGGGGGATGCGCGTCCACATCGTAGGTCGAAGAGAGGAGCGGGTGCGCCGATGGAAAGCGATCAGACCGACGAGGGCGCTCGCAATGAACCAGGCCAGTTGTACGGCGAATCCCGTCAGTGGCGTGGCGTCGGAGAAACCAGCCGTCGTCGAGGCCTGCATTGCCCCATAGGAGGGCAGCCAGCGCACGAATTCGCTGTCCGCCCCGGCACTGGCGATCGGGTTCTGTACGGCCATGTCGAAGCAGCTGATCATCGCGATGGCGAACATCCCCTCCACCTCGCGGCGCAGCAGAGCGCCGAGGGCCACACCCAACGCCCCGTAGGTCATCGCCGCGCCGAAAAGCGCCGCGGCGAGCAGGGCAGGCTGCCGCGGCGACCAGTAGCAGCAGATGACCGCCGTGGCGTACACGCAGACCACCAGCGAGGCCACCACCAGACAGGCGATCTTCGCCGAACCCAAAGCGACCCTGGGATACCCGGCCATCGTCAGACGCCGGTCGAATGCGCCGCTGCTGAAAGTGGCCGCGAACATCATGAACCCGATGATCAGCGAGACCGCCATCAGGGCGCCGCTGACCTGAGCGAGCTCATTACCGTTGGCGCGCAGAACCAAACCGGTGTCTCGAAGCCGGAACGGCACCTCGAGGTCGGTGACGGCGACGCAAACCAGAGTGATCAATATGGGAAGGAAGACGGCCACCAACAGCATGGCGAACCGGTTGCGAGCATGCTGGATGAGGTCGTAGCGCGTCGCGATCACGAACAGTCGCAAACTATCACTCATCGGCCTGCTCCTGTCCGCCTCGCAAGACGCCGTCGCGCAACCGCCACACCTGATCCAACTTGTCGATGTCGTGAGCCAGATGCGAGATGACCAGGACCGACCGGCGGGCGTCACGGAATTCCGCGACCAGATCCCAGAAACGCAGATACGTCTCCCAATCGAAACCCTGATACGGCTCATCCAACAGCAAAACCTGCGGATCGTGCATCACCGCCAGCGTCAGGTTGAGCTTTTGCCGCGTGCCGCCGCTGAGCGTCCCGACCCGCTCACCGGCATACTCGGAGAAACGCAAGATCTCCATGGTCTCCTCGGCGCGGCGCAGGTCCGGGATCGCATAGGCCGCGGCGAAGAAGTTCAGGTGCTGACGCACCGTCAAGGCGTCGTTCAGGATCACCTGCTGAGGGCAGTAACCGAACCTTCCACGGTGCCGGACCGTCCCCCGGTCCGGTCGCAACTCTCCGGACAAGACCTTCAACAGTGTCGACTTACCCGCCCCGTTCTCACCGACGATGCCCACCAGCATCCCCGTAGGCAAAACGAGGTCGATGCCACGCAGCACCGACCGTCTGCCGTATGAGTGGTGGACGTCCTCCACCTCCATCAACGCCCCCTTCCCGCCGCCGATCCAGTGACCCGACAGCGGCTCGAATATTATCAATCGACCACGAAATCCCGTGCCGGAAAGCCGATTGCGTGACATCGGCACCTCCGGCACGGAAGATACTCCGATTCGGTGTGCGGTAGTGTCGACGAGCGCGAGATGGCCTCTCCATCGAGGGTGCGTGATGACGCGGCTGTTCCTGAGTCTCGAACTCTGCCCCGGCCTGCCGATCAGCCCGACCTGAGCACGCACGCGGGCCGGCAGCCGATGTCCGCCGCGGCGAGCGCGCACTGGAGGCGCGCCGAGTTCGCCCCAGGAGTGGTCAGGGTCGGAACGCCGCAGCGCCGACGCAGGTCGAGCAGCCCCCTTGCGGTACCGTCGGGGAGCTTCCCGATGAGCGCTCCGGCCGTGAGGTGTAGCCGCCGATCGTTGTGATGTGCCTCATCCCGGCGTCGAAGCCGACATCGAACACGAACCAGGAGAACGATATTGGCGAAGCTACACCGGCCCGGGCGTCCTGAGGATCTGCCGGATGCGCGGCTGCTGTGGGCGCGGTGGGCCGCCGTAGCGGTCGCTACCTACGATCGCGACGAAGAGCGCGAGCCGCAGCAGCATCGTTCGGGATACTGGATCGACGATGACGGCCTGCACTGGGACGACTGCGGTTGTACCTGGTGGGTGCTGAAGTGGTTCGGCGACGGCCGTGCCGTGCTCGTCGGAGAGGACGAATCGAGCCGAGTCAAGGGGTACGAGCCCGCCATCGACCTGCTGGCCGGAGCACCGGAATGGTTACCTCGGCTCTACCTGCAGGACCTGATCGATGACTACATGGTCGGCTGTATCTACTGGTTCGACGAGGGGGCCTGGAACCGGGCCCCCTACCCCGACGATCTGGCCGACGACGGGCTCGACTGTGGGATCTCGGCTCTGACGACACGGGCCGGCGCCGTCGGCGAGATCGCCGAACGGCTGGAGTTCGACCACACCGACACCGGTATGCCGGAGTTGTGTGATCAACTGCTCGACGACGCCGAGCGTGGCGCTGTCACCGAGACCGTGCTTCGATCCTTCGCCGAGACGATGGTGCGGTTGAAGGCACAGCACTACCCCGAGGACGCTCCCCGACCACGCACCGACAACGACCTCACCGCCATGTTCGCCCTGGCCGCGCGGGCCGGTCTCGACACGGCCACCTGGACCGGCACGCTCGGCACCCGAAGCTGAGCCGGACGGCCCCTGCGGGAGCCCGCACTCCTCCCTCCGCGAGCCAGGGCCACCCGGCGTGCCCGAGAACCCTCAGTGGTTTCCTATTGAGGGAGAATATGGACGTGAGCGACGCGATCAGCAATAAGTGGAAACATCAGCACGGCCTACCAGCGGTCATGGCGCCGACGGGTGCAGTGGCACTCGTCGGCTGCTAGTTCGATGTCGGAGCGAGAAGTGCCGGGACGGGAATCCTCGACAGGGCCCGGCGGGAAGAGGTTCGACGAGCTGGAACAGTTGCGCAGGAAGTCGGAAGGAAGCAGGGCTGTGGAGACCTCCGGAGACGGCACGTCGAACGTCACCCGGCTACCGCGTCGCCCGCGGCGCGTGGCGCAAGAGGCCGGCGAGCGTCTCCAGAAGACTTGGCGCTCGGAAGGTGGCTCCGTCTATGATCCCGCACCGACCAAGCCCGTACTGCGATCGGAACTGCAGCGGGAGACAGGGTGGTGGCCGGTCGACCCAGGCGCGACGCGGCACCCCGCCCCCGTGCATGATCCGGGCAGCGCCGAGCCTGAGGGGAATGTCGTCGATCTAGACGCGCTGCGGCGGAAACGAGCTGGTGACGATGCTCCGGCCGCAGGCATCCGGCGCATGGTCAAACCTCGGCGAATCGAGAAAAGTGGCGGCGAGGGATCCGGCACCGAAGGTGAGCCCGGCGGGGATCCCGATTCTCCATGGGTGGACGGACCGGCTGGGCCACGCTGACTCACCGCGAGGCAGTCGACGTACCCAGCACCCACACTTACCCGTCGGGAATCCACGCGCATCGCGCCAACTTGCGCGGGAACAGCTCGTCGATCCGCCACCGGTCCGCTGACACCGACCACGACTATGAGCAGCCGATGAGAATCGTGCTGCGCGGCGGGACACACACCGACCTGTCTCCTTCGAAGATTCACCGCGCCCCTGGTGGTGCCGAACTCAGGCGGCGAGGTCACCGAGTGGCGATGACGACCTCAGAGTTGACATATGTCCTGTCCGGTGGGCTACGGTGTGAGGCGATGACTACCGGGACGGCGATGCGCCACACACGGATTGGTTGCCCGGCGCTGTTCTGAACGCCGCGCGGGCCGGTGTCAGCCGGCTTGTCGATCGAGGCTTCCGCGGTATCGCGCGGGCTCCGCCTTCGTCGTGTTGATCACAAGACATCAACCACGACAGAAGGATTCAACGATGACTGCAACGCATGGAACGCCGGTCGAGGTGCAGACACCCGATGGTGTCGCCGACGCATATGTCGCTTGCCCCGCCGATGGTGCCGCCCATCCGGGAGTACTGGTGATTCAGGACGGTTTCGGACTGCGGCCCAGCCTGCGGACGCTGGCTGATCGTATTGCCGCCCACGGCTACACCGTCCTGCTTCCGAACGCCTATTACCGGCACGGGCCGGCACCGGTAATCGAATTGCCGGATTTGATCGACCCGGCGGAGCGGCCGGAGATCTTCCAGCAGGTCTTCCCGATGATCCGCGAGTTGACACCGGAGCTTCTGCGTTCCGATGCCGGCGCTTACCTCGAGTGGCTGGCAGCCTCGCCGCATGTCTCCGAGGGGAAGGTCGGCGTCACCGGCTACTGCATGGGGGCGCGGCTGGCGGTGTTGGTCGCTGCCATGTTCCCCGATCGGGTTGCGGCGGTGGCCGGATTCCATGGCGGCCCGCTCGTCACCGATACCTCGGACAGTCCGCACCTTGTCGTCGGAAATATCACCGCGGAGCTGTATTTCGCTCACGCCGGCGAGGATGACCACATGACTCCCGAGCACATCGGCCGGTTCGACAAGGCACTCGCCGCCGCTGGCGTCCGCTACCGCACCGAGGTCTACGAAGGGGCCCAACACGGCTACACCCAGGCCGACACCTCCGCCCACGACCTCGAAGCTGCCGAAAGGCACTACCGCGAACTACTGGCCCTGTTCGACCGCAATCTGCGCCAGTAGCACCCCGGATACGGAGCCGACCATGCACGCCTTGCGGCAATCGCTGTCCACTGGGACATGTGGTTGGTCGAAAGCGCTGACAGCGGAGACCGCGTGATGCCTCGGGACCAACTTCCCGAGGCATCACCGTGTCAGCGCCGGCTGCCGGCCGGTCACACACCTCTACGCCCGACTACGCCGCCATGCGAGCCCGGCCAGAACCCGCACATCCGTGGCTTCCGGAGGCAACGAGCACATCAAGGGACGTAGACGATGCGGTCCTCCGTCTCCGCGCTCCACGTCTCGGCGATCTGAGCGAGGGGCAAGGGACGTGCCTGCACGTCGATCTCGCCGGTGTGCACCGCGACGGCGAGTTCCGGAAGCTCCGCGAGGATGTCGCGGGAGGAGACCGAGCCGATCCCGCTGCCGCAGATCTGTAGCCGGGATGCGCGCAGCAGCGCGGAGTGGAGGGGACTCGTCTGGCCGGCGACGGATCCGATCTGAATCCAGTCCAGCGGGGCGGAGCGGTCGCGGCGTGCGGTGATCATCGCGGTCATCGCACGGGCGGAAGGTTCTCCCCACACGTAGTCGAGGACGACGTCGACGTCGGCGGCGCGGTCGGTCTGCTCGAACGTCACCGTCTCGTCCGCGCCGAGGTCGTGCAGCGCGGCGAGCCGGGAAGCATTGCGTCCGGCGGCGATCACGTGGGCGGCACCGAATTGCTTCGCTATCTGCACCGCCATGCGTCCAGCGCTGCCGGTCGCACCCAGGACGAGGACGCGCTGCCCCTTGTGGAACGCGATGCGGCGGCGCAAGGCGACCCACGACGACATCGCCGGGTTCATCGCGGCGGCGATGCGCACCGGGTCGACGTCGCCCGGTAGTACCACGCTGCGACGGGGATCGATCACCGTCTGTTCGGCGAACATCCCCAGGTCGCTGTCGTCCAGCACCGTGTACCTGAGGTTTCCGTGCCGGTCGCGCACGACGCCGTCGACGCCGGGAACGAACGGGAGCCTGCCGGTGCTGCTGTAGTGCGTGCCGTTCGCCCGAGCCCTGACCAGGTGGTGCAAACCGGCCGCTAGAACGTCCACGACCATCTCGTTCTCCCCCTCGACGACCGGGGCGGGGTACTCGCTGTACCGGGGTGGGGCGTCGAAGCTGGTGACAACGGCGGCGTGCATGGCAACTCCTCGGTTTGTTTGTATTACCAACTAATCCGAGTTTGGTTGGTAATACAAACTATGTCAAGTACGATTACGGTATGAGACCTGACGATGCGCTCGAGGATGCCCTCGTTCGGACGTCCTTCCGGGTGATGGCCGTACTCACCCGCATCGGTTCGGAGCACGACCTGTCCCTCACGCAGTTGCGGCTACTCGGCTTTCTGCGTGACCGCCGACCCCGGATGACCGATCTGGCGGCATTCCTCGGGCTGGACAAGTCCACGATGTCCGGGCTCGTCGAGCGGGCCGAGCGCCGAGGTCTCGTGGCACGAGGCAAATCGCCGGAGGATCGCAGGGTGGTCGATGTGTTCATCACGCCGACGGGCAGCGAACTCGCCGGACGGCTGCAAGAAGAGATCCGCGCGGCCCTGGCTCCCTACACCGACCGGCTCTGTGCCGACGATCGCCACGCACTCACGCAGCTGCTCGCCTCCCTTTCCGGTACACCGCCAGAGGACCGCGGGAAAGAAGGGCCGACGAACGCCCTGTGAGTCCACCCGTAGATCAGCGCACCGCCACCGCTGTCTTCAACCTGCGGATACCCCGGATCAGCAACGGGTTGTCGCGCAGGCTCGGTGGCGTGCGTTCGGGATCCATCAGTTCGTTCTCCGCGAGCGGGCTGTCCTCGTCCTCGACGGTCCCCGGCTCGAACCGCACCAGGGTCCGGCCGTTGCCGCGCAACCTCTCGACGGTGCGCAGAAGCGACGACGTCTCGGCGAGTGTGGCGTCGAACTTCGCGGGTTCGGCATCGAGATGTTCGCAGATCAGCTGGCGGCGGATATCGAGGATGGTTTCCCGCAGCAGGTCACCGTCCGCGGTGGCGGGGGTGACCTCGACGGCCAGATCGCATTCGGTGTCGAAGCCCATCGAACGGTTGTTGAGGTTCGACGATCCCACCCGCAGCAGCCGATCGTCCATCACCAATACCTTCGCGTGGACGTAGATCGGCGCGCCGGCCTCGGTGACGGGGTAGTAGACGCCGAACCGGTTCTCGGTATCGGCCTCCCACAACAGCTGCAGTAGGCGGCGACGCGCCCCATCCATCGCCTGTTGTTCGAGCCAGCCGTCGGCGTGCCGCGGCAGCACCAGAACGATCTCCGGACCGTTCGGCTCACGCAGCCGAGCGGCGATCGCCTCGGCGAGAGTGCGCGAGGCCAGGTACTGACTCTCGATGTACAGCGACCTCTTGGCGCTCGCGATCGCCGCCAGATACAACGCCTCGACCTCCCGGACTTCGGCGCGGTCGGCGAGCTCGGGGAAGGTCCGCGCGATACCCACATCCACCGACCGCATCGTCGGCTCCAGCCCCTCCGGCCACGGCGTGTCACCGGCGAACTCGTCGACCGGGGCCAATTGCTGTCCCGTCGCCGCCTTCCACCGGGCTCGGGCCAATTCGCCGATCGCCTTCGCCGCATCGCCGTCGACGGCGGTGGTCGCGTCGTGCCATGGTCCGTACCGGCGGCCGTTGGGCTCGGTCCGGTAGTGGTTGTCGTCCCGATGGTCGCTGGTGTCCCAGCGATCGACGGTCATGTCGATACCGCCGCAGAACGCGAGCGTGTCGTCGATCACCACGATCTTCTGATGGTGTGCCGAACCGATCGGGTGCGCGCCATCCATTTCGAGGTGCAACCGCCGGTCGGTTATCCAATTGACGACGAAGATCGGTGTCATCCCGCGGCTGATCGCCGCGAACGCGCCGACATTCCATTTCAGCAGGTAGATGTCGAGATCTGGTCGCTGTTTCGGCAGCCAGGACAGGAATTTACCCAGCCGATCGGGCCCTTCGAGGGTCTTCTCCCCCGGTTCGAACTTGATTCGGGTATCGAAGTCCCAGCCGATCAGGACGATGCGCTTGCGAGCCTGCAACATCGCGGACTTGGCATGGCGGAAATAGTCCGCCGCATCGACAATGCATGCCAGCCGATCGGCCCGCGCGATCTGCCAGCAGGTGTCGCCGGGGGTGAGGATTTGTTGCTCGTCGCTCATGTGTAATCAGTTCTCTCGTCCAGCCGGACACCCGTCCCCGCAGGTGAACGATTCACAGTACTGCGTGGTCGCGCACCGTTTCGGTCGCGGTCTTCGCTCGGAACCGCGGACGCGCGCTGGGCGTGCCGTCACGGTTTCGAAGCTGCTGTCGCAACGGACCTCCACCTCGCTCTGAGCAGGCAGCTGCGATGACGGTGCGGGTCCGCCCCCCACAAGTAGGGGCACCCGAGGAAGTAACCGGGTGTGAGGTGGGCGCGATGAGCCAGGTGGAGTTCGTCGAGAGCGGAGGCCTGCGTGGGTCGAGGTATGAGAAGCATTGCGGTGGCTGCCATTACGGTGGCCGCGTCGATGCTCGGGATTGGTGCACCTGTGATGGCGCATGCGGAGCCGGACGGGCTGAAGCATTGCGCGGTCAGCAGTGGACGGGTACCCGAAACGGCGACGCCGGAGGAAGTCGGACTCGATTCGGCGGCGCTGCGTGGGGCGGTGGCGCTCGCGGCGGATTCGACACGCATGACGCTGCAGATCTTCCGGAACAATTGCCTGATCGCGACCGGCCCGAACCACGCGCGGGCCGCCGGTGTGCCGTGGAATCTCTGGAGCAGCACCAAGAGCGTGGTTTCGATGGTGGCCGGGATCGCGGTGGACGAGCAGCGGCTGCGGCTCGATGACCCGATCGGCGCCTATCTGCCGCCCGAGCTCGGTGATGCCGCACATCGCGCGATCACCGTGCGGAATCTGCTCATCGAAGCCAGCGGCATGCGGGTGGCGGTGGCCTCCGAGGGCATCACCGGATTGGCGCAGATCGACCCGAATGTGGTCGCGCAGGCGCTGGCGATGCCGATCGATCAACAGCAAGGCATCGAGTGGCGCTACAGCCAGCGCGCCGTCGATCTGCTCGTGTACGTCATCCAGCGTGCGGTCGACGAGGACTTCCAGGCATACACGCAACGAAAGCTGTTCGATCCGTTGGGCATTCCGCCGACCGACTACTTCTGGGGGCGGGACCGCAGTGGAAACACCTACGGTTACGCGCATCTGCTGCTGCCGCCAGATGATTTCGCCAAGCTGGGTCTGCTGCTCACCAATCGCGGCCAGTGGGGCGGTCACCGGATCATTTCGGCGGATTATCTCGCGCAGGCCGGCCGTCCCACGCCGACGAACCCGTGCTACGGCTTCCTGTTCGTGGTGAACGGGCCGGACTGCGCGAACTACTTTCCTGGTCTGCCGCCGGATGCGATGCAGATGTCGGGAATGATGCGCCAGGACAATTTCATCGTGCCGAGCCTCGGATTGATGGTCGGTTGGACCGGTGTGACGGTTCCGGGGAGCGCGTTGAGCTTCCCGCACGATGTCCTGCGTGCGGTCGGCGCCGCCTTCCTGGAACCCCGCATACCCGCCGCGGCACCGTACGAACAGCAATCGGATGTCCAGCTGTCCGATCCGATGATCTCGAATCCGGACGCGACTCTCGCCGCACTCGGTATCGGCCCGATGGCCTACCCGGGATGCAACCCGCTGTCCTGCTTGGGCAAGCCCATGTCCGCACCGTTCGCGAATTGGCCGGCAGGTTGTTTCATCCTCGGCTGTGTCGGCCCCCACCCGGCGACACCTGGAATTCGCTAGCGGCACTCGGTATAGGCGCTCGAGGTCATGCCGCTGCCCGGCGGCCCCGCCGGACAGCCGCGGCCCGAGGTGCATGGGTGGGCGTTCCGGCGTTCGAAGGAGACGACGCGTAGCGCGGCCCGGCCGCGCGCGGCGTTCCCGGTGGTGCAGCTCGACGGAATCCGGCGCTGAGCCGGTACGGCAGCGGTTCGGGAAATCTTCGCCGACAGCGATGAATTCTCGGACGGCGCTCCGTCCTATCCGTTGAACGCGCTACCAACCCGGCGCGACCGACCAGAAGGACCAGAGATGACCACCGCCAACCCCACCGCCGAGTTCTCCGACGACGTCACCGGTCGTCCCGGCAAGATCCGCAACCGCGTCCTGTGGACCCTGCAGATCCTGCTCGGCCTGTTCTTCATCATCGCCTCCGGCGGGCCGAAGCTCGTTATGCCCAACGCTCTGATGGACAACGCTCCCGAGAATCTCACCATCCCCCTCGGGCTGCTCATCTTCATCGGAGTTGCGGAGGTAGCGGGTGGTATCGGCCTGATGGTGCCACGGCTCAGTGCCCTGGCCGCCGCGGGTCTGTCCGTTCTGACCGTGCTCGCCGCCGGGACGCAGGCCTTCATCGCCGACAAGCCCTTGATGGGCATCTTCCCACTGGTGCTCGCCGCGATCTTCGCCTGGATCGCCTACGAGCGCCGCGCCACCATCACCGATCTGCGCAACTCGCTCTCGCGATGACAGATCCATGAGTACGACCGGCGATCGGTGGCACACCCACCGATCGCCGGTCGTACGTTCTCGGACCGATCCCCGTCGGGTTGGCGGCGATCGGTCCGGTGGCCTTTCAGGATTCGCGGGCTGCGATTGCGGCTTGGATTCGTCGTAGCGTGCGGAGGCCTTTCTTCGCGGCGACGCTCACCATGCCGTCGAAGACTGTGGAGCCCCGATCGTGGGCCATCAGTCGTTCCAGCGTCGGCACGGCACGATCATCGCCGGTCGAACCGAGCGCGACAGCCGCCCAGTATCGCTGGTCCGGGTCGTCACTGTCGGCCGCCGCGCACAGCCTCGGGATGACGTCCGGGGAAAACTTGGCCAACGCGCTGGCGATATAGCCGATGCGGAAGTACCGGCGGTTCTCGAATTCGTCCCACAGTGCGGCCAAGGCAGCATCACCGCCGATCATGCCGAGGGCCTCGGCGGCCCGTTCGCGCATTCCTCCGATCGGGTCCCGCAGCACGGGCGTGAGCGCCGGGACGACCGATTCGTCGCCGAGGGCGCCCAGAGCGATCACCGCTTGCTCTCGAGCCATCTCCTGTGAGTGGTCCAGCATCGCGATCAAGCCGGGAACCGCATCGCGGAAGCCGAGCGCCGCGCAGCCCATCGCCGCCCATGCCTGGCAGTTGTACCGAGTGTCGGCCAGTGACGCGAGCAGCGGCGCCTTCAGGGTGTCGTCGCCGAAGACCGCCGCCTGGTTCAACGCCCGGCTGTACAGCGACCGGTGGTAGTCGGGATAGTCTCGGACGAGCGCGCGCAGTGCTTCCTTGGCGGATGTGTCCCCGTCCGCAGCCCGCACGAGCAGCCGCCGCAGACTCGCTCCGCGAGTCTCGAGATCGCCGTCTTTGAGGCTTCGCGCATCAACTGGGTTCACCGCCCAACGGTACCTGGCGATGATCCGTTCCCCCGCCACGTCTCGGGCGTCAGCGGATGAACGATGAGCTTCTCACCCGTTACCTTTTTCGTGGGTACCGCGATCGGGCCCACGGTCGCCAGGCTCGGTATGACTTCTTGCCCCTGTCTTTCTCATGATCCGGGGGGTGG
>NZ_JBIDDF010000013.1:0-216828 GCF_043205035.1 Nocardia sp. NPDC047654
GCGTCTCCGCCTCGCTTCTCGGCTCCGGGTCGGTGTCCGTGTCGCTCTGACTTGGATAAAGTTACGCGGCGGAAAACGCTACGTCAAATCGCCTGGACAAGCTGGCGTTTCCGCAGGTCAATGCCATGGGATCACCGTGATGGCTGGCTTGAATCACACGGATGTGATTCAAGCCACGGCGATCTTCATGCACCTGCCCGCAGAACCCCCGCGAGGTTCTTCTTCCCGCGCCGCAGGACGAGCCACCGTCCGTGCAGGTAGTCGGCATCCGCCGGGGTCCACTCGATATCGGAGATCTTCCCGTTGTTCACCGAGGCGCCGCCTTCGTTCACCGCGCGCCGCGCCGCGCCGCGGCTTTCGGACAGGCCGGTGGCGACGAGCAGATCCACGATGGTGCTCGGCTCGCCGGCTTTGATCTGCGCGACCTCACCGTCGACCGCCGCTTCGCGCAGGGCGGCGCCGAGGGTCGCCTCGTCGAGTTCGCGGAGCTCACCGCGACCGAACAACGCTTGGCTGGCCAGCTGCACCGCGCGGGTATGGGCCTCCCCGTGCACCAGGGTCGTCATCTCGGCGGCGAGCCTGCGCTGCGCTTCCCTGGCATGCGGTCGCTCTGCCGTCGCCCGCTCGAGTTCGTCGAGTTCCTCGCGGGACAGGAACGTGAACCAGCGCAGGTACCGCACCACATCGGCGTCCGCCGTGTTCACGAAGTACTGGTACCAGGCGTAGGGGCTGGTCATCTCGGGATCGAGCCACAGGCTGCCGCCGCCGGTGGACTTGCCGAACTTCTTGCCGTCCGCGGAGGTCACCAGCGGAACGGTCATGGCGTGCACGGACGCGCCGTCCACCCGGCGGTTGAGTTCGACGCCCGCGATGATGTTGCCCCACTGGTCGGAGCCGCCCACCTGCAGCGTGCAGCCGTAGTCGCGACGCAACTGCAAGTAGTCGTTGGCCTGCAGGAGCATGTAGCTGAACTCGGTGTAGGAGATGCCCTCGCCGTCCAGCCGCCGCTTGATGGTGTCGCGCGCCAGCATGACGTTCACCGAGAAGTGCTTGCCGATGTCGCGCAGGAAGTCGACCGCGGACAGCCGCCCGGTCCACTCCATATTGTCGACGACGACCGCACCGGTCGGCGAGTCGTCCAGGTCGACGAAGCGCTCCAGCTGGGAGCGGATCCGCTCGGCCCAGCCCGCGACGGTGTCGGTGGAGTTCATGCTCCGCTCGCCGACGTCGCGCGGGTCACCGATCAGCCCTGTGGCGCCACCCGCCAGCACGATGGGGCGATGTCCGGCGCGCTGGAAACGCTTCAGGGCGAGCAACGGCACCAGGTGTCCCGCGTGCAAGCTGGCTGCGGTGGGATCGAAGCCCGCGTACAGGGTCAGCGGCCCGGCGGCCGCCGCCGCGCGCAGGGCATCCAGATCGGTGGACTGCGCGATCAGTCCGCGCCAGGTCAGTTCGTCGATGATGTCGCCGCTCACGTTGTCCTATCTTTCCGCACCGGATCCGAGGCTTCGTGCGCACCTCGGTGTCGTGGCGCGGCACGGCGTGAGTCGAACGATTTTGCTGTGCACCGGCGACCCTGCCGCCCGGCACGACGGCCGGTGGACCGAGTCCACCGGCCGTGCGCGTGGCGCGAGCGCTCACCGCGACAGGGTTTCCCGCACCGCGACGATGCTGTCGCGCCGCTGGTAGGCGATCCAGGCGAACACCGCGGCCAGTACCAGCGGGAACGGCGCCAAAGCTGAGGCGCCCAGGAGGAAGGGCTGGGTGGCGGCGGCCAGCACCATGGTGATCGACAGACCGGACGCGGCCACGCCGCTCAGCCGCGGCACCAGCAGACCGGCGCCGCCGGCGACCTCGACCAGGCCGGTGAGTTAGCGGAACCAGTCGCAGAAGCCGATCTCGTGGAAAATGCGCACGGCATCGGACTGACCGGCCAGTTCCGGCAGGCCCGAGGCGATGACCAGGAACAGGCGGAGCAGGATCTGCACCGTCCACAGGGTGCGATCGAGAACCTTGCCCGGCTGGGCGGCGGCGGGCGCGGTGCTGGTGGAGGCGATGCGAAAACTTCCGCCGAGTGCTCAGGCCGACTTCTCGGTGGGCAGTGGAGCACGCGGACTGCGCCGGTAGACCGACACCGCCCGCGAACCCGGAAGCCAGAAACGCCATGGCAGGTCCGCCGCGCTGCTGACCCCGACCCGCGGACCACTGGCGATCTCGGCGTCCGCGATCGGATCGTGCAACTCGAGCCGAATCGGTGACGCCGGATCGAACAGTGGGGTTCCGTAGTCGCTCAACGTGATTCCCAGCGCGCTGCCGAGGTTGCCCGGGCCGCGGGCCGAGTCGAGGTCGCTTCGAGCTCCGGGGCGCCGTTCACGCACCGTCTCCAGCCCCTCGATGACCTCGCCGGAGCGGATCAGCGCGGCGCTGGCGACCCCATCCGGGCCGCTCGTCACGTTGATGCAGGTGTGCATGCCGTAGCTGAGGTAGACGTACAGCACACCGGCGGGACCGAACATCACGTCGTTGCGCTTGGTCCGGCCGCGCCCGGAATGCGATGCCGGATCCGGCCATGGCCCGGCCGGGTCTCCCCCGTAGGCCTCGACTTCGACTATCCGGACACCGACCGGGCCCGACCACAAGGTCGCCCCGAGCAGACGCCGGGCGGCAGCGGGTGGTTCGACGGCGAGTTCCTCGACAGGCTGGGCACACACAGCCGCCATTCTCCTCGACGGCTACGACAACGGTGCGCCCAGCCGCTCGGCGACCGTACCGCCCTCGGCGCGGGCAATCGCGCGGGTAGAAGCAACGCCGAGTGCGCGGCACGCGCTCGCGCGCGCAGGCCGGGACACCCGGCTACGCGCCGAAGACGCGAGGTCACCCGAGGAAGCCGGACGGACGACGACCACGGCCCTCAGAAGTACGTACTGTGCTCGCCGGACCGCAGCGTGAGCAGGTCGTCGGCGATGACCGCGGCGTAACCGACGACGACGATCGCGACCAATTGGGCCCACGACACCCAGAAGATGCCGATCGGCGTTGTCGCCGCCACCGCGAGCGCCGCGAGCAAGCGAGCCCATGGACGCGGCAGCCGCAGTGTCAGGCGGAAGAAGAACTGGCCGAGGAAGTACAGCGCGACGCCGCCGGAGAGCGCGGCGGCCACGGCGACCGAGGTCGCTTCGTCGCCGTGGGCGACGCTCATCTGAATGCCCGCCGCGGCCACGATGACGCCGATCAGCAGCGGGTACAGGGAGTAGCCGTAGGCCAGCACGGCAGGCCGGGAGCGTTCCCGGTCCGGTACCGCGGCCAGCGCGTGCTCGCCACGTTCGTCGTCGACACCGAAGTAGGCCCACCACAGGACGTAGGCCAGACCTAGGCCGAGGCCGACGGTGGCGATCAACTGCGGGGTGATCTTCTCGCCGGCCAGCCCGGCGCCGACGGCGACAATGGACTCACCGATCGCGACGATCACAACCAGCCCGTGCCGCTCGCAGAAGTGGCGCGCTCGGATCACGAAGTCGCGCGTGTCGACCAGATAGGGGCTGATCACCTGCACCGTGAAGGCCACGATCCAGCAGGCGTACTGCATCCAACCGTGCACGAATCCGCCTGCCAGTACGAGCGCGGCGGCCAGGGCGTTGAGCGGCGCGAGCCTGCGGATCGCGATCGTCGCCGACGCTCCGCCCGCCGAGGCGAACAGCGCGGTGTGCACGGCGGTGACCAGGACGTACCCGATCCCGAACGCGAGGCCGGTGCCGTGGAACGCGTCCGGGATCGCCAAGGCGAGAACGAAGAACGCGAACATGCCCACCAGCAGCCAGGTCCGCCTGGTGGAACTGTTCGGGGCGACCTCGTTGGTGAGCCAGACGTAGCCGGAATACATCCACCAGACCAGTCCGAACAGCAGGGCGACCTGGACGAGCGCCTGGAAGCCCGGGTGATGCGTGTAGACGTGCGAGAGCTGGGTGATGGTGAGGACGAAGACGAGATCGAAGAACAGTTCGAGCGTCGAGGCCCGCAGCTGCCCGCCGTCGGCGGACAGGGCGCTCTGGTTGGTCACAGCTGGAGCCTAGAACGACCGCCGTCACCCCAGCGTGTCGGTGCCCATGGCGAGACCCTTCAGCTTGTACGGGTTGACCTGGAACCGGAGGTTCTGGATCCGTCCGTCGGCGATGTCGTAGGTGAACACGGCCACCGGATTCCCCTCGATGAGCGCCAGCGCCCCGAGTTCACCGTTGATGTGCGCGGGTTCGAGCACGAATCCGGCGACGATCGGCTTGGCCAGCACGCCGAGTATCCAGCGCGCCACGTGATCGGGTCCGTACAACGGCCGGCGCGCCGCGGTGACCACGCCGCCGCCATCCGACCACGAGGTGACATCCGGGGCGAGCAGGTCCATCAGCGCGTTGAGGTCGCCGCCGGAGCACGCGGCCATGAACCGGGCGGTGACATGGTCGCGCTCGGCCTTGTCGGTGTCGAAACGCGGTCGGCGGGATAGCACGTGCCGCTTGGCGCGATGCGCGATCTGCCGGATCGCGGGCTCCGGCCGGTCCAGGGTCTCGGCGATCTCGGCGTGCGTGTAGCCGAAGACCTCGCGCAGCAGGAAGACCGCGCGTTCGACGGGACCGAGTGTTTCCAGGACCACCAGCATCGCCGTGGAGACGGTGTCGGCCAATTCGGTCTCCTCGGCGACGTTCGGTGAGGTGAGCAACGGCTCGGGAAGCCAGGGCCCGACATAGCTCTCGCGAGTGGCCCTGGCCGAGGTGAGCCGGTTGAGCGACAGGTTGGTGACCGCCCGCACCAGGTAGGACTTGGGCTGACGCACCGTGGAGTGGTCGGTCTCGTTCCACTTCAGCCAGGCGTCTTGGAGGACGTCCTCCGCGTCGGTGACGGTGCCCAGCATCCGGTACGCGGTGGCGAACAACAGACGCCGGTGCTCGAGAAAAGGGTCCTGCTCCGATATCGGGTCGGTCATGCCTGGATTCTCCTGGTTGCCCGGCCGCCTTTGGACAGGGTGACCGACACCGTCATCCGCTTGCTCAGCGTGAACACCGGCACCGGGCTGCCGCTGACGGCCTCCTTGTAGCGGACGGCGGCGCGTCCGGTCAGGTAGCCGCGGCGCGGACGGTCGTCGGCCTTGGTGAACTGGATGACCGCGTCCTTGCGCCCGAGGCTGACCGGCTGGTGGAAATAGCCGAAGCGGAACGGCCGCACGCGCTTGCCGCGCAGCTGCCGCGCGATGACGTCCGCGGTGTAGGCGGCGGTCGGCATCCCGCTCTGGCAGGTGCCGTGGATCCGCCCCCACGTCTGGCGGACCGCGGCGGCGTCGCCGATGGCGTGGATCGTCGGGTGCGACACCGACTTCAGGGTCGGGTCGACCACGATCAACCCGTGCGGGTCGGTCTCGATCCCGGCCTGCGCGGCCAATGGGGAGACGCGGACACCGGCCGTCCACAGCGTCAGGTCGGTGTGCACGAGTTCCCCGCCGGCCAGTTCGACCGCGTCGGGCAGCACCTTCACCACAGCCCGGCCGGTCTGCCGGGTGACACCGAGCCGATCGAGTGCCCGATGCAGGTAGGCGCGAGCCTTCGTGCCCATCATGGCGCCGGGCTCCCCGGTGCTGATCAGGGTGACGCGCGCGCCGGGATGGCTCTCGGCGATCTCGGCCGCCGCCTCGATGCCGGTCAAGCCGCCGCCGCAGACCGCGACCGTGCCGCCGCGCGCCGCCACCTCGGCGAGGCGTCGGCCGAATCGGTGTGCGGTGGCGGGGTTGTCCAGGGTCCACGCATGGTCGGCGGCGCCGGGCACGATGCTCGTGTCGGCGGTGCTGCCCAGCGCGTAGATCAACTCGTCATAGGGAAGGCGAGTGGTGCCGTCGACGGTGACCTCTCGAGCCATCGGGTCGATGGCCGTGGCCCAGCCCTGGACGAAGGCGACGCCGGTGCCCTCCAGCAGCGCGGGGATCCGGTGGTCCGCCAGCTCTTGGCCCGCGGCCACCTGGTGCATGCGCAGGCGCTCGGTGAATCGCGCCGAAGGGTTGACCAACGTGATCCGGACGTCCAGCGCACGGGTGCGCCGGGCCAGCCGCACGGCGGCCAGCATGCCGGTGTAGCCGCCGCCGACGATGACGATCCGATGTGTGGTGTTCATGACAGTGCTCCAATGGTCGGGTCACCGAGGCAGTGTTGGCGGATGGTGACGACCATGGGACAGCTGAGCGGTCCGGAACGTGACACCCCACGATGTGTTCCGAGTCACACTCGATGGGCGCGGCCGGACCAGCGAATCCCGCGCGCACCCTGAGGCCGCGGCACGGGTATCAGGGGCGGGATCGGGGAGGAAATCGGGACGCTTCCGGATGTGTTGTGGCACCGCTGATTTCTACCGTCGGTCCATGTCTTCGGATTCCCGGCCGCGCAGGCGGTTGTTCCTCGTTCTCGGCTGCCTCGCGGCATTGCCGGTCCTGATCCTCGGTGGTGTCGCGTGGGTGTACGCCGGGGCAGCCGTATCCACCGTGGGCAAGACGGAATTCCGCAACGAACTGGCCGTACCCGCGCTGGCTCCGTCGCGGGTCGGCGCCGACGGCACGCGCACGTTCGAACTCGACATGCGCGCCGGGCAACGGGAGTTCCTTCCCGGCCGGGCCACGCCGACCTGGGGGTTCAACGGCGACTATCTCGGTCCGACACTGCGGGCGCGGCGCGGGGAGAAGGTGGCGGTGACCGTTCGCAACACCCTGCCGGAGGCCTCCACCGTGCACTGGCACGGCATGCACCTGCCCGCCGCGATGGATGGCGGCCCGCACCAGATGGTGGCGCCCGGCGCCGCTTGGACGCCGCAGTGGACCGTCGATCAACCCGCCGCGACGCTGTGGTACCACCCGCATCCGCACGGCGCGACCGAAACCCACGTGGGCCGCGGGTTGGCGGGCATGTTCCTGCTCGACGACGACGTGTCCACCTCCCTGGCGCTTCCCTCCACCTACGGCGTGGACGATCTGCCGGTGATCGTGCAGGACGTGAAGTTCAACGGCGCGGCGCTCGACTCCTCGCACGGAATGTTCCGCGATGTCGGTTTCCTCGGCGACCGGACCATGGTCAACGGCACGCTCGCGCCGTACCGGAACGTCGGCGACGAACTGGTCCGGCTGCGCCTGCTCAACGCCTCCACCGCCCGGATCTACACCTTCGAATTCTCCGACGGGCGACCGTTCGCGCTCGTCGCCACCGACGGCGGCTTCACCGAACGGCCGAGCACCCAGGATCGGCTGCGGCTGTCGCCGGGTGAGCGCGCCGAGATCGTGGTGCGGATGCGACCTGGCGAGCGCGCCGTACTGCGCTCCGGCGAACTCGACGCCGGACTCGATTTCTGGACACAGCGTTTCGCGGGGGGTGACGACACCTTCGACATCCTGGAACTGCGCGCGGCCGAGACGCTGCGGCCGTCACCGGAGCTGCCCGCGGCCCTGACTCCCCCCAGCACCCCGGACGGCGGCGATTCGGTCCGGGAACGGAATTTCGACCTGAACCTCGCCGGGATCAACGGCACCCCGATGGTTATGGACCGGATCGATTTCGCGGTGACGCGCGGCACCACGGAGACGTGGGTGGTGCGCAACGGCGACGGCATGCCGCACAACTTCCACGTCCACGACGTGCGATTCCGCGTGCTCGCGGTGGACGACGGCCCGCCACCGGCGGCGCTGACCGGCCCGAAGGACACCGTCTTCCTGCCACCGGGCAGCACGGTGCGATTGGCCATGCGCTTCGACGGCCCGGCCGATCCGGACGCGCCCTACATGTACCACTGCCACCTGCTGTGGCACGAAGACCTCGGAATGATGGGCCAGTTCGTCGTCGTGAACCCGGGCCAGACACCGGGGACCCCGCCGGTGCACCACGGCCACTGACTCTCCGCCCGACACTCTTGCCTGTTCAGCGCGAGCGCGCTAAATTCATCACACAGTGAATTCAACACTCGATGAATTGAGGCGACCGTGTCGCAAGCCATCCCATCCCCCGCCGTCGAGGTACGGAACCTGCGGGTCCGTCGCGGCGGCCGCGAAGTACTGCACGACGTCTCACTGACCATCCCGCGCGGCTCGATCACCGGGTTGCTCGGCCCGTCGGGATGCGGCAAGACCACGCTGATGCGCAGCATCGTCGGCACTCAGATCATCGAATCGGGCGACGTCAGCGCGCTCGGACGCCCGGCGGGCTCCGCGGCGCTGCGCCACCTGATCGGTTACGTCACCCAGGCGCCGAGCATCTACAACGACATCAGCGTCCGCGAGAACGTCGCGTACTTCGCGGCGCTCTACGGCCGCGACCGCGCCGACGTCGACGACGCGATCACGGCGGTCGGTCTGACCGATCACGCCCACCAGCGCGGCGACGAGCTCTCCGGCGGGCAGAAGACGCGCGCGTCACTGGCGTGCGCGCTGGTCGCCCAGCCCGATCTGCTGGTTCTCGACGAACCGACCGTCGGCCTCGATCCCGTGCTGCGCGTCGAGCTGTGGAAGCAGTTCCACGAACTGGCCTCGAACGGGACGACGCTGCTGGTGTCCAGCCACGTCATGGACGAGGCCGAGCACTGCGACCGGCTGTTGCTGATGCGCGAGGGGCAGTTGCTCGCCCAGCTCAGCCCCGACGAACTGCGCGCGCAGACCGGCGAGCAGAACCTGGAGACCGCCTTCCTCACCCTGATCACGATGGGACAGAACGCATGACCGCCACCATGGAAGCCGCGCCCCGGCGGACGCCCACGCTGCGCCCCTATGCCGCTACCACCGGCCGCATCCTGCGCCAGCTGCGCAACGACCACCGCACCGTCGCCATGATCCTGGTGGTCCCCGCGCTGCTGATGGCGCTGCTGTATTTCATCTACAAGGACACCCCGACCAACCCGCTGAACCCCGTCTCGCTGTTCGACCGGGTCGGCATCAGCATGCTCGGCATCCTGCCGTTCATCGTGATGTTCCTGATCACCGCGATCGCCATGCAGCGCGAACGCACCTCGGGCACGCTCGAGCGGCTGCTGTCGACGCCGCTGTCGAAACTCGACCTGCTCGCCGGTTACGGCACCGCGTTCTCGCTGGCGGCGGCCGCGCAGGCCGTCGTCGCCTGCCTGGTCTCCTTCGGGCTGCTCGGGCTCGGCGCGGCGGGCAGTCCGAGCTGGGTGGTGCTGATCGCGGTGGTCGACGCGGTGTGCGGGGTGGCGCTGGGACTGCTGGCAAGCGCGTTCGCGCGCACCGAATTCCAGGCCGTACAGTTCATGCCGGTCGTGGTCGCGCCGCAGATCTTCCTGTGCGGCCTGCTCGTTCCCCGCGGCCAGCTGCCCGATTGGCTGGAGGTGATCAGCAACGTGATGCCGTTGAGCTACGCGGTCGACGCGCTGCAGCAGGTTTCGACGCATCCGGAGGTCACCGGCCAGATGTGGCGTGATCTGGCCATTGTCGCCGGGTTCGCGATCGTCGCCCTGTGCCTGGGCGCTGCCACGCTACGACGGCGGACCACGTGACGGCAGGCAACGGCTCCGGCGGCGCCGAGCGGCCTACCCGCACGGGCCGCCGACCGGGGCAATCGGGCGCCCGCGAGGCCATCCTCGCGGCCGCCCGCGCGCGTTTCGCCGACGCGGGCTTCGACAAGACCTCGGTGCGCGCGGTCGCCACCGACGCGGGGGTGGATCCGGCCCTCGTGCATCACTACTTCGGCACCAAGCAGCAACTTTTCGCCGCGGTGGTGGAATTCCCGGTGAATCCCGAGGCGACACTGCGCATCATCGAGGCCGCGCCGCTGGATCGCTTGGGCGAGACCATCATTCGCGCGGTGGTCGGGGTGTGGGACTCCCCCGCGGGGCCCGGCGTCGTCGCCGTGGTGCGCAGCATCCTGGCCGGCAGCGACGACCCGTCCCTGGCCAGGAGATTCCTGTTGGAGGTGGTGCTGGAGCGCGTCCGCCTGCGCATCGCCACCCCGGAGGACGACGGCCGGGTCCGGATCGGTTTGGTCGCGTCGCAGATGATCGGCGTGCTGGTAGCCCGCAAGATCGTCGGTGTCGAACCGCTGGCATCGATGCCCGCGGCCGAGCTGGTCACCGCGGTGGGCCCGACGCTGCAGCGCTATCTCACCGGAGACATCGGCCGGGGACCGGCGTCCCCGTGACCGCGGCGATCACCGGGACACGCCGGAGCCGTCACTCCACGACTTCGACGATGTCACCGGGCCAGAGGTATTCGTAGAACGCCTTGGCTCCCTCGTGGGTCATCCGAACGCAGCCGTGCGACTTCTTCTCGATCGGGCCGACGTGGAAGGCGATGTCGCCGTTGAAGAAGGTCGCGTACGGCATCGGAGCGTTGTGCATGGTGCTCCAGTGGAATTCCTTCTTGAACGACACGTGGAAGACTCCGGGCGGCGTCTCGTACCCCGGCATCCCGTGCGAGATCGGCGTGGGGCCGTAGACCACTTTGCCCTCGTCCATCAGCCAGGCTTCGTCGGTGGACAGCCGCATGCACGCGCGGGCCGCCGTGGAGCACGGCGCGACGGGCGGCGGGGGCGGAATCAGCGCGGGCATACCGGGGATGTCCGGGCCGCCCGGCCAGAGCGGTTCGGCCTGGGCGGGCACCGCCATGGCGAATGCCGCCGCCGCGACTCCGCAGGCGATCGCGCATCGAGCCGTCCAGTTACGTGAACGCGAACCGCTCATTACGTTCCCGACCTCTCTCCCATACGCCACCTGTGCCGCTCATCAGGTCGGCCGCGGCGCCCCTTCGCTGGAGCGCCTGGACCGTCGCGAAGTGCAAATGATCATGGCGGACCCGGCTCCAAACGGTCAATGGCCGCAAAACGACCGTGACGCATCCGTTGCCCTGCGGCGGGCGAGTCGTGCGAAGAGAGTTCGGCGGGTCAGGCGTCGGGCTGGGCGGTGAACGCGTCGTGCTCGGCGTCGGTGACGTCCCTTGCCTCGTCGACGAGCAGGACCGGGATGCCGTTCTCGATCGGGTATGCCCGGCGCAGGCGCGGGTTGTAGAGCAGCGCGCTGCCGTCGGCGGCGCGGACCAGCCGCAGCGGGCCCTTGTCCTGCGGGCAGGCCAGCAGGCTCAGCAGTGTGGCGTCCAAAGTGGTGTGCTCAGGCATACGAGGAACCTACCTGCCCGCGGTGCCGGACCGGGAACCGTCCGCGTCGAGTGCGGACGCTCGGCGGAACGAGATGTGGCGATGCCCGAAGAAGCTGGCGCCCGCCACCAGCGCCATCACGGCGACCGCCGACGGGATGCTCGGCAGGTGCAGCAGCGACACCCCCAGCTGGAGCAGCACCATGTTCAGCACCAGCCCGCCGGAGTTCACCGCGACGAACGCGGCGAAATCCCGCATCAGCCGCCCGCGCACCCGGAACACCAGGGTGCGGTGCAGGACGAACGCCACGACCACGCTGATGCCGTAGGCCAGGGCGGGCGCGAGCGCGGCGGGCGTCCGGTTGCCGAGCACCGCCAGCCACATCACCGTCAGCGCCATGCCCAGACCCGTGTTCACCACGCCGACGACGGCGAACGCGATCTCCTGGCGACGCACCAAACGCAGCAGCGGGCCGGGGTCGGCGGGGAGTTCCGCGGCACGGGGAAGCGGAGCATCCGCCTCGGCGGGCGGTGGCGTGCTCGTCGCGTCCGCGGCATCGGAGCGTCGCACCTCCGATGCCGCCCCGGCTCCGTCCCCCGCGCCCGCGCTCATCGGACGGCGTCGGCCGAGTCGGTTTCCGATGTCACGGCGGCATCGGGTGCGGACGGCTCACCGCTGTCGCCGATCGGCCGGTCGAGCCGCCGCCTGCTACGCAGGTACACCCACTCCAGCAGACCGAGGCCGAGCAGCCCGAGCAGTGCCGCGGCGACGCCGATCCACCAGCCCGGCGGCTGCCAGGACAACTCCAGCTCACCGGAGGCGCCGGGCGGGAGATCGACGGCCGAGAAGGTTTTCCCTACCAGCGTGGTGGGAATCTCCCGGCCGTCGAGCGTCGCCCGGTAACCGGGCCACCCGAGCCGGGCGAACACGATCCGCCCGCCGTCCGGGGAACTCACCCGCACCCGGCTGGCCGTATCCGATTCGCCGATCGATGTGGCCGTAACCCCCTGGGCGGCGGCCACCCGGCCGTCACGGGTCGAGATCAGGCCGTCGGTGCGTTCCAGGACCGAGATGTACTTCTCGTGCCCCGGATAGTCGACCCATTTCCAGCCGGGGGGCGCGGGCTGGTCGCGCGCGTCCGGGTACAAGGCGCGATGCAGCACCACCCGGTCGACCTTCATGAGGTCGACGATGGTCCGGCCGGTGGTCGGCTCGGTCGCGAACGCGCGGCGGTAGGCATCGGCGCAGACGCTGGTGTCCCAGCGCATGCACAACGTCTCGCCGAACCAGTAGTGCCCGTTGGGGGTGTAGCCGCTGACGTAGGTCAGCTCGAGATCCTTCGCGTAGTTGCCGAATACCAGCGATCCGTACGCCCCGGAAAGGTTCCGTTCCGACGGCGGGATGAGCATACGGTCCGCGAGTTGCAGCGTGGTGCCGGGGAAATCCGGGAACGCGGCCTTCATCTCCGACCGCTTCTCCGGCAGATTCCACCCCATCGGAGTCGGTTGCGCGTCCCACACCTGCAGATACGCGATCGGGAACACCGAAGCGACGATCAGCGCGCACGCGGCGGCCGCGCCACGGCTGCGGCCGAGCCATACCGCGACGGCGCCGAGCGCCGCCACACCGAGCGCCGCGATGACATGCCTGATCACCTCGTGGGGTGCGGCCGAGAAGGAGCGCACCCACAGCAGACCGATCAGCACCGCGGCCGCGATTCCGCGACGCCGCCAGTCCTGAACGGTCGCGAAGCGGCCGAGCAGCACGCATACGAGCACCAGCAGACCGAGCGCGACCATCGGCAGCACACGGACGGGCCAGCGCAACGGGCCGATGGCGCCGGGACCGGCCGTCCACATCAGTGCCATCACCGCGAACAGGGCGGGCGCGACGAATTCGCGCGCCGAGCCGAGCGCCCTGCGCCAATCTACGAAGGCCAGCGCCGGAACGAGGAACCACGCGATGTAGACCACCGGCATCGGCTGCACGTAGCCCCACCAGGAATTGAACGCGGGCAATGTGCTGGGCAGGCTGGCGTTCAGCGACTCCGACCACGGCACCGTGAGGAACTGGTCGTTGTTGATCTGCGCGGTGCCGCGCCAGGTCACCTTCGCCGACAGCATGCTCGGCAGGTAGGTCGCCGATCCGGCCACCGCGGCACACGCCGCGACCGTGAGCAGGCGCAGCGACGGGCGCCACGCCTTCTGATGGACGAGTTCGCCGATCGCGACCGCGCCCACCATCAGACCGGCCTCCACCGCGGGGAAGACGTATTGCACCGAAATGGCCAGATACAAGAAGACGAAGGTGGGAATCGGCCCGCTGCGCCCGCGGGCGTAGCGCACCCCGGAGGCCCACGCGTGCGCCATCCATGCCGTGCCGGTGAACGCGGTCATCCAGCTGGCCTCGTCGAAGAACAGCAGCCATCCGCTGAACGGTATGGCGACGCCCGCCACCGCCGCCCACGGCGCCTTCGCTCCGTAGGCCAGGCAGATCCGGTAGACGCCGAGCGCGAGGATGATCGCGAAGATCAGTTTCACCACGGTGGCGTACAGCGCGAGGTTGTCCACCGAAGGCGCGATCAGGTCGATCAGCAGCTGCGGCGGATTCAGCAGCCCGGCTTCCTCGATGGTGTAGTTGCCCGCCATCCAGTGTTCGGGCACGAGTGCCGGGAACCGTCCTTCGCGAAGGTATCGCCCCAGCATCACCCACAGCGGCGCGTACTGCGATTCGGTGTCGTCGGTATAGAAGTGCCGGACGTTGGCCACTAGAACCGCACCGTATCCCGCGATCACCCCGAGCGCCGTGATGACGCCCCATGTGCGGACTTCTCGCGAAGAAATGGTGCTACGTTCGGCCACGAGTCCCAGACCCTACCCGCACCTGTCCGCCCGTCCGGCAAGCCAGTGCCGGGATGCGGTCCGCGACCGCGCTATCCGGACCCGGCCTCGGGCCCGCGGCGGAACGAGATGTAGCGATGACCGAAGAAACTGGCGACCGCGACCAGGCCCATCACCACGACCGCCGATGGAATGCGCGGCAGGTGCAGCACCGAGACGGCCAGCGACAGCAGCACCGTATTCATCAGCAAGCCACCGGAATTCACCACGACGAAGCCGACGAAGTCGCGCAACAGCCTGCCGCGGACCCGGAATACGAGGGTCCGGTGCAGGACGAAGGCGACGACGATGCCAACGGCGTAGGCCAGCACCACCGCGACGGCGGGCGGCCACGCGTCACCCAGCACCGCCAGCCACGCGACGGTCAGCCCGATGCCGAGCAGGGTGTTGCACGCGCCGACCATGGCGAACGCGACCTCTTGGCGCCGGACCATCCGCAGCAGAAGCCCCGCCGCGGGCCCGTCGCCCGTCGCGTCGGAATCCGCGGCGACCGGCCGAGCGTTCGTCTTCACGAAACGACGTCCGCCAGCTCACGATCCGGCTCGGCGCCCTCGGCGTCGCCGGGCTCCTCCGGTTCGTCGCGGCGCCGCGACCGGAGCTGGAACCATTGCAGGACGCCGATGCCGAGCACGCCCGCCACCGCGGCGGCGATGCCGATCTTCCACCCGGGCGGGCGCCAGGTCAGCACGAGCTCGGCGTCCTGGGTGCCCGCGGGAACGTCGACCGCGATGAACGATTTGGCGACCGTGGTGATCGGCAGCGACTTCCCGTTCAGCGTGACCCGATATCCCGGCCAGCCCAGCCGGGCGAACACGAGCCGGCCGCCTTGGTCCGAGGACACGCGCACGCGGCTGGTGGTGTCGGTCTCGGAGATCGATGTCGCGCGAACCTTCGCCGCATCGGTCACGCGGCCGTTCGTGGTCGAGATGGGGCCGCCCACGCGTTCCAGCACCGCGATGAAACGCTCGTGCCCGGGGTAGTCGACCCACTTCCAGCCCTCGGGCGCCGCCTGGTTCGGCGCGTCCGGGAACAGCGCTCGTTGCAGCACCACGCGGTCCAGGTTCATCAGGTCGACCAGCGGCCGCCCGGTGGTGGGCTCCGGTGCGAACATCCGTCGGTAGGCGTCCGGGCAGACGCTGCCGTCCCAGCGCATGCACAGCAGCTCACCGAAGTAGAAATGGCCGCTGGGGGTGTAGCCGTTGACGTAGTCCAGTTCGAGTCCGCGGGCGTAGTTGCCGAAGACGAGCGACCCGTAGGCGCCCTCGATGCTCTTGTCCTGCGGCTGCAACAGTCCGCGATCGCCCAGCTGGATGGTGTTGCCCGCGAAATCCGGGAACGCCTCTTTCGCCACCGAGCGCTGCACGGGCAGGTTCCACGACATCGGCGTGGGTTGCGCGGCTTCGACCTGGAAATAGGCGATCGGGAACATCGCGACGATGGTCAGCGCGCACGCCGCCGCGGTCCCCTTCGCGCGCCCGAGCCACACCGCCCCCGCCACCAGCGCGGCCAGCGCGAACGCCGCGATCACGTGCCAGATCGCGTCGTGCGGGTCGGCGGAGAACGAGCGCACCCACAGCAGACCGATCAGCACGCCCGCCGCGACGGCGCGGTTCTTCGGATCGCGCACCGTCCCGTAGCGGCCGAGCAGCACGCACACCAGCACGAGCAGGCCGATGGCCAGCATCGGGAGTACGCGCGCGGGCCAGCGCAGCGGTCCGATCGAACCGGGGCCTGCGGTCCACATCAGCATCATGATCGCGAAGATCGCGACGGCGCTCAGTTCCCGCCATGCCTCCCTGGCGCGGCGCCAGTCGACGAACGCCAGCGCGGGGATCAGGAACCAGGCGATGTAGGTGACCGGCAGCGGCTGCACGTATCCCCACCACGAGCTGAACGCGGGCAGCGAGCTGGGCAGGCTGGCGTTCAGCGACTCCGACCACGGCACCGTGAGGAACTGGTCGTTGTTGATCTGCGCGGTGCCGCGCCAGGTCACCTTCGCCGACAGCATGCTCGGCAGGAAGGTCAGCAGGCCGGCGAGCCCGGCGCAGCCCGCCGCGACGGTCAGCCGGAGCACCGGCTGCCACTTGCGCTGGTAGACGAACTCACCCACGGCCACCGCCAGCAGCATCAGCACCGCTTCGACCGCCGGGAAGATGTACTGCGTCGAGATGGTCAGATACAGGTAGACGAAAACCGGGATGGGGCCGCCCTGTCCTCGCGTGTACCGCACCGAGGCCGCCCAGGCGTGCACCATCCACGCGGTGCCGGTGAGCGCGGTCATCCAGCTGGCTTCGTCGAAGAACAGGAAGAAGCCCGACAGCGGCAGCGCGATACCCGCCACCGCCGACCACGCGGGCCGCCCGCCGTAGACCAGGCAGATCCGGTAGACGCCGAGTGCGGCGATGATCGAGAAGATCAGCTTCACGACGGTGGCGTACAGCGCGACGTTGTCCACCGAAGGCGCGATCAGATCGATCAGCAGCTGCGGCGGGTTGAACAGGCCCGCGTCGTCCATGGTGTTGTTGCCCGACATCCACTGCTCGGGCACCATGACCGGGAACTCACCGGCGCGCAGCGCGCGGCCGAGGCCCACCCACAGCGAGGTGTACTGGGATTCGGTGTCGTCGGTGAAGAAATGGCGGGCGTTGGCGAGCAGGACAGCGAGGTAACCCGCGACCACTCCGAGCGCGGTGATGACCCCCCACCGGTAGACCTCTCGCCGCGAATAGACATCCGGCCGCGAGCCGGGCACTGCACTGTCCGTCACGAGTTCCAAACCCTACAGGGCGGCTCTCCGCTTGGCATGGGTCGTGGACGCCACCAAGATGAGGGCATGATCAGCTGCTCCGGTAGCCGGATATCGCACCGTGCTAAAGTCCACACCGGTTCGGGCTCCGCAGTTCTGCGACGAGTACCGGCACGCACCGTCATCGAAAGTCGATCCAGCTGATGCCGATTCCCTCCGCCCGCGCACTCCGTTCCGGCGCCTCCGCGACGAACGGCGCCCCGGCACGGCCCGGCGTGGACCGGCCGCACCGGGTGTCGGTGGTCGTGCCGGTGTATCGGGGCGAGGACACGATCGCCGGTCTGGTCGCCGAGCTGCACGATCTCACCCGCCCCGCCGAGACCCCCGGCGGCACCACGTTCGCCGTCACCGAGATCATTCTGGTGCACGACCACGGCCCCGACCGCTCCGATGTGGTCCTGCAGGAACTGCAACGGACCTATCCCACGGTGCGCGCCGTCTGGCTCAGCCGCAATTTCGGTCAGGACGCCGCGACGATCGCCGGAATGTCCGTCGCGGCCGGTGACTGGATCGTCACCATGGACGAGGACGGCCAGCACGATCCCGGCTTCATCGGCACGTTCCTGGACACGGCCCTGGCGCAGCGAGCCGATCTGGTCTACTCCAAGCCGACCAACACCAGGCCGCACGGATTCCTGCGCAATCTGACCTCGCGCGGAGCCAAGCTGGTGCTCGCGACGCTGTTCGCCTTCCCGGATTCCACCCGGTTCGAAAGCTACCGGCTGATCCGCGGGGACATCGGCAGGCAGCTGGCCGAGGTCGCCTCCAACGGCGTCTACCTGGACGTCGCGCTGACCTGGGTGGTCGGCGCCGTCGCGCAGGCACCGGTGACGTTGCGCGCCGAGGGCAGGGAGGAATCCGGCTACAACTACCGCCGCCTGTTCTCCTTGTTCTGGAAGATGGTGCTGTGCAGCGGGACCCGCGGGCTACGGCTGGTCAGCATGCTCGGCGTCACCCTGGCGCTGGCCGGTGGCGTGATGGCCGCGATCGTCGTGGTCGAAGCGCTGACCACCGACGGCTGGGCGCCCGAGGGCTGGGCATCCACCATCGTGGTGTTGCTGCTGTGCTCCGGCGCCGTGCTGTTCTCCCTCGGGCTCATCGCCGAGTACCTGGGCGTCGCGTTGCACATCCTGGTGGGCAAACCGCTCTATCTCACCGTCGAGACGCCGACACCGCGTCCGGCCGACACTTCGGAACTGACCGCGACCGCAGCCAGCAAGGGGACCGACCGGGTTGAGCACTGACCGCGTCATCTTCAGCCGCCCGTACCGGGCCCGCCGGGAATTGGCGAACCTGGAGGCCGTGCTCGCCTCCGATCACAGCCACGGCGACGGACAGTTCACCGCGGCGGCCACCGCGAAGCTGAAGGCGATCACGGGCGCGCCGCACGCCCTGCTCACCACCTCCTGCACGTCCGCGCTGGAAATGGCGGGCCTGCTGCTGGAGCTGGGCCCCGACGACGAAGTGATCGTGCCCAGCTTCGCGTTCACCTCCACCGCCACCTCGATGGCGCTGCGCGGCGCGACCTGCGTTTTCGGCGACATCGATCCGGCTACCGGAAACCTGGACCCGCAGTCGGTGGCGGCCCTGATCACCGAGCGGACGAAGGCCGTGGTGGTGATCCACTACGGTGGCGTCGCCGCCGATATGGCCGGCCTGCTCGACCTGGCCGGCGCGCACGGCTTCGCCGTCGTGGAGGACAACGCGCACGGGCTCGGCGGCAGCTGGCGCGGCAGGAAACTGGGCACCATCGGCACGATGGGCACGCTCAGTTTCCACGACACCAAGAACGTGCACTGCGGCGAGGGCGGCGCGCTGCTGCTCACCGACGAGATCCTGATGGCGCGCGCCGAGATCATCCGGGAGAAGGGCACCGACCGGGCCAGGTTCCTGCGCGGAGCCGTGGACAAGTACTCCTGGCAGGACATCGGCTCCAGCTACTTGCCGAGCGAGTTGAACGCGGCCGTGCTCGACGCGCAATTGGACGAGTTCGACGCCATTCAGGCCGGACGGCACCGGGTATGGGACGCCTACGCCGCCGCCCTGCCGGATTGGGCCCTGCGCAACGACGTGCGCCTGATGTCCGTGCCCGCCGATCGCGAGCACACCGCCCACCTGTACTACTTGCGGACCCCGACCGAGCGCCGCCGCGACGACCTCATCGCGCATCTCGCCGCACAAGGCATCTCCGCGCCGTTCCACTACATCCCGCTCGACTCCAGCCCGGCCGGCTTCAAGCTCGGCCGCACGCCGCGGGCGTGTGTGCGCAGCGCCGAGTTCTCCGGAACGGTCGTGCGCCTGCCGCTGTGGCCGGATCTGACCGACGCGCAGGTAGCCCGCGTCGTGGACGCGGTCACCGCGTTCACGGTGTGAGCGCGCCGCCCCGGCGCGCGACATCCGTCCTCACGCGGTGAGGACGTAGAGCTTCTCCCTGCCGCCCGCGATCAGTGATTGCCGGGCGACCCGCGGCCGGTACGGCGTGAAGAACTCGTCCAACGTGCGCTCGGTGAAGCGATGCGCCTGCTCGCCGTCGCCCGCGTCGGTGAACCGCTTGCCGATCGTGGCGAGGAACGGATTGGCGCTGCTGGCCAGGTTGCGCACCGGCTCGGCGACGATCACCCGCTCGGTGGCCGCCGCGAGCATCCGATCGAGCAGGGGGCCAGGCTCGGGCAGGAAGTGATAGAGACTGGCCTGCATGACGACATAATCGGCCGCGGGCAGCGCGTCACCGGAACGCAGGTTCCACACTCGCCCGCGTCCGCCCGCTTCGTTCACGCGTGCGACGAAGCGTTCGTTCAGATCGAGGCCGGTGTAGTCGACCGACTTGTGGCGCAGGTAGCGGGTGTAGAGCGTCGCGGGCCCGCAGCACAGATCGACCACGCTCGCACCCTCCGGGACGAGTTCCGCGATAGCGCGATACCGAGCCGCGTAGTGCCTGCCGTACAACCCGCGCATCAGGACCTCGTAGACGGTCCCGTTGCGGTAGATGAGGCTCGTTCTCACAGGCACAAACTATGCCATCGGTCGGCGAATCCGGTGTTTCGGCAACAGGAATCGCATCAGCCGCCGAACAGGATGCTCGCTCGGTCCTCGGTGAGGACCTCGTAGGCGTCCGAGGCGCGGTTGTACCACCAGGTGTCCGGTCCCGGCTCCGGCCGCTCGGCCGCCTGCACCGCACGGGCGGAGGGACGGAACGACGGGCTGCGCGGGATGTCGTCCACCACATAGACCAGATCGGGCCGCTGGTCCGGTTCCAAGACCCGCAACGCCTCGGTGACGTCCTTCGGTTCCAGGCGGAAGCCTTCGCGCACGCTCACCGCGGCCACCGCGAGGCAGTGGTCGCCGACATTGAGCCCGTAGGTGACTTCCATGTCGACGGGGGTGATGTCGTTGAGCACGTCGACGATCGGCTGACCGAAGACCGGTCCGCGCCGGGTGTGGATCACCGTGTCCGTGCGGTCGACCAGCCAGTAGTCGCCGTCGCCGTCGCGGCGGAACAGATTCTCCGTCGGCATCCAGGAGTCGCCCGCCGCGAAGACCCCGCGCAGGCCCCCCGCGGAGATGTCGACGCCGTCGGACGCTTTGCCGATCAGCAGGCCCACCTCGTTGTCCGCGCAACGCCTGGCGAAGCCGGATCCGTCCACCAGGATGCGTTCGGTGAGCGGGTCGTAGGCGACCAACTCCACCTTCGCGGTGCCGGGAACCGGCCTGCCCTTGCACCCGCGCTTCACTCCGGCCACATTGGCCAGCACCACGTCGCCCTCGATCGAGGCGTAGAACTCCAGCACGCGGGCCGGGTCGAACTGCTCGACGGTGCGCCGCCACAGCCCGGCGGGCATACCGGAGCCGATGAACAACCGGATCGGATGGCGATGGCCGACCGGGAACACCTCGGCATCGAGGATGTCGCGCAGCATGGTCCAGGTGTAGGTGACCACGGTGACGCCGTAGCGGTGCACCTCCTCGGCGAAGCGCTGCGGGTCCAGCGACCGGGCCAGCGCGATCCGGCTTCCGCCCGCGACCGCCCCGCCGAGGCTGACCAGCAGCCCGGACGAATGATGCAGCGGGGCAAGGCAGTACACCGTATCCTTGCGATCGAGGTCGGCCGTGGTCGCGGTGCCGAACGCCGACAGCGCCCAGCGGTGGTTGCTGATGTACTTCGTCTCCAGCCGCTCACCGGTGCCGGTGACGAGCACGAACGCCAGCTCCCGCGCCAGGCCGGGATCGGGCCGGTACCACGCGGGCACCCGCACCCGCGCCGGATCGATCTGCTCCAGGTCGATCAAGCGGTCGCTCGTGGGCAGCGCCAGCTCCCGGGTGTCGCCACCGCCGAGCACCAGCACCCTGGCGCCGGTCTCGGCGGCCCGCCGCAGATTCTCCGGGTCGGCGATCAGAGTCTCCACGCCGGTCAGCTCGATCGCGCGGCTCAGTTCGCCGTTCGGGGCCAGCAGGACCGCCACCGCGCCGAGACGCGACAGCGCCGCGACGGAGGCCAGCGCGCTGGGCCGGGTCTCCATCACCACGCCGACCCGCATGGCGGGGCGCACGCCGACCGAGATGAGGCCGCGCACCACGTTGTCGATGCGTTGGTTGACCGCCTCGTTGGTGTGCACACGGTCGTCGAACAGGAACAGGTCCCGCTGCGGCGCGCGCCGCGCCTGCTCGGTAAGCAACCGGCCGAGCGATACCCGGGTGTGCGGCTGGATCATGCCGAGGCGGGTCAGCCGGGGCAGTGCCCGCGCCGCTTCGCCTGCCAGTTCGATCGAACCGCGCACCGTGTTGTTCGCGATGCCCTCGAGGGCCTTGCCCACGCCGGTGCCCGCCTCCGCCAGCGACGCGGCGGTGTGCACCACCCGGGTTGCCGCCGACCGGGGGCGATTGCTCGCCACGTGCTCGGCCATCGGCACGATCTCGGGGGGCAGCGGCTTGTCGCCGTTCATCCATCCGACCCACTGCCGCACCAGCGGCCAGGTGTGATTGGTGGCCGTGCTCCCGGCCACCAGGCCGAAGTGTCCCGCGACCAGCGTCGCCTCGTAGACCTCGGCGTTCGGCGCGGCCCGCACGATGCCGCGCACCGCGGCGGGCTGTCCGATGTCGTCGACTTCGCCGACGAACGCCAGGATCGGGCACTTCAGCTCGGCCAGCGAGATCGGATGATCGCGGATGACGAAACCGCCGAGCATCAGCCGGTTGTGCGCGACGAACTGCTTGAGCAGATCCGCCGCGGCCGGGCCCGCGTAACCGACCCAGCCGTCGCTGTTGAGGAAGCGGCGCTGGCGCTCCTTGGGCAACAGCGCCTCACGGTCGTGCAATTGCCGGAGGAAATCGATTCTGGACTTGGCCGTCTTCACCGGGTCGAGCAGCTGGAAGCCGATCCGCACCATGGAATCGGTGATCGGCAACCGGGTGACCACATGATCGGCCAGGAAGTCGGCGAGGTCGGAGACCATGCCGTAGGGCAGCCCGAACGGCATGCCCGCGACGATGTCGACCGGGCTGCCGAAGGTCACGATGCTGTCCACGCCCTTGCCGTACCGGTAGGCGGCGGTCTGGTAGGCGAACATGCCGCCCTGCGAGTAACCCATCAGGTGCACGCCGGAGCCGGTGGCCTCGTTGACGGTGTCGATGGCGCTGTTGACGGCCAGCACGTGATCGGCGAGGTCGCGCTGCCAGCCGCCCTCCTCGCTCGCGGGCGAGCCGAAGTCCACCACCCAGCAGTCGACTCCGCCGCGGTGCAGGATCCCGACCGCGCCGTCCTCGGCGTTCACATCCCAGATGTCGGCGTTGACCATCAGCGGCGGCACCAGCAGCGCCACCGGCCGCCCCGGGGTCGTGTCGTCGGGGAAGTAATGGCGCAGCCGGTACATGCGTCTGCGTTCCACGACCTCGAACGGCGAGGACGCGACGTCATGGGTCAACCCGCCGAAGCGGATGACCTCCAGGCCGTTCTGCGCGGTCGCCATCAACCGCTGCACCGAGCCCACCACAACATTCGCGTTCAACTTCACCATCGCTCCTGGCCTACCCTAGAACGTGACCCGCATCACACACCGCGAGGTGTTCAGACGAGCTTCCCATACCACCTGTCCATTATGTGTCCGCTGTGACACGTCGCATGCCAGGTTGCCACGGTCGGCTCCCCCTCGACATTCCCCCCTCGACCCCGAGCACACCCCCGCGGACGCTCGAGCCGCCGGGAACCGAACCGCCCGGCGCGACAGTGCGCGCGCCGCCTCGGCCGACTCCCGCGTAGCGAGTAGGGGCCGGTGTCCGTTCGGGACGTGATCACCTACCCGACTCGACCGAGGAGCGACACTACACGCCCGGCTTCGGCCGAACGTCTCATCGCTTTCCGCGGCCGGACGCGACGTCCTCGGCGACCACCCGGCGCGGCTCCGATGGATCGTCCCGGCTCTCGGACCGATCGGCATGAGCGTGGAACGAGCCGGGGGCGGGAGGCCAGGAGGCCGCGCCGTATGACAGCTAATTCTTCGCTACTAGAACGCGATTGCGGGATAGCTCCGCAACGCCACCCGCCGTTACCGGAATCGACCGCGTGTCGTGACCATCCGCGGGCCGGTGGGACGATCTTCGAAATTTTCCTGCGCACAGCCGCTTTCGGCGTCTACCATCGAACATGTCTGGAACGCCGTGGCGCGTAGGCAATTTCGTTCGATGAGCTCTCCGCGGGCATGCCCGCCTGCTGTTTGATGTGAACACCCAGCGACTCTGAACTATCGACGACTTCTCGATTTCCCCTGCCCCAAAACCCGTCACCATGTCTCGGTGGCCGTCTCGAGGTGAGGACCACGCATGACCATAGAAATGCCAGTCCAAACGGAAAACAACGTGCGCAAGAGCCTGAGTACCAGCACTGCCGGCCTGCTCGCGCACACCACCAAATCCGAACCGCAGATGCAGGGCATCAGCTCGCGGTGGCTCACGCGCGCGCTGCCATGGACGCAGGTCAACGGCGGGGTGTACCGCGTGAACCGCCGCCTGACCCACACGGTGGGCAATGGTGAGGTGGAATTCGTCATCGACGGGTCGACGGCTCGGGTCATTCCCCTCGAATTGCAGGAGCTTCCGGCACTGCGCGGCTTCGACGACGAGGACGTGTTGCGCGGCCTCGCAGACCGTTTCGAACAGCGCGACCTCGAACCGGGCACTGTAGTAGCGGAATTCGGAAATCCGATGGATCAGGTTCTGCTGATCGTGCACGGTAAATTGAGCAAGATCGGGTCGGGTGAGTACGGCGAGCAGACGAAGCTCGGAATCCTGGGTGGCGGTGACTTCTTCGGCGATACGATACTCACCGAGCCATCGGCGATCTGGCCGGTAACGATCAAGACGATCACGCCGACGACCATGCTGGTCCTTCCGCGGCGATCGCTGACCGAGTTCATCGACAGCGCTCCGGCACTGCGCGAGCAACTCTCCCGCGTCGCCTCCGCGCCCACGCGTCCGCAGAACCACAAAGGCGAGGCGGACATCGAGGTCGCCTCGGGTCACTCCGGCGAGCCGCTGCTGGAAGGCACGTTCGTCGACTACGACGCCTCCCCGCGCCAGTACGAACTCAGCCTCGCGCAGAGCGTGCTGCGAGTGCACACCCGCGTCGCCGACCTGTTCAACGACCCGATGAACCAGGTCGAGCAGCAGCTGCGCCTGACCATCGAAGCGCTCTACGAACGACGCGAATACGACCTGGTCAACAACCCCGACTTCGGCCTGCTGCACAACTGCGACCTGAAACAGCGCATCTACGCCGAGTCCGGCGCGCCCACCCCGGACGACATGGACGAACTGCTCAGCATGCGGCGCAGCACGAAATTGTTCCTGGCCCATCCGAAGGCGATCGCCGCGTTCGGACGCGAATGCACCAAGCGGGGGCTCTACCCCGACCCGGTCGAGGTGGACGGGCACCGCGTTCCCGCATGGCGGGGCGTGCCGATCTTCCCCTGCGGCAAGATCCCGATCAGCGACACCCAGACCACCTCGATCCTGGCCATGCGCACCGGAGAGAAGGACCAGGGCGTGATCGGCCTGCACCAGACCGGGATCCCGGACGAATACGAGCCGAGCCTCAACGTGCGCTTCAAGGGCATCGATGACCAGTCGATCATCTCCTACCTGGTCAGCTGCTATTACTCGGCGGCCGTCCTGGTACCGGATGCCCTCGGCGTACTCGGCAACGTCCTGGTCGCCCGGCAGGCCGACTGACCGGGGTGATGGGCATGTCGGTGCTCTCCCGCGCCGCGGCGGCGCATGCCACCGATGAGGTGGCCGCCACGGTCGTCGCGCTACTCACCAACACCCGGACGACCGCTCCGTCCGAGCTCTTCTCACCGAAAGCAACTGCGCCGAAGGGTATTTCGTCTTCGGATGGATCGTCGGGTGCGACGCCTCGCGGGCTGCTCGGCCCGTCCGGCCTGGGTGCCGCCGCCCTGCTGCTTCCGAGCAGCCCGGACCGTGCCACGACGCCCGCCGTCACACCGGCCGCCGCCCCGGCGGCCGCCACCGGCGGAGTGGGGGTAGCGCCGGGACCGATTCCGGTGGCGGGACGGACACCGCTGCCGACCGCGCCACGCATTCCGGCCGGCCCCACCGGGCTCGGCACCGCGTCGGCGTACCTCGGACGACATAGCATCGCCGCAACGCCACGTACGGCCACGCATGCGGCGCCCGCCCCGCGAACCGGGTCGGACTCCGCTCGCGGTCCCGCACTCGTTCCGCGGGGGCCGAGCGGCCCGGGCACCGCGACGGTGGACCGGGACCTCCCGGATCCGATTCCACCGCTGTACTGCCCGCCGCCGCTGCGGGACGATCCGGCGCTCGCAGAGGCGGTCAACAACGGGATCGTGGACTGGGCCGAAGAGATCGGACTGTACGAGGGCCGGCTGGACGAACTGCGGGACGCCGATTTCGGCCGGCTGATCATGCTCGCCCACCCGGACTGCGACGACGCCGACCGCCTGCTGGCGGCGGCGAAGTGCGCGGTCTCGGAATGGTCGGTGGACGACTACTACTGCGAGGAGGATGCCGACGACCGGGCTCCGGACGGCACCCCCTCCAGCGCCGAGGCGGAGTTGGGTCCCCGGCTCGAATTGGCCGCCGCGGCCATGGATCCGGTCCACCTTCCCGCGCGTTACGTCGCCGAACTCGAGGCGGCCCTCGAGGCCGACCCGATCCTGCGCGCGTTTCGCACGTCCTTCGACCATATGGCTCGCTACGCGCGCCCGGCGCAGCTGGCCCGGCTGCGCACCGAGATAGCGGGCTGGTTCATCGCGCTCGGTGCGGAAGCGGGCTGGCGCGCGGCCGGGCGGACGCCGCCGGTATGGGAGTACCTCACCAACCGGCAACCGCACAGCTTCCTGCCGTGCATGGCGCCGACCGACGTGGTCGGCGGCTACGAGCTGGAGGCCGCGGAATACACCGCCCCCGCGGTGCGCCGCGTCGTCACCACGGCGGCGCTGGCCAGCCAGATGGTCAACGACCTGTACTCGATGGCTCGCGAGGACCTCTCCAACGGCAGGGAGTTCAATCTGCCGACCGTCCTCGCCGCCGAGGAGCGCTGCTCGCGCCGCGAGGCCGTGCTGCGCACCGCCGAGGTGCACGACGAGCTGGTGCACCGGTTCGAACGGGAGGCGGCGCCGTTGGCCGCGGCGGGGTCGCCGGAACTACGCCGCTTCCTCACCGGCCTGTGGGCGTGGATGGGAGGAAACCGCGCCTGGCACGCCGACAGCAAACGCTATCGCGACCCGCAGTGAAAGCAATGAAGCAGTACCGCACCGAGAGAGGATGATCTCGCATGACCATGCTCAACCCGGAGACCGGGACCGTTCTGCGTACCAGCTACCAGAAGTCCGTCGCCGCGTACTGGAACAACAACCCGAACGACGACCGGGTCAACACCAAACTCGGTGAGGTCGACGGGCTCTACCACCATCACTACGGCATCGGCGACCCGGACCTGACGGTGCTGACCGGTCCGGAGGACACCCGGGAAGAACGTCTCGTCACCGAACTGCATCGACTGGAGACCGCACAGGCCGATCTCCTGCTCGACCATCTCGGCGACGTCCGGCCCGGCGACCGGCTGATGGACGGCGGCTCCGGCCGCGGCGGCACCAGCTTCATGGCCAATCAGCGCTTCGGCTGTCAGGTCGACGGCGTGACCATCTCCGAGTATCAGGTGGGCTTCGCCAACGACCAGGCCGTGCATCGCGGCGTCGCGGACAAGGTGAGGTTCCACTTCCGCAACATGCTGGACACCGGCTTCGAGTCCGGTTCCATGCGCGGCATCTGGACCAATGAGACCACCATGTACGTGGACCTGTTCGATCTGTTCCGCGAGTTCTCCCGGCTGCTGGAGCCGGGCGGGCGCTACGTGTGCATCACCGGCTGCTCCAACGACGTGACCGGTGGCCGGTCGTCCTCGGTGAGCTGGATCGACGCGCACTACGGCTGCATGATCCATCCGCGCAGCGAGTACTTCCGCGCCATGGCCGAGAACAACCTGGTGCCCATCGCCGTGACCGACCTCACCGCGGCGACCATCCCGTACTGGGAGCTGCGCACGAAATCCGAGCTCGCCACGGGTGTCGAGAAGCCGTTCCTGACCGCCTATCGGGAGGGCAGCTTCCAGTACCTGCTCATAGCCGCCGATAAGGTGGGAAGGTGACCGACGCCCTCGCCCAGCCGCACACCGACCGCGAGGCCCTGCCCGTCGAGCTCGTCGACGACGTGGGCCGCGCGGTCGGCGCGTGCTCGGTGGCGGAGGCCCACCTGGCCCCGGGACGGCTGCACCGCGCGTTCTCCGTGTTGCTGTTCGACTCGGCGGGCCGCGTGCTGCTGCAGCAGCGCGCAGCGGTGAAGACCAGGTTCCCGTCGCTGTGGGCCAACACCTGCTGCGGCCACCCCGCACCGGGTGAACCGGTCGCCACCGCCGCGGGCCTGCGGCTGGCGGAGGAAATGGGCCTGACCATCGCGCTCACCGAGGCGGGGATCTACCGCTACCACGCGGCGGACCCCCGCACCGGGCGCGTCGAGTCCGAATGGGACCACGTCCTGATCGGGCGGCTGGACATCGGCGCGCCTCGCCCGGACCCGGCCGAGGTCGCCGATTTCGCTTGGATCCACCCGGACGCCCTCCGGGACGCGCTGGCCGACAATCCGGACGCCTATACGCCGTGGCTGGCCGGTGTCCTCGACGTCGCGGAGCACGCGCAGGCCGGAAGAATCTCAGCCCCCTGATCGGCGGCGTTCAGCACTTTTCCGGTCCGAGGCAGTCGAGCGCATCATCGGCTGCGGCCGCGCGGCTGCCTCGGCCCAGCTTTGGCGTTCGGGAGGGCCTCCCTTCCCGGCAGTGTTGCAGGTCGAGTTCGAGTTGCCCCCTCTTGCCCTGCCTGGCGGACCTGGGCACATCCATAGATGCGCATATTTCTGTAACACCATGGACGGAAACTGAGAGAACTCAAAGGAACGGCACAGGCTGCGGCCAGGACCGTTCGGCATCGTTGACGTTGTAGGAGTTCTCGGTGAAGTGAGGTGCGTGATGGTGGAATTCGAAGTCACCGGAACGACGGTGACAGTGCACGTACTCGGTACCCATCAACTGCTGGCGCTGCGCGACCAGCTGACCTTCGACCTGTCCGACATCACCGCGCTCGGCGTGGCCGGGGTCGACCGCCGCCCGCCGTGGGTGCGCACGCCCGGCACCTTCTTCCCCGGCGTGATCGCGGCCGGGACATTCCGCGGCAAGGGCCGCAAGGAATTCTGGGACACGCGCTTCGACGGGCACGCCATCCGTATCGACTTGGCGGGCGCTGATGTCACACGGCTCGTGGTCGACGTGGCCGACCCGGACACCGAGTTGCGCAAGCTCGCCACCGCGGTGGCCGCCTGACCCGTTCGAGCGCCGCCTGCTCGCAGCGGGCCGGTGTGCGGCGGGGCGGTGTGGCGGACTCTCGCCCCGGCTCGCGCAGACGGTGAGCAGTGACGGTCGCTCGGCGTCCTGGCCACACCGTCTACCCACTGTCACACCGACCTCAGCGGGCATCTGCACCCACGGATCCGCCATGTCCGGGCGATTCGGGCCGATCGCGTTCGTCCGCCTCGACCGCTTCCGTGACGATCGCGCACGCGTCCCGCTCGTCCACCACCGGTACGCGGACTTCAGCAAGTAGCCCCGCGCACAGAAATCGGCGGTGACGCTCCCACACTGCCTTCGAGCGCGTGAGCGGTTGCCTCCGGCCCCCGCGTGCCGAATGGCAGCATGACGGTATGGAGTCGGTCGAAATGTCCCGGATCGAGGCGGCCGCGCGGCTGCTCGCCCCGGTGATCCGGCGCACACCGCTGCTGGCCTCGCGGGTGCTGTCCGAACGTACGGGTGCCCAGGTGTGGCTGAAGTGTGAGAACTTGCAGCGCACCGGTTCGTTCAAGCCGCGCGGCGCCTACAACCGGATCGCGAATCTGCCGCAGGAGGCACGGGAACGCGGCGTCGTGGCCGCGAGCGCGGGTAACCATGCGCAAGGGGTCGCGTGGTCGGCGGCGGCGCTCGGCCTCACGTCGACGGTGTTCATGCCGATCGGGGCGTCGCTGCCGAAACTGATGGCCACCAAGGCGTACGGGGCGCAGGTTCGCCAAGTCGGCGAGACCATCGATGAGTCATTGGACGCCGCGCTGGAGTTCGCCGACCGGTCCGGCGCGACGCTCATCCACCCGTTCGACCATCCCGACATCGTGGCCGGTCAGGCCACCGTCGGCACGGAGATCGCGGAGCAGTTGCCGGAGGTGGGGACGGTCCTCGTACCCACCGGCGGCGGTGGGCTCTTGGCCGGCGTCGCGGTCGCGCTGCGACATCTGGCGCCGGACGTGCGCGTCATCGGGGTACAGGCGGCGGAAGCGGCCGCCTGGCCGGACTCGCTGGCGGCGGGGCGTCCGGTCCGGGTGGAACGGATGGCGACGATGGCCGACGGCATCGCGGTCGGCCAGCCGGGCGTGGTGCCGTTCTCCCACGTGGCGCAGCATGTTTCGAGCATTGTGACGGTAGACGAGGAAGCCCTGTCGCAGGCGTTGCTGCTGTGTCTGGAACGCGCGAAGCTGATCGTCGAGCCCGCGGGCGCCGCGGCGGTCGCCGCCCTGATGAGTCGCACGCCGGAGGAACTCGGCCTGCGCGGGCCGGTCTGCGCGATCCTGTCCGGCGGCAACATCGACCCGTTGCTGCTGACCAGGGTGATCGGGCACGGACTGAGCGCGGCAGGCCGCTACCTCGCGGTGCGCGTGACGATTTCCGATCGCCCGGGTGCGCTGGGGGCGCTGCTCGCGGTGATCGGCAAGACCAGCGCCAGCGTGGTCGACGTGGCGCACTCGCGCACCGGGACCTGGCTGGCGGTGGACGAGGTCGAGGTAGCGCTCACGCTGGAAACACGCGGTTCCGACCATCGCGACGACGTACTCACCGCCCTCGCGAACGCCGGATACGCGGTCCGCGTTTCGGATTGACCGCTTGCCACCCGCAGGGCGACGGGGCACTTCGATTGCCCACGCCCGCCGCCATCGAGTGGCACATCGCCGAGGGATCTACTCGCCGAATTCCGCAGCCCTGTGCCACCGGTGCGCGTCGCGGGAGAAGTCAGTGCGCTCCCCCGAGTTCCAAGGCAAGTACGCCGAGTATCACCAGTGCGATGCCGCCGAGTTGCACGAGGGTGAGCCGCTCCTCCAGGAACAGCACGCCGATCAGGGCGATCGCGGCGACACCGACCGCCGACCAGATGCCGTAGGCCACGCCGATCGGCATGCCCCGCTTCAACGCCTGGGCCAGGAAGAAGAACGCGGCGCAATAGCCGACGACCACCACGATCGAGGGGACGAGCTTGGCGAATCCGTCGGATAGTTTCAGCGAGACGGTCGCGGTCACCTCGGAAGCGATGGCCAATGCGAGCAGGAGCAAGGTCATTTTCGCAGCGTAGCCAGAGTTACCCGGCAGGCACAGCGGCACTCGGCCACCGGCGCAGCCGCTCCCCAGCCCCGGGGATTCACGGCCCGGTCGCCGTGGCCGGCGCGTCGATACGATCGGCCGATGTGTAGCTCGGGCGTTGCGGTAACCGGTTTTCCGTTCGATGAGGTGACGTGCAACGAGTTGCCGTACGCCGAGCGCGACGAACGGTATCGGCGATTGCACGAGTGGCCCGAGCCGAGCTACGCGCATCGGTCCGGGCTGCGGATGATCTGGAAGTACGCCGACGTGCGCGAGGTGCTGGAGGCGGCCACGCCGGGCATCTCCAACGCGAATTCGCTGGACCCGCTCGTGGGTTACGCGCGGATCGCCGCGACACCGCGAGCCATCCCGCCGTTCGTCCGGCACCTGATCCCGCCGCCCGCGAAGGCGACCGCCAACCTGGCCGACGACCGGTTGCACAAGCGTGTGTGGAACACCATGGCCGGACCGTCGGGACACTTCACCATCTCCCCGGCCGATCGTCCCGCCCGGGCCGCGGCGATGGCCGAGTACTTCCACGAGGCTGTGCGCGATACGGGGTTCCGCACCGGGGGTCCGTTGGACGTGACAGCGCTATCGATCGGCTACGCGGCCCGGACCGTCGGTGCGGCGGTCGGCCTGCCCGCCGCGGACTGGCCGCAGGTGGCCGCCTGGAGCGGAGCGCAATCGGGACTGCTCGGCCGGGTGATGCGCGGACGCGAACTGGCCGACGCGGTGAGCGCGCTCGGCTGGTTGTTCACGGTGAGCGGCGCGGCGGTGCGGGAGGGCCGGGGCAGCGAGGCGACCGGGTTCGCCCGCAGGCTGCGCGACGCCGGGCTCTCCCATCGGATCGCGGTGTCCGCCATGGCGAATTCGCTCGCCGCGGGAGTGCACACGGTCAGCGGCAGCATCCAGCAAGGCGTCCAGCGGTTGCTCGGCGATCCGGACCGCGCCTGGTGGGACCTGCTCACCGAGCCGGACGGCGGCACCCGGGTGGCGGCGAAGATCCTGCAACTGGATCCCGGGTTGGTGGCGTGGAAACGTCAGGCCAGGACGCCGGTCGTGCTGTCCAGCGGCACGCGGTTGCCCGCGGGACCGGTGCTCGCGCTGTTCGCCGCGGCCAACCGTGACCCGGAGGCCTTCCCCGACTGCCTGGCCCTGGACGGGACCGGTAAGTTGCCGTTGACCTTCGGCTTCGGCAGACACGTGTGCCCCGGCAAAAGCATGGCGACGTTGGCCGTCGAAGTATTTCTGCGGCAGTTGCGCGAGCTGGCGCCGGAGGCCGACCTGCTGCCGGATTCCAGTGGTAGCCGGCGGCGCAGCGATCTGCTGTTCAGCGGCGCCGATATCACTGTCACCGCCTAGGTTCGCCGACAGCGATTCCCGACCGGCCGGGTTCGCGTCGGTCCGGCCCGGCCGGCGCCGGTCCAGCCAAACCCGTACCGGTCAAAACCAGCACCGGTTCAACCGGACTCGCACCGGTCCGAGACGACCCGGACCGGTCCAACCAGACCGGCATCAGGTCCGCAAGTCCCGCGCCACGGCCACCGCCGCACACATCTCGGCGAACTGCGCCGCGACCTGAACACCGGCCCTACCGGTCCAACCAGACCGGGATCAGGTCCGCAAGTCCCGCGCCACGGCCACCGCCGCACGCACCTCGGCGAACTGCGCCGCGACCTGAACACCGGCCGTACCGCCCCGGGCAACACGAAACGCGAAAAATCACCGCATGATGAGCACCTCGCGAACCTTCCGGTCAGCGCGGCGTCGACGGCAGCGAATTCCCCGACCGATGTCAGCCCAGACAGACCCGCATCGACCCAGCCGAGTCGGCGTCGGCCAACCAGATCCGCGCCGCTGCCGCACCAACCTCGGCGAACTGCGCCGCGACCTCAAGACCAGCCGTACCGCCCCAAGCGTCGCGAAACGCGATAAATCCCTGCTCGATGAACGCCTGACGCGCCCGTGGCCAGCACCGGGCCGACGGCGGCGAACTGATTCGAATCCGGCGGCCGCCCAACCCGACCGGCGTCAGCCCAGCCAGTCCCGCGCCGCGACCGCCGCCGCACGCACCTCGGCGAGTTGCGCCGCGACCTGAACACCGGCCGTGCCGCCCCGGGCGTCGCGGGACGCGATGGACCCCTGCACGGTGAGCACCTCGCGCACCTTCCCGGTCAGCGCCGGGTCGACGGCGGCGAACTCCTCGTCGGTGAGCTCATCGAGGCCGACGCCGCGGGACTCGGCGGCGCGCACGCACGCGCCCGCCGCCTCGTGCGCGACCCGGAACGGAACACCTTGGCGCACAAGCCATTCGGCGATATCGGTGGCCAGGGTGAACCCGGCGGGTGCGAGTTCGGCCATCCGGTCGGTGCGGAAGGTGAGCGTCGAGACCAGGCCCGCGATGGCCGGCAGCAGCAGTTCCAATTGCGCGACCGAGTCGAAGAGGGGTTCTTTGTCTTCTTGCAGATCGCGGTTGTAGGCCAGCGGCTGCGCCTTGAGGGTGGCCAGCAGGCCGGTGAGGTTGCCGATCAACCGGCCCGCCTTGCCGCGGGTCAGCTCGGAGACGTCCGGATTCTTCTTCTGCGGCATGATCGACGAGCCGGTCGACCAGGCGTCGGCCAGTGTGACGTAGCCGAACTCCGGGGTGCTCCAGATGATCACCTCTTCGGCCATCCGGCTCAGGTCGACGCCGATCATGGCCAGCACGAACGCGGCCTCGGCGGCGAAGTCCCGCGCCGAGGTGGCGTCGATGGAGTTGGCGGCCGCCGCGTCGAAATCCAGTTCCGCGGCGATCGCCTCCGGGTCGAGTCCGAGCGAGGAACCCGCGAGCGCGCCGGAACCGTAGGGCGACACCGCCGCCCGGCGGTCGAAGTCGCGCAGCCGGTCGAGGTCGCGCAGCAGCGGATGGGCGTGCGCGAGCAGATGGTGCGCCAGCAGCACCGGCTGCGCCGCCTGCAAGTGCGTCTTGCCCGGCATCACCGCGTCCGGGTGCGCGGCGGCCTGCTCGACCAGCGCGTCGATCACCGCGAGCACGCCCGCGGCCACCCGGCGCACACCGTCGCGCAGCCACATCCGGAACAGCGTGGCCACCTGGTCGTTGCGGGAACGTCCCGCCCGCAGACGTCCACCGAGCTCCGCGCCGACCCGCTCGATGAGGCCGCGTTCCAGCGCGCCGTGCACGTCCTCGTCCGACTCGACGGGGCCGAACGCGCCGGAGGCCACGTCCGCCGCGAGGCGGTCCAGCCCGTCCAGCATGCCGGACAGATCGGTGTCCGACAGCAGGCCCGCTTTGTGCAATACCCGCGCGTGCGCCTTCGAGGCGCGGATGTCGTAGGGGGCCAGCGCCCAGTCGAAATGCGTCGACTTGCTCAGCGCGGCCATGGCCTCGGCCGGGCCGGAGGCGAATCGCCCGCCCCACAGCGCGCCTTGGTTCGTACCGCCACTCATGCGCTGTTCCGCCTCTCCGAATTTCAGGCCGTACCAGTCGGGTGACCGGTGGGTTCGCGTTCAGGTCCTGTGCGGGTTGCCACTCGGGTTTTGGACGTACCCGGCGAGTCACCCATGGTCTTACGAGATCAATTGTTGCGGTCGCGCTCGCGCGCTTCCGGCGGGGGTCTCCTGCCGGGCGGTGTCCACCGCGAAGCACTCGACGGTGAACGCCCTCCGATAGGTGGTAACTCGACATCACCGATCGAGAACGGCGGCCTGGCGCGCAAGAACAGATGCGCTCGGCGCCCCTGTGGGCGATTGCCTCGGGGTGGCGCTGTTCCCGTGTTCAGCGCACACGCCGAATACTGCCTCGAGACTTCGACCCCGCGCCGCGCTGCTCGCGGAGCACCGACGCGTCCAGGGTCAGCGCGCCGCTGGTATTGAGCGATATCCGCATCAACCCACGCCATCCAGAGGCAGCGGGCGCAGTCCGTCGGCGTGCCGGTGCGTGTCAGGGCACCGGCACGCCCGGTGCCTACTTCTGATTGAGGTCGCGGCGGGCGGCGACCTTGGAGGACAGGCCGTGGATTTGGACGAAGCCCTTGGCCAGCGACTGGTCGAAGGTGTCGCCCTCGTCGTAGGTGGCCAGGTTGAAGTCGTAGAGCGACTGCTCCGAGCGGCGGCCGTTGACCACGGCCGAGCCGCCGTGCAGGACCATCCGGATGTCGCCGGACACGTGCTGCTGGGTGTCGCCGATGAAGGCGTCCAGCGCCCGCTTGAGCGGGGAGAACCACAGGCCGTCGTAGGCCAGCTCGCCCCAGCGCTGCTCGACCTGGCGCTTGTAGCGACCCAGCTCGCGCTCGATGGTGACGTGCTCGAGCGCCTGGTGCGCGGTGATCAGCGCGAGGGCGCCGGGCGCCTCGTAGATCTCCCGGCTCTTGATGCCCACCAGGCGGTCCTCGACCATGTCCAGCCGGCCGACGCCCTGGCGGCCCGCACGCTTGTTCAGTTCGACGATCGCCTCCAGCACGCTCACCTGGCGGCCGTCGATGGCCACCGGCACGCCCTTGTCGAAGGTGACGATCAGTTCGTCCGGGGCCTCGAAGTTGACGGTGGGGTCGGAGGTGTAGTCGTAGACGTCCTTGGTGGGGGCGTTCCACAGGTCCTCGAGGAACCCGGTCTCGACCGCGCGGCCCCAGACGTTCTGGTCGATGGAGAACGGCGACTTCTTGGTGACGTTGATCGGCAGCGAGTTCTCCTCGGCGAAGGCGATGGCCTTCTCCCGGGTCCACGCGTAGTCGCGGACCGGGGCGATCACGTTGAGGTCGGGCGCGAGCGCGCCGATGCCGACCTCGAAACGGACCTGGTCGTTGCCCTTTCCGGTGCAGCCGTGCGCGACGGTGCTCGCGCCGTGGAACTTCGCGGCTTCGACCAGGTGCTTGACGATGAGCGGGCGGCTGATCGCCGACACCAGCGGGTACTGGCCCATGTACAGCGCGTTGGCCTGGATGGTGGGCAGGCAGTACTGCTCGGCGAACTCGTCGCGCGCGTCGATCACGATCGCCTCGACGGCGCCGCAATCCAGGGCGCGCTGGCGCACCACGTTCATGTCCTCGCCACCCTGGCCGAGGTCGATGGCCACGGCCACCACTTCGGCGCCGGTCTCCTTGCCGATCCAGCTGATCGCGACGGAGGTGTCCAGCCCACCGGAGTAGGCGAGTACGACGCGCTCGGACATGTTCTGTGTGCTCCTCGATGGTTCGTGTGCGTGATACGGACCGGCTTCCCGCCACAGCGGCCCGCACGTCCTGCAAATGATTATGCACGACGATGCAAGCCCATTCATAATCGGGTGGGGCGTCGCCCTGTGCTGGGACAACAGCTCCGTCTACACCCTCGCACAGCCGCCGTCCCCCGCGCTCGCGATCCCTACCCGTGGGCGAAAAGGAGCCGAAACCGCGCGCCCCGCCGACAGATCGGCGCCCGAAATTCAGGCCGAGCGAACCGCGCATCGGACTGCCTATCGCCGCACGTCGCGGACTCAGCGATGTGTAGGCGGGTCGCACGGACGCGCACGGCTCAGGCTAGTTGTTCGATCTTCGTGGCTATTTCGGCCCCGCTCAGCGGCTCGCGGGCGAAGACGGCGATGGTGTCGTCGCCCGCGATGGTGCCGACGATGTACGGCAAAGCGGCGCGGTCGAGGGCGCTGGCCAAGTAGTGCGCCGCGCCGGGCGGGGTGCGCAGGACCGCGATGTTGCCGCTGGCGTCGGTGGAGACCAGCAGGTCGCCGAGCAGTTTGGACAATCGGTCGGTGCCGCCGGTGACGCCGCGGACGGGGCTGCCGTCCTCGGGCACCACGTAGACGCCCGCGCCGCCGTCGGCGGCGCGAAGCTTCACCGCGCCCAGTTCGTCCAGGTCCCGCGACAGCGTCGCCTGTGTGGTCTCGATGCCCTCGGCCGCGAGCAGCGCCGCCAGCTCGGTCTGGCTGCGCACCGCGTGCGCCGACAGCAGTTCGATGATGCGCGACTGCCGCCCGGCGCGGGTGCGCGCGATGGCCGGGCCGCTTCTGACCTCGGTCACGTCGCTCCCCCGGATCGTCGCTCGAGCAGCCAGACCAGCAGCGCTTTCTGCGCGTGCAGGCGGTTCTCCGCCTCGTCCCACACCACACTGTGCGGCCCGTCGAGCACCTCGTCGGTGACCTCTTCGCCACGGTGCGCGGGCAGGCAGTGCAGCACCACCGCATCCGGCTTGGCGTGGGCGAGCAGATCGGCGTTGAGCTGGAACGGCCGGAACGGACCGACTCGGTCCAGGCCGTCGTTCTCCTGTCCCATGGAGGTCCAGGTATCGGTGACCAGCGCATCGGCGCCCCACGCGGCGGCGACCGGGTCGCCGGTCACCGTGACGGTGGCGCCGGTCTCGGCGGCCCGCTTGCGCGCGGCCTCCACCACCCACGGCTGCGGCTCGAAGCCGGCGGGCGCGGCGATGGTCACGTTCAGCCCCGCCGTGACACCGCCGAGCATCAGCGAATGCGCCATGTTGTTGGCGCCGTCGCCGAAGTAGGCGAGTTCGCGTCCGGTCAGGTCGCCCTTGTGCTCGGCGAGCGTCTGCAGGTCCGCGAGCACCTGGCAGGGATGGAACTCGTCGGACAGCGCGTTGACCACCGGCACCGTCGCGGTGGCGGCCATCTCGTCCAGCCGGGACTGCTCGAAGGTGCGCCACACGATGGCGTCCACGTACCGGGACAGCACCCGGCCGGTGTCGCCGAGCGTCTCCTCCCGGCCCAGCTGGGTGTCGCGGCCGTCGACGACCACCGCGTGTCCGCCGAGCTGGGCGATGCCCATCTCGAAGGAGAACCGGGTGCGGGTGGAGTTCTTCTCGAAGATCACGCCGACGCCGCGCGGGCCCTCGAGCGGGCGCCGCGCGAAGGGTGATTTCTTGAGTTCGGCGGCGAGGGCGAGGATCTCGGCCTGCTCGGCCGGGCTGACATCGTCGTCACGCAGGAAGTGCCTGATAAAACTCATTGCGCCGCAGCCCCTTTCGCGTCCGCGAGCGCGGCGTCGAGGATTTCCGGCAGGTCGGCGACGAAGTTGTCCGCCTGGGTCTCGGTGAGCACCAGCGGCGGCGCCAGCCGGATCACGTCGGGTTTGGCCGGGTTGACGAGGTAGCCCGCCTCCCGCGCCCGCGCCTCGACGTGCGCGGAGACCTCGTCGGTGAGCACGATGCCCAGCAGCAGGCCCGCACCGCGCACCTGGTCGATGAGCGGGTGCTCGAGCAGCTCGATCCCGTCACTGAGCCGCTTGCCGACCGACTCGACGTGCGAGAGCAGATCCGTCTCGTCGATCGTGCGCAGCACCGCGAGCGCCGCCGCCGCGCACACCGGATTGCCGCCGAAGGTGGTGCCGTGCATGCCGGGAGTGAGCAGCTCGGCCGCGCGGCCGGTGGCCAGCACCGCGCCGATGGGCAGTCCGCCGCCGAGGCCCTTGGCCAGTGTGATCACGTCGGGCACGATGCCGACGGCCTGGTGGGCGTAGAACTTCCCGGTCCGGCCGATGCCGGTCTGCACCTCGTCGAGCACCAGCAGCGCCCCGTGACGCGCCGTGATCTGGCGCGCCTTGGCCAGGTAGTCGAACGGCGGTACCACCACGCCGCTCTCCCCCATCATCGGCTCGAGGAACACCGCCGCGGTGTCCTCGTCGACCGCGGCTTCCAGCGCCGCGGCGTCACCGTAGGGCACATGCACGACACCGGGCGGCATCGGTTCGAAAGGGGTGCGCTTGGACGGCTGGCCGGTGAGGGCGAGAGCGCCCATGGTGCGGCCGTGGAACGCCTCCTCGCAGGCGACGATCTTGGGCCGCCCGGTGAGCCGGGCGATCTTGAACGCCGCTTCGACGGCCTCGGTGCCGGAGTTGCAGAAGAACGCCCGGCCCTCGCCGTCGCCGAAGTGCGCGAGCAACCGCTCGGCCAGCTCGACGACCGGCTCGCTGGCGTACAGATTCGACACGTGCCCGAGCGTGCCGAGCTGCTGGGTGACCGCCTCCAGGATCGCCGGGTGGGCGTGACCGAGGCTGTTGACCGCGATGCCGCCGAGGAAGTCGACGTAGCGCTTGCCGTCCGCGTCGTAGACCACGGCCCCCGCGCCGCGTACCAGCGCGACCTTCGGCGTGCCGTAGTTGTTCATCAGCGCGGCGGACCACCGCTTCTGCAGTTCAGCTGTGCTCATTGTTTCGTTCCGTTCGGTGCGCCGGACCCGTTCGGGATGAGCGGGGCGGGGGTCACCATCGTTCCGATTCCTTCTCCGGTGAACAGTTCCAGCAGCACGGCGTGCGGCACCCGGCCGTCGATGACATGCGCGGTCGGTACACCGGCCGACACCGCGCGCAGACAGGCTTCCATTTTGGGCACCATGCCCGCATCCAGACGCGGGAGCAACTCGGCCAGGGCGGCCGTATCGATGCTGGAGGTGAGCGAGGACCGGTCCGGCCAGTTCGTGTACAGGCCCTCGACATCGGTGAGCACCACCAGTTTCTCGGCGCCGATGCCCTCGGCGAGCGCCGCGGCGGCGGTGTCGGCGTTGATGTTGTGCACCACGCCCTCGGCGTCCGGCGCGATGGTCGACACCACCGGGATGCGGCCCGCGCCGATCAGGTCCAGCACGGCGTCCGGGTTCACCTCGGTGACGTCGCCGACCAGGCCGATGTCGGTGGGCTCGCCGTCCACCTCGACGGTGCGGCGGGTCGCGGTGAACAGCCCGGCGTCCTCACCGGAGATACCGACCGCGTACGGGCCGTGCGAGTTGATCAGGCCGACCAGTTCGCGACCGACCTGACCGAACAGCACCATCCGCACCACGTCCATCACCTCCGGAGTGGTCACCCGGAAGCCGCCGCGGAATTCGCCTTGCAGGCCGAGCTTCTTCAGCATCGCGCTGATCTGCGGGCCGCCGCCGTGCACGACCACCGGGTGCACGCCGACCGTGCGCAGGAACGCCATGTCGGCGGCGAAGGCCTGCTTGAGGTGATCGTCGATCATGGCGTTGCCGCCGTACTTCACGACGACGATCTTGTCCCGGAACTTCTGCAACCACGGCAGGGCGTCGGCCAGGACGTGCGCCTTGTCCAGCGCGGAGAGCGAATGCAGCACCTGACTGGTCATGAGCTGTAGGCCGAGTTCTCTTCGACGTAACCGTGCGACAGGTCGGTGGTGCGGATGGTCGCGCTCGCCGATCCGACGTTCAGCTCGATCAGCACCTCGATGTCGGTGCCGGACAGGTCGACCGCGCGGGCGCCGGGCGCGCCGACGCCATCGATGCACACCGGCTTGCCGTTGAACGACACCGAGATCCGGTTCGGGTCGAGCGTGACCGGCGCCATGCCGACCGCGGCGAGCACCCGGCCCCAGTTCGGGTCCGACCCGAACAGCGCCGTCTTGACCAGGCTGTCGCGGGCGACGGTGCGCGCCGCGGCGACGGCCTCGTCCTCGGTGGCCGCGCCCGCGACGGTGACCAGCACCCGCTTGGTGACGCCCTCGGCGTCGGCCATCAGCTGGGCGGCCAGGTCGTCGCAGACCGCGAGCACGGCGGCGTCGAGCTCCTCTTGGCCGGGCGTGACTTCGCTGGCGCCGTTGGCCAGCAGCAGCACGGTGTCGTTGGTGGAGCAGGAGCCGTCCACGTCGAGCCGGTCGAAGGTTCGCGCGGTGGCGTTGCGCAGCGCTCGGTCGAGCTGCTCGGCGGTCACCGCCGCATCGGTGGTGAGCACCACCAGCATGGTGGCCAGCGAAGGCGCGAGCATGCCCGCGCCCTTCGCCATGCCGCCGACGTTCCACTTGTCGCGGTGGTGGAACGCCGCCTCTTTGGGCACGGTGTCGGTGGTCATGATGGCCCAGGCGGCATCCGAGCCGCCGGACAGTCCGCCGCCCATCTCGTGGACGATCTCGGTGACCGCGGGGAGCAGCTTGTCCATCGGGAGCCGGTCGCCGATCAGTCCGGTCGAGCAGACGGCGATCTCACCCGCGCCGGTCTCGGTGCCCCAATTGCTCAGCGCGGCGGCGAGTTCCTCGGCGGTCTTGTGGGTGTCCTGGAATCCGCCCGGGCCGGTGCAGGCATTGGCGCCGCCCGAGTTCAGGATCACCGCGCGCAGCCGCTTGCCGGTCAGCACTTGCTGAGACCACAGCACCGGAGCGGCCTTCACCTTGTTGCGGGTGAATACGCCGGCGGCCGGGTACTCGGGGCCTTCGTTGAACACCAGCGCCAGATCGGGCTTGCCGCTGGCCTTGATGCCCGCGGCGATGCCCGCCGCGCGGAAGCCGAGCGGAGCGGTCACGCCCTGCGTCCGGACCAGCTTGCCGTCGGCGATGTCGACTGTCGTCACGGTGCCACTCCTACGGTGGAAAGTCCTTCGGTCTCCTCGAATCCGAGGGCCAGGTTCATCGATTGGACCGCGGCGCCCGCGGTGCCCTTGGTCAAGTTGTCGATCGCGCCGATCACCACGAGCAGGCCCGCGTCGGCGTCCACCGCGACCTGCAGGGTGACGGCGTTGGAGCCGAGCACCGAACCGGTCTGCGGCAGCGTGCCCTCCGGCAGCAGGTGCACGAAAGGCTCGTCGGCATAGGCTTTCTCGTAGACGGCGCGCGCCTGCGCGGCGTCCACACGCGTGGGCGCGGTGCAGGTGGCGAGGATGCCGCGCGGCATCGGCGCGAGAACCGGCGTGAACGACACCGCGATGTCCGTGCCGCCCGCCGCCGTCAGGTTCTGCGCGATCTCCGGTGTGTGCCGGTGCGCACCCGCGATCCCGTAGGCCCGCGCCGAACCCATCACCTCCGACCCCAGCAGGCCGATGTCCAGCTTGCGGCCCGCGCCGGAGGCGCCGCTCACCGCGACCACGTGCACGGCGGGCTCCACGATGCCCGCGGCGACGGCGGGAGCCAGCGCGAGGCTGGCGACGGTCGGATAGCAGCCGGGGACCGCGATCCGCGTCGCGCCGCGCAGTTTCTCCCGGCCGCCGGGCAGCTCGGGCAGACCGTAGGGCCAGCTGCCCGCGTGCGGGCTGCCGTAGTATTTCTCCCAGGCCTTCGGGTCGGTGAGGCGGAAGTCGGCGCCGCAGTCGATGACCACCGTCGACTCGGGGAGTTCGGCGGCGATGGCCGCCGACTGACCGTGCGGCAGGCCGAGGAAGACCACGTCGTGGCCGGCCAGTTCGGCGGCCGTGGTCGGTGCGAGCACCCGGTCGGCCAGCGGCAGCAGATGCGGCTGCAACTCTCCCAGCGCGGTGCCTGCGTTCGAGCCCGCGGTCAGCGCCCCGATGACGAGGCGCCCGGTTCGGTAGGCCGGATGCCCCAGCAGCAGACGCAACACTTCGCCGCCCGCGTACCCGCTGGCACCGGCTACCGCGACCCGCACGACGGGGCCGACCGAGGAATCAACCATGTGATGATTATGCATGACTATGCAAGCTCATTCACAGCCTGGTCGCCGCGAGCGTGGTCACGAGGACCTGATACCCACCCGGTTCGCGCGCAAACGGCATGGCGGGCCGCACCCCGCTGAGCCGGTTCGTCGCAGGTCAGCGCAGTGCGAGCGGGTCGATGTCCAGCGTTTGCGCCAGTCCGGCTTCGCCCAGCGCGGTGACGCGCACGGCGCGGCCGCTGCCGACGCTCTTGATCCAACCCAGCTCCTTCAGGCGGCGGCACAGCTGCGCGCCCGCCGAGCCGCCCAGATGGACTCGGCGTTCGGTCCAATCGAGACAGGGCCGCGCCACCGGGCGGCGTGTGGCGCGCAACGCGGCAGGGTCGATGCCCATCGGCCCGGTGAGCCACGCCGCGCCGGACCCGGTCAGGGCGAAGCCAGCGTCACCGCTCAGCAGACCGCGCGCTGTCATGGCGTCGGTGACGGCCACGCCGAGGCGCCCCGCGAGATGGTCGTAGCAGGTGCGGCCCCGGGCCAGGCCGGCGGCGACGGTGGCGGTGCGCAGCCCGGTGACCGGTGCGGCGGGCGGGCCGAGATGGGCGACCATGGTCTCGAGCAACTCCGCGACCTGCGGGCCGGCCAGCCGCAGATAGCGGTGCCTGCCCTGCCGGTGCTCGACGACCAGCCCGCCGTCGCGCAGGCGGTCCAGATGCTCGGTGGCGGTGGACGCCGCGACGCCGGTGTGGCGCGCGAGTTCGCCCGCGGTCCAGGCCCGTCCGTCCACCAGCGCCAGGCAGATGTCGGCGCGGGTGCGGTCGGCGAGCAGTGCGGCCAAGCCCGCCAGTTCGGTTCCTCTGGTCGGCACCACACCATCATGGCGGGCCGTCGTTTCGGCGCTCACCGAAACGTCCCGTGGCTACGGTCGCGGCATGACTTCATCTTCTGCGGCGGCGACCCCGCCGGCCAAGTTCGAGATCTTCCGCGGCCTGCACCACCGCGACCGTCCCCTCGTCCTGCCGAACGCTTGGGACTTCGCCTCGGCCGCCCTGCTGGCCAACGAGGGATTCGCGGCGATCGGCACCACCAGCTTGGGCGTGGCCGCCGCGGCCGGGCGCACCGACGGCGCGGGCGTCACGAAGGCGGAGACGTTCGCCTCGGCCCGGCGCCTCGCGCGGCTGCCGATCCCGGTCACCGTGGACATCGAGGCCGGGTTCGACGAGCGGCCGGGCGCGGTCGCGGATTTCGCCGGACAGCTCGCGGCCTGCGGGATCGCGGGCGTCAACCTGGAAGACGGCCGCCTCGGATCGGCGCTCGCCGCGCCCGAGCACCAGGCCGCGCTGATCGCGGCGGTCAAGGAGCGCACACCGGAACTGTTCGTCAACGCTCGCGTCGACACCTACTGGCTGGGGCTCGATCACGGCTCCACCCACGATCGCGTACGCCGGTATGCCGCGGCCGGAGCCGACGGCGTCTTCGTGCCCGGCCTGACCGACCCGGCACGTATCGAGCAAGTCGTGGCGGCGAGCGAAGTGCCCGTGAACGTCCTCTATTCGGCCGATGGCCCGGGCCTCGTGACGCTGACCGAGCTGGGCGTGCGCCGGATCAGTACCGGGTCGCTGCTGTACCGGGCGGCGCTGTCGGCCGCGCTGGACGTCGCACGCGCCGTGCGGCACGACGCCTCCGTTCCGCCGGGAATCGTCAGCTACGGCGAGATCCAACGTCTCTTGCCCGCACCCGTCGAGGCTTCTCGCGGCTGTTCATCCTGAGCGAAGATTTTCGGCGACGCTGTCGATCCGCCGGGGGCCCGTTCGTATAGATGGTGCGACCGGCGCCGCGCCGGTCCCGGAAGGAGCGGAGATGAGCAAGATCATCGCGGTGGAGCACCTGACCCTGGACGGCGTCATGCAGGCGCCCGGGCGGACGGACGAGGACACCCGAGACGGATTCGCGCACGGCGGCTGGGCACACCGGCACGACGACCCGGTGCAGGCCGAGGTCATGGGCAGGCACATGGCCGCGAACCGCGGCGCGCTGCTGCTCGGCAGGCGCACCTACGAGGACTTCGCGGGATACTGGCCGCGACAGGTCGGTAACCCGATGGCCGATGCGCTGGACAAGACCGAGAAGTTCGTCGCTTCCCGCACCGGTAGCGGGCCACTGGCCTGGCAGAACTCGACATGGCTCGGCGGTGACGCGGTGACGGTGGTCCCCGAGTTGCGGCGGCGGGAACCGGACCGGAATCTGGTGGTGCTGGGCAGTGGTGACCTGTTGCGCTCGCTGATGCGCCACGATCTGGTGGACGAGTACCTCCTGCTGATCCACCCCTTGGTACTCGGTTCGGGCCGCCGGTTGTTCGACGGCGTCGCGCTGGGCGGCCTGCGGACGACCGACACGGTGACGACCGGAACCGGTGTCGTCATCACCACCTACCGGCGCGGATGAGGAGGACGACGCGATGAAGCACTATTTGCTCAGCATCTACCAGCCCGACGCGGGCGTGCCGGAGAACCTGGACGAGATCATGCGCGAACTGGGCGCGCTGAACGACGAGATGCGGGCGGCGGGAACCTGGGTGTTCGCCGCCGGTCTGCACGCGCCCGGCACCGCGACCGTGTTGCACGCCCGCGGCGAGGACGTGCTGATCACCGACGGCCCGTACGTCGAAGGCAAGGAGCACATCGGCGGGTTCACCGTCATCCGCGCCGCCGATCTCGACGAAGCGCTGGAATGGGGCCGCAAGCTCACCGCCGTCGTCGGCCTGCCCGTCGAGGTCCGTCCGATCCAGGACTGACAGATGGGCGAACCCGTGACCGGCTCGGTGATCGAAACGGTCTTCGCGGAGCATTACGGCCGCGCGGTCGCGAGCCTGATCCGCGTCTTCGGCGACATCGGCGTCGCCGAGGACGCGGTGCAGGACGCCTTCACCGCCGCCGTCCAGCGTTGGCCCGCCGACGGTCTCCCGCCGAGCCCGCCCGGCTGGATCATCACCACCGCGCGTAACCGGGCCATCGACCGCCTGCGCCGCGAGGCCTCCCGCGCGGACCGGCACGCGCAGGCCGCCCTCCTGCACGCCGAGGACGAGCCGGAGGAGGCGGTGAGCGCCGTGCGCGACGACCGGCTGCGGTTGATCTTCACCTGCTGTCACCCCGCTTTGGCGCCGGAGGCGCAGGTGGCGCTGACTCTCCGGCTGCTCGGGGGGTTGAGCACCGCCGAGATCGCCCGCGCGTTCCTGGTCTCCGAAACGACCATGGCGCAGCGCCTCGTTCGCGCCAAAGGCAAGATCCGCGACGCCCGCATCCCGTACCGGGTGCCCGCCGACGCGGACCTGCCCGCCCGGCTGCGCGCGGTACTCGCCGTCGTCTACCTGATCTTCACCGAGGGACACACGGCCTCCTCCGGCGCGCGGCTGGTCAAGGCCGATCTCTGCGCCGAGGCGATTCGCCTGGGGCGTCTCACGGCGGAGCTGATGCCGGACGAGCCCGAGGTGACCGGCCTGCTCGCATTGATGCTGCTCAGCGAGTCCCGCCGGTCCGCGCGCATCGGCTCCGACGGCTCCCTGATCCCCCTCACGGAACAGGATCGCGGCCGGTGGGACCGCGACCTCGTCACCGAGGGGCACGCGCTCGTGCGGCAGTGCCTGCGCCGCAACCGGCCGGGGCCGTATCAACTCCAAGCGGCGATCAACGCGGTGCACGCCGACGCCCCCGTCGCGGCGGCCACCGACTGGACCCAGATCCTGCACCTCTACGACCAGCTCACCGCGCTCACGCCGAATCCGGTCGTCGCTCTCAACCGCGCCGTCGCGATCGCAGAGGTAGACGGTCCGGCGGCGGCATTGGCCCTGGTGGACGCTCTCCCACTCACGGGGTACCACCTGTTCCACGCCATCCGCGCCGACCTGCTTGCCCGCCTCGGGCGCACCGCCGATGCCGTGGCCGCCTACGACGCCGCCATCATTCGCACCGAAAACGCGGCCGAACGGGATTTTCTGCGCCGGCGGCGGGACGAGTTCGGCGATGGCGAGCCGAGCCGGTAGCGGCGCGATCCGCGCTCAGGCCAGGCGGTCGCGGTGATGTCGTCGGCCTCACCGCGACCCCGCGCGCTGTCCTCGTCCGCCGATTCCCGGACGACCCGCGCCGCGGTGTCTCGATCGCCGCCCAGCCGGCGGCACGGGACCGACGCCGTCTCGCCGAGCCGGAGTCAGTGCTTGCGCACCACGCGCTCCCCTTCGCCCGGCTTCCAAATGGTGATTTCGAGGTGGTCGCCGTCGACCTCCACCGTCGACGCCCCGGTGAGATCGGCGACGTAGAAGTGGTCGAACTCCCGGCCCCGGATGTCGAAACCGGTCGCGTCGAACAGGTGCTGGGCGAAGCGGACGTGCACGTCGCGGTCGGGCAGGTCGACGACGGCGCCGAAGAGTTTGGCGTCACCGTCGGACACGTTCGTGTCCACGGTGGCGGTGTGCAGGCAAAAGCGTGGATCCCGAGCCAGATCGCGGAACTTGGTCGTACCCGGCATCCCCGCGATCACCAGGAACTCCTCGAAGACGCGTGGTTCGACCGGGCTGATCCGCGGTGATCCGTCGGCCCGGATCGTGCCGAGCATGCAGAGATTGCCCGCCGCGCGGTGCCTGCGCGCGAAGACCTCGGCGACGTGCGGTGCTTCTTCGGTGAATCGGCTCCAAGTGGTCATGCCGAGGACGGTACGGCGAAACCCTGCCGTCTCGTGTCAAGGTTTCCGGCTAGTGTCGCCTGCATGCGGGCGAGTCGGCTGGTGCAACTGCTTCTGCTGTTGCAGACCCGAGGCCGGCTCACCGCGCCCGAACTGGCCAGGGAACTGGAAGTGTCGGTGCGCACCGTCTATCGCGATGTCGAGGCCCTTTCGGCGGCCGGTGTCCCGGTCTACAGCGAACCGGGCCGGGCAGGCGGCGTCCGTCTGGTGGACGGCTATCGCACCCGGCTCACCGGCTTGACCACCGACGAGGCCGACGCGGTGCTGCTGACCGGCTTGCCCGGCGCCGCCGCCGATCTCGGCCTCGGCACCGTGCTGGCCACCGCGCAGTTGAAAATGCTCGCCGCGCTGCCGCCGGAATTGCGCGGGCGGGCGACGCGCATCGCCGAGCGGGTGCATGTCGACGCGCCGGGCTGGTTCCACCGGCCGGACGAGACGCCGACGCTCGCGACGATCGCCGACGCGCTCTGGCACGATCGCAGGCTGCGTGTGCGCTACGCCCGCAAGGATCAGGTCGTCGAGCGCCTGCTCGACCCACTCGGCCTGGTGCTCAAGGCAGGCACCTGGTACCTCGTCGCCCGCAGCGGGCACACGCCCCGCTCGTATCGGGTGGGCCGGATCCTCTCCGCCGAGACGACCGGCGAATCCTTCGCCCGCCCGGCCGGATTCGATCTGCGGACGCACTGGACCGACGCCGCCGACGATTTCGCGCGTTCGATGCTGCGCGTCCGGGCCCGCTGCCGGATCGCCGCCACCCACCTGCGGTTGCTGCGGCTGATGAACGATCCGGCGGCGGTCGCCGAAGCACTGGCCTCCTCCGGGCCGCCCGATGCCGAGGGGTGGGTGGAGGTGGTCGTGCCGTCGGAGTCCTACGAGGTGCTCGCGCACGGCCTGCTGCCGCTCGGCGAGTTCGTCGAAGTGCTGGAGCCGCCGCAGCTGCGCGCACGGCTCGCGGCGACAGCCGCCGCCATGCACGCGCGCTACTCCGCGAAGTCCGACCACCCGGGCTCGCCGGCGCGGCAACCCGGCGGGTAGGAGCGGATCCGGCGCTGATCGCGAAAGCGGCTGTCTCTCAGCGCAGCGTGCGGAAGAACTCGCGCACGTCCGCGATCAACAGATCCGGCGCCTCCATCGCCGCGAAATGCCCGCCACGATCGAACTCCGTCCACCGGACGATGTTGTGCGCCTCCTCGGCAAGCTTGCGAATGGACATGTCGCCGGGAAAGATCGCCGCCGCGGTCGGCACATCGGACTTCACCACCGGCGCGCCCCAGGCCGCGGATTCGCTGTAGAGCCGCAGCGAGGAGGCGAGGGTTCCGGTGAACCAGTACAGGCTGACGTTGGTCAGCAGCGCGTCCCGGCCCACCGCGTCGTCCGGCAGTTCGATCGCCGGGTTCGTGTATTGCCGGAACAGGTCGGCGATCCAGGACAGCAGCCCGGCGGGCGAGTCCTGCAGGCCGATCGCCAGCGTGTGCGGGCGGTTGGCCTGCACGGTCGCGTAGTCGTAGCGGGCGTAGCTCTCCGGGCCGGTCAGCGTCGCCATCCTCGCCTGGTCCTCCGGGCTGTACGCGGCCTCCGATGCGTCCGGGGACCACTCGGTGGAAGCGGACGCCGCCGTCCCCCACGATTCGCCGTCGCCGCTGTCCCAGGAGGGAATCGTGATCGGGCCGTTCACATGGAGGCCCACGACGTGTTCCCGAGCGATATGGCCCAGCTGTGCGGCGATGAAGTATCCGGCGTCGCCACCCTGCACGCCGTAGCGGTCGTAGCCCAGACGCGCCATGAGTGCCGCGACCACCTCCGCGAACCGCTCGGTCGAGCCCGCCCCCGGATCCGCAGACACCTCGGAGAACGCGAACCCCGGCAGCGAGGGAACGACCAGGTGGAACGCGTCGGCGGGGTCGCCACCGTGGGCGCGGGGATCGCTCAGCGGCCCGAGCACGTCCAGGAACTCGACGAACGACGCGGGCCAGCCGTGACCGAGCACCAGCGGCAGCGCATCCGGCTCCGGCGAGCGCACGTGCAGGAAGTGCATCCGCTGCCCGTCGACGGCGGTGACGAACTGCGGCAGCTCGTTCAGCGTCGCCTCGACGGCGCGCCAGTCGAATTCGGTACGCCAGTACTCGGCCAGCGGCCGCAGGTAGGACACCCGCATGCCCTTGTCCCATCCCGCGCCGGGCAGGTCGCTCGGCCACGCCGTCTCGGCGAGACGCCGGTGCAGGTGGTCGATCTTCTCCTGGGGGATGTCGATGCGGAAAGGGCGAATGTCCGGTTCGGTTGTCATGTCGGCCACGGTAGGAAGCGCTTAGGACGGGATCGTTCCTATCTTTCCGGCATTCTGGCGTGATGCTGGAAACGTCGGCTCGCCTGCTCGCCCTGCTGACTCTGTTGCAGACCCGTCCCGACTGGACCGGCGCCGAACTGGCCGCACGGCTCGGCGTCACCGGTCGAACCGTGCGCCGCGACATCGATCGGCTGCGCGAACTCGGCTACCCGGTGCATGCCACCCGGGGCGCCGCGGGGTACCGGCTCGGCGCGGGCGCCGCATTGCCGCCGCTGCTGCTGGACGACGACGAAGCAGTCGCGGTGGCGGTCGGGCTGCGCAGCGCCGCCGGTGGCAGCGTGACCGGACTCGAGGAGGCGTCGCTGCGCGCACTGAGCAAGCTGGAGCAGGTACTGCCGCCCCGGTTGCGCCACCGGGTCCGCACGTTGCGCGGCGCCACCCTGCGCGTCGCGGCGCCGGTGCCCGAGGTCCATCCGGACACGCTCATGGCCATCGCCGAGGCGTGTCAGCGCCACGAACGGCTGCGGTTCGACTATCGCGCGCACAACGGAGCACTGGGCCTGCGCACCGTCGAGCCGCACACCCTCGTGCACTTCAGCAGGCACTGGTACCTGGTCGCCTGGGACGTGGAACGCACCGACTGGCGCACCTTCCGGGTGGACCGGATCACCCCGCGGATTCCGACCGGCCCCCGCTGCGCACCTCGCGAGCCGCCGGAAGGCGATGTCGCGGCGTATCTTTCGATGCGGCTGTCGACCCGTGCCTGGCCGCATCAGGCGACGGTGCTCCTGCACCGCTCGGCCGATGACGCCGCCGACCGCGTGTGGCCGGGCACCGGCGTCCTGGAAGCCGTCGACGAGCACAGCTGCCGCCTGCACGTCGGCAGCGAGTCGCCGGAGCAGCTGGTGTGGATGATCACCTCGGTCGATCTCGACTTCACCCTGCTCGACGGCCCGCCGGAACTCGTCGAGACGCTGCGTGCCCAGGCCGCCCGCTGCGTGCGCGCCGTGCGCGACTTCCGCGGCGAGCGCACCGGCTAGCCGCGCCAATCCAGGACGGCGGCGAGCGATCCGAGTTGCACCGAGTCGGGGACCGCCCGCACCAAGGCGTCGCGGATCGCGACGGCGGGCGCCGACGACAGTTGCGCCACCGCGCCGATCCGGCGCGAGCGAGAGGCGATCATCCGGGTGCGCGGCCTGCGTTCCCGGTCGTAATCGGCGAGGTCACCGCCGCTGTCGGCCACCCTGGCCAGCACCACGGCGTCCTCCAGCGCCTGGCAGGCGCCTTGCCCGAGCGTGGGCATCATGGCGTGCGCCGCGTCTCCCACGAGCGCGATCCGGCCTGCCACGAAGCTCTTCGGCGTGGGCAGGTCGTAGAGGTCGTGCTTCAGCACCTCGGCGTCCCCGGCCGCGGCGAGCAGGGCGGGGATCGGGTCGTGCCATCCGCCGAACCGGGCGCGCAACTCGTCCACCCCGCCGCCCGCTTTCCCGGCGGGCATGTTCGCGGTGGCGAAGCAGTAGACGCGACCGTCCGCGAGCGGAACGTACCCGAAACGCTCACCGCGCCCCCAGCTTTCGCCCATCTCCGTGACCGGCTCACGTGGTGTGACGACCACCCGCCACGCGGTGTAGCCGCCGTAGCGGGGGCGGATCTCACCGCAGACGGTGCGTCGCACGACGCTGCGAATGCCGTCCGCGCCGACGACGATGTCCGCACCGGAGGTTCCGGCCGAGTGCACCACCGTGCCGTCGGCTCTGGCCTCGGCCACGGTGACGCCGGTGCGCAGCGCCGCCGCCGGTATCGCGGAGCGCAGGATGTGCACCAGGTCGGCGCGGTGCAGCATGACCGGGCTGCCGTACCGGGTCCGGATCGCCTCGGCGTCCATCCTGGTCAGCCACCGTCCGGCGCGATCACGGATGCCCGCCGCCCCCTGCTCGACGGCCCGTGCCCGCACCTCGTCGCCCAAGCCGAGGGCGTCGAGAGCGCGAATGGCGTTGGGCCACAGCGACAGCCCGGCGCCGACTTCGGTGATCTCGGCGGCCCGCTCGAGCACTTCGACGCGGTGGCCGCGCCGCAAGAAGGCCACCGCGGTCGCCAGGCCACCGATGCCACCGCCCACGATGAGCGCCTCGGCCATCGCTTCCCCTTTCTCCGAACCGCTCGACGAGCAGCCCTAACACGATACTACAGATGTAGTGACAAGTAGCGGGGCCGTCACCGGTATCACTCCCGCTGCCATGGCGAGCCGAATACGGATTGCTCCGGTGCCGGACTTCGTGCCTTCCCGCCGAACCATTCGGAGCGCCCGCCGCTCGCACCGCATGATCGAGGAACGCAGGGCCGAGCCGTCGCGCGAGCGCCCGGCATCGCTGAGGCCGACGCTTCTCGGGTACCGGGAAACCCGCGGCGCCCTAGAAGAACGTATGCAGCAGATCGACCACCCGGGGCGTCTGGGCGTCGGCGTCGTCGATCACCGGGATCAGGCGCCATTTGTCGAAGGCGGTGCACGGATGCGACAGCCCGAGCCGCACGACCGACCCGATGGGCAACTCCGCGGCGCCGACCGGAAGCCGGAGGAAGGCGTGCTGGTCGTTGAGCGCGGAGACCGTCGCGCCCGCGTCCAACGCACCGCCCGCGGGCCCCGCGACGCGCTGCGGAATCGGCAGCCCTTCGTCGAAAGGCAGATCGCGTTTGCCCGCGTCCAGCAGGGCGAGCCCCGGCTCAGGGCGCGAGAGGGTGCGCGCCCAGCCGTGCATCGCCGAGCGCAGCGGCCGCGCGCATCCGGGAGTCGCCAGCGGCGACATGCTCGCGTAGAAGCCGTCGTCGTGGATGACGTACGCACCCGAGCGCAGGACGACCGTCGTCGCGACACCCTGTTCGCCCTGCTCGTCGGACAGCGGGGCGAGGTATTCGAGCGCCAGCTCCGGATAGGCGCTGCCACCGGCGGTGACGACGGCCGGACCGCGGTATCGCCCCGCCGCGAGGAGTTCCCGGTGCAGGCGGGCGAGTTCGCCGAGGTAGTCACGCACCGCGCGAACGCCGCTCGCGGTGCGGTCGTGGGCGAGCGCGCCCTCGTAACCACCGACGCCGGCGAGCGTCAGCCGGGATGCCGCGCCGATCGCCCGCGCCACGGCATGCGCCTGTTCCACCGTGCGCGCACCGGTTCGGCCGTGCGGGCCGCCGAGTTCTACCAGCACCCGGATCCGCGCCGGCTGCGGGGCGGTGCGCAGGTGCGCGTCCATCAGCGCGACCGTCTCGACGCTGTCGGCCCAGCAGACGAACTCGAAGGACGGGTCGCGCGCCGATTCCGCCGCGACCCAGCGTAATCCGACCGGATCGACCAGCGCGTTGGCCAGCAGCACCCGGGCGACGCCGAACGATCGGGCCACCTGGGTCTGCCAGATGGTGGCCAGTGTGATGCCCCACGAGCCCGCCGCCAACTGGTCGGCCCACACCTGTGGCGCCATCGTGGTCTTGCCGTGCGGCGCCAACCGCACACCGGCCGCGCGCACCCAGTCGGCCATGACCGCGATGTTCGTCCGCAGGGCCGCGCGGTCGACGGTGAGCACCGGCGTCTCCAGCGAGTCGAGCGGCACAACGCCGGTGCGGAATTCCCGCACGGTCAGCCCCCAGGATTCCGGCGGCATGCCCTTGTGCTCAGGACCGATCCGGCGGTCCGCGAGCGCCGCGACGGCGGCTTCATCGATCGACACGACATTCCTTCCCGGCCCGGGGCCCTCGGCGGCTCAGCCCGAGTTGCGCAGCGCGGTGGCCAGGCCGTTCATGGTCAGCAGGATGCCGCGTTTCACCAGCTCGGAATCGTCCCCGGCGCGCAGGCGGCGCAGCAGCTCCACCTGCATCTGGTTGAGCGGTTCCAGGTAGGGGAAGCGGTTGTGGATGGACTCGGCCAGCGACGGGTTGTCTGCCAGCAGGTGATCGTTGCCGGTGATCGCGGCGTGCATGCGGACGGTGCGAGCGTGCTCGTCGCGGATCATGCCGAAGATCTGCTCGCGCAACGCCACGTCGTCCACGAGTTCGGCGTAGCGCGCGGCGATGTCGAGATCGCTCTTGGCCATCACCTGGGCCAGGTTGGACAGCACCGTGCGGAAGAACGGCCAGCGCCGGTACAGGTCCGCCAAGGTGGCCAGGCGTTGCGGGTCGCCGCCGATCCACTCCTCCAGGGCGGCGCCGGTGCCGTACCAGCCCGGCAGCATCACCCGCGCCTGACTCCAGGACATCACCCACGGGATGGCCCGCAGGTCCGCGACCGAATTCGTCGGCTTGCGCGAAGCGGGCCTGCTGCCGATGTTCAGGTCCCCCACCTCGGCCACCGGCGTGGACTGCCGGAAATATTCGACGAATCCGGGGGTTTCGTGCACCAGCCGCGCGTAGGCGGCGCGGGCGCGGGCCGCGAGGTCGTCCATGATCCCGTAGGACGGCTCGGCGTCGGCGCCGAGCCCCTCCACGTCCAGCAGGGTCGATTCCAGGGTGCCCGCGATCAGCGACTCCAGATTGCGGTGCGCGCTACCGGGTTCGGCGTATTTCGCGGCGATCACCTCGCCCTGCTCGGTGAGCCGCAGCGAGCCGCGCACCGCCCCGGCGGGCTGGGCGAGGATCGCGTCGTAGCTGCGGCCGCCGCCGCGGCCTACCGTGCCGCCCCGGCCGTGGAACAGCCGCAGCCGGATCCCGGTCTTGCGGGCGACCTCGATCAGATCCAGCTCGGCCCGGTACAGCGCCCAGTTCGCCGCGAGGTATCCGCCGTCCTTGTTGGAGTCGGAATAGCCGAGCATCACCTCTTGGCGCATGCCTTGCGCGGCGACCAGATCGCGATAGACCCCCACCTCCAGCGCCGCGGACAGTGTCGCCGCCCCCGCGCCCAGGTCCTCGATGGTCTCGAACAGCGGGACGATGCCCACCGGGCAGTTCGGCGGCCCGTCCGGCTCCCCCGGGTCGAGCAGCCCGCCTTCCTTGAGCAGCAGGGCGGCCTCGAGCAGATCGCTGACCGAGGTGCACATGCTGATGATGTAGTTCGGCACCGCGGCCGCGCCGAGCGTGTCCACCACATCCCGCGCGGCGCGCACGATGCCGAGTTCCTTGGCGGCCGACTCGCTCAGCCGTGCGTGCGGGCCGAGCAGCGGGCGGCGGGTGCGCAGCTCGGCGGCCAGCAGTTCCACCCGGCGCTCCTCCGGCAGGCTCGCGTAGTCGGAGTGGACTCCCGCCCAGGACAGCAGTTCGGCGACGACCTGCTCGTGCACTTCGGAGTTCTGCCGCAGGTCCAGACTCTGTAGGTGGAAGCCGAAGGTCTCGATGGCGTGGCGCAACGCGGCGAGGCGATCGTCGGCGAGCAAGCCGTCGCCGCTGCCCCGCAGCGAGGCGTCTATCGCGTCCAGGTCGTCCAACACCGTCTGCGGAGTCGGATAGGGCCGCGCACCGGCATCCAGTCCGTTCGGCGGAACCTCGCCGAGCGCCGCCTTCGCGGTGGCGGTCAGCCGGGCCCGAACGTGGTGCAGCGCCCGGCGATACGGCTCGTCGGCATGCGCGGCCGGATCGGGGTATCCCGTCTCGGCCAGCGCGGCGACCTCGGGCGTCACGGTGACCAGCCGGGCCGAGAGCGACAGCGTCTTCTCCAGTTCCACCAGCTCGCGCAGGTAGCGCTCGAACGCGACGCCCGCGGCGCGGAAAGCGGCCTGCCGCACGACATCGGCGGTGACGTATGGGTTCCCGTCGCGGTCGCCGCCGATCCACGAGCCGGGACGCAGCATCGGGCGTGCCAGCAGCTCGACGCCCGGCCAACGCGAGCGAAGCGCGGCGCGCACTTCGGCGTTGATCGCCGGGATCACGTCGAACAGGGTGAGGTCGTAGTAGCGCAGACCCACCGAGATCTCGTCCTGGATGCGCAAGCGGGCCAGACGGATCAGCGCGGTGCGCCACAGGCTCAGCACCTGGCGGCGGATCCGCAGTTCGAGGTCGGCCCGCTCACGCTCGTTCTCGGCGTAGCGCAAGCGCAGGCGCATCAACTCGGTGATCCGGGCCTGCGCGTCGAACACGGTGCGGCGGCGGGTTTCGGTCGGGTGCGCGGTGATCACCGGCGACACCAGCGCGTCGGCCAGCAGCTCCGCGACCCGCGACCCGTCGAGTGCCGCCGCGTCCAGTTTGCGGTAGGTGGCCGCCAGCGACGAGTCCTGTGGCGGTTCGCCCGCCGCCTCGTGCGCGGCGCGGCGTCGGTCGCGCTGGATGTCCTCGGCCAGATTGGCCAGCAGCACGAAGTAACTGAACGCGCGGATGAGCGGAAGGGCGACCGCGATGTCCACACCGTCGAGCATCTCCGCGACGGCGCTGCGCCCGACCTCCTCGCGGCGTACCCGGAACGCCTCGATGCGCACCCGCTCGATGAGGTCGAAGACCTCCGGACCCTCGTGGTCGCGAATGGTGTCGCCCAGTACGCCGCCGAGGAAACGGATGTCGTCGCGCAGCGGCCGGATGGCGTCCTGTTCGATCTCGCTCATCGATTCGCCCATGATCAGACAGTATTGCCCGCCGGGCCGCCGGGGTATGCGACGCGGCCCACACCGGCCGCGATCGGCTCAGCCGGGAAGCTGGGAGAAGCGCAGGTAATTGCCCCAGGGGTCGCGGAAGCCGCAGTCGCGTACCCCGTACGGCTGGGAGATCGGCTCCTGCGTCACCTCGACGCCGGCGTCGCGCAGCCGGGCGAAGGTGGCGTCCACAGCGTCCGTGGTGAAGATCAACGTGCCCTGCGCGCCGCTTGCCAGCCGCGCCCGCGCCGCCGCGCCGGCCGCCTCGTCCGGCACCATCTCGGGGGTCTCCAGGATGAACTCGATGCCCGGCTGCTTCGCCGGGCCGACGGTCAGCCAGCGCCCACCGGCGAACGGCAGGTCCGCCCGCACCTCGAGGCCGACCACGTCGCGGTAGAACTCCAAGGCCTTGTCCTGGTCACCGACCAGGACGCCGATGTGGGTGAGGGCGAGGTCCGCGCCGTTGCTCATGAGGATGCTCCTTGTGTTCGTCAGGGTCGGGCAACAGTACAGACGACGCACGCGCGGCTGATTCATCGGCGGCGCGGCGCGCACTGCCGCGGCCCGACCGACCGAATCTCAGCCCGCGTCTCGGACGGTGAGGTGATCCGCGCGGTGCGACAGGACCTGTTCGAGCAGCGAGACCAGCACCTCCTTCACCGAATCACGTTGCCTTGCATCACATTCCAGCACCGGGATCCAGGTATCCAGCTCCAGCGCCTCACGGACCTCGTCGAGATCGAAGCGGGTGCCGCCGTCGAAGCGGTTGACCGCCACGACGAAGGGCGTGCCGCGTGCCTCGAAGTAGTCCAGCACGGGATAGCAGTCGTCGACGCGGCTGGTGTCCACCACGATCACCGCACCGAGCGCACCGTCGACCAGGTCGTCCCACAGGAAGACGAAACGGTCCTGGCCCGGCGTACCGAACAGGTACAGCAGCAGTGCACTGTCCAGGGTGATGCGCCCGAAGTCGAGTGCGACGGTGGTCTGCGTCTTGTCCGCCCCGTGCCCCATGTCGTCCACGCCGACCGCCGCCTCGGTCATCGCCGCCTCGGTCACCAGCGGCTCGATTTCCGAGATGGCCCCGATGAACGTCGTCTTCCCGACGCCGAATCCGCCGCTGATCACGATTTTCACCGAGGACGGCATGGACGGCGTGCGTGCGTCAGAGTGCCCGGACAAGGTCCCTGATCCTCTCGATGGCGGCGGCGGTGAGCTGATCGGCAGCGCGCACGGTCACGTGTCCGGTGGCGGCCAGGTCGCTGACGACGACCTTGGCGACCCCGATCGGAACGCCCAGCGCGGTGCCGATCTCGGCGATGGAATGCGGCCGCTGGCACAACCGCACGAGGGTGCGCTGCTCGAAGCGCAGCGGTGCGGACAGCGCGGCGGGCTCGGCCCTCACCAACGTCTCGACGCGCAATCCGTCCACCAGCGGCGTGGTGCGTCCGGCGGTGACCACGAAGGGACGCACGAATCGGTCGTCGCCCCGAGCCGGTTCGTGTCTCATCGCCGCAGCGACTCACGCAGTTCGGCGATGAGCGCGGGATCCAGCAGCGCACCCGCGCGGTCGGCGAGCACCGCCATCTCGTAGCCGACCAGTCCGACGTCGCAGCCGCTGTCGGCGATCACGCCGAGACAGCTGCCGCCGCCCATGGCGGACACGAGCAGGAATCCGCGTTTCATCTCGATCATGATCAGCTTCAGGCCGTCGAAGGAATAACTGCGCGAAGCGCTTCTGGAGAGCCCGACCAGCCCGGACACCATGGCGGCGAGCCGGTCGGCGGAGGCACGGTCCAAGCCGTCGGACATGGCGATGAGCAGGCCGTCGGAGGAGACCGCGACCGCCTCTCGCACGCCGTCGGTGTCTCGGACGAAGTTGGCCAGCAACCAGTCGAACGTGTGCTGGTCGGCGCTCGATATGTGGGTGGTCACCGGATCTCCTCTGCCATGGTCACTGCGGGTGGGAATTCGTGGGCCGCGCGGGCGCGGTCGCGTTCGGCGGCGTGCCGCGCGGGCGCGCCACGCTGATGCCCTGACCGGAAGGCCGACAGCATGCCGCGGATCTGCTCTGGTGAGCGCTCGACCGCGGGGGTCGGCTCCGGCGGGGGAACCGTGCCCGGACGAACGCCGGTCGTGGCGGCGCGCGCCTTCTTGTTGCGTTTGACCAGACCGTTCGCGGTGTGCCGCACGGAAGGTTCGTCCGCGGCGGAGCGCGCCGCGGCGCGGTGTGATTCGGCAGCGCCTACGCCGGCCGCCGGCTCGGATCGTGCGGAAACGAACTGCGGGCGGGCCGAAGACCCCGCCTGAACCGCTCTGTGAACTTCCGCGGGCGGACGTGACATCGGTGAACTCGAATCGCTCTGCCCGGCAGAGCGGGGCGCGGGCGCACGCGGGTCACCCGGCTGTTGCGGCTCCGTCTCGAGCATCCCGGGCGGCAGCGTCAGGCGCGCGACGATGCCACTCACCGGCGAGGCGCTCAGTTCGACCGCGATGCCGAGCCGCTCGCCGAGCCTGCCGACCACGTAGTGGCCGAGATTGCGGGTCGGCGCGACGACGAAATCCTGCTCGCCGCGCAGTCGCGCGTTGGCCAGAGCCAAGTGGTCCGGGGGCATGCCGACACCGTGGTCGACCACCGCGAGCAGGTATCCGTTCGGTCCGGCACGGCCGTAGATCTCCACCTCGAGATCCGGCGGGGAGAACGCCAGCCCGTTCTCGATCAGCTCGGCGAGCATGTGTGCCAGCTCGCTCGCCGCGGCGCCCGCGACCAGGACATCGTCCATCCGGCGCAGCACCACCCTGCGGTAGTCGTCGACCTCGGACAAGCCGGCGCGGATCACGTCGCTGAGCGGAATCGGCTCTGCCCAGCTGCGCGGACTGGCCTCGCCGACCAGCACGAGCAGGCTCTCGGCGTTGCGACGCATCCTGGTGGCGAGATGGTCGAGGTCGAACAGATTCGACAGCGCCTTGGGATCGAGTTCTTCACGCTCGAATTCGCTGATCAGCCCGAGCTGGCGGCGCACGAGGTTCTGACTGCGCCGCGCCAGGCTGACCATCGACTCGGTGGTGTTGCGGCGCACCAGCGCCTGCTCGGACGCGAGGTCGAACGCGGTGGATTGCACCCGATTCAGCGCTCGGGCCACGGCGGCGATCTCCACGCCCGCGCCCGGCGGCGTCCGCACCGGGGCGGGCGGGTCCGGCGGCCTGGCGTCGTCGCCGGTGCGCCAGGCCGAGATCACATCGGGCAGCCGTCTGCTCGACACGTCGTCGGCGTCCGCGGCCAGCGTGGCCAGCGGCCGGACGATCGCGCGCATCGCGGCGACGACCAGCGCCACCTCCACCGCGATCGCCGCCAGCGCGGCGAGCACGAACGCGCCGAGAACCAGAGCGGCGTTGCGCCGCAGCGCCTCCGCCCGCTGCCGGACATCGTCGCCGACGGCCTGCTGCACACTGCGCTGCTCATCGATGACCGCGGTCATCCGGGCCCACCAGGTGATCGGATCGACCGATCGTGCCAGCGGTCCGGCGCCGGCGGCGATCGCGATGTTCTCCGACTCGGCGGCCGCGATCGCGTCCGCACCGTCCAGCACGGCGTCCAAGCGCGCCTGCTGGGCCGAGGTCGCGTCACGGGCGAACGCGGCCAGACCGGCCAGCTTGGCCGCCCGGATGTCGAGGAACTGCACGTATTCACCCGGCCCGAAGGCGTCCGCGGCGAAGACGCCGTTCAGGAAGCCGCGTTCGCGGGCGGTCTGCTCCTTCGCCTCACCCAGCGCGTGCAGGGCTTGCAGCCCGTGCCGGATCGCCGGATCGGCAGCCTGGTCGAGGCCGAGGGACAAGCGGTTCAGCCCATCGATGGCGTCGGTGTAGAACTGGAACGCCGCCTGCCGGGATGTGCGCCGCTCATCGATCCCCGAGCGGATCACGTCCAGGTCGGTGAGCGGCCGAGCGGCCGCCCGCACCCGCTCCGCGCCCGGCGGGCCGTCCGCCGCAACCTGCCGCAACGTGCGCAGGGCGCGGTCGACCGCGCCGCGCTGGTCGTCGACCGGCTGCCGCAAGCGCTGGTCACCACCGAGCAAGCCATTGGTCAGGCCGCGCTCGCGCTGCGTCTCGTGCACGAGATCCTGCACAGCCAGCGCCAGCGACACCGCGGCCACCGTGTTCCGGCTCTCGCGGTACGCGCCTATCTCGCGCGCGACCATCCCGCCCAGAAGGGCGAGCACCAGAACGAGCGAGACGACGAGAATACGAGCCAGCTGCCCGCGAATGGTCTGCGGGCGCACGATTCGCCCGCCCGGCACTCGGCGTTCACCGTCGGGAGCGCGGAGCGGGACAACCGTTGTCCCCCCGGAATTCTCCGGTCGTCCACGTGACCGCACCCTCTGCTCCTCCGATCAGCCGCCGCGCCTGCTCCACAGCGAGCACACGGAAATCAAGGGCAAACTGTCACAGGGCCACCGCGCCGTCAACGCGAAAATAGGACAAATCGGACAGTGTGCGGACTTCTAAACACACTGGCAACGAAGAGTTACGAGCACGACAAACCGACCTCCCGCGGGCACGCGAGCGGACGCGGGATCCGTTGCTCATACCCGCCTTCGTCCGCCGCGAAACCCTCGGGCTCGACTCCGATACAGCGGACGGACGCGCGGCGCAGTCATCGGCGGCGAGGCCCACGTTCCGGCCGGCGCCGAAGCGCCCGCGCCACGGCTCAACCCGCGCTTCTGGCGACGAGGTGATCGGCCCGGTGCGACAGCACCTGTTCGAGCAGTGCGACCAATACGTCTTTGACCGAATCACGCCGCCTGGCATCGCATTCCAGGACGGGGATCCAGTCCGCGAGTGCGAGCGCCGCACGCACCTCGCCGAGGTCGGCGTCGGCGTGGTTGACCGCGACGACGAAGGGCGTGCCGTGTTGCGCGCAATAGTCCAGCACGGCGTGGCAGTCGTGGACGCGGCCGGTGTCCACCACGATCACCGCGCCGAGCGCACCGTCGGCCAAGTCGTCCCACAACCAGTCGAGGTCATCCGCACCCGGGGCGCCGAACAGGTACAGCAGCAAGGAGCTGTCCAGGGTGATTCGCCCCACGTCGACGGGGACGGTGGTCGGCCTCCAGTCCGCCCCGCGCTCCGGGTCGTCCACAACGAGGATCGGCTCGGTCGTCTCCGCCCGGGTCACCAGCGGGCCGATTTCGGAAACGGCTCCGACGAAGGTCGTCTTCCCGACGCCGAGACCACCGCTCACCACGATCTTCACCGAGGACGGCAGGGTCGGCGTTCGCGTGTCGCAGTGCCAGGACAATGGCGCTGATCCTCTCGATGGCAACGGCGGCGCGCACATCACGTGTCGGGCGGCCCGGTCGCCGACGACGGCGGCCGGCCCCGATCGGGACTTCCAGCGCGGTACCGATTTCGGCGATGGAAGTGCGGCCGCCGGCACAGCCGCACGAGGACCTGGTACCCGTCTTCGCCCGCCGCGAAACCTCGCGGCGCGACTCTGATACAGTCCGGCGCGACACACCCGGAGGGCAAGAGGGCTGGATGGCGCACCGAATTACGTTGGTTCCCTTGGCATTAGCACTTGTGCTCGGAGCGGCTGCCTGCGGCGACGAGTCCGGCGGGGCACCGGCGACCACCACCCCGGCCGCGAGCACCGTCACCACGCTGTTCGACCCCTGCACCGGCATCCCCGACACCGCGCTGACGAGCGCGGGCCTCGATCCGGCGAGCAAGCAGGTCGGCGTCGGCGGGGTGAAGCAGCCCGGCTGGGAGATCTGCGGTTGGAAGGGCGCCGACTTCACCCTCGGGGTGTTCTCCAACGGCATGTCCGTGGCCGAGTTCGAGCGCAAACCGGGCAATGTCGACTTCCAGGACGTCACGATCGGCGGGCGCTCCGGACGCCAGTTCCGCGTCGACGACGCCGCCAAGGATCAGATGTGCGACGTGCTCTTCCCCGCCCGCCAAGGCCTGCTGCAACTGACGCTGGTCAACAAGACCGCGGACCAGAATCCCTGCGACCGCCTCGCGACCGTCGGCGAAGCGATCGTCCCCGCCCTGCCCAGATGAACAGCCTTCGGCCTCACCCCGCGAGGATGTCGAGCACCCGGTCGGAGGCGTAGAAGGGCGCGAGGCGTTCGCGGATCAATCCGGCCAGAACGCCTTCCCGCTTCGCGCTCTCGATGACCGCCGGTCCGTACCGCAGGATCTCCGCGGCGATATCGTCACCGGTGAGACCGAGTTCGGGCAGCATGGCCGCCAGGGTGTAATCGCCGTACTTGGTGAAGAACACCTCCACGCACTCGTCCAGCAGCAGGCCGAAGTACTCCTTCTCGCGCGTGGTGACGGCGATTTCGTAGCACAGCAGCACCAGTTCGTTGAGGTCCTTGCGGCTGAGGTATTCGCGCAGACCGCTGACCGGTTCGTCGGCGTGCAGATCCCAGAACTCCATCGCGGCGGCGTGCACCGGCGCGTCGCGCAGCATCTCGCGGATGGCGTTGTTGGTGCGCTTGAGCGCGAACAACGCGCCCTTGCCCGCAAGGTCGCCGACGAACGTGCCGTCGGCGGCCTTCTTGGCGCGATTGGCCGCGGACTGGCCCAGCGACATCAGCGAGGAGACGCCCGGGATCTTCTCCGCGCGCTCGCGGTTGGCCTGCATGAAGTCGTTGATCAGCTTGTCCACGAATTTCGACGCGACGGTGGCCACCAGCGGGCTCTCGGTGAGCCGGTCCAGGATGCGCTCCTGCGCCTGGTGCATGCCGAAGATCTTCTCCAGCAGCGCCTCGACCGGCTCGCGCTCGACCACCTCGCCGAGGGTGTAGTCGTTGTTGGTCGCGATGTGGTCGTAGATGGAGTCGGCGAACACACCGACCATGTCGGCGAACACCGGACTGCCGCCGATCAGCTCGACGATGGTGCGGACGGTCTGCTTGGCCTGCTCGACCTCGACGACGTCCCGGAAGACGATCGTGTCGGCGACTCCGAGGACCGCCTCGGTGTCGCGCGCGATCACCTCCGCGAAGCGCTCGCCGGTGACCTCGGCGAGCAGGAATTCCACCTGGGCGTCCAGTAGCCGTTCGGCGATCTCACGCGGCTCGCTCATCGAATTCCACCCATCACTCTTCATCCGGCGCGCCCGGCCCGGTTCACGTCTGGTGCGGCTCGGCGTCGTTGCCGTGCAACGATTCCCGGATCCGGTCCAGTCGCTCACGCGCGGCCTTCTCGCGTGCCTGCCATTGTTCGTCCGCGCCGCGGCCCGCTGGAGTCTGCCGGTCGAGTTCGCCCATCCCCTGCGCGGTGCCGTAGCGCTGCTCGACCTTATCGCGAACTGACTCGAAAGTAGGAACACCGGCGACCGAATATCCGCCGCTCGGGGCGGTGCCGGGCATACCCGGCGGCGGTACCGGTACCGCCGGTACCGCGGAACCGCCGCCTACCTGGCCGGATACCTCCGACCCCTGCCCTGGGAGCGCGGTGCCGCCGGCCGGGGTGGTAGGAGTCACATCCCCGGCGGTACCGGTATCCCCCGTCTCCACAAGCCCCAGCAACGCGGCGTGGACCGCCGCGAACCCGGGACGGCCCGCTGTGGCGACCAGCAGGACACCTGCCAATTCCGCGTCGGACAGCCCGCCCAACCGGCTCGCGATATCGCTGTTGTCACTCATACCGCCAGGCTACGCAGCCACGACCGCGCCGCACGTGGTTCACGACCGGACGAGTGCGCCCGCCCAGTCGCGCACGAGGTCGTACCAGGCCGAGCCGCCGACGACGATCAGATCGTTGTGCCCGGCCCCGGGAAACACGACGAGCCGTTTCGGCTCCAGCGCGGCGGCGTAGAGACGGTGCGCGTGCCGCAGCGGCAGTAGCTCGTCCTGGTCGCCGTGCATGATCAGCACCGGAGCGCGCAGCGTGCGAATGCGGCGTTCGTTCGGATAGGCGTTCGGCACCAGGGGCGCGGGCAGGAACGGATACACCGAACGAGCCGCGTCGCGCAGACCGCTGAAGGTGGACATCAGCATGACCCCCGCGGGCGGATGGTGCTGCGCCAGCTCGAGCACGACGCCGCCGCCGAGGGACTTGCCCAGGTACAGCACACGATTCGGATCGACACCCGGTTGCGCGAGCAGCGCCCGGTGCGCGGCGTGCGCGTCCAGGTAGGTGCCGTGCTCGGTCGGTTTGCCGGTGCTGCGCCCGTACCCGCGGTAATCGAAGGCCAGCACGTCGAAACCGGCCTCGGTGAGCAATGCGTAGATCGGCACCCGGTCGCCGAGGTTGCCCGCGTTGCCGTGCGCGAAGAGGATGTGCCCGACCGAGTTCCGTGCGGGCATCCACCACGCGTGCACGATCTCCCCGTCCGAGGTGGGCAGGGCCAGCTCGGCGTACTCCATGCCGAGCAGCGCCGGGGTCTGCAGCACCGTCCGCTCCGGCAGGTAGGTCAGCGCGTTGAGGATCGGACGGGCCGGGTGTCGCATGCCCATGTTCTTACTCCTGGAAGTTCGAGGCCGCGTCAGGCGGGTGGCGCGGCTCCGTGTTCGACGCGCACGCGCCGACCGCCACCGCGCCCACCGGAGGAGAAGCATCCGCGAACGTCACCGTTCGCCGTCCGGGAACGGCTGATCGAGTGACCCGAGAACGACGAGACCGTGCACCCACACCCGGCGCACGGTCTCGGTCGTCGTGACAGTCTCGGTCAGCCGCGCAGCACCGCGCCGACGGATTCGGCCGCCGCCGCGACCGCCGCGTCGCGCGCCGCGCTGGCCTCGTCCTCGGTGAGGGTCCGGTCGGCGGCCCGGAAACGCAGGGCATAGGTGAGCGACTTGCGTCCCTCGCCCGCCTGCGCGCCTTCGTACACGTCGAACAGCGCGATGTCCTCCAGCAGCTCCCCGCCGCCGGTGCGCAGCGCGGCCTGCACGGTGGCCGCCGGAATCGTCTTCTCGACGCTCACCGAGACGTCCTGCAGCACCGCGGGGAACGGCGACACCGTGGGAACCGGCCGCGCTTCCCGCAGCGGCAACGCGTCGAGGTCGAGTTCGACGGCACACGTGCGCGGCGGCAGACCCGAACGTTCCAGCACGGCGGGGTGCAGTTCACCCGCGTAGCCGACGACCGTTCCGTCGACCACCAGCTCGGCGCAGCGACCGGGATGCCAGGGCAGCTGGGCCGCCGCCCTGCGCTCGATGGTCACACCGGCAGCGTCGGCGACGGCGTCGGCCAGTGCGAACGCGTCGGCGGCCTCGACGGCACGACCCGGACCCCACGGCCCGCGCGGCTCGCGGCGGCCGGTCAGGACGGCGGCCACGTGCACCGGCTGCTCGGGCAGCGAGTCGAGCAGCTCGGCGATCTCGGCGTCGGTGGGGCGCCGGTCCACCGGCAGCGGGTCGACCGCCCTGATGTTCGCCCCGGGCCGCACGACCTGCGCGATGCCATAGATCGCCAGATCACGCGCACCCCGCGAGATGTTGCGGACGGCCACTTCGAGCAGGCCGGGCAGCAGGGTGGTGGCCAGTTCGGCGCGCTCCACGTCGAGTGGATTGAGCACCCTGGTGGTGGCGCGGCGCGGGTCGTCGGCATCCAGGCCCCAGGTGTCGAACACCCCGGCGGCCAGGAACACCGGCGGCAGAACCTCCACGGCGCCGGCGAACGCCAGTGCGCGGCTGACGGCGCGGCGGCGGCGCTGGGTCGACGTGAGTCCCCGCCCGGCCGGTGCGGTGGGCAGCACGGACGGGATCTGCTCGAGGCCTTCCAGCCGCAGCACCTCTTCCACCAGGTCGGCGGGCTGGGCCAGGTCGGGCCGCCAGCTGGGCGGCGTCACCACCAGCTGGCCGTGCCCGGCCTCGCTGACGGCGACCTCCACGGTGCAGCCGATCTGGGCCAAGCGGCGCGCGGAGGTTCCGGTCGGGTACGTGACGCCCGCGACGCGGTCGGCCAGGTCGATGTCCATCCGAATGGGCTCGGGCGCGGGGATCGGGGCCCGGAAATCCGTCAGCACGGGTTCGACGGTGCCACCCGCGATTTCGGCCAGCAGGGTGGCCGCGCGGTCCAGCGCGGCGACGTTGATCTCCGGATCGACGACCCGCTCGTACCGCTTGCCCGCCTCGGACACCAGCTTGTGCCTGCGCGCGGTCCGGTAGACCAGCAACGGGTTCCAGGTGGCCGCCTCGAGCAGGATGTCGGTGCTCTGCGCGCCGACCTCGGTGCTCGCGCCGCCCATCACGCCCGCCAGCGAGACGACACCCGAATCGTCGGCGATCACCACGTCCTCGGCGTCGAGCGTGCGCTCCACCTCGTCCAAGGTGCGCAGCGTCTCGCCCTTGTTCGCGGTGCGGACCACCAAACCGCCCGACACCTTGGCCGCGTCGAAGGCGTGCAGCGGCTGCCCCAGCTCCAGCATCACGTAGTTGGTGACGTCCACCGCGGGCGAGATCGGGCGCACGCCCGACAGCAGCAGCCTGCGCTGCAACCACCAGGGGCTGACCGCCTTCGGGTCGATGCCGGTGACCCGGCGGGCCGCGAAACGGGTGCACCGGGAGTCCGGCTCGACCCGGATCGACCAGGCTTCCTGCTCGTGGTCGGGCAGGGTACGCACCGCCGGGTCGGCGTATTCGAGATCGAAGCCGCAGGCCAGTTCGCGCGCCAGGCCGCGCACCGAGAAGCAGTAGCCGCGGTCGGGGGTGATGTTCAGTTCGATGACGGTGTCGTCCAAACCGAGCAGCGCGTTGGCGTCGGTGCCCGGCTCGGCGGTGCCCGGTTCCAGCACCAGGATGCCGGAATGGTCCTTGCCGATACCGAGTTCGGCGACCGAGCAGATCATTCCGTTGGAGACGTGGCCGTAGGTCTTGCGCGAGGTGATCCGGAAGCCGCCGGGCAGCACGCCGCCGGGCAGCACCGCGACGACCAGGTCACCGACCTCGAAATTCCGCGCGCCGCAGATGATCTCCTGCAGGTCTGGCTTGCCGATGTCCACCTTGCAGAAGCGGATCGGCTTCTTGAACTCGGTCAGCTCGGTGATCTCGGCGACCCGGCCGACCACCAGCGGCGGGTCGCCGTCCTCCGGGCCGGCGACCCGCTGGAGCTTGTCGACCTCTTCGACTTCCAGTCCGACCCGGACGAATCCCGCGTCGAGCTCCTCCGGCGTCACCGACCACTCCGGGTTGGTGCGCTGGATGATGTCGGTCAGCCAGGACTGCGCTACTCGCACTTGACGTTTCGCTCTCTCGATCGAAGGGTGAGGTCAGGACCGGATACCGAAGGGCAGCGTGAAACGCACGTCGCCCTCGACGATGTCGCGCATGTCCGGGATGCCGTTGCGGAACTGCAGCGTCCGCTCCAGGCCCATGCCGAACGCGAACCCGCTGTACACCTCGGGATCGATCCCGCTGGCGATCAGCACCTTCGGGTTCACCATGCCGCAGCCGCCCCACTCGACCCAGCCCGCGCCGCCCTTCTTGTCCGGGAACCACACGTCGACCTCGGCCGAGGGCTCGGTGAACGGGAAGTAGTTCGGGCGCATGCGAGTGCGGGTCTCCGGGCCGAACAGTGCCCTGGCGAACGCGTCCAGCGTGCCGCGCAGATGCGCCATGGTCAGGCCCTTGTCCACCGCCAGGCCCTCGACCTGCGAGAACACCGGAGTGTGCGTGGCATCGAGCTCATCGGTGCGGAAGGTGCGGCCCGGGCAGACCACATAGATCGGCAGGTCGCGTTCCAGCATCGAGCGCACCTGCACCGGAGAAGTGTGCGTGCGCAGCACCTGCCGCGAGCCCTCCGGCGCGATGTGGAAGGTGTCCTGCATGGTGCGGGCCGGATGGTCGGGCAGGAAGTTCAGCGCGTCGAAGTTGAAGTGCTCGGTCTCCACCTCGGGACCTTCGGCGACCTCCCAGCCCATCGCGACGAACACATCGGCGATCTGCTCGGAGATGACGGTGATCGGGTGCCGGGCGCCCACGGCCGTGCGGCTCGCGGGCAGCGTCACGTCGATGGCCTCGGCGACCAGCACGGCGGCGTCGCGCTCGGCCAGCAAGGTGACGCGGCGCGCCTCGAACGCCTCCGACACCCGGGACCTGGCGACGTTGACCCGCTTGCCCGCGTCGGCTTTCTCCGACTTGGGCAGGCTGCCCAGCGCGCGCTGCGCCAGGGCCAGCGGCGCCTTTCCGCCGAGGTGCTCGGTTTTCGCGACCGCGAGCGCATCCAGGTCGGCGGCAGCGGCGAACGCCTTCTCGGCGGCCGCCGCTGCCGCGGCCAGTGCCTCCTCGGTCAGCGCCGCGTTCTGCTCGCCTGCGTCGATGTCGTCGGCCACGATGCTCCGTCTCTCCCCTGGGGATCGGTTCACGGGCACGGCTGCCGCCTGCCCGCATTGCTGCTGGTCGCAATCGTATTCGATGCGCTATGGCGGATTCACCCGGATTACCCGCGACGCCGCGCGAGCCGTGTGGTAGCCACGCGGGCCGTGCACCCGCCCGCGCCGAGCAGGCCGGGCATGAGCGGGAACCGCTCGGCACTCGGGTCCGGAACGGCGTGGACCATCACCACCTCCGGACGGAGGCCGAGCAGGAAGGGATGAGGGGGAGTTCCGGCAGCCGCCGCGGAACGCCCGGCCGAGGAGAGAACTCCGTCGACCGGGCGTCCAGCGATCGGTGCGCGACGGTTCGGCGGTCAGCGCGCGACGGCGATGCGGGCGGGCAGCAACCGCGACACCACCGCGCCGACCGCGACGATCGCGGCGCCGACCCACACCGCAGGCACCAATCCGTCGACGTAGCTCTGCGGATCCTGGTAGGAGCCCTGCGCGGCGAAGACCGACGCCAGCACCGCGACACCCATGGCCACCCCGACTTCCCGCAGGGTGTTGTTGGTTCCCGACGCTATCGCGCGGTCCTCCTCCGCCGCCGCGGCCATCACCACGGTGGCGCTGGGCGCGAAGGTCAGGCCCATGCCGATGCCGCCGAGCAGGAACGGACCGACGAACGACAGGTAACTCGCGTCGACGGAGGTGACCACCGCCATCCAGGCCAGCGCGACCGCCAGCAACGCCTGCCCGGTGGTGAGCAGCGCCCTGGCGCCGACCCGGTCGACGATCAAACCCGCCAGCGGAGCGACGACCATGGGCGCCATCGTCCACGGCATGGTGCGGATACCCGACTGCAACGGCCCATAGCCCTGCACGACCTGGAAGTACTGGGCCAGCAGGAAGATCGAGCCGAACACGCCCATGGAGAAGGTGAAGCCGGTCGCATTGCTCACCCGGAAGGCGCGGGAGCGGAACAACCGCAGCGGCAGCATCGGCTCCGGCGTACGCAGCTCCCAGGCGATCAGGCAGCCGAGCAGCACAAAGCCGCCGACCAGCGCGGACAGCACGCCGGGAGACGTCCAGCCATCATCGGCGCCGTGGATCACCCCCCACACCACCGCGAGCACGCCGCCCGCCGACAGCAGCAGGCCCAGCAGGTCGACCCGCCTGCTGCCGCCGTGCGACTCCCCCAGCACCCGCAGCGCGAACGGCAGCACCACCAGGCCGATCGGCACGTTCACCCAGAAGATCCACTGCCAGCTCAGCCCCTCGACGACCGCGCCGCCGATGAGCGGACCCAGTGCCACGCCGAGGCCCGCGATCCCGCCCCAGATGCCGATGGCGGCGCTGCGCATCTTCTCCGGCACCGCCGCCGACAACAGTGTCAGCGACAGTGGCATCACCGCCGCCGCGCCGAAGCCCTGTACCGCCCGCGCCGCGATGAGCATGCCCGGTCCGGTCGCCAGCGCGCAGATCGCTGAGGCCACCGTGAACACCGCGATGCCGAGCAGGAAGATCCGGCGTCTACCGAGCCGGTCACCGAGGGCGGACGCGGTGAGCAGCAGCGAGGCGAACGACAGCGTGTAGGCGTTCACGAACCATTGCAGGTCGGCCAGCGAGGCGCCGAGTTCGGTGCGGATCACCGGCAGCGCGTTCGTCACGACCAGGTTGTCCAGCGTGACCATGAACATCGGGATACCGACCGCGGCCAGTACGGCGGCGAGCCTGCGACCACCGATCGTGGCCGCGGGCGCGGCGACGCGCGCCGCGGCGGGTGGAAGGGTCTCGGTCATGTCCAGTCCTTGTTGTAATCGACTGATAACTAATGCGGAGAACGTTATGCATCGACTGATAACATGTCAAGACCGAGCCCAGACCAGCGAACACGGAGCACGATGGCGACCAGGACCAGGATGACGGCAAGCGAACGGGGCGAACAGGTGCTGCGCGCGGCGATCCGCGCGTTCGCCGAATCCGGTTACGCCGCCACCCGGACCGACGAGATCGCCCGGCGCGCGGGCGTGTCACAGCCGTATGTGATCCGGCTGTTCGGCACCAAACAGAACCTGTTCCGCGCCGCCCTGCACCGCGTGTGCGACCGGATCGAGGAGGTCTTCCGCGCCGCGCGCGCGGAGGCGGCGCCCGGCGCTGACCCCGAAGCGGCTTTGGCGGCACTCGGCGGCGGCTATTCGGTCTTCCTCGCCGAACGCGAGCTGCTCCAGCTACTGCTGCACGGGTTCGCGGCCAGCAGCGAGCCGGAGATCGGCAACCAGGTCAGGACCCGATTCGGGGAGATCTACCAGTTGCTCCGGGAACTGACGGGAGCATCGGAAACGGAGGCTCGGCGCTTCCTCGCCACCGGAATGCTGCTCACCGTTATGAGCGCGATGCGAGTCGCCGGTCCGGACGCGGTGCCCGCGGCATGGGCGACGGAGATCCTGAAAGATCTGAGCATCAACGGCGATTGACGACCTGAAGTCGCCTTCACACGCGGCACGATGCAATCGCACCTCGCCATCACCGAAGCGACCTCACGCCCCCACCAAAACCGTGGTGGTCGGATCACAACACGCGCAACCACACCGCGCCCACCACGGATTTCGAGCGACGCGAGACCGAGCATGCGCCGTTCGCGGCCCGGCTCGCGTCCGAGTGGCCGCCGCGTACGCGACGAAGGAGCAAGCGGCGGTCACTCGGACGCGAGCCATGAAGGGGCCGCGAACACCCAGCGCCGCAGGCGCTGGAAACCAACACAGAGATCAAGCACCGTAGCGAACGCGGGAGTTCGCGTACAGGCAGATCGCGGCGGCCGTCGCCAGGTTCAGGCTCTCGGCGCGGCCACGAATGGGAATGCGGATGCGATGGTCGGCTCGGCGCGCCACGGCCGGGTCCAAGCCGTGCGCCTCGTTGCCGAACAGCCAGGCCACCGGCCCGGTGAACAGTGCGTCGGCGTCATCGAGGCCGACTTCACCGTTCGCCGCCGTCGCCAGGATCGTGATACCCGCCGCGGCGATCGCGTCCAGCGTCTCGGCCACATCGCGGTGCCGCGCGATCGGCACGTGGAAGATGCTGCCCGCGCTGGCCCGCACGCACTTGCCGTTGTGCGGGTCGACCGTGTCACCCGCCAGCACCACGCCATCGGCGCCGACCGCGTCGGCGACCCGCACTAGCGTGCCGGCGTTCCCGGGCTCGGCCATCTCGACCGGGACGGCCAGCATGCGCGGTCGCGCGTCCAAGATCCGGGCCAAGGGCACGTCGAGCAGGTCACAGACCGCCACCAGCCCCGGCGCGGTCACGGTTTCCCCGAGATGCTGTGCCGCTCGATCGCTGACCAGCGTGGTGCGGACCCCCGCCGCGGCCGCCCCCGCGATCAGCGCGTGATCTCGTTCGGCGGCTGCCGCCGAAAAGAACAACTCGTGGACGCGCGCGGTCTCCAGCGCCGCGGCGACGGCATTGGGGCCTTCGGCGAGGAATCGGCCCGTTTTGCGACGCTGCGCGCCACGCTGCAGCTTGACAGCGGAAACGACCCGCGGATTGCGCTCGCTGAGCACTTCCGCGGGTCGTTCCGAAAGTTGTCCGTGTGCCAACGGATGCGGCTCAGGCGGCCGGCGCGTTGACGTCCTGCGGCAGGGCGGCCTTGGCGACGGCGACGAGACCGGCGAACGCCTCGGCGTCCGACACCGCCAGCTCGGCGAGGATCTTGCGGTCCACCTCGACACCGGCGGCCTTCAGGCCCTGGATGAAGCGGTTGTAGGTGATGTCGTTGATCCGCGCGGCGGCGTTGATGCGCGCGATCCACAGCTTGCGGAAGTCGCCCTTGCGCGCCCGGCGGTCCCGGTACGCGTAGGTGAGCGAGTGCAGCTGCTGTTCCTTGGCCTTGCGGTACAGCCGCGAGCGCTGGCCGCGGTAACCCTTGGAGGCCTCGAGGATGGAACGGCGCTTCTTCTGAGCGTTGACGGCCCTTTTGACGCGTGCCACTGGTCAGTCCTGTTCGATCTGGGGGCGCGGGGCAGCGCCCGGAAATGGGTCGGTGGGTGGCGACGGAGCTGGTCCGGTCGCGGTGTGCCTATCGGTCTGCGCGGGCGCGATCAGAGACCGAGCAGCTTCTTCACGCGACGGACGTCGGCGGAGGCGACAACTTCCACGCCGTCCAGACGACGAGTCCGGCGGCTGGGCTTGTGCTCGAACAGGTGGCGACGGTTCGCCTGCTGGCGCAGCAGCTTGCCTTTACCGGACACCTTGAATCGCTTCGAGGCGCCGCTGTGGGTCTTCATCTTCGGCATGGATTCCTCTATCTGTCGTCCCGGCGGTCGGGGCGGACCGCCGGTGTTCTGATCGGTGTTACTGCGGGCCGGCGGTCTCGGCCTGCTCCGCAGCGGGCTGACCGGCCGGGGCGGCGCTGGGCGCCGGGCGCGGGGCCGACTCCTGCTGCGCCTTCACCCGGGTCTTCGCACCCTTGTGGGGGGCGAGGACCATGGTCATGTTGCGACCGTCCTGCTTGGCCGAGGTTTCCACGAAACCGAGCTCGGCGACGTCGGACGCCAGGCGCTGCAGCAGCCGGAAGCCGAGTTCGGGACGGGACTGCTCGCGTCCCCGGAACATGATCGTCACCTTGACCTTGGACCCGGCCTCGAGGAAGCGAACGACGTTGCGCTTCTTGGTCTCGTAGTCGTGGTCGTCGATCTTCGGACGGAGCTTCTGCTCCTTGATCACCGTCTGCTGCTGGTTCTTCCGAGACTCGCGCGCCTTCTGCGCCGTCTCGTACTTGAACTTGCCGTAATCCATGATCTTGCAGACCGGCGGACGGGCATCCGGTGCCACCTCGACCAGATCGAGGTCGGCTTCGAGGGCGACGCGTAGTGCATCTTCAACACGCACGATCCCAACCTGCTCGCCGCCCGGTCCGATGAGCCGGACCTCGGGAACACGGATGCGATCGTTGATGCGGGTCTCAGTGCTGATGGGGCCTCCTAGGTCAAGCGGTGTCGTCGGACGACCGCGCGCAATAACTGCAACCCCTGTTCAACACGAAGGCCCCGGTGCGGTATTCCGCGACGGGGCCCGATGTCGACCGATCGCCGGCCACGAGTGAACTCGGGCCGACCCTCGCGTCCCAGTTCTCCACGAGAACCTCGGCACGAGAAACCCGCCCTCGCGGGGCGGGCGACCGGACCGTTGGCCGTACGATAATTCGTCGGCAACGGTGGGAGTCGGGCTCCACTTATCAGCCCCGAGGCAAGCCCGGGGCGGTCGTCAGCGGAAAGTCTAACATTCCGTTCCGCTATCGCCGAATCGGGCCGAAATCAGCTTGCCCGGCCGTGTCCCGCGTGCCACGCTCCCCCGGTGCTCACAACACGCCGCGACCTGCTGCGATGGCAGTTCGACCTGACCTGGTCACTCGCCGGGATCCACCTCGACGCTCTCACGCCGGAGGACTTCCTCTGGGAACCCGCCGACCTCAGCTGGACGGTCCGCCCCGATGCCGACGGCGTATGGCGGCCGGATTGGGCCGACACCGAACCCGACCCCGTGCCCGTCCCCACGATCGGCTGGCTCACCTGGCACATCGGCTGGTGGTGGGGCGCCGCCATCGATCATGCCGAAGGCGCCACCCCGCCCGCGCGGGAGGACGTGCACTGGCCCGGTGACGGCGCCGCCGCCATCGCCTGCCTGCGCGATCTGCACAGCGAGTGGAAGCGCGTGCTCGACGGGCTCGCCGAGACCGATCTGGACCGCCCTTCCGCCTATCCGTGGCCCGCCGAGGCCGGGTTGACCGTCGCGCACCTGGCGGGCTGGGTGAACGCGGAGCTGATGAAGAACGTCACGGAGATCGGCCACCTCCGGATGCTGCGCGCGGCGTCGCTAGCCTGAAGGCATGACTGACGAGCTCGACGCCTCCGTACGCGAACTGGCCGACATCCCCGCGGTCGAGGTGATCAGCCGCGCCGCGGTGATGCTGATGAGCTCGGCGGCGGAGAAGCTCGGGCTGGCCGACGAGGACCCGGACGCCAGCCCGCGCCGCGACCTGGACGAGGCGCGCCGCCTGATCACCGCGCTGGCGGGACTCGTCACGGCGTCGGTGGAGTACCTGGGCCCGCACGCCGGACCGATTCGCGAAGGGTTGCAGTCGCTGCAACGCGCCTTCCGGGAGTCCTCCGCGCATCCCGACGAGCCGGGCAAGGGCCCTGGCGAGAAGTACACCGGCCCGGTCTACTGACCGGCCCGGCCACGGGACACCAGGACGTCGCGCACCCAGCGGCTCGATCCCGGCGCTGAGCGAGGACGCCCGGTGTCGCGCTGCGCCGAGCCGCCGACCGGGGGCGGCATAAGGCGAGGATGTACCCGTCGGGCCCCGGCCCGACGGAATTCCGAAGCGCGGCGGAAATTGTGGGCGAATCACGCACTGAGACAACGATGTTTAGGAAATTTCCCAACAGGTAGGGCACAGTGAGCCCATGGCTACTCGGATTCTGCTCGCTCCCGGATTCTGGCTCGGTGCATGGGCGTGGGACGAGGTCGCACCCGATCTGCGGCAGCGTGGCAACGAGGTAACGGCGCTCACGCTCCCCGGCCTGGACGCGGCTGATCCCGATCGATTGTCGGCCACCCTGGAATCCCAAGCGCAAGCCATCATCGACGCGGTGCCCGCGGACGAGACCGTCGTGCTCGTCGCGCACTCCGGCGGCGCGGCGCCCGCCTATCTCGCCATCGACCGGGCGCCCGCCCTGTTCCGCCGGGCGATCTACGTCGACAGCGCGCCGCTGCCCAACGGCTTCGTCATCAACTCCGCCCTGGACATCGCCGCGCGCGAGTGGGCGCTGCCGGAATGGCCCGAACTGGAGGCGGGAGGCAGCAGCTTGGCGGGCCTGGACGAAGCCGCCCTGGCCCGCTTCCGCGAACGCGCCGTGCCGGAGCCCACGTCCGTCGCGGCCGCGCCGCTGCGATTGAGCGATTCGGCCGCGCGGCTGGCGGTGGCGACCACCGTGATCTGCAGCAGCATGACCGCCGATCTGGTCGAGAAGCTGCGGGACAACGGGGAAGCCCCCCTCTTCGCCGAGCTGGCGCGCATCGATGCCGAGTACGTCGACCTGCCCACGGGACACTGGCCCATGTGGTCGAAGCCGAAGGAACTCGCCGCACTGATCCACACCATCGCCAACCGCTGAGGCGAAAAGCGGCGCGGCCCCGGAGCATCGGGGCCGCGCCGCATCGGACGACGGGTCAGCCGACCGCCGCGGTCTTCTTCACCGCGCGCTTGGTGGCCTTCGCAGCTGTCTTCTTCGCCGGAGCCTTCTTCGCGGCGGTCTGCGGCGCGGGCGGCTGGTCCAGCACCTCTTTGAGGAACTGGCCGGTGTAGCTGTGCGCGACGGCCGCGACGTCTTCCGGCGTGCCCTCCGCCACCACGGTGCCGCCGCCGGAGCCGCCCTCGGGGCCCATGTCGATCACCCAGTCGGAGGTCTTGATGACGTCCAGGTTGTGTTCGATGACGATCACCGTGTTGCCCTTGTCCACCAAGCCGTTGATGACGTTGAGCAGCTTGCGGATGTCCTCGAAGTGCAGGCCCGTGGTCGGCTCGTCGAGGATGTACACGGTGCGGCCGGTGGACCGCTTCTGCAACTCGGCGGCGAGCTTCACCCGCTGGGCCTCGCCACCGGAGAGGGTGGGAGCGCTCTGCCCGAGGCGCACATAGCCGAGTCCGACGTCCACCAGGGTCTTGAGGTAGCGGTGGATCGAGGTCACCGGTTCGAAGAACTCGGCGGCCTCCTCGATGGACATGTCCAGCACCTCGGCGATGGTCTTGCCCTTGTAGTGCACCTCGAGGGTTTCCCGGTTGTACCGGGCCCCGTGGCAGACCTCGCAGGGAACGTAGACGTCCGGCAGGAAGTTCATCTCGATCTTCAGCGTGCCGTCGCCGGAGCAGGCCTCGCAGCGACCGCCCTTGACGTTGAACGAGAACCGGCCCGGCTGGTATCCCCGCACCTTCGCCTCGGTGGTGGCCGCGAACAACGTGCGGATCTTGTCGAAGACGCCGGTGTAGGTGGCGGGGTTGGACCGCGGCGTGCGGCCGATCGGCGACTGGTCCACCTGCACCAGTTTGTCGAGGTGGTCGAGGCCGTTGACCCGGGTGTGCCTGCCGGGCACCTGCCGCGCGCCGTTGAGCCGGTTCGCCAGCACCGTCGCCAGGATGTCGTTCACCAACGTCGACTTGCCCGATCCGGAGACGCCCGTCACCGAGGTGAGCACGCCGAGCGGGAAGGCGACGTCGATGCCCTGGAGATTGTGCTCGCTCGCCCCGACGACGGTCAGCTGGCGCTTCTTGCCGACCGGACGGCGCACCAGCGGCACCTCGATCCGCTCCCGGCCCGACAGATACGCCCCGGTCAGCGAGTTCGGGTCGGTGAGCAGTTCTTCGTAGGGCCCGCTGTGCACCACCGTGCCGCCGTGCTCGCCGGCGAACGGACCGATGTCGACCACCCAGTCCGAGGCGCGGATGGTGTCCTCGTCGTGCTCGACAACGATCAGCGTGTTGCCGAGATTGCGCAGGCGCGTGAGGGTTTCGATGAGCCTGCGATTGTCCCGCTGATGCAGGCCGATGGACGGCTCGTCGAGCACGTACAGCACGCCGACCAGACCGGAGCCGATCTGGGTGGCGAGCCGGATGCGCTGCGCCTCACCGCCGGAGAGCGTGGCGGCCGCGCGGGACAGCGTGAGGTACTCCAGGCCCACATCGAGCAGGAAGCCCAGCCGCGCCTGCACCTCCTTGAGCACCTGCCCGGCGATGGCCGCCTCGCGCTCCCCCAGGGTGAGCGAATTCAGGAACGCCGAGCACTCGCCGATGGACAGATCGCTGACGTCGGCGATGGACTTCTTGTCGCCGTTCGCGGCGATGGTGACGGCGAGTATCTCCGGGCGCAGCCGGGCGCCGTTGCACACCGGGCACGGGATGTCGCGCATGTACCCGTCGTAGTGCTCTTTCATCTGCTCGGACTCGGTGCTCTCCAGGCGCCGCTGCAGGAACGGCATCACACCCTCGAAGTCCGCGTAGTACGAGCGCTTGCGGCCGTAACGGTTGGTGTAGGACACATGCACCTGGTCGGCGCTGCCCTCCAGCACCGCTTTGCGCGCCTTGGGCGGCAGGTCCTGCCACGGGGTGTCCATGGAGAAGCCGATGGCGTCGGCGAGACCGGACAGCAGCCTGGTGAAGTACTCGGCGGTCTGGCCGCGCGACCACGGCGCGATGGCGCCGTCGTTGAGGCTCAGCGCCGGGTCGGGCACCACCAGTTCCGGGTCGACCTCCTTGCGGATGCCGAGGCCGGTGCAGTCCGGGCAGGCGCCGTAGGGCGAGTTGAACGAGAACGAGCGCGGCTCCAGGTCCTCGATGTCCAGCGGGTGACCGTTCGGGCAGGCGAGGCGCTCGGAGAAGCGGCGCTCCCGATCGTGCGCGTGCTCGTCGCGATCGACGAAGTCGAGCACCACGATGCCGTCGGCGAGCCGCAGCGCGGTCTCGATCGAATCGGTGAGGCGCTGCTTGGAACCCGGCTTCACCGCCAGCCGGTCGACCACGACCTCGACGTCGTGCTTCTCCTGCTTCTTCAGCTTCGGCGGGTCGGTGAGCGGATAGACCACGCCGTCGACCCGCACGCGGGAGTAGCCCTGGGAGTTCAGCTGGTCGAACAGATCGACGAACTCGCCCTTGCGGGTGCGCACCACCGGGGCGAGCACCTGGAAGCGGATGCCCTCCTCCATGGCCAGCACCTGGTCGACGATCTGCTGCGGCGTCTGCTTGGCGATCAGCTCGCCGCACACGGGGCAGTGCGGCGTGCCCGCCCGCGCGTAGAGCAACCGCAGATAGTCGTAGACCTCGGTGATGGTGCCCACGGTGGAGCGCGGGTTCCGGTTGGTCGACTTCTGGTCGATGGACACCGCGGGTGACAGGCCTTCGATGAAGTCGACGTCGGGTTTGTCCATCTGCCCCAGGAACTGCCGCGCGTACGCCGACAGCGACTCGACGTAGCGGCGCTGCCCTTCGGCGAAGATCGTGTCGAAGGCCAGGCTGGACTTGCCGGAGCCGGACAGACCGGTGAACACGATGAGGCTGTCGCGGGGCAGGTCGAGATCGACACCCTTCAGGTTGTGTTCCCGAGCTCCGCGCACAGTGAGGCGTTCCGCCACAGGTCGTCCCTTCTCCTTCGTGTTCGGCGTCCAGACATACCCCCGGCCGCCATGCTAGGCATGGGCACCGACAAGTTTCGCGGACCGCCCGTCACCTCGACGAATAGCGGGAAACCCGGCGACCGGACATTACGGATCGGGCCGGGGAAACAGGCCAGGACGCCTCCGTAGCATCGCCCTCCCGGCACCACTGGTCAACAGCGCGACCGCACTCGGCATTCCCCTCGACGCGGCCGTCACGCTGCCGCCCGCACCCGAGGCAGCAGCCGGGACCTGGGAGGCGAGTGATCGACAGCGCAGCGGCGCGCGGCCGCCCGGGTGCTCGACGTCACCCCGCGGGTGTGTGACGAGCCACATCACGACCCGGGAACCCACGCTGGTCGAGACCGCGCCGATGTCTCCGGCCGCGCCGACTCCTCCGGGCCGTCGCTCGGCGCAACTCCGCAGCGCACGCACGGACCGCCGATTAGACTGAGCGCGCTGTGCGCCCCCCACCGGCCTCCCCCGACTCCTTCATGACGGAACTCACCCCTCATCTCTCGTCAACGGTGCTCGACACTCTGCGCGCCCTCGTGCGGACCGCCACCCGTCTGGTCGACGCCCGCTACGGGGCGCTCGGCGTACGCGGACACGGCGATCGGCTGGTCGAATTCATCTTCCAGGGCGTCGACGACCTGACGCCGGCCCACATCGGCCGGTCTCCGCGAGGGCAGGGCGTACTCGGCCTGCTGCTGGCGCACCCGCGACCGATCCGGCTGGACGACCTGTCGGAACACGCTGCCTCCGTGGGCTTTCCGCCCGGCCATCCGCCGATGGGCAGCTTCCTCGGCGTCCCCGTGCGGGTCGGCGAGGAGATCTTCGGCAATCTGTACCTCACCGAGAAGGCGGGTGGGCAACCCTTCACCGACGACGACGAGGCCGTCGTGCTGGCGCTGGCCGCCGCGGCGGGCATCGCGATCGAGAACGCCAGGCTGTACGAATCCGCGCGGACCAGACAGGCGTGGATCGAGGCGACCCGCGACATCGCGACCGAATTCCTCGCGGGCACGGCGCCGGATCTGGTGCTCGCGCAGGTGGTCGCCCGCGCCCGCGCGCTGACCGGTTCGCAGCAGGCGCTGCTTGCCGTGGTGGCGCCCGCGACGCCGCCCGACGAAGCCACCGAACTCGTGGTGGCGCAATGGTTCGGCCCCGGACCGGGCCCGGAGCGGGTGCGCATCGCGGGCACCGTCACCGGCACGGCATTCACGCAGCGCGCGCCGGTACAGGTGCCGGAGGCCGCCGCGGCGGATCTCGGCGCCGCGGTGGGCCCGGCGGGGCCCGCGCTGGTGCTGCCGTTGCAGACCGCGGATCTCGCGCTCGGCGTGCTGATCATCGCGCGGCCGCCCGGGGCTCCCCCCTACCCCGGCGAATTGATCGAACTGACCGCCGCGTTCACCGACCAGGCGGCCCTGGCCATGCAACTGGCCGAGACCCAGCGCAGGATGCGCGAACTCGACGTGCTCGCCGACCGCGACCGCATCGCGCGCGACCTGCACGACCACGTCGTCCAACGGTTGTTCGCGGTCGGGCTCGGGTTACGGGCGACCGCGGCACGCACGCAGGATCCCGAAGTCCGGCAACGGCTTTCGGCCGAGATGGACGGTTTGCAGGAGGTCGTGCAGGAGATCCGCACGTCGATCTTCGACCTGCACGGCGGCGACCCGCTGCGGCGGCGACTGGAGGACGCGATCCGCCAGCAGACCGCCGACGGCGCCTTCCGGACCAGTGTGCGATTCGCCGGGCCGCTGTCGGTGGTGGGCGACGCACTGGCCGACCACGCGGAAGCCGTGGTGCGCGAATCGATCAGCAACGCGGTGCGCCATTCCGGCGGCAACCGGCTCGCCGTCGAGATCACCGTCGGCGACGAGTTGACCGTGCTCGTCGAGGACAACGGCGCGGGCATGCCCGCGGAGGTCACACCGAGCGGGCTGGCCAACCTCGCGCAGCGGGCGAGCATGTCCGACGGTCGCTGCACGGTCGGGCGGACCGAGAGCGGCGGCACCAGGGTGCACTGGTCCGCGCCGCTGGTCTAGCGATCAGACGGGCGCGACGAGCGCCAGATCGCCGTCGTGGCGCCGGTACAACAGCCCGCCCCGGCCGCTGTCCGGGTCGGTACAGAACAGGAACGGCAGTCCGCCGCGGCACAACGCCGTCGCAGCCTCGGCCGGAGGCAGGCATGCGGCGGGCTCCGCGTCCACGACGATCGGCGGGGTGCGCCGGACCAGCTCCGGCGACCGGGTCGGTGGATACGTCGCCCGCTGGCGGATGAGCCGCACGCCCGGCGCCGCCCAGTGCACCACCGCGTCCTCGCCGGTCTCGGCGTCGGTGAACAGGTGGGCCTCGTAATCCATGGCGTCCAGCACCGCGACCGCTTCGGCGGGCGTGCAGGTGGACAGGGCACACCGTTTGCGGCGAACGATCGGACGCGGTTCCCCGGCGCGGGACAGCGTCGGCCGTGCCGGATCGGGCCAGGTCCGCGTTTCCCGCGCGGCCAGCCGGGCCAACCGGCGGTCGAGCCGCTCGGCGGCGAAGGTCACCGCGAACCCGCGCGGCCCGGTGACCTGGACCCGGGTCACGACGTCCCGGTGGCGGACGTCGACCTGCACCACCGTCAGGGCCTCCGGGCCGGGCAGCGCGCCGAGGCGCACCCGGGCGGGAGCGTCGAGATGGTGTCTGCGCAGCACCCGGGAGACGGCTCGCACCGCCCGCGTGACGTCCAAGGCGGCCACCTCCCCTCGCGTGGTCACCGTGACTTCCGGCCCCACGGCCGTCGTCCACTGATCCGATACGCACCGCAGCCCCGATGAGACCATCTGCATTGCCCCGCTCTCCGGATCGATCCGTCCCGCCCCTATGCCAGCACCGCGTGCGGTGCCGCGAACAGGGCCGAAAGTCCCCATCGGCGAAAAGTGCTGGCACACGGCCGAATCCCGCTCGCCGGGCCGGGCGGGGCGATCGCCCGCGCGGCGGATCGCGGTCGGCGACCGCGCCGACCACGGTCAGGCGGCGCCGAGCACTACGACGGAGTTGTTGCCGCCCATGCCGAGGGAGAGCTTCAGGGTGACGCCGCCCTCGAACGGCGCCGGGCCGTCCAGCAACCGTGGATGCGCGGGCGCGACGATCGGGGCCGCGGGCACGATGCCGCGCTCGTAGCCGAGCGCGGCCGCCGCCACCTCGACGGCGGCCGCCGCGCTCTGACAGTGGCCCACCAGCGGCTTCAGCGCGTAGATGTGCGGAGGGCCTGCGAACAGGTGCTCGATCAGATGATGCTCGGCCACATCGCACTGCCTGGTTCCGGTGCCGTGCGCGTTGAAATAACGCACGTCCGTGGCGGCGATTTCCGCATCGGTGAGCGCGCGGTGAGCGCAGTCGAGGATCTGCTCGTGCGTCGGGTCGACCGAGACCACGTGATAGGCGTCGTTGGACATCGCGCCGCCGAGGACCGCGGCGTAGGGCCGGTCCGCCGAACGGGTCAGCACGAACGCCACCGACGCCTCCCCCATGCTGAACCCGCGGCTGCCCTGCTGGAAGGGGCGGCACGCGTCCAGCGGTTCGGCGTCGGTGACCGCGGCGCCGAGCCGGACGAAGCTCTCCACCATGTCCGGGGTGGCGGACAGGTCGGTCGCCACGAAAAGCACGTCGTCGGCCATGCCCGCGTCCAGCCAGAGCTTCGCGGTGATCAGCGCGACGTTGGCGGAACTGCACGCGGCGGACACGTTCATGGCCGGACCGTGGAAGCCGAACTCCTGCATCAGCATCGAGACCGGGGTGGACGGCAACAGCCGCAGGTAGTCCCTCGACCGGCGGTTGCCCCCGTCGACGAGGTAGAAGTCACGCCAGTCCGCCACGTCGCCGAGCACGATGGCGTGCAGCAGACCGACCGTGCGGCCGGGCCGCCAGCCCCGCTCGCGGGCGTCGGCGACGGCCTCCCGCGCCGCCTCGTGCACGGCCCGGCCGTAACGGCTCGTGCTCAGCTCGGGATCGCCGCCGTCGGGCACCAGCGAAACCCAGGCGTCCTCGTCCCGGCCGGGCCCGTAGCCGGGCAGCAGGGCGGCGGCCGACTTGCCGCTGAGCAACCCGTTCCACAGTCGTTCACGGCCCCACCCGTAGCCGGTGATCGCGCCGATCCCGGCGATGGTCATAGGATCTCGATGCCTCGGCGGAGTTGGGAACCGCGCGGCGGTGTTCGGGTCGGCACCCGGCATGTCTCGCTCCTTCGCCGGCTGCCCGGGGACGCTCGAGCGGTTCGCCCCTTCTCGACTCGGCAACCGGTATCTGCCATGATCGCCGGACCCCGGCCGAGAACGTGCCAGTACTGTGATCGAAGCAATACCGTGGACGATGTGATCTTGTACACGTCGATACCAGAATGATCCCGTGTTCCAATGGCCATAATCGGGTCGATGATCGGGGGTTCGAGTGGGTGACGACAAGCTGGCCGCCGCGGTCGACGCCGCCGAACAGCTGGCCGCGCGCTACCGCTCCCTGGTCGAACACACCCCGGACGGAATCTGTGTGCACGAGCGCGGCCGGGTCGTCTACGTCAACCCGGCGACCGTCCGCCTGCTCGCCGCGGAGAACGCCGAGGAGATCGTCGGCCGCCCGCTCACCGACTTCGTCCACCCCGCGTCCGTCCCCTCGATGCTAGACCGCATCAGCACCCTCACCACCGCGGGCGCGGCCTCGATCCCCACCGAGATGACGCTGATGCGGGTGGACGGCGGCACCGTCCCCGTGGAGACGGTGTCGGTGCTGACCGCCTGGCACGACCGCCTCGCCTACCAGGTGGTGATCCACGACCTCACCGCTCAGCGCCACGCCGAGGCCGCGCAGCGCAGAGCCGAGCACTACTTCACCACGGTCGTCTCCCAGTTGGAGGAGGGCGTCGTGGTGATCGATCCGGAGGGCCGCATCGAATCGATGAACCCGGCGGCCAAACGCATCTTCGGCACCGAGGGACCCGACCGCCAGGTGATCGGGCGCACCATCCAGTCGCTGCCGCTGGTGCTGCTGGACGCGAACGCCCAGCTGCTGCCGCCGGGCCGCCATCCCGTGGCGCGCACGCTCGCCACGGGCGAGACCATCACCGGCTACGTCTTCGGCGTCGACCGGGTGGACGGTCAGCGCCGCTGGCTGTCGGGCAGCAGCCGCCTGCTCAACCCCGGCGACCCGCGCTCCTCGGCCGTGTCCTCCTTCGCCGATATCACCGAATTCCGTGCCAGCAGGCGGCAATTGGAGTATCAGGCCACGCACGACTCGCTCACCGGGCTGGCCAACCGCTCGCTGATCCTTTCCCAGCTGGCCGCCGCGCTGGCCAGCACCGACGAACTGCTGCCGGTGTCCACCGTGCTGTTCATCGACCTGGACGGGTTCAAGGCGATCAACGACACCCTCGGGCACGCCATCGGCGACACGGTGCTGCAGATCGTCGCCCAGCGGTTGCAGCGCGCGCTGCGCGGCGACGACATCGTCGGCAGGCTCGGCGGTGACGAGTTCCTGGTGCTGCTGTCCGGCCGCACCCGCCGCGTCGACATCGAAGCGCTGGTGAGCAGATTGCGTTCCACCATGGCCGAGCCGATCATCGCGCGCGGGCACCGGATCGAGGTGAACGCCTCGATCGGCGTCACCGAACTCGAGGTGGGCGATCGGCGCAGCCCGGAAGCCGTGCTGCACGACGCGGACCTGGCGATGTACCGCGCGAAGCCGCCGGGGCGACGCGAAGGCACCGTCACCAAGGGCCGCAGGCCGAACAGCACCCACGCCTCCTGACGCGCATGATCATCGAACACGCCCTGCTGCCGGTTCGCCCCGAGCGTGCGGCCGATTTCGAGGCCGCTTTCGCCGCGGCGCGGCCGATCATCGCGAGCATGCCCGGCTTCCGGTCGCTGTCGCTGTCGCGCGGTGTGGAGTCGCCGGGCAGCTACCTGCTCCGGGTGGAATGGGACGGGCTCGACGATCACGTCGTCGGATTCCGCGGCTCGCCGGAATATCAGCGCTGGAAGGACCTGCTACACCACTTCTACGACCCGTTCCCGGTGGTCGAGCATTTCACACCGGTACCGCTCACCCCGGACGACGACCCGGGCCCCGCTTCGCGGCCAGGGCACTCACCTGCGGTTACGGCGAGCCCGCAGCCGCCCCGGTAGACTCGACAACTCTGCTTTCCGCGCGTTCACCTGCCCGGCCGGGGTAGCGTGCGCGCGCCTGTTCGCGGTGACAAGGAGTTCAGTTTGCCCGACCTCACTCAGGACCGTGCCGCTCACGACGGCACCCCCGAGCGGACCCGCGAGACCGACCGGGAACAGGCGTACCTGTCGGTGCTGTACGAGCGGCTGGACGAGATGCGCGACTACGCGCGCAACCGGTTGCGCACGGTGCTGCTGGAGACCGGGGGCACCCCGCAGGCGCGCAGCGAACGAGAGTCCTTCAGCCAGCTCTACACCGAGGACCTGGCGAAATACGATGCCGCCGAGCACGGCCTGTGTTTCGGCCGCATCGACCTCGACGGAGAGCAGGAGGAGTACCGCTACATCGGCAGGCTCGGCATCCTCGACGAGAAGGACGACTACGAGAGCCTGCTGCTGGACTGGCGCGCTCCGCTGGCGCGTCCGTTCTACCTGGCCACCACCGCGGCGCCGGACGGTGTGACCCGGCGCAGGCACATCCGCTCGCGCAATCGCAAGGTCACCGCGATCAACGACGAGTACCTCGATCTGGAGGCCGCGCGCAGGGCCGGCGTCACCGACGCCGACGGCGGTGTCGGCAGTGAGAGCGCGCTGCTGTCCGCGCTCAACGCCGCACGCACCGGTCACATGAACGACATCGTCGAGACCATCCAGCACGAGCAGGACGCGATCATCCGCTCCGAGCACAAGAGCGTGCTCGTCGTGCAGGGCGGGCCGGGCACCGGCAAGACCGCCGTCGCGCTGCATCGCGCGGCGTATCTGCTCTACACCTACCGTCAGCAGCTGGCCAAGAGCGGCGTGCTGATCATCGGGCCGAACGCCACCTTCCTGGACTACATCGGGCAGGTGCTGCCGTCGCTCGGCGAGACCGGCGTGCTGCTGTCCACCGTCGGCGATCTGTACCCGGGCGTGCGCGCGGCCCGCGAGGACTCACTGCGCGCCGGCGAGATCAAGGGCTCGCTGACCATCCTGGAGGTGCTCAAGCAGGCGGTGCGCGACCGTCAGGAAGTGCCCGCCGAACCCGTCCGGCTCAGCTTCGACGGCTATCCGGTCACGCTGGATCGCAAGATCGCCACCAAGGCCCGCGGCCGCGCCCGGTCCTCGCGCCGCCCGCACAACCTGGCCCGGCCGATCTTCGCCGCCTCGGTGATCGACGCGCTGACCGATCAACTGGCCGAGACCATGGGCTCCGATCTCTCCGGCGGCCCCAGCCTGCTCAGCTCGGCCGACCTCACCGAGATCCGCGACGAGATGCGGGCCGATCCGCAGATCCAGGCCGCCATCGCGAAACTCTGGCCGATCCTGTCCCCGCAGGACGTGCTGGCCGACCTGCTCGCCGACCCGAAGCGGCTGGACCGGGCCGCGAGCTCGCTGGATCCGGCCGACCGCGCCGAACTGTCGCGACCGGACGACGGGCGGTTCAGCGCCGCGGACGCGCCGCTGCTGGACGAGCTGGCCGAGCTGCTGGGCGTGGACGACACCGAGGAACGCGAGCGCGCCCGTCGCCGCTGGCGCGCCCGGATCGCCGAGGCGCAGGACGCCCTCGACATCCTCACCGGCTCCGCCCCGCAGGATCTCGAGGACGATCTCGATCCCGAGATCCTCATGGCCTACGACCTGATCGACGCGAGCCAGTTGGCCGAACGGCAGGACACCCGTTCCCGCCAGACGACCGCGGAGCGCGCCGCGGGCGATCGCACCTGGACCTACGGTCACGTGATCGTGGACGAGGCGCAGGAGCTGTCGGAGATGGCGTGGCGCATGGTGATGCGGCGCATCCCGAACCGGTGGGTCACCGTGGTCGGGGACGTCGCCCAGACCGGCGACCCGGCGGGCGCGTCCTCGTGGCAGCGGATGCTGGAGCCCTACGTCGCGTCCCGGTGGAAGTTGACCGAGCTCACCGTCAACTACCGCACCCCCGCGGAGATCATGGACGTCGCGGCCGACGTCCTTGCCGCCATCGATCCGGACGCGACCGCGCCGCGTTCGGTCCGCGAGACCGGCGTCGCGCCGCGTGCGTACCGGGTCGCGCCCGACGAGGTGCACGCGGAGGTGGCCCGGCTGGTTGCCACCGAGACGGGGCCGGGCACCACGGCGGTGATCGCGCCGCAGGCGCTGGTGGCGGAGTTGGCCGATCTCGCGGGCGAGTCGGTGCGGGTACTGACCGTGCACGAGGTGAAGGGCTTGGAGTTCGACGCGGTCTACCTGGTGGAACCGCAGGACATCCTCGGCGAATCGCCCCGCGGGCTCAACGATCTGTACGTCGCGCTGACGCGCGCCACCCAGCGGCTCGGCGTGGTGCACGGTGCGGACCTGCCCGGCGTGCTCGCCCGGCTGCGCTGATCGGCGCCCGGACCTCGGAACGAGAAAGGCTCCGCGCCACATCGCGATTCGCGATGGACACGGAGCCTTTCGATCGTCGCGAGACTCAGCGCACGGTGTGCACGATCAGCACGTCGGAGCGGGACTTGCGCGCCACGTCGGAGGGCACCGAGCCGAGCAGCCGCCCGGCCAGGGTGTTCAGGCCTCGGTTACCGACGACCAACAGGTCGGCGTCGACCTCCTTCATCAGCGCGAGCAGCGATTCCACCGGCTCGCCGACGATCGCGCGCTCGACGATGTCGGCCGCACCCGCCGCGATCGCCTTATCGCGGGCGACGCGCAGGATCTCGTTGGTCGGCGCGGAACCGCGTACCTGGTAGGCCTCTTCCTTCAGCACATCGGCCGCGGCCGCGACATCGCGGTCGTCGGTCGGGTAGTACGCGCAGGCGATGACCAGGGTCGCGCCGGACACACCGGCCAGGGCCCCTGCCTTCTCGACGGCGACATACGACGAGTCCGAGCCATCGGTACCGACGACAATGGTCCGGTAGGCGGTCATTCTCTCCTCCAACTATGCGGTGGGTCAGGTGCCGCGCACGGGTTCGTCTCGGTACGACCGGGACGCCGGCGCGGCGACTGGGCTCGACCATAGCGGCAAACCGGGCGGAAATATCAGAAATCGCAAGACATCACACTCGGGGTGTTCGGCCATTCCCGCCGCGGATTCGCCAGGGAATGCCGGAAGGGCCTGAGCAACCAGGGCAGACTCAATTCCGGGGAACTAAACCTGTGAGGTGCCACAACCGCGTCGAACCGTTTTGCGGCCCTGGGATATTCATCACAGAGCCAGGTCCGTCACATGAAGACCAGCCTGTCCGGCACATGAATCACGCGTCGGGAACAGGCCGATGGGAACCGGACTACCGTGCCGCCAGGGCCCACTGCCGATAGTTTGCCCAGAATATGCCAAGAATCGCTCCTATGCGGTCCATGGCTTCCTCTTCCTGCGCTGAAAACGATGCGCAATATTAGCGCGCAGGGAGCGGGACTAGAGGTCGAAAAGGGGGCCGGTGATGGTCAATCCGAGGTCGTCGACGTGTGCGAAGAACGCGAACAACATCAGGGCGGCGCCCGCCAGAGCCACGTCCTTGCTGAACTGGATCAGCTCGGTCTGCTTGGTCTCCTCGTCGGTCTCCTGCCAGAACCGGTGCATCACGACGGCGGTGGGCAGCAGCGCGAGAACGAGCAGCAGTGCACCGAGGTCGGCCCAGACACCCAGCAGCACGCTCAGGCCGCCGAGGGCGAACAGCAGGCCCGAGCCGAGCACGGCGGCCTTCGCCATCGGAACTCCCTTGCTCTGGGCGTACCCGGCCATCGCCTCGGTCCGGGCGAAGTGCCCGAGGGCGGAAGTCAGGAACAGCACCGCGAACAACACTCGTCCGATCAACACCACGACGTCCATGTCCGGCTCCTCGTCGGCAGTCCGGCAACTAATCCCGCGTCCGTACGACCTTTGCGGTGACCTCGTTGCGGAAGCGTAGCGAATTCTTGGCGTATTCGAGGGGGGCCATACCCACTTCCGTGGTGAACTCACGCGAGAAGTGCGCCTGGTCGAAATAACCGAGTTCCGCGGCCAACGCCGCGAGATCTCCGGTACGGCCCTTCGCCAGCAGATCGGCGCCGTCCTGCAACCGGTAGCGCCGCAGCACCCATTTCGGACCCACACCGACGTACCGGCGGAACATGCGCTGCAATGTACGGGCGGGCACATCGAATCGCTCGGCGATCTGATCGACCCTGGTCAGCTCCTGGTCGGTGGCCATGGCGTCGACGATGCGCAGCACTAAGTGATACGTAGGGTCCGCCACGACGGGATGATCCGCGAGGTAGTTCTCGACGACAAGGCGGCGCCGCTCGGCGGTCGGCGCGTCGAACACCTGCTCGGTCAGGCTCGCGGCGTCGGGCAGCACGTCGCCGATGGGCACGGCGCGGTCGCGGAACGAGCCGACGTCGAGGCCGGTGAACGCGCCGAACCCGCCCGCGCGGAAACGGATCCCGAACGTCTCTCCCTGCCCGCTGAGTTCACGAATGAATTTCGTGGTGACCACGCCATTGACGAATCCGCCGGTGCGCGTCTCGGATCGCTCGAAGGTGAGGTTCACGCTCGGGTAGGACAGCACCTCGGCTCGGTACGGCGGCCTGCCGCGCAGATCCCACTGCACCGCCCAGTACCACTCGATGTAGCGGTCCACCGTCGGGCTCGGCGGCAAGCGGAGCAGGGAGCGATGCTTCGCCTGCTCATCCGGGTGCAGGATTCCCTTGGTGTCGGTGGGCGCGGCGGGGTTGCGGGCCTGCGGCGGCTCGGCGGCGGATTCGGCACTAGGCGGCACGGTGTCGCTTTCTTACAAGACCCACCGGCCGCGACCGGCGAAAGTGGTGGGCATGACGAACACAGTGAATCCCATCGCCGACGGCTACCACTCGATCACCTGTTTTCTCGCGGTCGGCGATGGCAACAAAGCGATCGATTTCTACACCGCCGTCTTCGAGGCCGAGGTGATCACTCGCAACGACCTGCCCGATGGTCAGCCGGCGCACGCGGAACTGAAGATCGGCGATTCGACCCTGCAGATGGGGATGCCCATTCCCGACAACGGCGTCTTGGCGCCGAACGGCGAGTGGGTGCACACCTCGATCGTGCACTACTGCCCGGACGTCGACGCGGTCGTGCGGCGCGCCGTCGAACACGGCGCCCGCAGCGTCGAGGAGCCGCAGACCTTTGTCACCGGCGATCGGTTCGCCGTGGTCATCGATCCCTTCGGCCACCGCTGGGCGGTGCTCACCAAGGTCGAGGACGTCTCGCGCGAAGAGGCCGAGCGCCGGGTGAACGAATGGATGGCCACCCAGTCCTGACGGCTCGGCCGCCTCCGCGGTTGTCCGGCGAACGGCCCGCGGAGGCAGCGCCGCTGCGATCCGGGTCAACTCAATCCGGCGGCGTCCATGCCGCGCAGTTCCTTCTTCAGATCCGCGATCTCGTCGCGCAGACGTCCGGCGAGCTCGAACTGCAACTCTCGCGCGGCATTCATCATCTGTGCCGTCAGTTCTTTGACGAGATCGGCGAGTTCGGCGCGCGGCATCGACTTGACGTCGCGGCCCTCGTACACGCCCGCGCTCACCGCTCGTCCGGGCTCGCCTTGCGCACGCCTGCCGCGGCTGGCATTGCGGCCGGAGCCGCCGACCTCCACCTCGGTCTCGTCGGCCTCGCGGTACACCTGGTCGAGGATGTCGGCGATCTTCTTGCGCAGCGGCTGCGGATCGATGCCCATCTCCTCGTTGTAGGCGATCTGCTTCGCGCGGCGGCGCTCGGTCTCGTCGATGGCGAACTGCATGGAGTCGGTGATCTTGTCCGCGTACATGTGCACTTCGCCGGAAACGTTGCGCGCCGCGCGGCCGATCGTCTGGATCAGCGCGGTGGTGCTGCGCAGGAATCCTTCCTTGTCGGCGTCGAGAATCGCCACCAGCGACACCTCGGGCAGGTCCAGGCCCTCGCGCAGCAGGTTGATGCCCACGAGCACGTCGTATTCGCCGAGTCGCAGCTGCCGCAGCAGCTCGACCCGGCGCAAGGTGTCGATCTCGGAGTGCAGGTAGCGCACCCGGACCCCCAGCCCGAGCAGGTAATCGGTGAGATCCTCGGCCATCTTCTTCGTGAGCGTGGTGACCAGGACGCGCTCGTCGCGCTCGGTGCGTTGCCTGATCTCGTGGATCAGATCGTCGATCTGGCCCTTCGTCGGCTTCACCACGACCTTGGGGTCGACCAAGCCGGTCGGCCGGATGACCTGCTCGACCACCTCACCGCCGGTCTGCCCGAGCTCGTAGGGGCCGGGGGTGGCCGACAGGTAGACCGTCTGCCCGATCCGATCGGCGAACTCCTCCCAGGTCAGCGGCCGGTTGTCCACCGCGGACGGCAGCCGGAAGCCGTATTCCACCAGATTGCGCTTGCGCGACATGTCGCCTTCGTACATACCGCCGATCTGCGGAACGGTGTTGTGCGACTCGTCGATGACGAGCAGGAAGTCCTCCGGGAAGTAGTCCAGCAGCGTCGCGGGCGCCGAACCGGCCGGGCGGCCGTCGATGTGACGCGAGTAGTTCTCGATGCCGGAGCAGAACCCGACCTGACGGATCATCTCCAGGTCGTACTGGGTGCGCATGCGCAGCCGCTGCGCCTCGAGCAATTTGCCCTGGCGTTCCAGCTCGGCGAGCCGATCCTCGAGTTCGGCCTCGATGTCGCGCACCGCGCGCTCCATCCGATCCGGCCCGGCCACGTAGTGGGTGGCGGGGAAGATCCGCAGCATGTCCACCTGGCGGACCACGTCACCGGTGAGCGGGTGCAGGTAGTACAGCGCTTCTATCTCGTCACCGAAGAACTCGATGCGGACGGCCAGCTCCTCGTAGGACGGGATGATCTCCACGGTGTCGCCGCGCACCCGGAACGAGCCGCGGGTGAACGCCATGTCGTTGCGGGTGTACTGCACGTCGACCAGCAGCCGCAGCAGCGCGTCCCGGTCGATCTCGGTGCCGACCTGCAGCTGGACCGAGCGATCGAGATACGACTGCGGCGTGCCGAGGCCGTAGATGCACGACACCGAGGCGACCACCACCACATCGCGCCGGGACAGCAGGCTGGAGGTCGCCGAATGGCGCAGCCGCTCGACATCGTCGTTGATCGAGCTGTCCTTCTCGATGTAGGTGTCGGTCTGCGCGATGTACGCCTCGGGTTGGTAGTAGTCGTAGTAGGAGACGAAGTACTCGACGGCGTTGTGCGGCAGCATCTCGCGCAGTTCGTTGGCCAGCTGGGCGGCGAGCGTCTTGTTCGGCGCCATCACCAGCGCAGGCCGCTGCAACCGCTCGATCAGCCAGGCTGTGGTGGCCGACTTTCCGGTACCGGTGGCGCCGAGCAGCACCACGTCGCGCTCCCCCGCTTTGATCCTGCGCTCCAATTCGGCGATCGCGGCGGGCTGGTCTCCCGCAGGCTGGTGCTCGCTGACCACCTCGAACCGGCCGCCGACGCGCTCGATCTCGCCGACGGGGCGGAACTCCGAGTGCGCGAGCGGCTGCTCGGCCGCCCTGTCCTCGAAGCCCTCCGCCGGAATCTCGGTTGCGAATGCCATGCTCACCAGCGTAGGCCCACCCACCGACAGCTTTCCCGGGGTGCCGGGCGGGCCCGATTCCGGCGACTTCAGGGGACCGAACCCATCATGTGAAGCCGGTCACACTCGGAGTGGAAGGCAATCTACCGGCCGCCGGGCGCGAGGGCCGGGGATGAGTCCGCGTCTGCCTGGAAACCGTGGCGCCACCCCGAAACGAAGCGATACGCGACTGCGCGGCGTGGGTACATCGATTTCGAGTCCTACCAACCATTTTCGACGAAACGCCGCGGGGATACCCCCGATCACTCACGGTGACAGAGGGTTACCGGAAGCAGACGCCCGGCCGCCGGCGCGCCGGCGGCCTCACAGCCGCGCCGAGGCCGCTCGGCGCGTTCGGTTACATGTCCGAAATGTCCGTTGTCACAATAAGTTTCGTGTTCGAGGACAGCTTATCTCGAACCGCGCGGCGGCCCCCCGCCAGGTGTAACCTGATCTGGTTGTTCGGACGTGAGGACAAGAGCCATGAGCGGTCTGATTCCATTGCTCGTCGCCGTGCCGGCCATGACCGGCCTCGCCGGGTACGTCGCCAGAGACATCCGCGCGGTGGTTCCCTCCGTCGGCGGTGCCGCCGCGGCCGCCCCACCGGGGCCACTCGCCGCGGCCACCCCGCCGCCGCACCGGCCCAGGGTGGAATTCTTCAATCTGGCCGAACTCACCAATACCGACGCCAAGGGCTTCGTCCGCCCCGTCGAGCGTTTCCACGTCGAGCCGTGGGGCCTGTACATGGCGCGTCCGGTCGCCGGACCGGATTCGCACTACCTCGAATCCTGGTTGCTGCCGGGACTCTCGTTGCGCGCGACGCTGACGCGGACCAACCCGGCACACCATCGCGAACGCGTCTACCGCCTCGACATCGGGGAGTTCACCCGAGTCGGCCCGAAGCGCTGGAAGGCCGTCGACCACTACCTCGACATCGCCGTGCGCCCGCGCCACACCGCGGAACTCCTCGGGGTCGACGAGCTGCTGGCCGCGCATGCCGCCGGGCTGGTCGACACGGCACAGGCGCACCGAGCGTTCGAGCGGGCCACGGCGGTGCTGGACGGGCTGGCCGCGCACGATCATTGCGTGGAGGAGTGGCTGGCCACCCACGGCATCACGCTCACCTGGATGTAGCCCGCCGATCACTCCATCGACTCGACGGGTCGAGAGCGACGGTAGATTCTTGATGCATGACGCAGGCACCTATCGTCGACGTGCACCGCCCGAAGGTCGAGTACTTCAACATCGCGGATCTGACGAACACGGATCCGAAAGGGTTCGTGCGCCCGGTCGAGAAGTACCGCGTCGAGCCGTGGGGCCTGTACATGGCGCGCACGTCGGACCATCCGCAGTTCCATTACATCGAGTCCTGGCTGCTACCGAAGCTGCATCTGCGCGCGACGGTCTTCCACTACCTCCCGGCGCATCGGCGCGACCAGGACTACTACCTCGACGTCGGTGATTTCACGGCGGTCGCCCCGAAGAAGTGGAAGGCCGTCGATCACTATCTCGATATCATCGTGCGCTCCTCGCGCGAGACCCAGCTGCTCGACGTCGACGAGCTGATCGCCGCGCACGCGGCCGGGCTGATCACCCTCGCCGACGCCGAGGCCGCCGTGCAGCACGCGACCGCCGCCATCGACGGCATCGCCGCCAACGGCCACACCTTCGAGGGCTGGCTGGAGACCATGGACATCACCTTGACCTGGCTCTAGCCCCCTGCGGGCCGCTGCCCGCCGGTTCGGACGCTCGTCGGGGCCTAGGGCGCCGACGTGTCCCGCCAAGCAAGAGCCCTGGCATAGGCGGCGTCGAACCACGGTTCCTTGACGCCGAGGTAGGCGGCGGTCGCCTCGGCGCCCGTCAGCCCCGCCGCCTCGGCTTCGCCCTCGCGCTTGACTGCGAGGTACTCCGCGCGCGCCTCGTCGTCCGCGCGCAGCCAATCCCGCAGCAGCAGCGCGTACTGCTGCCCGGGTGATCCCTCGGCGCGCACGTGCACGTTGGCCAACCGCCCCGGGTCGGCGTTCTGGTGGAAACGTTTGGTCCACAGCGCGGTTTCGACGCCCGCGGGGTCCTGCGGTGTCGGCTTGGGATTGTCCTGGGTGGTCTCCGGCCGCACCGGGAATCCGGCCGCACCGAGGGCTTCGCGCAGGCCGTCGGCGGCGGCCAGATCAGCGACCGTGATCTGTAGATCGATCACGTCCTTGGCGGGCAACCCCGGTACCGAGGTGGACCCGATGTGGTCGATGCGCGACGCGGCGCTGCCGCAGGCCACCCACAGCCGGGCGATCAGCCGCTGCGCCTGCGCGGGCCAGGCCGGATCGGCAGGCACGAGCCGGATGCCGTCGCGGCGGGCGGGTGTCCCGGCACGCAGGTTCCGTTCGAACGGCACCAAACGCTCGGCCCACAGCCTGCGCACTTCGCCCTCGACCTTCCCGGGCGCGCCACTGTTGTCCAGCAACACATCGGCAACGGCTCGGCGCTGTTCGTCGGTGGCCTGCGCCGAGATACGCGCCCGCGCATCGGATTCGGCGACGCCACGGAATTCCACGAGGCGGCGAATACGTGTTTCGGCGTCGACGTCGACGATGAGCACGAGATTCATCAGCGGCGCGAGGCCGTTTTCCACCAGAAGCGGAATATCCTGCACCACAATGGCGTCCGCGGGCGCGGCCCCGATCAATTCCGCGGTGCGCTTTCCCACGAGCGGGTGGGTGATCGAATTCAGTTTCGCGCGCGCCGCGTCGTCACCGAAGGCCTTGGCCGCCAGGGCAGGCCGGTCGAGGCTGCCGTCCGCGGCGAGAATGTCGGCGCCGAACGCCTCGACCAGAGCGGCCAGCCCCTCGGTGCCCGGTTCGACCACCTCCCGGGCGATCAGGTCGGAGTCGATGACCACCGCGCCCAGGTCGGCGAGTGCCCGAGCCACCGTCGACTTCCCCGCGCCCATGCCTCCGGTGAGGCCGATTCGTAACATTCGACCAGTCTCGCATCCGGCCCGCGCGCGGCCATCCGCCGCCCCGATCGGGTACCGACCCGCGGGAACGGAGGATCCGGTCGATTACCCGATGGGCTCGCGCATTCCACCACCGGTGACGCCATTTGCCCGATCCGTGACTGCGCCGAGACCGATTCGCAACAATTCCGGATGTTTAGGGTTCGCCCGCGGCGACTTTCCGACACGCCGAGGCAATTACTCGGGCAAAATACTCTGCCCCGCAGTTTCGTTCCGCTAATCTTCGCCGTGGCGATCCAGGCCGACACCAGCGAAGCAAAGGAACACCATTGGGCACCAGAATCAACCAGACGGGTCGCCACCGCCTGGGCATGGCGGGGCGAGTGCACTGCATTCACATCCCTGCTGTCGCGGCGGCGCTCGCCGAGCACCGCCGCTCTTGGTTCACCGCGTTCATCAGTCCCGCGCGGCACAGTTTCGCTGCCATGCGGAACCGTCCGGCCGCACCCGCGGTCCGGTGGGTACCTGCTACCGCAAGCTGAACCCGAGTTCGAAGTGGCCCAGCCTCTCGCCAAGGCTGGGCCACTGTTTTGCGTTGCCCGGAGCACGGTCGGGAACGGAGCACGGTCGGGAATTGAAGCAGAGCACCGTTCGTCGGCCTTCGAAATATCACCGAAAAATCCATGACCGAGCGATGAGCACGCGGGGTACCGCCACGGCGGCCGGACTACGCGGGAACTCGATTCCATTTCGGACGGCAATCGCCGCGGCGAGATAGTTCCCGCACCCCCAGGACGATTTTCTCGCTAATCGCGGTACCGCGCGAAAGACCGCGAAACAGCGGCATCCCCGTTCGCCATTTCGATGTGCCATGTTTCGCATACCGTATACGAGCACGAGCTGCCGAGTCGTCGGGAAGCCCGGCATACACCGATGACGGCAAATTTCTGGACACGTCCACCGATCTGAGCTCATTTCCTCACCACTCGGCGGCCGGACGCCGGGACTCTTCTCCTCCAGTGACCGCCCAGCGGCGCTGGTACCGACCACCGCCATGGTCGCCCGCGGCCTCGGCATCCTCGCGCTGTCGCGCCTGTCACCGATCGATGGATACCTGGAGCTACTGCCAGGCATGCCGGCGGCCGGATTCGGCATGGGCTTGGCGTTCGTATCGATCACCATCGCCGCTGTCGGCGAACCCACGAGGACATCACCGGTCTGGCCTCCGGACTGGTGACCACCACCCAACAACTCGGCGGCGCTTTCGGACTGGGGTTGCTCAGCACCCTCGCGATCCACCGGAGTACCGCGTCGCCGGCGTCGGGGACGCCCGTCGAGGCCGCCCTCACTCAGGGTTTCCGGCTCGCGTTCGAAGCCGGCTCGGCGATTCTCGCCCTGGCGGCGCTGCTCGTCGGAGTCGGCATCACAGCCGGAGCCGGTAGCGCCCCGGCGCCGACTCGGTGACTCCGCGCCCTCGAGGCGCCGAATGTTCGCCCGAGGGCGGAAAGACCGACGACGAGGCATCCACGGGAAGCCTCGTCGAAGGTGCGCCACCGGTGCGAATCTCGGATCACGCCACCGTCGAGTGCAGCTGACGAGGAGGATTCGGCAGACCCAAGGCGGTGTTGAGCCGGTAGGCCCCGCCCAGGCCGTGGAAGATCGCCATGCTCAGACCGCCCAGGCCGATCCCCACAGCACCGGCCCACGGATGACTCGACAGGTCGGCCCAGGACGCGATCATCGCCGTCAGCAGCAGCCCGAGGAATCCGGCCACGGCGTTGCGGACCGGCGCGTTACCCGTCACGTTCGGGAACTCCTCCCCCATCATGCCTTTCACGAAGTGCGGAACGGCGTTCACCCCGAGGATCCCGGCGACCAGCGACAGGGCGACGGTGGACCACATCGGAACCACCTCACTTTCCAGTTCAGTCAACATTTGTAGACCGAAACCTACCCGCCGCGCGACTATCGAGTCAACAGACGTAGACTGAATTCATGGATTCGAGCCCCACGCGCGCTCAGCAACGCCGGAACACCGAGAACCGGATCCTGGCGGCAGCGGGCCGGCTGTTCGCGGAGGCCGGATACGACCGGACGACCATCCGTGCCGTCGCGATGGAGGCGGACACCGATCCCAGCCTGGTGATGCGCTATTTCGGGTCCAAGGAGAATCTGTTCGCGCGCGTCGCGGTCTTCGCCGACGACCACCCGATCACCGGTACGCCGGAGCAGGTGGCCGAACTCCTGCTCGACGCGCTCGCCATCAAACTCGCCGACCGGCCGGTCAACACCCTGGCGGCGATCCGTTCGATGCTCACCGTCCCGGAGGCCGCCGACGAGGTGCGCGCGGCCATGACCGCACGCCAGCGCGAAGCGGCGGGGCAGCTCGCCGACGACGAGGCGGACCTGCGCGCCGGTTTGCTCGGAGCCCTGACCATCGGTGTGGTGATCGGCCGCCACCTGCTCGAACTCGACGGGCTGCGCGACGCGCCGCCGCAACGGATCATCGCTTTGCTGCGGAACGCTTTTCACGACATCGCACATGGCCCCGTCGAGCCGGAGTCGCTCGCGACGGCACCGCAGGTCCGCTAGGTCACCGGCGCTCTTGGAGAGCCGCTTCGGAGGCTCCGCGGACCCGCCTGCACCCTCGGGTTCACTTAAAGCCCGAGCGAGCGGACCAGGTCGCGCATTTCGGCGCGGAAAAGCTTTGCCGGGTCCTGGGATTGCGGACGTAGATGGCCGTACACCTCGAGCGCGATCGGTCCGTGCATCCGGCCCCACATACGCAGCGCGAGGGCGAGTGCATCGGGAGGCAACTCCGGAAAGCCGGCGCGAACATGCGCGGCCAGATCCGGGTCGAAGTCCGACCACGCGCAGTCGTCGGCGGCCTGTGTCACCGCGGCGTGGGGCCACGCGGCCGCCGCGAGACCGACCAGGCCGGTGCAGGCCCGCAATTCCGCCGCGGCGGCGGGTCCGCCCGGCGGCGGCCGATAGCCGGCGACCGGATCCCCGTAGATGAGCCGGAATTCGGCGGGCCGCTGCACCGCCCACGCGCGCACGGCCTCGGCCCAAGCCATGATGCGCCCGGCCGGATCCTCCACCGCCACGGCATCGCGCGCCGCTTCGAGCCGGTCGACCAGGGCGGTGTAGACGTCCGAGATGAGAGTGGAGATCAGGTCGTCGCGGGTGGCGAAGTAGCCGTAGATCGCGCCCGCCGTCATGCCCATCTCACGGGCGATGGCGCGCAACGAGATCGCGTCCGGCCCGCCCTCGGCGAGCAGCCGCATGGCGATCGTCTCGATGTCCTCCAGCGTCTGGGCGCGCAGGCGCTCCCGGCGACTTCTCACGATCTCGGCCACGGTTGACACCCTACAGCGTTCGGCTACTATCTGCCGTATCCAAACTGAACGGCGTGTAGTAAATGAACAATGTTGAGGAGTCTTCATGGATATCGGGGTTTTCGGGGCTACCGGCGTCATCGGTTCCCGCGTCGTCACCGAAGCAGTGCGGCGGGGGCATCGGGTCACCGCCTTCACGCGCGACGCGGCGCGCTTCCCGGCCCGCCGCGGGGAGGAGACGTGGGCGGTGGCCGATTGGCTGGACGCAGGCAGCATCGCGGACGCCATCGCCGGCCTCGACGTAGTTGTGAGCGCGGTGAACGCCGGGCGCGGCATCGCCGACACCATTACCTCGGCCGACAACTTCGTGGTGGGCGCGCGGGCGATGGTCGCCGCGCTGGACCGGCAGCCCCGCGTCCGGCTGATCGCCGTGGGCGGGGCGGGCAGCTTGGAGGTCACGCCGGGCACGCAATTGCTGGACACCGGTGCGCAATTCACTCGCACCCTCACCGAAGTCCTCGACGTGCCCGCGGAGTACGCCCAGGTGGTACGCGCGCTACGCGACGCCTTGAACATCTACCGGCTGTCCAACCGCAAGTGGACCTACCTGAGCCCCTCCTCGGGGCGGATCAATCCCGGCGAGCGCACCGGCCGCTTCCGGATCGGCGGTGATCAGCTCTTGGTCGGAGGCCCGGACATCTCCGCCGAAGACGTGGCCGTCGCGATCCTCGACGAAGCCGAGCTGCCGCGTTTCGTGCAGCGCCGCTTCACCGTCGGCTACTGAGCGGACGGACCGTACGCCGTTTCTGTCGGACCCCTACGGCACAATAGACAGTGTCGGACGTCGATCTGGTTGCCACGCAATGTAATCCGCAACCCGAGAGATAGGGGCACCCATGCCCGACGTCCAAGCTTCGACGCCCGACCCACGCGCCTTGGACCACGAGGAACTCGTGGCCTTCGCGGCCGAGATCGAGCGGCACCGGTCTCTGCTGCGCCACGCCGCGGAGGATTATCGGTGGCGCGTGGCCCAGCGGATCGAGCACTTGGACCCGTCGGACCAAGAGCCGTTCCTGCGGCAGGCGGAGCAATTCGTCGAGTCGCTGATGATCGACCCGATCCGGCACAGCACGCTGGATCTGGATGCCTACCGAGCCATCCGCGACGGCGTACCCGTGCGATTCGACGCCGAACGCCGGGCCTACGTATTGCGTCGTCCGGAGGGGGATCCGCTGGTGATCCGCCCCGGATTGCCGGAGCATCGGCTGGGCGTCATCGCCCGGCTGGCCTCACTCGGTTTGCGGCTGGAGCAAATTCAGGTCGTCGCGCTCACCACAGCGCAGATGGTCGCGCCACAGGAGGCGGCGCGGCGGCCCGCCCACGCGCCACAGGTCAAACGCGGCACCACGAAACCCTCGCGCCGCGAAAACGTCTGAAGACGCAGCGGAAACGACTGTGCCCCAACCGGATTCCGGTTGGGGCACAGTCGTTCGGACTATTGCCTATCAGGCGTTGCCGGACAGCTTCTCACGCAGAGCCGCCAGCTGGGCGTCGCTCGCCAGCGAACCGCCGGCGGACTCGGCCTGGTTGGCGGAAGACTGCGAACCGCTCTCGGAGGAGTAGTTCGACGCGCCGCTGCCGTTCGCGGCCTCGGCCGCGGCGTCGGCCGCCATCTTCTCCATCTGCGCGGTGTGCATCTTGTGGCGACGCTCCGCCTCGGCGTAGCGGCCTTCCCACTCTTCGCGCTGCTTGTCGAAGCCCTCGAGCCACTCGTTGGTGTCGGGATCGAAGCCCTCGGGGAAGATGTAGTTGCCCTGCTCGTCGTAGCTGTCGGCCATGCCGTACTTCGACGGGTCGAACTCGGCGTGGTAGTCCTCGTTGGCCTGCTTGAGGCTCAGCGAGATCCGGCGACGCTCCAGGTCGATGTCGATGACCTTGACCATCGCGTCGTCGCCGACGGCCACGACCTGGTCCGGCACCTCGACGTGGCGCTCGGCCAGCTCGGAGATGTGCACCAGGCCCTCGATGCCCTCCTCGACGCGGACGAACGCGCCGAACGGAACGAGCTTGGTGACCTTGCCCGGCACGATCTGGCCGATCGCGTGGGTGCGGGCGAACTGACGCCACGGGTCTTCCTGGGTCGCCTTGAGCGACAGCGAGACGCGCTCGCGGTCCAGATCGACGTCGAGCACCTCGACGGTGACCTCGTTGCCGACCTCGACGACCTCGGACGGGTGGTCGATGTGCTTCCAGGACAGCTCGGAGACGTGCACCAGACCGTCCACGCCGCCCAGGTCGACGAAGGCGCCGAAGTTGACGATCGAGGAGACCACACCCTTGCGGACCTGGCCCTTCTGCAGCTGGTGCAGGAACTCGCTGCGGACCTCGGACTGGGTCTGCTCCAGCCAGGCGCGGCGGGACAGCACGACGTTGTTGCGGTTCTTGTCCAGCTCGATGATCTTGGCCTCGATCTCCTTGCCGACGTACGGCTGGAGATCGCGGACCCGGCGCATCTCGACCAGCGACGCGGGCAGGAAGCCGCGCAGGCCGATGTCGAGGATCAGGCCGCCCTTGACGACCTCGATGACGGTGCCCTTGACGGCCTCGTCCTTCTCCTTGAGCTCCTCGATGGTGCCCCACGCACGCTCGTACTGCGCCCGCTTCTTCGACAGGATCAGGCGGCCTTCCTTGTCCTCCTTCGTGAGAACAAGGGCCTCGACCTCATCACCCACGGAAACGACCTCATTGGGGTCGACGTCGTGCTTGATGGAGAGTTCGCGAGAGGGGATGACGCCTTCGGTCTTGTAACCGATGTCGAGCAGGACCTCGTCGCGATCGACCTTGACGATGGTTCCTTCGACGATGTCGCCGTCGTTGAAGTACTTGATCGTGGCGTCGATGGCGGCGAGGAAATCCTCGGCGGAGCCGATGTCGTTGACGGCTACCTGCGGCGAGGTGACGGTGGTGGGCATATGTCGGTTTGCTCCGGACGGATTGTGGTCGGTTGCGGACATTGGAACTTTCGGTACGCTGCGATCTCACCGCGAGGTGTGAAGACGGACACTTAGGAACGTACCGCACGCGACGCGCGTGAAACTCAGCACGGGTTGAACTTCGGTACGGTTGTACGGAAGACACTCGCGCGTTCAGCGTACGCGACCTCGGTCCGGGCGGGCAAACCGTCGGGTCGCCACGCCGATAGTCTGATCGGCGTGTCGGAAGATCGCCATGCGCAAGCAAACGCACTGCTCGGAACCACGGGCATCGCGCGGACCCGGATCGGATCGGCGGCCAGCAAGCTGGCCAGCCGGCGGTGGTGGGACGCCGACGCCGCCCAATACCACGAGACGCACGCGGAGTTCCTCGGCGTGGACTCCCCCGGCGGCGAGTTCGTGTGGTGCCCGGAGGGCCTGCACGAGGGCGATATGCGATTCCTCGGCGACGTCACCGGCAAGCTGGTGCTGGAGATCGGCTGCGGCTCGGCCCCGTGCGCTCGCTGGCTGGCCGGGCAGGGCGCGCGGCCGGTCGGGCTCGACCTGTCGCGGGGCATGCTGGAGCGGGGCCTGGCGGTGATGGCACGCGGCGGACCTCGCGTGCCGCTGGTGCAGGCGGACGCCGAGGCTCTTCCGTTCGCGGACGCGTCGTTCGATCTGGCCTGCTCGGCGTTCGGCGCCGTGCCGTTCGTCGCCGACTCCGCGCTGGTGATGCGGGAGGTCGGGCGGGTGCTGCGGCCGGGCGGGCGCTGGGTCTTCTCGGTGAACCACCCGATGCGCTGGATCTTCCCGGACGATCCCGGTCCGGCGGGCCTGACCGCCACCATCCCGTACTTCGACCGCACCCCTTACGTGGAGGTCGACGGCGACGACGTGCCCACCTACGTCGAGCACCACCGGACGATCGGCGACCGGGTCCGGGAGATCGTCGCGGCGGGACTGGTGGTGGAGGACATCGTCGAGCCGGAATGGCCGGAATGGCTCGATCGGGAATGGGGACAGTGGAGCCCGCTGCGCGGCGAGCTGTTCCCCGGTACGGCGATCTTCGTCACGAGGAAGCCCGGACGGTGAGGCGGCGGTCGTCGACCAGCTCGAGGATGGAGACCTCGTGGCTGACCAGCAGCATCTGCGTCCTCGGCAGGTCGATGAGCTGGTGCAAACCGTCCCGGAAGGCCTCGGCCTCCGCCGCGGTGTCGAAGTCGAGTTCGACGATCACCCGGTTGGGGTTGTGCGTGAATCGCGCCACGCGGCAGTTGCGGGCTCCCGCCTCCGCGAAGTACTGCTCGAGACCGTCGAACGCCGGCTTCCACGTGTCGTAGTCGCGCACGGTGTCGTCGATGTGCACAATCGTGGTCATCATTGCCCCTTTCGGAGAGTGCCCCTTTCGGTGATTGCCGCCCCTTTCGGTGATTGCCCCTTTCGGTGCGGACAGCAGGACAGTCGCTGACACCTAGCCAGTCTTCGCGCCATGGGGCCGGGGCACCATCTCTGATCGGTATCGAGGTCGTGTCACTGCGACTTCGGTTTGCGCCCGGCCTGCTCCAGCGCCAGACGCAGCGCGTACTCGATCTGGGCGTTGATACTGCGCAGGTCGTCGGCCGCCCACTTCGCGATGGCGTCGTGAACGGCCGGGTCCAGGCGTAGCAGCAGTTTCTTGCGCTCAGCCATGGGCCGTCCGCCTCACGAGTACAGCGAACCGGCGTTGACGACGGGCTGGGTGGCGCGATCACCGCACAGCACGACGAGCAGGTTCGACACCATCGCCGCCTTGCGTTCCTCGTCCAGTTCCACCACGCCCTGCTGGGCGAGCCGCTCCAGCGCCAAGCCGACCATACCGACGGCGCCCTCGACGATCCGGGTCCGCGCGGCGACCACCTGGGCGGCCTGCTGGCGGACCAGCATGGCCTGGGCGATCTCGGGCGCGTAGGCGAGGTGGGTGATCCGCGCCTCCAGGACTTCGATACCCGCCATCTCGGTGCGGTCACGCAGTTCGACGGTCAGCTCCTCGGCCACTTCGGCGCCGTCGCGCAGGCTGGTGCGGTCCGCTTCGTGCGCGTCGTAGGGATGTGTCGTGGCGAGGTGCCGGACGGCGGCTTCGGACTGGGTCTCGACGTACTCCTCGTAGTCGTCGACGGCGAAGGCGGCCTTGAAGCTGTCCACCACCCGGTAGACGACCACCGCGGCGATCTCCACCGGGTTGCCGTCGGCGTCGTTGACCTTGAGCTTCTGGGTCTCGAAGTTCCGCACGCGCAGCGAGATGCTCTTGCGATCGGTCAGCGGGAGTACCGAGAAGAAACCCGGCTCGCTCACCGAGCCGATGTAGCGGCCGAAGAATTGCACCACTTTGGCCTCGTTCGGGTTCACCACGGTCAAGCCGGTCGCCGCCAGCAGCAAGACGACGACCACGACGATCGCCGCCACCGCGCCGACCACGGCGACGGCGTTGTCGTGCCGGGCGCCCACGACGAAGCCGAGCACCGCGGCGCCGCCGAACAAGAGGGTGAGCAGGAACCACCCCAGCAGCACCAGGAAACCGTTGACGTGGAACGCGGGTCGAAACTGCATGACATCCTCCGAATATCAAAGTGATATCACGAAGATAGCATGACGCCGCCGCGCCAGACCAGGCGCGGCGGCGGGACATCACCCGGCGTGCGGCCGGATGTTGCGGTTGAAGCGGAACAGGTTGCGCGGATCGTGCCGGGCCTTGAGCGCGGCCAGCCGGGCGTAGGTGTCGGGCCGATAACCCGCGCGGGTCTGCGCCTCGTCCGCGTCGGCGCCCGCGCCGTAGAGGAAATTGAGGCTGTGGCCCAGCGTCCACGGCGTCAGCGCCGCACGGATGCCGGCTCGGGCCGCGGCGCCATCCGGGCCGGTGATGATCCGCACGATGTAGGCGGCTTCGCGATGGTCCACCGCGATTCCGGCGTCGCTCGCACGAGCCAGCGCGCCACCGAGATGACGGACGTCGACAACCGCTCCGGCGCCGGATTCCGGCCCCGCGACCTCGACCAACGCCGCGGCCGTCTCCTCGGTGAACTCGCCGAGCAGTGCGTTCGTGGCGGCGTAGGCATGCGGGTGGTCGGGGTCGCTGTGAATGGTGTGCGACTCGGTGTACGGCATCGCGCGCAGGTCGTCCTTCAGTCGTTCCCCGACCGCCCGCAGCGGTGCGACCAGACGTTCACCTTCCTCGGCGAGACCGCTGTAGGCGATGCGGATCGAGGCGACGTACCGCCCGCGCATCGGTGCGGGTACCTGCGGGATGTCCGGGAAGGCGAGCATGCTCACCGTCGAGGTCAGTTCTTCCGGCACGGTCGCGGTCCAGCGCCGCCACGCCTCCAGCGCCCGCTCGACCAGCGGCGTGTCGAACACGAGCTGTCCGCCGTACACCGTCGTGACCGGGACCAGCCCGACCTCCAGCGCCGTCACCACGCCGAAGTTGCCTCCGCTGCCGAGGACAGCGCCGAACAGCTCGTCGTCCGGTGTCAGCCTGCGCACCCGGCCGTCGGCGGTGACCAGCTCGATCGTCCGCACGTGCTCGGCGGCGTACCCGAACTGCCGCGCGAGCAGCCCGACTCCCCCGCCGAGCAGGTAGCCCACCACACCGACCGACGGCGACGAACCGTTCAACGGCGCGAGCCCGTGCTCGGCCGCGGCCTCGACCAGCGCGCCCGCACGCACCCCCGCGCCGACATGCGCGGTCCGGCGGGCCGGATCGATCCGGATGCCGGTCATCCGCCGCGTGCTGATCAGCACGCCGCCGTCCGTGGCGACGGACAGGCCGTGGCCGGTGGCCTGCACGGCGATCGGCAGCTCGCGGCGCGCGGCGTACTCCACGGCGGCGCGCACATCCTCGGCGTGCACGGCGCCGACGATCACCTCCGGCCGGTGTGTGTAGGCGGTCTGGAAGCCGGCGATCTCCGCGTCATAACCCTCGTCGCCCGGACGGAAGACCGGACCGGTGAAGATGTCGGCGTTTTCCTTGGCTTCTGCGGCGTTGTTTCCCATGACTTCGACCCTGCTGCACGAGCGGGAAGAAGTAAAACAGATAGTTCTTCTTATTCCTATAATGGTTGCTTATGGAATTGCGGCAGCTGCGCTACTTCGTCACGGTCGCCCAGGAGGCGAGCTTCACTCGCGCGGCGGCTCGGCTGCACTTGGCCCAGCCCGGGCTCAGCGCGCAGATCCGGCAATTGGAGCGCGAACTCGGCCACCCGTTGCTGGACCGTGGCGGGCGCACGGTGACTCCGACCGAGGTCGGCGCGGCCGTCCTCGCGCACGCGCGGGCGGCGCTGGCCGCCGCCGAGCGGATCACGCACACGGTGGACGAGTTCACCGGCTTGCTGCGCGGTCAGGTGCGGGTCGGGCTGATCTCCGGGGCGGCGGTCGAGGAATTCGACGTCGCCGCCGTGCTCGCCGATTTCCACCACGACCACCCGCAGATCGGTATCAGCCTGACCGAGGACACCTCCGAGCGGATGCTCGCCGCGCTCGGCCGCGGTGAGCTGGATATGGCCCTGGTCGGGATGACCGGCGCCGAACTCGATCCGGCCATCGGCATCGAAGTGGTGCTGGAGACGGCGGTGGTGGCCGCGGTGGCGGCGGCGGATCCCGGCTACGGCGACGAGGTCGCGCTCACCGCGCTGCGGGATCACCCGCTGATCTGCCTCACGCCGGGCACCGGCATTCGCGGCGTCTTCGAGCGAGCCTGCGCGGCGGCCGGATTCGAGCCGGGCATCGCCTACGAGGCGGCGGCGCCCGCCCTGCTGCTGCGCCTCGCCGCACGCGGTCTCGGCGTCGCCGTCGTCCCCGCACTCACCGCCGAGGAGGCCGCGGCTTTCGGGGTGCGGACCGTCCGCATCGTCGAGCCGGAACTGCGCGGGCGCCTGGCGCTGGCCTGGCGCACCGACCGTCCCGCGAGCCCGGCGGCCAAAGTGCTGCTCGGGCAACTGCGCATCGCCCTGCGCGCCGACGCGTGAGCCGGCTCAGAGCAGGCGCGAGAGGAACGCCTTGGTGCGCTCGTGCCGCGGATCGGCCAGTAGCTCCCTGGGCACTCCCGCTTCCACGACCACCCCGCCGTCCATGAAGACCAGCTGATCGGCGACCTCGCGGGCGAAGCCCATCTCGTGGGTCACCACGACCATCGTCATGCCCGAGCGGGCGAGTTCCCGCATGACCGTGAGGACCTCCCCGACCAGCTCCGGATCCAGCGCGGAGGTCGGCTCGTCGAACAGCATGAGCTTGGGGTCCATGGCCAGCGCACGGGCGATCGCCACGCGCTGCTGCTGACCGCCGGACAGCTGCGCCGGGTAGGCGTTCGCCTTGTCCGCCAGGCCGACCCGGTCCAGCAGTTCCCGCGCCCTGGTCACCGCGTCCGCCTTGCGCAGCTTCTTCACCTGGGTGGGCGCCTCGATGACGTTCTCCAGCGCGGTCCGGTGCGGGAACAGGTTGAAGTGCTGGAACACCATGCCGATCTCGCGGCGCTGCTTGGCCGCGTCGCGCGGGTGCATCTCGTAGAGCTTGCCGTTCTTCTCCCGGTAGCCCACGATCTCGCCGTCGACGTAGAGCCGGCCCGCGTTCACTTGTTCCAGGTGATTGATGCAGCGCAGGAAGGTGGACTTGCCCGAGCCGGACGGCCCGATCAAGCACAGCACCTCGCCGCGGCCCACCTCGAGGGACACGCCCTTGAGCACCTGCAGCGCGCCGAAGTTCTTGCAGACCCGATCCGCGACGATCATCGGAGCAGCGGTGGCCTTCTCGACATTCACGCTCATTTCGCCTTCTCCACCTGCTGAGCGTCGGCGAGTTCCTGCAGCTGCTTGCCGGTCAGCCTGCGGGAGACGCCGCGCGAGTAGTAGCGCTCCAAGTAGTACTGCCCGACCATGAGCACACTCGTGATGGCCAAGTACCAGGTGGCGGCGACCAGCAGCAGCGGGATGGGCTGGAAGTTCACGCCGTAGATGTCGCGCGCCCGGCCGAACAGATCGGTGCTCAGCGGGATGCCGGTGACCAGCGAGGTGGTCTTCAGCATGCCGATGAGCTCGTTGCCGGTCGGCGGGATGATCACGCGCATGGCCTGCGGCAGCACCGTGCGGCGCATGGTCTGGCCCCACGACATGCCGAGGGCGAACGACGCCTCCCGCTGCCCCTCACCGACCGAATTGATTCCGGCCCGGACGATTTCGGCCATGTAGGCGGCTTCGTTGAGACCGAGGCCGAGCACCGCGAAGGCGAACGCGGCCTGCAGGTGCTGCACGTCGAACTCGAAGAACTGCGGCCCGAACGGAACGCCCAGGTGGATCTGCCGGTACAACGAGGGGACCAACCCCCAGAACACCAGCTGCACGAACACCGGGGTGCCGCGGAAGATCCAGAGATACACCCACGCCGTGCTCCGCAACACCGGATTCGGTGACAGCCGCATGACGGCGAGTGTGGTCCCGAGCGCGACCGCCATCGCCATCGCGCACACGGTCAGTTCCAGCGTCACGATGGCGCCCGCGGTGATCCGGGTGTCGAACAGGTATTTCCCGTAGGTATCCCAGCGATAGGCCGGGTTCGTCGCGGCGCCGTAGACGAACAGCGCCACCAAGACGAGGATGACCGCCGCCGCTATCCAGCGTCCCGGCCTGCGCAGCGGAACCGCTTTGATCGGCTCCGGCTCCCGCGCCTGATCCGCTCCGCCGGGCCCGGGATCGCCGGGCGCCGGCCGAGTGTCGTCGTCCGCCATCGATCAGCTCACAGCGCCGTTGACGACGGACTTGGTGATGGCGCCTTCCTGGACGCCCCAGTTCTTCGTGATCTCGAGGTACTTGCCGGTGTCGATCAGGTGCTGAACCGCTTTCTGCAGCACGGCGGCCAGCGGCGCGCCCTTGGGCACCGCCCAGCCGTAGGGCGCGGAGTCGAACACCGGGCCCGCGTTCTCGATCTTGCCGTCGCTCTGCTTGATCGCGTACGCCGTCACCGGGGAGTCGGCCGACATGGCGTCGACCTGGCCGAGCACCAGCGCGTTGGTCGCGGCGCTCTGCTCGTCGAACGGCTTGATGTCGATGCCGGGTTTGCCCTCGGCGACGCACTTGGCGCTCTTGGCGGGCACCTCCTCGGTGTGTTCCACCGTGGTGGCCTGCACGGCGACCTTCTTGCCGCAGGCGTTCTCCGGGTCGACCGGCTTGCCCTTCTGCTGGGCCCACTGGACGCCAGCGTTGAAGTAGGTGGTGAAGTCGACCTGCTGCTCGCGTTCCTTGGAGTCGGTGATCGACGACATGCCCACGTCGTAGGTACCGGCCTGGATCGAGGGGATGATCTTCTCGAAGGCCGACTCGACGTATTCGGCCTCGACGCCGAGCACGGAGGCCACGGCGTCCATCAGATCCACGTCGAAGCCGACGATCCGGCCGCTCGCGTCCTTGTACTCGTTCGGCTGATAAGGGATGTTCACGCCGACGGCGAGCTTGCCGGACTGCTTGATCTTGTCGGGGAGTTGCGCGGCGATCTCGTCGACTTTATCCACCTGCACCTTGGCCGCCGAGGGTCCGGTGTCCTCGGTGTTCGTAGTACAGCCCGTCAGCACCAACGCACCCGCGGCGAGCGCACCCATGGTGGCTCGCAGGGCGCGCCTGCCGAGAAACGAACGATCAGACACAACAGCCCTCCACATTTCGGCTCCACGAAACCCGGGCGTCACCACCCGTTTGGCAATCTAAGCGAACAGGGCGCTCCGCGCTGGACAGTAATGCAACAGCAACACGACCGGGCCCGCCGTTCGATGCCGGTTCACCGGCGGGACACCCTACCCTCCCGGTCGCTGACCTGCGAACTCAGGACCGGGCGCGGGCCGTGCGGCGCTCCGGGCGAGCGAACGCCGACGGCTTACGGATGACCGGCTGCCGCTACCGGCGGTGCACCCTGGCGCACACCTGCTCGGTGAACTCACTGGTGGAGGCGAGCCCCCCGAGGTCGGCGGTGGCGATGCCCGCCTCGAAGGTCGCGGCCACGGCCCGCTCGATGCGCTCACCCGCGCGCGCCAAGGTCACCTCGGCGTCCCTGGTCGCCAGCCAGCGCAACAGCATCGCCGACGACAACTGCAACGCCGCCGGGTTCGCCCGGTTGTGCCCGGCCAGCGACGGCGCAGCGCCGTGCACCGCCTGGGCCATCGCCGTGGTGGCCGAACAGTTCAGCGACGCCGCCAGCCCGAGCGATCCGCTCAATTCCCCGGCCAGGTCGGACAGGATGTCACCGAACAGGTTCTCGGTGACCAGTACGTCGTAGTCGGCGGCGGCTCGAACCAGGTGCGCGGCCGCCGCGTCGACGTGTTCGTCGTCCACCTCGATCCCCGGATACGCCCGGCCGACCTCGTGGCAGACGTCGCGGAACAGCCCCATCGTCAACGGCAGGACATTGGCCTTGTGCACGATGGTCACCCGCTTGCGCCGTGTCGCGGCCAGCCGGAACGCCTCGTGCGCGATCCGCTCGCAGGCCGCACGGGTCACCAGCCCCACCGACATCGCGACGTCCGGCGTCGGCCGGAACTCCCCCGACCCGGCGAACATGTTGCGGTCGGCGTAGAACCCTTCGCTGTTCTCCCGGACGATCACCAGGTCGATGTCCGGCGCCGCGGCGTGCACACCGGCGAAGGCCCGCGCGGGACGGATGTTGGCGTAGAGGCCGAAATGCTTGCGGATCAGGCCGCCGGGCGCGACGCGATGTTCGGCCGGATAGGACGCGTTGTCGTGCGGGCCGAGAATCCACGCGTCCACCCCGGCCAGCTCCTCGAGCGTCTGCTCGGGCAGCGGGGTGCCGAACTCGGCGATGGCGCGGTGCCCCATGAGCAGCGGCACCCATTCGACCGGCGGGGCTCCCGCGGCGGCCAGCGCCTCGTCGACCACCTGCCCGGCCGCTCGCACCACCTCGGGGCCGATACCGTCGCCATCGATCAGGCCGAGCCGCAGCGCCCGGTTCCGGCGGAGTTGGTTCGCGTCGTTCACCGCAACATCCTCCCGCCCACCCGCCCGGCTGCCCGAAGCGGCCCGCGGACACGCCGATCGCGGTTACCTTCGGAGACCATGGTGCAGTCGGTCGAACTACTCCTCGACGAGGCCGCCGACACCGAGATCCGCAGGCAGTGGCAACTGCTCGCGGAGGCCGGTGTGCGGAGCCTCGCCGCGCGCACCGACGAGTCCAATCGTCCGCACATCACCGCCGCGGTGGCAAAGCAGATCTGGCCGCGCATCGAGCAGGCGCTCGACGAGCAGATCTTCGCGCCGATCCCGGTACGGCTCGGTGGTGTGGTGGTCTTCGGTGCGCGCCGCTGCATCCTGGTGCGGTTGGTGGTTCCGACCGAGGCACTGCTCACCCTGCACCGCCGAATCTTCCACACGATCTCCCCGTGCCCCGGCGTGCCTGCCAACGTGCAACCGGACGGGTGGACCCCACACATCACCCTGGCCAGGCGGGTGCCGCCGCACCAACTCGGCGAGGCGATCCATGCCGTCGCCAGGGACCGGGATTTTCCGGCGACCGTGCTGGGTATCCGTCGATGGGACGGGGATCAGCGGCGCGAGTGGCCGGTCGGCCGGATCCGCCGTGGAAGATAACCGGAGCAGCCCGCGTTGTAGCAGGCACACCGAAACGAGAGGACGTCATGGCCACCCAGACGCTGACCCAGCAGAACTTCGACGAGGTAGTCACCGGAAACGACGTGGTACTCGTCGATTTCTGGGCCGATTGGTGCGGTCCGTGCAAGAGTTTCGCACCGACTTTCGAGGCCTCCTCCGACAAGCACCCCGACGTGGTGCACGGAAAGGTCGACACCGAATCCGAGCAGGGCCTCGCGGCGGCCGCGAACATCCGCTCCATTCCGACGATCATGGCTTTCCGGGAGGGCGTGCTGGTGTTCGCGCAGCCCGGCGCGCTGCCGCCCGCGGCGCTCGAGGATCTGGTGAGCCAGGTCAAGGCGCTGGACATGGACGAGGTGCGCAAGCAGATCGCCGAGCAGCAGCAGGCCGCGGAGTAGCAGACCTACGGTGGACCACGCGGCGCGACAGGTATTGCGCCGCACCGGTGTCGATTCGGGCCCGGGTACAGACACGCGAAAGCGGCAGTCCGTATCCGGGCCCGCTCCACGTCTGGTGCCGGTCAGCGTCCCGACCGCGGGGCGACGTGCTGCCGCCCCGCGGTCGGGACGCCGGATCTCAGGACACGCCGAGCAGGTTGACGCCCGCGATCATGGCGCGGACCGTCGACTCGGCGCTGTCGTCCGCGATCGCCGCGCCCCAGCCGCGCCTGCCGTTGCATTCGCACTGCACGAACGTGGCGGTGCCCTCCGCGGTGCGCCGCTGGTGGAATTGCAGGATCTCGACGGGATAGCCCTCCTCGTAGAGGGCCGAGGTCATCGCCGCGACGGGGCTGCCGGTGGCGATGACGGTCCGCAGATGGCCTGCGAACTCCAGCGTGGCGGTGAACTCCGCGGTCCTGGCGCCCGCGGGAGACCATTCGCCGAGGCGGATCGGACCGCCGTGCGCACAGTAGCGGCTGTGGAACTCCGCCGAGGTCAGCCCGGCCGCTTCGGCACGTAGGGCCTTGGGAGCGGCGGCGTGGAACAGGTCTGTATCAAGAGTCAGGATGGTCATTGAAAGTAGGTCTTCCCGGAGAATGTCGTGGCTCAGTTGACAGAGGGGACCAGCACTAACAAGTGGAAAAGCCCGCAGCGAGGGGGCCGGCCCGGATCAGACCCCGCTACGGCGGGCTACTACGAGAACTCGGGGACGCGGCGCCACCGTCGCGGTGAGCGGAAGTAGCTCGGCGCGAACCTCGGACTCGGAGGCGGTAGCCTGCGCAGCCACGGAGGACCCGATGAGCGACGCCGAAAGCAGAGCGCTGTCGCGGTCTGCGACGGTGAGCGCTGCACTGCGGCGGTCGGCGGGATTCGGCACGGCATCGAGAATAGGGACATCGCGGCGCAATAGCAACCACATCCGATGCCCGATTTGTCTACTGACGAGTACCATCCCTGCAGTTCAGGACGTTGCGGCCGGTACGAGGGTAGCGTCGGTGACATGGGTCTCCTGATGGCCATGACCATTCCGGGTCTGGCGGTGCTGCTCATCCTCCTGGCCTTCGCCGAAGTGGCCTGGAACAGGCTCACCGGCAGCCGAGCGCTGCCCTGGACCCGCACGCGGTCGGGTCGCCCCGTGGCGGCCGCGGGCTTCGAGGAGGTCACGGCAGTCTTCCAGGGCGGCAAACACCACGAGTTCGAGCAGCGCCTGACGACGCTGATGCACCGGGAGGACCCCTCCGACGGCGCGCCGCCGCGCGACGAGGTGGACCTCACGGCAGGTTCGGCGCGCCTCGTGCCGCACCAGCTCTCGTGAAACACGCCACAACACAGTGAGATCCGGAGATTCTCACCCGGATCTCACTGCGGTAGTGAGGAATTCGCCTTACTGACGGCGAAGGACCTCGTTCAGTTTGCCGGTGGCCACGTCGAACACGAAACCGCGGATCGAGTCCTTGTGCGGCACGAACGGGCTGGCGACGATGCGCGCGATCGATTGGCGCACATCGGTTTCCAGGTCGGAGAACGACTCCGCCGACCAGTCCGGCTTGATGCCGGTCTCCTCCTGGATGCTCGCCTTGAAGTCGTCGTCGGTGAAGGTGAGCATGCCGCAATCGGTGTGGTGGATCAGGATGATCTCCCTGGTCCCGAGCAGTCGCTGACTGATCGCCAGCGAGCGGATCTCGTCGGAGGTGATCACGCCGCCCGCGTTGCGGATGACGTGCGCCTCGCCCTCGGCCAGGCCGAGGGCGCCGTAGACGTTCAGCCGCGCGTCCATGCACGCGACCACGGCCACGCCCTTCGAGGGCGGTAGCGGCAGCGGGCCTCGGAAGGTGCTCGCGTAGGCCGCGTTGTTCTCCAGGTACTCATCGGTGACAGTCATGGGCCATCCCCTGCGCTCGGTATGCGTGAATCCCTCGGTACGACCAGCCCCACGGTAGGTGGCCGCGCGGCACGGGACATCCGTCCCGTTCACCGTGATTCGTTTACTTGCACGCGGCGGCCCGATGGTAGCTCTCCGGATGCCGGATGCCGGGCCCCTGCGGTCGGGCCCGGCATGTCCTCCTGCGCTGCGCCGGTCAGTGCGCGGCGGAGTCCCAGCTGTGGCCGACGCCGACCGATACCTCCAGCGGCACGGAAAGGGCGATGGCGGCGGACATCTGCTCGCGTGCCAGCGCCTCGAGCGTCTCTCGTTCCCCGTCGGCGACCTCGAACAGCAGTTCGTCGTGGATCTGCAACAGCATCCTGGAGCGCAGCCCCGCCTCGCGCATCGCCCGGTGCACGTTGATCATCGCCACCTTGATGATGTCGGCCGCGGTGCCCTGGATCGGGGCGTTGAGCGCCATCCGCTCGGCCGATTCCCGGCGCTGCCGGTTGCTGGAGTCCAGATCGGGCAGGTAGCGGCGGCGGCCGAACAGCGTCTCGGTGTAGCCGACCTTGCGCGCCTGCTCCACCACCTCGTAGAGGTAGTCACGGATGCGGCCGAAGCGGGCGAAGTAGACCTCCATCTGCTCCTTCGCCTCGGTGGTGCTGATCTTCAGCTGCGCGGACAGGCCGTAGGAACTCAACCCGTAGGCCAGGCCGTAGGACATCGCCTTGATCCGGCGGCGCAGTTCCGGGCTCACTTCGGAGATCGGGATGTCGAACGCTTTGGATGCCACGAAGGTGTGCAGGTCCTCACCGGAATTGAACGCCTCGATCAGTCCCTCGTCCCCGGACAGGTGCGCCATGATCCGCATCTCGATCTGGCTGTAGTCGGCGGTCATCAGCGACTGATAGCCGGAGCCGACCACGAAGGTGTCGCGGATCTGCCTGCCGGTGTCGGTGCGGATCGGGATGTTCTGCAGGTTCGGTTCCGTCGAGGACAGCCGCCCGGTGGCCGCGATCGTCTGGTTGAACGTGGTGTGGATGCGGCCGTCGTCGGCGACGCATTTGAGCAGGCCGTCGACGGTGACCTTGAGGCGGGTGGCGTCGCGGTGCGTGAGCAGATGCTCCAGGAACGGGTGCTGGGTCTTCTCGTACAGCGACTCCAGCGCGTCCGCGTCGGTGGTGTAGCCGGTCTTGGTGCGCTTGGTCTTCGGCATGTCCAGCTCGTCGAACAGCACCACCTGCAACTGCTTGGGCGAGCCGAGGTTGATCTGCTTGCCGATCACCTCGTAGGCCGCCTCGGCCGCCTCGGCCACCCGGTCGGCGAATTGCCGCTGCAGCGTCGCGAGCTGGTCGGTGTCCACCGCGATGCCCGCCTCTTCCAAGGTGGACAGCACACCCAGCAGCGGCAGTTCCATCTCCGCCAACAGCGGGGTGGCCTCGATCTGGGCCAGCTCCCCGTCGAGCGCGTCGGCCAGGTCCGCGACGGCACGCGCGCGCAGCATCTGCGCCCGCGCCAGCTCGGCGTCGACGGCGTCCTCTTCGTCGAGCAGCGACAGCTGCGCGGTCTCGCCGGTCTCGGCGCGCAACTCCCGGTGCAGGTAGCGCAGCGACAGGTCGTCGAGGTTGAACGTGCGCTGGCCCGGGCGGACCAGATACGCCGCCAGCGCGGTATCACTGGCCAGCCCGCCGAGGGTCCAGCCGCGGCCGCGCAGCGCGTGCACGGCGGCCTTGGCCTCGTGCAGCGCCTTCGGCGTCGCCGGGTCGGCGAGCCAGGCGCCCAGCGCGGCCTCGTCCTCGGGGGTGAGCACGGTGACGTCGATGTAACCGCTCTCGCCGTCGCCCGCCGCGATGGCCAGCGCGCGGACGTCGCCACCGGCCGGGGAGCCCGTGCCGAGAATCGAGACACCGTGGCGCACACCGGATTTCGCGTGCTCGGCGAGCCAGTCCGCGACCGCGCCGATCTCCAGCGCGCCGCCGCTGATCTCGAAGCCCGCCTCCGCCTCCGGCTCCGGCGGCGCCAGCGTCTCGAACAGCCGGTCGCGCAGCACGCGGAATTCGAGGTCGTCGAACAGCTGATGGATCTTCTCGCGGTCCCACGGCCCCTGCGCCAGCTGGTCGGGGGTGTAGGGCAACGGCACGTCCCGCATCAGCTCGGTGAGCTGCCGGTTGAGCACCACACTGCTCAGGTTCGCCCGCAGCGCGTCACCGACCTTGCCCTTCACCTGATCGACCTTCTCGACCAAGGTGTTCAGGTCGCCGTACTCGCGGATCCACTTGGCGGCGGTCTTCTCCCCCACGCCCGGGATACCGGGCAGGTTGTCGCTCGGGTCGCCGCGCAACGCCGCGTAATCGGGGTACTGGTTGGGCGTGAGGCCGTATTTCGCCATCACCTCGTCCGGGGTGAACCGGGTCAGGTCGGAGACGCCCTTGCGCGGGTACAGCACCGTGACGTTCTCGTTCACCAACTGGATGGAGTCCCGGTCGCCGGTGACGATCAACACACGGAAACCAGCGGCCGTCGCCTGTGTGGTGAGCGTGGCGATGAGGTCGTCGGCCTCGAAGCCCTCGATCGCCATCACCGGGATGCCCAAGGCACCCAGCACGTCCTTGGTGAGTTCCACCTGGCCGCGGAACTCGTCCGGGGTGGCGCTGCGATTGGCCTTGTACTCCGGGTACGCCTCGGCGCGGAAGGTCTGGCGCGAGACGTCGAACGCCGCGGCCACGTGCGTAGGCTTCTCGTCGCGCAGCAGGTTGATCAGCATCGCGGTGAAGCCGTAGACCGCGTTCGTGGTCTGGCCGGTGACCGTCTTGAAGTTCTCCGCAGGTAGCGCGAAGAACGCGCGATAGGCGATCGAATGCCCGTCCAGCAACAGCAACGTCGGCCGGTCTCCCGAGCCGGGATCGCCGGAGCCGGACGCGGGGGCAGGACGCGGAGCGGTCGTGGGTGAACTCACGCCCCAGAGTCTAGGGACCGGCACCGACAGGGCGATACGCCGACACCCGGCTGACCGACGGCCGGCGGCGCGGCGATCCCACCCGCGGCCCGATCGGTACGTGGACCGCTCATTCACCCCTCGCCGTGCGGGTTGAAATGCGATGATAGAGACAGATTTCCATAAGGAGCCGCCATGAAATCGCCCGCCGAGTTTCCCCCGGTTTCCGCTCCGGCGTCCGCGCTCGACCTGGCCTTGGAGCGATTGCACGCTCCGCGAGCCGAGGACTCCGCGGCTTACGCCCACAGTTCGAACGGACGCGCGGTCACCGTCGTCCGCGCTCCACGACAAGACCGATAATCCGGATACATAGATGTCGGCGGATCTGCCGGGGCCGGGTTTCTCCTCGGCTCCGTCGCGGCCGACCGGAGGATCCCGTCCGTTACGTGAGTTCATTCTCAAGGTTCAGTCCCGGTGCAATCTGGACTGCGACTACTGCTACGTCTATCACTTGGCGGATCAGTCGTGGCGCGACCAACCGCGCGGTATGGCACCGGAAATCGTCGCCGCCATCGGCGACCGCATCGCCGAACACGCCCGGACACACGATCTGGACAGTGTGACGGTCCGGCTACACGGTGGAGAACCTCTGCTCGCAGGCCCTGACTACCTTGTGCGGATCGTCGATGAGCTGCGCCACCGAGTGGCGCCCACCCGTGTCGTGGCTTCGGTTCAGACCAACGGCGTGCGGCTGGACGCGGTGGCCGCCGACCGTCTGATCGCAGCCGATATCGGCATCGGGATCAGCCTGGACGGAGACCGGAAGGCCAACGACCTCCACCGGCGTTTCCGTAACGGCAGGTCCAGCTACGACACGGTGGTGGCGGCGATCGAGCTCATGCGCGAGCCGGACCGGAGCGCGTATTTCAGCGGCGTCCTCTGCACCATCCAGCTCGAGGCCGATCCGCTCGACGTCTGGCGGGCTCTGCGGGATAGGAATCTGCCGGCGGTCGATTTTCTGCTCCCGCACGGCACATGGGAGAACCCGCCCCCAGGCCTGGTTCCCGGCGACGGTCGTACTCCGTACGCCGACTGGCTGATACCCATCTTCGACGAGTGGTTCGACGCGGCCGAATGTCCCTGCGGCGTGCGTATGTTCGAGGATTTGGTGCATCTGGTGCTCGGTGGCACCGAAAGCTACGAATCGTTCGGGCTGGATCCGGTGGCGCTCGTGGTCATCGAGACCGATGGTTCATACGAGCAGGTGGACAGCATGAAAGCCGTGCACGACGGCGCGGCGGCCACCGGCCTGCATGTCCTGCGGCACGCACTCGACGACGTGCTGCGATTACCGTCCTTCGTAGCCAGGCAGCAGGGAATCGACGCGCTGTCGCCCATCTGTCACTCCTGCGCACACCACCGGATCTGCGGTGGCGGCCTCTACCCCCATCGGTATCGGCCGGAGAACGGGTTCGGCAATCCGTCCGTCTATTGCGTCGACCTGTACGCCTTGATCACTCATATAGAGCAGCGGGTTGCCGACGGCTTGGCGCGGCGCGGGACCTCACTCGCCGCAGTCCGCGCCACCCGCAGGAGGCAGCAGCCCTAGCTCCCGTGCCCATCCTCCGAATCGACCCCCAGGTCGCGCAGGCGCGCGCGCACCTCGTCGGCGCGGGGTGAACCCGATTCCACGTAAACGGCCAATGCCTGGAGCAGCGCGCTCTGCGCGCCGACCTGGTCGCCGAGCGACCGCCGGGTCTCCCCCAGGGCGTAGAGGGTTTCCGCCTCCCCGAAACGGTCGCCGCTCATCCGCCGTACCGCCAGCGCCTCTTCGTAAGTATCCGCGGCCTCCCCGTACCGGAGCATGGCCTGCAGGGTGGTACCCAGGTCGTGCAGTACGTTGCCCTCGGTGTGCGAGTCGATGCCATGACAGGCCGCGAGGGCATCCCGGTAGAGCAGTTCCGCCGCCGGGTAGTCCCCATGATCGAAGCGCGCACCGGCGAGGACATCTCGCAGCACGATCGCTTCGTTGCGCCGATCGCCGATCGCGCGCCAGATCGCGAGGGCCTGTTCGCCCAGCTCGCTGGCATAGTCGGGGCGGTCGAGCTCGCGCGCGGCCTCCCCGAGGTTCCCCAGCGCCATGCCCTCGCCGATCCGGTCGCCGATCTGCCGGTTGATACGCAGCGACTGCTCGTACGCCGACCGCGCCTCCTCGATGCGGCCGACCTCCACCAACGCGCCACCCAAACTGGTCAGGCACCACTGCTCGGCGAAGGCGTCGCCCGCCTCCCGCGCCGCGGTCACGGCGAGTTCACTGGTCGCCAGCCAATCGTCGTGGTGACGCCGGATCTTGTAAAAAGTCACCGCGGCCAGCGCCAGCCGCCATGCGACGTCCGGCATACCGTCCGTACCGGCGGCCCGTATCGCCGCGATCAGGTTGGCTCTCTCGCTATCACACCACTTCAGCGCATTGTCGTAGTCGCCGAACTCGGTGGTCGGAGTGCCGGGGCCGGGCGGCTCGAGCGGCACATGCCGACGCAACGGCGCCAGCAATCGGTCGGCGGCGTCCACGGTATGCGCGTACCAGTCGAGTTCCCGAGCCAGCGCAGCGTGACGCTCTCCGTCGGGCTCGTCTTCCGCAGCTCGCTCTGCCGCGTACTCCCGCAGCAGGTCCAGCAATCGGTAACGATTGCGGGACAGGCGCTCCAGCACACTGAATGCCACGAGGGAGTCCAGGGTTCGGCGGGCTCGATCCGCCGGAGCACCCAGCAGCGCCGCCGCAGCCGTGGTGCTGAATTCATCGCCCGGATGCAAACCGAGAAGCCGGAATGCGCGGCGGAGATCATGGGGCAGATTCCGGTAAGACCAGGAGAACACCATCCGTACCTCCGATGTCGGATCACCGTCCACACCGGCCAGTGCGTCCAGCCGGTTCCGTTCGTTCGACAGCTCGGCCGCGAGCTCACCCAAGGTCATGCCGGACACGGCGGCATGCTCCGCAGCGAGCTTCAGCGTCAGCGGCAGATGCCCGCACATCCGTGCGATCTTCTCCGCCGCGGCGCTGTCCTCCGAGCCGGTCGCGGTCCTCAGCAACGTCTCGGCGTGGGCCTGCATCAGTGGCCGTAACACCAGCCTGCTCGCATCGTCCCGTACCACCAGCCCGGACAACGGACTTCGTGACGTGATCACGGTCGCGCAGCAGGGCGGCGGCAGCAGCGGCCGCACTTGTTCCGGAGTCAAGGCATTGTCGATGACCACCAGCACGCGCCGCCCATCGAGCAGCGCGCGGTAGCGCTGCGCCAGCCGTTCCACGTCCAGCTCCGGGTCCCCCTGCGCGGTGTCGTCGAGGGTCCGCACGAAACGATCCAGGGCCTCGTAGGCCGTCGATGCCGGCATCGCGCTGTACCCGTGCAGATCCAGATACAGTTGCCCGTCCGGGAAGTCCGCGCGCAGCGCGTGCGCCACCCGGATGGCCAGCGTCGACTTGCCGACACCGGGCGGACCGCTGATGATGCCGATCGAGCGCGCGCACGTTCCGTCACCGCGCAGCAGCGCGGTCAGCCAGGCGCTGTCCTCGGCGCGATCGGTGAAACCCGATGCGGCGGCCGGTAATTGACGTGGGCGAGGTCTCGAAGCCGGCGCCGCGACAGGGCCGCGCATCGCGTCGTCGAGCATCAGCTGGGCGATCGCATGCGTCAGCGCCGCGTCCAGCTCGCCCGGGTCGGCGACGCGGGCGATCGTCAGCCCGGAGTCGAGCAGCCGAGCGTGGAACGCGAGCTGGCGGGCGTCGGCCGGCCGGGGTGATTCGTCCGCGACCAAGAACACCAGTCTGCGTTTGCCCGCCGCTGTGGCGGTGTCGAACTCGAGTTCGGTGTAAGAGCGTGACGGATCATCGGGCACCGGCGAGCCGTAGTTGCTCCCGATGATCCCGACGTACAGATCGGCGAGACCGACCAGCTCCGCGCACACCTGCGCAGGTGGCCGGCCATCGGCGGCGAAGTACTTCATGTCCACCGGCGCATGCCGGAACCTTTTCACCGCTTCCTCGGCCGAGGTGATCCAGGAACGTCCACTCGTCTCGGACCGGAGATCACGAGTGTGACTCAAGAACACCCGCCACGGCCGTCCGACCGCTGTCACCTGTCAACGGTAACCCGCGGCACGCGGTCATCGCCCGGAAAAGCTTCAGCGGACCAAAGCGGCCTGTGCTCCCGGGCATCGGGAGCACAGGCCGCGCTGGTGAAGACGCCTATCCCACGCCCAGATACGCCGATTTCACCGCGGGATCGGTGAGCAGTTCCGCACCGCGGCCGGTTTTGGTGACCTCACCGGTCTCCATGATGTAGGCGCGGTCGCTGCGGGCCAGCGCCTGCTGGGCGTTCTGCTCCACCAGCAGCACCGTGGTGCCCTGCTGGTTGATCTCGCTGATGATCCGGAAGATCTGCTGGATCACCATGGGCGCCAGGCCCATCGACGGCTCGTCGAGCAGCAGCAGCCGCGGCCGTGCCATCAGCGCGCGGGCGATGGCGAGCATCTGCTGCTCACCACCGGAGAGCGTGCCGCCCACCTGCTTACGCCGCTCGAGCAGCCGGGGAAACAGTTCGAACACCCACTCCAGCGTCCGGTCGTACTCGGTCTTCTGCTTGAAAACCCTTCCATAGCAACCCATGTCGAGGTTCTCCTGCACCGTCATACCGGGGAACACGCCCCGGCCCTCCGGCGCCTGGATCAGCCCGTGCGTCACCCGCTCGTGCGCCTTCATCCGGGTGATGTCGCGGCCCTCGAACATGATCCGGCCGCGGGTCAGCGGCAGCAGCCCGGACATCGCGCGCATCGACGTCGTCTTGCCCGCGCCGTTGGCGCCGAGCAGGGTGACCAGCTCGCCCTCGGCGACGGTCAGCGAGATCCCGTGCAGCGCCTGGATCCTGCCGTAGTTGACGACCATGTCCTCGACTTCGAGCAGCGGGGCTCCCCCTCCGGCGCCCGCGGGCTCGCGCGTCGCCTCGTGCACCGGCTCGGTGACCGCCGTCTTGCCGAGCGGCACCGCTGCGGGCTCCGGATCCGACGGCGACACGTCTTCGCCGTCTTCCGTTGCGGAAGACCCGGATTCGCTCACCTCGGTATCCGGCACGCCGAGATACGCGGCAATCACAGCGGGGTTGTCCCGGATGTCCCCGGGCAGCCCGTCGGCGATCTTGCGGCCGAACTCGAGCACCACGATCCGGTCGGTCACGCCCATGACCAGCCGCATGTCGTGCTCGATCAGCAGCACGGTGAACCCGTCGTCGCGAATCTTGCGGATCAGATCCATGAGCGCGGACTTCTCACTCGGATTGAACCCGGCCGCGGGCTCGTCCAGGCACAGCAGTTTCGGCTCGGTGGCCAGCGCGCGGGCGATTTCCAGGCGACGCTGGTCGCCGTAGGACAGATTGCGCGCCTTCTCCACCGCGCGCGGGGCGATGCCGACGAACTCCAGCAGCGCCATGCCGCGCTCGATGGCGTCGCGTTCCTCACGCCGATGCCGCGGCGTGCGGAACACCGCGCCGGGCACCGAGGTCCGGTGCCGTGCGTCGGTGCCGACCACGACGTTCTCCAAGGCGGTCATCTCGCCGAAGAGCCGCACGTTCTGGAACGTGCGCGCGATGCCGAGGCGGGTGATCGCGTTGCGCTTGGTCTTGGTCAGGGGCTTGCCGTCGAAGTACACCAGCCCGGAGGCGGGCTGGTAGACACCGGTGATCGCGTTGAAGCAGGTGGTCTTGCCCGCGCCGTTGGGCCCGATGAGACCGAGGATCTCGCCGCGGCGGATCTCGAAACTCACCTGGTCCAGGGCGGTGAGACCGCCGAACCGCACCGTCAGGCCCTCGGTGCGCAGCAGCGGCTCGCCCACCGCGGTCTCGATATCGCGATGCGGCGCGACGACTTCCGCGACGGTCTCGGCGTCGGCGAGGTCCGGGATCACCTGGGTGACGTCGACCGTGCCCGCCGACTCCGGCTGCGGTTCGGCCACGTAGCCCGCGGCCATGTCCTCGTTGTCGAACAGCGCGTCGCCCGCGCCCGGCCCGGTCATCGTCCCGCTCCGATCGGCTCGGCGGCGACCGGTCTGCGCACGGCCAGATACACCTGCCTGCCGTAGGTGAGCAGCTTCTGGCGCACCGGGAACAGACCCTGCGGACGCAAGATCATCATCACCACCAACGCGATACCGAAATACAGATATTTGAGGTCGCCCAGTGACTGCGCGCCGCCCTTGCGGAACAGCAGCACGCTGCCGAGCAACAGCAGCGCCAGCACGCCGGTCACCACCATGCCGGTGATCACGCCGCGCCGTGGCCAGACGCTCAGCCTGTCGGCCCACAACCGCCAGGCGACGATCAGCGCGACGAACACCGCGACATCGATCGCCAGCAGGACATAACCGGTCGACTCGTTGCTGACCAGGTTCACCGACTGCAGCCGCGCGGGCAGGTAGGCGATGACGAACGCGCCGAAGATCACCCCGAGTTTGTTGCCCTGCCCACCGATGACCACCGCGCACAGGAACAGCATCGAGTTGATGATGTTGAAGCCGGTGGGGTTGATGAACTGCACCTGCCCGGCGTAGATCGCGCCGGACATGCCGCCCACCGCGGCGCCGATCATGAAGGCCCACAGCTTGAATTTGAACGTCGGCACGCCCATGATCTCGGCCGCGTCCTCGTCCTCGCGGATGGCCACCCAGGCGCGGCCGACCCGGCTGCGCTCCAAGTTGCCGACCACCAGCAGCACCACGACGACCAGCGCCATGCCGAACCAATACCAGTAGGTGCCGTAGCTGGCGCGGTCGAGGAGGTTGACGCTGTCGGGGTCGCCGCTGTTGCCGCCGGAGAACACGCCCTCCGGTTTGCTCGCGGATTCGCCCACGTGCGGGTAGGCCACACCCGACAGGCCGAGGCTGCCGTTGGTGATCTCGGTGAGGTTCTCGGCGAGCAGGCGGACGATCTCACCGAAGCCGAGAGTCACGATCGCCAGATAGTCGCCGCGCAGTCGCAGCGTCGGCGAACCGAGGATCAGGCCCGATACCGCGGTCACCGCCACCGCGATCGGCAGGCAGGCCAGCCATGCCCACTTCGGATCGAGCCAGCCGCCGTCGGTTTGGTTCCACGGGCTGTTGGGGCTGGTGAGCAGGCCGACGGTGTAGGCGCCGACGGCGTAGAAACCGACGTAGCCCAGGTCGAGCAAACCCGCCTGCCCGACCACCACATTGAGGCCGATGGCCAGCAGCGCGTACATCGCGACCTGCGCCATCACCAGGCCGAAGTTGTAGGAGGGGGTGTTCAGCAGCGGCGGCGGGAACAGCGGCAGCAGCGCGAGCAGCAGCAGGATCGGGACGCCGACGCCCCACTGCGCGGGCCTGCTCAGGCCGTCCCACCAGGTGCGGATCGCATCGCCGAGGCCGCGGCGCGCGGTGTCCGGCGCGGACGCCGTCTTGGTCGTGTCGGTCATGCGCGCGCCCTTCCGAGACTCTCGCCGAGGATGCCGGTCGGGCGAACCATCAGTACCAGGACCAGCACCACGAACGCGACCACGTCGCGCCACTCGGTGCCGAAGAGGATCTGGCCGTATTGCTCCACCACACCGAGCAGCAGGCCGCCGAGCAGCGCACCGCGCAGATTGCCGATACCGCCGAGCACCGCGGCGCTGAACGCCTTGATGCCGAGGACGAACCCGCCGGAGTAGATGATCCCGTTCGGGATCTTCAGCGTGAACAGCATCGCGGCCGCGCCCGCGAGCACGCCGCCGATGAGGAAGGTCAGCATGATCACCCGTTCGCGCGAGACGCCCATCAGCGTCGCGGTGTCCGGGTCCTGGGCCACGGCCCGGATGCCGCGGCCGAACTTCGTTCGGTTGATCAGCACCTCGGTGGCGATCGCCAGCACCACCGCCGCCGCGACGATCAGCAGCATGATGTTGGTGACGTCCGCACCGCCGAAACTGAACTGAATGGTCGGCTCGACCAGCCGGATCGGCTGCTGAGCGTTGGTGCCACCGAGATCGGGGCGCAGCTTCGGCAACACGAAGTGCACCAGCTCCTGCAGCACGAACGACATGCCGATCGCCGTGATGAGAAAGGCCAGCGGTTTCGCGCCCCGTCTGCGCAGGGGCCGGTAGGCCACCCGCTCCAATCCGACGGCCGCGCCGCCGGATACCAGCATGCCCACGATCATCGCCAAGCCCAGATAGACGACGGTGAGCACCACACCCTGGGTGTAGACGTCCGGACTCGCGACGAATCCGAAGATCATCAAGCCGATCAATTGCCCGAACAACCCGAGCATGAAAATTTCCGAATGGGCGAAATTGATCAGCCGCAATACGCCGTAGACCAAGGTGTAGCCCACGGCGACCAACGCATAGATGGCGCCGTATGTCACGCCGTCGACGGTCAGTCGCCAGAAACTGTCGACCAACCCCTCGTAGTTGAAGTCGATCGAACCGGCAGCGAGTTGAATCCCACCGGCCGATAGCGTTTGTTTCATTGATTTCTGCCCCTCATCCTTTCGCCCACCGAACAACGGCACGTACGGGGATTCGGATGAACCCCCGTACGTGCCGTTCGCCCGGGATCCGGGACTACTTGACCTCGTACACCCAGATCAGCGCGTTCGTCAGCTCGCCGTTCGGGTTCCACTTGTACTGACGCGCGAGGCCGGCACCGTCGTACGTCCGTACATAGTCGAGCAGGTCCGGGCGGGTGACCTTACCGCCGTCGATGCCCTTGGCCAGGATCGTGGTCAGGTCGTACGCCTCGACGGAGTAGACACCGGGCGCCTGGCCGTTGAGCGCCTCGTAGTCCGCGGCGAACTTCTCCGGGGCGGGACCGCACGGGCACGACAGCTTCGCGCCCTTGGCGGCGCTGCCCGCCTGGGCGACGAACTGCGGGTCGTTGGTGCCGTCTGCGGAGACGAAGACCGCCTTCACCCCACCGGACTTCAACTGCTGGGCCAGCGGCGCGCCCTCGGAGTAGTAGCCGGAGTAGAAGATGGCGTCGGGATTCGCGGCCGCCACCTTGGTGACCGTCGCGGAGAAGTCCTTGTCGCCCTTCTTGATGCTGGCGGCGCACGCCGGGTCGGCGGCGGCGCCGAGGCCCTCGGTGATCGACTTCGCCAGGCCGGTGCCGTAGTCGGTGTTGTCCTGGATGACGCAGACCTTCTTGTAGCCCGCGCCGTTGACCAGGTACTTCGCCACAGAGGGACCTTGCACGTCGTCGTTGGCGAGACCGCGGAAGAAGGTGGTCCAACCATTCTGGGTCAGCGTGGCGTTGGTCGCCGACGAGGTGACCGACACCAGGCCCGCATCGCTGAGGATCTTGCCGGTCGCCTTCGTCTCGCCGGAGAAGGCGGGACCGACCAGCCCGATGATCGAGCGGTCGTTGACGATCTGCGGGATCACCTGGGTGGCCTTCTGCGGGTCACCCTCGGTGTCGAACTGCTTCAGCTCGATCTTGCAGCCCGGATTGGCCTTGTTGTGCTTGTCCAGGGCGAGCTTGACACCGTTGACGATGTTGATGCCGAGCGCGGCGTCGGGGCCGGTCAGCGCACCCGCCATCGCGATGGCCGTACCGGGCGCGCAGGTCGCCTTGCCGTCGCCCGCGGGATCGGCCGCCGCGGCCGCGTCCGCCTTCGGCACTTCCTTGCCCTGCTGGTCGACCTGGAGAAGCGGCTGGATGGACAGGCCGCCCGCGCCGTTGGTGCCCGAGGAATCCGAACCGCTGCTGGTGGATTTGTCGCTACAACCGGTCAGCACCAGCGCGGCGGCGGCGCCGACGGCCAGAACAGCTCGCGTCGAGCGACTGCGCCATGTCGAACTAAGCACGTTTCACCTCATCTAAGTTCTGTGCTCCCCCGGGGTCACCGAGGAGGCCGAGACATCAGCCCGGTCAGAACATAGCGTCGGTACGTTAGTTCCGCATCACATTCGGATCATGCGCGCGACATCGTTTCGAATTCTTCTTCACCGCGACGTTTCGACTACGTAAATTCTCCCGCCACGCGCACGGTCACTTCGGCGTCAGGTTCTCCAAGACGACCTCCGCGACCGCCTTCATCGTGGTGCGGCGGTCCATTGCGGTGCGCTGAATCCACTTGAACGCCTGCGGCTCCGAAAGGCCCTGCGTCTGCATCAGAACACCCTTGGCACGCTCGACCAGCTTGCGCGTCTCCAGCCGCTCGGCGAGATTCGCGACCTCGCTCTCCAGCGCGGTGATCTCGTGGAACCGGCTGGCCGCCAATTCGATGGCGGGAACCAGATCCGATTTCGTGAACGGCTTCACCAGATAGGCCATCGCGCCGGCGTCACGCGCCCGCTCCACCAGATCGCGCTGACTGAACGCGGTCAGGATGACCACCGGGGCAACGCGTTTGGACGCGATCTCGGCCGCCGCGTCGATGCCGTCGCGGCGCGGCATCTTCACATCCATGATGACCAGATCCGGCCGGTGCTCCACCGCGAGATCCACCGCCTGCTGGCCGTCACCCGCCTCGCCGACCACCTGATAGCCCTCTTCGGTCAGCATCTCGACCAGATCCATGCGAATGAGCGCCTCGTCTTCGGCGACGACGACCCGCTTCGCCCCGGCGTCCCGCTTGGTGCCGGTGCCCCCAGCTGCTGTGCTCATAGGTAGACCCCTCTGGTTCCGATGCCCTGTCCCGACCCAACCGAAAGAAAGCCGCGCTCGCACCGGGCGACCATCGGCCATCCATCGGGCTGTCGAGTGATGTAAAGAGTACCTTTCACTTCGACATAGAACGCATATACCCTGCGCAAACCGTGCCCTCGCGCCGCGGAGGACAACCCATTCGCGCTCACGCCACCCGACCCGCTATAGTTGCCACCCGGTGCGCCGAGTTGGCGGAACTGGCAGACGCGACGGTCTCAAAAACCGTTGTCCGAAAGGACGTGTGGGTTCGAGTCCCACACTCGGCACCATGGTGGAGCGCAGGCTCCGCGCTGCGCCTCGCGCAGAGCGATCACCTCACCGATCCCGGCGTCGGCGCCGGTGGCCGGAGCCCACCCGGCGGAAGTGCATGGCGTCCGCGAGCGTCGGCTCGCACCGCTCCCGGCGCATCGAGGGCAGGCCGATTCCTCACTCCGAGAAATGGGAGCCGTTCCGGCCCGATAGGCGCCCGCGCGACCTTTTGCGGAACACAACTCGACAACACACGACTGCCCTTCCGCACGCTTCGAGACTTCGGCCGGCGACATCCGCGGCGCAGTGCCAACGGCAGCGATTCCCCTGATCTCTCGAAAAAGCGGAGTCGAAAATATCCACAGCGTTGGAATCACTCCTGCAAGCGCAATCGATGCACCAGCCGCAGATGGTTTACAAGCGCAACAAGGTCGGTGAGATGTGGTTGATCGGCAGCATCGAAACGGCGGGCGGAAGAATGCCGCGAGGCCTTTACTACATCGCATTCGCCTGGACGATATCGTTTTCGCGCTAGGCGTTCTCGCTGCCGGATTTCCGCCATACGTAGATGTTCCGGGCACCTTGCTCGGCGTTCTCATCATCGGAGTTGCCACCGGTCTGGTCCCGGCCTTCTTCTCGAGGCGGGCGGCGGGCGGCGGGCGGCGGGCGGCGGGCGGCGGGCGGCGGGGGCGGCCGGGCGCCGAGCGCTCGCGGGGTTCGGTTGGAGCGCGGCTCCATCGCTCGCGTGTCGGCGGTGGCAACCGTCGAGAACGCGGCGGCGCGGTCACGGGTAACCGGAGTTCCGTCTCGATCGAACCGATACGGTTGGTAGATCGTTGTCCATGTGGCGGCGTCGACGGCCGGGCGGTGAGGTATGCGATGCGAGTGAACAGGACCACTGTGGATCTGTCCGGGTATCCGGATCTGGTGGTCATCTACATCGGCATGCGGGTGCGGCGGCCGAGGGGGATGCTGCGGCTGCTCGGGCTGGGGCCCAAACTCTATCGCTCGCACAAAGATCGGCCGGACGGGTTGTTGCTGCACGAAGACGTCGTGTGGGCGCTGTTCCCGCCGCACTGGGGCGCGCGGCAGTACTGGCGCGATCTGGACAGTCTCGAAGCGTGGACCCGGACGGCGCCCCATCGGGACTGGTGGCAGAAGTTCCTGCGCGACTCCGGGGGCACCGGGTTCTGGCACGAGGCCTACTTCGCCCGCGGCGGCATCGACGCGATGTACGACGACATGGACCCGGCGACGGGACTGGCGCGGTTCGCGCCCGTCGTCGCCTCACGTGGTCACCGGTTCTCCACCCGCGGCCGAGTCGAGGGCAGTCCGTCCGAGGTCGAACCGGTCGTGCCCGAATCCATCTACTACAGCGGCGAATCCGAGTAGTCTGCGCGGGCTGTCATATCACAGGGAAATCACAAAGCAGCGTTTGAGCGCGTGAGCCCCGGGGGACCGCCATGAATAGAATCGCACCGCACCGCTCTTGGGAGTGACGCACGTCGCAGGCCGGGGCCGAAAACGGCGCGCTTCGTGTACGGCGCGCTACGGGCAGATGAATATGTTGTTCCCATATGTGGGACCAACGACTTGGGACCGTCTGGTAGCTTCCCTGCCGTTTATCGTGTTCTGTATGCACGTCCTGTTCGTCTGCAACGGCAATGTTTGCCGGTCGGTGATCGCCGAGCGGCTCACTCGCGCCCTCGCGGTCGAACACGATCTCCCCTATCTCACCGCCGAAAGCGCCGGCACCCGTGCCTTGGTCGGATTTCCGGTCGAGCCGCTCGCCGCGCAGACCATCACCGGGCTCGGCGCGGACGCGAGCAACTTCCGGGCCCGTCGACTGAAGCCGGAGATGATCGATAAGGCCGACCTGGTCCTCACGATGACCGAACAGATTCGCGAGCACGCGATCGACTTGGCCTTCGGCGCGGGCGCGCGCACCTTCACGCTGCTGGAGGCCCACCGCATCGCGCACGTCACCGGCGCGCGTACGGTCGCCGAATTGCACCGCGCGCGCAACGATCTGTCGCTGGTCGGCCGGGAGAACATCGCCGACCCGGTGGGGCTGTCCGCCCAGGCTTTCTGCGACGTCGGCGATCGCATCGCGGAGGCGCTCGTGCCGCTGCTGCTGGCGCTCGCCCCGCACGAGCAGCCGCGCTGGCCCCACGACGAGCGCCGGGGACTGGTGATCCGCCCGGGCGGCGCGCCTGCGCCACTGGCGACCTTCCTCGCCGCCCAGCGCACCGGGTGACCGCCGCGGCGACGACCGCACCGGGCAACGCACCCGGATACACCGCGTATCAACCTGTTACCACGCGGCTGTGTCCTTTTCCGTCCCCGACGCATTAAACTCCCGCCGGACACCATTCTCCGCCGTTGCTGCGTCGACACAGGACAGGAATCAGACATGCCGAAACGCATTTCGGATGTTTCGCTCCATGTTTATGTGACACCGGAAATGCTCGAACGCGTCGTCGACACCGTGCGCGAGGTGGTCGACGACCACCTCGCCGACCGTGACGTATTCGCCTGGCGCTTCACCTTGCCGGTCGACGCCGACGACCCGGCCCACCTGGCGCTCGAGAACGGCTGCCGCGCGGATCCGCCCGGCGGAATTCCCGGCAACCGCGGCACCTACGAAATCGCGCTCAGTCTGGTCGGCGCACCGGATCAGCTGACCGACGCCCACATGGCCGCATTGGAACATGAACTGCTGCACGCCGTCTCGGGGCTGGCGCGAACCGAGCCGGGAGGCGGGATCCCGGTCTCGATCCGCGCATCGCAACGCACCGACGTCGATCTGGACATCGATCGCGACCGCGAACTGCTCTAGTCCTGACGCCGCGGCGGGAAGTGGCGGATAAGCCCCTCTTGCACCGTGGTGGCCAGCAGATCGCCGCTGCGGGAGTAGAAGCGGCCGGTCGCCAGGCCACGGGAGCCCGCGGCTACCGGTGACTCGGTGCAGTACAGCGCCCACTCGTCGAAACGGAAGGGGCGGTGGAACCAGATCGAGTGGTTGACCGTGGCCGCGACGATGCGGTCCAGACCCCACGACAGCCCGTGGGTGGTGATGATCGAGTCCAGCACCGTGGTGTCGGACGAATAGCCCAGCGTCGCCACATGGATCAGCGGGTCGTCGGGCAACCTGCCGTCCGCGCGCATCCACACGCGGTTGTGGTTGAGCCGCTCCCCGGTGCCCTTGAGAATCCAGGCCGGATCGTTGGTGTAGCGCATGTCGATCGGATGCGGCGCCTTGACGAACATCTCCAGCTTGTCCTCCAAGCCTTCGAAGCTCTCCTCCACCCGCGGCAACGTCTCCGGATCCGGTACGTCCGGCTGGGCGTGCGCGTGCTCGAGCCCCGTGCCCCAATCCTGGAACGCGGCGAGCATCACGAACAGCTCCTGGCCGTCCTGGCTGGCGGTCACCGTGCGGTTGGCGAACGCGCGACCGTCGCGATGCCGGTCCACCCGGTACTCGATCGGCTTCTTCACATCGCCGCCGCGCACGAAATGCGCGTTGACGGCGTGCACCGGACGGTCACCGACCGTCCGGCCCGCCGCGATGATGGCCTGCGAGACGAGCTGACCGCCGAAGGTCCGGCTCCACACCTTCTCCGGGTGCTGGCCGACGAACACGTCCTCGTCCATCTGCTCCAGATCGAGCAGGCCAAGCAGCACATCCAGGTCGGAGCGCGGCGCGTGTGGATCCGCGATGTCGACGGGGCTGCTCAGGGAAGCACTCACTAGTGGTCCTCCTCACCGATTCGGTGAACGTGGATCAGGTTGGTGGAACCGACGGTACCGGGCGGCGACCCGGCGACGATGACCACCAGGTCACCCTTCTGGTATCGGTCCATCGACAGAAGTGCTACATCCACCTGGTGGATCATGGCGTCGGTGCTGTCGACCGTGGGCACGATGAAGGTCTCGGTGCCCCAGGTCAGCGCCAGCTGACTGCGCACCTCCGGCAGCGGCGTGAACGCCAGCAGCGGCAGCGGAGTGTGCAGCCGGGCCAGGCGGCGCACGGTGTCGCCCGACTGGGTGAACGCGACCAGCGCCTTGGCGTTGAGCCGCTCGCCGATGTCACGGGCGGCGTAGGAGATCACACCGCGCTTGGTGCGCGGCACGTGGGTCAGCGGCGGCACCCTGGTCGATTCGGTCTCCACCGCGTGCACGATGCGCGCCATCGTGCGCACCGTCTCGATCGGGTACTTGCCCACCGAGGTCTCGCCCGACAGCATCACCGCGTCGGCGCCGTCGAGCACCGCGTTCGCCACGTCCGAGGCCTCGGCGCGGGTGGGGCGGGAGTTCTCGATCATCGATTCCAGCATCTGCGTCGCGACGATGACCGGCTTGGCGTTCTCCCGGGCCATCTGGATGGCGCGCTTCTGCACGATCGGCACCTGCTCGAGGGGCAGTTCGACACCGAGGTCGCCGCGCGCGACCATCACCGCGTCGAAGGCCAGCACCACGGCCTCCAGGTTGTCGATCGCCTCCGGCTTCTCCAGCTTGCCGATCACCGGCACCCGGCGGCCCACCCGGTCCATCACGTCGTGCACCAGCTCGACGTCGGACGGGGAGCGCACGAACGACAGCGCGATGAAGTCCACCCCGAGCTTCAGCGCGAATTCCAGGTCCTCGATGTCCTTCTCCGACAGCGCGGGCACCGACACGTCCATGCCCGGCAGCGAGACGCCCTTGTTGTTGGAGACCGGGCCGCCCTCGGTGACCCGGCAGACCACGTCGTTACCGTCGACGCGAGTGACGATGAGGCCCACCTTGCCGTCGTCGACCAGCAGACGGTCGCCGGCCTTGGCGTCCTGCGCCAGCTCCTTGTAGGTGGTGGACACGCGGTCGTGGGTCCCGTCGACGTCGTCGACGGTGATGCGGACCTCTTCGCCCGTCGCCCAGACGGTTCTGCCTTCCAGGAAGCGCCCCAGGCGGATCTTGGGACCCTGCAGGTCGGCGAGAATGCCGACCGCCCGACCGAGGTGGTCGGCTGCCTGACGCACCTTCTTGTAGTTCTCGGCATGGTCGCTGTGCTCGCCGTGGCTGAAGTTCAGCCGAGCCACGTCCATGCCACTCTCGACGAGTTCGCGGATACGGTCCTCGGTGGCAGTGGCCGGGCCGAGCGTGCACACAATCTTCGTCCGTCGCATCACGAGTAGAGCCTAGTCCCGCTCGGTGGGCAGGTCCCGCCGTGGCCACGGTGAAACCTTGGTGAAAAATATGAACGACAGCCACGCGGCAGGTACAAACAGATACTCATCGGGCGACATGACGGGCCAACCTCGTTTCCAGCCGGGTCTGCCCGAACCCGAGGATCAGGCAGATCACCCAGTAGTACAGCGCCGCGACCCCGTAGAGCGCGAAGAAATCGAACGTCGGCGCGGCGGCGAGCTGGGCGACGCGCAGCAGCTCGGTCACCAGGATGGTCGAGGCCAGCGAGGTGTCCTTCACCAGGGAGATCAGCGTATTCGACAGCGGCGGTACGGCGATGCGCGCGGCCTGCGGCAGGATGATCTGCCGCAGCATCAAGGGATACGACATGCCGAGCGCCTGCGCCGCCTCCCACTGCCCCGCCGCGACGCTCAGGATGGCGGCCCGCACCACTTCGGCCGCGTAGCCGCCGACGTTGAGACTGAACGCGATCACCGCGGCGGGAAACGGATCGATCACGATGCCGAACTGCGGCAGCGCGTAGAACACGATGAACAACTGCACCAGCAGCGGTGTGCCGCGAATGATCGAGATGTAGCAGCGGGCCGCCGCCGACAGCGGCCACACCGGCGACATCCTGGCCAGCGCGACGAACAGCGCGAGCGCCAAGCCGATGGCGAAGCTGATCGCGGTGAGCGGCAGGGTCTTGGTGAGGGTGGCCTGCAGCATCGGCCACAGGTTGTGCCAGATGAGGTTCCGGGTGGCGGCGTCCATGAACGATGTCGGCTACCGGCTGACGTCGGTGCCGAAATACTTCTCGGAGATCTTCGCCAGCGTGCCGTCGGCGCGCAGCTGGTTCAGCGCGTTGTCCACGTCGGTGATCAGCGCGTCGCCCTTGCGCGCGGCGAACGCCTGCTTGCTCACCGATCCGGTCCGGGCGGCGATCTTCACGCTGGTGTCACCGGTCTTCGCGGTGTACTCCGCGACGGCCAGGTTGTCGTTGACGGTGGCGTCCACGCGGCCGTTCTTCAGCAGCTGGATGGCCTGCACGAAGCCCTCCACGGCCTCGACCTTCGCGCCCGCGTCGGTGGCGACCTTGCTCCAGTTGCTGGTGGCCGACTGCGCGCAGGTCTTCCCGGCGAGGTCGGCAAGCCCGGTGACGGCGTTGTTGTCGGCGCGGGTGACGATCACGCCCGCCGAGGTGGTGTAGGGCGCCGACAGCGCGTATTTCGCCGTGCGCTCGTCGTTCACGGTCACCTGATTCGCCACCAGATCGAAGCGCTTGGACTCCAGGCCGGCGAAGATGGCGTCCCACGGCGTCTGCACGAATTCGACCTTCTTGCCGAGTTTGTCGCCGACCGCCTGGATCACCTCGACGTCGTAGCCGGTGAGCTTGCCGTCGGAGCCCTGGTAGCTGAACGGGGTGTAGGTGCCCTCGGTACCGACCTTCAGCACGTTCGGGTCGCTCCCGCCGCACGCGGTCAGTCCGGTGGCGGCGAGGACGGCGAGCACGGCGGCGGCGAACAACTTACGGCGCACGGAATCCCTCTCTACGGTGCGTGGAGTTCCACACACGGCACGCGAATCCGGTCATGCTACGCCCGGACCGCCGCGAGCGACAGTATCGCGATCATGGTGCGCGGAAGAGTTGCGCAGCGCTGTCACCCGCGTCGACCGGGAGGCGGGCACCCCGCTCCCGCCTGCCGGTTCCGCCGAGATCAGTCGCGCAGCGGGCGGCCGTCGCTGTCCGGCACCTTGCCGGTGAGCATCAGGACGCCGTCGACGATGCCCCAGATCCAGCCGACGGTGAAACAGGTGAGGATGCCGACGACCAGCTGAGCTACGCCCAGGCCGGTGTACCCGAGGTAGAAGCGGCCGACGCCGAAACTGCCCAGGAAGATCTGCAGGAGTCCCGCGACGAGCTTCTGCTTGTCGGACAGCGGTACACCGAAAGGGTCACGGCCCCAGGGTGCCTCCGGGTCGTTGGGGTTGTAGCCCTGCGGCCCGACCGGGTAGGGGGCGGCCGGGTAGCCCCCCGGCTGTTGACCGTAGGGATCGACGGGCCGGCCGTACTGGGGCTGACCGTAGGGGTCCGACGGCGCGCTGTACTGCGGCTGGCCGTAGGGGTCCGACGGGGCGCTGTACTGCGGCTGGTTCTGCGCGTCCAGCCGCTTGGTCAGATCGGGACCGGTGCCGGGCGGGCCGTACTGCGGGCCACCGGTTTCCGGATTCTGCTGGTAAGGGTCGGTCACTGAGGTCCTCCTCGGTCGTGCGGGCACCCTCTGGTCGGCCCCCGGTCCTGCTGAATCGCCGAACTGCCGTTTCGCGACGATCACGAGCCATTGTCACGGGGATCGACCTGATTGTCGTCCCGGTGGCATTCGGCTCCGCGCACAGTTATCGCGGCGGATCGCCCGAACGTTGCCGCCGCGGCGATTCTGTGCCGACGGTGCTGGGTCGAGTCGAGAACCGTGCCCTTCGGCGTCCCGGCCGTACCGGGCGATCAGTTCTTGTCGGAGGCCGACTTTCCCGAATCGGCCTTCTCCGAGGCGGTCCGGGAAGACTCGTCGGTCTCGCCCGCCTGCTGCCCGCCCGGCTCCGCCGAGCCGGACTCGGCCTCGGACACCGCGCTCTCGGACGTCGGCGCATCGATGCCGGTCGTGGATTCGCCGGTCCGCGCGGACTTTCCGGGCGCCGCCCCGGCGGCGCGCAGGGCGCGGATCTGCCACGGCCACGGCCGCGGGCTCGCGCCGGGTTGCAGCTGCTCGGGCGTTTCGCGGCCCTTCGTCGCGAACACGAAGTAGGCGATCGCGGCAAGGAATACGACGGCGGAGGTGAACGAGTTGATCCGGATACCCGCGATCTTCGTCGCCTCGTCGGCGCGCATCAGCTCGATGAAGAACCGGCCGAAGCAGTAGCCGGCGACGTACAGCGCGAACAGGCGGCCGTGCCCGATCCGGAAACGCTTGTCCACGTACACCAGCAGCACGACGACGAGCACGTTCCACAGCAGTTCGTACAGGAAGGTGGGATGCACGATCTTGTCGACCACGCCGGTGGAGGCGCCGTTCATCATGTCGAGCCTGCCGTCGTCGCCCACCCGCCGGTAGATCTCCAGGCCCCAGGGCAGGTCGGTCTCGCGGCCGTACAGTTCCTGGTTGAAATAGTTGCCGAGCCTGCCGATGGCCTGGGCGAGCAGGATCGGCGGGGCGACCGCGTCGCCCAGGGCGGGCAACGGGATCCGGTACACCCGGCAGCCGATCCACGCCCCGATGCCGCCGAGCAGCACCGCGCCCCAGATGCCGAGCCCGCCTTGGTAGATCTTCAGCGCGTCGACCGGATTCCCGTCCGCGCCGAAGTACTTCTGCCAGTCGGTGGCCACGTGGTAGAGCCTGCCGCCGACCAGACCGAACGGCACCGCGAACATCGCGACGTCCAGGATCGCGCCGGGCTGCCCGCCGCGTGCGCGCCAGCGCCGTTCGCCCCACCAGATCGCGACGACGATGCCGAGGATGATGCACAGGGCGTAGGCCCGCAGCGGGAACGGCCCGAGCTGCCACACGCCCCGCGCGGGGCTGGGGATGTAGGCCAGCAGGGCGCCGCTGACGCCGCCGTCGGCCAGGACACTGTCTGCGAGGACTCGTAACGTCACGGGGTCACCGTAGCGGAGAAGCCCGGCCGCCACGCCACCACCGCACCGCCCTTGTCGTGGTGCGGCGCGCCATCGCGAAGCCCCGCCCACCGGTAGCGCCGCGAGATCCCCGTGGTTGCGGCGAGCGCGGCCGAGCGCACTCCCGTGACTTGCGCGTCCTTCGACGGGAATCGCGCCATCCGTCGCACCGGCTTGTCCGCGTCCGGTTCGCCGGACGGGATCGCCGGTCTCGTGTCACAGCGGCGGGGCCGGGCCGATTTCGCCGCCCGGCCGAACCGCCCTCCTAGGACGCCACGGTGGCCGAGCGCACGCCTTCGGCGAGTTCCGCCGTCAGTGCCCGGACGGCATCGAGACCCTGGCCCGCCGCGCTCACCAGCGCCGAGCCGACGATCACGCCATCGGCGAAGGACGCGATCTCGGCGGCCTGCTCGCCCGAGCGGACGCCGAGCCCGACGCCGATCGGGATGTCGGAGTGCGTCCGGATCCGCGCGCACAGGGCGGGCGCGGCCGAGGACACCACGTCCCGGGCTCCGGTGACACCCATGGTCGATGCCGCGTAGACGAAGCCGCGGCTGGCCTCGAGCGTTTTCACCAGGCGCTCCTCGGTGGACGACGGCGCGACCAGGAAGATGCGGTCCAGGTTGTGCGTGGACGAGGCGACGAACCAGTCGTCGGCCTCCTCCGGAATCAGGTTCGGAGTGATGATGCCCGCGCCGCCAGCGGCGGCCAGATCCCGCGCGAAGCGATCCACGCCGTACTTGAGCACGGGGTTCCAGTAGCTCATCACGACGGCCTTGCCGCCCGCGCCGGTGATCGCCTCGACCACCGTGAACACGTCGCGCACCCGCACGCCGCCGCGCAGTGCCTGCTCGGCGGCGGCCTGGATGGTCGGGCCGTCCATCACCGGATCGGAGTAGGCGACGCCGACCTCGATGATGTCGCATCCGGCGTCGACCATGGTGCGCACGACCTCGATCGAACCGGCCAGATCGGGGTAGCCGGCGGGCAGGTAGCCGATCAGCGCCGCGCGGCCTTCGGCGCGGCAGGCGGCGAAGGTGTTCGCCAAGCGGGACTGCTGGCTCACCGGCCCTCCTCCTTCGGCTCGTCGTCGAACAGCCCGAACCACCGCGCTGCCGTGTCCATGTCTTTGTCACCGCGGCCCGAGAGGTTCACCAGGATGACCGCGCCGGGGCCGAGTTCCTTGCCCAGTTGCAGCGCGCCGGCCACCGCGTGTGCCGACTCGATCGCGGGGATGATGCCCTCGGTGCGGCTGAGCAGCAGCAGCGCGTCCATCGCCTCGGTGTCGGTGATCGGCCGGTACTCGGCGCGGCCCACGTCCTTGAGGTAGGCGTGCTCCGGGCCGACACCCGGATAGTCCAGGCCCGCCGAGATCGAATGCGACTCGATGGTCTGGCCGTCCTCGTCCTGCAGCAGGTACGAGTAGGCGCCCTGGAACGCTCCTGGCGTGCCGCCGGTGAAGGTGGCCGCGTGCCTGCCGGTGTCGACGCCGTCACCGGCCGCTTCGTAGCCGATCAGCCGGACGTCGGCGTCGTCGAGGAACGCGTGGAAGATGCCGATGGCATTGGATCCGCCGCCGACGCAGGCGACGACCGCGTCGGGCAGCCCGCCGGTGGCGGCCTGCACCTGGGCGCGAGCCTCCATGCCGATGATGCGCTGGAAATCGCGCACCAGCATCGGGAACGGGTGCGGGCCCGCGGCGGTGCCGAAACAGTAGTAGGTGTCGTCGGCGTTGGTCACCCAGTCGCGCAGCGCCTCGTTGATGGCGTCCTTGAGGGTCTGCGAACCGGAGGTCACCGAGATCACCTCGGCGCCGAGCAGGCGCATGCGCGCCACGTTCAGCGCCTGGCGGGCGGTGTCGACCGCGCCCATGTAGACGACGCAGTCCAGGCCGAGCAGCGCGCAGGCGGTCGCCGTGGCGACGCCGTGCTGGCCCGCGCCGGTCTCCGCGATCACCCTGTTCTTGCCCATCCGCTTGGCGAGCAGCGCCTGGCCGAGCACGTTGTTGATCTTGTGCGAGCCGGTGTGGTTCAGGTCTTCGCGCTTGAGCAGGATGCGCGCGCCGCCCGCGTGCTCCGCCAGCCGCGTGCACTCGAACACCGGCGACGGGCGCCCGGTGTAGTCACGCTGCAACCGGTCCAGCTCGTTGAGGAAGGACTCGTCGATCCGGGACTTCTCGTATTCGGCGGTCACCTCCTCGATGACGGCCATCAGGGCCTCGGGGACGTGCCTGCCGCCGTAGACGCCGAAGTGCCCGCCCACATCGGGCTCGTGGCCGCTGCGCTGGGCGACGCCGTCACTGGCCTGTGGTACCGCTGCCACGCCGGTCACCGGCCCCGCCGTGCCGGCTTCGGGCAGGACGGGTGGGTGCCCGCGGTCACCAGTTCCGAGACCGCCGCGCGGGGGTCGCCACTGGTCACCAAGCCCTCGCCGACGAGAACGGCGTCCGCGCCCGCGCCCGCGTAGGCCAGCAGGTCGGCGGTGCCGCGGATGCCGGATTCGGCGATCCGGATGACCTCGGTGGGCAGTCCGGGCGCGATCCGCGCGAACACGTCGCGGTCGACCTCGAGCGTCTTGAGGTTGCGGGCGTTCACACCGATCACCGACGCGCCCGCCTCCAGCGCGCGGTCGGCCTCCTCCTCGGTGTGCACCTCGACCAGCGCGGTCATGCCGAGCGACTCGGTGCGGTCGATCAGGGAGGACAGCACGTCCTGCTCCAGTGCCGCGACGATCAGCAGGATGACGTCCGCGCCGTGCGCGCGCGCCTCGTGGATCTGGTAGGGGCCGACGACGAAGTCCTTGCGCAGGATCGGGATGTTCACCGTGGCGCGGACCGCGTCCAGGTCGTCGAGCGACCCGTTGAAGCGGCGGCCCTCGGTGAGCACGCTGATGATCCGCGCGCCGCCGTCCTCGTAGGACTTGGCCAGGCTCGCCGGGTCCGGGATGTCCGCCAGCTCGCCCTTGGACGGACTTGCCCGCTTGACCTCGGCGATCACGCCGATGCCGTCCTCGAGCAGCGCCGCGCGGGCGTCCAGCGGCGCGGGCGCGGCCGCGGCGGCCGCCTTGACCGCCTGGAAGTCGAGAAGGGCTTCCCGAGCGGCCACATCCGCGCGGACCCCGTCGAGAATCGAGTCGAGTACCGTCATCTGGCTCGAATCCTTTCTGGGGAGACGGACTTGCTACCTGAGAATCCCCCCAGGCGCTGTCTCACCGATGCTGACAAAGAATAAATGGACCTACCGGGCGCTGATGCGCCGGGGCTCGGGTTCAACCATGCGGAAGGGCTCCGCGCAAGGTGGTACCCGCCACACCCGCCGTGCGGGAACAGCTCAGCGGCCACGTCGGTCCGCCTCACCGTGCTCCGGGTCCTCCGGACCCGACGGCCCGGCAGCGGGCTCGTCGGTCGGGTCGGTCCCGGCATCCAGCGCGTCCCACAGCACGCGCTCGGACAGCTGGGGCGAGGACACATCGTCCGGTGATTGCGCGCGCCGCTGCGCGACCTCCGCGGTGGCGGCGGCGCGCCGGAAGACCGGGTTGTCGTACTTGCCGGACATCCGTGCCGCCTCGGCGGGCATCCGGGCCAGCAGCGCGCCCGCGCCGAACGCCGCGAGCGCGCCGAGCAGCGCGAGCACGGCCGGGAACGCCGACGTGGTCGCCGTCTCCACCTGGGCGCGGGCCGGGAGCTCGGCGAGTGTCGCGGCCCGCTCGGCGATCTTGCCGGAATCGGTCAGCAGCGCGAACGCGGGCACCGCGGCCACCGCCGCGACCAACGCGATCAGCACGCCGACCACGCGGCGCAACCAGCCCCTGGTGGCCAGCACGGCCGCGATCGACGCGAGCAGCACCAGCGCCAGCGGCGTGAGCGCGCCGAACCACACCCCGCCGCCGAGATGATCGGTGCGGGGCTGGGTGAGGCCGTCGGAGGAGCTGACGGTCACCCAGGTCATCCGGGACGACGCCCACAGCGCGGCGGCGGCGACGGCGAGCAGCGCGACCGGGGCCACGGGGTATCTCCGGCGCGACTCGCTTCCCGTGTCCGGCGGCTCGGTGCGTGCGGCGGAATCCGATGCGGCTGGACCGGCTTCCGGCCCGCCGGTATCCGGGGCGGACTCCCGCGCCGGGCCGGGTTCGTCTTCGGGACGGGCAGCTGTCATAGCGATCCGCCGTCCGCCGCATCCGGCTCCGGCTCCGTGCCGTAGGCCCGCACCGTTCCGGCCGCCGCGACCGCCTTCAGCACCGCCATCGCCTTGTTGCGCGACTCCACGTCCTCGTATTCCGGATTCGAGTCCGCCACCACGCCCGCGCCCGCCTGCACGTAGGCCGTGCCGTCCTTCAGCAGCGCGGTGCGGATGGCGATGGCGGTATCGGCGTCACCGGCGAAGTCCAGGTACCCGACGACGCCGCCGTAGACGCCGCGCCGGGTCGGTTCGAGTTCCTCGATCAGTTCCATCGCGCGCACCTTGGGCGCGCCGGACAGGGTGCCCGCCGGGAAGCACGCCCGCACCGCGTCCAGCGCGATCCGGCCGGGCGCCAACCGGCCCGACACCGTGGACACCAGGTGCATGACATGGCTGTAGCGCTCGATGTGCCGGTACTCGGTGACCCGCACCGTGCCCGGCTCGCACACCCGGCCCAGGTCGTTGCGGCCGAGGTCGACGAGCATGAGGTGCTCGGCGTTCTCCTTCTCGTCGGCGAGCAGGCCCTTCTCCAGCAGCAGGTCCTCCTCCTCGGTGCTGCCCCGCCAGCGGGTGCCCGCGATCGGATGGGTCGTCGCCACACCGTCTTTCACGGTGACCAGCGATTCCGGACTGGAGCCGACAATGGAGAACGCGGTGCCGCCCTGGCCGTCCGGGATGTGCAGCAGATACATGTACGGGCTGGGATTGGACGCGCGCAGCATCCGGTACAGGTCGATCGGCGACCCGTCGTAGTCCATCTCGAAACGCTGGGAAAGCACCACCTGGAACGCCTCACCCGCCTCGATCTCCTTGACCAGGCGGCGCACGCCCGCGCCGAACTCCTCGGTGGTGCGCCTGCGCCGGTACCGCGGCTCGGGCTGGTCGAAGACCGACACGGTGGATTCGGCCGGCGCGCCGAGCGCGGCGGTCATCCGGTCCAGCCGGGCCACCGCGTCGTCGTAGGCCTCGTCGACGCGCTCGGCGGTGCCGTTCCAGTTGACCGCGTTGGCGATCAGCGTGATGGCGCCCTCGTGGTGGTCGAACGCGGCCAGGTCGGTGGCGAGCAGCAGGACCATCTCCGGCAGCCGCAAGTCGTCCAGCGCCAGACTGGGCAGCCGCTCCATCCGGCGCACCGCGTCGTAGCCGAGGTACCCGACCATGCCGCCGGTCAGCGGCGGCAGTCCGGGCAAGCGCTCGGTGCGCAGCAGTTCCAGCGTCTCGCGCAGCGCGACCAGCGGATCACCGCCGGAGGGCGCGTCGGCCGGGACGCTGCCCAGCCAGGCCGCCTCGCCGTCCACCACGGTCAGCGCCGACGGGCTCCCCGCGCCGATGAACGACCAGCGCGACCACGACCGGCCGTTCTCCGCGGACTCGAACAAGAAGGTGCCCGCCCGGTCGGCCGCGAGTTTGCGGTAGGCCGACAGCGGAGTCTCGGAGTCCGCCAAGACCTTTCGGGTCACCGGGACCACCCGGTGCTCCGCGGCCAGTTGATGGAACTGTTCGCGGGTCGTGGTGGTGGGAGTGGACGCGCCTGGCATGCACTCATCATCCCAGGCCGGGCCGATCGACCGGTGAGCGGTGCCGGTGACACGGGGCCGTACGCGACAAACGCGACAAATCAGGTCGACCGTCCGGTTCTCACGCGGCCGCCGGACGTGTGGCGGCGCTCACTACACTCGCGGCGTTCCACGTCGCATGCGGTATCCATCTCGAGAGGAGACAACTGATGTACCCCTCGCAATCGGTAGCGCCCGAGGGTCCTCGGCACATCCCGAACCACAGCGTCCCGCGCCCGCACGCCCCGCGCCCAGGGGCCACCGGCCATCCGGATCGCCCCCAGGGTGCTCCGAGCAACGCGCTCGCGTCCTTCGTCACCTACGTCAAAGCACTGGAGTCCCTGGACAAGAATCGTTTTCCCGACGAATACGCCGTCCACAGCCACCGCATCAAAGAGCTTCGGCCGTTCCTGCGAGCCCACGGCATCCTCGATGTGATGGCGATCAAGAACCCTGAGGTGGCAGCGCTCATCGGCGCGTAGCCGCCACACCCTCGGCTCGTGCCCGGCCACCGGCGCGGCGATCGGAGCGCGGGCGGCGCCTCGACGGGCACGAGCAACGGAGGGTGGTTTCCCCGACCGCCGCCGGAGCGGGATACCCGATTCGACCAAGCGCCCGGTAGGCTTTCCGACTATGCAGCAAGGACAGCTCGCCCCCGCTTTCGAGCTTCCCGATCAATCCGGCACTCCCCGCTCGCTCGACGCGCTGCTGGCGGACGGCCCCCTGGTCCTCTTCTTCTATCCCGCCGCCAATACGCCCGTGTGCACGGCCGAGGCCTGTCATTTCCGTGACCTCGCCGCCGAATTCGCCGCACTCGGCGCCACCTGCGTCGGCATCAGCACCGACAACGTGGACACCCAGGCGGGATTCGCCGACAAGCAGCGCCTCGGTTATCCGTTGCTCTCCGACGCCGACGGCGCCGTCGCCGCGAAGTTCGGCGTGAAGCGCGGACTGCTCGGCAAACTCGCGCCGGTGAAGCGGCAAACGTTCGTCATCGACACAGACCGCACCATTCGCAAGATCATCACCGGCGAGTTGCGCGCCGCGGTGCACGCCGACGAAGCTCTGAACTACCTGCGCACCAGGTAGACCGCGCGGCGCGCCGGGCCGCGCAGCCACTGCCGGGCCACGGTGCGGCCTAGGCTGGATCCATGACTTCGACCGAGGTCCAGCCCGGCGAGGGCAAACCCACCGCAGCGGTCTGGCGCACCCGGATCATCGGCGGTGCCGTGCTGCTGGCCGTCCTCGTCGTTCTCTACTTCATCCTGTCCGCGTTCATCCCGCGCTGGTGGGCGCAGCGGGTGGGATCGATGGTGCACGGTAGTTTCGCCAAGGGCATCGGCTGGGGCCTGTTCTTCGGCGGGATCTGCACCATCGTCACCCTTTTCCTGCTGCTGTTCGCCGTGATGGTGTGGCGGCGCAAGGCCGGCAAGTTTCTCGCCGGTGCGGCCGGGGTCGTCGCCATCCTGTTCGCGCTGCCCAACCTGATGACGCTGACCATCGTGCTCGGCAACAGCAGTGCCGCCCACGCGGGCGAACGGATCCTGGATGTCGACGCGCCCGCCTTCCGTGGCGCCGCGCTCACCGGCGCCGTCGTCGCGGCACTGCTGCTCCTGCTCGCGGTAGCGCTGTTACTGCTGCGCCGGTGGCGGCGCACGCACCCGCGCCGATCCAAGGCCGGGGAGACGCCGTCGAGCGGCGTGTGAGTGAACTCACGTCATGCAGCATCTTTATGACGGTCGAGCGAAGTCGTGGCAAACTCGTTGTCGCGGGTGACTGTGCACAAGCTTCTCGACAATCACTAGGACAACGAACAAAACCACGTCACTTGGCTTGAAAGAAGGCACACAGTGACGAAGTGGCTCGACCCGGTCGAACAACGCGCTTGGCGTGCGATCGTGGCGCTGATGACGCGACTGCCAGGAGCTCTGGACACCCAGCTCCAGCGCGAGTCCGGCGTGACGCATTTCGAGTACTGGGTACTGACCCTGTTGTCGGAGGAACCGGGCCACCGACTGCAGATGAGTGAGCTTGCCCACAAGGCAAATGCATCGCTATCGCGCTTGTCACACGTGGTTTCCAAACTGGAGCGGATGGGCTGGGCACAGCGCTCGGCGACCGCGGGACGGCGTGGCGTGCACGCCGTGCTCACCGACGACGGGTACCTGAAGGTCGTAGAGGCCGCGCCCGGATATCTGGCGGCCGTGCGGCACCTGGTTTTCGACGGCTTGGACGACGCGCAGAAGGTCCAGGTCGCCGATCTGGGCGAACTGCTGGCCGAGCGGCTCGTCGACGCGCTCGCCCAACTCGACCAGCTCGGCGGACTCACCCCGGCGACGGACGACCAACGCCCGACCGGAGGCTAGCCCGGCGCCTGCTCAGGATCGCGGGGCCAGGAGCACATCCGAGTCGAAGCAGGTGTGCGTGCCGGTGTGGCAGGCCGCCCCCTCTTGATCGACGACCAGCAGGATCGTGTCGCCGTCACAGTCGAGCCGCACTTCGTGCACGTACTGGGTGTGGCCGGAAGTCTCCCCTTTGACCCAGTACTGCTGACGGGAGCGCGAATAGTAGGTCGCCTTACGGGTTTCCAGCGTGCGCGCCAGCGCCTCGTCGTCCATCCACGCGACCATCAGCACGTCACCGGTGGCGCGTTCCTGCGCGACGGCCGAGACCAGCCCGGCGTCGTTGCGCTTGAGGCGGGCGGCGATAGCGGGATCGAGACTCATGGCACCGTTATAACAGGGGCGCCGTGGCGCGGAGTACCCGGTCAGCGCACCCGGGAGCGCTGGAGTTCGCCGAGCACCTCCCAGGTGCGCCGCTGGTCCTGCGGGGTGGTCAGATCGGTCTGCGAGAAGACCACCTCCGTCGCGCCCGCCGCGAAGTACTCCGCGACACGGGCCGCGATCAACTCCTCGTCACCGATCACCACGAGTTCCGCCGCCCGCGCCGCCCCGGACAGCTCGATCACCCGGGCATAGGACGGGATGTCGTCGTAGAACGCCGTCTGGACGGCGGCCGCCGCGCGCGCGGTGTCGAGGTCGGCGGTGACCACGCCGGGGACCAGCACGGTGACCCGCGGCGCGGGCCGGCCCGCCCGCTCGGCGGCGGCGGCGAGCGGCGCGACGATGTGCTCGGCCAGCGCCTCGGGGCCGACCAGGAAAGGCAGGGTGCCGTCGGCCAGCTCACCCGTGACGCGCAGCGCCTGCGGCCCCATGGCGGCCACCAGGAGCGGCACGGGTGGCCGCGCCCCGGCTACCGCGGCGGTCAGCGGGGCGGCGGCGGTGAGCGTCTCGCCGTGGAAATCCACCGTGCCGGTGTGCAGCACGGTGCGCAGCGCGGTGAGGAACTCGCGCAGCCGAGTGATCGGACGGTCGAAGGATCCGCCGAACACCGGGCCCGCGAAGGACTCGGCGCCGAGTCCGAGTCCGAGGGTGAACCGGCCGCCGGTGGCCGCCTGCGCGGTCTGCGCCTGCCCGGAGATCAGCAGCGGATGACGCGCCGTGATCGGCACCGCGGAGGTGCCGACCGCGAGTCCGGGCACGGCGCGGCCGACGATCCCGGCCAGCGCGATGGCGTCATGGGTGAACGTCTGGCCGAACCACAGCGACGACAAACCGGCGGCGGCCGCCGTCGCACCCAGTGACACCGCCGCGTCCACGGCATTGCCGGTGGCGTCGAGGGCGAACGGGGACAGCGCGATTCCGATGCTCATGCCCGATGCAACCGTGCTGCCGCGAGGCGCCTTCCGCCTCGGCGGATTTCCGCCAACTACTACCGGATGACGATCTTCTCCGCCCGCATCGAATCCTTGACCTGGCCGATGGTGAGTTCGCCGAAGTGGAACACGCTGGCCGCGAGCACGGCGTCGGCCCCCGCGTGCACGGCCGGGGCGAAGTGCTCGACCGCGCCCGCGCCCCCGCTGGCGATCACCGGGACCGTCACGGCCTCCCGCACGGCGCGGATCATCGGCAGGTCGAAACCGGCCTTGGTCCCGTCGGCGTCCATGGAGTTGAGCAGGATCTCGCCGACGCCGAGTTCGGCGCCGCGCACCGCCCATTCGACGGCGTCGATGCCGGTGCCGCGTTTGCCGCCGTGTGTGGTGACCTCCCAGCCGGAGGGCGTGTCCGGCTGCCCGGCCGGCACGGTGCGCGCGTCCACCGACAGCACGATGCACTGGGAGCCGAAGCGCTCGGACATCTCGCGCAGCACCTCCGGCCGCGCGATCGCGGCGGTGTTCACCGAGACCTTGTCCGCGCCCGCGCGCAGCAGGCGGTCCACGTCCTCGACCGTGCGCACCCCGCCCCCGACGGTGAGCGGGATGAAGATCTGCTCGGCGGTGCGGGTCACCACGTCGATCATCGTGCCGCGATCACCGGTGGAGGCGGTCACGTCGAGGAAGGTCAGCTCGTCGGCGCCCTGCGCGTCGTAGAGGGCGGCCAGTTCGACGGGATCGCCCGCGTCGCGCAGGTTCTCGAAGTTGACGCCCTTGACCACCCGTCCCGCGTCGACGTCCAGACACGGGATCACCCGTACGGCCAACGTCATTGCCTCACCCTTCCTCCGCGGCCGCCGGATCGGCGACCGTGCAGATCATGTCGAGCAGTTCCTCGTGCACGCCGGGCGCGGCCGCGAGCACGGAGCCGGAGGTGATGGTCCACGGCCTGCCCACCAGGTCGGTGACCACGCCGCCCGCCGCGCGCACCAAGGCGACGCCCGCCGCGTTGTCCCAGGGATGGTGTCCGAACACGATCGCGCCGCCGAGCACGCCGGAGGCGGTGAACGCCAGATCGATGCCGGTCGAGCCGTGCATGCGCACCCGGGAGGACAGCCTGCTCAGCGGTCCGAGCAGGTCGAAGCGGAATTGTCCCGGGATGCGGCCGTGCGCGTCCACATTGAACGCGCCGAAACCGATCATGGCCTCGGCGAGCTTCCCGCGCGGCAGCGGCGGCAGCGGCTGCCCGTCCAGCAGCACGGGGCCACCGACCATGGCGGCGTAGCGGCGGCCGAGCAGCGGCAGCCAGGTCAGTCCCAGCACCGGTTCCCCGTCGCGGACCAGCGCGAGCAGCATGCCCGAGAGCGGATGCCCGGAGGAGTAGTTGAACGTGCCGTCGATCGGGTCGAGCACCCACGCGGTGCCGGAGGTGAGTTGCGGTCCGCCGAACTCCTCGCCGTGCACCTCGATTCCGGTGCGGCGCAGCAACTCGGCGGAGACGGTGCGCTCCAGCTCCAAATCCAGTTCCGTGGCGAAATCGTTGCGGCCCTTCTCGACCGCGCTCGGCGCGCCGATACCCTCGACGAACCGCGAACGCACCGAATCCAGGACCTCGCTCGCCGCCGCGAGCAGGTTCGACAGTTCCTGGGTCATCTCACCGCGGCCAGCGCCTCGGGCAGGGTGAACCGGCCCGCGTAGAGCGCCTTGCCGACGATCGACCCCTCGACGCCGTCGGGCACGAGTTCGGCGATCGCGACCAGGTCCGCGATGGTGGACACGCCGCCGGAGGCGATGACGGGTGCGTCGGTGGCCGCGCAGACCTCGCGCAGCAGGTCCAGGTTCGGGCCGGTGAGCGTGCCGTCCTTGGTCACGTCGGTCACCACGTAACGCGAGCAGCCGTCGCGCTCCAGGCGCTCGAGCACCTCCCACAGATCGCCGCCGTCGCTGACCCAGCCGCGCCCGCGCAGCCGGTACTCGCCGTCGATGATGCGCACATCCAGGCCGACCGCGATGCGCTCGCCGTGCCGGGCGATGGCCTTCGCGCACCAGACCGGGTCCTCCAGCGCGGCGGTGCCGAGATTCACCCGGGCGCAGCCGGTGGACAAGGCCGCCTCGAGGCTCTCGTCGTCGCGGATGCCGCCGGACAGTTCCACCTTGACGTCGAGCTCACCGACCACGCCCGCCAGCAGTTCCCGATTCGAGCCGCGCCCGAACGCCGCGTCCAGGTCGACCAGATGCACCCATTCCGCGCCGGCTTCCTGCCAGGCCAGCGCCGCCTCGCGAGGCGAGCCGTAGCTGGTTTCGCTGCCGGCCTCTCCTTGCACGAGGCGCACAGCCTCTCCGTTGGCGACATCGACGGCGGGTAGCAGCACAAGACTCACGAGAGCAGCCTAGTGGTTACCCGGCCGCGTCCGAGTGCAGGGCCTGGGCGGATGGGACCTCGATCACCGCGGCGAGCCGCCCGCGTGCGCGTCCAGGATGCGGGTCAGCAGCGTGACCAGGGTCTGCCGATCGCGCTCGGAGAAGCCCGCGAGCAATTCGTCCTGGGCGACCTTCAGGCGCTCGTCGAGATCGTCGAGGTGGCGCGCGCCCGCCGCGGTGAGCGTGACGATGTTGCGGCGGCGGTCGGCGGCATCGGGGTTGCGCTCGACCAGCCCGCGCGCGGCGAGATCGTTCACCGCCGCGACCACGTCACTGCGGTCGATACGGGTGCGCCTGCCCAGCTCCGCCTGGCTGGCCGGACCGAACTCACCGAGCGTGGCCAGCAGCGCGTAATGGTGCCGACGGGAGCCGGTGGGCTCCAGCGCCCGCTCGGTCGCCCGATTCGCCACCAGCGCGACCTGATTGACCAGCCTGGTGGGCAGGACGCGGAGCCGCCCCGCGGCGTCTTCGTGCGCGATGTCCATGCGGCCACTCTAACAAGACTTGTTGGCACCACCCACGATCTGTTACGTTGGAGTAACCAACGTTGGACACGTCAACGTTCTGTCCGGAAGGCGACTTCGATGCGCAAGATTCGCTCGGCCCTCCCCCTGCTCGTTCTCCCGCTGGCCGCCCTGACCGCCGCCTGCGCCTCCGCCGCCGCGACTCCCACACCGGAGGTGCGCGAGATGCTGGACCGCGGGCAGATCACCGCCCTGGTCGACCGGCTCGGCCGCGCTTTGGACGAGGGCCGCTTCGAGGAACTGCGGGCGATCTACACCCTGGACGCGACCGCGAAGACGCCCGGCGGCACCGCCGAGGGACGCGACGCGCTGATCGCCCAGGCGAGCCGCAACCACGGCGAGGACAAACGCATCCAGCACGTGATCGGCAACGTGCTGATCGATCTGCGCGGCGACGCGGCCGACGTGCGGGCCAACTTGATCGCCACTTTCGCACCCGCCTCCTCCGACGGGACGATTCCGCGGCCGCAGTACACCCTCGGCGAGGTCTACCGTTTCGACGCGGTCCGCACCGAGGAGGGCTGGCGGCTGTCCCGGGTGCAGACCACCCCGATCTGGTCCACCGGCACGCGTCCTTGATCGGCGCGGCGAGCACGCGTGCGGTGACAGGCGAGGGCGAGCGGATCCGCAGCGAGTTCCGGGGACGGGTCGGCGTCTACCGGATCCACCAGCCCGGTCATCGGCAGGAGTCGGCACAGCCGCGGCACGGGCGGCGCGGAAGGTAACGTCTCCGCTCGGCGATCATCCCCGGTCGCCGCTTCCCTTTCGCACCGAGGAAGTGCATGTCACGATCTGAAATCGCTGCCGCCCTGTCGCTTTCGGCAGCAGCCTGCTTCGCGGCCTTCGTCGCCGCACCCGCCGCCAACGCCGCCCCGCCCGAGGAGGCGCGCCTGGCGGGATGCGAATTCGGCTCCGCCGCGGCGACCTACGACTACGCGCGGTTCGGCGAACACGCCCGCCGGATGCTCGACCTCAGCACCGGAGAGTTCCGCGCCGAGTTCGAGAACTTCCGCGCCAACATCCAATCCAGTGCCGAGGCCGCGCACATCCGCGCCGAGGCCAACTCGGCCGACTGCCGCATCGTCTCCGGCGACGACAACCGGGCCGAGGTGGACGTCGACGTGGTACGGACGGTGACCAGCGATGAGACCGACGGTCTGCCGCAGACCAGCCGCATGGCGATGACCGTGACGGTGGACAACGTCGACGGACGCTGGCTGGTCAGCAAGGTCCGCAAGCACTGACCGCGGCGGCGGTCCCGCGCGCCCCGGTGCGCGGGATCCGCCCTACAGCGAGTTCACCCAGTTGCGCAGCAGGTGGGCGCCCGCGTCCCCGGATTTCTCCGGGTGGAACTGGGTCGCCGACAGCGCGCCGTTCTCCACCGCCGCCAGGAACGGCACCCCGTGCTCGGCCCAGGTCAGCTTGGGCGCGGCGAAGTGCTCGCTGGGCGGCAGGTCCCAGGTCTGCGCGGCGTAGGAGTGCACGAAGTAGAAGCGCGTCTGCGCGTCGAGGCCCGCGAACAGCACGCTGTCGGTCGGGGCGGAGACGGTGTTCCACCCCATGTGCGGCAGCACCGGCGCCGACAGCCGTTCGACCGTGCCCGGCCATTCGGCGCACCCGTCGCTCTGCTCGCCGAATTCCACACCCCGCTCGAACAGGATCTGCATGCCGACGCAGATGCCCAGTACCGGGCGCCCGCCGGCCAGCCGCTGACCGATCAGGCGTTCGCCCCGCACCGCACGCAGTCCCGCCATGCACGCGGCGAACGCTCCGACGCCCGGCACGACCAGTCCGTCGGCGGCGAGCACGGCCTGCGGGTCCGCGGTCACATCGACGCGAGCGCCCGCCCTGGTCAGCGCCCGCTCGGCGGAGTGCAGGTTGCCCGAACCGTAGTCGAGCAGGGCCACCGTTTTCGCGCTCACAGCGTTCCCTTCGTCGAGGGGACCCCGCTCACCCGCGGGTCGAGTTCCACCGCGGCGCGCAGCGCACGCGCCACCGCCTTGAATTCGGCCTCGGTGACGTGGTGCTGATCGCGGCCGTAGAGCACCCGCACGTGCAGCGCGATGCGCGCGTTCAACGCGATCGACTCGAAGACGTGGCGGTTGAGCACGGTGGAGTACGGCGCGCCGGGACCGGACCCGGGAATCACCGTGTGCACCAAGTGCTCCGGCTCTCCGGTGTGCACGCAGTAGGGGCGGCCGGACACGTCGACGGCGGCGTGCGCCAGCGTCTCGTCCATCGGGATGTAGGCATCGCCGAACCGGCGGATCCCCGTCTTGTCGCCCAGCGCCTTGCCGAGCGCCTGACCGAACACGATCGCGGTGTCCTCGACCGTGTGGTGCGCCTCGATCTCGGTGTCGCCCTCCGCCCGCACGGTCAGGTCGAAGCTCGCGTGCGCGCCGAGCGCGGTCAGCATGTGGTCGTAGAACGGGACGCCGGTGGCGATCTCGGTCTTGCCGGTGCCGTCCAGATCCAGCTCGACGACGATGCCGGATTCCTTGGTGACCCGCTCCACCCGGGCGGTCCTACTCATGCTCACGTCCAATCGAGTTGTCGCCGATAGCTTCTCGGCGCTGGTTCATCGCGGTGCGAGGTCGCTGCCTGCCAGCAGCCCGCTGACCCGCAGCAGTTCGTCGTTCTCGGCGGCGAGGCCGATCGTGGTGCGCAGATAGCCGGGAAGGCCGACGTCGCGGATCAGCACGCCGTGGTCGAGGTAACGCTGCCAGCTGCGCGCGGCGTCGGCGAAGCGGCCGAACAGCAGGAAGTTGGCGTCGCTGGGGATCACGTCGTATCCGAGCTCGCGCAATGCCGCCGCCACCCGGTCGCGCTGGGCGGCCAGTTCGGCGACGCTGCCGAGCGTCTCGTCGGCATGCCGCAGGGCCGCGCGCGCGGCGGCCTGGGTGACCACCGACAGGTGGTAGGGCAACCGCACCAGCAGCATCGCGTCGATCACCGCGGGCGCGGCGACCAGATAGCCCAGGCGTCCACCGGCGAAGGCGAACGCCTTGCTCATCGTCCTGGTCACCACGAGCTTCGCGGGGAACCGGTCGATCAGCCCGATGGCGCTCGGCTGCGCGGAGAACTCGCCGTAGGCCTCGTCGACCACCACGATGCCGGGGGCGGCCGCGAGGACGCGCGCCAGGTCCTCTTGCGGGATGCTGTGCCCGGTCGGGTTGTTCGGGCTGGTCACGAACACCACGTCGGGTGTGCGCTCGGCGATCGCGGCCAGAGCGTGATCGATGTCGAGGGAGAAGTCGGCGTTGCGCTCGGCTTCGATCCACTCGGTGTCGATGCCTTCGGAGATGATCGGGTGCATCGAGTACGAGGGCACGAACCCCAGCGCGCGGCGGCCCGGTCCGCCGAAGGCCTGCAACAGCTGCTGCAGGATCTCGTTGGAGCCGTTGGCGGCCCAGACGTTGCCGGTGTCCACCGCGATACCGGTCTGCGTGGTCAGATACCGCGCCAGGTCGGTGCGCAGCGCGACGGCGTCGCGGTCCGGGTAGCGGTGCAGGTCCGCGGCGGCCGCGCGGATCGACTCGGCGACGTCGTCGATCAGCGCCCGGCTGGGCGGATGCGGGTTCTCGTTCGTGTTCAACTGCACGGGGACCGTCAACTGCGGTGCGCCGTAGGGCTTCTTGCCCCGCAGGTTCTCCCGCAGCGGCAGGTCGTCCAGGGTCAGGTCCGCGCCGGGCGCGCTCGCCGCGCGCGTCACGAGAGGGCCTCGAAACGCGCCTGCACGGCCTGGCCGTGCGCGGGCAGGTCCTCGGCGTTCGCCAGCGCCACCACGTGGCCCGCGACATCCTTCAGCGCCGCTTCGGTGTACTCCACGACGTGGATCCCGCGCAGGAAGGTCTGCACGCTCAGCCCGGAGGAGTGCCGCGCGCAGCCCGCGGTGGGCAGCACGTGGTTGGAGCCCGCGCAGTAGTCGCCCAGGCTGACCGGCGCGTACGCGCCGACGAACACCGCTCCGGCGCTGCGCACCCGGGCCGCGACCGCGGCCGCGTCGGCGGTCTGGATCTCCAGGTGCTCGGCGGCGTAGGCGTTCACCACGCGCAGGCCCTGCTCGATGTCGTCGACCAGGACGGTGCCGGACTGCTTGCCGCGCAGCGCCTCGCCCACCCGGTGGGCGTGCTTGACCATGGTCAGCTGCGTGGTCAGCGCCGCGTCCACCGCGTCGGCCAACTGCTCGCTGTCGGTGACCAGCACGCTGGCGGCGAGCACGTCGTGCTCGGCCTGGCTGATCAGGTCGGCGGCGACGTGCACCGGGTCGGCGGTCGCGTCGGCGAGGACGGCGATCTCGGTGGGGCCCGCCTCGGCGTCGATGCCGACCAGGCCGCGGCACAGCCGCTTGGCCGCGGTGACGTAGATGTTGCCCGGCCCGGTGATCAGGTCCACCGGCTCCAGCTGCGCGCCGTCGGTGTCGACGCCGCCGTAGGACAGCAGCGCCACGCCCTGGGCTCCGCCGACCGCCCATACCTCCTCGACGCCGAGCAGCTGCGCGGCCGCCAGGATGGTGGGGTGCGGCAGCCCGCCGAACCGCGCCTGCGGCGGTGAGGCCACCACCAGCGAGCCGACGCCCGCGGTCTGCGCGGGCACCACGTTCATCACGACGCTGGACGGATAGACGGCGTTACCGCCCGGCACGTACAGGCCGACCCGCTCGACGGGCACCCAGCGCTCGGTGACGGTGCCGCCCGGCACCACCTCGGTGGTCTTGTCCGTCCGCCGCTGATCGGCGTGTACCTTGCGCGCCCTGGCGATGGACTCCTCCAGCGCCGCGCGGACCGCCGGGTCCAGCCGCTCCAGCGCGGCTTCCAGCTCGGCCGCGGGCACCCGCACCGTCGCCGGGATCACCCCGTCGAAGCGCTCGCTGAACTCCAGCGCCGCCGACACGCCCTGATCACGGATCGCCTCGACCACCGGACGCACCTGATGCAGCACCGAGTCCACGTCGACTCCCCCGCGCGGCAGCGCGGCGCGCAGCTCGGCGACGGAGGGAGTACGACCGCGCAGATCGACGCGGGCGAGCTCGATGCGGGATGTCATGTGGTGTCGGTCCTTGTCTCCAGCTGAATCCGCAACAGGAAAGTTGCCGCTACCAGCCTAATGGGCCGACGCGAGCCGTTATCGCCGCGGTCCGGGCGGCCGGGTCGCGAGGCAGCGGTGTGCGCAGGTCGGCGGTCGGTAGGTGCCGTCGGTGCGCCGAACTGTGGCGTTGCTCTCCTCCGGCCGAAGGCCTCGCGCCCGGTGCCACCGCGACGGCGGTCGCGTCGTCGCTTCCGAACCAGGACGCCCGCGTCAACGAGTGTCGCTGTCGATCTGCACAGACCCGCTGCCGGGGTTGATCACCCGGAGCGTGACCGACTTGTTCTGGCCCCCGTAGGTCACGCTGGCCACGTTGACGTCCACCGAACCGTCCGCATTGGTACCGGCACCCCCACCGGCCGTGTCGATGGTGTTGAAGCCGGTGACCCGGTTCTGTGTCCAGTAGTCCTCGAAGGCTTGCTGGCTCCCGTAGACCTGCTGGGCAGCCGGGGTCAGCTGCTTCCAGGCAGCGGAGAGACTCAGGTAGGTGAGGTTGTTGTAGAAGTTCACCACCAGATCGATGGACTGCCGCGAGTCTGCCTTGCCGACGCTCTTCGTCTCCCCCACGGGGACGGCGGCCGAGGTCGTGTTGCCGCCGGGGCGTGTGGAGGCGACCACCGACGAGGTACCGCCCTGCGCAGCGTTGGTGTTCGAGCCCGACGAGCTCAGCGTGTTCACCAGGATGGCTCCGGCCACCACGACCGCGCCGATCAGCGCACCGATCAGCACCGCGCGCCGTTTCCCTCCCGAGCCCTGCCTCGGTGTCGGGCGCGGCTGCGCCATGGTGCGGGGATGGGCCGCGGTGTCCGGGTGGACGGGCGGCGGGGGCGTGGGACGGGGACGCGGCTGGCGCTCGGTCGGCGTGTAGGGCGCGGAGGCCATCGCCGAGGGCCGCAGCGCGCGGGTCGCCGATTCCGGCTCGCCCGCCCTCGGCCGGGTGAAGGCTTCGCTGGCAGGCACGAACCCGGCGGCCACCGGCGCGGGGCCCGCGTCGGCGAACGCGGCGAGGTGGTCGCGCGCGGCCCGCATGCTCGGGCGCTCGCGTGGCTCGGGGCTGAGCAGGTCGAGCAGGAAATCCGTGGCGGGTCCGGCGTTGCGCGGTTCGCTCAGCTGACCGTTGGCGGCGGCGTAGAGCACCGCGAGCGGGTTGGAGCCCGCGCCGTAGGGTGGTTCGCCCTCGAGCGCGTGGAACAGCGTGGCGCCCAGCGCGAACACATCGGAGGCGGGGCTCGGATCGGAGCCGCGGGCGACCTCCGGCGCGAGGTAGGCGGCGGTGCCGCAGATCAATCCGGTCTCGGTGAGCGTGACGTCGCCGGTCGCGCGGGAGATGCCGAAGTCGGTGATCTTCACCGTGCCGTGATCGTCGAGCAGGATGTTGCCCGGTTTCACGTCGCGGTGCACGATGCCCGCCTGGTGCGCGGCGATCAGCGCCGAGGCGACCTGTTCGCCGATCCGCGCGACCTGGGTCAGCGGCAACGTGCCCTGAGCGCCGATCACCGCCGCCAGGCTCTTGGACTTCAGGTACTCCATCACCAGGCAGGGATCGCCCTCGTGCTCGGTGATGTCGAACACCACGATCGCGTTCGGATGCTGGAAGCGGGCGGCGTTGCGGGCCTCCCGGATGGCGCGCTGGCGCACCACGACGCGCTCGGCCTCGGGCAGGCTCGGCTGGATGTGGATCTGCTTGACGGCCACGGAGCGCTGAAGGCGTTCGTCGACGGCACGCCAGACCACGCCCGTGCCGCCGCTACCAATCCGCTCGACCAGGCGGTAATGCTCCGCGATCAACTGACCGGTATCGATGGCGCCTACTCCGAACCTTCTCGAAATCGTGACATCCCGCATATTGATTACTCACGCGGTCCGGGGATGAGTGTAGCGGGCGCTGGAACACTCGCACGCGTCAGCCGGACCTTTCCACGGCCCCCGATCGCCCGGAGCGGACTATCCGCGAGCACGCAGCATCCGGCCCGCGGCGTCCACCGCGGGCGCCGAACTGCTCGCGTCGCTGATGAACACGGCAAATGCCAGGTCGCCGTCGATGCCGACGAACCAGCCGTGCGCGTGGGTGTCATCGATGTACTCCGCGGTGCCGGTCTTGCCGAGCAGCCCGGGGAGGTCGCGCAATTGCGTCGCGGTGCCGTCTGTGATCGTCTCGCGCATCATGGCTTTCAGCTGGTCGTCGACCTGCGGCGGCAGCGCGTCCGCCGTCCGGTCGGGGGTGCCGGGCTTGCCCGCGACGAGGGTGGGCGCGGGCACGGCGCCGCGGGCGATGGACGCGGCGAGCAAGGCCATGCCGAACGGTGACGCTGTCACCTGCCCTTGACCGATCGCCGATTCCACCCGCAGCGCGGAGGTCTCCGCCCCGGGAACTTTTCCGGTGACCGTGGTCAGGCCCGGTGTGACGTAGTCGATGCCGAGTCCGAGCTGTGCGGCGGCTTTCGTCAGGGCATCGGCGGGCAACTGGGCGCCGAGCGCGCCCATCGTGGTGTTGCAGGACCGGGCGAACGCGGTGTGCAGCGGGACCGACCCGAGATCGAAGTTGTTGTCGTTGGGGATGCGGCGGCCCTCGATGTTCGCCGTACCGGGGCAGGGCAGCACGGTGTCGGGTGTCACCGCGCCCGCCTGCAGCGCCGCGGAGACGGTGACCGTCTTGAACGTCGATCCCGGCGGGTAGAGCCCGGTGAGCGCGATCGGGCCCTGCGCGTCGGCGGCGGCGTTCTGCGCGATCGCGACGACCGCACCGGTCGAGGGCCGCAGGGCGACGATGGCGGCGGGCTGGGCGACCGGGGCCAGCGCCGCCTCGGCCGCGCGCTGCAGGCCGGGATCGAGCGTGGTCGCGATGTCGGCGGTGGGCCTCGGGTCCGTCCCGGCGACGCGCTGTGTGCCCTGCGGGGTCTGGGCGCGCACCGCCCACCCGGCGTTCGCGTCGGCGGACTCCTGCCACAACTCGGCCAGTCCGGACAGCGTCGGGGCGGCCAGCGCCTTGTCGGTCGTCAGCAGCCGGGTCTGCGGCGCGAGGGTGACGCCCGGCAGCGCGGTCAGGCGCTCCTGGATCGGGGCGAGGTCCGTCTCGCGCAGGGTGATCGCGGTGATCGGCTTGCCTTGCGCCGCGGCCAGTTCCGTTTGCAGCGACTGCGCGCTGAGGCCGGGCGAGAGCGGGCCGAGCAGCTCCGCGACCGCGGCGAGGTCGGTGCCGGGGGCCAGATTCACCAGCGTGACGATCTGCTCGGTCATCAGTTCGCCGCCCGCGGCATCGAGGATGCGCGCCGGTTCCGGGTAGACCCTGCTGTAGCTCAACGGCCCACCGGCCAGGCCCGGGGCGACCGTGGCGGGATCCCACTTCACCCGCCACCCCCTCCCGTCGTCGTGCGCGGTGCCGTTGGTGGTGTAGGTCCACTCGGACTTGCCGTCCCCGCCCAGTTTCCAGGTGGCGGCCAGCGTGAAACTCTCGTCGTCGACCGAGCGGACCTCGTAGCGCACGTCCTTGCCGAGCCCCTCGTAGAGCGCGCCGAGGGTGTCGGAGGCCAGGGCCGGGTTGTCGGTGAGCGCGGCCGCCGCGGCGACGTCGTCCTGGTTCAGCGCCTCGGCGAACTGCCCGGCCACGGTATCGGGTTGATCCGGTCCGGACGAGCAGGCGGCGAGCACGAGCACCGGTGCGGCGAACAGGACGAGGGACTTCCGGTTGGTACGCACGCCGACGACCCTATCGGGTCGGGCGCGATGCCGGGCGGGGCGCGATCAGTCGCGCGACCACCTGGCCTCCGCCAGCGCGGCGGCGTCGTCGTCGGTGAGGTCGATGTCGAACACCTCGGCGAGGATCTTGGGGAGTTCGGCGGGTTCCAGTTCCCGCGTGTCGCTCGTGCCGTCGGGATACTCGGTGACGAACGTGGTGCCGTCCAGCACGTGGTGCGCGTCGGGGTGGAAGCGCTGCACATACGGCCGGGTGGTGAACGGGGAACGCGGTGAGGTCGACACGAAGTGGTTGCCGACGGCGTAGTCGATGCGGTACTGCGGATTCAACGTGAAGCTGTGCCGGTCGATCCATCCGTCGCGGCCGTATTGGTGCAGCACCCACAGCTCGGAATCCAGCTCACCACGCGTGCGCTCCAGCCGGAACTTCCACTCCCCCGCCGCGAATTCGCCGGTCTCCGAGGACAATTCGAACGGCGCGAGCGGTCCGGCGCCGAAGCCCACGTCGCACAGCCAGACCCGGTCGTCGTCGGTGGTCGTCACGCGCAGCAACGCGTGGGTGGCGGGCCGCAACCCGGCGCCCGCGCCCATGCTCACCCGGCCGCTCAGCCCGGTGACGCCGAAACCGAGTCGTTCCAGCGCGGCCGCGAACAGACCGACGTTCTCGTAGCAGTAGCCGCCGCGGCGGCGGCGCACGATCTTGTCCTGCAAGGTCGCCAGGTCGAGGGGAATCGACCGGCCCAGGATGATCTCCAGGTTCTCGAACGGGATGGCGGTGGTGTGCGCGCGCACCAGGTCGTGCAGCGTCCGGACGGTAGCGGCGCGCTCGCCGTCGAAACCGATCCGGGCCAGGTAGGCGTCCAGATCGAGATCCGCTCCGTTCCAGTGGTAGGCCGGGTCGGTCGGCTTGCTCATCACGTCCTCGCTTCGTCGTTCGGTCTTCTCGATCAACCGCGCGGGGCGACGATCGTGTTCCCGGCTCCTCACGCCGCGCACTTCGCGCCCACGGGTGCGGGCGGGGCGGTGACGACGCCGTGCGCGACGTCGACGAGGTAGTCGCGGTCCGGGCCGTCGACCGGTTCCGTGCCGAGCAGCAGGCGCTCGACGACGCAGCCGCCTTCGAAGAAGGCCGGGCCGACGCTGTGGTCGCCCGGCGCCACCCGCCCGTTCAGGTCGCGCCCGGTGACGACGGTGTACATGGAGGTGGGCTTGCCCGCGGCGGCCAGCCCCGCGCGCATCTCGACACTCGTGGCGTAGGGCACCACGTCGTCGGCGGTGCCATGGACGAGAAACGCGCGCCGTACATCCATCCGGGCCGCCAGCAGGGCGGGTGAGCGTTCGGCGTAGGCGAGCGGGCAAGCGGCCGGCGGGCAGCCACCCGCGTCGCGCTCGATCTGCGCGGGCAGTGCCGGGTCCACGGCCACCGCACCCAGCCACATCGTGAAATCGTCCGCGGGGCCGTAGTTGTCGACCCAGTAGTCGAACATCCCGCGCGGACCGTGCGCCGCCGCGAGACCGCTGGTGATGCCGCCCTGACTCCAGCCCCACAGCACCGTGCGGGTGATCGAGCCGTGGACCTGGCGGTACCACGCGGTCGCGGCGACGACATCGCGCCGGCCCGCCCACAGATTCCACTCTCCGGTGCGCCACCGGCTGTCGGCGGAGCGTAGATCCATCGACAGGATCGGAGTCGCGGTGCGCCGCGCGATCGACTCGAGGTAACCGGCGAAATCCGCCGACGACCCGTCGTGCCCGTGCACCGCGACCACGAGCGCCTCCGCGGTCACGTCCCCCTCGGCGCACCGGTAGGGCTCGTACACCCGCCCGGTCGCCTCCTCACCGTCCACGGTCAGCGAGACCGGACGCGCCGTCACACCCGTCGCGCAAGCCGGATCCGCCGAGACACGCGGCGCGGCAGCGATTGTCGTCACGAGCACGCCGGCCAGCGCGCAGCACAGAAGCAGTACCGGATAGGCCCGTCGCATCCTCGGATGATGTCACGCGGTCAGCGGCGTCACCTCCCGGCGCAGGCGCGTCAGGACGAGCAGTCCGCCCCCGGCGGCGGCGAGACCCACCACCGCGCCGAAAACGGCCACCCCGGCGCTCAACCCGTGGACATCGGCGAGGAACCCGGCGGTCAGCGGCAGCACCGCGGCGGGAAGATAGCCACCGACGTTCTGGGCGGCGTTCGCCTCGGCCAGCCGCCCGCCCGGCACGCTCGCACTGATCGCCGTCAGGCCCCCGAACTGGCCGAGCCCTTGACCGGCCCCGGCGAGCACCGCGGACGTCACGAACCACGCGAGCGAGGTCGCGGCGAGCGACAGCACCAGCGCGACCATGCTCGTCACGGTCGCGACCGCACCGCCGAGCAGGACGGCGCGCACGCCGAACCGCCGCGCGGCGAACTGAACTCCGGTCGCGGCGAGGAACATCGTGAACGCCACCACACCGGCGAGCACCCGGTCGGCGACGCCGAGCAGATGCGTCAGCACCGATGGTCCCAGCGACAGGACGAACGACGTCGCGGTGATCCCCGGTCCGAACACCGCGATCCCGAGCAGTACAGCGGTCCGGCCCTCCCGCGCGACCGAAGGGATCCGGATCCACGGCCCGCGTCCGCCGGAACCCGCAGGCAACGGCAGCCGGGCCGTCACCGCGAAAGCCGTTGCCAGCACGGCGATCTCGACCAGGAAGACCGTCACCGTGGGACCGGGCAGCGTTTCGGACAGGATGCCCGCCAGCAATGGCCCGCTCCCGGCCCCGAGCACCATCGCCGTGGAGGCCGCCAACGCGGCGACGCGCCTGCGGTCGGGCCCGCCCACGTCCGTGACCGCCGCCATGCCCGCCGAGACGGCCGCGCCGACCGCCACACCGGTGAGCAGCCGTGCCAGCGCCAGCAACACGACCGACTGCGCGACCGCGAACAGCGCGCAGGCCGCCATCGCGGCCGCCACCGCGGGCAACAGGACGGGCTTGCGCCCCACCCGGTCCGACACCACGCCCGCGACCAGCAGCGCTCCCAGCAATCCGACGATGTAGCAGGCGAACACCGCGGTGAGCGTCGCGGAGGAGAACCCGATCGTCCGCTGCCACACCACATACAACGGCGTCGGCGCGTTCGACAGCACGAACACCGCGCACACCGGCCATGCCGCGAGCCACACCGAAGAGCCGTCTGACCGGCGCACTTGTGAGTGGGGCTCCGCCACCGTCGATCCCATCAACACTCCTTGTTTCGAATTTTCTCGTACTGGTACGACAATAACCGAACTTATAACCTAGTACGATAGAAGTCGTACAAAGCACCCGAAAGCGAGGAGACGCGATGCCAGCGGCCACCGAGGACACCGCCGTACTGCCCGAGCCGGATCACGCCGATCTGCGGCTCGACCACGTCCTGGCCGCATTGAGCGACCCACTGCGCCTGGCCATGGTCCGCAAGCTCTTGCTGGACTCTCCCGACGACGACCGGCCCTGCTCCTGGTTCGGCATCGATCGGCCCAAATCCACGCTGACGCATCATTTCCGGGTGCTGCGCGAGGCGGGCGTCACCCGGCAGCGACGCTACGGACTGGAGCGCCGCAGCCAGGTGCGCGTCGCCGATCTCGAAGCGCGCTTCCCCGGCTTGCTCGACCTGGTCCGCGCCTGGGAACCCGAGGGCTGATTCCGATTTTTGGGGGCAGGACCCGGCAGCGCGGCCCTGTTACGGTCCGGGTATTCATTCCGAGTCCGGATGGCACGGGTCCGCGCGTTCGGACGTCTTCTCATGGAGTCCGCCATGACCTTCGCACCCCGCCGTATCCCCGACGCGACCCTGATCAGCACGGCCGAGACCGCCGCGACGTGGCGAGCGCAATTGCTGGCCGACCGGAACCGGCTGCGCGGCGGGACTTTCCGTGACGCCGCGGTCGCCCTGTGCGCGCTGGTCGCCGTGGCCGACGGGGCGACCGCGGCGACCGGCCGCGCCACTGTCGCCGAGCGGGTCACGGCCGATCCGGTTCTGCGCAATTTCCCGGTCGACGACTTGCGCGCCCTGTTCGAGGACAACTGCAATCGGCTGACGAACGATCCGATCCGCGGCTGCGCGCACGTGCTGCGGCAGATCGCCAAAGCGGGCGGCAAGCCGGCCGAGGCGGACGCGGTGATCCGCACCGGCATCCTGATCGGCAGCGACGCCGGCGCCTGCGGCCCGGAAGCGACCGAGGCCGTTCGCGACGCCTGCCGGGCGCTGCGCCTGGCCCCGGAGCGCTTCGGCCTCTGAGCCACGGCGCGGACGTTACGATTCGCCTATGCGTTCGATTGATGCCGCGCAGCGGCGCGCTCGGCTGGCGGTGCGGCACCGGTTGGCGATGCCGGAGCGCACCGGGCAGGTCGCGGAGATCGCCCGCTCGATGGTCGCGCTGCACGCGACCGATCCGGCGACCGTGTACCTCTCCGTCGCGGCCCGTGCCGACGGGCTCACACCCTCCGACGTCGAACAGGCGCTCTACGAGGATCGTTCGCTGCTGCGAATGCTCGCCATGCGGCGCACCATGTTCGTCGTTCCGGTGGAATCGGTTCCGATTCTCCAGGCTTCGTGCGCGGACGCCCTGGCGCACAAGCAGCGGCGCACCTACGGCAAGTACCTGACGCAGGCGGGCATCGGGGACGGCGATACGGCCGGCTGGTGGGCCGAGGCCGAAGCCGAGACGCACAAAGCGTTGCTGGCCCGCGGCGCGGCGACCGGCGCGCAGCTGAGCAAGGACGTCCCGCGGTTGCGCACCCAGGTGAACACCGCACCGGACAAGGCGTATTCGAAGCCGACGAACATCACCACCTGGGTACTGGTGACGCTCGGCTGCGAGGGCCGCATCGTGCGCGGCAGGCCGAACGGCGGCTGGACCAGCAGCCAGTACACCTGGGCGCCGATCGAATCGTGGCTGCCGGACGGCGTTCCCGCTCTTCCGGCCGCCGAGGCCAGGGTGGAACTGGTCCGTCGCTGGTTGCGCGCCTTCGGTCCCGCGCCGGTATCCGACGTCAAGTGGTGGACCGGGTGGACGCTCGGCGAGGTGCGCGCGGCACTGGGCGTCCTGGATCTGGTCGAGGTCGACCTGGACGGCGTGACCGGCGTGCTCCTGGCCGACGACGTGGAGCCGGTCGCCGCGCCGGAGCCGTGGGCGGCGCTGCTGCCCGCCCTCGATCCGACCCCGATGGGCTGGCAGGCGCGGGAGTGGTACCTCGGCCCGCACGCACCGCGGGTGTTCGATCGCAATGGCAACATCGGACCTACGGTCTGGTGGGACGGACGCGTCGTCGGCGGCTGGGCGCAGCGCAAGGACGGCGAGATCGTCTACCGCCTGCTCGAAGACGTCGGCGCGGACGCCGAAACGCTGATCGCCGCGCAAGCGCAACACGTCGCCGGCTGGTTCGGCGAGGTCCGCGCCATCCCACGGTTCCGGACACCGCTGGAACGCGAGCTCACCGCCTGAGCGAACGGCACCGGATAGCTTGGAGGGCTCCGAGGCAGCCGTCTATCTGGAGCCGTACATGGATCTGGAACCGGAGTCGCTGTTCGTCGCCGAGTCCACGTCGACAGGTTCGCGAACCCGCCCTCCGCTGCTCGATCGATACCGACCCGGACCGGTCCCGGCACCTACATGTCCAGCCCCAGGTCGAGCACTCGGACGGAGTGGGTGAGCGCGCCGACCGCGAGGTAGTCGACGCCGGTGCGGGCGTAGTCGGCGGCGACGTCCAGGCTCAGGCCGCCGGAGGACTCCAGTTTCGTCTGCGGGGACGCGGTATTGCGGCGCTGGACGGCCGCCTGGGTCTGCCAGAGCGGGAAGTTGTCCAGCAGCACGAGTTCCACGTTCTCGGCGAGCACGGCGTCGAGTTGTTCGAGGCTGTCGACCTCGACCTCGCAGGCGATGTCGGGGGCGGCGGCGCGGACCGCGCGCAGCGCCTCGACCACCGAACCGGCGGCGACCACGTGGTTGTCCTTGATCAGCGCGGCGTCGCCGAGACCCATGCGGTGGTTGACACCGCCGCCGACCCGCACGGCGTACTTCTGCAGCCCGCGCAGTCCGGGCAGCGTTTTGCGGCTGTCGCGGATGCGGCAGCGGGTGCCGGCCACGGCGTCCACCCAGGCGGCCGTCGCCGTCGCGATGCCGGACAGATGACACACCAGGTTGAGCATGGTGCGCTCGGCGGTGAGCAGCTTGCGCGTCGGCGCGATCACCGTCAGCACGGGCTGTCCCGGCGACACCCGGGTGCCGTCGGCGACGCGATCGCTGATCTCGTACTCGCCCGCGCCGATCACCTCGTCGAGTACCAGCACACCGGCGTCGAGCCCGGCCACGGTCCCCGGTTCGCGTGACACCACCGACGCCTTGATCACCGCGTCCGCGGGCACGGTGGCCATGGTCGTGACGTCCGGGCCGTAGCGCAGGTCCTCGTCCAGCGCGGCGCGGATGAGGCGCAGCACCTCGTCGCGGTCCAGGGCGGCATCCAGAGCCATCGAAGTGTTCCTCTCTCGCCGAGCGGGGCGGTGGACAGCTCGCGGCATGTCCGGCTCGGCGCGTGTGGTCAGGGAAGTGATGCGTGCTCGGGCACGCCGTCGCCGTTCAGCCGGATCGGGAGGCTGTGGCGGAGTTCGGCCACGGGGTCCGGGTGATCCGACCGGGTGTGACAGCCGCGGCTCTCGGTGCGGGCGAGCGCGGCCAGCAGCAGGGTGCGTGCCGCGAGGGTGAGCGCCGCGTCCTCTATTCCGGCGATCGGGTGTGCGGCGGCGGTGTGCGGGTCGCGGCGGACGGCCACGTCGTCGAGCCGCTTGAGCGCTTCGGCGAGGCCTGCGCGGTCGCGGACCACCGAGGCGTGCGTGGTCATCAGGCCCTGCACCACCGCACGGTCGGCGAATTCGGCGGTGGGAGTGGAGATCTCGCTCACCCCAGCCCGCTCACCGAGCCGCTCGGCCGCGGCGGCCCCGGCGCGCTCGCCGACCACCAGTCCCTCCAGCAAGCTGTTGGACGCCAACCGGTTCGCCCCGTGCAAACCGGTGCGCGCGACCTCACCGGCCGCGTACAGGCCGGGAACTCCGGTACGGCCGTGGGTATCGGTGACGACTCCCCCGCACTGGTAGTGCGCGGCGGGCGCGACCGGGATGAGGTCCGTGCGCGGATCGATGCCCGTCGCCAGGCACGAGGCGGTGATCGTCGGAAATCGTTGCGCGAAACCGTCGATCGAGCGCGCGTCGAGGTAGACGTGCTCGGTGCCGAGCGCTCGCATGCGCGCGGCGATGGCACGGGAGACGACATCGCGGGGAGCCAGGTCGCCGCGCGGATGCACCCCCGCGGTCACCGAATTGCCTTCGGTGTCGACCAGTGCCGCGCCCTCGCCCCGCACCGCTTCGCTGATCAGCGGCCTGCGTCCCAGGCCGCCCGGGGTGTAGAGCACGGTCGGGTGGAACTGCACGAACTCCAGATCGGCGACGGCGGCACCGGCCCACAGCCCGAGCGCGATGCCGTCCGCGGTGGCTCCCGGCGGATTGGTGCTCAGCGCGTACAACTGACCGAGGCCGCCGGTGGCCAGCAGCACGGCGGGCGCGTGGACTACGCCGAAGCCCTTCTCCGACACCGCGACCACACCTCGCACACCGTTCGGCCCGGTGACGATCTCACCGACCGCCGCGCCGAACAGCACCGGCAGGCCGGCCTCGTTCAGCGCCCGCTGCACCTCCGCGCCGGTGGCGTCGCCGCCCGCATGGATGATCCGGCGGGTGCTGTGGCCCCCCTCGCGGGTCCGCGAGATCTGGCCGTCGCGGCCGAGGTCGAACACCGCGCCCAGGTCGGTCAGCGCGGCCACCGCGGCCTGCCCGCCCTCGACGATGGAACGCACGGCGTCCACCTCGCACAATCCGGCGCCCGCCTCCACGGTGTCGTGCACGTGCGATTCGACCGAGTCACCGTGCGGCGCCACGACGGCGATGCCGCCTTGGGCGTACTGGGTGGACGTATCGGTCGGGCCACCCTTACTGAGCGTGAGCACCCGCAGCCCACGCAGCGAGGCGGTGCGCGCCGCGGTCAGTCCCGCGACGCCGCCGCCGATCACGACCAGATCGGCCTCGGCCTCCCAGTCGATCGAAACCCGGGTTGTCATCGGCCCGCGCCTCTCTGTCTCCCGATCCGCGAACGTTCCCCCGCGCGGACACGGTGGTCAGCGCCCTGGCCACCGTGTTCCGCCGGAGAACGACCCACCGCCCTGAGGGCAGCGGTCGGACTCATTCACCGCCGCCGGGATTGCCGATCGCGATCATCCGCTGCACCGAATTGCGTCCCAGCGCGGCGGTTTCGGGATCGACGTGCACCTCGTCACGGCCTTCGACCAGGCAGCGCAGCAACGCCGCCGGGGTGATCATCTTCATGTACTTGCACGACGCCCGGTCGTTCACGGCCTGGAAGTCGATACCGGGAGCGGCCTTGCGCAGCTGGTGCAGCATGCCGACCTCGGTGGCCACCAGCACCTGACTCGACTTCGCCGCCTTGGCCGCGTCGATCATGCCTCCGGTGGACAGGATGTGCACCCGATCGGCCGGGAACGCGCCCTCGCCCGCCAGGTACAGCGCCGAGGTGGCGCATCCGCATTCGGGGTGCACGAACAGTTCCGCGTCCGGATGGGTGCGCGCCTGCTCGGTCAGCTCGTCGCCGTTGATGCCCGCGTGCACGTGGCACTCACCGGCCCAGATGTGCATGTTCGCGCGGCCGGTGACCCGCTTGACGTGCGCGCCGAGGAACTGGTCCGGCAGGAACAGCACCTCGCGGTCCGGGTCGATCGAGGCGACCACGTCCACCGCGTTGGACGAGGTGCAGCAGATGTCGGTGAGCGCCTTCACCTCGGCCGTGGTGTTGACGTAGGACACGACCATCGCGTTCGGGTGCTCGGCCTTCCACGCGCGCAGTTCGTCGGCCGTGATGGAATCGGCGAGCGAACATCCGGCGCGCTGGTCCGGGATGAGCACGGTCTTGGCCGGGCTGAGAATCTTGGCGGTCTCGGCCATGAAGTGCACGCCGCAGAACACGATGGTGTCCTCGGGCGCCTCGGCCGCGATCCGTGACAGCGCCAGCGAATCGCCGACGTGGTCGGCCACGTCCTGGATCTCCGGCAGCTGGTAGTTGTGCGCCAGGATCGTCGCGTTGCGCTCTCGAGCCAATCGCTTGACTTCCTGCGCCCACTCCGGCGTTGCCTCGACACCCGCGAACCCGGAGGGCCCGTCGAACACCTGCCCCATCAGCGGGGGCGCCAGTTTCGCACCCGTCGTCGCCATGGATGGCTCCCTTCCTCGTGCGGTCGGCCGCGCGCCGATTCGCACCAAACCAGGTTTTCGACTTACAATCGAAAACGTGGCCCATAGTAGCACCATCCACGAATCGCTCACCGCGGTGTTCCAGGTTCGCCGCTTCCCCAGCGGCATCACCGCAGGTCACAGCCCCGTGGACCGCGCGGAGAGCATGCTGCGGCGTTGCCCGCCCGATCAGCGGACCGAACTCGCGGTGTTGCTGTGGGAACGGGCGCTCGATCCGCAGAAGGGCACCTGGTCGCTGCCCGGCGGCCGCCTGCGCGACGACGAGGATCTCGACACCTCCGCCCGCCGCCAACTCGCCGAGAAGGTCGACGTGCGCGAGCTGAGCCATCTGGAACAGCTCTCGGTGTTCAGCGCCCCCGACCGGGTGCCGAGCCCGCGCCGCATCGCCTCGGCCTACCTCGGCCTCGTTCCGCTGACCGCCGACCCCCACCTGCCCTCGGACACCGCCTGGCACCCGGTCTCGGCGCTGCCGGACATGTCCTTCGACCACCGCACGGTGGTCGATCACGCCCGCACCCGCCTCGCGGCGAAACTGTCCTACACCAACATCGCCTTCGCCCTCGCGCCGGACCGATTCACGATGTCGACCTTGCGTGAGATCTACTGCGCGGCCCTCGGATACGATGTCGACACGACAAACCTCCAACGAGTCCTCTCCCGCCGCGGGGTGATCACCCCCACCGGAGCCACCGCGGCCCCCGGCCGCGCGGGCGGACGCCCCGCCGCGGTCTACCGCTTCACCGACTCGGGCTTGCGCGTCACCGACGAATTCGCGGCACTGCGCCCACCCGGCCCCTCCTGATCAACGGCGGCCGCCGTGACGGGCGCTTTCCACGCTCGCACACCTTTCGTGAACGACCCTGTCGTACTGCCGGCATATGCGGAAAGGGGCTCGGGTCAATGGTCGGTGGCCGCTTTCCGGTGCTTGTCCTGGCGGCGATACTGCCGCTTACTCCGCACCGGGCGCGCGGCGTTGCTGCGGCGCAAGGCATCCCGCCGTCGCCAAGCCGCTAGATCCGCGCGCTCCTTCGCGGCAGGCGGCGTCTCGGCCACCGCTTCCTGTGCTCGATTCATCGCCCGCCTCCTCTCGACATCCGGGCGCCCACCCTATCCGCGCTATCGTCCTCACCTCCATTCATTTCTCCGCGGAACAGGTCCACCACGGCGACTCCCCGACCACGGCCCGGATACGCCGACCAGGCGGAGGCCTCGCTCGCGATTTCCGGCGCCGTCTGTGCGCCGTGGCCCCAGCATCACGGCTCGGGACAGCCGATTCGGCCGGAACCGCTGGAGCGAGCGCGTCGGCCGCCCCCAAGGCCGGATCCGGCGCGTCACGCGACGGGACCGGCGAGTGCCGCTTGTGTCGGTTAGCTCACAAACCGAGGTCCGCGGTGTCGCGCGGTGCCGATTCGTGGCAGTGTTGACCTCTGAGACCGGGCTATCGAAGTGATTCGCTCGGCTCACCTACAGAAAAGAATGAAGTAAAGCAATGGCTCAAGGCAGTGTGAAGTGGTTTAACAGCGAAAAAGGCTTCGGCTTCATCGCGCAGGACGGCGGCGGCGCCGACGTCTTCGTTCATTACTCCGCCGTGTCCGGCTCGGGATTCAAGTCCCTTGAAGAGGGACAGCGCGTGGAGTTCGAGATCGGCCAAGGACAGAAGGGCCCGCAGGCTCAGGACGTCCGCGCGATCTGATCGACGTAGCTAGGTAAGAGCCCCGCGCCTCTAGAGGTGCGGGGCTTTTGCGCGCGGTGGCGCGAGTTCCAGTTCGGCCACCTTGACCAGCCCCTCCTCCGATCGTGCGGTCTCCAGCGTGAACCGTGCGGAGCGGCCACGGACGACGAGGGAGGCGATCGAGTTCCCGAAATGCGGGCCGCTGATCTTCTGCCATCGGACCGGATCGGGTGATATTCCACGCCGATCCGCGAGCCACCGCAGCGCCGACGCGATCGGCGCCGCCCACGACAGCGCGAACGCCGGATGGAACATCTCGGGCGGTTCGTTGTGCACCGGCGAGCACACCAGTTGCAGCACTTGCGATTTCGTCGGCCGCGCGTACGTGGCGCGTGCGACGTAGCTGTGGTGCACGTCCCCGGACAGCACGCAGATCGTGCCCGGCGCGCCCGGCGCGTCGCCCAGCCGATGGATCAGCCGGGCCAACCGTTCGAAAGACGCGCGGAACGCGGGCCAGTGCTCCAGATCCGCTGCCTGCCTGACCTTCTCGCCGAGCCGGCCGCGCCATCCCGGCAGATCCGCCGCGCGCTCGTTGAGCGATTGGAAGTGGCTCAGCGCGGGCGGCATCAGCCAGGGCAGCGATGATCCGATCAACAGGTGGTCGAAGTCGCCCTCGGCGTTCCGCTCGATCCAGTCGAACTCCTCCGGCCCGACCATCAGCCGCTGCCCGTCGAGGATCCGGCCGTTACGGGTGTCGATCACCAGCAGCCGGACCCGGCCGAAGTCGCGGTAGTAGCTCCAGCGGGCGGGTTTGCGGCCGTCGACCTCCTTGTCGGCCTGCTCCGCGAAGTCCTCCAGCAGCTCCCGCACGTCCGTCCCCGCCCCGGTGACCCGGCGGTAGAGCGGGTCCTGCGCCAGCTCGCCGGGGCCGAGGTTGCCGATGTGCTGGTACACCCAGTAGGACGCGAGCCCGGCGCGGATGCGCTCGCGCCACCACGGCTTCGCCGCCATCTGCTCGCGCCATGCGCGCGAGGTGTTCCAGTCGTCGCGGACATCGTGGTCGTCGAAGATCATCGACGTCGGCACGGTCGACATCAGCCAGCGGATCTCCGGGTCCGCCCACGACTCGTGGTACAGCCCGGCGTATTCGCGGAACGACACGACCTCGCCGCGGGGCTCCTGCCCGTCGCGCCGCCGGGCGAGCCACTCCCGCATCCGCGGTGTCGGCTCGTCGGCGTAGACCTGGTCGCCGAGGAGCAGCAGCGCGTCCGGCCATTCCCGCTCGGGCGAGCCCATCATGCGCCGGGCGTAGGCGTCCAGCGCGTCCACCCCCAGCTTGTCGGCCTCCAGCACGCCCGGCGCGGCCTTGGCCGCCCGGCACGACCCGAACAGGATCTTCTCGACGGTCCGCGTGCGAATCCGGCAGGGCGGCATATCGGATCCCGGTTCCGGCCACACCGCCACTCCATCGAGCCGCACCTGGTAGGGAATCGACGCACCGGGCTCCAGTCCGTCGATCGAGACCAGCGCGAAATGCTGCTCCCCCACCTGAAACGTGCGGGCGAGCCTTCCCAGGACATCCACCTCACACGCGTCATCGGTTTCCACCCAGACGGTCGCCGAAGTCGAGTCGACATGCCGCAACACCGGCCCCAAAACCAAATCCGCCATACCCCACGCTACGTCCCCGATCCTCGCCGGGAAGTCGAGATCAACGGCGCATGGCCACGGCATCCGCCGAGAACCGGTCAGGCGGTTTTCATCTGCGGATCGGGGGGCGGGGCTTCAGTCCGCCGGGTCACCCGGGATGCGGCCCAGAAGGCCAGTTCCACCAACCAGAACAGCAGGAGGAAGACCGTCACCACGGTGACGGGTACCGCCAGGAAGAGCACCGCTGGAACGGCGACGACGATGAACCGGGCGACGTCGGCCGGGCCGGCGCCACGCAACCCGTGGGCCGCGCGGACGGCCGCCCACATCATCCAGCGGCGCGGCAGCGATACGCCGAGTTCGTGCAGGCTCCGGCGGAAGATGCCGTCGGCGTCGGCGACACTCACCGTGTCCGAACCGAGCAGGTAGTCGTGCAGGATCGCGGCGCGGGTGTAGCTGCCGTAGCGCGGGATCAGCCAGACCAGCGCGCGCGGCACCGAGGCGAAATCGGTGCGGAAACCGGCGGGAACCACGAATTCCTCCGTCGCGCCGCGATAGACGAAGGGTTCGGCCACCCGCCAGAACTTGGCGTCGAGCTCTTCGACGACCGGCCCGCCACCGACAAAGGTCACGTCCTGTTCCTTCCGCGCACGCTTCGATCCCACACCCGCGGTGGGCTCGGAAGCCTTCCGTCGCCGCGGCCGACCGCCGGGCGACGCGTCAGTACCGCGGACGGTATTCGGGTACCGAATACCCTTCCGCGGCAGGCTCGTAGCCACGATAGGGCAGCTCCACCCCACTCGCAGTGTCACCGTAGGGCGGGAGGGAGCCGAAGGCTTCCTCCTCGTCGCGGGCGGCGCGGCGTCCGCTGCCGAGATCCTCGGACGTACTGAGCGCGGCGAGGAACAGCATGACGAACGACGCGATCAGCGGCTGCACGATGAACGCGAGCGCACTGCCCAGTTCGATGGGCAACGTGACGATCTGCCCGACCGGCGGGTCGTGCGGGCGCGGATGCAGCCATTCGGCGACCTGCTCCCCCACCCGCGCCATCACCACCGCGCCGAGGCCGGAACCGACCAGCAGGCCCAATTGCAGCAGCGGCCCGCGCGCCGAGCGCCACCGCCACACGGCGAGCGCGCAGAGCAGACCGAGCACCGCGCCCGCGAGCACGAACAACGCCAGGGCGTCGAATTGATGCGCGCTCTCACCGGTCAGCGCGACTCCGCGGCCCGGCTCGACCACCAGCAGCCGCTCGGTCGGCGCCAGTAGGCCCCACCCGGCGCCGGCCAGCGCGCTCACCACCACCACGGCGACGGCGATCACCGTCGCCGCGCGCGCCTCACCCCGCAACGGCGACGCCACTAGCGGCGTTCCGATTCGGCCGAGTCGGTGACACCGTGCCGGGAGCACTTGGCCCACCAGCCGTCCGGGCTCACCTGCACGATCATGCGGCGACCGCACTGTTCGCAGAAGCGCGGCGGTTCCAGGCCCAGTGCGGCGGCGGCCGGGATCGCGTCGTCGAGACCCGGCACGATTCGCTTGCCGGTGAACGGGTTGTAGCGCTCGTCCATATTCATGACAGTACCCATGCTCGCCTGCCTCATCGTCGCAACCGAGCCGGGTCAGAGTGTTTCGTTGAGCGCCTTGATCGGCATCTTCAGCTCGCCGAGCAGATCCAGGTCTTGTTCGGCCGGGCGGCCGAGGGTGGTCAGGTAGTTGCCCACGATGACGGCGTTGATGCCGCCAAGGATGCCCTGCTTGGCGCCGAGATCGCCCAGGGTGATCTCGCGGCCGCCCGCGAAGCGCAGCATGGTGCGCGGCAGCGCCAGCCGGAACGCGGCGACGGCGCGCAGCGCGTCGGACGCGGGCAGCACCTCGAGGTCGCCGAACGGGGTGCCCGGGCGCGGGTTGAGGAAGTTCAGCGGCACCTCGTCGGGCTCGAGCTCGGCCAGGTTCGCGGCGAACTCGGCGCGCTGCTCCAGCGTCTCGCCCATGCCGAGGATGCCGCCGCTACAGACCTCCATGCCCGCCGCGCGGACCATGCGCAGGGTGTCCCAGCGCTCCTCCCAGCTGTGCGTGGTGACCACGTTCGGGAAGTAGGAGCGGGAGGTCTCCAGGTTGTGGTTGTAGCGGTGCACGCCCATCGCGGCCAGTTGGTCGACCTGCTCCTGGGTGAGCATGCCCAGCGAGCAGGCGACCTGGATGTCGACCTCGTTGCGGATCGCCTCGACGCCTGCGGCCACCTGGGCCATCAGGCGCTCGTCCGGGCCGCGCACGGCGGCGACGATGCAGAATTCGGTGGCGCCGGTCTTCGCGGTCTGCTTGGCGGCCTCGACCAGGCTCGGGATGTCCAGCCACGCGGCGCGCACCGGCGACTGGAACAGCCCCGACTGCGAGCAGAAGTGGCAGTCCTCGGGGCAGCCGCCGGTCTTGAGGCTGATGATGCCCTCGACCTCCACTTCGGGACCGCACCACTTCATGCGCACCTCGTGGGCCAGGGCGAGCAACTCCTCCAGCCGGGCGTCACCCAGACGCAGCACCTCGAGGGTCTGCTCCTGGTTCAGCCCTTCCCCGCGTTCGAGCACCTGCTCGCGGGCGATCGACAGAATGGGCGACGTCCCGACCTGCGTCGGTCCTGGCGCAGCGGTGTCTACGGGTGCCTGGGTCACTGCAACGCATCCCTTCGTTCGGCCGAGGTGGCCGTGCAACTTGAACGGTGTTCAGGCTAGGGTAGCGGTAGGAGTGAGTCAAAGCACGACGGGAAGGGCATCGAGTGCAGCTGCACCGGGCGGACGTGGTCGACGGCGCCATCGCGATTCTGGACCGATACGGCCTGGCCGACCTGACCATGCGCAGGCTGGCCGGTTCCCTCCAGGTCCAACCGGGCGCGTTGTACTGGCACTTCCCCAACAAGCAGGCGCTGCTCGGCGCGGTCGCGGACAAGATCCTCGCGCCCATGGAGGACCCGATCGAGGCCGAGGACTGGGCCGGGCAGATCACCGAATTGGCCCACCGCATGCGCGACTGCCTGCTGGCCTATCGCGACGGCGCCGAATTGGTCTCGGCGACATACGCTTCCCGGCTCACCACGAGCAAGGGACGAGAACGACTGGTGAGCGCTACGATTCGCGCGGGCATGCCGCGCCAGGAAGCCGAACTCACGGCGTTCACGCTGCTCTACTACGTCCTCGGCGAGACCGTGGACGAGCAGTCGAGGATGCAGATGGACTCGGCGGGCGCCCTGCCCGACGGCGCCTCGCCGCTGGAGGAAACCACGGACGCCACAGCCCGTTTCGACTTCGGTCTGCAACTGTTCGTGGCGGGCGTGCGGCACCTGCTCGGCACCCGCGTCCGCTGAGGCGGGGCCGCGGCTCGCGGGTTCGCGTCCGGCGTCAGCGCAGGTGCGCGTTCAGGAAAGCCAGCGCATCCGGAAGCGAAGCCAGGAACGCGCCGCTGTGGTCTTCGCCGGGGTATTCCTCGACCGTGACACGTATCCCGGGGTTGGCCTCCTGCAGGCGCCTCCCGTAATCGGCGGTGTCGGTGGGAAGGACATCGACGTCGTCGGTGCCGTAGCCGATCATGAGATCACTGGTGAACCGGTCTTGCGGGTATCCGGCCAAGGCGGTGACGTCGTCGGCGAAGGTGGGCGTCGGCCGGTCGGGGTCGGCGAACAGCGCCGCCGGTCGGCGGCCCTGCGCGCGTACGACCAGATCGGAAAGGCATTCGTGGGCGGCATTCGCCACGAATTCCTTACCGAAATCGGAGAGATACGGCGTGACGCTGCCGAGTTTCCATTCCTCCAGCGAGGCCAGGAAGTACGCCGCGTAGGCGATCTGGTTCTTCGAGCCGGTCGAGGTCGGCCGGAACATCTCCGGCAGGCTCTTGCTCGGGTCGGTGCGCAGACCGGTGGCTACTACCCCGCTCAACCCCGTGGCGGGACCGCCTTTCTCGGCATTCGAGGCCGCCGCGCTCATCGCGGCGTGCGCCCCTTCCGACTGGCCGATCACCACCCATCTACGCGACAGCGGAAAGGGGGTGTTGCGAATCGCCGCTACCGCGTCCGATATCGACGCTCCCTCGACGTTCGAGTTGTAGTAGCTGAACTGCCCTGCGGTGCCGAGCCCTTGATAGTCGGGAGCCAGCACCGCGTACCCGTCGGCCAGAATCCGATCGAAGTAGGCGGAATTCCGCGAGGACTGCGGGCGGCGCGACGGCGCGCAGGCATCGCCGATGCCCGCCGTCCCATGTGCCCACACCACCAGCGGCCACCCGCCCTGCGGTGGCAGTCCCGCGGGCAGATACAGCGCACCGGACGCCTGCGCGGGCATTCCGTGCTGGTCGGTCGTGGTGTAGACGACCCCGAACGACGCCGCGGCCGCGGCGAACGACCAAGCGGGATCGAGCAGTCCGATGCTGCTCAGCCGTCCGGTTTCCGGACCTTCCGCCGTCGCCGATGGCATCGCGACAGCGGCCGCGACGCAGATGCTCATCGCGGCGGTGGCGAGACCGTTCCGCCGAAGCAACCATGGGGACACGCCGCAGAACCATACCGACGCAAGCCGGGCAGCATGCCTGTCGACACCCGCCAGTAGTGACAATTCCGCCGACCGGGGTCGAAGCCCTGCGGTTACCCCGCGGACCGTTGCGGGCGTGATGCCGCCCCCACCGCCCCGGGAAACCAGCGGTGCATCGTGTACGCGCCCGCCGCGGCGGTGACCGCGAGCGCGATCGCAGCCCCGCCGAGCACGGTGAGGGCGCTGATCGCGCCGACCGCGACCGGACCGGCGAACATGCCGATGTCGTGGGTGAGCCGCCAGGCGCCGAGGAATTCCGCGCGTTGCCCGTCGGGTGCGACGTCGGCGCCGACGGTCATGATCAGCCCGTTGCTCAATCCGTTGCCGAGCCCGAGCAGCACGGCGGCGCAGCCGAGACCCAGGACCGAGGAGGTGAACGGCAGCGCGCCGAAACCGAGGGCGAACAGGATCATCGACGGTACGCCGGTTGCGCGCCTGCCGTAGCGATCCAGCCACACGCCCGCCGGATAGGACATCACCACGTCCACCGCCCCCGCGACGCCGAACACCAAGCTGGTCGCCGACGCGCTCAAACCGATATGCGCCGCCCACAGCGGCAGCAGCGCCAGCCGGGCGGCTCGTGCCGCACCGACCAGCAACGCCGCGAGGCCCAGTGTGCCGAGGGTTCTGCGGTGCTCGACCACGACCGCTCCCAGCGAAAGCCGCACCCCCGCCCCCACTGCCTCGGGTGATCGGATCGCCGCCATGGCCGCGCCGGAGATCACCGTGGTCACCAGCTGCAACCACAGCCCCCCGTTCGGGCCGAGCGAGTGCACCACGGCCGCACCGAGGAACGGCCCGCAGAAGAAGCCCAGCCGCATGGAACCGGCGAGTGTCGACATCGCACGCCCGAGGTCGCCCGCGGGCACCACGGCCACGAGGTAGGTCTGACGCGCCAGGCCCCACACCGCGCCCGCCGCGCCGCCCAGCAGCATCCCCAACGCGAGGACCGCGACGTTCGGCGCGACGATCGCCGCGAACACCCCGACCGCCCCGAGCACCGACCCCACCCCCAACGCGCCGCGTTCCCCGATCCGGGCGACCACCCGTCCCGCGGGCAGGTCGGTGAGCACCATGCCCAACCCGGACAGCGCGACGATGACCCCCGCCAGGCCCGCCGACGCACCCAGGTCCAGCGCGCGCAGCGCGTACATCGGCGCCGCCGCGCCGGACCCGACGCCGTACACGACCATCGGCACGAACACGGTCCAGGTCAACGACCGCAACCGCACCGGTCCCGCGGCCTCGCCGACCAGGACGGACCGCTCGCTCATCGCCGTGGCCCCGATCGGCGGGAACCGCCCCGCCGCTGCGAGGCCCCGGGCCGATCGGTCGTATGCCGCTCGCAACCGCGCCTCGAGGCAAGCCCGGAGTAGTTCATCCGCGCGACGCCGGGGAAGGCGCCATCCGACGGCACCCGCGAGCCGGGACCCCGGCCCGCGACGGAGCCGAGAAGCGTTCGCCGTCTCGAACCGCGCCGCGCCGCAGGCGGATTCACGCGGAACCATTCGGCAGCGCAGTGGACGCGGGCAGTCCGATCGACTACCCGCGACCGGGACACGGCACCGGCCGACCTCGCCACCGACGTGCGGAGCCGACCTGTGGTCCGCAACGGCGATGTCCTGTATCGGACGACTCGATGCACCGATAGGTCAGTGGAACAATCCTTTTCGTCCGCGCCGATCACCGCGTCAGCGCGGGCCGGCGGGCGAAGCGGCTGTCGGGGCGGGGCAAGCCGAAGTGGTCGCGCAAGGTGGTGCCGGTGTACTCGGTGCGGAACAACCCGCGCTCCTGGAGGATCGGCACAACCGTTTCGGCGAAGACTTCCAATCCGCCCGGGTAGTACGGCGGCATCACATTGAAGCCGTCGGCCGCGCCGTTGCGGAACCATTCCTCGATGGTGTCGGCGACCTGTTCGGGGGTTCCGGCGAAAACCCGGTGACCGCGCGCACCGGCGAGGCGGTGCAGCAGACCGCGCACGGTCGGGCGTTCGCGCTGCACGATGCCCGCGACGACCTGCAACCGGCTCTGGCCGTTGTCGGTCACATCGCCCGCCGCGTCGAACAATTCGACCGGAATCGGCTCGTCCAGCGGCAGGTGCCGCAGGCTGATCCCGACGATGCCCTCCAGCTGCGCCAATCCGTATTCCGGCACGGTGAGCTCGTTGAACTCCCGTTCCAATCGCTTGGCCGCGGCCTCGGTGTCGGCGATGAACGGGCTGATCCCGGGCAGGACCTTGACGTGCTCGGGATTGCGCCCGAAACCGCGGGCCCGTTCCTTGATGTCGGCGTAGAACGCCTGCGCGTCGCCGAGCCGCTGATGCGCGGTGAAGATCGCCTCGGCGTACTTGCCCGCGAACGCCCGGCCGTCGTTGGACGCACCCGCCTGCACCAGCACCGGGTAGCCCTGCGGGGTGCGCGGCGCGTTGAACGGCCCGCGCACCCGCAGGTATTCGCCCTCGAAGTCGATCGGATGGATCTTGTCCGGGTCGGCGTACACGCCGGAGGCCCGGTCGTCGACGATGGCGTCGTCCTCCCAGCTGTCCCACAGCGCGACCACGGCGTCCACGAATTCCCGCGCCCGCGCGTACCGTTCGGCGTGGTCGGGATGCTTGTCCAGGCCGAAGTTCGCCGCGGCGAGATCGGTTCCGGTGGTCACGATGTTCCAGCCCGCGCGGCCGCCGGAGATGTGATCCAGCGTGGAGAACAGCCTGGCCAGGTTGTAGGGCTCGTAGTACGTGGTCGAGGCGGTGGCGATGAGGCCGAGATGCGTCGTGGCCGTGGCGATCGCGGTGAGCAGGGTGATCGGCTCCAGGCCGGAGGCCGCGTTGTGCCGAACGTTGGTGCGCAGGGCGGGACCGTCGGCGAAGAACACCGCGTCCAACTTCGCCGCTTCGGCGGTGCGCCCGATCTCTTGGTAGTAGGCGACGTCGTAGATCCGCTCGGGGCTGCTCCACGGATGGCGCCAGGCGGCCTCGTGGTGGCCCGAGGGGTAGATGAAGGCGTTGAGGCTGAGTTGGCGCGGTGCGGTCGTCATGAGGCTTTCTTCTCGTCGGCAGGTGTGTTCGCGACGTCGACGCCCAGGCTGGCCAGCAGCAGGGATCGGTGTCGCAGGAACGCGGGATCGCCGTGGCGGCGTGGACGTTCCAGGTCGATGCGCTGGTCCACCGCGATGCGCCCGTCGTCGAGCACCAGGACGCGGTCGGCGAGCAGCACCGCCTCGTCCACGTCGTGGGTGACCAGCAGCACGGCGGGCCGATGCTTCGCGCACAGATCTTGCAGCAGCGCGTGCATCTTGATCCGGGTGAGCGCGTCCAGCGCGCCGAACGGCTCGTCCGCCAGCAGGAGTTCGGGTTCGCGCACCAGCGAACGCGCCAAGGCCACGCGCTGTTGCTCGCCGCCGGACAGCTCCTTGGGCCAGGCATTCTCCCGGCCGGCGAGCCCGACTTCGGCCAGCGCCGCACGACCGCGACCGGCCGCGTCCGAACCACCGAGACCGAGGGTCACGTTGTCCAGCACGCGCGCCCAGGGCAGCAACCGGGAGTCCTGGAACACCACGGAACGCTCGGCGGGCACACTCAGCTCGCCGGATCCCGGCACGTCGTAGTCCAGTTCGGCCAGCGCCCGCAGCAAGGTGCTCTTGCCCGACCCGCTGCGGCCGAGCAGTGCGACGAACTCACCGCGGGCGATGTCGATATCGAGGTCGCGCAGCACCACACGGTCGCCGAAGCCACGGCGCAGCCGCCGGGCGCGCACGACGTTCAGTCCCCGAGTGTCTGCCGCCATGACAGCGCCTTCCTTTCCGCCGCCCGCACCAGGATGTCGCCGAACAAGCCGAGCAGGCCGTAGATCACCAGGCCGACGACGATGATGTCGATCTGGCCGTAGGTGCGGGCCTGGGTCATCAGATAGCCGATGCCGCTGGTGGCGTTGACCTGTTCCACCACGACCAGCGCCAGCCACGAGATGGTGACGGCCAGCCGCAGGCCGGTGAAGAAACCGGGCAGCGATCCGGGCAGCGCGATCCGCCGGACGAATGCCCACCGCGACAGCCCCACCGTCTGGGCGAGTTCCACGTACCTGGCGTCGACGCTGCGCAGGTGCGCGTGGGTGTTCAGGTAGATCGGGATCGCCACGCTGGTGGTGATCACCACCAGCTTCATCTCCTCGCCGATGCCGAACCACACGATGAACAGCGGGATCAGCGCCAGGGTGGGAATGGCGCGCTTGATCTGGATGGGCCCGTCCACCAACGCTTCACCGACGCGGCTCAGCCCGGCCAGCAGCGCCAGTACCAGGCCGATCGCCACGCCGAGCCCGAGCCCGATCGCGGCGCGCTGCACGGAGGTCAGCAGATTGCTCTGTAGCCGGCCGTCGGCGATCAGGTCACCGGCGGTCTCGGCGACCGTCCACGGCGCGGGCAGGGTTTCCGGATCCATTGTGCCCGTGGCGGAACCGACCACCCACGCGGCGACCAGCAGCGCGGGTCCCACCGCGATGCCGAACGGGATCGGACGGCCCGGCCCCAGGCGCGGCCGGGCCGGTTTGCGTTTCGCCAGTACCGGCTGCGCGGAGCGGCCGAGGCCGATGCGGCGCAGCACCGCGGCGTCCAGGGTGGCCATCAGCGTGCCTTCGGTTCGAACGACGCGCCGCTGTCGGTGACCGCCTGGGTGATCGCGGCGTCGAAGCGCAGGTCGAAACCGTCGGCCGCCCGCACCTTCTTGGGCAGTTCGCCCGCTTTGGCGATGGCGTCGATGGTGGACTGCTGGCGGTCGACGAGCTGCTGGTCCAGATGCGGGAAGACATAGGTGCCCAGTGAGTCCACGATGCGCTTGGCGTCGTCGGCGCTCACCTTCTGGTTCTCCACGTAGTACCGGCGCGCCCACTCCTCCGGGTGGGTGTTGGCCCACTGGTAGGCCCGGACGAACGCACCGACCAACGCGCGGGTGGCGGCCGCCTTCGCCGGGTCCCGCACGACGGCGCGGCGGGCATACAGGTAGGCGAGGCCGCCGTAGATGCCCGCGGTCTCGGAGTCGGGGACCAGCGAGGCGCCCGGTGTGCGCAGGAATCGGGTGACGTTCGGCTCGATCAGCGGCGCGACGTCGACCTGGCCGGTGCGCACGGCGTCGGGGAACTCGGCCAGCTGCAGCCGGATCAGCTGCACGTCGGAGGTGGTGAGCCCGGCCTTGTCGATGGCGCGCAGCACGGCGGCCTGCTGGGCCGTGCCCTCGGCGTAGGCGATCTTCCTGCCCTTCAGATCGGTGAGCTTCGGCACCGACTTGCCCGGCGCCACCGCGAGTTTCAAGGCGGTGGTGCTGGTCTGGTAGGACGCGACGATCGGCACGTCCTGCCCCGCCACCAGTGCGTGGATCGGCGGGACGTCGCCGACCTGCGCGACGTCGGCGGCGCCCGCGCGGAACGCCTCCAGGATGGCGGGGCCGCCGACGAAGTTGGCGAACTCCACCTTGAATGGGAGCTTGTCGAGTTCGCCGGAGATGCGCAGCACGGACTGCAGGCGCTCGGACTGGTCGGCGACCACGAGGGTGGTCCCGGCGGGAACCTCGGTGGGCAGTGGTCCGTCGGCGGTGGGACCGACCGGCTCGTCGTCCTTCGCGCAGCCGGTGAGTCCGAGTGTCGCAACGGTTGCCACGGCGAGCAATGCGGCGGTCGTGCGGCCGCGGCGGCCGGACCGGAACGTACTTGGTCGGAACATAGGCGAATTACAGCAAGGGGAAACCGGCCGGGATACGGTTTGTCTCAGCCTGGTTCGAACCCCTCAGCGCGGCGGCGCGGCCACCATCGTCGACCGGACCTGCTGCTGGTAGCGCTGCAGGAACGGCAGAATCTGCTGCTCGATCACCGTGTTGTATTCCCGTGGGCGCTGCATCGGGTTGGCGTGCCCGGTGTTTCGCGCGAGCACCACCAGCAGCGTGCCGTCCACGCCGCCGGATTGCTCGATCAGCGCCCGGTGGGAGTACTCGACGTCGACCACGCGGTCGGAGCTCGCGTCGCGCGGCCGGATGAAGACGATGGCGGGTCGCGGCTTGTCCGCCACGGGCTGGGCCAGAGTGCGCAAGTTGTCGGTCGCGCCACCGGCCACGATCGCGGTGAACTGGGATTCGATCAGACCGTTGCTCGCGGCGTCGCGTGAGACGATCTTGTCCCGCATCACTTCCGCCAGCACCTCGCCGAGCTTGCCGAACTCGAGCCCGAACGGCCCGTCGCCGCGGTCGAGGAAACGGTCCCGGCGGGCGTAGGTCTCCACGGCCAGCCGCAGGCTGCGGCTTTCCCGGGCGCCGGGCAACCAGCCCATCCAGCGCAGCATGTCCTCCCCGCGACCGCGGCTCTCCGGACGGACCGCGTTCAAGTCCATCGGCGTGCAATCCAGGATGACCCCGGCCAGCCTGCGGTCGCTGTCGCGGTGGATGTGCTCGGCGACCTCGAGCGCGATCACGCCGCCCATACTGTGGCCGACGAGCACGACATTGCGCAGGCCGGACAGTTCGGCGGCGCGGACGATGAGGTCGGCGATCACCTTGGTGTCGATGCCCTGGTTGTCGTAGCGGATCGCCCACACCATGCCCATCCGGCGCAGCGCGGGCAGCGAGGCGGCGGTGTCACTGGCATCGAGCCCGCCGAGCCCGACCAGGTCTACCACGACGGTGTCCCAGTTCTGCGAGTCCACCGGCGGGGCGACGGGCAGGATGGCGGGCTCGGTGCGCGCCAGTCGCGCTTGTTCCGGCGCGACATCGTACTTCCAGTACTGCGCGAACACCACGAGTCCGGCCAGCAGCAGTGCGGCCACCCGAAGCAGCGTCACCTTGGTACGGCGCAACGTCTTCCACCCGTGCCCCAGGCTCGTGTCCCGCAGCCGAGCTCGGCGTCGCGCGTCGTCCCAGTCGGAGACGGTGGACGGGTGCCGGGCGTCCATCGGCGACATCCATCCCACTGTAGGCACGGGTGCGGAGGGTCGCCACGAACCCGCTACCGCTCAGCGTGCCGCCGCGCGCATGGCCGCGAGTTTGCCCGACGAGACGCACCGACCGGGTCTTTGTCTTCGCGCGCGACGGCTTCCGGCCACAGCGGCGCGCACTGACTTCGACATCGGTGCCGCCCCTCGGGGCCGTGCAGCGAGCAGGTGATGGTTTTGCTCACCGGTCGCCGCAGGGTCGACGGGTGCGCACTCGATGATCTGCCTCACTGTTCGTGCGGGACCGGTCGTGCGAAACGACCGTGGTGGTGTCACTGTGCGCGGTGGTCTTGCCGGTGGGTTCGTCGTAGGTATGTCGCCAACCGGCCCGGTTCGTCAGCGGAAAGGCGACCAGGCGGGATCGAACCACCCCGCGGCGGCGGCGGTGAATCGCGCGCGCTGCCAGCCGCCCGCGCCTTCCGGCACCGAGCCCACCAGGTCGACGCCGGTGACGCGGGGCAGATCGGTACGGTTGCACTCGGCGGCGAGGTCCGGTTCGGCGGGCCAGGAGCCGATCACCAGGCCCGCGCACCGCACGCCCGCCGATCGCAGTGCGCGGGTGGTCAGTTCGGTGTGGTTGAGGGTGCCCAGCCCGGCGGCGGTGACCAGCAGGACGGGTGCGCCGAGTTTCTGGGCGAGGTCGAGCAAGGTGAAATCGCCCAGGCGCACCAGCAGTCCGCCCGCGCCCTCGACCAGGACCAGGTCGGCGTCCGACAGGGAGTCGACGGCGGCGGCGGTGTCGGCGAGCGTCAGCTCCGGCAGCCCGGCGCGGCGGGCGGCTGTGTCGGGCGCCAACGGGTCCGGGTAGCGGGCGACTTCGACCGTCCGGGTGACGCCCGACAGCCGCTCGATCTCCGCGAGGTCACCCGGTTCGCCTGCCGCGACACCGGTCTGGCCCGGCTTGCACACCGCCACCGAACGACCGCTTGCCCGCGCCACGGCGGCGACGGCCGCGGTGACGACGGTCTTGCCGACGTCGGTGGAGGTTCCGGTGATCAGCAGGACGGTCATGCGGGCACCGCCTCTCGCGCCTCGGCCAGCACCTCGCCGAGCACCGCCGCGATGGCATCGAGTTCGGCCGCGGTGAGGTTCGCCCGAGCGGTCAGGCGCAGTCGCGACGTGCCTTCCGGAACCGTCGGCGGACGGAAGCAGCCCACGTCCAGCCCGCGTGCCCGGCAGGCCTGAGCGGCGTCGAAGGCCACCTGCGCCGGGCCGAGCACGACCGACACCACCGCCGACGGCGGCGTGGGCACCCCGGCGATCCGGGCGATGTCGGCGGCGCGGTCCAGCACCCGATCGGCCAGCTCCGGTTGGGAGCGCAGCAGGCGCAGCGCGGCCCGCGCGGCGCCGACGGCGGCGGGCGCGAGACCGGTATCGAAAATGAACGTACGCGCGGCATCGATGAGGTGGGCGCGCACCCGCGCACTGGCCAGCACCACACCGCCCTGCGCGGCAAGGGATTTCGACAGCGTGGCGGTGATCACCAGGTCCGGCGCCCCCGCCAGCCCGCACTCGTGCACCAGCCCGCGCCCGCCCGCGCCGCGCACGCCGAGGCCGTGCGCCTCGTCCACCACGAGCACCGCCGCGTTGGCCCTGGTCACTCGGTGCAGTTCGGTCAGCGGCGCGAGATCGCCGTCGGCGCTGAACACCGAATCGGTGAGGACCAGCGCGCGTTCCTCGGTGCGCTCCGACAGCAGCCGGTCCACCGCCGCGACGTCGCGATGTGGCGCGATCTCCACCCGGGCGCGCGACAGCCGGCACGCGTCTACCAGCGAGGCGTGACTACCGGCGTCGGAGATCACGAGCGAGCCGCGCCCGGCGAGCGCGGTGACGGCGCCCAGGTTGGCCGCGTACCCGGAGGCGAACACGAGTCCCGCTTCGGTGCCGACGAATTCGGCCAGCTCCGTCTCCAGCAGTTCGTGCTCCGCGGTGGTGCCGGTGACCAGGCGCGACCCGGTAGCCCCCGCGCCCCAGCGGCGCACCGCGTCGATGGCGCCTTCGATCACCTCGGGGTGGCGGACCAAGCCCAGGTAGTCGTTGGAGGCGAGATCGATCGACGACGTCTGTGCGGCGCGCGGGCGCAGCTCACGGCGCAGTCCCGCGGCCACGCGCGCGGACGCGCGTTCGTCCAACCAGCTCAGCGGATCGGTAGTCACAGCTCCGCAGCATACTTGAACGCTGTTCAGGACGCCCGCCCACCGGCCGCTGGTACCGTTGAGCCAACGTTGGTGGTTGTCACCGGCCTGCGGTGGCGAAGTTTCACCGGGGAGGAACACGACCGGATGCCGCGGTGGGCGATAGTCGTCGAGGAAACAACGGGCTCGGGGGAGCAGAAGCGCTGGTCACCCCGGATTCTCACCGAAGTGGTCGGCACGCGCGCGCAGGCATTGGCGAAGCTGGCCGGCGTGCTGCCCACCTACACGCCGGAACATCCCAAACTGCGCGGCCGCCGCATCGTCCTGCGCGACGGCGACACCTACTTGCTGATGGTTCGTGGCTGGTCGGACGATTACCACTGCATCTTCCGGGTGTGGGAGATGGTGTCGGACAGCGATCGTCCGGATATCCCCGGCACCCCGCACGACAAGCTCACGGACCGGTGAACCAATTCGGCGTATCGAGCCGGAACACCTCGCCGGGCGTCAGCAGGCGCAGATCGCGTTCCAACTCGGCCAGCCGGTGCGCGCCGAGCAGGTTCGCCCAGCGGTCGTGGATCCGGTCGAAGGCGTGCGCCGATCGGGTCAAGACGTCCTCGGCGCGCTCGGTCAGCGTGTAGACCTTGCGGCGCGCGTCGGTCGGGTCGTGCCCACGGCGCAGGTAGCCCTGCCGCTCGAGCGTCTCGATGTGCTTGCCCGCGGCTTGTTTCGAGACCCCGAGCGCGCGCCCGAGGTCCGCGGCCGTGCAACCGTAGGGTCCGCCCGCGCGGCCGACCGCCTGGAAGACGAAGCCGTGCATCGGCCGCAACTCGGGATGCCCGTGCTCGGCCAGTTCGGCGTGCACCTCGTCGACCACCGCGCGGAAGCCCAGCAGCATGCGCAGCGGCAACTCGTAGCCACCCGCGTCACTTGACATGATGGACAACCTCGTTGACTATATGGACAACCATGTTGTCTATCTTAGGTGGTAGCCCGATGACCGTCATCCGACACTCCGACACCCGCCGCACCGAAACCCCGAGCGGCGTCATGACCACACTCGCCTCCCCCACCCAGGGCGGCTCCGGGCTCGCGCTGTGGCGGGTCGAGGTCCCCGCGGACACGGCCGGACCGCTGCACTTCATCGACGCCGAACAGATCTGGACCGTCCTCGCCGGACGCCTCGACATCGCGCTCGACGGCACGGAACTCACTGCCGCCGAGGGCGATACGGTGATCCTCCCGGCGAACGTCCTGCGGCAGGTGCGCACCGGGAACGGCTTCACCGCCATCGTCACCGCACCGGCGGGCGCCCGGGCCGGAACACCGGACGGCGACGGCACGATCGTCCCGCCGTGGATCGCCTGACCGGTCACCGAGCGGTCTGCGCGGCCACCGCGGCGCGCATCCCGGCGGTGATCGTCGCGATGTCGCCGGACGTGCTGATGAACGGCGGCATGGTGTACACCAGGTTGCGGAACGGACGCAGCCACACCCCGGCGGCCACCGCGGCGTCGGTCGCGGCGCGCATGTCCACCGGACGGTCCAGCTCGATCACGCCGATCGCGCCGAGCACGCGCGCCTCCACCACACCGGGCAGGCCGCGCACCGGAGCCAGGCCCGCCGCCAGCTCCGCCTCGATCCGGGCCACCTCGCCGCGCCAGTCGCGCGAGCGCAGCAACTCGATCGACGCGACGGCGACCGCGCAGGCCAGCGGGTTGCCCATGAATGTGGGACCGTGCATGAGCCCGCCGTGCGCCGCGCTGATCGCCTCGGCGATCCGCGTGGTGCACAGCGTGGCGGCGAGGGTGAGATAGCCGCCGGTCAGCGCTTTGCCGACGCACATCACATCCGGGCTCACGCCTGCCACGTCGGCCGCGAACAGCGTTCCGGTGCGGCCGAATCCGGTCGCGATCTCGTCGAAGACCAGCAGCACTCCGTGTTCGTCGCACAGCCTGCGCAGGTCGGTGAGATAGCCGGGGTCGTGCCAGCGCATCCCGCCCGCACCCTGGACGAGCGGCTCCACGACGACCGCCGCGAGTTCGCCCGCGTGCGCGGCGATCAGGCGCTCCAGTTCCGCCGCGTACTCCGGCCGGTACTCGCTCGGCGGCACCGGCGCGAACACCTGGTTCACCAGGATGTCGGTCCACAGCGAGTGCATGCCGCCCTCGGGGTCGCACACGCTCATCGGCGTGAACGTGTCGCCGTGGTACCCGCCGCGCCAGGTGAGCAGCCGCCGCTTCTCCGGCTTGCCCAGCGAGCGCCAGTACTGCAGGCACATCTTCACGGCGACCTCGACCGACACCGAGCCGGAGTCGCACAGGAACACTTTGTCCAGCCCGGCCGGTGTCGATTCGACCAGCAGTTCGGCCAGCCGGGCCGCGGGCTCGTGGGTGAGCCCGCCGAACATCACGTGACTCATCCGCCGCGACTGGTCGACCAGCGCGGCGTCGAGCACCGGATGCCGGTAACCGTGGATGGCGGCCCACCAGGAACTCATGCCGTCGACCACCTCGCGGCCGTCGGCCAAGGTCAGCCTGGTGCCCGCGGCGGCGGTCACCACCAGCGGTTCGGTCGTCGCGGGGAAACCACCGTAGGGATGCCAGACGTGTTCGGCGTCGAGTGCGGTGATCTCGTCGGGGGTCAGTGCCACAGGAATCCTCGCGTCACGGCCCCGGCCGTCCGGGGCGGCTTGAACGCCGTTCAAGTTAGCACCCGAGCTGGTTGGCTCCCTCGGGCAGGTCGGCGGAATCCGGCCGTTTCCCGCCCGAGCGGGCCGCCCCGCGATATTCTTTGACTCAGTCAAAGATTGGAGCCGACGTGACCGCCGCCGACATCGCCGCCGTCCGCGAGTTCAACCGCCACTACACCCGGGTGATCGGCGTACTGGGTGAGGGACTGCACGACAGCCGGTACTCGCTGACCGAGGCGCGGATCCTATTCGAACTGGCGGCATCCGACGCGACCGAAGTGGTCGCGCTGCGGCGCGCGCTCGACCTCGACGCCGGCTACCTCAGCCGCATCCTGGCCCGGTTCGAACAGTCCGGTCTCGTGCGGCGCAATCGCTCCGGCACCGACGGCCGCCGCCAGGAGGTGCGGCTGACCGACCGCGGCAGGGAGGTCTTCGCGACGCTCGATCAACGCTCCAGCGACGAAGTCGGCGCGCTGCTCGACGGGCAGCCGCAAGCGAATCGAACCCGGCTGATCACGGCGATGCGAACCATCCAGCGGATTCTCGATCGGCCCGCCGCCCCGCCCGCCTTCTCGCTGCGAGCCCCGCGCTCCGGCGATTACGGCTGGGTCATCCAGCGCCATGCGGAGCTCTACGCGAACGAATACGGCTGGGACGCGACCTATGAGGAACTGATCGTGCGCATCGTGGCCGATTACCTGACTTCCCGCGACGAGCGGCGCGAGCGCGCCTGGATAGCGGAAGCGGACGGCCACCCGGTGGGCAGCGTCTTCTGCGTTCGCGAGGACGACAGCACCGCGCGGCTGCGGTTGCTCCTTGTCGAGCCCACCGCCCGCGGCCTCGGCGTCGGTTCCGCGCTCGTCGGCGAGTGCCTGCGCTTCGCCACCGCGGCGGGGTACCGCGAGATCGTGCTGTGGACCAACGACGTGCTCACCGCGGCGCGGCGCGTCTACCGACGGGCGGGCTTCGAGCTCGTCGACCAGACCCCGCATCACAGCTGGGGTCACGACCTGATCGGCCAGACCTGGCGGCGGGCGCTCACGCCCGGGGACTGACGCGCCCGCCGGGCAGCCCCACGATCCGGGGAAACAAGCCGTCTCCGATCACGAGGCCCTCCGCTTCCGCCGCTTCCGCGCCCGGATGCCGGGTGGACGGTGTCGGCGCCGATAGCGCAGCGCGGCCGGCAGCGTCTGCCGGTTGGCCGACCCGCGCTCGATCACCCGTGCGACGAGGGCCGGACGCCTCTCCGCTATCGCGCCCGGCGCGACCCGCTCGCCCTGGCCCCTGCTGTAGGACCACAGGGAGGGCTACCTGGCCGGTGTCCCACCTTCCCACGACAAGCCGCACCCGACGGTCCAGCGCGCGTCGCGGTACTTCCCGGCTACCGCCGCCGCCGGCCGGAAAAAGCCTCCGACCTCCCCTGATCCGGTCGGCTGGAACCACCCGCGCTGCGGAATGCCCCGCTGGCGCTACTGTCGTTGCCATGGCTCAGCCCGACGCAGCGCCCGGCGACGCGACCCCACTGGGTGTCTGGCCCGGCACCGCCTATCCCCTCGGGGCCACCTACGACGGCGCGGGCACCAATTTCTCGGTGTTCTCGGAGGTTGCCGACGCGGTCGAACTCTGTCTGATCGACGGGGACGGCGCCGAGACGCGGATCGCGCTCGACGAGGTCGACGGCTATGTCTGGCATGCCTACCTTCCCGCGATCGATCCCGGTCAGCGCTACGGATTCCGGGTGCACGGCCCCTACGACCCCGACCGCGGCTTGCGCTGCGACCCGAGCAAGTTGCTGCTCGATCCGTACGGCAAGGCGTTCGACGGCGACTTCGACGATGACCCCTCGCTCTACACCTACGGACTGGACTCGCTCGGCCACACCATGACCGGCGTGGTGATCAACCCGTACTTCGACTGGGGCGCCGACCGCGCGCCCAACCGCCCCTACCACGAGACCGTGATCTACGAGGCGCACGTCAAAGGCATGACGATGACCCATCCCGACGTGCCCGAGGAATTGCGCGGCACCTACTCGGGCATCGCGCACCCCGCGATCGTGGATCACTTGAAGGGGTTGGGCGTCACCGCGATCGAGCTGATGCCGGTGCACCAGTTCCTGCACGATCGTGTGCTGCTGGACCAGGGACTGCGCAATTACTGGGGCTACAACAGCTTCGGCTACCTCGCGCCGCACAACGGGTACGCGGCGATGGACCGCGCCGGGTCGGCGGTCACCGAATTCAAGGCGATGGTGCGCGCACTGCACGCCGAGGGCATCGAGGTGATCCTCGACGTGGTCTACAACCACACCGCCGAGGGCAACCATCGCGGTCCGACGATCGGCTTCCGCGGCATCGACAACGCCGCCTATTACCGCCTGGTCGACGACGATCCCTCGCACTACATGGATTACACGGGCACCGGCAACAGCCTCAACGTGCGCCACCCGCACACCTTGCAGCTGATCATGGACTCGCTGCGCTACTGGGTCCTGGAGATGCACGTCGACGGCTTCCGCTTCGATCTGGCCGCGACGCTGGCGCGGGAGCTGCACGACGTGGACCGGCTCTCGACCTTCTTCGACCTGGTGCAGCAGGATCCGGTGGTGAGCCAGGTCAAGCTCATCGCCGAACCGTGGGATGTCGGCGAGGGCGGCTACCAGGTCGGCAATTTTCCCGGCCTGTGGACGGAATGGAACGGCAAGTTCCGCGACACCGTGCGCGACTACTGGCGCGGCGAACCGGCGACGCTGGGCGAGTTCGCCTCTCGGCTCACCGGCTCCTCGGACCTCTACGAGGCCACCGGCCGCAGGCCGAGCGCGAGCATCAACTTCGTCACCGCGCACGACGGATTCACGTTGCACGACCTGGTGTCCTACAACGAGAAACACAACGAGGCCAACGGTGAGGACAACCGGGACGGCGAGAGCTGGAATCGCTCGTGGAACTGCGGCGCCGAAGGGCCGACCGACGATCCGGACATCCTCGCCCTGCGCGCCAGGCAGAGCCGCAACCTGCTCGCGACACTGATGCTCAGCCAGGGTGTGCCGATGCTCGCGCACGGCGACGAGATGGGCCGCACCCAGCAGGGCAACAACAACGTCTACTGCCAGGACTCGCCGCTGGCATGGATGGACTGGTCGCTGCGGGAGGAGAACGCCGAGCTGCTCGAATTCACCCGCGCGGTGATCGCGTTGCGCACCGAGCACCCGGTTTTCCGGCGCCGCCGCTTCCTGGCGGGCGGCCCGACCCGTTCGGCGGGCGACGCCCGCGACATCGCCTGGCTCACCCCCTCCGGCGAGGAGATGACCGAAGCGGACTGGGACAGCGGATTCGGCAAGTCGCTGGCGGTCTACCTCAACGGCGAGGCGATTCCCGAGCCCGGCCCCCGCGGCGAACGGATCACCGATGACTCGTTCCTGCTGTGTTTCAACGCCCACGACGAGGCTATCGACTTCGTGCTACCTCGCACCGGCGACGGCGGGGAATGGTCGGTGGCACTGGATTGCTCGACGCCGACCGGCCTGGCCGACGCCGGGTACCCCGGTGGCGCGACCGTCACCGTCGAAGCTCGCTGTCTCCTCGTCCTCCGCCAGGCCGCCTGACCAGAATGCCGATGAACCCACCCGATTCCACCGAAACGCACGTGACCGACCCGGTATCGCTGCGACGCACGCCCGCCCGCCAGACGACGATCCGCAGCGCCTACCGGCTCCAGCTGCGACCGGACGCACTGACCTTCGCCGAAGCGCGCGCCATCGCGGAATACCTCCAGCAGCTGGGCATTTCGCATCTCTACCTCTCACCGATCCTGACCGCCACGCACGGCTCGACGCACGGCTACGACGTCACCGACCCGACCACGGTCTCCGCCGCCCTGGGCGGGCCGACCGGGCTCAAGGCCCTCGCCGACGAGGTGCGCAGCCGCGGCATGGGACTGATCGTGGACTTGGTGCCCAATCACGTCGGCGTGGCCGATCCGCGACAGAACGCCTGGTGGTGGGACGTTCTGCGGAACGGTCAAGAGTCCAGGTTCGCGCCGTACTTCGACATCGACTGGAGTCCCGGCAACGGCGCGGGCGGACGGCTGGCGCTGCCGGTGTTGCAGAGCGAGAACGATCCGGCCGCCTTGACCGTGGACCGCTCCGGCGCCGAACCCATGCTCGCGCTGCACGATCTGCGTTTCCCGATCGCGCCGGGCACCGACGGCGACAACGCCCTGCGCATCCACGACAAGCAGCACTACCGCCTGGTGAGCTGGAAGGCCGGGCTGTGCACCTACCGGCGGTTCTTCGCGGTCAGCAGCCTGGCCGCGATCCGGCAGGAGAACTCGGAGGTCTTCGAGGTCACCCACCGGGAACTCGCCGCGTGGTGCGAGCACGACCTGATCGACGGCGTGCGCATCGACCATCCCGACGGTCTGGCCGATCCGGCAGGCTATCTGACCCGGCTGCGCAGGCTGATCGGCCCGCACCGGTTACTGCTGGTGGAGAAGATCCTGGCCAACCGCGAGCCGTTGGACGCGACGCTGCCGATCGACGGCACCACCGGCTACGAGGCGCTGGCCGATTTCGGCGGCGTGCTCATCGATCCGCGCGGGGAACACGCGCTCACCGAACTCTCGCGCCGGGTCGCCGGGCACGGCAGCGACCGGGCGTGGATCGGCGAGACCGAGCACCGGATCAAGCGCGCGGTCGCGGAAACCATTCTGACGCCGGAGATCCGGCGGCTGGTCGCCGCCATCAAACAGGACGCGAACGCCGAGAGCTTCGACACCATGGCGCTGACCAACGCCACCATCGAGGTGCTGGCGTTCATGCCGGTGTACCGGGCCGACTACGCGCCGCTGGCCGGGATGGCGGGCGCGGTGATCGCCGAGGTGGAGAAGCGCAACAGCGAACTCACCGCTCCGCTGGCCGTCCTGGTCGCGGCGCTGGCCACCGACGGGGCCGCGGCGATGCGCTTCAGCCAGGTCTGCGGCGCGGTGACCGCGAAGGCGGTCGAGGACACCATGTTCTATCAGGCCGCGCGGCTGGTCTCGTTGCAGGAGGTCGGCGGCAATCCGGCGCGTTTCGGTCACTCGCTCAACGAGTTCCACCTGTCCAACAGCCAGCGCGCGCAGCTGTGGCCCGCGACCTTGACCACACTGTCCACGCACGACACCAAACGCGGCGAGGACGTGCGCGCCCGGATCGGCGTCCTGTCCCAGGCCGCGGAGACGTGGGCGCGCAATGTCGACTCCTGGCTGGAGACCGCTCCGGCGCCGGACGGCGCGACGGCGCTGTTCCTGCTACAGAACATGTTCGGGGTGTGGCCCGCGGACGGCAGACCCGCCGCCTCGGTGCCCGGCTTACGCGAACGCCTGCACGCGTTCGCCGAGAAAGCGATCAGGGAGGCGAACACCAAGACTTCCTGGGAGGAGCCGGACGCCGAGTTCGAGTCCGCCGTGCACGCGTGGCTGGACGCGGTGATCGACGGGCCGGTGGGCTCCGAACTCGGCGACCTGGTACACGAGCTGGCCCCGCACGCCTGGTCGGACTCGCTGTCGCAGAAACTGCTGCAACTGTGCGGACCGGGCATCCCGGACGTCTACCAGGGTTGTGAGCTGTGGGAGGACTCCCTCGTCGACCCGGACAACCGCAGGCCGGTGGACTTCGCCGCCCGCGCGGGCATGCTCCAGTCGCTCACCGGCACACCGGCGCTGGACACCACCGGCGCGGCGAAGATGTGGATCGTCGCCTACGCGCTGTGGTTGCGCCGCGAACGTCCCGATTGCTTCGTCGGCGGCACCTACCGGCCGCTGTTCGCCACCGGCGACCACGCGGCCAAGGTGGTGTCGTATGCCCGCGGCCGCACCGGTGAGCCGCCCGAGGTCATCGTCGCCGCCACCCGGCACAGCGTGAGCCTGGCCGAGACCGGGTGGGGCGATACGTTTCTCGACTTACCCGCCGGCAGCTGGACCGACCGGTTGACCGGCCACACCTTCCAGGGCCGGGCCAGGCTGGAGAAGATGTTCGGCAGGCTGCCCGTCGCGCTACTGGTGCGCTGAGAGCTCGAGCGGGGGCGCGTCGGGCACGGCGGGAACCCGCTCGAGTTCCTTCGCGAAAACGCCGCGCACCTGCTCGAAGGTCTTCTCCGGGATCACGCCGCCCAGCTCTTCGCGCCAGCGCCGCAGATTCGCGGGCTGGTAGTCCAGCGCGTCCTGCGTGCTGACCGACAGCCGGACGCCCTGATCGGTGGGCGTGGCGATCCGCCGCCAGGAATCCCAGTGGAAGCGGGGGCTGCGCGGATTGCGCAGGGTGCGCACCAGATTCAGGACGCGGTAGCCGATGCTCAGCGAATCGTGCAGCCGCATGTGATCGCCCTTGGTGGTGTCGCAGCGCTTGGACAGCGCGTCCAGCCGATCCCGGTCGAAGGCCAGCCCGACCGACTCCGCCTCCCGGACCATCCACTGCAACGTCGCGTCGGACAGGCCGCATTCGGCGTAGCCGCCGCCGATATCGGTGTGCACGCCGGGGAACCACACCTGCTTGACCCGCTCGAAACCGCGCCGGTACTTCACGGTCGGTTCGACCGGCACCTCCCACAGGGACGGTTCGAAGTTGCGCCGCCGTTCATCGATGGCCAGCGCCTGGCGGGCGCAGTGCACGTGGCGGGAGAGCTTGACGTCGTGGAAGCGGTGCCGCAGCGAGGTGACGCCGGGGACGCCCAGCGCGCCGACGGTGTCGAACACGCCGAGGAAGTCGATCTTCGCTCTCCTGCAATTCTTCCGGCGGAACTCCTGCCATTCCTCCGGCTCGGCCGGATCCGGGTCCTCGGGCGTCGGCGCGGGCGGGCGCTGCCGATAGATGCGCAAGGCGTCCGGGTACTTGCCCGCGATCATCGCCTCCGGGGTCATGATCCCGATCCGGCTGATCAGACCGGCCAGGCTGCGCGCGGTGAAGGCGCCGCGACTGAAGCCGAAGATGTAGATTTCGTCGCCCTTTTCCCAGTTCAGGGCGAGATGCCAGTAGGCGGACGACAGGTTCGCCTCGAGTCCGAGTCCGAAGGCGCCGCCCAGGAGGCGATCGCTGAGGAACCCGCGGGCGCCCGGGCCGGAGACGTAGGTGACCCACTGCTGGATCGTCTCCCCCGCTGGACCCGGCGCGTCGAAGCGGATCGTCTGCGCGATCTTGACGATGTTCGACACCGTACTGCTCGATTCGGCCTTCCAGGTGCCGTCGCAACATACAACGAGACGTTTCATGCGCTGATCCTCCCGCTGCTGTCCCACCGAAACCCGCGTATTCCACTACTCGAATTCATCGCGTGGGACGGGAAAGCGTTAATGCGGGAGGCTACGGCGTGTCGCCGGGCCGCTCGCCCAGACCCGCGAGCGCCATGCCGATCAGCCACCGCGCCGCCGCGAGCGCTGCCGCCGCCAGCACCGCGATCTGCGGCGAGCCCGTGATCAGGACCAGGACGAGGCAGGTCACCAACCCGACGACGAGTGCGTCGAGCTTGTAGGTCGGCCACGCGCTACCGGCGATGTCGATCGTGGTGCCGCGCGCCGAAGAGTGAACGACCGCCATCTCCTCAGGGTAGTCGGAATGAGAAGTTCGGGCCAGCGAACTTTTGTCGCAGGGAACACACCGATTCGCCGTGGTGTTGCGGCAGACATGCCACTGACAGGTGAATACGAACCGAGCACATCCGACTGGGCCCGCGAGCAAGCCGAGAAGTACGAGAACTCCGGCGGCACCGAGGGCGCGACCTTGCAGGGCAAGCCCATCATCCTGCTCACCACCAAGGGCGCGAAGAGCGGCAAGCTGCGCAAGACGCCGCTGATGCGAGTCGAGCACAACGGCGAGTACGCCGTGGTCGCCTCCTTGGGCGGCGCGCCGAAGCACCCCGTCTGGTACTACAACATCAAGGCCGAACCGCACGTGGAGTTGCGCGACGGCACGGTCAACAAGGACTACATCGCGCGCGAGGTCTTCGGCGAGGAGAAGGCGCAGTGGTGGGAGCGCGCGGTCGAGGTGTGGCCGGACTATGCGAACTACCAGACCAAGACCGACCGTCAGATCCCCGTCTTCGTCCTCACGCCCAGGTAGTTTCCTACGCAGGTAGCCCAGCGTGTCACGGCCACCCGCCGCAGCTCACCGGCGCGGCGGGTGGCACCATGATTGGGGTGTCCGATCCGCTTGCTGTCCTCGACGCACTGTCCGCTTCTCGCCCCGCGCTCACCGCGGACGAGATCGATGCTGCCGCCAAGCGAATTGCCGACGTCATCGATCCGACCCCGCTCCAGCACAGCGAGCGGCTGTCCAAGCTCACCGGGGCGACCGTCTATCTGAAACGCGAAGACCTCAGCGCGGTCCGCTCCTACAAGCTGCGCGGCGCCTACAACCTGGTGATCCAGCTGACCGAGGCCGAACGCGCCGCGGGCGTGGTCGCGGCCAGCGCGGGCAACCACGCCCAAGGCGTCGCGTTCGCCTGTCAGACGATGGGGATCAAGGGCCGCATCTACGTCCCGACCACGACACCGAAGCAGAAGCGCGACCGCATCCGGGTGCACGGCGGCGAGTTCGTCGAGCTGATCGCGGTCGGCGAGACCTACGACGCCGCCGCCACGGCCGCCGCCGCCGACGTGGAGCGCACCGGCGCGACCATGGTGCCGCCGTTCGACGACGCGCGCACCGCCGCCGGTCAGGGCACCATCGCCGCGGAGATCCTGGAGCAATTGGACCGAGCGCCGGACCTGGTGATCGTGCCGGTGGGCGGAGGCGGCTGCCTGGCCGGTATCGGCACCTACCTGCGGGCGCGTTCCCCGCGCACCGCCATCCTGGGCGTGGAGCCCGCGGGCGCGGCCTCGATGACGGCGGCCCTGGTGGCGGGCGGTCCGGTCACGCTGCCGGAGATCGACCCCTTCGTGGACGGCGCCGCGGTGCGCCGGGTCGGCACCGTGCCCTACGCCGCGGTGGCCGGATTCGGCGGGCGAGTGGTGTCGCACGCCTCGCTGCCGCTGCTGACCGTCACCGAATCGCCCAGGGGCGCGGGCGCATTCCAGATGATGCAGGTCGACGAGGGCGCGATCTGCACGACCATGCTCGATCTGTACCAGAACGAGGGCATCATCGCCGAGCCCGCCGGCGCGCTCACCACGACGGCGCTGGCGGAGATCAGCGTGGAGCCCGGGTCGACGGTGGTGTGCCTGGTGTCCGGCGGCAACAACGACGTGTCCCGTTACGGCGAGATCATCGAGCGCTCGCTGGTGCACAGCGGCCTCAAGCACTACTTCCTGGTGGATTTCCCGCAGGAACCCGGCGCGCTGCGCCGTTTCCTCAACGAGGTGCTCGGTCCCGAGGACGACATCACCCTGTTCGAGTACGTCAAGCGCAACAACCGGGAGACGGGCGCGGCGCTGGTCGGCATCGAACTCGGCGCACCGGACGGCCTGGGGCCGCTGCTGGAGCGGATGCACCATTCCCCGATCCAGTGCGAGCGCCTCGAGCCCGATTCTCCGGCCTACCGCTACCTGACCTGAGCGAATCGTCCGGCGGTTCGAGCCGACCCGAGCGGGATGTCCGGCGGGTCGACCCGGCCTGAGCCCCATCCTCGGCGGGTCGACCCCACCTCAGCCGGACCGCCGCCGGGTCAGGCCGCCTTGGGCGTTTCGGCCGCCGGTATCCGGCGGCGGGAAGCGCGCAGGCAGTTCATCATGAGCGGCAACAGCCAGAATGCCGCCGTCTGGTCGTAGCCGATCTGCGCGGCGGACAACCGGTTGTGCACGAAGCCGACCGACAGGCCCAGCCGGGGTTCGGCCCAGCCGAAGGAACCGCCGAGGCCGATGTGCCCGAACCCGGCGTGGGCACCCGGCACCGGCAGCGAGTGGTAGCCCAGCCGCCACATCATCGGCAGGTAGAACAGGGCGCGGTCGGGCTGATAGGTCTCGACCCGGCGCAGCGCCTTGATGGTGCGGCGGCCGAGGTACCGGCCGCCCGCCACGGTGCCGTCGCCCGCGAGCGCGCCGTACATCGTGGCCAGCGCGGGCGCGGTGCACACACCGTTGCCCGCGCCGAGTTCGGTCTCCAGGATCGGCGGGCTCGCGCCCTCGAGAATGGCCTCCAGACCGGGCAGGAACAGGCAGCGGGTGGCGGCCCCGAGCGCGCCGGGAATCCGGTGGCTGCGACCGAGAACCGCGGCCCCCAGCGGCCTTCCGAGCAGGCTCAGCTGCGTGCCCGCCAGCGGTGCGTAGGTGATCGCCGCGTCGGCCGGTGGCTTGCCCAGATGCAAGCCGTCGATGCCGAGCGGCTCGGCGACCTCGGTCTGGAACAGTTGGGTCAGGCTCGTGCCGGTGATCGCGCGGGCCAAGCCGCCGACCAGCCAGCCGAAGGTGAGCGCGTGGTAGGTGGGCACGCCGAGCAGGCGGTCGGGCTTCGCCGCGGCCAGGCGCTGCTCCATCAGCTCGTGATCCAGCACGTCGGCCAGTCCACCGGTGGCGAGCGGGGCCAGCGCGGACAGTCCCGCCCGGTGGGTGAGCAGCTGGCGGACGGTGATCTTGCGCTTGCCGTTGGCGCCGAATTCCGGCCAGTACTCCGCGACGGGGGCGGAATAGTCGAGCAACCCGCGGTCGGCGAGACGATGCACGACGGTGGCGGCGATCCCCTTGGTGGCCGAGAAGATGATCGTGCCGGTGTCCCTGGTCCACGGAGCGTCACCAGCGGAACCGACCCAGATGTCGATCAGCGGCTCTCCGTGCCGGTGCAGCGTGAACGCCGCGCCCGCACCCCGGCGAGTGCCGAAGGCCCGTGCGAAAGCACGCACGAACGGTGCGAATTCGGCGGCGGCGCTGCCACCCATCCCCGGGGGAAGAACCGCGAGGTCCCCGGAAGCGACGTTGCTCATCTCTCCACGGTAATGGCACGGGACGATTCCGGCAAAGCGCCTGTCTCGGACAGTTGCCCGCCCGTTATCCGAAACCGCCCGAAAGGCGGCCCGGAGCTGGGATTCCACCCTATCGGCGCAGGCCGGGCAGCGCGGTTTCCAGCAGGGTGAAGGAGTGGCCGGGAACGGTTGTGGCGGAAGGGCCGATCGTCGGGGATTCCCAGGACAGCAGCGGGAGGCCCGCGATCGGGATCGCGACCTGATCCTCGCCGAGGTTGCACATCAGGGCCAGCGTGCCCCGGCGCACGACGATCCATCGCGCGGCCTCGTCGTAGTCCACCGAAACGTGGGTCAGCCAGGGGTCGCTGAGCTCCGGCCGGTCGCGGCGCAGGGCGAGCAGGGCGCCATAGCAGGACAGCAGCCGTGCGTGCTCCGGCTCGTCGGCTTCGGTCCAGTCCAGCTTGGAGCGCAGGAACGTCTTCACGTCCTGCGGGTCGGGTACCTCGCCGGCGGGCCAGCCGTGGGCGGCGAACTCCTTCTTGCGCCCGGATGCGGTGGCGGCGGCGATTTCTGGGTCGGTGTGCGAGGTGAAGAACTGGAACGGCGTGCGCGCCCCCCACTCCTCCCCCATGAACAGCATCGGCGTGAACGGGCCGCACAGGACGAGGGCGGCTTTGATCGCGAGCTGGCCGTCGGTCAGGTAGGCGCCGGGGCGGTCACCGAGCGCCCGGTTGCCGATCTGATCGTGGTCGCAGGTGTAGGCCAGCAGGGCGCTGCCCGGGATCAGGCCGCGATCGATCGGCCTGCCGTGCGTGCGGCCCCGGAAGCTGGAATACGTTGCGGCGTGGAAGAACCCGTGCTTCAGGGTGCGGGCCAGGCAGCGCAGCGAGCCGAAGTCGGCGTAATAGCCCTGCCGCTCACCGGAGACGGCGGTGTGCACGGCGTGGTGCAGGTCGTCGTTCCACTGCGCGGTCAGGCCGTAGCCGCCTGCCGCACGCGGTGTGATCAGCTTCGGGTCGTTGAGATCGCTCTCCGCGATCAGCGTCAGCGGCCTGCGCACGTGGGTGGCCAGCCGCTCGACGGCGACCGACAGTTCGGCCAGCAGGTGGGTGGCCGTGCGGTCGACCAGGGCGTGCACCGCGTCCAGGCGCAGCGCGTCGATGTGGAAATCGCGCAACCAGCGCACCGCGTTGTCGAGGATGTGTCCGCGCACATGGTCGGACTGCGGGCCGTCGAGGTTGAGACTCTGCCCCCAGGTGTTGCGGCCCTCGGTCAGGTAGGGCGCGAAGCGCGGCAGGTAGTTGCCGGACGGGCCGAGATGGTTGTAGACCACGTCCAGGCAGACCGCCAGCCCCCGGAGATGGCAGGCGTCGACGAAGCGCTGGAGGCCGTCGGGCCCGCCGTAGCTCTCTTGCACCGCGTACCAGAGCACGCCGTCGTAGCCCCAGTTGTGCGTGCCGTCGAAGGCGTTCACCGGCATCACTTCGACCACGGTGACGCCCAGTCCGACGAGATGGTCCAGCCGGTCGATCGCGGCGTCGAAGGTGCCTTCGGGGGTGAACGTTCCGATGTGCAGTTCGTAGTAGACCGCCCCGGCGTGCGGCCGCCCGGTCCAGTCCGCGTCCGTCCACCCCGCCGGATCGAGCGTGTGCAGCGCCGAGCGGGCGTGCACCCCGTCGGGCTGGCGCGGCGAGCGGGGATCGGGCAGCACGGTCGGGTCGTCGTCGAGCAGGAAGCCGTACCTGGCCCCGTTCGCGGCCGGCAGGTCGGTGCGCCACCACCCGTCCGGCGACCGCGTCATCGAGTGGACGACACCCTCCAGATCCAATCGCACCGCCTCCGGCCGCGGCGCCCACACCTCGAACACAGTCACCGCGCCAGCATCGCACGGGCGAGCCCGGCCCGCCGGATTCGGACAGCGGTCTCGAGCACAGCGGCGTGCGCGGCGACCGGATACGGAGGCCCACCCCGACCACGGTGACCGAGCCGGGCTCCGACAGCCGCCGGGTTGTGGCCGTAGGACCCTGGCCCGGACGGGCGACGCCTGCAAGAGTGGAGGTGTGGGTGTCTATGCGGAGCACGTGGTTCCCCGGATCGTCAACCTGGCCTGCGGGATGCGGGACCTGGATCCGCTGCGCGAGCGGGCCTGCGCCGATCTGCACGGGCAGGTCGTGGAAGTCGGTTTCGGTTCGGGATTGAACGTGCCGTTCTATCCGGCGACGGTCGCGTCGGTGCGTGCCGTCGAGCCCGCCGATCTGGGCTGGCGGCTGGCGAGCGACCGCGTCACCGCCGCCACCGTGCCGATCGAGCGGGCCGGGCTGGACGGGCAGGCGCTGCCCTTCCCGGACGACACCTTCGACTGCGCGCTGTCGACCTGGACGATGTGCACCATTCCCGATATCGCCGCCGCGCTCGCCGAGGTGCGCCGGGTGCTCGTCCCCGGCGGAACCCTGCATTTCGTCGAACACGGGCTGGCGCCGGACGAGAAGGTGCGGGCGTGGCAGAACCGGCTGAACCCGGTCCAGAAACGACTGTTCGGCGGCTGCCACCTGAACCGCGACATTCGCGGCCTGGTGACAGACGCCGGTTTCGAGATCCGCGACGCCGAGTCGTTCTACGGGGAGCACGCTCCCCGCTTCCTGGTCGCCCAGACGCTCGGTGTCGCGGTGTCGCCCTGACGATCAGACGATGCGGACCGACAAGGTATAGGTCGCGTTGCCGCGACTCGGCTCCACCGAGATGGTGTAGTAGCCGCTGCGCGGCAGGGTGATCCGGCTCCAGGTCTCCTCGAGGCACAGGACGCTTCCGTCGGGGGCGGTGGTGGCGAACCGCGCGTTGCCCTCGACCGAGGTGAGTTCCGTGATCAGCGTCTGCCCGGCCCGGGCCTCGAACGCGTAGGTGTCGGCGTCGCCGCGAACCACCGCGCCGTCGATGGACGCGTGGTCGCTCCCCGGCGCGAACTCGATCGCGTACACCGACCCCGCGTTCGCGGCGCCCGCACCGACCGCCGCGACGGCGAACGCGGCCGCGAGCACGGTGGCGCCGAGTACGAGCAGGCGCAGGCTCCGGAGTATGGCTTGCATGACGATCCTCTTTCCTGGAGTGGACGACTTGCCGAGAACTGTCCGCCACCCCGCCAATCGAATGCTTAACAGCCGCTTGGAGATCGGAACACCCCAGGTCGGAGCCCCGCCCGGAATATATTGTAACGATCTGTTCAAAACCGTGCTAGCGTGAACCCATGCCACGCCCCAGGTTGTTCGACGAGGACCGCGCGCTCGACGCGGCGATGCACGCGTTCTGGCGCACGGGGTACGAAGCGACCTCCACCGAAGACCTGTGCGCCGCGACCGGACTGGGCCGCAGCAGCATCTACAACACCTTCACCAGCAAGCGCGACCTGTTCGAGCGCGCCCTGCGCCGCTACATGACGACCAAGAACGCCGCGACGTTCGACCTGCTCGACAGCCGGACGGAGGTGCGCGCGAAGATCCACGCACTGCTGTGGCAAATCGTCGAAGCCCCCGAGGAGGACCCGCTAGGCTGTCTCGTGGTCAATTCGACGATCGAGTTGGCCCCGCGCGACCCCGAACTGGCCGCCGTGCTCGCCGCCGACCAGGAGCGACGGCTCGCCGTGCTGACCGACGTGTTCGAGACGGCCAGACGCGCGGGCGAGATCGCACCGGACAAGAACCCCTCTGCCCTGGCCCACTTCGTGATCGCCACCATCGGCGGCATGCGAGTGGCCGCACGCGGCGGAGCGGATCGCGAGACACTGGCCGCTATCGCGACTACCGCGCTCGACGCGCTCTGAACCTTCCACCCCCTGGCGACGGCTTTGCCGTGCCCTCATTTTGGATAGATCAGTACAATATAAGGAGGTACCGATGCCCGTGGCGATCTACGTCCTGGGTCTGTCGATCTTCGCCCAGGGCACCTCGGAGCTGATGCTCGCGGGCCTGCTCACCGAGATGGCCGCGGACCTGGGCGTCTCCGTGCCGCGCGCGGGCCTGCTCATCTCGGGGTTCGCCCTGGGCATGCTGGTGGGCGCGCCGGTGCTGGCGGTGGCGACGCTGCGCTGGTCGCGGCGCACCGCACTGCTCGCCTTTCTCGCGGTATTCGTCGGCACCCACGTGGTCGGGGCGCTGACCTCGGACTACTGGGTGTTGTTCGCGACGCGGGTGGTCGGTGCGTTCGTGTACGCCGGGTTCTGGGCGGTGGCCGCGACGACGGCGATCGGCCTGGTGCCCGCCACCGCGCGCGGCAAGGCGATGAGCGTCGTCGCGGGCGGGCTCACCCTGGCCATCATCATCGGGCTCCCGGCGGGCACCGTGATCGGGCAGCAACTCGGTTGGCGGGCGGCGTTCTGGGCGGTGGCGCTGCTGTCGGCGGCGGCCGGGATCGGCGTGCTGGCGAAGATCCCCGGCGGACGGACCGACGCGCAGCTGCGACTGCGCACCGAACTGCGCACGATGACGCGCCCCGCGCTGTGGCTGTCCTACGCCACCACCGCACTCGCCATCGCCGCCCTGATGGTCACCTTCGCCTACCTCGGCGCGCTGCTCTCGCGCGCCACCGGTATCGCCGACAGCTGGATCCCGGTGGTACTCGGCATCTACGGGCTCGGCGCGTTCCTCGGCATCGTCGTGGGTGGGCGCACCGCCGACAGTCGGCCGCTGACCAGCCTCTACGTCGGCATCACCGGCGGCGTGCTCATCTCGGCGCTGCTGGCCCTCACGATGGAACACCCCGCGCCCGTCGTGCTGTCGTCATTCCTGTTGGGAGCCTTCGGCTTCGGCATCAACCCGACCTTGAACAGCCGCGTCTTCACCCTCGCGGGCGACGCGCCCACCCTGGCGGGAGCCACGAACATCTCCTCGTTCAACGTCGGCATCACCGCAGGGCCTTGGCTCGGCGGCCTGGCCATCAGCGCGGGCCTCGGCTACGCGGCGGTGGCCTGGATCGGCGTGGTTCTCGGCCTCGCCGCCCTCGCCGTCGTCGCGTGCAGCCACGCCCTGCACCGAAAGGAGGTCACGCGGGCTGTGGCCAACACACCTGCCCCGGCACTGGCCGACATGGTCTGACAGTCCTTCGCGAAGGCAGCGGCCCTGCCCCGGCCCCATACAGGCCGGATGCAGAGCCGCTGCTGCGGTCGGTGGGACCTGTTCAGCCCGGCCGGTTGAACTCCCCGCCCCGGACACCAGCGGCGAAGGCATCCCACTGGTCCGGCGCGAAGATCAGCGCCGGACCGGTCGGATCCTTCGAATCGCGAACACCGACACGGCCCGCCTCCAGCCAGGCGACTTCGATGCACGCCTCTTTACCAGTGCTCCGGCCCGATTTGAACCACTGCGCGCCGGATAGGTCGATGGTCACTGCTCGTAACTCCTTGCCATCTTCCTGAGAAGATCTCTTGATGGTTGCTCCTCCAGGGCAGCGCTCTGGAGGGTCTCGTGAAGCACTCGGAACTGGTTGACATCGTCGTCTTCCTCGAAAAACATTGTTCCGATGGTGGTTTCGCTATAGACGATCGGCGGCTCTGTATACCCCCGGCCGTCCGGTGGGAAGTCGAGAATGATGTAGGGGGTTGCCACGACATGGCCTGGGTAGCCCGCCGAATACGGCAGTATTCGGACGGTGACATTCTCCAGCGTGCTCATATCAGCCAAATGTCGCAATTCTGCCGACATCGTCCGAGGCGAGTCAACGATCGTGTGCAACACACTCTGGTGCAGTATGAACTCGGCTCGCACCGGACTGCGGGGGCGCGTGAGGATTACGGATCGCTGTAACCGCAGCGAAACCCGCTGTGCGATATCGCCTTCTGTCTCGTCCGATCGCATCGGCCCTTCGACAGCCGTCGCGTAGCCCTTGGTCTGCAACAGGCCCGGAATGATCACTGGCTGGTAGAAGTTGAGTTCGGATGCCCCCGATTCCAAACCCAGGTACGTGTTGTACCCAGGCACAATCAGATTGCGCGATGCCTGCCACCACGATTTCGTAGCTGATTGCTGCGCCAGGGCTTTGAGCTGCTCGACGTGATCCGCGTCGAGGCCGTACAGATTGCCGAAGGCTTCCACATCGCGCAGCCTGACCTTGTCGTTCTGCCCCTTCTCGATCCGGCCGACCGAGGTCTTGCCCATCTCCATGAGTTGCGCGGCGCGTTCGAGCGTGAATCCCGCGCCTTCACGCGCCTCCCGCAGCGCCCGGCCGAGTTGCCGACGCGGCAGTGTCGAACCAGGCCGATCGTCCTTCCCCATCACTCCCCTTTTCCCCTGCTCGGTCCGAAACGGCCCAGGTCCCGGTCCGATTCGGACGCTGGATCGCGGTGGACCGGTCCTGGCTCTGGCCGGATGGCCGACTTCAACGGACCATCCGTTTCCCATCTACGGATGCTGTGTGCGTCGAGCAACATAGCCGCATGGCTCAGCAACAGGGAAGCCTCTCCGTCGCACAAGTCCGAATCCTGCGGGTGCTGAGCTGCGGCGGGATGCTCACCGAACATCAGATCAAGGTGTCGACCGGCCTCACCGGTTGGAACACCCGCCAAGCTCTGGCGAACCTGGCCGGCCGCGAACTGATCGTGACCGGAGCCCGAACAAACCGCTACGAAATCACCCAACGAGGCCGAAACACGTTGGCGACCGGGGAATCCGGCAGCCACCAGGCGTGACGGCCACGCTTTTCAAGATCAACGGCACATGGTGGAGAGGGTCTATTCGCGAGATGCCGCAGCCGCGTGCCACTCGACATCACCGGCCCCGGTGGGCCATGGAGGAATTCGAATATGTTGCGTTATGGCGGGAATGGTGCGGTTCTCGTTGCGCCGCCGAGCATTTGCGGGCTGGCGGAGGTCGAGCTGGCGCATCGGCAGATGCGACGGCATCGGGAATGCCGGATCGATCGGTGCGCGTGGAAGTCGGTCGCCTTCTACACACTCGTGCGGCACGGCCGGATCGTGCCGCAGACGAGGAGTCCACGCGAACGCGCACACCAGCGTGGCATCGACTTCCCCACCGAGCACACCGGTCCCGCATTGTCCGCCGACAGCATGCCGGAACCCCGGACGTTCCAGCAGGTGCTCGATGGTCTGAGCAAGCTAGCCGAGGGGCTGCGCACCGATGTGGGCAACGGCTGCCAGCGGTGAGCGGACGTGGGGATATGGACCACGCTGTCGAGCATCGCGGCGGTGTTCGCCGGTTGCGGCGCGGCATTGCTCGGCGTCGGGTGCGTGTGGCCGACCGACCGGCCGCGCCGCCCCGCGCGCGGGCACAGGGCCGCCTGTACGCGGGGCACCGTGCGCCCGATCCAGTGGCCGGAAGCGTGGACATGCGCCACACCCGCCCAGCCGTTGACCATCACCGAAGCACACCGAGCGATGCAACTGCACCGCGATCACGACTGCGGCCGCAAACGCACCGCGTTCACCGCCTTGGTCGCCGCCGGGCGCATCACACCGGATTCCGCCCGACGCCACCCATGGAGCAATCCCTCATGAATCGAACCGAAGAAGTCGCACCGGATCCGAGTTCCGAACGGTTCCGCAACGTCGCTTACCGGGCAACGCGGGCAGGCTACTGTCTGGTGCGCGAACCGATGTCGCCACACGACTGGAAACTGCTGGACGCCGAAGACGGCGACGTCGTCCTCTCCGCCGCGAGTCTGGAGCGAATCGAGCAGTGGCTCGACTCCTGACGATGCGGCACCCGCCGAGCGTACGCACGCTTGCGCCCGAATATCGCGCGTCCCGGCGTAGGGGTGGGGTTCGGACTATGCATTGCGCCAAGCGTGGCCCCAATACCCGTCGTGAACAACGTCCTCGACACCACGCCGCCGGTGACCGAATCGGGCCGAAGGCTGGTCGGCGGCACGGTAGCCAACGGTGATCGCACCGATCGGGTCGTACTCATCTGGAACGCCGAACTCGGCACGGAAACCCTCGAGATGCTCGGGCATGATGGCAAAGAAGCATGCCCCCAGCCCCTCGTCCACTGCGGTCAGCAGCATCGCGAATGCCGCCATCCCGGTGTCGATATGCCAGTACGGCGCCGGCCACCGTGCTTCATCCCGATCAGTCCACCCCTTGTCCGACTCGGTGTAGCGGTCCAGGTAGGCGTCTTTGTTCGAGAGGGGGACCACGATCAGCGGCGCGTTCTGCACCGCCGCGGCCCGATCAACGCGAACCGGTGCGAACCTCCAGAACCGCTCGCGGTCGGCTTCACGAGTCAGCACGAGAAACGCCCACCCCTGCGCATATCCGGCAGAAGGCGCACGCAGCGCCGAGCCCACCACTCGCTCGATGACATCCCGCTCCAACGGCTGGGTCGTGTAGTACCGGACCATTCGCCGCCGCCGCAGTACCTCCGAGAACTCCACTGCCACAGCGTATTGCACCATCTCGTCCGGACCCGCGGACGACGTCATGCATGGTTGTGCCTACATACCGCGGATGGCCGCGATCATCGAAAAGGGAATCCGCTTCCAGCGGAAGGATGGGCGTTGCGCGTCGGCGCTTGTCCACGACAGCCTGCCCGGTCGGCGAGGTTTCGGAACCTGAGTTCCCGGACGCGCCTAGCGCGACACACCCGCCGACCAGTGGCCCGAGTCCCGGCCGCGGAACCCACCGCTCAGCCGGCCAGGCAGCCCGGTCCCAGCAGCGCCTTGAGGTCGCCCATCAGTGCCGAGGACGGTGAGACTCGCAGGCGTTCGTCGAGCTTCAGCAGCGTGGTCTTGTCTCGGGCGCCGACGTGCCGGATATGGACATCCGACGTGCCGGGGTGCCTGGACAAGACACGCTTGAGTTCGCCGATCTTGTCCGGTGTGCACATGCGGGTGGTGACGGTGACCGCGAGCGGCTTGGCGACGCCGACCGCGGACAGGTCGGGCACGGCGAGATCGTTGGCGATCAGCGAGATGCGGTCGTCGCGGACCGAGACGCGCGCCTTGACCAGCACCACGGCGTCCTCCACGACGTCCATCCCGTACACCGAGTACGACTGCGGGAAGAACAGCACCTCGATACCACCGGTGAGGTCTTCCAGCTGCGCGGAGGCCCAGGCCAGGCCGTTCTTGTTGATGCGCCGGTTCACCGAGGCCAGGATGCCGCCGACGGTCACCTGGGTGCCGTCCTTGATGTCGCCCTCCAGGATGGCGGGGATCTGCGTATCGGCCTGCGCCGCGAGCACGTGCTCGACGCCGTTGAGCGGATGCCCGGAGACGTACAGGCCGAGCATCTCCCGCTCCAGTGCGAGCCGGTGCTTGGACTCCCACTCCTCGTCGGGGACCTTCACGTTGAACACCGAGGTCACCGACTCGTCCGCGTCCAGGCCGCCGAACAGGTCGAATTGACCGATCGCCTCGGCCTTCTTGGTGGCCATCACGGCGTCGATGGCATCGGAGTGGATCAGCATCAGGCCCTTGCGCGGATGCCCGAGGGAGTCGAAACCGCCTGCCTTGATCAGCGATTCGGTGACCTTCTTGCTCGCGGCGATGGCGTCGATCTTGTTCAGGTAGTCGGAGAAATCGGTGAACTTCGACTTCTCCTTGCGCGCCTGGATGATCGAGGAGACGACGTTCGCGCCGACGTTGCGCACCGCGCCGAGACCGAAGCGGATGTCCTTGCCGACGGAGGCGAAGTTCTGCTCGGACTCGTTGACGTCCGGCGGCAGCACGGTGATGCCGAGGCGGCGGCAGTCGGAGAGGTAGACCGCGGCCTTGTCCTTGTCGTCGCCCACGGAAGTGAGCAGGCCCGCCATGTACTCGGCCGGGTAGTTGGCCTTGAGGTAGGCGGTCCAGAACGAGACCAGGCCGTAGCCCGCGGCGTGCGACTTGTTGAACGCGTAGCCGGCGAACGGAAGGATGGTGTCCCACAGCGCCTTCACCGCGGCCTCGGAGAAGCCGTTCGTGGTCATGCCCTCGTGGAAGCCCTTGTACTCGGCCTCCAGCACCTCGAGTTTCTTCTTACCCATGGCCTTGCGCAGCGCGTCGGCCTTGCCCATCGAGTAGGAGGCGACCTTCTGCGCGATGAACATGATCTGCTCTTGGTAGACGATCAGGCCGTAGGTCTCGGCGAGGATGTCCTTGAGCGGTTCCTCCAGCTCGGGGTGGATCGGCTTGATCGGCTGCCGCCCGTTCTTGCGGTCGGCGTAGTCGTTGTGCGCGTTCATGCCCATCGGGCCGGGGCGGTAGAGCGCGAGCACGGCGACGATGTCGTTGAAGCCGGTGGGCTGCATGCGCCGCAGCAGGTCGCGCATGGGACCGCCGTCGAGCTGGAAGACGCCGAGCGTGTCGCCGCGCGAGAGCAATTCGTAGGTCGCGGGGTCGTCCAGCGGCAGGTTGTCCATGTCCAGGTCGATGCCGCGGTTGGCCTTGATGTTGTCCAGCGCGTCACCGATGACGGTGAGGTTGCGCAGACCGAGGAAGTCCATCTTCAGCAGGCCGATGGCCTCGCAGGACGGGTAGTCCCAGCCGGTGATGATCGCCCCGTCCTGGGGCCGCTTCCACACCGGGATGGCGTCCATCAACGGTTCGGAGGACATGATCACCGCGCAGGCGTGCACACCGGCGTTGCGGATCAGGCCCTCGAGTCCGCGCGCGGTCTCGTAGATCTTGGCCACGTCCGGGTTGTTGCCGATGAGTTCGCGGACCTCGGCGGCCTCTTTGTACCGCTCGTGATCGGGGTCCATGATGCCCGACAGCGGGATGTCCTTGGCCATGATCGGCGGCGGCAGCGCCTTGGAGATCTGGTCGGCGATGGCGAAGCCGGGCTGGCCGAACTGGACGCGCGCGGAGTCCTTGATCGCGGCCTTGGTTTTAATCGTGCCGAAGGTGATCACCTGGGCGACCCGGTCGGTGCCCCACTTCTCGGTCGCGTAGCGGACCATCTCACCGCGACGGCGATCGTCGAAGTCGATATCGATATCGGGCGCGGACGGGCGCTCCGGGTTGAGGAACCGCTCGAACAGCAGGCCGTGCGGCAGCGGATCGATATTGGTGATGCCGAGCGCGTAGGCCACCAGCGAACCGGCCGCCGAACCACGGCCGGGGCCGACCCGGATGCCGACCTCCCGCGCGTGCTTGACGAGGTCGCCGACGACGAGGAAGTAGGCGGGGAAACCCTTCTGCTTGATGACGTCCAGTTCGAAATAGGCGCGGCTGTAGTACTCCTCGGGCACGCCGTCCGGGAACCGGCGCGCCAGGCCGCGGTCGACCTCTTTGCGCAGCCAGGAATCCTGGTCCTCGCCCTCGGGCACCGGGAAGATCGGCATGCGGTCCTTGAAGGCCCACACGTCGTCGTAGGACTGGACCCGCTCGCCGATCAGCACCGTGTTGTCGCACGCGCCGGGCACCTCCGCGTCCCACAGCGCGCGCATCTCCTCGGCGGACTTCAGGTAGTAGCCGTCACCGTCGAACTTGAACCGCGTGGGATCCGACAGCGTCTTGCCGGTCTGCACGCACAGCAGCGCCTCGTGGTTGGCGGACTGGTCCTTGGTGACGTAGTGGCAGTCGTTCGTGGCCAGCGCCGGGATGCCCAGCTGCTTGCCGACGTTCAGCAACCCCTCGCGGACCCGGCGCTCGATGGACAGGCCGTGGTCCATGATCTCGAGGAAGAAATTGTCCTTGCCGAAGATCTCCTGCCACTTGGCCGCGGCCTCCAGCGCCTCGCGCTCGTGCCCCAGACGCAGGCGGGTCTGCACCTCGCCGGAGGGGCAGCCGGTCGTCGCGATGATGCCTTCGGCGTACTGGGCGATGATCTCCGCGTCCATGCGCGCCCACTTGCCGAGCTGGCCCTCGATGGAGGCCAGCGAGGAGAGTTTGAACAGGTTGCGCAGGCCGGTCGCGTTCTCGGCGACCATGGTCATGTGCGTGTAGGCACCCGAGCCGGAGACGTCGTCGCCCTTCTGGCTCGGATCGCCCCACTGCACGCGCTTGGTCTCGAACCGGGAGGCGGGCGCGATGTAGGCCTCGATGCCGATGATCGGCTTGATGTCGTGCTTCTTGGCCGAGTTGTAGAACTCCGACGCGCCGTACATGTTGCCGTGGTCGGTCATCCCGACCGCGTTCATCCCCAGCCGTTTCGCCTCACTGAACAGTGGCGAGATCTTGGCCGCACCATCGAGCATGGAGTACTCGGTGTGGTTGTGCAGATGGACGAACGATCCGGACGAGGCGGCCAAGACGGTCCTTCCTCCCAAGGTCTCGACGGGGGTTGGCTGGACCGATTCTAGGCGTGCCCACCGACTGCTTCGGACCGGCGCGCTGGCGCCACTCGGGCGTCCGGCGTGTCGGTGGGGAAGATCACCGGCGCGTCCTGGGGACTCGCCGTGTAGTGGCCGATTTCCGCGAGTGTCGGGGTCTTGCCGAATTCGGGAACACCCGAACGGCGGCCGTGGCTCGGCGGTAATCTCTGCTTCCCTCCCCACGACGATGCCGGCGCTTCTCGGGGACGGGCCAGCACGGCAGACCGGATTTTCCCGAAATCGTGGAGGTGTCGATGAATTCGACGACAGCGCTCTTGATGGTCCCCGCTACGGCGATGGCGGCACTGGTCGCGACGGCCGCGCCCGCCGCGGCCGCCCCCGCCGCGTTCGCCACCGTGTACACCCTGGCCCAGGGGCCGTGCGTGGGTCAGGTGGAGATGTCGGTCAACGGCAACGCCTACCCCAACCAGGCGGCCTTCACCGTGGGCGCGACGCTGGTCGGCGTCGGGCCCTGCACGCTGCCGGTCACGCTGAACTATCGCAACGTCGACACCGGTCAGGAAGGTACGTTCCAAGTGGTCGCGCAGGGCCCCGGCTATTGGGGCAACAGCGGCCACTCCGCGCTGTTCCTCCCCGGCATCGGGCAGTTCACCGCGACGGTCAGCATCGGCGCGGCGCACTTCCCCGAACCCGGCACCATCGAGTTCACGGTCCCGCAGTACCAGGGCTGAACTCCGACCGGACCGGACCGCGGCACCGGTGCCCCGCGGCGGAGCCGCCGCGGGGCGCCCCATCACGGCCCCAGGCCGCCACCGCGCCGCACCGCGACCGTCCGCAGGTCCGCCACCGCGTCACGACGCAGCCGCTGACCCCACCGCGTGCCTCAGGCACTCCGATCGATGCTCCGGGACTCGATCGCGGGCCCCGGATCCGCCACCCTGCCGCGCGATCCGGCCGATACTCCAGGCCGACCTCACATCAGGACCGCCACCGCTGCGCGCACGATTGCGGCCGACGCGATAATCAGCCCATGCAGTCCGTGCGCCGATGCCCGCCATGACCACCGCACTCGCCGCCGCGGCGGCGGCGGCGCTGATCGCCGGGGCGCTGCTGATCTGGTCGCGCACCCGCAGAGTGGTGACCACCCCCGCGGAGCGGGCGGTGCATTCGGCGTTGCACACCGCGTCGCTGGCGGCGGTCCCGCTGCGGCGCGGGCTGACCGAGCAGTCCGCGCGGGAGGCGGCGCCGCACCTGCGCGCACTCACCGGCGCCGAAGCGCTCGCGCTGGCCGACCCCGACGGCACGTTGCTCGCCTGGGACGGCCCGCACGCCGAACTGGCCGAATACTTCGGCGAAGCCGCCGTGCGCGCCGTCGCGGGCGAGCGCCCGGTGCTCGTCGCCGGACCGGGACGCGGCGAACACGCGGGACGCACGCTGATCGCGCAACCGCTGCTGGTCGAATCCAACGGCGTGGCCGGTGTGCTGGGAGTCGTGAGCGCCGGGCAGCCGGGACCGGGCCGGCTGGGTGCGGTCGCCGAGGTGGCGCGGTACGCCTGCGGGCAGCTCGAACTGGCCGAGCTGGACGCGTCGCGGGCCCGGCTGGACCGCGCCGAGGTGCGCGCGCTACGGGCCCAGATCAGCCCGCACTTCATCTACAACGCGCTGAACACCATCGCCTCGTTCGTCCGCACCGACCCGGCGCGGGCCCGCGAGCTGATCCTCGAGTTCGCCGATTTCACCAGGTACTCCTTTCGCGCCGCCGGCGAATTCACGGTGCTGTCCGACGAGTTGCGCAACATCGAGCGGTACCTCGCGCTGGAACGCGCCCGTTTCGGCGACGCGCTCCAGGTCCGGCTGCGGATCGCGCCCGAGGTGCTCGGCGTGGTGCTGCCCTTCCTCGCGCTTCAGCCGCTGGTGGAGAACGCGGTGCGGCACGGGCTGGCGGGCACCGCGCACGGCGGCACCGTCAGCATCGTCGCCACCGACGCGGGTACCGACTGCGTGATCAGCGTCGAGGACGACGGCGTCGGCATGGACCCGGATCTGCTGCGCTCCGGCGCGCTGGACGCCGTCGACGCCGGGACGGGCCCGGCGGGCTCCGGTGAGGCCGCGCACGTCGGGCTGGCCAATGTCGACGACCGGTTGCGCGCGGCCTTCGGCGACGACTACGGCCTGGTCGTGGAAACCGCGCCCGGCGCGGGCACGAAGGTCAGCCTGCGCGTCCCCAAGTTCCGCGCGGGCATCCGGGCATAAGACCGGCACACGACACCAACCGGCACGCCACCCCCGCGCCGCTGCGAGCACCGGCTCGACGCGCGGCTGCGGAAGTGCGCGCGTTCGTCGCGGGCGTCGGTCGACTCCAGCGGTCCGGCCGCGACCCTCGAGGTGCCGCCGGGAGCTGAGGGCGTCACGCCGACGGCACCCGTCGGCGGCCTCGCAGGGGAGCCTTACGATGGTGCGATTGTGACCCGCGTTACCGGCAAACCGGCGGGCGCGCTGCGCGTGCTCGCCGTGGACGACGAGAAACCCGCTCTGGACGAGCTGGTGTATCTGCTGCGCGCGCGGACCGAGATCGGCGAGATCCACGCGGCAGGCGACGCCACCAGCGCACTGCGGGTGCTGCGCGCCCATCCGATCGACGCGGTGTTCCTGGACATCAACATGCCGGGACTGGACGGCATGGAGCTGGCGGGCATCCTCTCGGAGTTCGCCGCCGCGCCCGCCGTGGTCTTCGTGACCGCCCACGACGACCGGGCGATCGCGGCGTTCGACCTGGGCGCGGTGGACTATCTGCTCAAGCCGCTGCGGGAGGACCGGCTCGCGGAGGCGGTGCGGCGGATCGCCGCGGCGCGCAGCGCGCCGCACCCGCCCGCCGCCGAAGCCCGCACCGACCCGAACGAGGTCATCCCCGTGGAACTGGGCGGAGTGACCACGCTGGTCCCGCGATCGAGCGTGAGCTGGGTGGAAGCCGACGGTGACTACGCGCGGCTGCACACCAGCGCCGGATCGCACCTGGTGCGGATTCCGTTGTCGGCGCTGGAGGCTCGCTGGCACGACGCCGGATTCCTCCGGGTGCATCGGTCGTACCTGGTGGCGCTGCGGCTGGTCACCGGGCTGCGCAGCAAGGGTTCGGGGACCGTGGTGTGCCTGCGGGCCGAGGGCGACGCGCAAGCGGTCGAACTGCCGGTCAGCCGAAGACAGGTTCGTGAGCTGAAACAACGGCTGGTGCACCGGCCCCGGCAGCACCGGGGCAACCAATGACCGGGCCGCAGCGTCCGGTCCGCAGGCGCGTCGTGCTCTCCGAGCGACGTGGCGCCCGGCGGGTGCGCACGCGGGTGGAGGTCGCCGAGCAAACCGAGTTCGGCGAAGCGCTCATCGGGGGCCTGATCCGCGCCCAACTCGGGCTCGCGCTACGCGTCGGCCTGGTGAGCATCGCGCTGCTGTGCGCGCTGCCGGTGCTGTTCCGGACCGGCTCGATCGGCTCCATGGCGGTGCTGGGCATCCGGTTGCCGTGGCTGCTGCTCGGCGGAGCCGTCTACCCGCTGCTGTTCCTGCTCGGCCGCACCTATGTGCGGTTGGCCGAACGCAACGAACAGGACTTCCTCGAACTGGCCGAGGACTGATGGTGCGCCCTTCACCATGAACAAGTCGATCACGTCCACATCGCCCGCCGAACCGATGCGCCCGCCCCGGAGCGCTCCATGACCTCGAGCACGGCGCCTGCGCTCACCGTGGCCGCGCTGGTCCTCGCGGCGCTGGCGACCGTCGCGATCGGCGCGTACGGCGTGCGCCTCGCGCGCACCACCTCCGACTTCCTCGTCGCGTCGCGCAGCGTGGGACCGCGCTGGAACGCCGCCGCGATCTCCGGTGAATACCTCTCGGCCGCCTCGTTTCTCGGCGTGGCCGGGTTGATCGCGAAATACGGCGCGGACGCGCTGTGGTACCCGGTGGGCTTCACCGCCGGATACCTGGCGCTGCTGCTGTTCGTCGCCGCTCCGCTGCGCCGCTCCGGCGCGTACACGGTGCCCGACTTCGCCGAATTCCGGCTGGGCTCATTGCGTTTGCGCAGGCTCGCGGCCACCGTCGTGGTGCTCATCTGCGCGGTGTATCTCATCCCGCAGTTCCAAGGGGCCGGGCTGACCCTGCACATCCTGCTCGGGGTGCCGGACTGGGTGGGCGCGGTGGCGGTGGGCGCGATCGTGCTCGCCAACGTAGTCGGCGGCGGGATGCGCTCGATCACCCTGGTCCAGGCGTTCCAGTACTGGCTGAAGCTGACCGCGGTGGCCCTTCCCGCGCTGGTGCTGCTCGGGCACTTCCTCGCCGACGAGCGGGAGCTGGGCGCGCCCGCCCCGCCGGTGGTGTCCGAGCGCACGACCGTCGACGTGACCACCGACGTAGTGGTGCGGGTCGGTGCGCCGCAGCAGGTTTCGATCACGGGAACACTCGACGACCGCGCGGTCGATGGTCCGGTGCCGCTGGCGCCCGGCACCCACGAGCTGTCCGCGGGCACGCGGCTGGTGCTGGAAGCCGGGGCCGCCGTGCCGGTGGTCGCGGGCGCACCCGCCGACGGCACGGGCTGGCTGGCGCCGGGCGGCGGCTTGGGTGGACCGCATCCGGCCTACCAGGTCTATTCACTGATCCTCGCGACCTTCCTCGGCACCATGGGCCTGCCGCACGTGCTGGTGCGCTTCTACACCAACCCCGATGGGCGGGCCGCGCGCGCGACGGCGCTCGCGGTGATCGGCCTGGTCGGACTGTTCTACCTGTTCCCCGTCCTGCTGGGCGTCTTCGCCCGGCTGTACGTGCCGCAACTGCTGATCACCGGGACCTCCGATGCCGCGGTGGTGCTGCTGCCCGGCTCGGTGGTCGCCGGACTGCCGGGGCAGCTGCTCGCGGCGCTGGCCGCGGCGGGCGCGATCGCCGCGTTCCTGTCCACCTCGTCGGGACTGCTGGTGAGCATCGCGGGCGTGCTCAGCACCGACATGCTGCGCGGGCGGATCCGGGACTTCCGCGCGGCGGCGCTGGTCGCGGGCTCGGTTCCGCTGGCGCTGTCGCTGACCGTCGTGTCGCTGGACCTGTCGCGCACCGTCGGCCTGGCCTTCGCGGTGGCCGCCTCCACGCTGTGCCCGCTGCTGGTGCTGGGCATCTGGTGGCGCGGGCTGACCGCCGCGGGCGCGGCGGCCGGTCTGATCGCGGGCGGGCTCGCCGCGGGCACCGCGACCGCCGTCTCGGTCACCGGCGGATTCTCCGACGCGGTGGCGGGCGGCTGGCCCGCTGCGCTGCTCGGCTATCCGGCGGCGATCAGCGTGCCGTTGGCGTTCGCCACCATGGTGCTGGTCAGCTCGTTCACCCGCGGAGTCGGCGCGAGGGCGGTGAGCCGGATCTTCGTCCGGATGCACGCGCCGGAGCGACTGGGCATGGGCGCCGACCGCGAGCGCAGCCTGCGCTCGGACTGACCGAGGCCCCGGGCGGCCGACGACCGTTCATCGCGTCACATCGACCGCTCAGCGCAGATTCGGGCACCTTCACAGAGTGACCCACGCCACAGCCTACTGGTGAGCCGCAGGCCCGGCTTACCGTCCTCGGGAAGTAAGCCACGTCACTTGGTAGGACACTCATGACCAGTATCGAACTCGACGACACCGCCCCGCGGCGAGCGCCGAGCGCAGCAGAATTCGCCGAAGTGCAGGCGAGTCCCCAATTCCAGGAACTGCGAACGCGCCTGCGCCGCTTCGTGTTTCCGATGACCGCGTTGTTCCTGCTCTGGTACCTCGGTTACGTCCTGCTCGGCGCCTACGCCCACGACTTCATGAGCCGCCCGGTGTTCGGCGACGTCAACGTCGGGTTGCTGCTCGGCCTCGGCCAATTCGTATCCACCTTCGCCATCACCGCGCTGTACGTCCGGTTCGCCAACCGGGAACTGGATCCGCGCGCGGCGACCATCCGCGGCTACCTCGAGGGAGACCGAGCGTGAACACCGTGCACACCTACGCCGCCGCCGCGACGGTCGGCAACCCGGTCGCCAATATCGCCATCTTCGGCGTCTTCGTCGTGTTCACGATGATCGTGGTGATCCGCGCCAGCCGCAACAACGCCACCGCCGCCGACTACTTCACCGGAGGGCGCGGCTTCTCCGGCCCGCAGAACGGCGTCGCCATCGCGGGCGACTACCTGTCGGCCGCGAGCTTCCTCGGCATCGCGGGCGCCATCGCGGTCTACGGCTACGACGGTTTCCTCTATTCCATCGGATTCCTGGTCGCTTGGCTGGTCGCGCTGCTGCTGGTCGCCGAAATGCTCCGCAACACCGGCAAATTCACCATGGCCGACGTGCTGAGCTTCCGGCTGAAGGAAGGCCCGGTACGCACCGCCGCCGCGCTGTCCACGCTCACCGTGTCCCTGTTCTACCTGCTCGCGCAGATGGCGGGCGCGGGCGGCCTGGTCGCACTGCTGCTGGACATCTCCGACAAGACCGGGCAGTCCGTCGTGATCGCCGTGGTGGGCGTGCTGATGATCGTCTACGTGCTGGTCGGCGGTATGAAGGGCACCACGTGGGTGCAGATCATCAAGGCGGTGCTGCTGATCGTGGGCGCGGCGCTGATGACCGTCATGGTGTTCGCGAAGTTCGGTTTCAACTTCTCCGACATCCTGGGCTCCGCGCAGGAAGCGGTCTCCGGCTCGGCGAACAAGGCCGTCGCCGCGCGCGACGTGCTCGCTCCCGGCGCGCAGTACGGCGGCAGCGAGACCTCGAAGCTCAACTTCCTCTCCCTCGGCCTGGCACTGGTGCTCGGCACCGCGGGCCTGCCGCATGTGCTGATGCGCTTCTACACCGTGCCCACCGCCAAAGAGGCACGGCGCTCTGTGGTCTGGGCGATCGGCCTGATCGGCGCGTTCTACCTGTTCACCCTGGTGCTCGGCTACGGCGCGGCGGCGATCGTGGGCCCGGACCGCATCCTCGCGGCCGCGGGCGGGCAGAATTCGGCGGCGCCGCTGCTGGCCTTCGAACTCGGCGGCGTGGTGCTGCTCGGTGTGATCTCCGCGGTCGCCTTCGCCACCATCCTCGCGGTGGTCGCGGGCCTGACCATCACGGCGTCGGCCTCCTTCGCCCACGACATCTACGCCAACGTCATCAAGCGCGGGAAAGCCGGTGAGCGCGAACAGGTCCGGGTGTCCCGCATCACCGCGGTGGTGATCGGCGTGCTGGCCATCGCCCTGGGCATCCTGGCCAACGGGCAGAACGTCGCCTTCCTGGTGGCGCTGGCGTTCGCGGTCGCGGCGTCGGCGAATCTGCCGACCATCCTGTTCTCGCTGTTCTGGCGACGGTTCAACACCACCGGTGCGCTGTTCAGCATGTACGGCGGCCTGATCTCGACGATCGTGCTGATCGTGTTCTCCCCCGCGGTCTCCGGCAGCAAGACCGCCATGCTCCCGGGATCGGATTTCGACTGGTTCCCGCTGTCCAACCCGGGCATCGTCTCCATCCCGTTGGCGTTCGCGCTCGGCGTCATCGGCACCTTGGTCGGCGGCAGGTCCGAGGACCCCGCCAAGGCTGCGGAGATGGAGGTCCGCTCGCTCACCGGCGTCGGCGCGGAGAAGGCGGTGGTGCACTGATCGCTGCCCGGCCTTCCTCGTCCCCCTTGCTCTTTCGTTAGGAGATCTCGCGTGACCAGCGCAACCACCGATGACCGCGACACCACCACCGCCTACCCGCCGAGCGCGGAGTTCGCCGCTCAGGCGAACGCCGACGCGGGGTTCTACCAGCGGGCGGCGGCCGATCGGGAAGCATTCTGGGCCGAGCA
>NZ_JBIDDF010000014.1:0-195550 GCF_043205035.1 Nocardia sp. NPDC047654
TACGGATCCTCGTGAAACCCGTAGTCATACGGATCGAACGTCACCGGCTCCACCGCGGCGGTCATCACCCACACTCCGAAACCGATAACACGTTCCGCCTCGCGGCAGCGTGCCGCCACCGAGGCGGAGACAGATAGCTGGACATGTGTCTGGACAGTACCACCGACCCACCGTTCCCGACAATTCTTCTCAAATCACCAACCGTTTCGCCGTGCCACACTCGACGCTCTCGCGCGCATCCAGCCGGAGCGCACCCCTTCCCGCTCGGCCCTGTCGAGAATGGCAGAGTTAGAACCTGTTATTGCCACAGATCGACGTCCGAGACTATATTCCGTACACGTGTCCAGACAGTATCGGAGTAATCCATGAGCAGCCTTCTGCCCGCCGACGGGTCCCGCCTGCTGATCGGCGGCAAGCTGGTCGAGGGCGCCGACGGTGTCTTCGCGACGGTGAACCCGGCGACCGAGGAAGTCCTGGGCCTCGCCGCCGACGCGAACGCGGCCGATCTCGACGCCGCCGTCGCCGCCGCGCGCACCGCGTTCGACGAGACGGACTGGTCGCGCGATCACGCCTTCCGCGCCCACTGCCTCGAGCAGTTGCGCACCGCGTTGCAGTCCCACGTCGAGGACCTGCGTGAAATCACGATCGCCGAGGCAGGCGCCCCGCGGATGCTGACCGCGGGCCCGCAGTTGGAGGGCCCGGTCGCCGACCTGGGTTATGCGGCCGGACTCGCCGAAACCTACGACTGGGAAACCGATCTGGGCGTGGCCGAACCGATGGGCATCAAGACCCGCCGGTTGCTGCGCCGGGAGCCGATCGGCGTGGTCGGGGCGATCACGCCCTGGAACTTCCCGCATCAGATCAACTTCGCCAAATTGGGTCCCGCGCTGGCGGCGGGGAACACCGTCGTGCTCAAACCCGCCCCCGATACCCCCTGGTGCGCGGCGGCGGTCGGCGCCGTCATCGCCGAGGAGACCGACATCCCGGCCGGCGTCGTGAATATCGTGACCTCCGCCGACCACACGCTCGGCGCCCGGCTGACCGCCGACCCGCGCGTCGACATGATCAGTTTCACCGGCTCCACAGCCACCGGCCGCGCCGTCATGACCGGCGCCGCAACGACTTTGAAGAAGGCGTTCCTCGAACTGGGCGGCAAATCGGCGTTCATCGTGCTCGACGACGCCGACATCGCCGCGGCCTGCTCGGTCGCGGCGTTCTCGGTGTGCGTGCACGCCGGCCAGGGCTGCGCGCTGTCCACCCGGCTGCTTGTCCCGCGCGCCGCCTACGACCAAGCGGTGCAGGCGGCCGCGGCCACGCTCGGTGGGATCAGACCGGGCGATCCCACCGACCCGCGCACGGTGTGCGGGCCGCTGATCTCCGAACGCCAGCGCGCCAGGGTCGAACGCTATGTCGACATCGCACGCGCCGAGGGCGGGCGGATCGTGGTCGGCGGTGGGCGCCCGGCCCGGCACGAGCGCGGGTTCTTCGTCGAACCGACATTGATCGCGGACGTCCCCAACAGCTCGACCGTCGCCCGCGAAGAGATCTTCGGCCCGGTGCTGGTGATCATCGCGCACGACGGTGACGAGGACGCTGTCCGCATCGCCAACGACTCCCCCTACGGCCTGTCCGGTTCGGTCTGGGGAACCGACCCCGAGCGCATCCGGCGCGTCACCGAACGCGTGCGCACCGGGACGCTGGGCGTCAACGGCGGGATCTGGTACTCCGCCGACGTCCCCTTCGGCGGCTACAAGCAATCCGGCCTCGGCCGTGAGATGGGCATCGCCGGTTTCGAGGAGTACCTCGAGACCAAAGTCATCGCCACCGCGGTCTGACCGCCGCGGGACAACACAGAGGAGCTGAACTCCATGGCCCGTTTCACGGGAAGATCCGCCATCGTCACCGGCGCCGCTCAGGGCATCGGCGCCGCCTACGCGCAGGCGCTGGCCGCCGAAGGCGCGAACGTCGTCGTCGCCGACAAGAACGCCGAGAGCGGCGCGGCGGTCGTCGAGAAGATCGTCGCCGACGGCGGCACCGCGGTGTTCGGACAGGTCGATGTGTCCGATCCCGACTCCGCCACCGCACTGGCCGATCTCGCCGTCGCCGAGTTCGGCGGCATCGACCACCTGGTCAACAACGCCGCCATCTACGGCGAGATGAAACTGAACCTGCTGCTGACCGTGCCGTGGGACTACTACCGGAAGTTCATGAGCGTGAACATGGACGGCGCGCTCGTCATGACCCGCGCCGTCTGGCCGCACATGTCCAAGCGCGGCAGCGGATCGATCGTCAACCAGTCCTCCACCGCCGCGTGGCTGTATTCCAGCTTCTACGGCCTGGCGAAAGTCGGCGTCAACGGCCTCACCCAGCAACTGGCCTTCGAACTGGGCGGTTCGAACATCCGCGTCAACGCCATCGCGCCGGGACCGATCGACACCGACGCCACCAAGGCGGTCACCCCGGAGGTGATCGTCGACGACATCGTCAAACGCCTGCCGCTCAAGCGGATGGGCACGCCGCAGGACCTGGTCGGCGCCTGCCTGTACCTGCTGTCGGACGAGGCGAGCTGGGTCACCGGGCAGATCTTCAACGTCGACGGCGGACAGATCGTGCGGTCATGAGCGCCCGCATCGGATTCCTCGGCCTCGGCAACATGGGTGCGCCGATGGCCGAGCGCCTGCTGGAATGGCCGGGCGGGCTGGCGGTGTGCGACACGCGGCCCGAGGCGGTCGAGCCGTTTCTCGCGGCCGGGGCCGAGGCGGTCGCCTCCGCCGCCGAACTCGCCAGGCAGGCGGCGGTCATCTCCATCACCGTGGTGAACGATGCCCAGGTCCGCGACGTGATCACCGGTCCGGAGGGCATATTGCGCACCGCCGCGGCGGGCACCGTGGTCGCCGTGCACTCCACGATCAGCGATCGCACCGCCGAAGAACTCGCGGCGGTCTGCCGCGACCGCGGCGTCGAACTGGTGGACGCGCCGATCAGCGGCGGCGCGCCCGGCGCGACCCGCGGCGCGCTCGCGGTCATGGTCGGCGGCAGCGACACGGCGTTCGAGCAGGTGCGCGAACCGTTCGGCTGCTTCGCCGATCTGATCGTGCACGCCGGGCCGGTCGGCGCGGGCACGCGCATGAAACTGGCCCGCAACCTGCTGCACTTCGTCTCCTTCACCGCCGCCACCGAGGCGCAACGCCTGGCCGAGGCGGCCGGTCTCGACCTCACCGCGCTCGGCAAAGTGGTGCGCCACTCCGACGCGGTCACCGGCGGGCCCGGCGCCATCATGCTGCGCGGCACCACCGCGCCGATCCAGGACGGCGACTTCTGGCTGCCGATCCTGCGGCACGTGCGCGACCTCGGGGAGAAAGACCTCGGTCTCGCCCTGGAATTGGGCGAACGGCTCGGCACCGCGTTGCCGCTGGCCGAACTCGCCATCGACCGGCTCGGTCCCGGACTCGGCGTCGGAACGGGCACCTCCGCATCGGAAAGGCAAACCTCATGAGCGACAACGGTTCCAGCGACAGCGTGCGGCAGCGCGGTCTGGCCAGGATGGCCGAGGTCTACGGCACGGAGTTCCAGGAATACCCCGGCGCCCACTTCGCCGTCACCGCCGACCACCTCTTCGCCGACATCTGGTCGCGGCCCGGACTCACCATCCGCGACCGCAGGCTGCTGCTGCTCGGCGCGCTGGCCGCGCAGGGCGCGATCGACACCGCGGGCATCCAGATCGGGGCCGCGCTGCGCAACGGCGAACTCACCGAAGACCAGCTGCACGAGATCGCGGTGTTCCTGTGTCACTACGTGGGTTGGCCGAACGGCACCAAACTCGACATCCTGGTGGGCACGATTGTGGCGCAGCAGAAGAAGGCCGCCCGCGCGCAGTCCGCGCCCGCCGAGCAGTGAAGGATTCGTTGACCATGTCTGACGCCACCACCATTCGCCCCCTGCGCGCGAGCCGGGTCGAGACCTGGGACCACCGGGCCGACGTCGTCGTCGCCGGATACGGCATCGCCGGGGTGTGCGCCGCCATCGAGGCCGCCCGCGCGGGCGCCGACGTGCTGGTCCTGGAGCGTACCGGCGGCTGGGGTGGCGCCGCCGCCCTGGCGGGCGGCTTCATCTACCTGGGCGGCGGCACACCGCTGCAACAGGCCCTCGGTTTCGAGGACACGCCGGAGAACATGGAGACCTTCCTGCTCGCGGCGCTCGGCCCCGGCGTGGACAAGGCGAAGATCGCCGACTATTGCCGCGGCAGCGTCGAGCACTTCCAGTGGCTGGTGTCCTGCGGCGTGCCGTTCCGCGAAGCGTTCTGGGGCGAGCCGGGGTGGGAGCCGCCGCACGACGAAGGACTGATGTACTCCGGCGGCGAGAACGCCGCGCCCTTCAACGCGATCGCCGAACCCGCTCCGCGCGGCCATGTCCCGCAAATGGCCGACAAGCGCACCGGCGAGAAGGGCGGCGGCTACATGCTGATGAAGCCGCTGGCCGACACCGCGGCAGCGCTGGGCATCCGGGCGGAGTACGACATGCGGATCGCGCGGCTGATCGTCGACGACGACGATCGGGTGGTCGGGGTGCTGGCCCGCCGCTACGGCAAGCCGGTCGCCATCCGCGCCGAGCGCGGCGTCGTGCTGGCCACCGGCAGTTTCGCCTACCACAAGGAGATGATCGAAGGATATGCGCCGCGACTGATCGGCAGGCCCGCCGCGGCGATCGAGGAACACGACGGCATCGGCATCCGGCTGGCGCAGGCGCTCGGCGCGGAGCTGGCGCACATGGACGCGACCGAGGTGGCGTTCTTCGGGGATCCGCAGCTGCTGGCCCGCGGCATCCTGGTCAACGGGCGCGGCCAGCGCTATATCCCGGAGGACACCTACCCCGGCCGGATCGGCCAGGCGACGCTGATCCAGCAGGACAATCAGGCCTACCTGGTGATCGATGAAGCGTCCTACGAGGAGGCGCTGACGACCGAGACCTCCACGCCGTTCTTCCGCCAGCCCCCGACCTGGGTGGCGGAGACCATCGCCGAGCTGGAAGCGGAAATGGGCCTGCCCGGCCAGGCGTTGCAGGCGACCGTGGAGTGCTACAACCTGCACGCCGCCGGCGGCGCGGACCCGGTGCTGGGCAAGAAGCCGGAATGGGTACGCCCGCTGCGCGGACCGGTGGCGGCCTTCGACATGCGCGGCTTCACGGCCGGTTTCACCCTCGGCGGACTGCGCACCGACCTCGATTCGCGGGTGCTGCACGTCTCCGGAGAGCCGATTCCGGGATTGTTCGCGGCTGGCCGGTGCACCTCCGGCCTGTGCGCGGGCGGCTACGTCAGCGGCGCGTCCCTGGGCGACGGCAGCTTCTACGGGCGCCGGGCCGGCATCGCGGCGGCCAAGAACTGAACAGCCCGGGCCGATAGTAGGATCCAGACACATGTCCGAACCCGATTCCGTCATTCTCGAGGCGACCCGCCGCAGGCTGTCCGGCAAGCAGGCCGACACCGTCGACAAGCTGACCCGCGCGGCGGTGGAAGTGCTGGCGCGGGAAGGGTTCGCGGGCATGACCATCCGGATGGTCGCCGCGGCGGCCGGGGTCGGGACGGCCACCGCGTACACCTACTTCTCGTCCAAGGAGCATCTGGTCGCCGAGATCTTCTGGCGGCGGCTGGTCGCGTCGCCGTCGCCGGTCAGCGAGGACAAGGACCCGACCGTCCGGGTGATCGCCGAGCTGCGGAACATCGCCATGCTGGTGGCCGACGAGCAGGAACTCTCCGGCGCGGTCACCAGCGCCCTGCTCGGCCGCGATCCGGACGTGGAGCATCTGCGCGGACGCATCGGGGCCGAGATCCGCAAGCGGATCATCCGCGCGCTCGGTCCGGATCCGGACCCGGACGTGGTCGAATCGCTGGAATTGCTCTATGCGGGCGCGCTGGTGCGGGCGGGCATGGGTTACGGGTCCTACTCCGAGATCGCCGACCGCATCGAGACCTCCGCGCTGCTGATCCTGCGATAGCGCGGACTTCGCCGGACGACTTCGCGCCGGGTTGCCCGAAATCGGCCACGCGACGCGGGCATGCTCGTATCTTTGCCGTAGTCGGTGCAGATCGGAGTGGGAACAGTGCAACCTGGTGAGCTTTCCGCGGACTACGTCGTCGTCGGCTCGGGATCGGCGGGCGCGGTGGTGGCCAATCGGCTCAGCGCCGATCCGGGCACCACGGTGGCGTTGCTGGAAGCGGGCCCGCCGGACAAGAACAAGTTCGCGCACATCCCCGCCGGGTTCGCCAAACTGTTCCGCTCCGAAGTGGATTGGGACTACCTCACCACGCCGCAACCGGAACTGAAGAACCGCGAGATCTACTGGCCGCGCGGCAAGATGTTCGGCGGCTCGTCCTCGATGAACGCCATGATGTGGGTGCGCGGATTCCGGGCGGACTACGACGAGTGGGCGCTGCTGGCGGGCGAGGAGTGGGGTTTCGCCGCGGCGGTCGAGCAGTACCGCCGCATCGAACGCGTGGAGAACGCCCAGTACCCCGACGAAGGCACCGAGGGTCCGCTGCACGTCTCCCGTCAGCGCAGCCCGCGCGGTCTCACCGCCGCCTACCTGGCCGCGGTGCAGGAAGCGGGCTACCAGGTGGAGCCGCCCAACCGTCCGCAGCCGGAGGGGTTCAGCGAGACCATGGTCACCCAGCGCGCCGGCCGCCGCTGGAGCACCGCCGACGCCTATCTGCGGCCGGCACTGCGTCGTCCGAACCTCACGGTGCGCAGCGAGGCGCTGGCCACCCGGGTGCTGTTCGACGGCACGCGCGCGGTGGGCGTGCAGTACCGCCACGGCGGCGGCACGCACACGGTGACCGCGCGGCGTGAGGTCGTGCTGTGCGGCGGCGCGATCAACAGCCCGCAACTGCTGATGCTCTCCGGCATCGGCGATCGCGACGAACTCGCCCGTCACGGCATCGAGGTGCGCCACCACGCGCCGGAGGTGGGTGCGAATCTGCAGGATCATCTCGTCGCGGGCATCGGCTACGGCGTCGCGGGCGATTCGCTGTTCGGCGCCGAGCGGCCGCGTCAGTTGCTGGCCTACCTGATCCGCCATCGCGGCATGCTCACCTCGAACGTCGGCGAGGCGTACGGGTTCGTGCGCAGCAAGCCGGATCTGGAGTTCCCGGACCTGGAACTGGTGTTCGCGCCCGCGCCGTTCTACTACGAAGGACTTCAGGACCCGACCGAGCACGGGGTGATCCTGGCGACGGTGCTGCTGCGCCCGCAGAGCCGAGGACGGATCACCCTGTCCGGCGCGGACCCGTCCGCCAAACCCGTGATCGATCCGCGCTACCTGTCCGACAGCGCGGGGGCCGACCGCGCCGCCATCATGGCCGGATTGCGGGTGTGCGCGGCCATCGCCGCGGAGCCGTCGATGAAGGCGGTGCTCGGCCCGCTGATCTACCCGCCCCAGGCGCCCGCGGAACCGGAAGCCGTGCTCGAACTGACGCTCAACTCCTACGCCCACACGCTCTACCATCCGGTCGGCACCTGCCGCATGGGCACCGACTCCGCCAGCGTCGTCACGCCACGGCTGGAAGTGCGTGGCGTCCAAGGGCTTCGGGTGGCCGACGCCTCGGTGATGCCGCTGCTCATCCGGGGCCACACGCACGCGCCCTCGGTGTTCATCGGCGAGCAGGCGGCCGAGTTCATCCTCGCGCAGTAGTGCCACGCGCGTCGCCGCGAATCTACGCCGCGACGGACAGTCCCAGCGATGCGGCCGCCAGGGCGAGGTATGGCAGCGGGTAGCCGATGTGCGCGTACTGCCGCGCACGGACCACGGTCAGCACCGCGCCGACGAAGTAGGCGACCAGCCCGGCCGCCGCGGCAACCGCGATCGGCGGGACCGCCAGGCCGACCAGCAGCCCGGCCCCGCCGACCGCTTTGACGACCGCGAGAGGCGTCAGCCACGACTCCGGAACGTCGTAGGCGCGCATGTTCGTCCGCACCCACTCGGCGCGGACCACGTCTATGCCCGCCGCGAGCAATGCGGCCGCGGCCGCCAGCACGGTGGCGACAACGTAAGCGATGTCCATGGCAATACCCTTTCGTCAAGTGGCGCGCCCGGTCACCTGGGCGCTGTCCGATCCGTCATCTCGATGACGGACCATGCAGCGGAAAGGTGACCGATGCCCACCGAAGACGGTTTCGCGCGCGAATTCGAGTCCCAGCGCGGCCACCTGCACGCGGTCGCCTACCGCATGCTCGGCTCACCCAGCGAGGCCGACGACGCGGTGCAGGAGACCTGGCTGAGGATGGCCCGCCACGACGTCGAGGACGTACGGAACCTGCCGGGCTGGCTCACCACCGTCGTGTCCCGGATCTGCCTGGACCTGCTGCGCGCCAGGGCCGCGCGGCGCGAGGAACCGCTCGACCACCCCGCCCGGCCGGAAAGCGGCGCCGACGAGAACGAACCGGAGCACGAGGCAGTCCTGATCGACTCGGTCGGCCGGGCACTGCTGGTGGTGCTGGACCGGCTCGGCCCCGACGAGCGGGTCGCGTTCGTCCTGCACGACCTGTTCGGGGTGCCGTTCGACCAGATCGGGCCGATCGTCGGACGCACAACGCCGACCACGAAGAAGCTGGCCAGCCGGGCTCGCCACCGGGTGCGGGATGCCGATGCCACCCCCGAACTCACCGCGCAACGGCATGTCGTCGACGCGTTTCTCGGCGCGGCACGCGACGGCGACCTCGACGCGCTCCTGGCCGTCCTGGCGCCCGATGTGGTCCGCACGGCCGACGCCGCCGCGCTTCCCGCCGGAATGGCCACGACCGTGCGCGGCGCGGCCTCGGTGGCCGAAGAGACCGTGCTGCTCCGGCGGCGTGCACAGGTGGCGGCGCTCGCGCTAATGGACGGTCACCCGGGCGTCGTCGTCGCGCCGCACGGCAGGCTGCTGCTGGCGCTCACCGTCACGGTGCGCGGCGACCGGGTGGCGGGATACCGGGTGATCGCCGACGCGGCCCGGCTGCGCGGCCTGTCGATCAGCCTGTTGGACGGCTGATTCCGGATGCCGTCCGGTTCAGGAACGTGGGCACCGGCTCACGCGCGTCGCCCGGCAGGGCGCGTTCCGCCGCTCGACGCCGCCGGAAGTCCCGCGGCGTCTCACCGAAGCGCGCCTTGAACGCCGCGGAGAACCATGCCGGGGTGAATCCGGCCCGGATCGCCAGCGCGCTGATGGGATCGTCCTCCCGCGCCGGGTCCTCGAGCTGGTCGCGTGCGGCGCGCAGGGCTTCGTCCCGCCGCACGTCGCGGTAGGTGGTGCCGGCCTGCTGCAGTACCGAGCGCAACTGCCGGGGCGACCAGCCCAGCGCATGCGCCACCGCGGGCAGGCGCACGTCACTCCGGCCGACATTGGCTCGCACGTACTGCCGGATCTGCGCGACGACATGGGCGTGATGGGTCCGCTGCGGACCGGTCTCGCCGAGCGAGATCAGGCTGAGCAACTCCGCGATCCGGTCGCAGACCGCGTTGAACTCGAGGTCGGACAGATTCGCCTGTTCGTCGTGGGTGCTGCGGATCATGGCCTGGGTGATCCGGCCGAGTCCGGAGTTCAGGTCGATCGTCATACCGCGTTCGGCGAGCGGTCCCGCGCGATGGTCCAGTTCGGCACGGGGCAGCTGGAACGCGTAGGCCGACAACAGCGGGATGTGGATCTGGCACAGATCGTCGAGTGCGGTCACCGCGGCCTGTTCGGGTCGCGCTCGCGTCTCCTCTCCGCGATAGCGCACCGAGTACACGCCCCGCTGGGGGACGACGACCCAGTAGAAGTCGTCACACGGACCGTGGCGGATGTTCGTCCGGGTGCGGTAGGAGGTACTTGTTCCGCGCTGCTCCCAGCGCAACAACCGGTAGACGGCCGACTCCTGGACCGTCAGCCCCGAATACCATCGGTCCGGATCGCCGTAGCGGTAGTCCATGGGAACGAAGCTGTTGGCGATCTCCGTCCACGATTCGGCATCGCTCGCGGTGACGCCATAGCACTTCATGGTGAGAACCTATCGCCGCCGATTCACCGATACCGCATTGTCCATCAACACGATACGACTCCGGCGCGCCTCCTCGCGCAGCTGGGAAGCCTCCGGCGCGGTCACGCGATCCCGCAGGCCGGGCGCGTATCACGCGGTCACACCGCGCTCGTCTCAGCGCGCGGGCACCCTGGCGAACCCGAGCGGCGGCGTGGGAGCGGGACCGGTGCGCAACACCGGACGGAAGTCCGGCAGCACCGGCAGGACGTCGGCGTTGCGGGCGGCGTAACAGCGCACGGCGGGCAGCGCACGGGCGACCTCGGCGCGCTCCACCGGCTCGTGGTCGATGAAACCGATGGCCTCCGGCCCGAGTCCGAGGGTGCGCCCGATCCGCATGATCGCCGAAGATTTGGGGCCCCAGCCGATCTCGATGGCCGAGAACATCTCGTAGACGCCGTACCGGTACAGCTTGTCCAGCGTCCATTCGCGCTCGCCGCGGCTTGCCACCGCATGCCAGATCCCGCGCTCGCTGAGCACGCGCAGGGTGCGCAGGGCGGCGGGTCGCAACGCGCCGACGGTCGCGTCGCACACGGCGCCGTCCCACAAGGTGTTGTCCAGTTCCCAGACAAGACATCTCAGAGCCGGTGTCATCGCCCTGCCCCTATCGTTGCGTCCGCACTGCCTTTCCGCCGTGGCGTGCGCGGCGGATGGGCACTGCACACCATCCAGGACACGACACGTGCCGGACAAGACCCTCGTTACATGGCCATGCCCGGCGCGGGTGATCCTACCGGCATGTCCGTCCGCGCTCGCGGCGACGACCGAACCCGGCGCCGCCCGCCGCGGGGTAGTCCGGCCCGGTCCTGTGACCGCTCACAACCCCGCACCGACCGGTCCCTCCCAGCTCTCACAGAACCGGTCGATCGGGTCCGCGAAGGAGATCTACCGATTAGTGTGAATGCGCTGCACACCAATCGTGGGCGGAAGGGAGTCGCCAATGTCCGTCGACAGTTCGGCCCGGCCGAGCCTGACCCTGTCGGGAAAGCCGATGTCGTCCCCGCTGAAGGATGTTCGCGGGCTAGCGCGTCAGATGGTCGGGCACTTCGTCGAGAACGTCACCCCGTGCGGGACGCTACCGGGTGACGCGATCGCCGGCGACGTCACCACCATCACCCGGGTCTGCCTGGAGCTGGCGGTGAGCATGCTCGACGGAAAGGACCTTCCGGAGAAACTCCAGCGGCTCGGTGACGCCGCCGCGGGGTGGGCGCGGGAGGGGGTGCCGATCGACACCATCCACCACTCGATCCACGAAGGCTTCAAGATGGGCCTGGACTTGGTGGTGTCCGACGCGACGATGAAGGACTACGACGATCTCGTCGACGGCGCCAAGATGGTCGTCGAGATGCTCGACATGATCAACTCCGCGGTCTCCATGGCCTACGTCCGTGAGCTTCGCGCGGTGGTCAGTGAGCATCACACCGCCGTGCACACGCTGACGTCCGCGCTGCTCGGCGGGCACAGCACCTCCACCATGGCGCGCGAGTGCGGCATCGCCATCGCGTCGTCGTACGCCGTTCTGGCCGTGGCGATCCCGCCGCACCGCGAGGAACGCAACCCGATGGTGGACGGCAAGGTCGTCGCGCGCCGGAAACTGCGCCGGGTCCAGGCCGAACTGGCCACACGCTGTGGCGAGGCCGTGTTGTCGCTGCTGAGCGTCGACGGCGGCACGGTGCTCATCCCGTCCGGCCATCTGGACAACGAGCAGTTGGACGCGCTGGTCACCCAGCTGTCGCACGCCGCGCAGGTGGGCGTCACCGCGACCATGGTCGAGGCGACTCCCGAGAAGATCCCCACCGCCGCCGATCAGGCGCACGAACTACTCGACATGGTGCAGCGATTGCAGGCGGTGGCCGGGCTCTACCGCTTCGACGAACTGGCGCTGGAATACCAGCTGACCAGACCCGGGCCCGGCCGCGAGTATCTCGGCTCGCTGCTGGACCCGCTGGACGCGCATCCCGAGCTGCTGGAAACGCTGCAACGCCACATCGCCAACAACCTCAACCGGCAGCGCACGGCACGCGTGCTGCACGTGCACACCAACACCGTGGACTACCGGCTCAAGCGGATCGGACAGCTCACCGGTTTCGACCCGTCCCAGCCGTCGGGCCTGTGGTACCTGCGCTCGGCACTCGTGGCCCGCACCTATCGCACGACCTGATCATTCGACCGCGATTTCATCGCGTTTCCCGGCCCGCGAGTGCCGGGAAACGCGGCGATCTCCGGCGCGACATGCTTCCCATCCGGACCCACTCGCCCGCATCGAGAATGCGAAGTACTCGCCGTGTGTCGCGCCGCTCGTTCCCATGCGCGGCAACGACAGCGCTGGTCGTTGTCGGTTCACCCGGCGACGATTACCGTGGGCGGCGAGTCGCGAAGGCCGGTGGCGGTGCCGCAGTGGTCGTCGCGATCCGAGGTACCGAGGAGAGTGCGATGACATGGGCGGGCGCGCCGGCGACCGAGATCGCGGCGGAAGTCCGGAGCGGGACGGTCTCGCCGCTCGAGGTGGTCGACGAGCACCTGACCCGCATCGCGGCACTCGACCCGCGGCTCAACGCCTTCCGGATCGTGCGCCACGAGCAGGTCCGCCACGAAGCCCGCGCGCTGGCCACCCGCGGCGATCTTCGTGACCTTCCGCTCGCCGGGGTTCCGGTGGCGGTGAAGGACAATCTCGACCTCGCCGGATGCGTGACCGGCAACGGATCCCGCGCGGCACGCCAGACCGCGGCCGGTACCCACAGCGAGTTGGTCGGCCGGTTGCGCGCCGCGGGCGCGCTGCTGATCGGCAAGACCAATGTGCCCGAGCTGTGTCAGTGGCCGGTCACCGAGAGCGCCGCGCACGGCGTCACCCGCAATCCGTGGCACAACGCGTACACGCCGGGCGGTTCCACCGGCGGTGGCGCGGCAGCGGTCGCCACCGGGATGGCCGCGCTCGCAGTAGGTTCCGACGGCGGCGGATCGATCCGTATCCCCGCGTCCTGCTGCGGGCTCGTCGGCCTGAAGCCCGGAGACGGAGTGATCCCGCGCCCTGCCGAACTCGGCTCGAATTGGCTCGGCATATCGACGTTCGGCCCGCTCGCGACCACGGTGTCCGACGCGGCGCTCCTGCTCGGGGTGCTCGCCGCCGACGACCGCTACCGGACGCCGCCTCCACTCGAGCGGCCGCTGCGGATCGGCATGACCACCCGGCCATCGGTGCTGGGCGCATCCGTCGACCCTCAGGTGCGCACGGCGATGCTGGCCGCGGCCGAAGCGCTGCGCGAAGCGGGCCATACCGTCACCGAGGCTTCGCCGCCGTGGCGGCCGCAGGACGCGCTCGGCTTCCTCGCACGCTATTTCGCCGGCGTCGCCGAGGACACCGCGAACCTGAGCGCGGATCTCCTCGAACCGCTGACCCGCAAGGTGGCGCGGGCCGGACGGGTGATCACGAGGATGCGCCGCGTACCCGACGCTCCCCCGCCGCGGCAGGCGGGCCGATTCGCCGCGTGGTTCACCGAGCACGACCTCCTGCTCACGCCCACCCTGGCGACCCCGCCGGTGCCCATCGGGGCCTTCGCCGGGAAAGGGTTTCTGCGAACCATGCTCGACGTGCCCCGCTTCATCCCGTTCACGCCGCCGTTCAACACTGTGCGCTACCCGGCGATGTCCGTTCCCGCCGGACATTCCGATGCCGGGCTGCCCATCGGCGTCCAGCTCGCCGCGGCGCCCGGCGGCGAGACCACGCTGCTGGCGGTCGCCGCACAGCTGGAGCGGATTCGTCCGTGGCGACGGCACGCTCCCCTCGGCGACGAGGCGATCCGTTGAGCGACCGCTACGCCTGAGCGGCCCCGGGGCTCCCACTGGTCTCCGCCCACAGCGCCGTGATTTCGGCGGGGGCGGTGTCGAACCTTCCGGCGGCGGCGCACATCGACAACGCGGTGTGCCCGTCCGCCTCTCGATAGCCGCGGTCGAACTAGAAGGCCTCCAGCACACCTCCCGGGGCGGGAGCAAAGTCATCGCGGGGTGTCCGTGCACAGCCCCCTCCGGCGATATCAGCGCCCTCCGTCCGGCCGCGCATCGCACACCCTCCGGCACGGCGCCCGCCCGCGCGTAGGCATCTCCCCGTCCATGCGTCGTTAACGTCGTGTTTACGATGTCTCGGTGCTTGTGAACGACGTACGAGGGAGCTCGACCCCACCGGGCGAGCGAGTGGGTATCGAAGAGCTCCGAGAGCGTCGGTTCCGGCCGGTGGTCGTGTGGTGCGGTATCGCGGCCATCGTGCTCGCGCTGGTCGGTGGTGAGCTGATGGCCGCGCACATCGGGGCGCTGGGGCCGCTGACCAGCCTGCTGCGGGACTACGCAGGAACGCCGAAGTCGGCGACCACACCGTGGGCCGGGTTCCTGCTGGCGTTGGTCGGGATCACGGCTCGCGCACGGGTCGGCGCCGTCGCCGCGGCGATCGGCATCGACCTGGTGTTCGTTCTGATCAGGGCGGCCGAGGGACGGCCGTTCACCGTCGGCAACGGTCCGACCCTCGTGCTGACCGCACTGGCGGTGATCGCGTTCGTGCGGTGGGACGAGCAGCGACGCCGCACGGCGTTGCGCACCATCGCCTTCGGCGCCCTGCTGATCTGCGCGACGAAGGTCAGCGAGATCTGGTTGGACATCACCGCGTGGGCCTGCCCGATGGTTCTCGACCCGTACGTGCAAGTTGCCGACCGCGCCCTCGGCAGTCCGTCGTGGCTGGTCGGGCACGCGCTCGACGCGGCGGGACCGCTGGCTTCGGGCGTGGTGCGCTGGGTGTACTTCGAGCTGCCGCTGGCGGCCGTGCTGGTCGCGGCGTGGCAGTTGCGCGGCGTGACGACCGGTGCGTGGCCACGGCACTACCTGGTGCGAACGTTCCTGACACTCGGGGTCGTCGGGCCGATCTGGTATGTGGTGTTCCCGGTGGTGGGGCCGGTGCTGGCGTACGGACCGCAGGGGCTGGGTTTCGAGATCGCCGACGTCTGGCCGAATGTCGTTCCCGCGGTGCCGTCCGCACTCGAGGCGCTGCGCTTCGACGGCATCACGCCGCGTAATTGCATGCCCTCGCTGCACACCGCCTGGGCACTGTCGCTGTTCATCCACTCCCGGCGCGGCCCGCTGTGGTTGCGCTGGGGCGGCGCGTTCTGGCTGGTGTGCACGCTCATCGCGACACTCGGCCTCGGCGCCCACTACGGCGTCGACCTGATCGTGGGCGCGGCACTGTGCCTGACCGTCGAATCCGCGCTGCGCGACCCCGACCGGGGCTGGGATCGTCCGCGCGTCCGGATCGTCGCCGTCGGGATCGCGGTCTGCACCGGTGTGCTGCTGTGCATTCGGTTCCTCGCCGCGCAGATGGCGGCGTACCCGATTCCGTCCGGAATCGCGCTCGTTGCTTCGCTCTGTGCGCTGGCGATCATGTTCTACACCACGTGGTTCGGCGCGTCATCGGTCGAGCCGACCCGGGCGGCCGGTTTGCCGGCGAAGCTCTGAACGGCCCGCACCGGCAGCGCACCCAGCGCGCGGCCGGTGCAGCGGACGGCGCTTTCGCTTGTAGCGCCGCCGATTCGGGGATACCGGCGAGCCCGCGTCCATCGGGCCGAAGCGGCGACGGTCAGTGATCGGCCTCGGCAGCGCGACCGCCACGACGGTGCGCGGCCAGCGTCGAGGCCAGCGCGGCCCGATCCAGCTTCCCCCGCGGCGTGCGCGGCAGGCTGTCCACGACCAGTACCTGCACCGGCATACTCGGACTCGGCAAGGTGGCGCGCAGCCGCCGCCAGATCTCCTCGGCGCCCGGTGCGGCAGCGCCCACCACGATCGCCGCCGCGGGCGCCTCCCCCATGCGTGCGTCGGGCACGCCGACGCAGGCGGCCTCGGCGACACCCGGTATCGCCGTGAGCGCCGCTTCGACGGCCGCGGGTTCCACATTGAGACCGGCCCGGATCAACATGTCGCTGTCCCGGCCGAACAGCCGCAGCCGGTTGCCGATCACCTCTCCCCGGTCGCCGACCGTCATCCACCCGTCCACCGGACCGCCGACCACACCGTCCTCGGTGAGATAGCCGTCGAAGAGCATGTCACTGCGCACGTACACCAAGCCGTCGCGAACGCGCGCCTGGACACCGTGGAACAGTTCACCCGCCGACTTCTCGTCCGTGCCGCCGAGCCCGCGATCGAAGGAGACGAAGCTCAATTCGGACGCACCGTAGAAGTGCACGAGCGAGGCGTTCGGCAAGACCTCCCGCAACGCTTCCCGGCCCGTGCGCGGCCACCGGGCCGCCGAGGACAGCACTTCCCGGACACCGCCGAACCGGCCGATACCCGCCCGCACCAGGTCCCAAGCGATCGTCGGCACCGCGTATAGGTGCGTCGCACCGTCTTTCAGCGCATCGCCCACCGGCCGCAGATCGACCGTCGCGCCCCGGCTCAAGGCGTGCAACGCGCCGTAGAGGAAATGGGTGTGGTCCAGCACGCCGGGCACCGACACCCGGTCACCGGCGCCGATGTCGAACGTTCGATCGGAGCGATCCAATGTCGTGGCCCACGACCGTTGGTCGCGCACGAAAAGTTTCGGTTCGCCGCTGGTGCCGGAGGTGATGCCGACCAACAGTTCGGCGCCCGGCTCCAGCCGGCCCACCGCACCCTCGGATTCCAGTGCGGCGGCGGTCCGCACGATTCCGTCGTATCCCAGCCGCCGTAATCGCCGGTGCTGCTGCGGCGCGGCCACGACGGCTCCCGGCTCGGCGAGCGCGAGTACCCGGCTCAGCTGGGCGGGCAGCAGATGACGATGCAGCAGCACGACGCTCACCCCGGCGTGCATCGCCGCCGTCACCGTCACCAGCGATTCGACATCGGACGTCGGGAGCACGGCCACCCGGCGCATGCCGCCGAGCCCGGCCGCGACCCGAACGACCTTCGACCAGAACCGCTCGTAACCCACCCGCTCGCGTCCCGAGATCACCGCGGACGCGGCCGGATTCGCGGCGGCCTGCCGGGCGATCCGCGCGGCGAGCAGTTCAGTCATCGTCCACCCCTCGTGCCGCGAGGGCGTCGCCCATCGCGTCGGCCGTCCGCAGTGCCCGCACCAGCACCGGGGTGACCAGTGCCGTCATCGACCATTGCAGGCCACGAGCGCGCCGCGCCTCGGCGACGTCGTGCACGATCCCCGCCAGCAGCGGGACACACCGGATGGCCAGAGCCAGCAGCAGGCCGATCCGCTCCGGATCGACACCGGCCCTGCGCAGCGGCCCGAGCCACCGGGTCACCGCGTCGAGCATGTCGGTCACCCGCGTGGTGAGGGTGAACAGCGCCGCCAGCGCCACCGAGACCACCAGCACCCCGCACACCACCGCCGCTCGCGCGGGCGAGGTGATCAGCACCTGGAAAACGGCGATGAGCAGCAGCATCCACACCAACGGACGCAGTTGTGCCAGCGCGACGCGCCACGGGATCCGGGCCACCGCGAACAGGACCGCCACCACCCCCGCGGCGGCAAGCACCCGCGGCGGGGTCCGCGCGAACACCGTGGTGGCCACGATCGACCCGAGCAGCAGCACCAGCTTCATCCCGGCCGGTATCCGGTGCAGCGGCGAATCGCCCGGACGGTACAGGCCGATCATTCGACCGCTGCCCGGTATGCCGCGACGGCGTCGCCGGGGGTTCCGTCGAACGCCACCGCGCCGTCATCGATCACGATGACGCGTTCGAAGCTCTCCAGCAACGACAGCTGATGGGTCACGACGATCACCTGCTGATCCACGTTGTCCAGCGCGTCGGCGACGACCCTGGCGTTGCGCAGGTCCAGCAGCGTGGTCGGCTCGTCCGCCACGATCACCTCCGGCCGCCGGATGAGGACGGCGCCGAGGGCGAGCAGCTGTTTCTGGCCGCCGGACAACAGATGTGCGGGGTGCTCGGCGTGGCCCGCGAGCCCGAACCGTTCCAGGATCTCCTGGACGCGCGCCGCGATCTCTCGCTTGCCCAACCCCGTCCGCCGCAGGGAGAAGGCGAGATCCTCGGCGACCGTGGGCATCACGATCTGGGTGTCGGGGTCGGTGAAGACGAACCCCACCTTCCGCCGCACCTGTGCGCCCTTGCGGGAGGCGTCCACGCCGTCCACTGTGACCGTGCCGGAACTCGGCGTCAGCAGGCCGTTGATCATGCGCGCCAAGGTCGATTTGCCGGAACCGTTGGACCCGATGATGCCGACGCGGCGCTCGGTGATCCGCAGATCGACGGCGCGCAACACCTTTCGCTCACCGAAACGGTGGTGCACCGAGTCGAAGACTATCTCGCTCATGACACTCGCTCCACGAGCACGGCGATTCCCTGCCCGCCGCCGATGGCGCAGGCCGCGAGACCGAGCGCCGGGCCGTCCGCCCGCAGCATCCGACTCGCCAGACGCACCAGCAAGATGGCTCCGGACGCGCCCCACGGGTGTCCCATCGCGATGGCGCCGCCCTGCGGGCAGATCGTCGACTCGTCGAGGCCCAATTCGTCCGCCACCGCGAGCACCACCGAGGCGAACGCCTCGGTGATCTCGATGACGCCGAGGTCCGCCACACCGATGCCGTTCCGGCGCAGCAGTTTCCGGATCGCGGGCACGGGCCCGAGACCGGGAAACGCGGGATCGGATCCGGCGACCGCGCAGCCGAGGATCCGCAACGCGGGCAGCCCGGCGGCCATCGACTCGCTGGTGACCGCCATGACCGCGGCGCCGTCGGAGATGCCGCAGGAATTGCCCGCGGTGGCCGTGCCGTCGACGCCGAAGCTCGGGCGAAGGCGCGCGAGCCGGGCAGTGGTCATGCCCGCGCGAATACGTTCGTCCCGCTGCACGTCACCGATCGGCACGATCTCCGCGGAGAAGTCGGTGGCCGCGGCGAGCGTGTGTGAGCGGGCCGCGTAGGCGTCCTGCCGTTCCCGGCTGATGCCGCGCGCTCGCGCGAGATCGTCGGCGGCCACGCCCATGTCCGGATCGGGAAAGCCCGATGGCGCGAAGGGAGCCCGGGTGTACCGCACGGGCTCGGCGCCGGCCACCGGCGGCCAGAAGCGCCACGGAGCGGTACTCGCCGATTCGACGCCTCCGGCGAGGATCAGTTCGTCCGCGCCGCTGCGCACCCGCAACGCCGCCTGCATCACCGCGTCCAAGCCCGACCCGCACTGCCGATCCACGGTGACGCCAGGGACGTGCACACCCAGCCCCGCCCGCAGTGCGGCGACCCGGGCGGGATCGCCGCCGGGCCCCAGGCAATTGCCGAGCACCACGTCGTCCACGTCGGCGTCCACGCCCGCGCCGCGCAGCGCGGCCAGCACGTCGCGCAGCACCGGAGCGGCGAGGTCGGTGACGGTCAGGTCCGCCAATCCATGTCCCGCGTTGCCGATCGGCGTGCGGCGCGGCGCTACCAGAACGGGAACCGGGCTCATGTCAGCAAGTCTTTCAGCCTGCCCCTGGCGACCTTTCCCGCGGCGGTTCGCGGCAGCGCGGGCAGTGGCACCCACCGGCGCGGCATCGCCTCCTTGGCCAGCACGCGACGCGCTCGCGACCGGATCTGGTCGAGTCCCGCGCCGTCGTCCAACTGCACAGCGGCCGTGACGGTTTCACCGAAAACGGCATGCGGCGAGCCGATCACGGCCACCGCGACGATGCCGTCGAGCGATTCGAGGACGCGCTCCACCTCCTCGGCGACCACGGTGGTGCCACCGACATTGATCGCGCAGTCGCCCCTGCCCAGGACGGTCAGCTCGCGATCGTGGCCCAGTTCGGCGAGGTCGCCGACTCCGAACCAGTCGGGCCCGCCGAGCACACGGTAGGGCGATCGAACGTAGAGCAGTCCGTCGCGCACTTCGGCCTCGACTCCGTCGAGCAGCCGCATCGGCTCGGGAACGCGGCGTGCCGCCACCAGCGAGACCTCCGATGACCCGTAGTACTCGACTACCTCCACCTCACCGGCCGCCGACAAGGCGCCGTCGTCCAGCGCGATGCCCGCGACGATCGCCGTACGCAGGCGCGGGCAGGTGCGCACCACCGCACGCAGTACCGCGGGAACCGCGTGCACCACCGTGGCTCGCGCCGGATCGTCGGTGACGCACGCGCCGCGCCACAACGCGTGCAGTGCGCCGAACAGGTGCATGGTCGCGTGCAACGGCCCGGTGATCAGGACGCGGTCGGCCGGTTCCACGCCGGTGAGCGCCGTGAACGCCGGAAAGCTGTCGTACCAAGAGGCGGCCGTTCGCGCGAGCGGCCGGGGACGACCGGTCGAGCCCGAGGTCGCCACCAGTAAGAACGCCCCGGGCGGTATGCCCGCCCGGGGCGGGCGGGCTTCGGGATTCTCCACGAAGACCGGGATACCGCGCCGTGCCGCGGCGCAGACGCAGATCAGCGCGTCCGCGACGGGTAGGGCCGACGCGTCGTAGACGGCCGCGTCCGGATCCCGGGCGATCCATCGCTCGATGGCCCGGTCGAGTTCGCGGTAGGTGTAGGTGTGGCCGTCGAAGTCGAGGGCAGGCGCGCCACCCGCGCCGCCGAGTTCGCGACTAGGCACGGATCACACCGGGGTACGCGCGGTGCACTCCTTTGGCCACGACGCTCGCGACGACGACTTTGAGCAGGTCACCGGGAATGAACGCCCAGTTGGTGGTGATGGCCGCTCCGACGCCCAGGTCGGTGCGCAGCAGCAGGCCCACCGTGCCGAACAGGTAGATGATCAGCAGACCGCCGACGGCGTTGATCAGCAGACCGAGCGCGATCGGGTATCTCGGCAGGATGCGGGCGGTGCACAGTCCGATGAACAGCGCCGCGGGGATCCAGCCGATCAGGTACCCGGCACTGGGACCGGCCAGCGCCGTCAGACCGGTACGGCCGCCGGACAGCAGCGGCAGGCCGATCATCGTGAGCGTCAGGAAGACCACGACCGCGGCGGTCCCTTTGCGTGCCCCGAGCACCGCACCCGCCAGGATCACACCGAGGGTCTGCACCGTGATCGGCACACCGCTGAACCCGACCGTGATGGCGCCCGGCAAGCCCAGCGCCGCGATCAGCGCCGCGAAGACGGCGATCTGCGCCATATCCCGCGCGGAAATACCGACTCTCGGCTCTCGAGAGTTTTCGACACCCTCCACGACAACCCTCCGCATAGAACTTGAACGACGTTCAAGGTAGCAGGCCGGATAGGCTCCCGCGCCGTGTACCTCCCGCGCCCGACCTGGCAGGAGGCCTGCCGATGGGTCCAATCGGGTTGGGCGAAGTGAGCGACTCGGGCCGCGGAAGGCGCTGTGCCGAGCAGGACGACTTCACGGAACTGCCACAGCAGCGCGCCGGTCGGTGCGTGGATGGTCATCTTCGGGCCGAGCCGCATCTGCAGCAGGCCGGCTTCGTCGGCGGGCGCGGCATCGTCGCGCAGTTCCGCCTGCCTTACCGCGTCCTCGGCCCGGACCCAGCGCGGGGTGTCCTCGGCGGCGAGCCGAGCAAGGTCGACCAGGTGCACCGAGTGGACCTCGTCGGGGTTCGGCCGCAATCGCGTGGCGTCGGTCAGCACCAGAACGAGAGGCGTGATCGCGAAGCCGGACGCGGCGGGAAAGTCGTCGAGCGCGCCGAACAGATCTTCGGGACGCGCGTGCAGGCCCAATTCCTCGTGCAGTTCACGCAGGGCCGCTTGTTCCGCGGTCTCGCCTTCCTCCAAGCGGCCACCGGGCAATCCCCACTGTCCGGCATTGCGGCCACGGTAGGCCCGCTTGATGACGATCACCGCCGGTGGTCCACCGTGCTCTTCGACCACGCACAACACCACCGCCGCGCGGCGCAGACCGGGCGCGTCGGCGACCTCGATGCGCGGGAATCCCGCCAGCCGGGAGGTCGCGAGCACGCGGAACTCGTCGATGCTCCTGGGCAGCGGCGCTCTCGGGGTCGGCTCCATGGCCTCGATCTTGCCCGAACCGGACACGAGGGGCGACGCGGGAGTCGTTGACAGCAAATGCCGCACCTGTCACCGTATCGGGAACCTCGGGGCCCCGACCGTGCCTCGGGCGTTCGCGATCGGAGCGTGCTTGATGGGGTTTCTCGAGCCCGACCTGCCCGTGGTCGACCTGGCGGAATGGAGCAAGGGCACGCGCGGCGAGCGCATCCGTCCCATGGCCCGGCACTGGGCCGAGGTGGGCTTCGGGACACCCGTGGTGCTGCACCTGTTCTACGTCGGCAAGATTTGTCTGTATGTGCTCGGCGGCCTGCTGGTCGCACTGACCACCGCGGGCATCGACGGATTCACCAACGTCGGCGCCTGGTGGGCGGAACCGATCGTCTTCCAGAAGATCGTGCTGTACACGCTGCTGTTCGAGGTGGTGGGGCTCGGCTGCGGCTTCGGCCCACTCAACAACCGATACTTCCCGCCGCTGGGCTCAATCCTGTATTGGCTGCGCCCCAATACTATTCGGCTGCCACCATGGCCGGATCGGGTACCGCTCACCAAGGGCGACAACCGCACCCCGGTGGACATCGCTCTGTACGCGGCGCTGCTGGCGACGACAACGGTCGCCTTGCTGTCCGACGGCACCGGCCCGATGCCGGAACTGGACACCACCGTGGGATTGTTGCCGCACTGGCAGGTCGCGACGATTCTCGGCCTGCTGGCCGTCATCGGCCTGCGCGACAAGGTGATCTTCCTGGCCGCCCGGGGCGAGGTCTACGCCACGCTCACCGTCGCCTTCCTCTTCCCGGGAGCCGATTCGATCGTCGCCGCGAAAGCGGTTTTCGTCGTGATCTGGATGGGCGCGGCGACGTCGAAGCTGAACAAGCACTTCCCTTTCGTGGTCTCCACAATGATGTCCAACAGTCCGGTGTTCCGGCCGAAACCACTCAAGCGCGCGTTCTTCGAACGCTTCCCCGACGATCTGCGGCCGGGGCGGTTGTCCCGCGTCTTCGCCCACGGCGGCACCGTCGTCGAGATGTGCGTTCCGCTGGTGCTGTTCTTCTCCCCCGGCGGGTGGCCGACTGCCGTGGCGGCGTTCGTCATGGTGTGCTTCCATCTGGCGATCCTGACCGCCATTCCGATGGGCGTGCCATTGGAATGGAACGTCTTCATGATCTTCGGCATCGCCGCGTTGTTCGTCGCGCACGCCGACCTCGGCCTGAGCAGCCTGCGAAATCCGGTACCGGTCGCAGCGCTGTTCGGCGTGACCGCGAGCATCGTGATCGCCGGGAACCTGTTCCCGCGCAAGATCTCCTTCCTCCCGGGCATGCGGTACTACGCGGGGAACTGGGACACCACGATGTGGTGCATCAAACCCTCGGCCGCGCAGAAGATCGGCACGAGCATCGTCGCCATCGCGAGCATGCCGCAGGCGCAGCTGGAGCGGTTCTACGGGAAGGACCGCGCGCAGATTCCGATGTACCTGGGATACGCCTTCCGTGCCATGAACACCCACGGCCGCGCACTGTTCACGCTCGTCCACCGCGCCATGCCGCCCGGCCGCGAAGACGAGTACACCATCACCGACGGCGAACGCATCTGTAGCACCGCCGTGGGCTGGAATTTCGGCGACGGCCACATGCACAACGAACAACTCATCGCCGCCATGCACCGACGCTGCCACTTCGAACCCGGCGAAGTGCGCGTGGTCCTCCTGGACGCCCAGCCGATCCACAAGCAGACCCAGCAATACCGCCTCGTCGACGCGGCCACCGGAGAATTCGAACGCGGAGAGGTGAAAGTCGCCGACATGGTCACCCGCCAGCCCTGGGCCGACGATGTACCGGTGCGCGTGCACTACAGGGCCGGCGAAAAGGGCTGACGCCCTTCGTTCCTCGGCTTTCATTCCCTCCGAGCATTGTTCGGGAGAAATCTATAGCTAGATGCGCATATCCACGTAACTGCATCATTGACTATCTACGGAAATCGGGTTTCCGGCGCGGATCGAGTCAGTTATCCACCTTCGGAGGAACTTCACGGCCCTCGCCGCAGGTCCGCATCTCCCCGCCGCCCATCGACCAACGCGTGGATCGCGGCTTCCTCGACGCGCTCCCCCACCCAGGTGAGGAAAGCTCGAACGTCGGTCGCGGGCAGCGGAAGCGCTGCCGAGCGTGGGCGCTGGAAGCTGCGCAGCGCGGTTTCGACGAGGGGGCGGAAATTCTCCTCGGATGTAGCGATCATCTGTGCCGCTTCGCGTTTGGCCGACCAGCGACCCGTGCGGCAGAACGCTGCCGTCCGGCAGCCGTTCAGCACCCGGTTGTCGCCCAGATGCCCCGCTCCCCCGGCGTGCTCCCGGACCGAGGCCCGCATCGCCGCGTACAGGTCGCGCTCTGACGGTGCCGCGAGGACCTGCCGTACGGGGGTGCCGTACAGGAGACGCCCGGCCTGGTGAGCGATGGAACGATCGATGACGTACCAGAAGTCCGATGATTCCGCCGGATCGAAGCTGACGCGGTTCGGCAGCATCGAGCCGGTATTGAGGTCCATGAGGTAACCAGCCGCGCCGGATGCTTCGGCGACGAAGTCCGCGCCGTAGACCACCAGCTCCAGCCCGGCCGCCGGGCAGGGCAGCGAGGCGTGGGCGAGCGATTCGGCCAGTTCCCGCAGTACCCGCACGGGGATCGATGGGTCGGCGACGATGGTCACGTCGACGTCGCTGCGCCCGTGCCTGTAGTCGTCCAGCGCGATCGACCCTACCGCGAAGACGCTGATCAGATGACCTCCACAGACGGCGTGGGCGCGACGCACGAGACCATCCAGATAGGGACGCAACTCAGCCGGCAGGGAGTGCGAATCCATCAGGGCATCGGTCATGCGGGCCAGTATCCGCCACGCTCCGGTTCCGGGCCTACCGTCTGCCGCCGATCCGGAGTCCAGAGGGAGGATCGGGCGGCCGGCGGCTCGCGCTCGCTCCTCGTGCGTCAGTGCGGCAGGTCCAACCCGTCGGCCAGCACCGGCCACGAATTCTTCAGCGCCTCTTGCCAATAGCCCCAGGAATGGGTGCCGGTGGGCTGGAAATCGTAGGTGGCGGGGATACCGAGGGCATTCAGGCGGTCGCGCATGTTGTGGGTGCACCAGTTCACCGCGGCCTCGATCACGCCGCCCAGCACCAGCTGATTGAGGTAGCCGCGCGGTCCCGGCTGGGCATATGCGCCGTTGTAAGTGTCATACATGCCCGGCACTCCGGTCCCGGTCGACAGGAACAGGCGTATGCCACGGAGCTGATCGGCGTGCAGGTACGGGTCGTTGGCCGCCCACATCGGGTCGTCTGGCGGGCCGTACATGTTCTCGGTGTCGCCGCCGCCCCAGCTCTCGACTGCCAGTTTCACGAACTCGCGGCCGATCGGGTCGCTGATCTGCGCACAACCGCTGTACGCCGCGACCGCTCGATACAGACCGGGTTTGGCGATCGGCAGCTGCAGTACCGAGGTTCCGGAGGTGGACAAGCCCGCGATGGCGTTCACGCCCGTGGTGCCGAACTCGGCGTCGATCAGCGGCGGCAACTCCTCGGTGAGGAACGTCTTCCACTTGTACACACCGAGTTTCGGGTCCGGGGAGCGCCAATCCGCGTAATAGCTCCAGCGGCCGCCGACCGGCTGCACGACGTTCACGTCTTTGCCCGCGAGGAAGCCCAGCACATCGGTGTTCTTCTGCCAGGTCGCGCTGTCCTGGCCACCGCCGCCACCGTTCAGCAGATACAACGTCGGCCGCGGCACCGAACGGTCGGCCGGGCGCAGCACCTTCACCATGATGTCCTGCCCCATCGCCGCGGAATGCACCCGCAACTGCACGGTCCGGTCGTCCTCCGCCCACGAACCGGTGATCGACGGCGAGTCGGCGCTCGCGGCCGGTGACGCAACGATCACCCCAGCGGCCAGGGCGGACACCGCCGCCAGCACACCGAGTGCGTGCACCCCGTAGCGGGAGACCACCTTGATCCTTGCCCGCACCCTGCCCGAATCGGCAACAGCCGCAGCCGCGAGCCCTGCGCCAACGTGGATACTTCGTTTCATCGCTTGCTTCCTCCACAACCACAGCGTTCGTCCGCCGGCTCCGTCGTAGCGGCTCGACGCGCCGAAGCTCGGATAACGCTAGAACCGAGGAAGGCATGGCGCCCTGCCGGTGAGAGTGGTCTGGACACCTCACGAATCGGACCGCTCCCGCTAGGTGCGGGACACAGCACAGGCGCGCTTGCCTGCGACAGCCGCGTCCGGCGAAACCGGCACACGCGCCTTGCCCCTTCCACGGCGATCCAGCCGTCATCCGCCACCCTCGTCCAACGAATCCGCAGGCGCCCAGCGGCCGAGTGGAGCCACGCCGTTCTGGTCCATGAATTCCAGCACGTCGCGACGCTGGGGTTTGCCGAGCTTCGGATGTAGACGGTCCAGCGCGGCCCATTCATCGGAGGATCCGGTCGCGCCGCGCGGTATCGCCTTGACGATCTGCAGGCAGATATTGCGAATCTCCGCCCTGTTCTGCATGTGTTCGCCGATCCGTGCCGCTTCTCCGAACCGCCCGAGATCGACCAGGTGCACGGCGATCTGTTTCTGCTTGACTTGCGCGGCCTGTGCCGAGATCGCGATCGCGATCAGATCATCCAGGCGATCACGAGCGATGAGTGCTCGAACGTCACCGGCCCGCACATTGGTGTGATTCGCGGTGACGGTGCGTTGCAGCCGTTCCAGGGTGCGCTCCAGATCCGCTACGGCCTGCCGCTCACGGATGCGCGGAATCTCCCTGACCATCTGGTGCGCCACAGGAGTCACACCGGAGGTCGGTTCGCACCCGGTTCGGTCGGCGATGGTGCGAAGAAAGCGGGTCAACGACGATACGTCGAGCAGGTCGACAGTTTGGAATGCGCGCATCGGCTCCCACAACTGGTCGACACCGACCTCGAGGAGCAGCGGTGTCGTCGGCTTACCCTGCATCCAGAAGCATGCCCATTCGGCCGAGACCCAAGGGCGGTGCACCGACTCCGGGGTGATGACGGTGAACAATTCGTCACTGTTCTCGACACCCAGCTTGATCTGTTCGATCCACGGGAGACCGTGCGGCGCGTCGTCAGGGAGGAGGAAGAACTCGACCCCGAGATCGTGTTCCAGCAGGCTGCGCAAGTACCTGACCACTCCGGCGTCGTAGCTCGTGTGGCTGAGGAATACCCTCATTCCGCTCCCCCCGCGCGGTTCGAGCGAGGTATCCGAGGCTCGGAAAACCCCCGCATCCTGTTCGATCCGGCTCGCCCGCTCACATCGAAGCGAGCCGCGGGATCGCCTCACATCATGACACGAGACCGCAAATGGCGATGGAAAGTGCAGACTGTGCCGGGACTTGGTGGCGGAGAACCTACGAGCTGTTCGGCGAGACGGTCCGGCAGGTCCACTCGAATACACGCGCGCGGCCTATCGCGGTACCGCGAAACCGTGGTGTCGGAATGAAGTGCTCGTAGCCGCCACGATAGGGGATCTTGATCTCAGCGGTCGGCGCAAGCGGCAGAGCGTGTTCGGCCAGACCATCCGGTCCGCCTTCGAGATAGATGTTCACTTGTGGCATGGCGTGCCTCCCCTTGACGAAACAACGCACATGGGCCCTGACGATATGTCCGGCGGCGTGGGGCATCCCCGGCGCCAGGAAGGCGGAATCCGGGGATGCCAGGTCGGCTATTCGCGACTCCTTCCGGACTATCTGCGGACGTCGGCGGATGGTCTCAGATGCACCAGACCACGCTGCCCAGGGGGAAGCAGATTGCCACTGATCCCCATCCTGATCCTGTTACAGGAACGACCGCTGTGGATGTCGAACTCGCGGGCGCCGTTCCAAGGGGGGTGGCCGAAGCCGCCGGAGCTGCAAGAGTGGCCAGGGGCAAGGCAACAGCGGTTGCGACGACGAACTTGCTCATTTTGCTGGACATATTTGTTCCCTCGATATCGAGTGATTGGTTCGATGCGCGTACATTCCGGCCGACCAGCGATGTGGTGCCGTCGAACCGACGTGACGGCTAGCGGGTGAGCAAAATCTGCCGAGGCAGACAGTGCCCGGCTGCGCCGACCATGACGCGCTTGTTTTGTTCTCGACCCCGACCCAGTTGTTGTGGTCTCGCACGGCGAGCGTCAACTGTGCGGTGAAATTGCCGAACCACACCCTGTGCAGGATGGTCCGGCGCCAAGCCCTATCGCGACTGCGTCGACCTGGCAGCTTCGACACCGGTGCTCCGGCCGAAGCGAACCTTTTCCGCGACGATGAGGAAAGGACGTGATTCAACCAGGTTACTGCGATCGGCCGGAAGCCACTAGAGAACGGGATGCACCAGATGCCGGGAGTCTCCGTTTCGGGGCCCTATGGCCCGGCCGGGTGAGATCCGCTCACCGGGCGAGGCCGATGAGTGTCCGTAGGATCATGAAGACGGCGGCCAGGCCGAAGCAGGCGAGTCCGACGACCCAGACAGTGAACATCTGCCGCATCGGTATCAGGTTGCCCACCCATCCGGCGTCCAGGTCGGCGATGTCTTGTTGTGTTTCGAATGCCGCGCCGTGTGCACCCCAGGTGCCGGCCGCGAGTTCGTTCTGTTCGAAACGCTCCAGCCAGAGCACATCCTTACGAGCGGCGAGGCGATGGCTCGCCATCAGCATGATCGAGATGACCGACACATTCAGCGCGAGCAGCGAGGAGGCGATCCGCGCGACGGCGTCGTTGCCTGCTCCCATCGAGATACTGAACAAGAAGGCCTGAGCTGTGAGGCTGACGGCAGGTACCTGCCAGAGCAGGTTGTCGTGTTGCAGATGTCGGTCCGCAACCGCCTGATAAAGCATTTTCAACTCGGGCGAATGCCGCGACGGTGACTCGTTCATGAAAGCTGCCGCCGAGATTCACCGCGCTCGTCGCGCTGCTGGTCGATCAGTCCGGCGCGAGCCAGGAGTAAGCCGCTGACCACGAGCACCCACAACGGGAACACCAGCGTCACCCACCGGTTCATCTCGCTGGCGACCAGCAGCGCCACTGCGAGCAGGTAGCTGAGACCGACGAGCCAACGGGGCATCAGCCTGGTCTTCGCCCAAATCGTCGCGAGCGAGATCATGAATACCGCGGCCATCCGCAACGCGTAGGTTTGGCTCGCCGAAACCACCACCATCCTCCCGAAGTTGATCACCTCGGCGCGGGCGCCCTGGTCGGTGACGCTGTCGTTGCTCATCACCAGGCCCGCGGCACCAGCGGTCGCGACGAACATCATCGCCAGGAAGAGCAGTCCGCTGCCCAGGAATACCGACAGGAAGAACCGGTCTTCATACTGTCCGAACCCGTCGCGCACGACGCCGATAAACCACAGAAAGCTGATTCCGGCGAAGGGCATCAGCACTGTCGCCGTGGTGATCACGCCGTGCCGATCCTGTAGCCATTGCGTCGAATCCTCGGGGTGCTCCGGCATGGTGAGCCGAATCGAGACCAGCGTCGTACCGAGCAATACCGCGAAGACCACCCCGGCCGATGCGGCGGCTCGCGGCGTTGACAATCGACGCAGGGGCGGCGCAGGCTTGGTGTGTTGCGACAGAGTCGGCATGAGGCCATCCTGCCAAAATCGGATGCCGGCCGACGTAATTTCGCGGGTGCGGCGATGCGAACGCCGGGCCGTGTCACGAATCGAAAACGATTTTCGACTTCTGAGCTTCGGTTGGCTCACGCAGCGAAGGTAGGTGCACAATATGCCAACCGCCGATCAGGACTGGAGCAAACCAGCGGCGCTGGCCATTCCAGCAGAGGGCTACTTCGAACTGCAGCGCGGCCGATACGGTCCCATGTATCCACGAACTCCGGCCTGCTATGGGTTCTCGATAATCGCCAAGGTGAAACCCGGCCGGGAAGAGGCCATCCGCGCGCACGGCAAGCAGATCGAAGACGCGGTAGCGGCAAGCCCGGACGTACTGGCACCGTTGCGGCTGCACTACCTGCGGTGGCTGCTGTTCGACGTCGGTTTCGGACTGTATTTCCAATATCAGGGCATCTTCGATACCGACTTCGACAAGTACACCGAAGACGCCGTGATGCTGTTCACGCAGACCGGTATAGACACCGTTTTCACCAACCTCGAGGGATTCCCGGAGGATTGGAAGGAAAATCCGGACGCGTTCGTCGAATTCGTTCGTAAACATCAGTTTCCGAGTTTCCTCGAGTACGGCGAATACCCTTACGTCAGCGCTGAGGAGATCAAGAAGGCGCTGCGGTTGAAGGCGGCGTTCTCCGACATGCTCGATCAGATGCAGTGACCCGGCGCCATGCTCGAACTCGACGACATTCAACACATCCTGCTGACCCGCACCCCAGCGGTGACCGGCCGCTATGAGTTCCTGTCCTTCGACGACCCCGTCGGAGGCCGGGCCTGGTTGACCGCGCTGCTGGACCGGGTGCAATCGGCCGCGGACGTGCGCGCCACGATGGACAGTTCGCAGCGCTGGGTCACACTGGCCTTCACCTGGAACGGGCTGCGGGCGCTCGGGGTACCGGAGCAAGCACTTGCCACCTTCCCCGACGAGTTCCGCGAAGGCATGGCCGCCCGCGCCGACATCCTGGGCGACACCGGTGACGCTCATCCCGACAACTGGGTGGGCGGGCTGGCCGGTGACGACCTGCACGCCATCGCAATCCTGTTCGCCCGCACCGAGGCCGAACGACAGCGGTGCACGACCGAACACGACAAGCTGGTGGCCGACTGTCCGGGTGTGCGCGTGTTGTCGTTCCTGGATTTGAACGCGACACCGCCGTTCGACTACGCCCACGACCACTTCGGATTCCGCGACCGGTTGTCCCAGCCTGCGATCGAAGGATCCGGGGACGACCCGACCCCCGGCTCCGGCGCGCCGTTGCAGCCCGGTGAATTCATCCTGGGCTACCCCGACGAGGAAGGGCCGCCCCGCGGGCAGCCGCAGCCGGAGGTCTTGTCCCGCAACGGCAGCTACATGGCCTACCGGCGGCTGCAAGAACACGTGGGCGCATTCCGGGAATTCCTGCGCGAGCACGCCGACACCCCCGACGGGCAGGAACTACTCGCCGCCAAACTCATGGGCCGGTGGCGCAGCGGCGCCCCGCTCGTGCTTTCGCCGGACCGCGACGACCCCGAGCTGGGTGCGGATCCCTCACGCAACAACGACTTCAACTATAAGGAGATGGACCCGCACGGTTATGCCGTGCCGCTGGGCGCGCATGCGCGGCGACTCAATCCGCGTGACACCGCGGTGCATATGAACCGGCGCAGGATGATTCGTCGTGGCGCCACCTACGGGCCCGCGCTGCCAACGGACGCCTCCGACGACGGCGCGGACCGAGGTATCGCCGCCTTCATCATCTGCGCCAGCCTGGTTCGCCAGTTCGAGTTCGCCCAGAACGTCTGGATCAACGACAAGTCGTTTCACGAACTCGGCAACGAGCACGATCCCATTTGCGGCACCCAGGACGGCACCCTGGAGTTCACCGTCCCGAAGCGGCCGATCCGCACGGTGTTCGCGAGCCTGCCCGCGTTCACCACACTCAAGGGCGGCGCATACTTCTTCCTGCCCGGTATCAGCGCCCTGCGCTACCTGGCCGGGCTCGACAGCCCAGAGGTGACCTCATGAGCAGTCTGCCGACGGCACGCACCTACAACCAGAGCCACATGTCGCGCAAGGCCGACGGGCGGCGGCGAATCAGCATCTACTGGACGTGGAGTTACCCGTGGGAAGCCCAACGCGACCCCGCCGAAATCTACAACCGCTTCTCCACGATGACCGAAGTCCGCAACGCCACGTGGCCGGCCTACGAGACCCCCGACTACGACAGAGCGCATTTCCTGCAGGGCATCGCAGGCACCCTCGAGCTGTTCCACCGCTCGACATTGGATTTCCAGCAGCTGGCCGAGGAGGCCACCGGTCATCCCGTCGCGGTCTTCCAACGCATCGACCAAGCCGGTTACACACTGCCCATCGACGAACGCATCCTGGCCGACACCGACACCCTGATGATATTCGGGCTCGACCACATCCTCTCCGAACAGCAGGCCGCACCCGAGGAGAGCGACGCCATCGGTGAGTGGCTGCGACGCGACGGCACCTGCCTGCTGCTCGCGCCGCACCACGACGTCGGCTTCAGCGACGACAACGCGCAGCGACAAATCGAATACCGCCATCACGGCGATCCACTGGTGCCCCGCCAGCAGCGATTCGGCCAGTACACGCGCTCGCTGATGAAAACGCTCGACGTGCCGATCCACAACACATGGGGCCTACGCCCGGCGGTCGTGAACGGCACCGATCAGATCTCCCCGGTCACCGCGTACCGCGACCTGGACACACCCCGGCTCCTCGACCAGGTCACCACATTCAACTTCCATCCCCATCTGCCGCACTACCAACTCACCGCACCCGAAAGCCACTCGCTCCGTGTGCTGGCCCGCCAGCGCGTCGACCCCACCCGTCCCCACCCCTTCACCACCGCTGGCCACACCGAATTCAACGCCCTGATCTGGATGCCGCCCACCGGGCGACGCACCGGCGACATCGTGCTCATCGACTCCACCAACTTCACCACGCTCTTCGGCGGCACCGACAGCCTCAAACACCTCTGGCACAACCTCGCCACCATGAAATGACCACGACCACCCCGGCGAGGAGGCTCGTTGTGAACAACCCGGACGCGATGGAAGCGTTGTGCGCCGACCCGATGCAGATACTCGACGGAATGTCGCCACATGTGTGGCACGGGCCGACAGCCAGTGAGGATTGGTGGGCCTAAGTCGTTGGTCCCGCGACCATGACAGTCGATCGCCAGGGCAGGCGGGTAACGCAGACCGGCTCGATCTTCACGGTCGCGCTCTCGGGAAGATCAAGACTCAGTGGCAGCTGACATCTTGGGTTTGGGCAAAAGGCGCCTGATCGGGACTGCTCGACGACGATCCCCCGCGACCGGCGCGCTGATGGGAAGTACAAGCGCGGCCATGGGCGCGGCGTCGGCGATCCCCCATGAGTGCGGTGGTGAAGCGCCGACGACCCGATCGCCAGTTCCAGTACCACCAGGTGTAGGGACACCACGTATAATGATGAAAATCTCAAGTATGAGAATCTCGTCGTCAAGGACGATTGATGCGCTCATCACATGATGAGACCATCAGGAAGAAAGGGTTGTGACATGTCGCTGGACCGGATCGACGTCCACCAGCACTTGGTGCCCCCCGTCTACCGCGAGGCGCTCGGCGCACACGGCATCGCGGCGGCAGGCGGCCGGGATCTGCCGGACTGGAGCCCGGCGGCGGCCCGGGACATGATGGCCGGCGTCGGGATCGGTTCGTCCGTACTGTCGATCTCGACACCGGGCACGGCCTTCCTCTCCGATCCGGTCGAGGCAGCGCGTCTGGCACGGGCGGTCAACGACTACGCCGCCGAGCTCTCCGCCGCCGCGCCGCAGACCTTCGGATTCTTCGCCACCGTCCCCCTGCCCCATCTCGAGGCGGCCACCGCCGAGACCACCCGTGCCTTGGACACCCTGGGCGCCGACGGTGTAGTGCTGTTGGGCAACTCGCGCGGGGTGTACCTGGGCGAGGAGGGTCAGGACGATCTGTTCCGGGTGCTGGACGAGCGCTCGGCGGTGGCTTTCGTACATCCGGCGGACCTGCCCGGTCCCGCCGTGCCGGGCGTGCCGCCCTTCGCCGCGGACTTTCTGCTGGACACCACGCGCGCGGCGTATCTGCTGGTGCGCAACGGAATCCGCGAGCGCTTTCCCAACATCCGGTTCATACTCAGCCACGGGGGTGGATTCGTCCCCTACGCCTCACACCGGATGTCGCTGGGTATCTTCACCCAAACCGGCCGCAGCCCGATCGAGGTGCTCGACGAGTTCGCCGGCTTCTACTTCGACACCGCCCTGTCTTCGAGCGCGGCGGCGCTGCCGACCCTGCTCGCGTTCGCCGAGCCGGGCCACGTGCTCTACGGCAGCGACTGGCCCTTCGCGCCCGAACCCGCGGTGCACTACTTCGATGCCGGGCTGGCCGGATACCCCGGCTGCGACGAGGCGACCCGCCACGCGATCCACCGCGCGAACGCCACCGCCTTGTTCCCTCGTTTCGGCGCGACGCCGGCGAACCCACCCGAGTCGCCGTTGCTCACCCGACTGCGCCGCGAGGCGCGAACCCGCCTGTTCCGGGCCGTGGCCCGGGCCGCCAACCGCCGCTGACAATCCCGGCCCCCGCTGCCCGGGCGTGGCACGAGTTCGAGGCGGCTGGGCGCGCCGCTCAGATCTGCGGGATGTCGGGAAGGTCGCCGGAGCTGAGACGCTGCGCGGTCCGCTTGTTCATCCCGAACATGCGCAGCATGCGGTAGGTCATCTCGTCCGACAGCGCGCCGGCGTCGGCTGCCGGGTCGGCATCGAGCAGTTGCAGCAGCCCCAGCATCGCGCCACCGGCGGCCATGACGGCCAGGTCCGGATCCATCGGCTCGAACCGGCCCGCCTCCTGGGCGGCGCGGATGTCGCGGCGGGCGCGTGGCGCGAGGCCCTCGTCGCGCAGCATCACTGCCATGCCGGAGTTGAGCACCACACGCACCATCTCGGGGATGCGCCGCTGCAACCGACCGGTCATCCGGAAGCTCACGGCGAACACTTCGGCCGGGTCCTCGTAGAGGGCCACGATCTTGTCGCGCATTTCACTGTAGACCTGCAGCGCCGAGCGAACCGCCTCGTCGAAGAGCTGGTCCTTGGACTCGAAATGGTTGTAGAACGAGCCGAATCCGACGTCGGCGGCCTCGGTGATCTCCTGGATGCTCACCACCGAACGCCCCTCGGACAGGAACTTGCGCGCCGCACCGAGCAGAGCGTTGCGGGTGCGCTCACGGCGGCGATCGGTGCGGGTAGGCACCACTGGTTCGGCAGTCATCAGACCTTCCCCTGTTCGTTCTGGAGAAATCATAACTGAGGAATCAGTCAGTTACGATTCGCGAGGCAAAACAGATTCTGATCGAATCATCAAAATCACCTTGACAGAGACATCCGTCTTAACTGATGATTTCATCACTAGAGCTGTGGAGGTGGGTGTGCCAAGCACTGACAACGGAGTCGAGGCCGGGCGGATGGTCCGGGTCGGCGACCGCGATATCTACTTCACCGAGGCCGGTGCGGGCCCGGTCGTCGTGCTACTGCACGGCGGCGGCCCCGGCGCCTCCGGACGGTCGAACTACTCGCGCAATATCGAGTCTCTGGCCGGGAAGTTCCGGGTGATCGTGCCCGACATGCCGGGTTACGGGCGCTCCACCAAGCGGGTCGACCACACCGACCCGTTCGGCGATCTCGCCGCGGCGGTCGGCGGACTGCTCGACGCGCTGGGCGTGCACCGCGCCCATCTGGTCGGCAACTCCTACGGCGGTGCTGCGGCGTTGCGGCTGGCGATGGACCGGCCGGAGAAGGTGGACCGGATGATCCTCATGGGCCCCGGCGGAGTCGGCACCACCCGCGCGCTGCCGACCAAGGGCCTCCAGTCGCTGCTGAGCTACTACGGCGGAACGGGACCGAGCCGGGAGAAGCTCGCGGAGTTCGTGCGGGACTACCTGGTCTACGACGCGAGCGCCGTCACCGAGGACATAATCGACAACCGCTATCAGGCCAGCCTGGACCCCGAGGTGATCGAGAACCCGCCACTGCGGCGCCCGTCCGGGCCGGGCGCGCTGCGCACCGTGTGGCGCATGGACTTCACCCGCGACCCGCGGCTCGGTCGGGTCCGGCACCCCACCCTGGTGGTCTGGGGCGCCGCGGACCGGGTGAACCGGCCCAGCGGCGCCCGCATGCTGGCCGACCGCATGCCGAACTGCGATGTCTACCTGGCCGCGCGAACCGGCCACTGGGTGCAGTGGGAACGCGCGGAGCTGTTCAACGATCTCGCCGCGACCTTCCTCGGACCCTCGCGATGAGCGATTTGCTGCGCCCGACCGCCGACGCCTCGATCTACGGTGCGGTCCACCTGGGCTACCTGGCGGTGCAGTCGCAGCGGTTGCCGGATTGGGAGCGCTTCGGCGCGTCGGCGATCGGGCTGCACGCCGATCGGCTCGACGCCGACACCCTGCGATTCCGTCTCGATGACCGGGCCTGCCGTTTCCTGATCCGACGCGGCCCCGCCGAAGATGTGACCGCCTTGGGCTGGCAGGTCGACGACCACGAGACATTCGACCGCATCCTGGCCCGGGTCAGCGACCGCGGCGTGCCGATCGAGGAAGGCACCGCCGAGGAGACCGCCCTGCGCGGGGTGGAACGGCTGTGGCGCTTCCCCGGCCCGAAAGGCATCGCCACCGAGATCTTCACCACCGCGCTGACCACACCCGAGCCGCTGCGCATGCTGAACTCCGGCTGGGTCACCGGCGAAGCCGGCATGGGCCATGTGGCGATCCTGTCGCGGGAACCGGAATCGATGCACGCCTACTACCGCACCCTGTTCGATTCGCGGGTGTCGGACTTCATCGACGAGAACATCTCCGGGCTCAAGATGAAGATCCGCTTCCTGCGGGTCGACGAACGCCACCACTCGATCGCCGTCGCCAATATCCGCGGCATCAAGATCGACCCCATCCGCACCCGGGTCCAGCATGTCAATATCCAAGCCGCCACCCTCGAAGACATGCTCGCCGCCTACGGCCGCGTCACCGATCTCGGGTTCCGGATGGCATGGTCGGTCGGGCAGCACACCAACGACCGCGAACTGTCGTTCTACTGCGTCACTCCGTCGGGCTTCGAACTCGAGGTCGGCTGGAACCCGATCGTCATCACCCCGGAACTCGACGCCGCATGGGCGGCGACGACCTATCAGGGCATCAGCATCTGGGGCCACCACACCGTCTCCGAGACCCCGCTGAACAAGCTCGCCCAGCTCCGCACCGCGGCCGCACGCCTGCGCACCCCGGAGATCACCGTCCCCGAACTCACCGGAAGGCTCGTCAGATGAGCGAATTCGACCACGAGATCGTGATCGTCGGGCTCGGCCCGACCGGCCTGACCCTGGCCAACCTGCTCGGCCGCCGCGGCATCGACGTGCTCGTTCTCGAACGCGAACCCGAGTACTACGGCCTGGCCCGCGCGGTCTACACCGACGACGAATGCATGCGGATCTTCCAAGCCGCCGACGTCGCCGACGAGATCAACGCCGAGATGAACCTCGACTCCACCGTCCAATGGGTCCGCGGCGACGGGAAGGTGCTCGCGCAGTTCAACCAGATCGACCGGCCCCTGAGCTGGCCCGTGTCCAACTTCCTCTACCAGCCCTACCTGGAGAGCAGCCTCGAACGCGCTCTCGACCGGTACCCGCACGTCACCGTGCGCCGCGGGCGCGCCGTGACCGGTTTCGACCAGGACGCCGGGTCGGTGCGCGTCGAGCACGCCGCGTGCACGGGTACCGGCTACGGCAAACGCGATGCGGAGATCGTTCCGGGCAGCACCGAACGGGTGCGGGCGAAGTTCCTCGTCGGTTGCGACGGCGGGCGCAGCATCGTGCGCACCGAGCTGGGAATCGATATGTCGGGCACCAGCTTTCCCGAGCGTTGGCTGGTGGTCGATCTGAAGGCACACGAGGGCGTCGACGCGTTCCGGCACCTGCCCTACTTCGACTTCGTCTGCGACCCCGAGCTGCCGATCGTGTCCTGCCCGCAGCCGGACGGGCACCACCGCTTCGAGTTCATGCTGCGCGAGGGCCAGACCAAGGAGGAGATGGAAGACACCGATACCGTGCGCCGCCACATCTCCCGCTACGTCGACCCCGACGAGGTCGAGGTGCTGCGCAAGCTCGTCTACACCTTCAACGCCGTGGTCGCCGACCGCTGGCGCGAAGGCCGGATCCTGATCGCGGGCGACGCCGCGCACATGACCCCGCAATTCATCGGCCAGGGCATGAATTCCGGTGTGCGCGACGCGGATAATCTGTCCTGGAAGCTCACCACGATCCTGCGCCACGGTGCCGACCCGGCGATCCTGGACAGCTACGAGAGCGAACGCCGACCGCATGCCGAGGCCATGATCGACCTGTCGGTATTCAACAAGAACGTCGTCTCCCTCGACAACCGGATCCTCGCAGCGGCTCGCGACACCCTCATCTCCACCACGGTGCGGGTACCCGGCCTCGGTGGATGGATCCGCCAGGCGAAGATCAAGCCCGCCCCGCGCTTCCGCCGCGGCGCCTACCTGGGCCTGCCTCGCCCGCTGATCCGCGGAGTTCAGGGCAGACTCGCGCCCCAGCCCGAGATCCGCACTCACCACGGCAGGCACCAGCGACTCGACGACACGCTCGGCCTCGGTTTCGCCGTCCTGGGTTACGGGTCCGACCCACGCCGCGCCTTCTCCCCCGCGGACCTGGACGTTCTGCGCGCCCTCGACACCCGCTTCGTGACGGTCTACCCGCTCGGCGGCCGCCCGCAGGGCAAACCGGGCGACGGCCGCGACGACCTCACCGGCGTCGAAGACCACACCGGCGCGCTGGTGCGCTGGTTCCGCCGCGCCCGGTTGCGTCCAGGCGGAGTGGTCCTGCTGCGCCCGGACCGGTACGTCTTCGGCACCGCCGAACCGGCCGAGACCGCCGCACTGGTCGCCGCGCTACGGCATCAACTGCACCTGCCGACCCCGCCTGCCGGGCTCACACAGCCCGCCTCGGTCCGGTTGCCCGAGCCTGCCGCACCGTCGGCCGAGCCCACATCCGCCAATTCGAGGCGGGACGAGTCGGTGTCCGAATCCGCCGCGCACCAGGTGCCTGTCACCTCCGGCCGCGCGGAAGAGAGCCGATGACCTCGGCACCCGACCGGCTCGGAAACTCCGGGCCTTCGCTTTCGGCGCCGGCGGTTGGATCGAACTCCTCGGGTGTCGCGAGAAGCTCGCGCGGAAGCCGGGCCGGCGTCCGGTGCTCACCCGACCGGCAGGAGCAGCCCGGTTTCCGGGTCGTACCAGCGGCATGCTTCGGGAGGCACGTGCAGATTCGCAGTGCCGCCCTCGTCGGCGCGGAAGCCCGGCGGCGCTTGGACTTTCACCGTCTGCCCGCTGAGGCGGGTGGTGAGCAGGGTCGAGGAGCCCAGTGGCTCGAGCACTTCGAGCTCGGCCCGCACTGTCGCGTCCGCGGGGTTGTCGGCCAACACGACGGCCTCGGGGCGGATGCCGAGCCGCAACGTCTTGCCCTCGAAGGAGGACAGCTCGGGAGGAACGGCGAGCGATTGCCCGCCCAGGTCGATGCGCGGCCCGGCTGCTCCGGCGGCGACCGTGCCGGTGAGGAAGTTCATCGGCGGGTTGCCGAGGAAGCCGCCGACGAATTCGGTGGCGGGGTCGTCGTAGACCTCGGTGGGCGGGCCGCACTGGACGATCGCCCCGGCGCGCATCACGGCGACGCGGTTGCCCAGCGACAGCGCCTCGATCTGGTCGTGGGTGACGTAGATCGTGGTGGTGCCGAGTTCGGCGACGAGTCGTTTCAGCTCGGCCCGGAACGACAGCCGCAGCAGCGCGTCCAGGTTGGACAGCGGCTCGTCCATGAGCAGCACGTCGGCGTCCATCACGATCGCCCGCGCTACCGCGACGCGCTGGCGCTGTCCGCCCGACAGCCGCGCCGGGTAGCGGTCCAGGTAGGGCGTGAGCTGCAACAGCTCCGCGGCCCAGGCGACTTTGCGACGGATCTCGTCGGCAGGCACGCCGTGCACGCGCAGGCCGAAACCGATGTTGTCGGCGACCTTCTTGTTGGGGAACACGGCGTAGGACTGGAACACCATGGACAGATTGCGCCGCCGCGGCTCGAGATAGGTGACGTCCTTGCCGCCGATCACGATCTGACCGGAGTCCGGCAGCTCCAACCCGGCGATCATGCGCAGCAAGGTGGTCTTGCCGCAGCCGGACGGTCCGAGCAGCACCATGAACTCGCCGTCGGAGATCTCCAGCGAGACTTCGTCGGTGGCGCGCGCCGTACCGCCGGGATAGGTTTTCGCCAGATCCCGGACCACCACTTCAGCCATCAGCGAACCCCTGTCATCGCAACGTCGTCCCCCACATGTTCACCAGGTAGCGCCGCATCACGAAGATGAACGCCAGCGCCGGGATGATCAACGCGAAGCCGCCCGCGAAGCGGTATGCCGTCGACGCCTCGTCCAGCGCGGTGAGCACCTGCGCGGGCAGCGTGCGGTGCCCGAGTGTCACGATCGTCGCGCCGAGGATCTCGTTCCACGACAGGACGAACGTGAAGATCGACGACGCGGCCAGCCCCGGCAGCGCCAGCGGCACCACGATCCGGCGCGCGGCCTGCCAGCGGCCGCATCCGAAGACCTGGGCCGCCTCCTCCAGATCGGGCGGCACCGCGACGAAGATGCTCGCCGTGATGAGCACGGTGGTCGGCAACGCGAGCGTGGTGTGCACCAGCGTGACGGCGAACACCGTGTCGTACACGTCGACGCGCAGGAACATCGTGGCCAGCGGCACCGAGAGCACAACGATCGGCAAGGCGCGCACGAAGAGGATGAAGACCTGATAGGTGTCTTTGCCGCGAAACGCGTGGCGCGCGAGCGCATATCCGGCCGGCGCGCCGATCACCAGGGACCAGAACACCGTGTAGAGACCGACCAGCACCGAGTTGCCCAGTGCGGCGGCGGTTCCCGTCGCCCGGAAGAACGCGATCAGCGTTTCGGTGGAGAAATCACTGGGGATCAGCGGTTTCGGGAACTCGTTGAGCGCCTCGCGGGAGGACACCGCGGCGAGGCCGATGAGAACGATCGGCAACGCCATGAACAGGCTCACGGCCGAGCAGGCCACCTGCACCCACACCGCGCGCCTGCGGCGCCTGCGCAGCGGCGCGCGATCGACGGGTGGCAGTGCGCGCGACGGGGCGCTGTCCGGGTTCACCGCGCCTGCTCCGGCTGCCGGACCGCCCGCAGGTAGAAGACCGCGGTGGCCAACGAGATCGCGAGCACGATCAGCGAGACAGCGCTGGCGACCGCGGGATTCTGCAGATCGGCGTACCACTCGTAGGTCTCGCCCACCAGCAGCGGAAAGTCCCGCCCGGTCAATGCCTGCGCCACGGCGAACGCCTGCAGGGCCAGGATGGTCCGCAGGATGAGCGCCACCTGCAGACTCGGCCCCAGCAGCGGCAGCGTCACGTGCCGCAGCCGCTGCCAGAAGTTCGCGCCGAACACCTGCGCGGCCTCGTCGTAATCACGCGGGATCATCTGCACGCCCGCCACCACGATCACGAACACCAGAGACGTCGCGCGCCAGACCTCCGCCACCACGACGGCCAGCAGCATCGTGCCCGCGTTCTGGTAGCCGAGCCACTGCACGCCGTCGTCGGAGACTCCGAGGCCGACCAGCAGGGAGTTCAGATAGCCGCGGTTGTCGAAAACCGACAGCCAGACCAGGCCAGCGGCCAATTCGGAGATCGCCAGCGGCAGGCACCACAGGTAGAAGTGGCCGCCGGCGAACCGCGGCCGCGCCTGCATGAGCAGCGCCATGCCGACGGCGAGCGCGAGCTGGATCGGCACGACGATCACGATCAGCAGGACCGTGTTGCGCAGTGCCGTGAAGATGTACGGATCGTCGTACAGTCGCTCCCAGTTGGCGAGGGTGAGTCCGTCGTCGCCACGAAACGCCTCGAGCACGCCCTGCACGAGCGGCCAGCCGAACAGCGCCGCCATCAGGACGATCGAGGGCAGCAGCAGCATCCACGGGGAGCGCAGTCGCGACATCATGGTCAGCCCACCCGGCAGAGTTCGGCGGCGGGATCCGGAGCCCAGCACGGCACCTTCAGGTCGTCGAGGATGCCTTGCAGGACCCGAGCCTGCTGATCGAGCGTGGAGCGGATATCGGCTCCGTCGAGCACGATCGAGCGGAAACTGTCTTTGAAAACCTTGCTCACCTCGCCTTCACGTTGTCCGAGACCCACCGGTGGCAGCGAAAGAATGGCGCCGGGCGCCTGCTGCTGCCTGCGCACCGCATCGGCCTCGAGCTGGATGGCCGGCGGCAGGTCGCCCGGGATAGCCGTGTCGACCGACGGGAAGAAACCGTTGGAACGCAGCAGCCGCAGTTGAGTGTCCGGACGGGTGAGCGTGCTGATCGTCCGCCGCGCCAGTTCGGGGTCCGGGCAGCCCTCGGGAATCGCGAGCCCGGCGATCACGGCCATGTAGCCGAGGCCGTGCGAGCCACGGGGCGCGGGAAGCATCCGCCAGTTGCGCGGGTCGCGCTCGGGGGCGTGGACCACGCGCACGACGTGGTCCCACGCCATGCGCACCTCGCCGCTGTCGAGCGGCTCCTGCATGAAGTCGAAGTTCGTGCTCGCGGGGACGCAGTTCGCCCACAGCTCACGCAGGTATCGCCACGCCGTCACGGCCTCGTTCGAGCGGAAGGTGGTGATCTGCCCGCCGGTGAACGAGGGCAGTAGGAAGCCTTGGACGAAGCGGTGCAGCAGGCCCTTGGGTCCCGCGGGCAGACCCAGCACGGGACGATTGCCGTTGGCGCGGCGCGCGGCGATGGCCCAGTCCAGGAACTGGTCATAGGTCAGCGACGCGGCATCGGCGCCGGACGGCAAATGCTCCAGCGCGTCCGCATGTGCGGCAAGGACATAGCTCGCCGTGGCCCACGGGATGTACCACGTGCGGTCGGTGCCCACCCTGGCCAGTTCCAGGTAGGCGGCGGGCCAGCCGCGGGGGCCGAGGTCGGCGACCAAACCGGTGAGGTCTTGCAAATAGCCGTCGGCGAGCGGCGCGATGTCGCCGTGCAGGCCGCCGAGCAGGCCGATCTGCGTCGCTCCCGCGTCGACCTGGCTGCGGACCTGGCTCGCGAACGGGCTCTCTTCGATGGTCACGTAACCGACGCCGGGCGCGGCATCGGCGAGCAGGCCGCGGAACCGCTCGGCCTCGTCGGCGGGACGGAACTGCGTGGACAGGAAGATCATTCCGCCGTTGCCGCTGGTGGCGAATCCGGTGCAGGCGGCGGACAATGCCGCGGCGCCGAAGCCCGCCGCGCGCAAGAAGGATCTGCGCGTGGAACCGGATACCGGCATGCATGGCTCCTGTCCGGGCACAAAGCGGTTCGGACGAACATAAGGTTGGTCAACCTTAGGGCGCTGAAAGACATTGTCGATTGCCAATGTTGGCGATAGTGCACGGAACGGAACGTCCAGGAACACGCCGATGCCCACCGAGCAGCGGGTGCGAGGGCTACTCGGTGGGCATACCGCCGCGCGCCGGGGACGTACGCGCCGGACAGGGGCGGGTTGAGGGATCCCGTCCGGCGGGCAGAAACGCGTGGCGGCCGGTGCTCCCGTCGAGCAGGCGGGCGGAGTCGGGGCACCGCCACGCCGCTCGACGGGAGCAGGTCATCCGGTGATCACAGCGAGCCCGCGCCGCCGAGCAACCACGGGTTGAAGGTGCACTCCAGATTCGGATGGCCCGCCGGGTCCAGCGCGCGCAGCGCGATGGACAGCGCCCGCGGTGAGTACATCATCGTGAGGTGGTCGGACACGTCCTGTTCGCATCCGTCCTGCAGCGTGATGTTCTGCACCGTGACGCCGGGCGCCGCCTTCAGGAAGGTCAGATCGTAGGGATTGGTGATCTCGTCGTAGCGGGTGCCGACCACGGTGTAGTCGACCCCGGAGACGGTGTCGCCGTTCTCGTTGAGCTTGTTGACGAAGTCCGAGCCGATCGTCTGCTGGATGCCCGCGTGCCCGACGAAGATCTCGATGAAGCCGAGGATGTCGATGCCGAAGTTGTTGATCGCCCGGCCCAGCGCACCGATGCCGTCCAGACTGGTGCCGTGATGCGTGGCGCCGTAGGTGACCAGATTCTTCACCTTGGCCGCGCCGCCTTCGAACTTGGTGTACCAGTTCGACATCGACCCGCCCTGCGAATGCGCGACGAGGTCCACCTCCGACGCCCCGGTCGCGGCCAGCACCCGGTCGACGAACGTGGCCAGCTGCTTGGCCGAGTCCTGGATGTAGCCGGTGCCCATCACCCCGGGCAGCACCGATCCGAGACCGCCGCCCTCGAGCAGGTTGGACCGGCCGTAGTTGAAGGTGAAGGTGCAGAAGCCCGCGTCCTTGATGGGCTGGCCCATGAAGGCGAAGCCGTTGTAGGCGTTCATCCAGGTGCCGTGCACCAGCACCACCGGGCGGGGGTGCTCGGCGGTCGGCTTGCAGCTCCAGTCGTTGGAGCCGGGCGGGGCGACGTCCGGATGGGTCAACCCGTAGCCGAACGCGGCCAGCCACGAGGTCATCGGCGGACCGTAACCCACGGTGTCGCTGGCGTATCCGCCGGAGGATCCCGAGCTGCTGCCGGATCCGCCGTAGCAGTCCCCGGATCCGTTGCCCGACCCTGCGCCGCTGCCCGAGGTGCAGGCCGAGCCGGTGCCCGCACTGCCCGAATCCGCCACCGGCGCGGCCGTGCGGCCTGCCGCGATGTAGTCGGCCAACTGCTGTTCGGTGGGCTGAGCCTCCGGCGCCGCGTTCGCGCCGGACGCACCGACGGCGAGCACCGAAACGCTCAGCAGCACCGCCGCCAAGGACGATCGCCCGTAGGTACTTCGTTTCATGATTTGCCTTCCTGCAGAACCACGGTGTTCGACGACCGGCGCCGTTCTCGCTGGTAGACGGCACCGAAGCTGCGCCAACGCTAGAACCGGAAAACGGGACGGCCTATGCGGAAGAGCTGGATCTGGAGACCTCACGAATGCGTTCGGCCACGGCTAGGGAGACGGCACAAAGCACGCGAAAAGGGCATTTTCGTGAATTCGGCGAATAGGTCGTCCTGCACAAGCCGATGGCGCCGAAACGGTGAATTTTCCAGATCACCAGGCGATTACGGTTCCGCGACGGCCGAAGACCGCATCATGGATGGACGCTGAACCCAGCCATCGGTGGCCATCCGGTGGCTAACCACTGGGAGATCCCGTGTCCGCCACCATGGTTACCCTCGCCCGCACCGTGCTGGGCGCGTTCGCTGTCACCGCCGCGCTCACCAACCCCCCGCACGCCGCCGCGGACGGCCCCGGCTCCGCCGACGCGGGCCCCGCGATCACCGCGCCGTTCGCCCTCATCCCCGCCCCGACGCCGACGGTGCGCGGGCCGGTCACCGCCATCGTCGTGCTCGGCTACGGACTGCTGCCCGACGGCGGCATGCGCCCGGAACTGATCGATCGTCTGCACGCCGGATACGCGCAGGCGCTGCTGGCGCCCTTCTCGCCGATCATCGTGACCGGCGGCAACGCACGCAACGGCGTCACCGAGGCACGGGCGATGGCCGATTGGCTGATCGCCCGCGGCGTCCCGCCCACCCGGATCGAGCTCGAGCCGGAGGCCGACACGACCGCGCAGAACGCCGTGCGCTCGGCCACGATCATGCGCGCGATCGGCGCACGCGACGCCGTGGTGATCACGTCGGCCGACCACATGGACCGGGCGGTGGGCACCTTCCACGACGCCGGGGTGGACGTCGTCGGCACCGTGACCCCCGAGCAGGTGCCGCCCGCACTCTGGCGGTTCGGTCCGCTCCCCTGACGGGAGGCCACCGTCGATTACCGTTTCGCAATACAGGAGCAACCATGAACGAGACCGCGGTGAATCCCGCCGAACAGGCGATGTCGCTGATCGACCATCGTTACCGTTCCATTCTTCGCTACGAGGTGGAACGGGAAAAGATCCGTGAATTCGCCCGCGCCGTCCAGGATTCGCATCCGGCGCATCGAAGCGAGGCCGCCGCGGCCGAACTCGGCTTTTCCGGACTCATCGCGCCCGCGACGTTCAGCTCGATCATTCTCACCAGGGTGCATCGCGAAATACTGGACACGCTGATCACCGGTTACGACCCGACCCGGATTCTGCACGCGGACCAGGTCTTCGACTTCGGCAGGCCGTTGGTGGCCGGTGATCGGCTGACCTGCGACATCTATTTCGAATCGTTCCGGCACTTCGGCGACTACGACGTCCTCGCGATCAAGAGTGTGCTGATCGACCAGCACGGCGCCGTGGTGCAGACCGGTTCCAGCGCGCTGCTCGCGCGCGTCGGCGAGCGTGATCCCGGGTTGGCCGATGCGGTGCGCAAAGTCGCCATGGGTCATCGCTGCGCCGAGGAGCCCCCGGGCAGCACCGTCGTCTCGGCCGCGGCGGACTATCTCGCGCCGACGCCCCACCCCCGGATACCGCGCACGCTTGTCGATTTCGAAGACCTGGCGGTGGGCACCGAGCTGCCCGTTCGCACCATGCGCCTGTCCCGTGGCGACCTGGTCAACTACGCCGGCGTGACCGGCGAATCCAATCCGGTGCTGTTCGACGAACACGTCGCCGTCGCCAGCGGCCTGCCGACCGTGGTCGCCCCCGGCATGCTGAAACTCGGGCTGGCCACCTCGTTCCTGAGTTCCTGGCTCGGTGATCCCGCGGCGGTCACCCGTTTCCGCGCGCAGTTCGCGCACAACACCCATCACCTGCGGATACCGTCGTTGGGGGCGGGCACGATCCACTTCCGCGGCCGGGTCACCTCGATCGATGCGCGCAAGCGGCGGGCGACCATCGCGGTCGACGCGCGCGCCGAGGGACGCAGACTCTTCGGCTACGCCGCCGCCGAAGTGCTCTTCGCGTAGGCGATATCGGGATCAGGCGGCCCGGCCGGACCGCGCGTCCACGCGGTCGCGGTCTGCGCGGTCGGGCGACAGACCGGTGAGCAACGCCAGGCGGCGATGCGAATCCAGCCGCGCCGCGCGATCGTAAGTGCTGGTGTGCACGAGGATCTCGTTCGCGCCCGTCCTGGTCACCAGCCGCTCCAGGTGGTCGGCGACCTCGTCCTCGGTGCCGTACAGATGGCCGCGCAGCCCCTCCTCGACGATTCTGCGCTCCCGGTCGGTCATGGTGCGTGCCTCGATCTCGGCGGGCGGCAGCAGGGGCGGGAACTCGCCACGGGTGCGCGCGTACGCGGCGGACCACGCCTCCGGCAGCAGCAGCCGGTGGGCCTGCGCGGTGGTGTCGGCGATGACGATCGAACCGGAGACCACCACGTAGGGTTCGGCGCCGGCCAGGGCGGGACGGAATTCGGCGCGGTAGCGTTCGATGGCCTCCACCATGCGGTCCTCGCCGCCGGCCGGGGCGATCACCAGCGGCAGCCCGAAACGGGCGGCGCGTTCGGCGCCGGAGCCGGTCGCCAGGAGGAAGGCGGGAACACGCAGTCCCTCGGCGGGCCAGGCGTGCACCCCTTGCCTTCCCCCGGTGAAGTACGCCAGGAGTTCGGCGAGCCGGGCGTCGAAGTCCTCCGCGTCGCGCTTGTCGTGCCCGAGCGCATGCCGCACGCCGTCGGTGAAGCCGACCGAGCGGCCCAACCCCATGTCGATGCGTCCCGGGTACAGCGATTCCAGCACGCCGAACTGTTCGGCGACCACCAGCGGCTGATGATTGGGCAGCATCACGCCGCCCGTGCCGATGCGGATCCGCGAAGTCGCGGCCGCCGCGGCCGCCGCCAGCACGGTCGGCGCCGAACCCGCCACGCCGGGCACGCTGTGGTGCTCCGACACCCAGAAGCGGTGATAGCCCCATTCCTCGGCGAGCCGGGCGAACTCGACGGTCTCCCGCAGCGCGACCGGATGGCTCTGACCGCGCCGTACGCGCGACCGATCGAGGACGGAGAACCGGACAGTGGACAGCGCCGAGGTCATACCGATGTCAACGCGAGCGCGCCGCGCTGATTCCGCCCCGATTCACGGGGCGGCGGGCACGCCGAGCGCCTCCGCCAGCACCCGCCAGGCCCGCGGCAGCTGGGCCTGGAAATCCGGCCAGGTGTGCATGCCCTCCGCGGTGTACTCCACGGTCGCGGGAATCCGCAGCTCGGACAGGCGGGCGGCGAACCGCTCGGTGCAGGCACGGGCGCCCGCCTCCAGCGCCGCGCCGCCGCCCGCGGTGCGCAGCGCGTCCGCGACCGACGGGGAGTTCGCGACCGCCACCAGGTCGGCGCCGGTCGGCAGCCCGGCGGCCGCCGAGAGGTAGACAGCGGTGCCACGCAGGTTCTCCGCATGCAGCAGGCTGTCGTGCGCGGCCCATTCCGGTGAGGACGGCGGGCCCCAGAGATTGTCGACGTTGCCACCGCGCGAGGCGACCGTGATGGTGGTGACCGCGTGACCGAGCGGGTCCGCGGTGGAATAGCACCCACTCATCCCGGCGACGGCGCGATACCAGCCGGGGTGGCGCTGGGCGAGCATCATCGCCGCCTGCGCCCCCATCGACACTCCGGCGATGGCGCGGCGGCCGTCGGTGCGCAGCAGCGATTCCACGATCGGTGGAAGCTCGGTGGTGAGGAATGTCTCCCAGCGGTTGAGTCCCAGCGCGGTGTCGTGGCGGACCCAGTCGCTGTACATGCTGCCGGTGCCGCCGCCGGTGAGCACCACGTCGACCGGTTTGCCCGCGAAGAATTCGGCGGCACCGCCCTTGCCCAGCCAGGCCGAGGTGGCGTCGCCGTCCACGCCGTCGAGCAGATACAGCACCGGGCGTGGCGCCTCGCCGCTGCCGCGCAGCACGTCGACCGAGATGATCCTGCGCATCGCCGCGGAAGCGATGGAGAGCCGTTCATGCCCCTCGGCGACCTTTTCGATCGACAGCAGCCCGGTGCGGGTCATGGCCGGGTCCACCGCGGGCGGCGGGGTCTGCGGGACCGGATCGGCGAACACGGGGGCAGCGGTGACCGCGGCGATGAGGGCCATCGCCGCCGTGGTGATCGGTACGCGCGACCTCATCCTGCCGCAGCGGCCCGTTCCGCTCGTCTGGCCGCCGCGCGCTCGCGCTGCTCCTCGAACCGTCGCGCCTTCAGCTCCAGGTCCTCGAGGTAGGCGTGCAGTTCGTCGCGGGCGCGTTCGCCGTCGCCGGTCAGGTCGGTGCGATCGAAGACATGCCACGCGCGCAGCACCGGGCGAACGACCACGTCGAGATGCTGGCGCAGATCGTAGATGCCGTGCCGGGCCAGCAGCACCGCGTTACGCCGGAAGTTCGGCTGGGACAGTCCGGGCATCTGAAAGCGGGTGACCACAGCGGTGATCGCGCGCAGCGCTTCGTTCGGCACGAGGTCCAGAGCGGCGGCGCTGATGTTCCGGTAGAAGATCATATGCAGGTTCTCGTCGGCGGCGACTCGTTGCAGCATACGCTCGGCGATCCGCTCCTCGCAGGCCGCTCCGGTATTCCGGTGGCTGATCCTGGTCGCCAGCTCTTGCAGCGTTACGTAGGCCACCGAACGCAGGAACACTTGCTGTGTGTCGGGTTTCGCGAAGCCGGTGGTCATCTGCGCCATCCTGGCCCGCTCCAGCAGCACCGGATCAACCGCGCGGGTCACCACCAGATAGTCGCGCATCACGAGGGCGTGGCGGTTCTCCTCGGCAGTCCACCGGCCCACCCAGGTACCCCACACCCCGTCCAGTGAGAACGCGTCCGAGATCTCCCGGTGATACGACGGCAGATTGTCTTCGGTGAGCAGATTGGTGATCATCGCCGTCTGCGCGACTTCGGAAAGTCCGGATTGTCCCGGTTCCCAATCGATTCCGCCGAGGGCGGCGAAATTACGCCCCTCGTCCCACGGCACGTAATCGTGCGGATTCCAGGACTTGGCCTTGCGCAGATGGTCGTTGAGCAGGCGTTCGGCGGTGGGTTCGAGTTCGCGTAGAATATCGCGATCGGTCAACGCGGTGGTCACTCGCACTCCTTTGCTCACCCTCGATTTCAGGGCACATTCGACGATACCGGCGAATTTCAGGCCGAACGGCCGATCAGGCGATCGTTGGGCGAGGTGACGATGGTCATATGACCCGGCTGGGGCAGTTCACAACCCGCGGTGTCACCCGCGTCGGTCACCCCGTACAGCCCAGGGGGGCTGCCCGCCGCCCGCAACCGGTCCAGCAGATCGTGGGCGCGCCCGGCCAATTCGGGAATGCGCGCGGTGCGCCCGGTGGCCACCGCGGCGGTCAACGGCACCTCGGCGGCCTCGCCTACGATGGCCAGCACGTCGGGGGTCATGCTGAACGTTCCGGTGCGGGCGGGCACGTCATCGATCGGCACCAGCACCGTGCCGCCGGCGGCGGACAGCACCGACAACGCCCGTGAGCCGAGCGGATCGGCCAGCGCCGCCTGGACCCGCCGCAGTTTGCGCCGGGCCGCGTCCGTGCCCGTGACGGGTCTTCGCTCGTCCGGGTGCGCCGGAATGCCCAGCGCCACGACCTGGTACGACCGTGCGATCGGAATGCCGGTCGCCCTGGCCAGTTCGCCGACCGCGTGCCCGCCCAGCAACGCGGAGACCAGCGTCTGGGCGGCGGTCTGATGTTCCCGCGCGACCGCGCGATGCTCGTCCACGTAGGCGGTCGACGCCGCCACCGTCACCATTTCCAGGACGTGGATCGCCAGTCGCGCACCCGCGAGAAAATGGTCGGTCCGTTCGTCGGCGACCTCGTCGGCGAGTAATTCCAGTCCGTTGCGGATTTCGTCGTGATACGCGCCGAGCACCGTTTCCAGCGCGATCCCCTCCCGCGCCCAGCGCGAGGCGAAACCGGCGATCTCCGGGGGTCGCGACGCCGCGGGCGCCGGACGCGGCGCCAGCAGTTCGACGGCGGCCGCCAAACAGTTCCGCGCGGTGCTCGCGACATCGCCGGAGGCGTCGTGGCCGACGCGCTCGGCGAGGTGTTCGACGAGTTTCGATGTCAATGTCTCGGTACTCGTTCTCGGCTGCCTGCCCATCATGCCTTCCGAAGGTTAGCGACGGATCGTGATGGAATCGAGATATGTCGCGCCGAATCGGGTAAGTCATCAGTGGTCGCCCGACCGGTTGGGCACGATCACAAGCTTTTTCGAGCGGATCGAGGCCGACGACGTCCGGCACGAACAGAACTGCTGCGGCGCCGCGGTTTTCGAATCCGGCGCTCGAGCCGTCGCCGGCCCAACGATCTGCGGAGGATGTGACGCAGCGCCGTCCGCGCATTTCCGGCGCTGCGTCGAGCTCACCTTAGATCCGCGGGCACCGGCCTGAGAAGTCCCCTTCGACGCTGTCAGGACGGTTCATCGACGCCCACGGCCACGATTGGGACGTCACACAGTCCGTGTCGTCGCGGCGGACCGGTCCGGCGCGTGCTATGAACCGTGGAATCGAAAGGCAAACCTGTGAGCTGTTCCATGAGATCTTCCGAACGGCTGTGCAGCGGATCGCGGCGCCGATAGCATCGAGCGCCGCGCTGCCGTACGGCGTCGCGACGAGTTTCGAAGGGCTACACCACATATGAGCGGTACGCGAGAGAAGCTGGACGAGCTGCGGGCGATCCTGGAGCTGGCCGAGGAGCCCGCGGGCGAGAACGGAATCGCGAAGCGCAAGAGCAAGGGAATCCCCAGTGCGCGGGAGCGGGTGCGCGCACTCCTGGACCCCGGGAGTTTCGTGGAGATCGGCGCGCTGGTGCGCCAGCCGGGCACCCCCGGCGCCATGTACGGCGACGGCGTGGTCACCGGGCGCGGCCGGATCGACGGCAGGCCCGTCGTGGTGATCGCGCACGATCAGACCGTTTTCGGCGGCTCGGTGGGTGAGATGTTCGGCCGCAAAGTGGCCGCCGCACTGGATTTCGCCACCACGAACGCCTGCCCGGTCGTCGCGATCAACGACTCCGGCGGCGCCCGCATCCAGGACGCGGTCACCTCGCTGGCGTGGTATGCGCTGATGAGCCGCCGCCAGGAACGGCTGTCGGGCTTCGTACCACAGGTATCGATCATGCTGGGCAAATGCGCGGCGGGGTCGGTCTACGCACCGGTGAACACCGACGTCCTGATCGCGACCGAGAAGTCGTACATGTTCGTCACCGGCCCCGAGGTGATCAAGGAGGTCACCGGCGAGGAGGTGACCATGGAGGAGCTGGGCGGCGCGCAGGCGCAGGCCGCGACCGGCACCGTCCACCACGTCGCCGCCACCGAGCGGGACGCCTTCGACTGGGCCAGGACCTATCTGAGCTATCTGCCGTCGAGTTGCCTGGAGCCCGGCCCGATCGTCAACCCGGGGCTGGAGCCGCAGGTCACGCCGCACGATCTGGAGCTGGACTCGATCGTTCCCGATTCCGATCGGCAGGGCTACGACATGCACGAGATCTTGCTGCGCCTGTTCGACGACGGTGACTTCCACGAGATCAGCACGGCCACCGCGCAGAACCTGATCACCGGCTTCGCCAGGGTGGACGGGCGCAGCGTCGGGGTGATCGCGAACCAGCCCCTGGTGCTCGGCGGCGCGATCGATGCCAAATGCTCGGACAAGGCGACGCATTTCATCCGCTTGTGCAACGTCTTCGGGTTGCCGCTGATCTTCGTCGTGGACACCCCCGGTGTGCTGCCCGGCGTGGAGGAGGAGCGCAGCGGGGTGATCAAACGCGGCGGGCGGTTCTTCCGCGCGGTGATCGAGGCGACCGTCCCGATCGTCACCGTCGTGGTGCGCAAGGCTTACGGTGGCGGCTACGCCGTGATGGGCTGCAAGCAACTCGGCGCCGACGTCAGCCTGGCCTGGCCGACGGCGCGCATCGCCGTGATGGGCGCCGAGAGCGCGGTGAGCATCGTGGGCAAGCGTCAGATCGCCCAGGTGCCCCCTGAGCAACGCGCGGCGGTGCGCGACTACATGATCGAGCAGTACAACGCCACGGTGGCCACGCCATGGATCGCCGCCGAGCGCGGCTACATCGATGCGGTGATCGAGCCATCGCGGACCAGACTGGAGATCCGTCGCGCGCTGCGCCTGCTGCGCGAGAAGGAGGCGAGCGCCGAGCCCAACCCGCGCAAGCACAGCCTCTTCCCCGTCTGAGACGACCCTCGGCTCCGGTTATGTTGTGTCACAACGTAACCGGGTCTACGTGATGGGATCTCCGACGATCCGTGCCGAATGGGGCCGCCCGGTACGCCGATGCCTTAATCTCAGGGCAGTGCCGGGCAGCTTCGTTCGCCGCGTTGCCGCCCCGGCACGCGACGTGCCCGCTGCGCGTGTTCCCTACCCTCGCCCGGCGGGCACGCCGCACCAAGGCTCAGCCGTGCCCCCAGGTGAGGTCGGCGGCCACCCATTCGGTTTCCCACCGGCGCAGCCGCCGCCGATCGAGTCCACGGCGCAGCAGCAGGTAACTTCCCGCGAGCACGATCGACACGCCGAGTACCGCACCCGCGGTGAGCATGACCGCTTTACTGGCGGGCTGGGACGACGAAGGCGGCTCGACGATCGCACCGCGCTCGTTCAGCCAGATCGGCACGGCGGAACCCGGCTCCACCACCGTGGTCGACTGATAGTCGCCGGTGTGGGTCACGCCGTCGGCGTCTTTCCAGGACACGCGGGCGGGCACCACCGGCGCGTACAGCGGCGCCTTCCCGGTTTCGATCACCGTGGCATCGACCTGATGCAACCGCGCCGTCTCGGCCTGCACGGCGGCCGTCTCCGCCCGGTATACCCGGCCGCCGACGGTCACCGCCAGCACGGGCACGACGATCAGGAACACCAGGGCCAGCAGGACCGCGACCCCGGTTTGCACACGGTCTTCCCTGCGGCGCAGCGGATTTCGATCCAGTCCGACGCGGCGGCACGTGCGGTGGTACATGTTCACCGACCCGGTAGACATGACGGTGACTCCTCGTTACGGAATTCGGCGGTGAGGGTGACGAGGGTGTCGAAGAACTCTTCGACGAGGCCGGGCAGACCCATCGGATCCGGGCCTGCCGCCCAGCTCTGCAGCGCCGCGAGCAGCATGCCCGCGCCGGCGCCCACGGCTACCGCCGGACGCGGATCCGTCAGCGGATCCACTCCCAGCCGCGCCGCGATGATCCGGACCGATTCGCGCTGCCCATCGATGCGGATGCGCTGATAGCCGGCGAACAGTTCGGGTTCGTCCTCGAAGCGCTGGAACAATGCCCAGCGACGGACCAGCAGGGACGCGCGCGCGCCCCCGTACTCGGTGGCGAACCAGTCGTGGACGGCGTTGCGGTAGGCGGTCAGGGGCGGCTCACCCGGCGGCCGACGGCGCAACGCCTCGTTGAACAGGTGGACGTCTTGATCGACATCGCCCAGAATCGCCTCCTCGATGGAGGCGAAATGCCTGCTGAACGTGCGCCGGGTGACACCGGCCCGCACCGCGATGTCCTCGACGGCCACCGCTTCCAGCCCCCGCTCGGTGAGCAGGTCGAACGCCGCACGCGACAACGCCTCGCGGCTGCGCATAGTGCGCAGTCGACGGCCGTCCAGACCGACACCGTCGTCGCTCATACACACAGCGTACCCCCTATTGTCCCAATGGGACAATATTCGGCCCTTTCCCCGGCATGCGGATCATCTCGCACAGGAAATGCCCGATTCGGGCGCGCTGAATCCAGGATGGAGCGGACGGGGCGCGGGGCGGCGAGGGAGTTCTCTCCGGCGCGCGAATGCGGCGTGCCGCGGTGCGCGATCCGGTCACCCTCGCGGGTGGTCCACCGGTTCGTCGACCGTCGGCGGCACGCCGTCGCGCAAGACCTGGAGCAGTTGCCGGGAATGCTGCGGGGAAGGGGCCAGCAGCGAAAGTTGGTTCAGCGCCGCGTAGTACACATCCAGGTCGGCGATCTTGTCCAGATACAGCGCGCTGGTCAGCTGCTGAAGGTAGACGATATCGGGCAGATCCGCCTCGGCGAAACGCAAGATGGTGAACGCGCCGTCGGTGAGAGCCGGGCCGCCCACATGGTCGGCCAGGATCTGGATGGTGATGTTCGGCTGAGCGGCCGCGCGCAGCACGCGGTCGAGCTGGGCGCGCCAGACGGTCGAGCCGCCGATCCTGCGGCGCAGCGCGGCCTCCTCGATGATCATCCACAGCTGGGGCGGGTGCGGACCGGCGAGGATGTCCTGCCTGCGCATGCGCAGCGCGACACGACGTTCGATCGAATCCTCCGGCTCCCCCGGATGCGACAGGGTGAGCAGCGAGCGGGCGTACTCCGGCGTCTGCAGCAGTTCCGGGACCGCTCGCGGTTCGTAGCTGCGGATCAAGCGCGCCGCCTGTTCCAGCCCGAGGTAGGTGTCGAACCATTTCGGCAGCCAGTCGTTGTCCCGCGCCCACCAACCGGACGCATTGGCCTGCCTGGCCAGCTCCAGGTAGCGCTCCCGTTCCCCGGGATCGGTCACCCCGTAGAGGTCGAGCAGGTCGACCAGATCCCGTTCCCGGCAGCCGGTGCGCCCGAGCTCGAGCCTGCTGATCTTCGAATGCGACCCGCGTATGGCGTCACCGGCCGCCTCGCGGGTGATATTCCGGGACTCGCGTAGGCGGCGCAGCCTGCCGCCGAGGACCATGCGTAGGACCGTCGGCCCGCCGGACGCGGCATGACCGCCGGGCCCGGGAGCATCGCTCGCCTGTCGTTCCTTCGAAGGACGCATGCCCCGAGTCTGCCATGTTCACCCAGTCGTTATCTATGGTCGAAAGTCCCTGTACCGCTGGGCATTCGTGGTTCCTCCGGGCTCGTCGCCGCGCTGACGGTCAGGCGTGGCCGGACGGCAGCTCGACGATACGCGGCTCGCGCTCGCGCAACGCCGCGATGAGGTCGCGGGTGTACTCGGGCGGCGCGGCGTGCACCGACAGCAGATTCGCCACGGCGCGGTAGGCGGCGAGATCGGCGTCTTTGTCCAGGTACAGCGCGCCGGTGAGCTGCTGGAGATACACGATGTCGGGCAGATCCGCCTCGGCGAAGCGCAGCATGGCGAACGCGCCGTCGGACAGCGCCGGGCCGCCGACATGATCGGCGAGCACCTGCACCGTGATGTTCGGCGCCTCCGCGGCGCGCAGCAGGTGCTCGAGCTGGGCCAGCCACACCTGCGATCCCCCGATCCTGCGCCGTAGCGCCGCCTCCTCGACGATCAGCCACAGCTGGGGCGGGTCGGGTCTGGTCAGGATCTCCTGGCGGCGCATCCGCAGGGCCACGCGCCGCTCGATCGACTCCTCGTCCTCGTGCGGATGCGCGAGCACGAACAGTGCGCGAGCGTAGTCGGGGGTCTGCAGCAACTCCGGGACGACCCGCGGCTCATAGCAGCGGATGAGCTGGGCGGCCTGTTCCAGCCCGAGGTAGGTGTCGAACCACTTCGGCAGCCAGTCGGCGTCGCGATGCCACCATCCCGAGGTGTTCGCCTGCTTCGCCAGCCGCTTGAATTCCGCGCACTCCTCCTCGTCGGTGACGCCGTACAGCGCGAGCAGATCCACCAGATCCCGTTCCCGGAAACCGGTGCGCCCCAATTCCAACCGGCTGATCTTGGAATGCGAGCCGCGGATCGCCTCGCCCGCTTCCTCGAGTGAGATGCCGCATGCCTCCCGCAGCCGCCGCATCCGCCCGCCGAGGATCATCCGTAAGGCGGTCGGGCCGCCCTCGACGGCGGGAGCCGTTCCCCGAGCGATGGTTTCGTTTTGAGGCCGCACTACCGAAGCACGCATGTACGCAGTCTTGCATGCGCACTGTCCACATTCCAGCACCGAGTTCTCGCCGACGACGCGAATGCGCAGGTGTAAGCACATCCGCAAGATCACGCACGGGATAGCGGGGACTCTACTCGCGTCCGGTGGCAGTCACCGGACGTCGCACACTGCGCTGTGATGCAGGCCGACTTCGCACACCCGCCTGCCAACTTACTCCCAGTACGCGCGAAACCCCGTGGCCGCGAGGTCACGGGGTTCGTCGGCCGGGCGAGGTACCGGACTTCGGTGGGCGAGAGAGTTATTCCGGCGTACAGGGTTACGCCCGAACCGGATCACGGTGTGGTTCGGACGCCCGAGCGACGGCACCGGCCCCACGCTCTCCGGACGAGGAGGCCAGAGCTGCCGCACGGTTCAGCGCAACAGCACGTCCGCCGTCGCACGACCGAACAGCTTCCGGTCCCCGCAGGTCGCCGTCAACGCGATGGTGGCCGCGCGGCGATCGGGATCCAATTGCTTGACCCGGCCGTGAAATTCGATCGCACTGGCCTTGGTCGCCGGCACCGGGGCGAACCCGGCGAACCGCACGCCGTATCGCGTCACGGCGGCGGGATCACCGAGCCACGAGGTGAGATATCCGGCGCCGAGGCCCATCGTCAGCAGACCGTGCGATACCACGTCGGGCAGACCGGCGCTACGCGCGACCTCGTCGCTGAAGTGGATCGGATTCGAATCGCCCGACACACCGGCGTAGTTCACCAGATCGCCACGGGACACCAGCACCGTGCGCGGGGCGAGTTCCATGCCGACGGACAAGTCCTCGAAAGCGGGAAGGGTCCGCGGCATGCGCGGCTCGGCGGCCGCGTCCGGTTGCGCCGGCTCATCGAAGCTCTCGACCAGCCCGCCGTCGTCGTCGGCCGAGCGCGCGGCCGCCGCGTCCGCGCGGTCGGCGGCCGACTGCCCGGTCATGATCACGCCATCGACCGCCGCGCGCAGATCGGCGGCGAGCTCGACTCCGGTCTGCGCCACCGCCGTGGTGTGCGCGGTCTGCAACACCTCCTTGTGCTGATTGCTCAGCACGTTCTTGGTGACCATGAAGTCCTTGTCGCCGAACTGCCGGAACGACTCGATATAGGAGTCGCACCGCACCTCGTCGCCCGCGACGATCGGCCGGTGCACCCGGATCGACTGCTCGGTCTGCAGCACTTGGCCGAGGTCGTACCCGGTGAGCACGGACTCGAACATCTTGCGCTGCATCAGCATGAGGATTATCGAGGAGAACGTCAGCGGCGCGACGAGTCCGTCGAAGCCCAGTCCCCCGGCGGCGTCTTCGTGCCGGTGCGCCGGATGGCCGTCCTGCAGCGCTCGCGCGAACTCCCGGATCTTCTCCCGACCCACCTCGTACGGGTCGGTCAGGCGGTAGTGCCGCCCCACCAGTGCCTTGGCCTGCTCGGACGCGGTGGTCGTGATGTCGCTCATGTGCCTCTCTCGGGAATTCGGGCGTTACCCCGCCCGGACCGGCCCACCGTACCGAAGCGGCGACGACACCGCACAGCACTCTAGCCAGAACTGGGCATACGAACCGAAGGGGACAAGTGTTGATCGCACTCCCAGGCCCACAGTGTTAACCGGAGCCCCCACCGCGCCCTCGACCGGTCAGCACTCGTCGGGCGCCCGGACTCCCCGCAGCCTGTCGTCGAGCCAGACCATGGCTTCCGGATATCCGAGCGCACCCGCGATGATGTGCTCGCCGAGCACACTGCGGTACACCGCAGGCACCCCCAGGCGGCACTGCTCCGCGTAGAGATTGCGCGCGCCCTCGGCCGGGATCCAGAACTCCTGCTCGCCGTTGTAGACGTACAGCGGAGTCGCCGACCTCATGCCGGCCATCTTCGTCACCCGATAGATGTCCGCGGCCAGCACCGAGTGCAGCGGATCGGGGAAGTTCGCGGCGATGTCGATCGGCAGCATCAGCACACCGATCGCACCGTAGCTGCTGCCGCACATGTTCTTCACCGGTGAGGTGGCCACCCACTGGGCGAGATTGTTCATCCCGGCCAGGATCTCCGGCCGCTCGCGGCCGATCCCGAAGACCGCCCCCATGAACACCGCCGAGGCGAGGTTGCCGTTCATGCTGCGCGCCAGGATCTCGAAGTCGGCGGGCACGCCGCCGAGCGCGGCGCCGACGATCACGCCCGCCAATTCCGGTGCGTAGCCGTCGATCAGCTTCACCGCCCCGTGTGTCGCGATCGCGCCGCCGGAATACCCCGCGAGCCCGAACTTCGCGGCGCCGAACTCCTCCGGCAACAGACCGCGCACCGCCCTGATCGAGTCCAGCACCGCGTGCCCGGCCACGATCGGCTCGGCGTAGGCCATCGACGGGCCCTCGTGGTCGGGGATCAGCACGGCGTAACCGCGCAGCGCCGCCACGTGCGTCGTGGGTGGCAGGAAATCGGTGAAGCTGGTGTCCGGGTTGAGTCCGTGCGCGAGGGTGTATCCGGGTGTGCAGGTACGGCCGAGGGCGTCGATGGGCAGGTTGTTCACCACCACCGGCCGCTGCCCCGGTCCCGGCCACGGTGCGGCGGGAACGACCAGCGTCGCGGTGGCATACGACGGCGCGCCGTGCGCGTCGGTCGTGCGGTACTTGATCAGGAGTGCCCGCTGGATGGGCATCAGCATCAACGGTGCGGTGGTCGGGCTCACGTCACGGATTTCGATGACCTGCCCTTCGGACAGTTCGTCGAGATTCGCCGGGCGCAGGTCGAACATCGGATCACCGACGGCCGACGGCAGGGCGGCCGAGCGCAGCGCCGCCAGCGACGGCGACAGCGTAGTCGCTTCGTGCGCGGGCCAACTCGGCTCCGGTGGCGGCGCGATCGGTGGCGGCGGGATGACCTGATCGATGAGTTGTTGCAGCCCGGGCAGGAGCCCGCCGGGCGGTGGGGCGGGCACGGGCTCCGCGGCAGCGGGGACGGCCAGGGCCGAGCCGGCGGCGAGCAAAGCCACAGCAATGGCACGCGAAATTCTCATGGCACACGCCTTCGGGTGCGAACGGCAACGTCGTCTGGCACCCGGGCGCACTGGCCTTCGACCCCCGAATCGGCCCCTGTCAGACCGGAAGCCAGGACGTCAGGCTACGTCAGCGGCCATGGCTGGACGCACTAAAGCGTCCGAGTTGTGCTGTCGCGTATCCATATCGCAACAACCGGGCCGAGACCCGTATCCGGAGAACGGGTCCCGGCTCGGCCGGTCGCGTATCGTCGCTCAGCAATTGCTCGGCGCAGGCTCCCCTCGGAAGCGGGCGTCCAGCCAGGTCAGAGCCGCGGGAATGCCGAGCACCGCCGCGGTCAGATGGTCCGGAACCGGAATCTGCTCGGCCTGCACCTTGGCGCCCGCCGCACACCACCGCTTGTCGGTGTTGACCACCGCGTCGATCGGGATGAGACCGTCGATCGGCGAATGCCATTCGAATACCGGCATCTTCGGCACGCCGTCGTAGAGCTCGAGGCTGTTCTCCTCGACCACGGCGCGCGCGGTGTCGTCGTTGATCATCGAGGTCGTCTTGGCGAAGTCCAGCGCACCGCGGCCCGCGCCCGTCGAGAGGATGTCGTTGGTGCAGCTGTTGGCGATCTGCGCGCGGGCGGCAAGCCCCCGTTCGTTCAACTGCTCGCTGAGCGGGAAGCGAGTCGGATACTCACGCTCCAACCCGAATCCGGCGGCGAACGCGAGCCCGAACACCGGGTGCGGGTTCAAACCCAGCCCCTCGAGCATCTTCACGAGATTCATCGGCACGCCGCCCATGGCCGCGCCGGCGATGTCGAGCTCCGGGGCGTACTTCGGTTGCAGGGCGGCCGCCCACGCGGTGGCCATCCCGCCGCCGGAATACCCGACCATCGCCACCGGGCTGCGCTGCACCCCGAGTTCGCCGACCTGCTTGACGGCGCGTATCCCGTCGAGGGTGATCTGCCCGCCGAGCTTCGCGGCGCCGTAGGCGAAATTCGGGCCGAGGTGATCGGGCAGCGCGACGCTCCAGCCGCGCGCCAGCAGCACGTTCCAGCCCGGCGCTTCCCGCACGACGAGGTTCGGGTCACCGGTGTAGAGCACCCGGGAGACCGAGCACTCCGAGCCGAGTCCGTTGATGATGTGCTGGAACGACAGCAGCGGCCCGTCGGTGCGATGCGCCTTGGGCGTCAGCACCGTGGTGGTCGCGGCGATCGGTTTACCCTCCGAACTCGTCGACCGGAACCGGACCACGGTCACCGTGGTCTCCGGGAAGATCGCCAGCGGCGGCATCACCCTGGTCGCGATCACGTCACCCGGCTTGCGGTCGGCGATATCCGCGGGTGTCGCGTAGAAGGGATCCGGATCGGGTTCGGGGTACAGCGGCGCGCTGGTTGCCGCGCCGGCCATGCTCGCGACCAGCACCAGGCCCGCGGCCATCGCTCCGATCGCACGTGCGAGACGCCGTCGTCCCACTCCCCCACCCAACGAACGTGGGCCCTGACTCATCGACGTGTGCCTCCTGAATCGTCCAACGCTGTACTCATCCTCGGCAACATCACCTGCGCTGGGCACCACCCGACGCGATCATGTTGACAATTCACAAGTTTCGGGTGCCCGGCCTGTGTTGGTCGCGCGCCCCGGCTGGTGACTGTACCCGACCGCCCGGCGTCCGTTCTGTGACATTTCCAGCCGATAACTTGGAACATGTTCTCAACAGTGGCGGCCCTTTACCGTCAGATCCACCGGCACGGCTGCCGAGCCGGTAGGAAGGAGACGGTGGCATGGACGGCACTGCGCGCAGACTCGCCGACCGCGACGACACCCAGGATCCGCCCACCCGGCGGATCACCGTCTACTTCGACGGCTCCACCCCCGAGGACGCGCTGGTCCTCGAATACGCCGCGACCAGGACCGAGGCGTGGGAGTTCACCTCGGCCGCCGCACACGCCGGGCTCACCGTCACCGTCGACGCCCAGGTCCGTCCCGGCCTGCGCAGGCTACCGTGCCGGTCGCTCTGGCGCTGAGTACGCGAGGTCAGGGCCGATCGAGCACGCCGCGCAGGAACGCGAGCGCGTCGGGAAACGCTTCCCGCGCCGCGCCCAGATGATCGCCGGGGTACCAGCCCACCCGCAGATCGGTGCCGGAGGCGCGCAACTCCGCGATCAGCTCGAGCGTCAACGGCGCGGGCACCTCCAGATCGGTCAGCCCTTGGCCGAGATACAGCGGAACGGAGTAGCCGCTCGTCGGCACCCGCAACATCGCGCGCACCGCGGCCAGCAACGCCGGATCGTCCAAGGGCCGCGACAGCATGGCGCCGATGCCGATACTCGCCACCTGCGCGTCCGCCTCGGCGGCGCAATCCGCCTCCACGATGCGCAGGACGTCCCGGCCCGCCTGCGTCAGGTAGCTGTCGATGTCCAGCTCCGGTGCGCTGGCGCGCAATCCGGCCAGCAGCATGCCGAAGTAGGTCGTCGTCTTCTGCAGCGGCAGTCGCGGCAGCCACGGCCCGGCCAGCGGGAACAGCGCGTCCAGGTTCGACGGCGTCCCGGTGGAGGCGGCACCGCGCAGATCGAGTTCGGGCGCGTCGGCGGGTGCGAGGTGGGCGGTGAACAGCGCCGCGTGCCCGCCCTGCGACTGGCCGAACACCGCCCAGCGGGTGCCGAGCGAGGGTGCGACCGCCCGTGCGGCGCGTACGCCGTCGATGATGCTGCGAGCCTGGGCCGGACCGTCCAGGTAGGGATGCACGCCGGGGGTGCCGAGACCGACATAGTCGGAGATCACGACCGCGTATCCCGCGCGCAGCAGGTCCGGGTACACCGACGTGAGGTAGTAGTCCCGGGGTCGCAGCGTGAACGCGCACTCGTCGGCGATCCCCGAGGTGCCGTGCGCGTAGGCGATGATCGGCCAACCGCCCTGCGGCGGAGTGCCTTCGGGCAGATACAGCACTCCGGTGCTCTGCATCGGCCCACGGGGGCCACGCGACCAATACGTCAGCCGCTCGGCGGTCGTCGCCCCCGCCACACGCAGCCGCCCCGCCAGCTCCACCAGGTCCGTCACGGTGCCCGGCGCCTCGCCCACCCGAGCGCCCGCGGGCCCGGCCAACGCGACCGTCACCGAGACCACGACGCCCGCCGCCCCCACCATGATCCGTCCACACCGCACCGACCGACTATCCCCAGCCGGAGCCGCACCGGCAAGCCACCACATTCGGTGGCGCGGCCGGGGAGTCTCGCCGGAGCCGCCCCGGCTCGCTAGGCTCGGGTGATCACGCCGGAAAGCGGTGCCGAGGAGAACACAGGAGGCTCGACCGTGGCGCAGCGGTACCCGCATCGCCTCGTCACCCGGCGTCGCGCGGCCGCCCTCCTCGCGACGGGCCTGCTTGCCTCGGTGGTCGCCTGCGGTGCCGATTCGTCCACGCCGTCGGCCGATATCGGCCGCACGACCACCTCCAGCGCCTCGGCGTCGCCGATCACCACAGCGCAGGCCGCGATACCGTCCGTCGACCCTTACGCGGGGCAGCCGCTGATCGACAACGTCACCTGGACCGAGACGATCGACGGCCCGCGACTGCTCGTCTTCCCCACGCAGGCCGGTCGGCAGACCACCTTCCCCGGCTCGGACGAACGGGCGTGGCAGGAAGTCGTGGACCGGTCGGCGGACGCCGACGCACCCGGCATGCGCGATCAGTTCATCTGTCACTGGGCGTGGGCGCGGCTGGTCCAGCCGAACAAGCCGAGCTGGAACCTGGAACCTTGGCGCCCGGCGGTCGGCTATCCGGCCACCGTCGAAGCGCACTGCAATCCCGGCGGCCCCGAGCGCTGAGCGCGGGCGCCGCCCCGACCGGAAGGAGCGATCCATGCGCGTCGTCATCGCAGGCGGACACGGGAAGATCGCCTTGCTGCTGGCCCCCGTGCTCACCGCGAACGGCCACGAGGTCGCCGCCCTGATCCGCAATCCCGAGCACGCGGACGAGGTGCGCGTCACCGGCGCCGAGCCGGTGCTGTGCGACCTGGAGCACGCGGCCGCCGACGAACTGGCGGACGTGGTGGAAGGCTGCGACGCGGCGATTTTCGCCGCGGGCGCGGGGCAGGGCAGCGGCGTCGAACGTAAGTACACCGTCGACCTGGGCGGCTCCGTCCGTCTGGCCGAGACGGCCGAGCGAACCGGAGTGCGCCGTTTCCTGCAGATCTCCACGATGGGCGCGGGCGGGTCGCCCGCTCCCGGTTCCGACGAGGTGTGGGCGGCGTACATAGATGCCAAGACCGAGGCCGAGAACGATCTGCGCAGCAGAGCTCTCGACTGGACCATCTTGCGCCCCGGCCGCCTGGTCGATGCCCCGGGCACCGGACTGGTGACTCTGGCCCCTCCCCCGGTCGGGCGCAGCGAGGTCCCCCGCGCCGACGTCGCGGCCGTACTGGCCGCACTGCTGCCCGCCGCGCACACCTTCGAGCTGACACTCGAACTCGTTTCCGGCAGCGATCCGATTAGCCAGGCAATAGCGCAACTGGCCGACTGAGTCGTCGTGTCGCTCGCCACCGCCCTTGCCGATCGACCGCAACGGTCACGATGGGAGAACAACCGTGTTCAGTCGAATCGTCTCGATGAAGATCCGCCCCGGCTCTCGCGCCGAGTTCCTCGCGGCCATATCCCGCAGCGCCGAAGCCTCCGTACGGACCGAGCCCGGCTGTCTGCGCTTCGACATCTGCGCTGATCGAGTGGATCCGCACCGATTCTTCCTCTACCAGCTCTACACCGATGACGAGGCGGCGGAAGCGCACCGCTTCACCGAACATTTTCTGGCCTGGCGGGCCGCCGCCGACCAATTCGTCGAGCCGGGTACACAGATCGATTACAGCACGGACGTCCTATTCGCCCGCGACTGAAATTCCGGCGCCGGGCACCACATCCGCAAACTTCCGGCCTCGAAATACGCACTGCGCACGTGCAATCGATCGTGCAGATGTGCTTGCATCTGAAAGGTACAGCGGCATAAACTCGGTCCCGCAACGCTTTACAGGGGACCACCAGGGAAGGCCGCGTGGGCGAGCCGAAGGCCGAAGCCGCCGTGGGTTTGCCGCCGCCGGACAAGCAGGGGCGTTCGAATGGAACTACCACTTACCGGCGGTCGGTTCGGATCAACCGACACCGCACTGGCCGACCAGCCAGCGAACGGTAGACATATGAGCACATCGACGGCCCGCAGCGGCCACAGCAATACCGCATTTTCCCGAGAAACCGCCGTGGCATACGTCATCGATGCCGTCGAATCCACCGGGGCGGCAACTCGGCACGATTTCGATATCGACCGGATCGTCACCACCGCGCACGCGATGGCCGACGATTGGGATCTCGAGACATTGCAACCCGCGACATTCTGGCGAATTGCCTCCAGCTTCATCAGGCAGTAGGTCCGAGCCCCGCCGTCCGAGCACCGGCGGATAGCTGAATGCCTTGTGCCACGAGCACTTTTTGTCGCGTCGCCCGACGCAGGCGCGTAGCCACCACGATGCCGCCGACGCCGGGCGCGGATAGACACCATTTCCGCGGCCACCGCCGCTTAGCAATTGGACAGCACAACCGAACGGCCACCTCCGATTCCGGAGGTGGCCGTTCGGCGTATCGGGGGTTTCCCGGCCGCGAGACGCTATCGCGCGATCTCAGCGCCCGTCGGCATACTTCTCCATGATCTCGATCGACTTCTCCGGACGCTCGGCCTGCACGCTGAGCCGGTCCATCACCGACAGGTACAGCGCCAGGTCTTGTCGCCGCTCGAGATACAGCGCGCTGGTCAGCTGTTCGAGGTACACGATGTCCGGGAGTTCCGGCTCGGCGAAACGCAGAATACTGAAGGAGCTGCCCGCCGCGGCGTGCTCGCCCGCGGTGAACGGCAGTACCTGGATCGTCACGTTCGGCAGCTTCGCCAGCCGGACCAGATGCAACATCTGCTCCCGATGCACCTCCGTGCCACCCACCGGTCGCACCAGCGCGGCTTCGTCGAGCACCGCCCAGACCACCGGAGGATCCGAGCGGAAGAGAATTTCCTGCCTGCGCTGACGTACCGCGACCCGCCGCTCCGTATCGACGTCCTCGTACCCGAGCGCCACGACCGCCCTGGCGTATTCGGGTGTTTGCAGCAGGCCCGGAACAAGATGCGACTCGTAGGTGCGAATCTTGCTCGCGGCCTGTTCCAGACCGAGGTAGGTACCGAACCACTGCGGCAGCAGGTCACTGTAGCGATGCCACCAACCGGGTTCGTTGGCCTGCCTGGCCAATTCGAGGAACGACTCGCGCTCCTCGGGATCGTGGACGCCGTACAGGGTCAGCAGGTCGCGGATGTCACGTTCCTTGAAGCCGGTACGGCCGAGCTCGAGACGACTGATCTTGGCGTGCGATCCGCGGATCGCATCGCCCGCCGCCTCGCGGGTGATGTTCCTCTTCTCCCGGAGCTTGCGCAGCTGGCCGCCCAGTGCGATGCGTAGCACGGTCGGACCACGTTCCGCGACAACGGATTGCACATGACCATCGTCATCGGGTTCAGCGATCATCGAGTTCGTCTCCGATACTCCGGGGGTTGCCCACAGTGTGTCACAACCACCTGTCGCGAAACACACCGTACCGACCGCTAATGTTACCGCTCAGCTAGTCAAATAGTCGAACTCCCCGGCCTTCGCGCCGCGGACGAACGCGTCGATCTCCGGACGCGTGTAGACGAGGACCCCGCCCTCCGGGTCCCGCGAGTTCCGCACCGCCACCTGGCCGTTGGCCGTTTCGGCCACCTCGACGCAGTTGCCGCTCGGATTACTGAAGGAACTCTTACGCCAAGTTCCGATGATCTCGTTGGTGGACGTATCCGACATCTTCCCCACTCCTCGGTTACCGCAGTTAGGCGATTCGGTTCGTGCAGATGCACGTTCAAACGTTCTTGCATTTGCACCAACACCGGACGATAGCACGAAGTTCGCCCTCCGTGCGCTCGCAGACCGGAGGCATCCGGGCGGCGATGTGAAACGCCGTTGCCTCGCCTCGGGAACAGCGAGATCAGCTCCCCGATCCACCCCGCTGGACGACTTCGAATCTTGTAGTGTCGCAGTGCACATCGGATGCACCAGTCATTCGCGACGCCCCCACGCACCCACCCGCACGGCAGTGTCGCGGACACGTTATTGCCGAGGAGTACCACCCCATGCCCGAAGACCACAGCCCCCTCATCCGGACCGACATCCCCCACTCCGCGCGGATCTGGAACTACTGGATGGGCGGCAAGGATTATTACGAGATCGACCGCATCGCAGGCGACGCCGGCATCGAGGTCGATCCGGACATCACCACCATGGCGGTGCAATCGCGCCAGTTCCTCATCCGCGCGGTGCGCTACCTCGCGGGCGAGATGGGCATCCGTCAGTTCCTCGACATCGGAACCGGCCTGCCCACCATGCAGAACACCCACGAGGTCGCCCAGACCGTCGCGCCCGAGTCCCGGATCGTCTACGTGGACAACGACCCGCTGGTGCTCACGCACGCGCGGGCGCTGCTCACCTCCACCACACCGGAGGGCGTCACCACCTACATCGACGCCGACTACCACGACCCCGAGCGGATCGTCAACGACGCCAAGCACGTCCTCAACTTCAACGAGCCCGTCGCCGTGATGTTCATGGGCGTGCTCGGCCATGCCAAGACCTACGACGATCTGCTGCGCATCGTGCACACCGTGCTGGATGCGGTGCCGTCGGGCAGCTACCTGGTGATGTGGGACGGCACCGACGACAGCAAAGCGTATGTCACCCTGTGCGAGAACTACACCGGCACCGGCGGCACTCCTTACGTCCCCCGTCCGCAGGCTCAGATCAAGGCCGTCTTCGACGGTCTGGAACTCGTCGACCCCGGCTTCGTGTCCATCACGCAGTGGCGCGCAGGCGACACCGAGGTCGGTGAGACCCGGCCGATCTCCGCCTACGGCGCGGTCGCCCGCAAGCCGTAAGGCCCCTGAACATCAAACCGTAAGCGGCACAGCGGTGGTCGCCGGTCTCGCGCCGGCGGCCGCCGCCGTTTTTTTCTCCGACCGATCGTGCAGATGTACTTGCATCTGTAAGTAACGGAGGCATAGACTCGAACTCGAAATCGGGGAGGTACGCAGGGAGTTCGAGCTTGCGTCACCGGCACATCGGCCTCCCCGCCGCACGTGGGACGCGAGGGGTAGTCGAATGATCGAGCCATTTCGAACGCCCCGCCGGGTTGCCGTCATCGATGGGGCCGGTGCCGAACCATTGCGCCAGTACTCGGCAGCGCCCGAGTTCGCCCTCTCCGATTGCGGGGTCGAGCCCCGCGGCCTCACCTACCGGCAGGCCCGCGACATTCTCTACACCCACGAAGTCCACGGTCCGCAGTGCAGGCAGTGGCTGGCCGCCGCCGCCTATCTGTCAGCGGGGCTGGACGACGAGTAACCCTGCCTCGGCAGGCACGCAAGAGCCCTCGCCGCAGGTGAAGCCGGCTCCGACGCTGTGACCGGCCGGTAGCGCTTCGCGATCCCGCGCCGCGGTCGAAGAGCGCCATCCCGGAATGCGTCCGGCTCCCAGACGATCTCACAGATCACTCCCCGTGCACACCACCCTTTCGTATAGTGATCGATCGACCCGGGCGCGATTTCTCGCACGCCCGGCGTGGCATTGGGAGCGAACTCGTAATGACCTACTCCGCGTTGGATCTGTCCCCCGACTCGTCCGACCCGGTGCTGGAAATCGGCGGACAGCCGGCTTCGGTGCCCTTGCTGAACGCCGACAGCGTAGCTTCGCACATGGTCGGATACTTCGAGAACGTCATGGCTCCCTGCCGCACCCTGCCCGGCGAGCAATTACGCGGTGACGTCACGAAACTCACCCGCAGCTGCCTGAACCTCGCTGCCGAGATGTTCGACCGGCGTACCGTACCGGACGAGCACCAGCTCGGCCCGGTCCGCGCGGCTGCCGCTCGTTGGGCGCGGGAGGCCGTGCCGCTGAGCACGATCCTGCGCGCCTATCACGAGGGACTGCGCATCGCCTTCGGTCTGGTCACCGCGCCTGCCGCGGCCGACGACGTCGACGAGGTGCTGGTCGCCGCCGATCTGCTTCTCGAACTGCTCGAGGCGATCACCGCGGCGGTGTCCGATGCCTACGTCGACGAACAGCACCTGGTTGCCAAGGAGCATCAGACGGCGACGCAGACGCTCGCCTCGGCGCTGCTGAGCGGTCGCGGCAGCTCGGCTCTGGCACGGCAGACCGGCATTCCGATCGCGGAGGCCTATCAGGTTGTCGCCCTGTCGATTCCGGAGCATCCGGACGAGCGTGATCCGCGCGTCGACGGGAACGTGGCCGCGCGCCGCAAGCTGCGGCGGCTGCAGTCCGAGCTGGCCACCGTGTTCGCCTCCCGCGCGCTCGCCCTGCTCAGCGCCAAGGGAGGGACACTGCTCATCCCGTTGGGCGACGAGGACGAGGCAGTCCTCACCGCCACGACGCTCGAGCTGCTGGCCGCTGCCGCCGAGGTGCCGCTCACCGCCACCGTCGTGCCGACCGACACCGATCAGATCCCCGAATCGGCCGATCAAGCGCACGAGCTGCTCAATCTCGTGCGCGTCGGCGTCCGGCCGCCCGGCCTCTACCAGATGTCGGATCTGGCCGTGGAATACCAGCTCACCCGCAGCGGCCCGGCCACCCGACGGATCGCGACCATCCTCGACCCGCTGGACGCCCACCCCGAACTGTTCGACACCATGCGCGCCTACCTCGGCAACGACATGAACCGGCAGCTCACCGCCCGCCAGCTCTACGTGCACCCGAACACCGTCGACTATCGCCTACGCCGCATCGCCCAGCTGACCTCCGTCGACCTGGCGACCTCGACGGGCATCTCCCAGGCGGCGATCGCCCTGCTGGCCCGGGATCTGGACCGCAGCGTCGCGCGCAGGCTCTGACCTGCCCACCGTGACCGAACCGTGGCCTGTAACGGATTCGTGCTGGTCACCGCGCCGTGAACTTGCGATCCTGGTAGTGCCCCGACGTCTGGATGGTGAAATATGAGAATTTCGGAGATCCTGCGCAGGAAGGGCGGCGACGTGGCCACGGTCGCACCCGACACGACGGTACGCACACTGCTCGCCACCCTGGCCGAGCGGAACATCGGCGCGGTCGTCGTCTCGCCCGACGGCGCCACGATCGCGGGCATCGTCTCCGAACGCGACGTGGTGCGCAGTCTGCACGCGCGGGGCGCGGCGCTGCTGGACACACCGGTGTCGGCGATCATGACCTCCGCGGTGCGCACCTGCGCACCCGACGACCGGGTCGACGGTCTGCGCCGCACCATGACCGACCATCGCATCCGGCACCTGCCCGTGGTACACGAGGGCAGGCTGGTCGGCATCGTCAGCATCGGCGACGTGGTCAAGAGCGCGATCTCCGAATTGGCGACCGAGCGCGAGCACCTCGTCGAGTACCTGCAGGGCAGATATTAGAACGCGCTGGGGTTCCCCAGATCGGCCGACAGCCAGTGCTCCGGCCGCAGGTAGACCGCGACCTGCTCACCGAAGGCCTCGGCCGCCTTCAGGTAGCCGTCGACCGATTCGGCAGGCAGATACCGCGCGGCCATCTCGCGGTGCTGCTCGTCGGTCATCGGGACGGTCCGGGTGACCGGGCCTTCCACACTCACATACCGGACCGTGGGCTCGACCTGCTGCACCATCAGACTGAAGCGGCCGGTCTCCCGGAGGTAGCGCATCTTCTGCGACTCCGGGCCGGTCAGGATCCAGATCTCGTCACCGGGGCTGTATTGGTACCAGATCGGGACGGTCAGCGGGCCACGACCGGTACCCGCGGCCACCGCGAAAGCCGCGACATGCGGCTGCGCGAGGAACTCTTGACGCTCTTGCGGGCTCAGGGGCATATCGCCCAGGCTAGTCCCGAAAGCCGTTGTCGGCGACAAAGCTTCGAAGTCCGTAACGAAAATGCGTATCGTGGGTGACGTCCGAGTTACCGGTGAAGGGAGCGTCACGTTGCGGTCCCCTGCCCCGAGATCACCGGTGACGCGGACCGACGAGACCCCCCGGCCACCGGCGACGCCGCCGGTCGCGGCACGGGCGCTGTTCCCGGCGCTCGCCGGCGCCACCGAGGTCTACCTGGACAGCGCCGCGACCACACAGAAGCCGCTTCCGGTGATCGAGACCATCCAGCGTTACCACAGCAACGGCACCGCCAACGTCGGCCGCGGCACCTATCCCTGGGCCACCGGCCTGACCGCCCGGATCGCCCGGATCCGGGAACGCACCGCCGCCTTCATCGGCGCCGAGCACCCGGACGAGGTGGTCTTCACGGCGGGAGCCACCGCCGCACTCAACGCCGTCGCGCTGTCGTGGGGCCTCACGGCGCTCGCCGACGGCGACGAAATCCTCTACAACGACGGCGATCACGCGTCGAACGTGTACCCGTGGCAGCACCTTCGCGGACTGCTCGCCCGGTTCGGACGCCGCATCCACCCGATCCCCTACCGGACGACCGCCGCCGGGGAGGCGGACACCGACGACATCCTGGCCAAGATCACACCGCGCACCCGGCTGATCACGACCGGGCATCTGCACCACGTCTTCGGCGGTCTCAGCACCCTGGAGGAATTGCGCGGCCGGATCGACCCCGCCATCCTGCTGTGCTTCGACTGCTCGCAGAGCGGCGGGCATCTTCCGGTCGACGTGGCCGCGCTCGGTGCGGATTTCGCGATCTTCGCCGCGCACAAGATGTTCGGGGCGCCGGGCACCGGGATCCTGTACTGCCACCGGCGCGTGCACGACCGGCTCGTGCCGTTCCTGCCCGGCGGCAATTCCGGCATCGCCACGGATCCGGGCGGTCTGCGGCCGGGGCCGATGCCCGCGCTGCTGGAAGGCGGCACGCCCGACATCCCGGGCATCCTCGCCCTGGGCAGTGCGCTGGAGGTGCTGGAATCGTTCGGCATGGATGTCATCGCCGCGCACAACCGCGCCCTGACGCTGCGCCTGATCGACGGGCTGCGAGCGGTCCCCGGCCTGGAGTTCCTGCCCGGTCCGGCGCATGCCTCGTGCGAGGTCGGCTACGGCATCCTCTCCTTCACCCTGGACGGGATCTCGGCCACCGACGCGGGATTCGTCCTGAGCGAACTGGGTTTCCTGGTGCGCACCGGCGCGCACTGCGTCCCCGCCGACACCGACGGCGCGGGCTCGGTGCGGGTCAGCACGCACATCTACAACACGCCCGACGAGATCGACCGATTCGTCGCGTGCGTGCGAACCATCGCCGAGGAGGTCACGTGAGTAACGACATCCCCCGCTACGACCGGCGGGCCGCGTCCAGGGTGCTGGCGCACTTGGCGCAGCCCGGGTTGCGCAGCGCGCTCGCGCCCGCTCCCCCGCCGCGGCGATTCGAATTTACCTGCGCCACATTGCGTCCCGAGCCAGACAGCCATCTCACCTATTCCCAGCGGCTGTATCTGGAGCGGTTCATGCGGCCGTGCCGCGCGGATCAGGTGACCAGCGCGACGCACCGGATGGCGTGGACCGACAGCGACGGCATCCCGAACACCGGGCACTTCCGCGCCGGCGGCCTCGGGCCCTCGGTGCCGATCGCGATGCGTGAGACCGTCCTGGCGCTGTGGCACCAGCTCGACGCCGATCCGGCCTTCGCCGCGCGGATCGCGGCGCTCGGGCCGGGCGAACACGCCGTGCTGGCGGGCACGACCACCGACCACGATCCGCGCGACATCTTCCGGGTGGGCATCGAGGCGGCGGGGCGCGTACTGGCCCAGCACGCGCTGCTGGCCGCCCAGACCCCTTACCGCGATGCCGCCGAGTTCGCCGAGGGCCTGCGGGCTTCCGGAATCTTCACCGCGGTGGCCAATCGCTGGTTCTGGGAGCTGCAGGCCTCGACCTATCGGCGGGGCATGATCCCCGTGACGCTCGTCGCACAGCCCGACGGCACCGTTCGCTATTCGGCGGAGACGGTGGCGACCCTGCGCGCCATGAAGGACGCCACCATCGCCGACGCGCACGCCGTGATGGAGCGCGCCACCACGGTCGAAGGCCTCACGGTCGCCGAGGCGATCGCCAAGTATCACGACGACCTGGACCTGATCTCCCGGCAGTACGCGCTGCTGCCCGCCGGCAGTCATCCGGCCTGCCTGGCGGCCACGCCGCATCAGCTCGACAGCGGGCATGTCGGTATCCTGCCGTCGCTGGTCGACCGGTTCGTCGCGACGTTCACCGAGATCGCGAGCCGCATCGAGGTCGCAGAGGTGAGCGCCGAACTCGACGAGGCGACCGCCGACCGTGCCGCCACCGCCGAGGACCAGGTGTTCTACGTGCCGGACATGACATGCAAACACTGCGTCCGCACGATCGGCGGGGTTCTGGAATCGATGGACATCCGCGTGGTGGAGATCGATCTGGACAGCAAACGCGTGGTGGCCGAGTTCCGCAGCCCGCGCAATCGCGCCCGGGCCTTCGAAGCGATCCGGGACGGCGGCTACAACCCGGTCGCGGAACGCCCCGACGGCGCCACGCGGGCATCGGTCAGCGAGGCATCGGAAGCCGCCGTATGACGCCTCGGCCGCCTGCGCTGCCCGCGAAGCTGCATCCGATGGTCCGCGCCTTTCTCGACACCCCTGGCCTCGCGACGGAAACGCGGGCGAATTTCGGATCCCCGGTGCATCTGGTGTTCCCGCAGGTCTACTCGGAGAATCTGCTCCGTTTGCGCGCAGCGCTGGAGCGACGTCTGTCCGGACACCGAATCTGCTACGCGCACAAGGTGAATCAGTCTCGCGCGTTCGTCCGCACCGCCGAGCGCGCGGGCATCGCCGTCGACGTCGCGTCACCGAACGAGCTGTCGGGCGCCCTCGCCGCCGGATTCGGTCCGGCGCGCATCGAGGTCACCGGGCCGAAAGGGGAAGCATTCCTGCGCGAGCTCCTCGACCGCGGAGTGACGATCAACGTGGACAACCTGTGGGAACTGGGCCGCATCGCGGAACTGGCCCCCGACCATGCGGAAATACCGGTGCTGCTGCGGGTTTCCGGTATCGGCACGGGACAGGTGAGCCGGTTCGGGATGCCGGTCGCGCATATCGAGCAGGCGTTCGATCTGCTGTCTGCACAGCGCGGGCGAATCGCCTTCCTCGGGTTGGCCTTCCACCTCGACTCCGGCGACCTCGGCGAGCGCGTCCGGGCGATCGATGCCTGCCTGCGCCTGATCGAGCGAGCCTACGATCGCGGGTTCGCCCCTTCGGTGCTCGACATCGGCGGCGGCTTCCGGCAGGTGTTCACCGCCGACGCCGAACGGTTCGACGCCTATGTGCTGGCGCTGCGTGAGTCGCTGCTCGGCCGTGGGGAACCGATGACCTGGGGCAGTAACACCTTCGGCTACCACGTCGCGGGTGGCGCCGTGCACGGCACACCGGTGTTCCACAAATACGCCAACACCGTTCCCGCCGACCGCATGCTCGCCGATCTTCTCGACGCGCCGCTGGAGCGGCACGGCGGGCGCACGGTCGCGCAGGTGGCGGGCGACAATCTGCTGGAGATATGGCTCGAGCCGGGCAAGGCGCTGGTCGACCACGCGGGCATCACCCTGGCCACGGTCGAGTTCGTCAAGGAGGTCGCCGACGGCAGCGTGCTGGTGCACGTCGATCTCAGCCGCGATGCCGTGACGCCCGCCGACCAGGAGGTCATGGTCGACCCGATCCTGCTGCCCCGCGCGGGCGTCGCCGCGGGCACCGACCGCGCGACGAACCCGGTCGGCGTCTATATCGCCGGACGGTTGTGCCTGGAGCGAGACCTGATCACCAACCACAAGGTGTGGCTGCCCGTCCGCCCCATGCCGGGCGACACGGTGGTGTTCCCGAACACCGCCGCCTATCACATGGACCTGTCCGCGGCGACGGCCTCCATGCACCCGCTTCCCCCGAAACTCGCGGTCACCCGGGCGCCCGATGGGTTCCGGATCGTCCCCGACACCGCCTACGAACCCGACTTCCCCGTCGAGTCTTCGCGGGCGCGTCCTCTCGCGACGCACGCCGCGGGCCCGGTCCGATCGGTCGAGGCCCCCTGATGCGATACGACCACATCACCGAACTCATCGGTGACACGCCGCTGCTGCGGCTCGACCCCGCGGTGCACGGACTGGCCGGTGTCGAGCTCTACGCGAAACTGGAGTCGCACAACCCCTTCGGGTCGGTCAAGGACCGGGTGGCCTGGGCGATGTTGCGCGACGAATTGACGGAGCTGCGCGAAGGCGGCCGGACACTCATCGAGGCCTCCAGTGGCAATACGGCCAAAGCGCTGCGCGTCCTCGGCGCGATGTACGGCATCGACCTGCGCGCGGTGACCAACCGGATCAAAGTCGGCGAGGTCCGTGACCTGCTGCAGCTGTTCGGGACCGAGATCGTGGAACTGCCCGGGCTGTCCGAGTGCCCGGACCCGACCACACCGAACGACGTCTACTCGGTGATCGAGGCGACGATGGCGCAGCATCCCGGCGCTTACCGGCATCTGTCGCAGTACACCAACGAGAAGAACATCGAGGCGCACCACCACGGCACCGGACGGGAGATCCACGAGGACCTCGCGGCCGATGGCATCACCAGGATCGACTATCTGATCGGCGGGCTCGGCACCACCGGGTCCACCAGGGGGACCGCCACCTACCTGCGCAAACACAATCCCGAATTGCGCACCGTCGCGGTTGTCTCGGAGCGGTCGGACTTCATTCCCGGCATCCGGTCGGAGACCGAGATGTGGGATGTCGGGCTGTTCCAGCCGGAGTTCTACGACCGGATCGTCACCGTGTCGGCGGGCGACGCCGTGGACGCGACGCTGCGCCTGGCGACCGGATACGGCGTCCTGGCCGGGCCGACCAGCGGCGCGGCCTACACCGCCGCGCTGGACACGCTCGGCGCGCTCGATCGCTCGGGCACCGATCCGGACGACCCGATCGTCGCGGTGTTCATCGTCTGCGATCGGCTCGAGCCGTACCTGTCCTACATCAAGAAGCGCAGGCCGGAACTGTTCGGCCGCGCCGAACGCGAAACGGCGCCGAGCGCGGACGAGCTGGCGGCGGTTCCGCGCCTGTCGCCCGAGCAGCTCGCCGAGCTCGACCGGACCGGCCGCCCGACCATCGTGGACAGCCGTGGCGCCATGGCCTACCGGATCGGGCACGTGCCCGGCGCGCTGAACATTCGCGACGACCAGCTCGATGACATGTTCGGCCACGGCATCCCGTTCCCGCGCTCGCGGCCCGTGGTCTTCGTCTGCCCCGTGGGTGAGTTGTCGGTGCGTTTCGCCGCGCGAGCCCGTCGAGCCGGATACGACGCCGCCAGCCTGGCCGGTGGCGTCGTCGCCTGGCGCGATGCGGGGCTTCCGCTGGAACGAGGCTGATCTCCGCGGGTTCGCAGGCCGTTCTCGGGCGGAGGCGAGCGGAATGTGCGCTGGACGCGGGCCGGCGGCGGCGGAAGGCGCCGAACCGCTGGTCGGGCGGAAGGTGACGCCGGGCGTCCGCTTCGGACGCCGATCGCCTCGGCGACGGCGTGGGATCCATTTCGGCGAGACCGCGGAGTCCGGGCCCGGTGCGCGCGGCGCGGGGGCGCGCCGCCAGGCATTATCGTGGGGCCGTGCAGACAGGTCAGGAAGCAGACGACGACGGGGGCCCGCGGATCTGGGGTGGGACGACGCTCACCGAACGCAGGGAGACGCGGCGGGCGGCGCTGCTGGAGGCCGCGCTCGACTTGATCGGCGAGTCCGGAGCGAGCGGCGTCACCATGCGGGCGGTGTGCCGCAAGGCCAACCTCACCGACCGCTACTTCTACGAGAGCTTCGCCAGCCGCGACGAGTTGCTGGACGTGCTCTACCGTCAGGTCGCCGAGGAATTCCTGGAGCCCATGACGGCCTTCGCCGCCACCGACGACCCGTCGCGCGACCGCGCGCTGTCGGAGATACTCGTGGACAAGGTGCTCGACGATCCGCGCAAGTCGCGGTTGTTCCTGGTCGAGCCGTATTCCAGCACCGGCCTCGGGCAGACCACCTTCGCCGTCATGCCGGTCTTCACCCGGGTCATGCAGGACCATCTGTTCGGCCACATCGACGACCCGGTCAAACGCAGGCTGGCGGCGGTGAGCATGGCCAGCGGAAACGCGGGCATGTTCTCGGCGTGGCTGAACGGCTCGCTGCGCGCCACCCGGGAGCAGATCATCGAGCACTGCCTCGCCATGCTCACGGCGTACCGCTCGCTCTACCGGTCCTGACCCGCGTCGCGGGCCGAGCGTCTGCCGTCAGTCCCCGGACTGATTCCGCCAATACGCCAGGGTGTCCTTGGTCCGGATGGTGGCGGCGTGGTTGGGGCCGAGGGCCCGCAACTCCGCGACCAGCAGAACCTCCAGTTCCGCGACCGCGCGGTCGAGGTCGCCGTGGCGGGCGCGGCAGCCCGCGAGTTCGTTGCGGGTGCCGAAGGTGTCCGGATGATCCGGGCCGAGCACCCGTAACCGGTCGCCGAGCAGTTTCTCCAGGTCGGTGATCGCACCATCGAGGTCACCGCTGTCGGCGCGGTAACCGGCCAGCCTGCCGCGGGTGAGCAGCGTGTCGGGGTGGTCCGGGCCCAGCACCCGCAGACGGTCGTCGAGCAGGCGGGTGAACTCCGCGCCCGCACCCGCGAGATCACCGCTGCGCGCGCGGAACGCCGCGAGGTTGTTGCGCGCGCCGAGTGTGTTGGGGTGGTCGGCGCCGAAGACGCGCAGATAGTCGGCCACGAGCTGCTCGAACTCGGCGCGGGCACCGTCGAGGTCGCCGCTGTCGGCACGCCAGTACGCCAGGCTGTTGCGGGTGCGCAAGGTGTCCGGATGGTCGGGGCCGAGCACGCGGGCGCGGTCGGCGCGCAGCTGTTCGAAGCGGGCGATGGCCCCGGCGAAATCGCCGACGTCGCCGCGATTGGACGCCAGATTGTTTCTGGTGCGCAAGGTTTCGGGATGGTCGGGGCCGAGCAGGCGCAGCTGGTCGGTGAGCAGTCGTTCGAATTCCTCGCCCGCACCGGAGTGGTCACCGCAGCGGGCGCGGTAGCTGGCCAGCCTGTCGCGGGTGTCCAAGGTGGCCGGGTCGTCGGGGCCGAAGACCCGCAACCGGTCGGTGAGCAATTGTTCGAAATCGCCGATGGCGCCGACCAAGTCGCCGCTCTCGGCGCGGTGGAAGGCCCGCCGTTCCCGTGTGGTGAAGGTGTCGGGATGACCCGGTCCCAGCGACTCGACGAAGTCCGGCGCCCATGCGGCCCACAGGTCGCGATCGTCGGCCGACCTGCCGGTCTCCAGCTTCCTCAAAAAGTCGATGGCCAAGGCGGAATCACCGTAGGCCAGGCAGTGGCGTACGGCCGCGCCCCGCGCGTAGTCGGCGGCCCGGTCACCGTCGTCGGCCTGGATCGCCGCGACGAGGGCGCGATGCGCGTCCGCCATGCGCACACCGGAACGACGGCATTCCGCCTCCAGTGCGGGCAGGAACGCGCTGTGGGTGACACCGAGCGACTCGCGAACGGTGCCGGGATGACTGCGGGTGATCAAATCGCCGAGATTGACGGCGATGTCGCGGATCCGGGCGGCGCTGAGGTCGACGCCGAGCGACGACAGCGCCGAATCCAGCAACTCCAGCGGCAGCACGGGCCCGACTCCCGCCGCGGCCAGCAACCCGAGCAGATTCGCCGTGTCACTCGCGGTCGCGGGATCGGCCCCGCGCAGCGCGGTCTCCACCCGCAGCGCGATGACCCGGTCCAGACCTATCCCGGACGCGACCGCGCCGTCGGTCAATCTCGAGGCCACCTCCAGCAGGATGCGCGCCACCAGCCAGCCGCCGGAGACCACCCGCGAACCGGCCGCGTCGGTCGGGGTCTCGGCCAGCAGCCGCTGGATCCAGCCGATCCAGTCGACCGGGCCGACCGGCGCCGTTCCGCGCGCGGAGTCCACCACGGCGGCGATGTCGTCGGCCGCCGGTTCGGCGACATCGATCCGGTACATGTGCGCCAGCCCCGGATCGTCCTCGACACCGGTGCCGGGTCGGATGCCGACGATCACCCGGACGTGCCGAAGCTCTTCCCGGCGGGTCAGATCGGCGATCGCGGCCACCAGCAGCCGCCTGGTCCCCTCCTGCGGCTGATTCAATCCGTCGAAGACCAGGGTGACCCGCCGGCCCGCGGTGGACAGGCGCGCCAGCGGGCGACGCACCAGGATGTCGAAGATGTCGAACTCGTCCCTGGGCCGGTGCGCCCGCGCCGCGCGCGCCGCCTCCCGGAAGCCGGGTAGTCGTGCGTCGAGTTGCGCGGCCAGTTCCGAGGCGACCGACTCCACCGAGCTGTTCACCGTCAAGAACACCGCGGCGGTGATGTAGTCGGGGGTCACGGCGAGTCCGTCGACCAGGCTGGGGCGGATCAGCATGGCCAGCAGCGTGGACTTGCCCACGCCTGCGGGCCCGAGCACCGCCCGCAGCCGGTGGCTGCCCGCGTCGATGATCGCGTCGAGACGCTCGCGCACATCGGGCGTCAACAGCAGACGGCGGGTCAGCTGGTCGACGAACCCGGCGGCGGAACGTCCGCTCACCGCGTCGCGGTGGCGGGCGGTGTTCGGCACCAGCCACAATCCAGGGTCGACGCCCTGCGTCGTGGACACCGCGCCGGAACTGAAGGACAGATGCTGCGGCTGCTGATGGGTGCACTGCCCGGCGATCGGATCGACCAGGTCCGAGGGCAGCAGGTTCTCCCCGCGCAGCGGCAGGCCCAGGTCGAAGGTGGCGAGCATGGTGCGGGTGAAGCAGCCGGAGTACGCGGGACCGTCGCCCGAAGCGACCAGCAGCTCCATCCGGCCGCCCGACTGCGCCAGCAGATCTGTCCACCGGCGCGCGGCGCCCTGCACGCCCTGACCTGCCTCGCACGCGTCGACGAGCAGCACCAGCCCGTCGAGCGCGGCGCGGTCGAGCCGCTCGCGGATCTCCTGGGTCAGGTGGAAGGCGTTGTGCGAGGTGGGTTCACCGGGTGAGTCGTGGCTCAGTAGGTAGAAGTCCTCGGCAGTCGTCGCCACGCCGTGCCCGATGAAACCGAGCAGCAGGGTGGCCTGCCGCTGCGACGCCGCCGCGAAGGCCGTGTCGACGGCGGTGAACAATTGCGCGGCAGTGGGATTCAGCACCGGGCCGTCGACATCGATCGCGGGCCGCCAACCTCCCGCTTCGGTCAGGCTCCCGTACAGCCCATGGGCGAGTTCCTCGGTGAAACCCAATTCCCCCAACGCCGCGCATTCCGACCCCACCACCAGCGCCAGCCGTCCTCCCATGCAAGAAACATACCTGCGCCCCCGTGACCGTCCCGCCCGGCCGATATCGAAAGGTGCTGTGCGAGACGTAGGCTGACGGGCGGATCGTCGGAAGGAGATCCTGGGATGATCGACCCGGTGGTGGGGTTGACGGGTACGCTCACATCGCCGATCCGGGGCGCCGGGACGCTGGGCGAGGTCCTGGTCGCTATACGAGGGGGAACCGAGCTGTACATCGCACAGTCCACCGAGCCGATCCCGGCCGGTGCGGCCGTGCTGGTCATCGCGGTCCATCCGGGGCGCGTCGTCGACGTCGTCCCCTGGATTCCGCTCACCCCGGACGCGGCCGGAGAAACCTGAAAAAGTAAGGGAGACAGACGTGCTGGGTTACCACGTGCCGGACCCGGACGAGGCGATGCTGGTCAGCGGCGCCAAGAGCCGCGACAACGCGCCGTTCAAGGTGGTCATCGGGCGCGGCGCCTGGGTGGTTCCGCTGTTCCGGAAAGTCCGCTACCTGTCGCTGGCGATGTTCGAATCCGAGATCAAGGAGCGCTGCGTCACCAAGCAGGCGATCCAGCTCGACGTCCGCGCGGTGATCGCGTTCAAGGTCGCCAACGACACCCAGTCCATCGTGAACGCCGCACAGCGGTTCCTCTCCGAGCAGGAGCGGGAGATGTCGGTGCTGACCGGGCGCATCTTCTCCGGGCACCTGCGGTCGATCGTGGGCTCGATGACGGTCGAGGAGATCATCCGGGAACGCCAGAAACTGGCCGACGAAGTGCTCGTCGCGTCGAAAGTCGAGATGAGCAATATCGGCCTGTGGGTCGATTCCTTCCAGATCCAGTCCATCGATGACGGCAACCTCGGCTATATCGCCGCGCTCGCCGCGCCGCACAATGCCGCCGTGCAGCGCGACGCGCAGATCGCGCAATCGCAGGCCGCGCAGGCGGCGGCGCAGGCCGAGCAGGAATCCCAGCGCAGGCAGGCGGAATATCAGCGCGAGACGGCGATCCTGCGCGCGCAATACCAGCGCGATATCGACAAGGCCAACGCCGAGGCCGCGCAGGCGGGCCCGCTGGCCGAGGCGATGGCGTTGCAGGAGGTGCTCACCGCCCAGGCCGAGCAGGCGCGCAAAGAGGCCGAGTTGCGGGAGCAGCAGTTGCAGACCGAGGTCGTGAAACCCGCTCAGGCCGAAGCGGATCGGGTGCGCATCCTGGCCGAGGCGGAGGCCGACCGCACCCGCATCCAGGCCGCCGCGGCCGCGTCGAACAACCGGATCGCGCTGGATCAGTTGTTGATCGAACAACTGCCGGAAATCGTGAAGCAGGCGTCGAACGGGCTGGCGAACGCGAATCTCACCGTGCTGAACGGACCGGACGGAGTGGGCGAACTGGTGAACGGAATGGTCGGTCAAGGACTGACCGTTTTCCATTCGTTGCAAAAGGCGCTTTCCGCCGACGACGGCGAAAACGCGAGTTAAAGTTGCCCGGTAGCGACGGCGACGAGGAGCGGGTGTTGGTGTCCATCGGGAAATTGGTGTCGTTCGACAGCTCTCGGGGATTCGGATTCATTCGGCCGGAGGACGGTGGACCGGACGTGTTCGTCCACGTCAACGACATCGGCTTGGACGAGGACGAGTTGCGGCAGGGGCGGGTGTTCGAATTCGAGGTGACCGAAGGCGACCGCGGACCCAAGGCGGTCAATCTCAACGTGGTCGGCGGATCGTCCGCACCCCCGGCGCGGCACAAGGGAAAGGACCGGCCGGGTGCCGGACCGCTCACCGTCGCCGAGCACAAACGCCTGATCACCGAACTGCTCCTGGACGCGAGCCCCGCGCTCACCGCGGGCGAGATCCTCACCATCCGCGACCGGCTCACCGCGTTCGCCGACCAGCAGGGCTGGCTGGAGAACTGAGCGGCGAACTCCACGATCACTGTCGGGGCCTACGCCTACGATCGAGCCGAGACCACGGCCACAGACCGATGAGTTCGTCGGGCGCGCACCGTCGGTATGGGTGAGGATCGAACCCGAGGAGGATCGCGTGGATCTACCGGTTCTGCCCCCAGTGCGGCCGATGCTGGCCAAATCCGCACCCGCGGTGCCGCGCGAGCCGGGCCTGAGCTACGAACCCAAATGGGACGGTTTCCGTTGCATCGTGTTCCGCGACGGCGCCGAAGTGGAGCTCGGCTCGCGCAATGACCGGCCCCTGACCAGGTATTTTCCCGAGGTCGCCGAGTTGCTGAAGCAGGCGCTGCCGGACCGCTGCGTGGTGGACGGCGAGATCGTGGTGGTCACCGAGCAGGGTTTGGATTTCGACACCTTGCAGAACCGCCTGCACCCTGCCGCGTCCAGGGTCGCCAAGCTGGCCGTGGAGACGCCTGCCAGCTTCGTGGCCTTCGATCTGCTCGCGCTCGGCGACAAGGACCTGACCGGCGAGCCGTTCACCGAACGCAGGCGGCTGCTGGAGACGATCCTGGACACCGCGCTCGCGCGCGTCCACCTCACGCCGATCACTCACGACCCCGACGTGGCCGAGGACTGGTTCACCCGTTTCGAAGGCGCCGGATTCGACGGCGTGATGGTCAAGTCCGACGACCTCGCCTACCTCCAGGACAAGCGAGTGATGCTGAAGGTCAAGCACGAACGCACCGCCGACTGTGTGGTGGCGGGCTTCCGCTGGCACAAGGACGGAGCGGGTGTGGGTTCGCTGCTGCTCGGGCTCTTCGATGACGAGGGCCACCTGCATCACGTCGGCGTGGCCAGCAGCTTCACCGCGGCGCGGCGTAGGGAACTGATCGAGGAGCTGGCGCCGTTGCGGGAGAACGCGTTGGACGATCATCCTTGGCGGCAGTGGGCCGATGCGGCGGCGCAGGCGGCCGCGGACGGCAAGATGCCCGGCGGCGTCAGCCGCTGGACCGGCGGCAAGGATCTGTCCTGGGAGGCGCTGCGGCCGGAGCTGGTCGCCGAAGTCCGCTACGAGCACGTGCAGTCGGGCCGGCTGCGCCACGGTGGCAGGCTGGTGCGCTTCCGGAGCGACCGGACCCCGGAATCGTGTACCTACGCGCAGCTCGACGAAGTCGCGCCGGCGGAATTGAGCATGTTGTTCGGCGAAGGCGCGGCACGATGACCGAGTCCGTCGACATCGAGACCGACGGCCGCACCGTCACGATCAGCAATCCGGGCAAGATCTATTTCACCAAGCGAGGTGAGACGAAACTCGATCTGGTGCGCTACTACCAGGCGGTCGCCGAACCGTTCCTGAATGTGGTCGGCGGCAGGCCGCTGCTGCTGGAGCGCTACCCGGACGGGGCGTCGGGCAAATCCTGGTTCCAGAAGCGGGTGCCGAAATCCGCACCGGAATGGCTGCGCACGGTGGAGGTGACCACGCCGAACGGCACCACCAGCGACGCCCTCGTCGCCCACGATCTCGCCCATATTCTGTGGGCGGTGAATCAAGGGTGCCTCGGATTCCACGTCTGGCCCAACCGCGCCGACAATCTGGAGATCGCCGACGAACTGCGCATCGACCTCGATCCCTCGCCGGGCATCACCTTCGCCGACCTGCGCCGGGCCGCGATCCGCACCAGGGATCTGCTGGCCGAACTCGGCATCGAATCCCGAGTCAAGACCTCCGGGTCACGCGGCCTGCATCTGTACTCCGCGCTGGAGCCGAAGTGGGACGGCTATCAGGTGCGCGCCGCCGCGGTGGCGCTGGCGCGCGAGTTGGAGCGCCGGTACCCCGAGGACATCACCGCGCAATGGTGGAAAGAAGAACGCGGCAACCGGGTGTTCATCGATTTCAATCAGAACGCTCCGCACAAAACGGTTTTCGGCGCGTGGTGCGTGCGGCCGAAGGTCGGCGCGCAGGTGTCCACGCCGATCAGCTGGTCCGATCTGGATTCGGTGGTGCCCGACGACCTGACCATCGCGACCGTGCCCGCGCGCTACACCGAATCCGGCGACCCGTGGGCCGACCGCGCGCCGCAGTCCATCGCCCCGCTGCTGGAGATGTCCGAACGGGACATGGCGGCCGGCCTCATGGACGCGCCGTGGCCACCGCAGTACCCGAAGATGCCCAACGAGCCGCCCCGGGTGCAGCCGAGCCGCGCGAAGAAGCCCGAATAGCGTCGACGGCTACTCGGTCCACAGCACCCATGTGCCGCCGCGGCCGCTGACTTCGCACACCAAGGCCCGGCCGTCGGCGGTGCGCCCGGTCTTGGCGCCGGAGGCGTCGCACTTCGAGCCCGCCTGCTGTACGGCGGTCGCCACCACGTGCGGGCCCGACCACTGGTTGCCACCGGCGGTGGTGAGACAGATCAGCGTGCCGCCGGTGGTGGCGCTGCCGATCCTGCCGAGCTGGGCGTCGGTGCACGGCGCGCCCTTCGTGACCGGTTCCTGGCTCTCCGGCGGCGTGGTCGTCACCGCGAGGCTGGGTGCGGCGGTCGTGGTGGTCACCACCGGACGCTCGACGGTGGTGGGAGTCGAGGCGACGGGCGCGGGCCCGAGCGAGGCCGTGCGGTTGGTCACGTCGGGCAGCCAATTGCTCGTCATCAGGATGAATCCCGCCACCGCGGTGATCTCGGCTACGCCGAGCAGCAGCGCGAACATCGCCATGACCCGGCCGCGGGGATGGCTGAAGGCGATGAAGCCGAACACGATGGCCACGGGGAACAACCCGAGCAGTGCCGCCACCAGGGCGATGATCGCGTAGGGATTGACGATCGGAGGAATTTCCACGCGCAGCCGTCCGGTCCGGCGGCGGCTCGGCGGCTCGGGCCAGCGCTCGTCCTCCTCGTCGGGCCAGCGGCCGTCGGGCTCCGGCTCCGCCCAGCGATCCTCCGGCTGCGCCTGCGGCCAGCGATCCGTTTCACGCCGTTCTGCCCGTGTCATCAAGGTCCTCTCCACACCACCACACCGCGCAGGAACCTCGGACTATCCGGACCCGCCCCGATATACCGACACAGAATAGGACGCGCACCCCGAAAAGTTGATCCGAAGTGTCCGACATTTGTGATCGGGCCGTGATAACGAACGCGCGGCATCGGTAACCGAGGCGCATGCTGGTTCACCGGCGGTCTGCGCGATTGCCATCCTTCCGAGAGTATTCACATCCGATAAGGCGACGTCGAGCCGCAGGGCGCTCTCCGTAGACCTGCCAGGGCCGGGAATTTGCTCGAGGTAATTCCGGCCTGCCGGGCATTGCGCCGTACGCGCTCGCCGTTGGCGCGGCGGCCTACACGCGGACGTCGCCGCAAAGGGTTCCGGCCCCGACCCCGCTACAGCGGTGATCGGTGGCACCGTTCACCGCCTGCGGTCGACCTTGGGCAGCGATTCGGTGACCAGCGTCAGCAACATGTCGCACAGCAGGTCGTGCACCTGCTCGCGGGTGAGCGTGCCGCGCGTGATCCATTCCCGGCCCGCGACCTTCACCAGCCCACCGTAGGCACGCACCATCGCGCGCAGTTGGGCATCGTGGGCCGAATGGTCGAGGCCGACCATCAGCAGCAGCCGCTCGGCCGCCGCGTCGTCGGCCGCGTCCAGGATCTGCTGCACCTCGGGATCGTCTCCGACTCCCTCGTGGCTGGTCACCTTCACCCAGGTGCTGCCGTGCTCGGCGATAGTGTCCAGCAACCAGCGCACGCTGGCGTCGACCCGCTCGCGCCACGAGCCGGTGGGCACGGCCATGTTGTCGAGCTTGGGCAGCGTCACCATCCGCCGCACCACCGCCAGGTAGAGATCGCGCTTGTTGCCGAAATAATGATTGATCAGACCGCGGGCCACACCGGCCCGCTGCGCCAGTTCGGCGGTGGAGACGGCCGCGTACGGGCGTTCGCCGAACATATCGATGGCGCAGGCGAGGATCTGCGCGCGCCGCTCGTCGGGCTCGAGCCTGCGGCGGCGCGGTAGCGCCGGATCGGCGCCACCGTCCGCGGTCGCGCTCGTGGTGTCAGAGAGACCGGGCAATGAGATCCTTCATCACCTCGTTGCTGCCCGCGAGGATGCGCAGGACGCGGGCACCGGTGTAGAGCTGGGAAATCGGATACTCCGTCATGTAGCCGTAGCCGCCGAACAGTTGCAGGCAGCGGTCCACCACGATACCGAGCTGATCGGTCAGCCAGTACTTCGACATGGCAGCGCTGGGAATATCGAGTTCGCCGCGCAGGTGCTTGTCGAGGCAGTCGTCGAGGAAGGTACGGGAGACCTTGGTGATGGTCGCGCACTCGGCGAGTTCGAACTTCGTGTTCTGCATCGCGAACAGCGGCTTGCCGAACGCTTCGCGGCCCTTGGTGTAGTCGACGGTGAGCTGCACCGCCTTCTCCATCATGGCGACCGCGATGATGGCCGTGACCAAGCGCTCCTGCGCGAGCATCTGCATCATCTGGTAGAAGCCCTGGCCCTCGGCCTCGCCGAGCAGGTTGGACGCGGGCACGCGAAGGCCGTCGAAGAACAGCTCGGCGGTGTCCTGGGCCTTGCCGCCGATCTTGTTCAGGATGCGCCCGCGCTTGAAGCCGGGGGTGTCGTCGCCGACTTCGGCGAAGATCAGCGAGACACCGGCCGCGCCCTTGGTCGGATCGGTCTTGGCCGCGATGATGATGCCGTCGCAGAGCCAGCCGTTGGTGATGAAGATCTTCGAGCCGGTGATGACGTACTCGTCGCCCTCGCGGACCGCGCGGGTCTTGATGTTCTGCAGGTCGGATCCGGTGCCCGGTTCGGTCATGCCGATGGACAGCACGATCTCGCCGCTCGCGGCCTTGGGCAGCACGCGCCGCTTGAGCTCTTCGGAACCGAACTCGTACAGGTACGGCGCGATGATCGAGCTGTGCACGGGGATGCCCATCGATCCGTCGCCCGCGCGCGCCTGCTCTTCGATGATGGCGGCCTCGTGCGCGAAGGTGCCACCGCCACCGCCGTATTCCGCGGGAATGGCGGGGCACAGCAGGCCGAGTTCACCCGCCCGGTTGTACAGGGCGCGATCGGGGTGCCCTTGGGCGACGAATTTCTCCTCGTGCGGCACGACCTCCTTTTCGAAGAAGGTCCTCGCCAGGTCTCGTACCGCCTCGACCTCGTCGTCACTCCACGCCGCGCGTGCCATCGCTCGATCCTTCGCTCGCTCCGGTCCGGTCTCGTCACCGGTTACGCCCCAGATTCCCGGACTATTGGCGAGTTGTCAACAAGCGTGACGCACCGTCGCGAGCCCGCTCCGCGGGCGGGCCGGACCGGCAGCCCGCCCAGGGATACCGAGGCAAGGCCGCGAGTGCGGGCGGTGGCCCTCCGGCTCTTTCGGCGAGGTCGATTCGCTCGTTGGTGAGCTGTGCCATATTCGGGCGTTTTACCTTTCCCTCGATGGGTCAATTCTTCGTACTGTCCGTATCGGAATCACTGACGTCGGGCACGACGGCGACGTGCCATCGGATCGGTAGCCGGCAGCGAAGGGGTAACGACATGGCCGAACTGCTCGACATCACCGAACCGCCCCGCCCGGACCGCACCTGGACGGTCGACCGGGACGGCGCCGATCTCGCCGTCTACGAGTGGGGTGATGCCGCCGCCGAGCCCTTGGTGCTGGTACACGGCCTCACCGACACCCATCGCGTGTGGTCGACGGTCGCGGCCCTGCTGTCCGACGGCTTCCGGGTACTCACCTACGACGTACGCGGTCACGGACGTTCGGCCACGCCCGCGGCGCTGTCGGAGTATCGCCTCGACCTGCTGGCGGAGGACTTCTTCGCGGTGATCGACGCCGCCAGCCCGCGCAGGCCGGTGCACACCTGCGGCCACGGCTGGGGCGCCGTGCAGTTGTGGGAGGCGGTCTGCGACGAGCGGGCCAATACCCGCATCGCCTCGTTCACCGCGATCGCGGGACCGAATCTCGATCATCTGGGTCTGTGGCTGCGCGCGCTGACGCCGCGCGCCGGACGCGAACTCGGCGACCTGGGCTGGTGGCTGCGCGGCGCGCGCTGGGCGCTGACGCCCGGCCCGATCGCCCGCAGGCTCTACCCGCCGCGGGTGCGCGGGCTGCTCGTGGGCCGGCTCGGCGGTCTCGCGCCGGTACCCGCGCGCGTCGCCCCCACTTGGCGCACCGATCTCGTCGCCGGCGCCCGGATCGCCCAGGCCAATCTGCTGCACCACTTGCGCAAGCCGCGGGTGCGGCGGACGGCGGTCCCGATCCAGCTGCTCGTCGACACCACCGACCCGTTCGTGCCCGCCGCCGTCTACGACGCCTCCACGCGCTGGGTCGACAAGCTGTGGCGCTGCGCCGTTCCGGCGAATCACTGGCTGCCGATCACCGAGCCACTGCTGGTCGCCGAAGCGGTCGCCAACTTCGTCGACGACCTGCGCGCCGACCGCGCGGCCATCTCCCCGCGCAGCAGCTGACCGACGCGCTCGAGCGGGGCGTGGGGCGACCGGGCGACCACCCGGCGGGCGGGGTTTGCGACAATGGGGCGGTCGTCTGCCCAGCTCGATGAAGGATGTCCCCCGCCCCGATGGCCGAAAGCATGATCGATCCCGAAGAGCTCGCGACCTGTCTTCGGGTCCTGGAGCAGGCCGGAACGCTCGAAAAGGATCATCCGGACTCGGTGGCCGTGCAGCGGGCGGTCGGCCACATGTTCAAAAAGCTCAAGCAGCGCCGCCGCACCGAAGCGCGCGCGGCGGTCTCGGCGGCCGACCGCGCGGTGGTCGCCGCCACCGCGACCGGATCGCCGAACCGGATCGATGACGAGACCGCGGGCATCCCGATCCGCTCGGCCACCGACGGAGCCAGCGCGGGCACGCTGATCCGCGCGCGCCCCTGCTACATCTGCAAGCAGCGCTACACCCAGGTCGACGCCTTCTACCACCAGCTGTGCCCGGAGTGCGCGGCACGCAGCCACACCAAACGAAACGCCCGCACCGATCTGACGGGGCGGCGGGCGCTGCTCACCGGCGGCCGCGCCAAGATCGGCATGTACATCGCGCTGCGCCTGCTGCGCGACGGCGCGCACACCACCATCACCACCCGCTTCCCCAACGACGCCATCCGGCGTTTCGCGGCGATGGACGACAGCGCGGACTGGCTGCACCGATTGCGCATCGTGGGCATCGATCTGCGCGATCCGGCTCAGGTGGTCGCCCTGGCCGACGACGTCGCCGCCCAGGGCCCGCTGGACATCTTGATCAACAACGCCGCGCAGACGGTGCGCCGCTCCCCCGGCGCCTACAGCGCCCTGGTCGACGCCGAATCCGGGCCGCTGCCCGCGGGTGCGCTGCCGGAGGTGGTGAGCTTCGGCAAGACCATGCAGGCCCACCCCACCGCGCTGACCGCGTCGCTCACCCCGGCGCTGACCGCCGCCGACGTAGCCGAGCTGGCACTGGTCGCGGGGTCGGCGACGCCGGAACGCATCGCGCGCGGCGTCGCGATCGACGCGGGTGGCCTGGTGCCCGACCTCGCGCACACCAACAGCTGGGTGCAGACCGTCGCGGAGGTGGATCCGACCGAACTGCTCGAAGTGCAGCTGTGCAATTCGGTCGCGCCGTTCATCCTGGTCTCCCGCCTGCGCCCGGCGATGGCCGCCGCCGGGGCCCGCCGGAAGTACGTCGTGAACGTCTCCGCCATGGAAGGGCAGTTCTCCCGCGCCTACAAGGGCCCGGGGCACCCGCACACCAACATGGCCAAGGCGGCGTTGAACATGTTGACCCGCACCAGCGCCCGCGAGATGTTGGAGCAGGACGGCATTCTGATGACCGCGGTCGACACCGGCTGGATCACCGACGAGCGACCGCACTACACCAAGATCAGGCTCGCCGACGAGGGCTTCCACGCGCCGCTGGACCTGGTCGACGGCGCGGCGCGCGTCTACGACCCCATCGTGCAGGGCGAGAACGGCACCGATCTGTTCGGCTGCTTTCTCAAGGACTATCAGCCCTCCCCCTGGTAGCGGTCGATCCGGGCTCCGTCGCGCGGCGGAGGACTACCCTGGAGGCGTGCTCTACCGGCTGGCAGCCGACGCCACCGCCGTCACGCATTTCGCCTTCGTGGCCTACGTGGTGGTCGGCGGATTCCTCGCATGGCGCTTTCCGCGCACGATCTGGTTACACCTGCTCGCGGTCTGCTGGGGGTTCGGCACGATCGTGGTCGGTTTCGACTGCCCGCTCACGCATCTGGAGAATTGGGCGCGCGAGCACGCCGACCGGGAGCGGCTGCCGTCGAGCGGATTCATCGACCACTACCTCACCGGTGTGATCTACCCCGAACACGCGCTCGGGTTGGTGCGGGCCTTGGTGGCCGCGCTGGTGGTGGCGTCCTGGATCGGCTATGTGTGGGCGCAGCGGCGGCCCGCCCCGGCCGCCCGTGTCGACGCACCGCGCTGACACCGGTGCTCAGGCGCCGAGGTGGCGCGCGATGAAGCCCGCCACCTCCGTGACGTGCTCGTCCAGGTAGAAATGGCCGCCGGGGAAGGTCGCCCGGTCGAATCCTCCGCTGGTGTGCGCGCGCCATTCGTCGGCCTGCTCGGGTCGCATCGTCGGGTCCTCGGTGCTGACCAGTGCCGCGATACCGGCGCGCAGCGGCTCCCCCGGCTGATACCGGTAGGTCTCTACCGCTCGGTAGTCGGCGCGCACGGCGGGCAACACGAGTTCGGCGAGGCCCGGCTCGGCGCGCAGCAACTCGAGCGGGGCGGGATCCGCGGCCAGCCGCACCAGGTCATCGATGAGTTCGTCGTCGGAGGCCAGGTGTAACCGCTGCGTCTCCTCGAATGTGGGTGCCGGACGGCCGGATACGAACAGGGTGGCCACCGGCTGCCCGGCACGCTCGAGCCTGCGCGCCGTCTCGAACGCCACGGTCGCGCCCATGCTGTGCCCGAACAACGACAGCCGCGCGATCCGGCCCTGGGCGAGCACCGCCTCGGCGATCCGGTCCGCCAGCGCGATCAGGTCGGTGATCGGGTCCTCACCCAGTCGGTCCTGCCGTCCCGGATACTGCACCGCGAGCACCGCGACGCCCGCCCCGAACCGTTGTGCGAGATCCCGGTATGCCGTGGCCGACCCTCCGCCGGGTGGGAAGCACAGCAGGTGTTGCCGCGCGACCGCCTCGGATCGCAGCGTCCGCAACCACTCCGAGTCGGTGCTGCCGCCTGCCACGTTCGGTCTCCCTTCGCCGTAGTCGTCCCACCGCGCGGCCGGACCAGACCACGGTAGTCGCCTCGGTCGTCGACACACTGGGCATCAACCCACCCCGCCACGCCTGCGGTCCGAAAGATCTTCTGCACCGATGCGGCATCCCCGTCCCGGGTGGGCACATGGCTTCGGGGCCGCGCGAAGAACGCGAGCGGCTCAGGATTCGCCGTGACCGGTTTGCGCAAGCCGCTGTTCGAGCTCGGCGACCCGCTGCCGGTACCCTGCAATTCAGCGAGGCGGGCCTACATTTCGTCGGTCAGCTGGGCGATGCGGCCCAGGTTGCGGTGCGCGGGCCGGTCGGCCCAGTAGGCGCCGGCGCGGCCGTACTCCACCGCACGATCGACGTCGTCGGCTGCGGCCCCCGCGGCGAGAAGTCCGCTCGGACAGCTCTTTTCACGCCGCGCGAGCCCGGGATCCGCCCGGTCTCGAGCCCGCGAGGACGTGGGCCTCCCCGAAGGTCTCGGACTCGTCAGCACTTCATCCGCTATCTCGCGGACACGCGTCTGCGCGCATGCGGTCGCCGCCCGAGCGCCCGCGGCGGTCCGGCCCGGCCGGGCGCGACGGCCGGTCGGCGACAGCACCGCCGCATCGGAGCACAGCGGACCGGCGTGCGGAGCCTGCGCGCCTTCGAGCCGAATCGGAGCAGGTAGTCGCGGTGAGCGCCGAGGCGGCCGAAAGTGGCGGCCTTCGCTCACGCCGGGCGGGCGATACCACGACAAGCGAGTTCCCCGCGGTGGCAACTAAGCTGAAGCGAGTGAACACGCACGCACGGCTCGTCCAGGACTACGAGGCCGGTATAGGTGTCACCGCCTCGCACATCTCCCCCGCGCCCGATCCGGGTAGCAATCTCGCCGCGACATTACCGGTCTGGGCGCTGGCCGCCGGTTCGATCGCGGCGCTGACCACGGCCGCGAACCGCATGCGGACCGCACGCGGTCTCGACCCGGTGGCGCATCGCCTCGATCCCGCCCGCATCAGCGCGGCCTTCTCCAGCGAGCGTCTGTTACGCATCGGTGGCCAGATGCCGACACCGTTCGCCGATCTTTCCGGCTTCTTCCCCACCTTCGACGGCTGGGTTCGCACGCACGCCAACTATTCGCATCACCGGGCGCGACTGTTCGCCACGCTCGGCCTGCCCGACTCGGCGCCGGTCGACCTCGCCGTCGCCCAGATGGCCATGATCCGCGCCTCGGACCTGGAGGAGCAGGCCGCGGCGCACGGGGCCATCGCGGTGCGCGTCCGCACCGAAGAGGAATGGGCCGCGAGCCCGCAGGGACAGGCCGCGGCAGCGGGTCCGCTGGTCGCGATCACCGACCGCCCCGACCGCGGGGAGACCGGCTTACCGGCGGGCGCCGCGCCTCTGCAACCCCTGCGGGGCGTGCGGGTGCTCGATCTGACCAGGGTGATCGCGGGACCGGTCGCGACGCGCGCGCTGGCGTTGCTCGGCGCCGAGGTGCTGCGCGTCGACCCGCCGCAGCTGCCCGAGATCTCCTGGCAATTCGCCGACACCTGCCAGGGCAAACGCTCGACGCTGGTGGACCTGCGCACCCACGGCATCGATGATCTGATCGCCGCCGCCGACGTGCTGATCACCGGATACCGGCCGGGCGCGCTGGAGCGGGCCGGGGTGCGAGCGGCCGCCCGTCCCGGGTTGATCCACGGGCGGGTGTCCGCCTGGGGTGAAGCCGGTCCCTGGGGTGATCGTCGCGGTTTCGACAGCATCGTGCAGGCCGCGTCCGGGATCTCGATCGTCGAGGGTGCGCCCGCCGTGCCGGGGGCGCTGCCCGCGCAGGCACTCGACCACGCGTCGGGTTACCTGCTCGCCGCGGGCGTGATCGACGCCTTGGTCGCGCGCAGCGACGACGGCTTCGGACGAGACGTACGAGTGGCCTTGGCGCGCACGGCGTCCTGGCTTCTCGACGCGCCGGACCGCACACCGCGCCACCCCAAGCCCGCGATGCCGAGTGCGGCGCATGTGGTCCGGCACGGGCAGGTCGTCACCGCGCCGCCCGTGCTGGCCGAGTACCCGGATTACGCCTCGCCCGCGCCCGCCTACGGCGCGGACCATCCCGCGTGGCCGCTACCGACGCACTGACCGCCCGCCGGGAGGCCGCGCAGATCGTCCGCGGCCTCCCGGCGGCGGGCTGAGTATGGCGACCGAGCCGGCACCGTGGCAGCGCTCCACCATCGGTGACACCAGGCGCGGAAGTTACCCACGGCGGGCCCAAATGGGCGGAAGCCACCCGCGACGAGCCGAGGTGGTGAGGCCCGCGATCGTAGGCGGTCTGCCCGTCGGTGCCGGGTTCGTGCGCCGACAGTTCGGCGGCTGCGGCCGATGCTCGATCTGCGGCTGTTCCGGCTCAGCGCCTCGCGGGTCAGGAGGCGTTCCGGCACGGAGTCCGAGTGCCGCCCGTATCGCTACCGGCGCGGCCCGGCGCTTCCGCTGATCACTGTGCCTCGCCCACGCCGCATTCCCGCCGGGGTGCTGCCGAGCCGGCACTAGATCTCCACCCCCGCGAGCGCGGCGACCGCCTGCGCCAGGCGGTCACCGTCCGGCAGGTTCGCCTCCGGAGCGATGGTCTGTAGCACGCCGAGCCCTTGGACGAGCACGAAGTACAGCTCGGCGATCGCCTCGGCCTGCTCTTCGTTCAGTTGCGGGTGCGCCTGCCGCAGCGCGTCGGCCATGTCCTGGTAGGCGCCGGGCAGGCTCTGCGCGAAGAACTCCTGCGACTCCGTCGAGCGCGCGACGCGCACCAGGTTCTCCATGCTCGCCAGCATGCTGTCGCGGTTCTCGGTGAACACCGCGGGCATGCCGTTCCACATGGCGGCGAACGCCGCCAGGGGCGCGAAGCCGCTGCCCTCGCGAATCTTCGCCTCCATGTTGTCGCCGATCGCGGTGCCCAAAGCGTCGCTCAGCGCTTCGGTGATCAATTGGTCCTTGGAGCCGAAGTGGTAGCCGATCGCCGCCAGGCTCACACCGGCCGCCGAGGCGATGTCGCGGGCGGTCGCCTTGGCGACGCCTCGCTCGACGATGACTTTCCGTGCTCCCGCCAGCAGATCCTCGCGATTTCCCATACCCACAGGCTACAACGTCTTAGACAAACGTACTAGACGTATGTACTACCTACTGCGACCGCCGAGCAATCGGCACCTCGGCGCGGGCCCGGCATCCAGGCTCGCTAGTCTCGTGCCGTGCGGCAGAAGATCATCCTGGACGTCGATACCGGCATCGACGACTCCCTGGCGCTGCTGTACCTGCTCGGCTCTCCCGAGGCCGAGATCGCCGGCATCGCCGCCACCGCGGGCAACGTTCCGGCGACGCAGGTGGCGGCGAACAATCTCGCCTGGCTGGACGTCTGCCGCGCACCCGTGATCGAAGTGGCGCTCGGCGCCGCCGATCCCCTGGCGATCCCACTGCGCACCACCGAGGACACGCACGGACCCCAGGGCATCGGATACGCCGAACTTCCCGCCTCGGCTCGCCGTCTCTCGCCGCGATCGGCCGCGCTGATGTGGGCCGAGCTGGTGCGCGCCCATCCCGGCGAGATCGTCGGCCTCTGCACCGGGCCGCTGACCAACCTCGCCCTCGCGTTGCGGATCGAACCGGATCTGCCGCTGCTGCTGGATCGTCTGGTCATCATGGGCGGCGCGTTCAACCATCCGGGCAACACCACGCCCACCAACGAGTGGAATGTGCACGTCGACCCGGAGGCCGCCAAAGAGGTCTTCGACGCGTTCGCCGCGACGCCGGCCGAGCGTAGGCCGATCGTCTGCGCGCTCGACATCACCGAGACGATCGAGATGCGACCCGAGCACCTGATCCGTCTGGCCGAGCGGGCGAAAAGCTTTCCGTTGGAAGTCCTCTCGCCCGCCGACCCGCCCGAGGCCCGTTCGGCCGCGAGCAATCCGATCGTCCGGTACGTCACCGATGCCGTGCGGTTCTACTTCGACTTCCATCACGGGTACGACCTGGGGTATCTGGCCCATATGCACGATCCGTTCGCGGCCGCGGTGGCGCTGGACCCGGCGCTGGCCCGCACCCGTCCGGCGACGGTGGACGTGGAGCTTGCGGGCACCATCACCCGCGCGACCACGGTCGCCGACTGGGCGGGCATGTGGGGCCGGGAACCCAACGCCGACATCGTGATCGGCACCGACCCGGAGCTGTTCTTCGAACGACTGATCGCCCGGGTCGGCGACCTCGCGCTGACGGTGCACCCGCCGGCGCCGCAGGAGGTTCGATGACCGCCGCCGACGACGCGACCTACCTGTCCGCCTTCCGCGCCGGGCTGGGCCTGCCCGGCATCATCGACGTGCACACCCATTTCATGCCCGATCAGGTGATGCGGAAGGTGTGGGCGTATTTCGACACGGTCGGGCCGCTGACCGGCCGCACCTGGCCGATCACCTACCGCGACGATGCCGAGGTCCGGTTGAAGACTCTGCGCGACTTCGGCGTGCGCGCGTTCACCGCGCTGGTGTACCCACACAAACCGGACATGGCGGCGTGGCTCAACGAATGGACCGCCGAGTTCGCCGCCGGTACCCCGGATTGCCTGCACACCGCCACCTTCTTTCCCGAGCCGCAGGCGGCCGGTTATGTCGGCGAGGCGGTCGAGCGCGGCGCCCGCGTCTTCAAAGCGCACGTCCAAGTCGGCGGTTACCACCCGGGCGACCCGCTGCTGGACCCGGTGTGGGGCCTGCTGGAGGACGCGCGCATCCCCATCGTCATCCATTGCGGTTCCGGCCCCGCGCCCGGAACCCACACCGGCCCGGAGCCGATCGCCGGTGTGCTGCGCCGCTTTCCGCGCCTGCGGCTGGTCATCGCGCACATGGGCACGCCCGAGTATTCCGAATTCCTCGACCTCGCAGGCGATTACGCGGAAGTTCGGCTGGACACCACGATGGTGTGGACCGATTTCTCCGAGGCCGACGCTCCGTTCCCAGTGCACGAGCACGGCAGGCTGCGCGCCTTCGCCGACCGCATCCTGTTCGGCAGCGACTTTCCCAATATTCCGCACTCCTACGGTCATTCGATCGAGGCGCTCGAACGGCTCGAACTCGGTGACGACTGGTTGCGTCAGGTCTGCTACCGCAACGCGGCGACGCTGTTCGGTATCGAGTGAACGGGCGTGCTCGGGTATCGGACATGATTTCGAAGTCGGTTCTGCTCGGTATCCGTCTGCTGGCGTGGGTCGCGGCTCTGGCCGCCGTCGCCGGGATCGCCCTGCACTTCAACGGGTCGTCGTCGCGGATACTGGTTCTTGCGGCGTCGGGCGCGCCGTATCTGATGGGTTCTGCCGTCCTGGGTGCGGTCGCCTTCGTCGCCATGCGGCACCGGACCGGCGCGGGAGTCGCGATCATGGTCGTCGCCATCGCGACGTGGACGCAAGCGCCGCTGTATGTCGGCCACCCGGACGACAGTGACGGGCACACCGTGACCGTGATGCAGGCCAATCTCCTGTTCGACGGAGCCGACGCCCGGGCGCTGGTCGATGAGGTGCGCGCACGGAACGTCACCGTGCTCACCGTCGACGAGCTCACTCCCACGGCGGTCGAGGATCTCGGCCGGGCAGGTCTCGATCGGGTGCTGCCGTACCGTTTCCTCTCGCCGGGAAGAACCGCGACCGGGACGGGAATCTGGAGCGGCCACCCCCTGTCGGAAACCGTGGAGTACGACGGCTTCGTGTTGAACCAGCTCTCGGCGACCGCGGAGATCCCGGACGCAGGGCCGGTCACGGTGTACGCCTTCCACCCGGTACCGCCGGTGTACGGGACGCACGTCTGGGCCGACGAATTGTCCCGGCTGCGCGACATTCTCGACCGATCGCCCGCGAATCGACCGGCGATCGCCGGCGGCGACTTCAACGCGACCTACGACCACCGGCAGTTCCGTGCGATGCTCTCCGGCCGCTTCGGCGACGCCACCGAACAGGCGGGCGCCGGCCATCTGGTCACCTATCCGACCGACAAGCGCTGGCCGCCCCTCGTCGGCATCGACCACATTCTCGTCGCAGACGGTCGCGCGGTCGCTGCGGAGACCGTAGACCTCCCGGGAGCCGACCACCGCGCGCTGGTGGCGCAGGTCCGCTTGCACGGAAAGCAGCGGTAAGCCATCCTGCGCCATCGGCGAGGTCGGCCGGATCCCCGGACCATCGAGTGTCCGGCGCGCGGACGGTCGCGCAGGCCCAGGTGATCCCGCAGTTCCGCGTCGACCCGGCCGCCATCGCGATGCCGCACGACGCGGCGTTCGCGCCTACGGCAGGTCAACGTCCATCGAACGCGCGCAGAAGTTCCTCGGCGGCGAGCGCGGCGGTCAGGGTGCCCTCGCGGACCTGTTTTTCCACCTGCGTCCGAATGGCTTTCACCTCCGGGTTGTCCGCGAGCCTGCGCAGCAACTGGTCGTGCACCATGGTCCAGGTCCAGTCGACCTGCTGGCGACGCCGCTTCTCGGCGAACTCACCGGCGTCGGTGAGCACGCGGCGGTGTTCGAGCACCGTGTCCCAGAACCGGTCCAGACCGACGCCTTCCAATCCGCTCATGGTCAGCACCGGCGGCCGCCACAGCGCGTCGTGCGGATGGATCAGGCGCAGCGCACCCGCGAGTTCCCGGGCGGCGGCCTTGGCCTCGACCTGATGTTTGCCGTCGGCCTTGTTCACCGCGACCAGATCGGCGAGTTCGAGCACACCCTTCTTGATGCCTTGCAGCTGATCGCCGGTCCGGGCCAGGGTCAGGAAGCAGAAGACGTCGACCATGTTCGCGACCGTGACCTCCGACTGCCCAACCCCGACGGTCTCGACCAGGATCACGTCGTAGCCCGCCGCCTCGAGCAGCGCGATGGTCTCCCGCGTCGCCTTGGCGACGCCGCCGAGCGTGCCCGCGGTGGGCGAAGGCCGGATGTAGGCGTCGCGTTCCACCGACAATCGCGCCATCCTGGTCTTGTCGCCGAGGATGGAGCCACCGGTCCGGGTCGAGGACGGGTCGACCGCGAGCACCGCGACCCGGTGGCCCTGGCCGATCAGGTACATGCCGAGCGCGTCGATGAAGGTCGACTTGCCGACGCCCGGAACGCCCGTGATGCCGACGCGGTTGGAGGGCGCGCCCCCGGCGCCCGCCTCCGGCGAGACCTTCAGCAGCAGTTGCTGCGCCAGCGCCCGGTGATCGGCCCGGGTGGACTCCACCAACGTGATCGCCCGCGCCAGGGCGGCCCGCTCGTTGGCGCGGACCGCCGCGGCGAGGGCGTCGACATCGATCGTGCGGCGCGCGGCCGCCTTCGGGGTGGCGCGCGCCGCGGAACCGGCTTCGCTCATTCCGTCGCGGCGGAATCCGTGGCGCCGCTGCCGAGTTCGTGACCGAGTTCGGCGCCGAGCTTCTTCAGCAGGTCGATCGCCGCGTCCGCGATCACCGTGCCGGGCGGGAAGATCGCCGCGGCGCCCGCCTGGTAGAGCTCCTCGAAGTCACCGGGCGGGATCACGCCGCCGACGATGACCATGATGTCGGGGCGTCCGACATCGGCCAGCGCCTGCCGCAGGGCGGGCACCAGCGTGAGGTGGCCCGCCGCCAGCGACGACACCCCGACGACGTGCACGTCGTTGTCGGCCGCCTGCTGCGCCACCTCTTCCGGGGTCTGGAACAGCGGGCCCACATCGACATCGAAGCCGAGGTCGGCGAAGGCCGTGGCGATCACCTTCTGTCCCCGGTCGTGACCGTCCTGGCCCATCTTCGCGACGAGGATGCGCGGCCTGCGGCCCTCGGCCTCGGCGAATTCCTCGACCAGCTCGCTCGCCTCGGTGATGTTGGTGACCTTTCCTGCCTCGTCGCGGTACACGCCGGAGAGCGTACGGATTTCGGCCTGGTGCCGTCCGTACACCTGCTCCAGCGCATCGGAGATCTCGCCGACGGTGGCCTTGGCCCTGGCCGCGTCGATCGCCAGCGCGAGCAGGTTGTTCGCCATGCCGCCCTCGGACGAGGCCGCGGCACGGGTCAATTCGGCCAGCGCCCGCCGCACGGCGTCGGGATCGCGCTCGGCCCGCAGCCGCCGCAGCTTCTCGATCTGCTCGGCGCGCACCCGCGAGTTCTCGACCTTGAGGACCTCGACCTGCTGGTCCTCTTCGACCTGGTACTTGTTGACGCCGATCACCGGCTGCTGGCCGGTGTCGATGCGCGCCTGGGTGCGCGCGGCAGCCTCCTCGATACGCAGCTTCGGGATGCCCTCGCCGATCGCCTGCGCCATGCCGCCGTGCGCCTCCACCTCCGCGATATGCGCGCGGGCGCGGTTGGCCAGCTGGTGGGTCAGCCACTCGACGTAGTACGAACCGCCCCACGGGTCGATCGGGCGGGTGGTGTTGGACTCCTGCTGGATCAACAGCTGGGTGTTGCGGGCGATGCGGGCGGAGAAGTCCGTCGGCAGCGCCAGCGCCTCGTCGAGCGCGTTGGTGTGCAGCGACTGGGTGTGCCCCTGGGTGGCGGCCATCGCCTCGATGCAGGTGCGCGCGACGTTGTTGTAGGCGTCCTGCGCGGTGAGCGACCAGCCGGAGGTCTGCGAATGGGTACGCAGCGACAGCGATTTCGCGCTCTTCGGGTTGAATTTCGCGACCAGCTCGCTCCACAGCAGGCGCCCGGCGCGCAGCTTGGCGACCTCCATGAAGAAGTTCATGCCGATGGCCCAGAAGAACGACAGGCGCGGCGCGAACTTGTCGACCTCCATGCCCGCGTCGATGCCCGCGCGGATGTACTCGACACCGTCGGCGAGGGTGTAGGCCAGCTCCAGGTCGGCGGTCGCGCCCGCCTCTTGGATGTGGTAGCCGGAGATGGAGATCGAGTTGAACTTCGGCATCTTCGCGCTGGTGTAGGCGAAGATGTCGGAGATGATCCGCATGGAGGGCTTGGGCGGGTAGATGTAGGTGTTGCGGACCATGAACTCCTTCAGAATGTCGTTCTGAATGGTTCCGGCCAGCTGCTCGGGCGCGACGCCCTGCTCCTCGGCGGCGACGACGTACAGCGCCAGGATCGGCAGCACGGCGCCGTTCATCGTCATCGAGACGCTGACCTGGTCCAGCGGGATGTGGTCGAACAGCTGGCGCATGTCCAGGATCGAGTCGATCGCGACGCCCGCCATGCCGACGTCACCTTGCACGCGCGGGTGATCGGAGTCGTAGCCGCGGTGGGTCGCGAGATCGAACGCGACCGACAGGCCTTTCTGGCCCGCCTGCAGATTGCGCCGGTAGAAAGCGTTCGAATCCGCGGCGGTGGAGAAGCCCGCGTACTGGCGGATGGTCCACGGTTGGTTGACGTACATCGTCGGGTACGGCCCGCGCACGAACGGCGCGACACCGGGCACGCTGTCGAGTGGATACCCTTCGGCGGCAACGGCGTCCCGATCCGCCTTGGTGAACACCGGCGGCACATCGATGCCTTCGGGCGTCGACCACACCAGTTGCTCGGGTGCGTACCGATTGGCCGCCGCTGCCGCGCGCACGTACTCGGTCACCTGCGCCGCGTCCACCGCGGCGGGCTCCGGCGCGCGCTCGGCCAGCGGCACATCGGCGAAACTGCCGATCACATGCTTGATCTCACGAGTAGTCATCAGGCTCCCACCTTCTCCAGCAGGCCGGACAGCGCGGCTACGGCGTCGATGCGCGCGGCGAGGAATCCGTCCGGGCGCTGCGCGTCGTCGAGGTCGGCGACGGTCTTCGCCGAACCCGCCAGCAGCACCGTTCCCACGCCCGCGGCACGCAATTGCTCCACCGCCGCACCGGCTTCGGATCCGTAGCGCGTGTCCGACCCGCACAGGACCGCGATCGGCGCCCCGGCTTCGGTGGCCGCGGCGGCGATGCCGTCCACCGCGAGCGGTCCGGGGTTGATCGACTCGATGCCGCCGGAGGCCAGCAGGTTCGCGATGAAGGTGACCCGCACGTTGTGCTCCGCCACCGAACCGAGCGGCACCAGCAACGCTTGCGGTCGCACGCCGTGTTCGGCGAGGTAGGCGTCGGAGCGGTCGCGCAACTGCTCGAACGCCGCGCCGTAGCGAGCGACCCGGCCCGCCTGCCGCGCCGCCTCGGACAACGGCTGTTCGGCCAGGTTCGGGAATTCGTTCACGCCGGTGACGGCGGTCTTGCGGTGCGCGACATCGGCATCGCGGGCGTCCTTCGTCGCGGCGACGCGCTCGGCGAGCATGCCCGACTCCAGCGCGGCGAGGTAGCCACCGGCCGCCTCGATCTCCTGGAGGAACTCCCACGCCTTCGCCGCCAGCGCGGCGGTGAGGTCCTCGACGTACCAGGAGCCCGCACCCGGGTCGAGCACGTGGCCCAGATGCGATTCCTCGAGCAGCAGCAACTGGGTGTTGCGAGCCATCCGGTCGGCGAACGACTTCGAGACGCCCAGCTCACCGGGCGGCAGGGCGGAGTCGAACGGCAGCACGGTCACCGTGTCGGCGCCGCCGATGCCCGCGCCGAACGCGGCGAGGGTGGTGCGCAGCATGTTCACCCAGGGATCGCGCCGGCTCATCATGGCGGCCGAGGTGACCGCGTGTTGCGGCGCGCCGCCGAAATCCGGTGCGCCGCAGACCTGCGCGACCCGCGCCCAGAGCCGCCTGGCGGCACGGAACTTCGCGATGGTGGCGAACTGATCGTCGGTGGCCGCGAACCGGAACTCCATCTGTTCCAGCGCGTCGGCGATGTCGACGCTCTCGGTCAGCGCCCGGAGATAGGCCAGGCCCGCGGCGACGGCCGCGCCCAGTTCCTGCGCGTCGGAGGCGCCCGCGTCGTGGAAGACGGTGCCGTCCACGGTGATCGCGCGAACCGTTTCCGGCCGTCCGGCGGCCCGTCCGGCCAGCGCGACGGCCTCGGCGAGACCGGTATCGGGAAGGTCGGCGAAGCGGCTGGTCAAGGGTGCGGCGCCGAGGCAGACGCGGATGTCCTCGCGAGCGGGCGCTGCGTAGCCGTCGAGCACCGCGAACACCTGGTCCGCCGCGTCTGCGACGTCGCCGCCCGCATCCATCGTGAGGGGCGCCAATTCGAACAGCAGGCCGTTCAGCGCGGTCGGCAGCTCCGCCGCCGGCACGCCACGCTCGCCCACGCCGAGCCAGATCGCGCTGATCCCGTTCTCCAGCGCGGCCAGGATCTCCCGGTTGGCGGCCGCGGCGTCGCGCTGGGCGAACTGCGCGCTGACGAACCAGCCACGGTGTACATCCCGGGTGGCGTCGCGGCCGCGAACGAAGGGGAAAGTTCCCGGCAGGGGCTGCTCGGGCAACTCGTCGCGCCTGGTGTAGAGCGGGGCGACGGTCAGCCCGTCGTAGGTGGTCTCGTCGAGCAGCCGCTCGGGCTGCTCGGGAAGTTCGCCGACATCGACGCGGCGAGCCTTGGCCAGCACCCCGGCAACGCCCTTGCGCCACGCGGCGTATTCGGGCACCGGATCGGCCCCGGAATCTGAAGCAATCGGCATAGCTTGCTGTTCCTCTTCCTCAACACGGGCGCACCGGCAGTGTGCGCCCGATACCCTCACATTCGCCCAGCTCAGCGACTACTTCGGTTAACGGGCATTCGTCCCGCTCCTCTGATGCTAGCGGGCGGATTCCCAGCCGGTTGATCCTGCCCGCCACTACCAACCGGTAACCTGTCGCGGATGACCAGGCTGCTCCGGGACCCGCGTATCGTCGCGCTGATCGTCGGCGCGGTGGCGTTGTTCGGCGCGGCCCTGCTGGTTCCGCTGCCGTCACCCCATCAGGTGCAGGACTGGGCGACGTCCGTCGGCCCCGTCTTTCCGCTGCTGTTCTTCCTGGTCCACGCCCTGGTGACGGTGGCGCCGATTCCACGCACCGTCTTCACCGTGAGCGCCGGACTGCTGTTCGGCCCGCTGCTGGGCATCACGCTGGCGGTGGGGGCGACGACCGTCAGCGCGGTACTGGCGATCCTGCTCGTGCGCGCGCTCGATCACGATCAGGTGGCCGCCCGGCTCACCCACCCCGCGGTGCGCGCGATCGATGAACGTCTCGCACGCCGGGGCTGGCTGGCGGTGGGCTCGCTGCGGCTCATCGCGGCGGTGCCGTTCTCGGTGATCAACTATTGCTGTGGGTTGTCGTCGATCCGGTTCTGGCCCTACCTGATCGCCACGGTGCTCGGCGTACTGCCCGGCACCATCGGGACCGTCATCCTCGGTGACGCGCTCACCGGGACGACCCATCCGGCGATGCTGGCGCTGTCCGGCGTCTGCCTCGCCGTCGGCCTGGGCGGTTTGGTCGTCGACGCGCGATGGAGGACAGAGTCACCTGCGCCGACCGCGGCCGCCGAGCCCGTCCCGGCCGTCGACTAGGCCCGCGCTCAGTCCGCCGCCAATTCCACCGGGACCGCGATCACGTCCACCATGGCCCCGTTGCGCAGCACGGTGACGGGCAGTTGCACACCGATCGCCTCGGCGAACAGCTGTCGCTGTATGCCCTGGGCGTCACGCACTTCCGACCGTGCCACACTCAGCACCAGATCACCGCGGCGCAGCCCGGCCTGTTCGGCGGGGCCGCCGCGGACCACCTCGACGATGCGCACTCCGGCGGCCTGCCCGGTGCGCGCGGCGACCGGCTCGGGCAGCGGCGCGGGCACGCCGACCAAGCCGAGGTAGGCGCGCCGGACGCGTCCCTCGGCGTGCAGCGTGCCGATGATCCGGCGCGTCGTCGCGTTGATCGGGATGGCCAGGCCGAGCCCGATGCCCGCGACCGCGGTATTGATGCCGACCACCCGGCCTGCCGAATCCGACAGGGCGCCACCGGAATTACCGGGGTTCAGCGCGGCGTCGGTCTGGATCACGTCCTCGATCACCCGCCCGGCGCGGCGAGACGCCACCGGAACCGCGCGCCCGAGCGCGCTCACCACGCCCGCCGTCACCGAACCCGCCAGGCCGAGCGGGCTGCCGACCGCCACCACCAGCTGACCGACCACCAATCGGTCGCTGTCCCCGAGCGGCACCGCGCCCGGCGCACCATCGCGAGCGCGCAGCACGGCCAGATCCGACAGCGGATCCACCCCGACCACTTCGAACCGGGATTCCACTCCGTCGGCGAAGACCACCTCTCCCCCGCTCGCCACGCCGATGACGTGCGCATTCGTCAGCAGGAATCCGTCGTCGGTGAAGACCACCGCCGATCCGCTCCCCCGCCTGGTCCGCACACTGGCCACGTGCGGGGTCACCGACGCCGCCACCGCGATCACGGTGCGGGAGTAGGCATCCATCGCGGCGTTGTCCACGCCGACCACCACCCTGTTTGCCGGAACTGCACTCCTGACGTCCAGGATGCCCCCGTGGCGTGGACGACGCACCGTGTTCGCCGCAGGCGCAAACCGGACCGCGGCCTGCCGGGCGTGTCGCGGAGTGCGCCGCGGCCCGCGGGCTACGCCGAGGGCACCCGGTCGAGGAAGCCGTGCACACTCGTGATCCGGCCGTCGGCGCCGAGGGTGATCACGTCCGAGCCCGCGACCGGGGCGCTGCCATCGGCCGCCGAGACCAGCTCCCAGGAGAAGCGGGCGATGTCGTGGTGGCCGTCGACCTCGCCCACACGGCGGAACTCGAAGCCGGGGAACTGTGCCTGCGCTCCTCCGATGGCCGCCGCCAGCTGGGCGTGCCCGCTCACCTCCGCGAGCGGATCGGTGTATCCGCCGTCCTCGGCCCAAGCGGCCGCGACCGCCGCGGCCCTGGCTTCCTCGTCGGTGGCATTCCACGCGGCGAAGTACCGATCGACCGCTTCGTCGTAGCGCGACATGATGAATCCTCCTGTGCGGTAATGGTTTACAGTCACCGATCCGAAGTTCTCCGATCGGCTGACCCCAACCTTGCCGTGCCACGCGCCCCGCGTCGATTACGCGCGAGGTAATGATCGCCGGAAACGAAGCGGGCGGGGATTCAGCGCAGTAGGCCCTTCTTCCTCAGGTACGCCAAGGGGATCACCGCGGCCATCAGCGCCAGCAGTGCAGTGACCAAGAAACCCAGCTGACCGGAGATTTCGGAGATGCCGGTGAGATCCATGGCGTAGCAGCCCGCGATCAGCGTGGGCGGCAGGAAAGCCGCGGTGGCGACGGTGAACGCCTTGACGGCCTCGTTCTGACGCGCGCCCAGCCAGGTCGTCACAGACTGCTGGAGGTGGCGGGCCCTGTCGGATTCGACGCCCGCGTGCTCCTTCACCCCGTCGATGTCGGCGAGCAGGAGGCCGATGGAATCGTTCAGCTTCCCGTGGCCGGACCCGGCGTCGGCCATCAGGTGGCGCGCGGTGCGGGCCAGTTGCAGCTGGGTCTCGCGGGTGCGTGCGACGATGCGCGCGGTGGCGTCCAGCCGTGACATGGCCTCGCGCAGGTCAGCGATGTCGGTGCCGCTTCGCTCATGGCGTTCGAGTGCCTGCTCGATCTCCTCGTGCATCGCCTCCAGCGCGTCACCGGCGTGGTGGAGCACCCGTTCCGACGCCTCGTTCAGCGCCCACAGCAGCGCGTACATCACCCCGTGCGCGGAGCCGGCGAGTTCCGGGCTGCGGCGCATTTTCGCGACCGCCTTGTCGAAGGGGACGAAATGCTCGGACGGCTGGAGCGTCACGAGGAATTCACCGCCCAAGGCGAAGACGATCGTCGCGTGTTCGATCGTCTCGCCGCGCTGGTAGCGGGCGACCACCGGGAAATAGAGGAAGTTGTCGGACTCCCAGACCTGCCTGTCGGCGACGGTGAAGTCGATCCCCAGCCGTTCCCGGAGCACCGCAGCGGTGTCGGCGTCGTCGGCGGCGAGTGGAATCCAGTGCTGCTGGAGCACTTCGGTGTCGAAGTGGTCGGCGGTCACGGCGCTGAGAAAGGTCGTCATCGACTACCGCTGCCCGGGGAAGGAGCGCTGGAGCGAGGCCGCCTGCTGCGGACGCTCCGGTTTCCGTGACCGAGAAGAGGTTTCGGCTTTCTCGAGCAATCTGGCCATAGCGGGAACTCCAATACTTACTATCGTGCGGGGCTGGCACGCCCCTCCGGACAGAGGACGCGCGCACGGGGCGGGCAGCGTCGAGCCCCGACGAACCCGGTCGCGCCGTGGACGAAGGACCAGCGCATCGGCCGGACGCGCACGCCGTTACGCGTCGAAGAGCTGACGAAGGTCGGAATTCGATGCCGCGTCGGACGATCGGGGCGCGTTGCCCGGCCGCCGATCGCATACAGATCAACGACGCGGCGGCGCAACCCGTTTCTCGAGGGCGGCCCGGCTGTAGACGTCGATACTGTCAACCGGCATCTGCCGCTCACCTCGCTTCGTTGGTCGACCGGCGCACGAATTGCGCCATCCATCATTAGAAACCCGCCGATCGGGGTACGTCAATCAGTTGCGCAAGTGTTCGACAACGCGCCACCCGGTGGAAATCCAACGGCCCGGATGACGGCCAGAACAGCGGTTTTCGGCCCTGCGGCGCACCGGCCGGTCGGTGGCGACCCTGCGGTTGCACAGCCGGACACGGCCGTGTCACCCTACCGACAGCTATGGAGGCGGACGTGACCCAGCACAGCGAGCCGCCGGGCCCCATCCCGGAAGACCGATTACGCGACGCCGCAGCGGTTTTCGGCATGCTCGCGGCCACCGCGCGCCTGCAGATACTCTGGCTGCTCGCGCAAGGCGAGCGCGACGTCGGCAGCCTCGCCGCCGCCGTCGGCCACTCCGTACCCGCCGTGAGCCAGCATCTGGCCGAACTCGAACTCGCCGGGCTGGTCCGCGCCCACAAAGACGGCAGGCGTCACGTCTACGCCATCGCCGACCCCGACATCGCCGACCTCGTCCGTCTGGCCTTCCGCCACCACCGCGCGCATCACGACTGACCCGGCGTCACTCCGCCACGTCCACCCCGTAGTGGCGAGCCAGCGTCGCGAGATCCGTCGGATAAGCCTGCCCCACCGCACGCAACCGCCAGACGTCGCCGCGCAGGTACATCTCGGCCAGTACCAACGTGCGTTCTTCGGCGGCCGCGTCCAAGGTCGCGCGCGTGAGGTCTCGACGCCGCGCCACACGTGTCGATCCACCCAGCCTGGTCCTGCTCCGCAACGAACTCGTCGTGCGCGGAGCCCCGACCGCACCCGATGACGTTCTGGTCGACATCGTAGACGAGGTCTACTTGCCGCTGATCCGCCGGCGCGATCCGGCCACACCGGCGGACGCCACTCGTCCACCAGCGCGTTGCTGAAGTGGTCGCCCGTCCAGCTCGAGTACTCGGCATCGGGCCGGTTCGGCGCGACGAACGCCCGTGCCGCGGTTTCCGCGCAGCTGGCGGGCAGGTTCGCCGTTCGCGCAGGACAGCGAACCGATGAGTAGCTTTTCGCCCACCTCCGGCGCCCTATCGCGGGCGCGCCCACCGAACCCGCCAGTAGGGTTGACCACGACGTTGCCAGGCCTAATGCTCTTGTTTGGCCGAACAGCTCGAAACCGGACATTCGAACGATCCTCATCGTCGTTGCGCCGAGTTGTGGCGGCGACGAGGCCGGTGCGGACCTGCTCCGGTGTGCAGAACTCGAGGGGAGATTCGCGTGACCTACCGCCTGACCGATATCGATTGCGTGAGTGCGCGGGGGCACTCCGCGCTAGGGGGGACCCTGGCGATACAGGCGGTCTGGCGTTATGACCGTCCGGTCGACATGGCGGCGCTGGAGCGTTTCCACGAGGCACTGCGGCACGGCAGGCTGGGGAGAGCGGTCGCGCCCGCGATGATTCCGGCCGCCGGAGACCGGTGGACCACCCGCACCGAGTTCAGCCCGCTCGAGGTCACGGAAGCGCCCATCCCTCCGGGCGAGCTGGAAGCCTGGATCGCCGAGCAGGGGCATGCCGAGTTGCGCACCTTCGGCGGACCCGCATGGCGGCTGGCGGCGACCCACCTCGACAACGGGGGAAGCGCGGTGTCGCTGCTGGTTTCGCACACCCTCGCGGACGGCCAGGCGTTCTGCGCGGCGGTCACGGACGCGGTCGCGGACAAGCGGCTCGATCTGGCGTACCGCAGCGACGAATTCGGTCGGATGCGTCTGCTGGCCGGGGATCTTCGCGATGCCGCGCGGCGTGCCCGGTCGTTGCCGTCGGCTGCCGTTCTGGCGTTGCGGTTGGCCGTGACCGGACGGGGCGGCAAGACCGCACCTACCGACGAGGACGCGCGGCACTTCCGTCTGCCGACGGTCACCGCGACGGTCCCGGCGCAGCGCTGGCATGCGGCGGCGCGCAGCCGGGGCGGCACCGGCACCACCTTGGCGGTGGCGATGATGGCGTCCATCGCCACCGCGATCGGCCGCACCGACGACGAGGGCCGGGTTCGCATGATGATGCCGGTCAGCACCCGCACCGCCGACGATCTTCGCACGAACGCGCTGACCTCCATCGCCTTCGAGGTGGATACGCGCGACGGCGAACCGGCCGACCTCGCCCCGCTGCGCGCGGTGATGAAGGAGCAGCTCAGCGCGGCCACGGCCAGCGGACAGGATGTCCCCCCGCTGGTCCCGGTCGCGGTGGCGCTGCCGCGCGGACGCTACGCGGCGCTGGCGCGGCAAGCCGCCACCGACCCCATCTCGACGGTGTGTTCCAGCCTCGGCAAGCTCGACTCCGAGATCCTCCGCATCGACGGCCGTCCGGCCTCGGCGATGATGCTCGGCCTGGTCAATCAGAGCCTGAACTCGCGGACCGTGGTGACCGAACGCGGCGGTAATCTGTACGTCGCGCTGGTCGAAACCGGCGAAGCGATCACGCTGCGCGTCATGGGTTTCCACCCGCCGACGCTCCTGGACGCCGAGCAGCTCACCGAGCTGGTGCGGGCCGCGCTCGCCGAGTACGAGCTCTCGGCGACCTTCTGGTAGCGGCGGGGGGAGCCTGCCGGCCCAGCGGCTCCATGCGGTCGCTTGTCACCGTGATGTGGCACGATCTGGTGAGTGACCAGCAGACCCGCCGCGACGCAACACCTGCACGACCTCGCGCGGCTTCGCCGCGTCCGCGACCGCATCGACCGGGAGTACGCGCAGCCGCTGGACGTGGAGGCGCTCGCGCGCGACGCGCACATATCGGCCGGGCACCTCAGCCGCCAGTTCCGGCTCGCCTACGGCGAGTCGCCGTACGCCTATCTCATGACGCGGCGCATCGAACGCGCGATGTCGCTGCTGCGCCGGGGCGACCTCAGCGTCACCGAGGTCTGTTTCGCGGTCGGCTGTTCGTCGCTGGGCACCTTCAGCACGCGCTTCACCGAGCTGGTCGGCGTGCCGCCCAGCGTTTACCGGCGCGATGCCGCGCGCACGACAGCGGGAATCCCGTCGTGTGTGGCGAAACAGGTGACCAGACCGATCAGGAATCGAGAAGCGCCGGTTACCGAGCCGCAATTAGCCTGACTGCCATGGACATCACTATTCACGCGAGCTTCCTGCCGCACGACGATCCGGACGCGGCCCTCGCCTTCTACCGTGACCTTCTCGGCTTCGAGGTGCGCAACGACGTCGGATACGAAGGGATGCGCTGGCTCACGGTCGGCCCGGTCGACCAGCCGGGCACGTCCATCGTTCTGCACCCCCCTGGCGCCGACCCGGGCATCACCGATGACGAGCGCCGCACCATCACCGAGATGATGGCCAAGGGCACCTATGGCGGCATCCTTCTGGCTACCAAAGATCTCGACGGCGCTTTCGAGCGACTGGTGGCCGGGGACGCGGAGATCGTCCAGGAGCCGACCGAGCAGCCGTACGGGGTCCGCGACTGCGCCGTCCGCGATCCCGCTGGCAACCTGATCCGCATCCAGCAACTGCGCTGAGCCGCCCGGCGCGCGGCCGCGCCTCGAGCGATGGCCACCGTCACCCCGAGCAGCACGTCATCCGTGACGAAGACGTCCGCGGGCCCGCGACTCGGTGGGCGGTGCGCCGGCTTCGGAGCCGCTGCCCACGACAGCCGGCTCACGACCGGTCCGCCGCAGGAGACGGCCGCGACCCGCCGCTGGTCCGACGCCTCGGACCGGGCGCATCGACAAACACTCAGACGGATCCGCCGACCTGGTTGAATCGAGCCAGGCGACGCCGACCCCGGGCCGCGCAGGCGGCCCCGCCCGACAAAGGGAGACACGATGAGCACGGCCACGACGACGGACACGCGGTCGCCCGCGCCGCACGCTGCCGACAGCCACGATCTGATCCGCGTGCACGGCGCACGCGAGAACAACTTGAAGGATGTCAGCATCGAGATCCCGAAGCGGCGGCTGACGGTGTTCACCGGCGTCTCCGGCTCGGGCAAGAGCTCCTTGGTGTTCAGCACCATCGCAGCGGAGTCGCAGCGGCTGATCAACGAGACCTACAGCGCCTTCGTCCAGGGCTTCATGCCGACGCTGGCCCGGCCGGATGTCGACGTGCTCGAAGGGCTGACCACCGCGATCATCGTCGACCAGCAACGCATGGGTTCGGACCCGCGCTCCACGGTCGGCACCGCCACCGATGCCAACGCGATGCTGCGCATCCTCTTCAGCCGGCTCGGGAAGCCGCACATCGGCTCGCCGCAGGCGTACTCCTTCAACGTCGCCTCGATCAGCGGAGCGGGTGCGGTCACGACCGAGCGCGCCGGGAAGACCGTGAAGGAGCGCCGCAGCTTCAGCATCACCGGCGGCATGTGCCCGCGGTGCGAAGGCAGGGGCTCGGTATCCGATATCGACCTCACGCAGCTCTACGACGATTCCAAGTCGCTGGCCGAGGGCGCGTTCACCATTCCCGGCTGGAAGTCGGACAGCTTCTGGACGGTGCGGGTCTACGCGGAGTCGGGCTTCCTCGACCCGAGCAAGCCGATCCGCAAGTACACCAAGAAGGAGATGCAGGACTTCCTGTACAAAGAGCCGACCAAGGTGAAGGTCGAGGGCGTCAACCTCACCTACGAGGGGCTGATCCCCAAGATCCAGAAGTCGTTCCTGGCCAAGGACCGGGAGGCGATGCAGCCGCACATCCGCGCCTTCGTCGACCGGGCGGTCACCTTCACCACGTGTCCCGAGTGCGACGGCACCCGGCTGAGCGAGGCGGCTCGATCATCGAAGATCAAGGGGATCAGCATCGCCGACGCCTGCGCGATGCAGATCAGCGACCTGGCCGAATGGGTCGGCGGCCTGGACGAGCCGTCGGTGGCGCCGCTGCTGGCCGCGCTGCGGCACACCCTCGATTCGTTCGTGGAGATCGGGCTGGGCTACCTCTCGCTCGACCGGCCCTCGGGCACGCTGTCGGGCGGTGAGGCCCAGCGCACCAAGATGATTCGCCACCTCGGCTCCTCGCTCACCGACGTGACCTACGTCTTCGACGAGCCGACCATCGGCCTGCACCCCCACGACATCCAGCGGATGAACGATCTACTGCTGCGGCTGCGGGACAAGGGCAACACGGTGCTCGTCGTGGAGCACAAGCCGGAGGCGATCACGATCGCCGATCACGTCGTCGACCTCGGCCCCGGCGCCGGTGCGGCGGGCGGCACCGTCTGCTTCGAGGGCAGCATCGCAGGGCTGCGGGCCAGCGGAACGGTCACCGGCCGCCATTTCGACGACCGGGCTTCCCTCAAGGCGTCGGTGCGCAAACCCACGGGCGCACTCGAGATCCGCGGCGCGAAGGCGAACAACCTGCGTGACGTCGACGTCGACATTCCGCTCGGAGTTCTGGTCGCCGTCACCGGTGTGGCCGGGTCCGGCAAGAGCTCGCTGCTGCACGGGTCCATTCCCACGGGCGAGGGCGTGGTGTCGGTGGACCAGGCGCCCATCCGTGGCTCGCGGCGCAGCAATCCGGCGACCTACACCGGACTGCTCGACCCGATCCGCAAGGCGTTCGCGAAGGCCAACGGCGTGAAGCCGGCGCTGTTCAGCGCCAACTCCGAGGGAGCCTGCCCCACCTGCAACGGCGCGGGCGTCGTCTACACCGACCTGGCGATGATGGCCGGTGTCGCCATTCCCTGCGAGGAGTGTGAAGGCAAGCGGTATCAGGCATCGGTGCTGGAGTATCACCTCGGCGGCCGCGACATCAGCGAGGTGCTCGCGATGTCGGTGCTCGAGGCCCGGGAGTTCTTCGGCGACGGTGCGGCGCGCACACCGGCCGCGCATGCCATCCTCGACCGGCTCGCCGACGTCGGGCTGGGCTACCTCAGCCTCGGCCAGCCGCTCACCACGCTGTCCGGCGGCGAGCGGCAGCGGCTCAAGCTGGCCACCCATATGGCCGACAAGGGCGGCGTCTACATCCTCGACGAGCCCACCACCGGCCTGCACCTCGCCGATGTCGAGCAGCTGCTGAGCCTGCTCGACCGGCTCGTCGACTCCGGCAAGTCGGTCATCGTCATCGAACATCACCAGGCGGTCATGGCGCATGCCGACTGGATCGTCGACCTCGGCCCCGGTGCCGGACACGACGGCGGCCGGGTCGTCTTCGAGGGCACTCCCGCCGACCTCGTCGCCGCCCGCTCCACCCTGACCGGCGAACATCTCGCGGCCTACGTGGGCGCCTGAGCGAGGTTCGCGCGGGCGCCCGTGGCCGCGCCCTCAGCGGCCACGGGTCCTCTCGCGGAACGTCAGTTCCAGTTGTCGATCTTGACGTCGTAGGGCTCCGGGGCGCCTTTCCCGGTCTCGATCAGCGACTTCAGACTCAGCAGAAAGACCGCCCACTTGGTGCTGCAGTGGTGCATGGATTCCACCGGTTCCTTCCAGCCCTGATGCTTGAACAGAACGATGGCGTAGTCCTCGGCCTGAGCGAGATCCCAGTGCAGCTGCGTGCCGACCCAGTCCTCGGGTCCATCGATCACTTCCCACCGCACGCGCTTGCCCGGATCGAGCTCGGCGACCCTCATGTCGAATCCACCGGCGCCGAACCGGAATTCGAGCACACCACCGACGTCACTGCCTTTGCCGCTGGTGTCGGTCGTCCACCAGCCTGCCAGCCCTTCGGTGGTGGTCAAGGCCGCGTAGACGTCGGCCACCGCGGACTTGATTCCGACTCTGTGCAGGATGTCCACCATTTCGTCACTTCTTTCCGATGTCGATTGCCGTTGATATGTGAATTCACTGCTGGTCTTGCCCGCGCTGAATCGCCTCGGCGATCCGCTTGATACGACGCAGCCTGGCGTCCCACGCCGCCCCCACCGAGGACAACTGCGCGACCGCGCGGGCGAGCTGCGCCTCGTCCACCCGGTACCGCCGCTCCCGCCCGGCGGGCGTGGCGTGCACCAAACCGACGCGGTCGAGCACGCCGAGATGCTTCGCGACCGCCTGCCGCGTGACGGGCAGTTGCTCACTGAGACTGGTGGCGGTGCCGCCGCCCTCCGCGAGCAGCAGGTCGAGCATCCGCCGACGAGTCGGATCTCCGACCGCCGACCACAGGTCGTCGTCGACGGCGGCGGTCACCGGGTGGACACCAGCCGGGCGATGTACTCCCCCAGCCGCGGAATATAGGTATCCCAGCCCACGGTGTGCTCGCGATACTGCTCCGCCGACTTCGCGGCCTCCCAGCCCATCTCCCGGAATCCGGTCTCGACGAGCCGGATCGTGGTACCCGCGCCCGACGGAACGAGCTCGAACGTGACCAGCAGTGACCCGGCGGAGTCGTCGGCCTCACGGTCGGGGTAGCACCAGCGGAACGAGAACACCCGAGGCGGCTCAGCGTTCACCACGGTGATCGGAGCGACCTGCGCCCGGTCACCCCAGACGAGTTCACCGACCGCGCCGGGCGCCACCTCGAAGTCGGCATCGTCGGTCCACCACTGCGAGATGTGCTCCGGGCTGCTGACCACCTCGAAGACCACCTCGGGCGAGGCGTCGACGTAGATCTCCCGTTCGATGCTGCCGTACTCCATACTCGCCACCCTTTCGTCATGCGCAACATTTGGTTGCACATCACGCTAACCCGCCTTCGCTTCTCGCGCAACCATTGGTTGCATATGACTCGAGCTGTTCCTCAGCGGACGCTTGAATGCGACATCTGCGACATTTACAGTAATTTCGTCGCACAAACGAAAGGGTCGACGATGACCGCACACCTGGACACCGCCCACGACGAGAGCGCGGGAGAAGACCCGCGACTCGGACCCGGCACACTGCTGTGGCGTTATCTGGGTGACCTGCGGCTGTTTCTGGTCGCCGCCCCGTACGGCATGTTGGAGCTGATGCACCCCGCGGTCGGCGCGGGCGTCACCGGGCACTCCGACTTCTTCGGCGACCCGTGGGATCGGGTCCTGCGTTCGATTCCGGAGATCATCGGCACCGTCTACGACCCGGTCGAACGCGGCACCGGAACCCGGGTCCGCGACTATCACCGCCACATCCGGGGCACCGACGCGCACGGGAAGCGCTACCACGCACTCGATCCGGAGACCTACTACTGGACGCATGCCACGATGGTGCAAGCGACCATCGACATCGCCGACGTGTTCGGCGACGGCCTGACCGCAGCCGAACGCGAGCAGTTGTACCAGCAGAGCAAGATCTGGTTTCGGCGATACGGCGTGAGCGACCGGCCGATGCCCGCCGATTACGCCGCTTTCCGGAAGTACTTCGACGCCGTCTGCCGCGACGTCCTGGAAGCCACGGAGTCGGCGCGGTGGCTGACCGAGCGGCTGCGATTCACCAGCGACATGCGACTGCCGTATCTGCCGCAACCGGTCGAACGGGTACTCCGGCCGGTGATCATGTCCGAATACCGGGTGCTCACCGCCGCGCTGCTACCCGAGCCCGCCCGGGAAAAGCTCGGCCTGCACTACAGCAGAACCGACCAGGCGCATTTCCGCGCCACCGCAGGCCTGATCCGCAACGCTTGGCGGCTCATCCCCGAACCGTTGCGCTACCACCCGAGGGCGCGCGCGGGCCTGCGGCACGCCCGCGCCCTCGGGCAGTATTAGGGCCATGCGCAGTGCCCGGCAGACGACCGCCGCCTTCGATGCCGACCAGCTCGCCGCCGACATCGAAGGCGACCCGCAGGCCATCCGGATCATCGACGCGGCCCTGGCGGAATTCCGCGACCACGGCATCGATCGCGTCCGCATGGAACACATCGCCCGCCGCGCCGGCCTGCATCGCGCCACCGTCTACCGGGCCTTCCCCAGCAAGGATCTGCTGGTCACGACGGCGCTGACCGTGTGGCTGCGGCGCGTGCTGTCCGGGATCACCACTGCCGTCGCCGACCACACCGACGTGCGCGACCGCGCCGCCGAAGGTTTCGCCATCGCCCTGCGCACGCTGCGCACCGACCCACTCACCAACCGCGTCCTGCTCGCCGACGAAGGCGGCCAGCCCTTCGTCATCACCTACGGCGCGACACTTCTCGCCGCGGCGCGCGCGTTCTTCGCCGAACAGCTCCGCCGAGCCGACGACCTCGGCGACATCGATCCCGACGCATCCGCCGAGATCGCCGCGCGCCTGTCCCTCACCCTCCTGCTCATCCCGGACAGCTACTTCTCCCTCGAGACCGACGAAGACGCTCGCCTCTTCGCCCGCCGCCACCTCATTCCCACCGCCATTCGATAGGCCGGACCGCCGACACGGTCGCCGCGCTGTACCGGCGTCGGTCTCCGCGACGGTCACACGAGCGTGCCGTGCTACCGAATGCCGTTACGGCACGGCGTCTTCAGGCTCGATGACCAGGCAATACGAGGTTCGCCTTCGCTGTTGTGCGGGGCTTGCGGCAGAGCGCCTATCCCGAACGGACAGCCGCTGGGATCACCCGACCTGGTCGGGGATCGCCGGACTCGGTGTCACCGTGCGGTCGTCGCGGGCGAGAGTGAAGGTGATCACGACCGGACCGCCGGAGGGACAGCAGTTCGCGTCGCGACCCTCCAGCCACCGGTACTGCACCCGCACATCGCGGTCGCCCGAACCGACCACTGTCGTGTAGGACGTCGCTTTCGCCGTCGCGGTGCCGAGATAGCCGTCGTGGTCGAAGAACAGCACGTGCCAAGGGGAACTCGCCGTTCCACCGGGTGTCGCGGCCAGCACCCACAGCAGTTCGGGGCAAGCTCCTGCGGACGCGTCGGTGACGGTGTCGACGACGTACGGCGTGCCACCCGGCGCGGGCCCGAGCGAGGTCATCGCGTCGGCGACCACGCTCGACCCGGGATCGACGCATCGACCATTTCCACTGGTAGCAGGAAGTTTCGCGGGCGCCGCCTCGGTAGTGGTGGCGCCGCCCCGCGCGGGCGTCGTCCGAGTGGCCTCGACGGTGGACCGACCGGGTTCGCTCGTTCCGGTCGCCGGCGCACCCGATTCGCCCTGACAACCCGCGACAGCCACGCTCACCGCGATCGCCGTCACCGCCGCACCGATGATCGTCTTCATTCGCCTCCCTTTCGAATTCCCGACAACTGGAAGTCGGTATCGCACGCACACCGTTACATCCGCGATTTTCCGGGCATGTGTTCGGCATGATCACCATCTCTGCCCGGTCCCGGAGGTCACTTGCCGACGAATGCTGCGCGGCACCGCGTTCGGCGAGGTCTGCGCGGTGATCGGTAGTGTCGACCGGGTGAGTATTTGGGTGCGCCGGAAGTTCCAAGGTATCGGACGAATCGATCGAGCGATCGGCGGCGCGGTCGCCGAACTGCCTGCTTCGATGGTCGACCGAGGGCTGCTGCGCATCACCAACAGCGCCGATTTCAGCGGGCTGTGGCTGTTCATCGCGACGCTGCTCGCCACCCGCCAAGGCGCACCTCGGCGAGCCGCGCTGCGCGGTGTCGTCTCCCTCGCCGGAGCCAGTCTCGTCGTCAACGTCGGCCTCAAGTCGCTCATCGCACGGCGCAGGCCGGCCGCCGAACTCCTGCCGGTGCACCGGCGACTCACTCCCGCCCCCACGTCCTCCTCGTTCCCTTCGGGACACAGCGCCACGGCCGCGGCGTTCGCCACGGCCGTGGCGCTGGAAAGTCCGCGTACCGCACTGGTCGTCGCCCCGCTGGCCGCCACCGTCGCGTACTCGCGGGTGCACACCGGCGTGCACTGGAGCTCGGACGTGCTCGTCGGCGCGGCCGTCGGTTCCGGTGTCGCACTGGCCACACGGCGCTGGTGGCCGGTGCGTGAATCCGACGAGGCGCAAGCCCGCCCGGTCCGCGAGGTCCCCACCCTGGTGGAGGGCAAAGGCCTTGTGGTGATGGTGAATCCGATTTCGGGCGATCCGAATTACGATCCCACCGACGACGTCGCGGCGGCACTGCCCGCCGCCACCGTGCTGCGCACGCGACCCGATCTGGACTGTGCCGAGCAACTCGAACAGGCCATCGCCGAGCACGGTGAACCGGTGCTGGCGGTGGGCGTCGCCGGTGGTGACGGCACCGTGGCCGCCGTGGCCGCGGTCGCGTTGCGCCACGAGTTGCCCTTGGTCGTCATCCCTACCGGCACACTCAACCACTTCGCCCGCGACCTCGGCGTCTACGACCTGCGCGAGGTGATCGATGCCACCGGCGTCGGCGAGGCGGTCGCGGTCGACATCGCGAGCGTCGAATGTGAGGACGAAAGCGGTTCGCGCACCAGGCATCTGATCAACACGGCCAGCCTCGGCGCCTATCCGGATCTGGTGCAACTGCGCGAGAAGTGGCAGCCGCGCTGGGGTAAGTGGCCTGCCTTCGCCGCCGCGCTCGTGGTCACCCTGCGCCGGGCCGAGCCGATCGAGATCTGCCTGGACGGGCGCTGGCAGCGGGTGTGGTTCCTGTTCGTCGGCAACGGTCCCTATCACCCGCACGGCGCCGTGCCCGCGTTCCGCGACCGGCTCGACGCCGGGCTGCTCGATGTGCGCTGGCTGCGCGCCGATCTGCGGTGGTCGCGCACCCGCGCCGTGCTGGCGCTGCTGCTGGCGGCGATCGGCCACAGCAAGGTCTACGGCGAACGCCAACTGCCCGAACTCTTCGTGCAGCTGCCCACTCCGGAGGCGCTGGCCACCGACGGTGAGGTGGTCGGCAAAGCCACCCGCCTGCACTTCGCCATCGCGGGTCAGCTCGCGGCCTACCGCCGGGACGAATCCAATCCGCTCTGGGCCGACCGCAGTCGCCCCCACCATCGCCGAGCACCCTGGGTTCGCGACATCTTCCGGGCCCGCAGGCCGTTTCAGCGACGAGCGGGCGAAGACTGAGCGACGGGTCGTGGGAGTGGGCGGCGACCGCAATTCGCTCCCTGCCCCACCCCGGTCCCGCCGGGGATGTCTACTCCGACAACGAAGTTGCCGGACCTGATGACGGGCCGCACCAGGCGGACATCGCGTAGTCGGCGGCTACTTCATGAAGCGCAGCAAGCCGAGGTTCGGCTCTAGCGCGCCGTCCTGACCCAGGGACAGGAAATCCGCCTCGACCGCGGCCGGTTCCAGGACACCGGCGCGCACCGCGTGGTACCGCACGACCGACCAGAGGAAGACATCGAGGTCGTCGAAACGGGTCTCTCCTTCGACGACTTCCTCCTCGTGGAACCAGATCGCGATCTGCCCGTTGGTGAGCACCACGTACAGGTTGCCGCCGCCGTCCGCGCCGATCGAGTACACGTCGTCGTCGGTGAGCTCGGTCTCGTAGTCGCAATCCCGGATCCCGCAGTCGTTTCCGGCGAAGTCGAAACCGTAGGACCAGGAATGGATGTCCAGGAACTGCGGCATCCGCCCGGATCGCACCCGTCGATCGAAGGCCGCGAGCGCCGCCGCGTTCGAGGGTGCCAACCGTTCGAGGAAGGGCGCCACAGGCCGGGTCTCCTCCGGCACGGTGACCGGCGGCCGATCGGCGAACCATCGCGCCAGGTCGGCGTCCAAGTCTCGCTCGACGTAACCGGCCGAGTCGTCACGGGTAACTGTCACCGCCGAATCCTAGAAACCGCCGACGACATTCGCCGAGCCGCCGACTTCGGGCTCCGAGACGTTTTCCGCCCTACCTGGCGATCCGGCAATGGGCAAGGCGCGGCACCCGGCGCACCTCGGGTTAAGCTGCTGCACCTATGGCACTCAGCGCGACACTGCACAACTTCGCCGTCCACTTGGCCGACGTCGATCGCGGCGTCTATCAGGAGTTGGAGTTGCGGGTGGCGCGTCACCCGTCGGAATCCGCGGAGTTCATGCTGACGCGCGTGCTGGCCTACTGCCTCGAGTACGAGGAGGGCATCGCCTTCAGTGACGGCGGGGTCTCCTCGACCGACGAGCCCGCGGTGCTGGTCCGCGACCTCACCGGGCGCGTCACCGCGTGGATCGAAGTCGGCGCACCGGACGCGGAGCGGCTGCACCGGGGCAGCAAACTGGCCGAACGCGTCGCCGTCTACACCCATCGCGATCCGATCAAGGTGCTGGCGCAACTCACCGGCAAACGCATCCATCGTGCCGAAGCCATACCGCTGTACAGCTTCGACCGCGACTTCATCGATGCCGCCGTCGCCGCCGTCGAACGGCGCAACACCGTCACCCTGTCGGTCACCGAGCGCCTGCTGTATCTGGACCTCAACGGCACCGGCCTGAGCACCTCGGTCGACGAGCACCGGCTCCCGTAATCTTCGGGCGGCCGCCGGGTAGCGCAGATTTGCAGCCCGTGCGGATCCGATGCCGGAACCGAGTGCCGCCGCGCGAAGCATCGGCGGCATCGAGTCTCGCTACCGCGGGCAGCGCCGCGACCGACTCATCTGATCCGGCGTTCGCACTCCTCGAACTCGGTCCCCGTTTCGACGCAGTCGTAAAGGCCGCTTTGCTTGTCGCCGCTGGTGGGAGGCTCGCCGCACAGGATCCCGCAGCGCTGGTAGTTCGGGACGGCGGTGCCGTCGGGCCAGTGGCAGGCATCGCTGTCGCAGGTGTAGCCGCGTGTGTTGGGGTCGCGCGGGATCGGGTCTCGGCTGTAGGACCATACGAACGCGTCGGTGCCCTGCACCTGTGTGCAGTAGACGGTCCGCCCGTCGGCGAGGTGGCCGACCGCGCCGGGATCCTGGCAATAGTCGTTCAACGTGACGGTTGAGCCGTCCGGCGCTGCGGCCGACCCGCTACCGGACGGCAACGGTGCGGCCGCGGAGGTCGCGAACATCGCCGCCAGAAATGTCCCTCCGCCCACAACGCCCAGCAGAACTCGGCGCCCCACCCCCCGCTCACCTGGTCGGAACATGCTTCCCTCCCTTCCTCGAGGCCCAGCAGGCTACCGGACTATACGCCCCTACCCCGCCGACTGCCGCACAAGTGGCACACCACCGAGACCCATACACCTCGCCGCGGCCATGTGCGGGGGTGATCGTCCGTCGAGGACGATCAGAACAGGAAATACCGCTGCGCCATGGGCAACTCGGTGGCGGGTTCTTCGCGCCAGACCTCGCCGTCGATGCGGACGGTGAAGGTGTCGGGCTCGACCTCGATGCGCGGCATGGCGTCGTTGTGCGGCAGGTCCGTCTTGGTCACGCCGCGCACATTGCGGACCGGCACCAGTGTGCGCTGGACCCGCAACCGGTCGGCGAGGCCGTCCTCGATCGCCTGCTCGGAGACGAAATGCAGCGAGGTGGCGGCGGCGGTCGCCGGGGCGGCGCCGAACATGGGACGGGGCAACACCGGCTGCGGGGTCGGGATGGAGGCGTTGGCGTCGCCCATCGCGGCCCAGGCGATCGCGCCGCCCTTGAGCACGGCGTGCGGGCGGACGCCGAAGAACGCGGGCTCCCAGAGCACCAGGTCGGCGAGCTTGCCGACTTCGACCGAGCCGATCTCGTGGTCCAGGCCGTGCGCGACGGCCGGGCAGATGGTGTATTTCGCGACGTAGCGCCGCACCCGGGCGTTGTCGGCCGCGCCGTCGCCCGGCAGGGCGCCGCGGCGGCGTTTCATGACGTGCGCGGTCTGCCAGGTGCGCAGCACGACCTCGCCGATGCGGCCCATGGCCTGCGAGTCGCTGCCGATCATCGAGATGGCGCCGAGATCGTGCAGCAGATCCTCCGCCGCGATGGTGGACGGGCGGATACGGCTCTCGGCGAAGGCCAGATCCTCCGGGATCGACGCGCTCAGGTGGTGGCAGACCATGAGCATGTCCAAGTGCTCGTCGAGGGTGTTGACGGTGTGCGGACGCGTCGGGTTGGTCGAACTGGGCAGCACGTTGGGGTGGGCGGCGACGGTGATGATGTCGGGCGCGTGCCCGCCGCCCGCGCCCTCGGTGTGGTAGGCGTGGATGCCGCGCCCGGCGATCGCCGCCAGGGTGTCCTCGACGAAACCCGCCTCGTTCAAGGTGTCCGAGTGCAGCGCAACCTGCACCCCCGCGGCGTCGGCCACGGTGAGGCAGGCATCGATCGCGGCGGGCGTGGAGCCCCAATCCTCGTGCAGCTTGAATCCCGATGCCCCGCCGCGCAATTGCTCCCACATGGCCTCGGCGCTGACGGTGTTGCCCTTGCCGAGCAGCACGATGTTCAGCGGCCACGCGTCGGTGGCCTCGAGCATGCGCGCGAGATGCCACGCGCCCGGCGTCACCGTGGTCGCCTTGCTGCCCTCCGCCGGACCGGTGCCACCGCCGATGAGCGTGGTGATCCCGCCGCCGAGCGCCTCCTCCATCAGCTGGGGGCAGATGAAGTGCACATGGCAGTCGATCGCGCCCGCGGTGAGGATGCGGCCGTTGCCCGCGATGATCTCGGTGGACGGGCCGACGACCAGGTCCGGGTGCACGCCGGTCATGGTGTCGGGGTTGCCCGCCTTGCCGATCGCGCTGATCCTTCCGTCGCGAATACCGACGTCCGCCTTGATGATTCCCCAATGATCGATGATCACCACGCCCGTGATCACCGTGTCGGGAGCGCCCTCGGCGCGCGTCGCGCGGGACTGGCCCATGGATTCGCGCAGTACCTTGCCGCCGCCGAACACGGCCTCGTCGCCCGCGCGCCCCGGTCCCCCGCTGCGGTCCTCGGTGATCTCGATCAGCAGATCGGTGTCGGCCAATCTGATCCGGTCGCCCGTCGTCGGCCCGAACAGTTCGGCGTACCGCGCCCGGCTCAGCTCACTCATCGCGTCCTACCTCCTGTGCCCGCGCACTCTGCCCCGCCCGGCGCCGGGCGCACGCGCTAGTCATCCAGACGGCCCGGCGGGGCCAGGCTGATGCCGTGGACTTCGCGGGCGCCGCCCAGCGGCACGAGCCATACGCGTTGTCCGAGACCGGGTTCGAAGCGCACCGCGGTCCCGGCCGGGATATCGAGACGATGGCCGTGCGCGGCCGCCCGGTCGAACTCCAGCGCCGCGTTCGCCTGCGGGAAGTGCGCATGGCTGCCGACCTGCACCGGCCGGTCACCGGTATTGATCACGTCCAGTTCGAGGCGCCGCGCACCGGCGTTCAGTTCGATGACGCCCTCGGCGCAGAAATACTCGCCGGGGATCACGCCGGGCCTCGGTCCGGCTCGAGGTCGCTCGGGTATCGCATACCGGCCGCCTAGCCGATCGGGTGGTGCACGGTGACGAGCTTGGTGCCGTCCGGGAAGGTCGCTTCGACCTGGACGTCGGGGATCATCTCCGGCACACCTTCCATCACGTCGTCGCGGGTGAGAACCGTCCGCCCCGAGGACATCAGTTCGGCGACGGTGCGGCCGTCGCGCGCGCCTTCCAGCACGTGGTCGGTGATCAGCGCCACCGCCTCGGGATGGTTCAACTTGAGCCCGCGCGCCTGCCTGCGCCGGGCCAGCTCCGCGGCGTAGCTGAGCAGCAGGCGCTCCTGCTCGTGCGGTGACAGTCGCATCCGGGCTCCTCACCGGTTCGCAGGGGCGGGTGACGGACATTCTGGCACGCCCGTTCCGCCCTCGCCGGAGCAGCGCTCAGGAACGGTGCGGCAGATTCTGCAATCGCACCTGACCGCGGGCCACGGTGCGCCCCTGCTCATCGGTGATGACGACCTGCCACAGCTGCTGCAGCCTGCCGCGATGCAACGGCGTCGCTTCGCCGAACAGCGTGCCCTCGCGCACCGCGCGCAGGAAATCGGTGTTGTTGTTCACGCCGACCACCGTGCCCTGGTCGCCGAACCAGACGCCGCCCGCGATGCTGGCGAGCGTCTCGATGACGGTGCAGTACACGCCGCCGTTCTGAATGCCCGCGGGCTGGTACAGATGCGGCTTGACGACCCACTCGCCGCGCACGCGGTCAGGGCTCATCTCGGTGTAGCGCAGGCCGATCAGGTCGGCGAAGGTGCCTTCGCTGTAGGCGTTCATCTGCTCGGGCGTCACATCCGCCAGCGAGCCGACCTGCGGGGTTTCCTGCTGTGTCATGCATTCACTGTCGCACAGCGTCCGCTCCCCGCCGTCGCGGCCTCACCCGCCTGCCGGTGTGACCGCCGGGCCGTTCGGACGCCGCTCGAACCGCAGGGCCCGAAGCGGTCGTGAAACCGGCCGCCCACCCCGCCGCGGCAGTCGTGCCTCAGGACACGCAGTCCCAGGTGCGGTCGTCGTCGAAGTTGCCGACCGCGCGTGATCCGGCGTATTTCTTCGAGCAGTACGCCTGCACATCCAGGTCACCCACTTCTTTCTCCTGGGCCTGGTAGGCGGGATCCTTCGACACCGTCAACTGCTCGGTCCATTCGGCGCAGTAGTAGCCGTACGGCGTCGCCTTGCCCCCGATACCGGCGACTCTCTGGTCGATGTGCCGGACGTAGACCGTCTGCCGGTGGTATTGATCCTTGCACGCCTCCGTGAGGTCGACGCGATGCCGTGTTTCGGCGGCCGCGCTCGGCGCCGACACAACCACTCCGATACCGATCGCTCCGGCGAAAGCCGCGATCGACAAGCAGCTGATGATCCGATGGATGCTGTTCGCTGTCATGAGCCGTCTCCCAAATCAGCCAGGTCATGTGCTGGAGTCAGCACTTCTCGACATCTGCCGCTCGTCCCCCGCCGCCGATCGGCGTGAATTCACACAACGTAGCCGGGAGTTCCGACCACGCACAGTCATTCGAATCGACGACAAGAGTCCTCGGCTGCGACCGATATCCATCGTTCGGACTACAGCCCGGCGGCAATGGGACTGGAATACTTCGAGCTATCTCCGGAAGGAAATGGCATGTCGCGCTTACATCGTCGAGTCACCCTGCTCGCGGCAACGCTTTTCGGCAGCCTGCTGCTGGCACCCGCGCCTGCGCATGCCGCTCCCCCGAACGCGGGCATCTACGGCATCGTGCCCAACTGGGGTGGGTGGGAATGCGTGGGCAAATTCAACAAAGTCGCCTTCGTGACGTATCACAACCACAGCACCGGGAAGAACGGCGGCGACGCGGGCGATGACATCGTGTGGATTCCTGTCACCCTGAATCGGGACAATCACATCACGATGAGTATCAGGTGCAGCTTCGGCACCCACCTCGCACAAAACTTCGTCATCAAGCCCACCCGTAACGGGCAGTCGTTCTGGTTCCGGCTGAACGGAAGCGCGACGCGCAACTGATCCACCGTCGAAGCCACGACCGGCTCACGCCGGATTCTCGGCCTCACCCGCCCGCCAGTGTCACCGTCCGGCCGTTCAGCGGCTGGGTCGGCCGGTTGCTGTGCGCGAACAGCGTCCGGTACCGGTCGACGTCCTCCGGGGTCACCGTGACCGGACTGCCGAGCACCGTCCACGGGACGCCCTCGCTGCACGGCGGCGTGGTGAGCGAACCCTGATAGCGGTATTGATCGGTGGCGGCAGGCAGCATCGAGCGCAGGTCGATCGGGCCCGCGACGACGGTGTCGGCGTCCACCGCCCGCGGCGCGACCGAGAGGATCGGCGCGAAGGCCGACGGTCCCGGCGCCGCTTGCAGCAGCACACCGAGTACGGCCACCTCGCCCGCCGCGCTCTTGTGCACGAAGTGCGCTTCCATCGCGGTGCCCACGCCGTCCACGGTGTGCTCGCTCGGCAGGTGGAAATGGAATTGGGTGAGCTCGAACGGCACGCCGTCGACCACGATGCGATTTCCGTTGCCCGCGGGGAGATTCGCCTGCACGGTGTGCCCGGTGTTGCGCAGCGTCACCGCGGGTGTCGAGTGGTAGTCGACGGTGGTGTGCTCGTGCGGCTCGAGCCGGGCGTGACCGGGCAGGTCGATGGGTGACTGCTGATGGCCGCTCTTGCAGGTGACGAAGTCCCGGTCCAGGTCGGCCCAGTGGTCGGGGCCCTCGGCGTCGTAATCCCAGTGCGGCGCGGCGTGCGGGGAGGATTCGCTCGACAGCTGCTGCTCGCCGGAGCCGCAGGCGGGAATCACGAGTACCGCGACGGCGGCCAGCACCGCTGCGATGGGACGGGACGGTGTGTTGGTGGGCAAGCTGACAACCCCTCGAACTTTCGGAGAGCCACCGTGAACCCGGTGAGAGGGCAAGCGGGCGTCCTCGACGGCTCGGAGCCGGCGCGCGACGCTGCGCACCGATGATCGCGACACGGCACCGGGCCGAGTCCACGGCGCGGCGGTGACCCACCGAGGACGACCGGACGACGAATACCCTTGCTGTGCAGCGGGTTCTACGTTCGTGTCGGCGTCAGACTAGATCCGGGACGGGGCGGCGCGCCAGAGCGCGCGACGTAGTTCACAGGGAGACAGAGCGGCGGGCCCCACAGGAAGTGAAGCCCGCCGCGGCAAGGGATCGGGGGTCACCGCAGCCCTCGGGACTCTCACGCGATCCGTACGCCGCGTTCGAGTATAGGTCAGGCTTACCTAACTAAGCAAGTCCCGGTCCGCCGCACGGGGAGCCCGCGCTCGGCCATCGCCGCCAGCAGTCCCTGCCCCCGCCTGGCGCCGGTGACGGAATCGGTCCGCGCGAGATCGGGGACGTAAGTCGAAGCGCCCGCTACCGATTCACCGACGAGAGACCAGAACCGCCGGGCACTCAAACCGGAGCAGCGGGTCATGCTCTGCTGGACGACGGTCAGCGCGGACGCGCAGCGATGCGCGAGCCAGACGTACATCGCTTCCGCGCACGGCAGCGTGACCACACCGGGGCCGCCCGCCAGCGGGTCACCGTCGATCACGCGAATAGTGGTGTCCGACAAACCCGCCCAGTCGATTCCGCCATCGTTGTCGGTATGGATCCAAAGGTTCTCCAGCCCCGGATCCCACGCGCGCCCCTCCGCGACGAGCAGCGCGACCACGCGTCCGGCGATCGCGTGGATCAGGGCCGTGGCCACCACTTCCGCCGCGATGTCGGCGCTGATCATCTCCGCCGCGTGCCGCCGGTACATGAGTTCGACACGCCCTTCGCGCACGCCGTCCGCCAACTGCCACCAACGCCGTTTCCCTTGCTCCGCGATCGCGGCCACGGCATAGACCCGCGGATGCTCCGGTTGCAGCGCGCGAAGCCGGGCACCGGCGCGTCCGAACGCCGTCGTCGAGCGATGTGGCGTGGTGATGAGCTCGGTCATCGAACCTCCTCGGGGATCGGCTCCGTCGCGCGGCGCGGCGGACACTCGGCCATGCCCGTCTGTAGCGAAAGATAGGTTAGGCTTACCAGACCTAGCAACCGTATCGCTGATTCCAGGAGCAGCTCGTCGCCGTGACCTCCCTTGCCACCGTGAGGCGGCGACGTCTTTCCGGACTTCTCGTCTCGACCGTTCTGCTCCTGCTCGCCGTGCTCGCCGGCGTCGCGGTCGGCGCCCGCTCGCTCGCGCCGGGGACCGTGTACGACGCCGTGCACCACGCACTCACCTGCCCCGGCGGGCCCTTCGCCTGCGCAGCCGGTTCCACCGAGGAGCAGATCGTGCGCGGCCTGCGTCTGCCCCGCACCGCGCTGGCGCTGGTCTGCGGGTCGGCCCTGGGTATCGCGGGCGCGCTCATCCAGGGCTACACCCGCAATCCGCTCGCCGACGCCGGATTGCTCGGACTCAACGCGGGCGCGGCGTTTCTCGCCGCGCTGAGCACGTATCTGTTCGCCTTCAGCGCACCGGAGCAATACATCTGGTTCGCCTTCGCCGGAGCGCTGATCGCCGGCGTGGTGGTGTTCGCGACCTCGTCGGTGGGTGGCGGCAAGGCGAGCCCGCTGAGTCTCGTGCTCGGGGGCGCCGCGGTCACCGCGTTCCTGCAGGCGATGACGAACGCCGTCGTGCTGTTCGACGCCTCCGCGCTGGACACCTACCGGTTCTGGGTGATCGGCACGGTCGCGGGCCGCGACGCCACGGTGTTCTGGCAGGTGCTGCCGTTCCTGGCGGCGGGCATGCTGCTGGCGGTGCTGGCCGCGCCGGGACTGAACATCCTCGGCCTGGGCGACGAGGTCGCGCGTGGACTCGGCGTGCACGTCGGCCGCAGCCGTGCGCTCGGGCTCGCGTCGGTCGTGCTGCTGACGGGCGCGGCGACGGCGGCGGTCGGTCCGATCGCCTTCCTCGGCCTGGTCGTCCCGCACCTGGCACGCGCGGTCACCGGGCCGGACAATCGCTGGCTGATCCCCTATTCCGGACTGTTCGGCGCGTTGCTGCTGCTGAGCGCCGACGTGGCGGGCCGTCTGGTGGCGCGGCCCGGTGAGTTGGAGGTCGGGGTGACGCTGGCCGTGGTCGGCGTGCCTTTCTTCCTCGCGTTCGTGCGTCGGCGAAAGCTGGTGAACCTGTGACGATCTCGCCGCGAACCACGAGCACGCGTCCCGCACTGCGCGTCGGCCCGGTGTCGGCGGTGCTGCGGCCGCGGATGGTGCTGATCGTCGTGGTCCTGATCGTCCTGGCGCTCGGACTCTTCTGCCTGGACATCGCGGTGGGCGAGTCCCATCTGCCGCTCGGGCGCGTGCTGGACGTGCTCACCGGAGGCGGCACCAGGGCGCAGCGGTTCATCGTGCTGGAGTCGCGGCTGCCGCGCGCGCTCACCGCGCTCGTGGTCGGCCTCGCGCTCGGGCTGTCGGGCGCGATCACCCAGTCCATCCTGCATAATCCGCTCGCCGCGCCGGACATGCTCGGCATCACCTCGGGCGCGAGCCTCGGGGCGGTCGCCGTGCTGGTCGGCACCGGCGGCGCGAGCACCGGACTGGCCGCTTCGGTCGGTGCGCCGCTGGCCGCGCTCGCCGGCGGTCTGCTCACCGCCGCCGCCATCTACCTGCTCGCCTGGGGCCGCACCGCCGCCGGCGGGTACGGCGCCACCGGGCTGCGGCTGGTGCTGATCGGCGTCGGGGTGAACGCCCTGCTGACGGCGGGGATCAGTTGGCTGCTCACCCGTGCCAGCCTGGGGGACGCCCAGCGCGCGCAGCTGTGGCTGAACGGATCGCTCAACGCGGCCGACTCCGCGCACCTGGCGCCCGCCGCGATCGCCGCGGGCGTCGCCGCCCTCGTCGCACTCGCCTCCGCCCGCACCCTCGCCGCGTTGCGCCTCGGCTCCGACACCACACGTGCGCTGGGAGTGCGCATCCAGACCCAGCAGGCCATCCTGATCGGGGCTGCGGTGGTGGCCGCCTCGGTGGCGACCGCCGCCGTCGGGCCGGTCGGCTTCGTCGCCCTCGCCGCGCCGCAGATCGCACGACGCCTGCTGCGCACCCCGGGTGAGCCGCTCGTCGGCTCCGCCGTGGTCGGCGCCATCCTGGTGGTCGGCGCGGATGCCGCCTCGCGCACGCTGTTTCCGGTCGACCTGCCCGTCGGTGTCGTGACCGCGGCATTCGGCGGGCCGTTCCTGCTGTATCTGCTCGTGCGTATGAACCGGAAGGCGACGCTGTCATGACGATCGCGGACATCACCACCCCCGACGCCACGGAGCGGGCGAGCGCTCCGGGGCACCTGCTCGGCGCCGAGCAGGTCACTCTCGGGTACGGCGAGCGGGTGATCGTCGACGGGCTGAGCCTGACCATCACCCCTGGTGTGGTCACGACCGTCATCGGACCCAACGGTTGCGGAAAGTCCACCCTGCTGCGTTCGCTGGGCCGTCTGCTGCGCCCCCGAGAAGGCCGAGTCGTCTTGGACGGCAAGGCCATTTCGACGATGAAGACCAAGGACGTGGCTCGCGTCGTCGGCATGCTTCCGCAGTCGCCGGTCGCGCCGGAAGGACTCACCGTCGCCGATCTGGTCGCCCGCGGACGCCACCCGCACCAGTCCTGGTTCCGGCAATGGTCGGGGACGGACGAAACCGAGGTGACGACCGCGCTGGAACAAACCGGGATCGCCGACCTCGCCGACCGCGCGCTCGACGAGTTGTCCGGCGGGCAACGCCAACGCGCCTGGATCTCGATGGCGCTGGCCCAGGGCACCGACATCCTGCTGCTCGACGAGCCGACCACGTATCTGGATCTGGCGCACTCCATCGAGGTGCTCGACCTGGTGGACCGGTTGCACGCCGATCTCGGGCGCACCGTCGTCATGGTGTTGCACGATCTCAATCTCGCGATCCGCTACAGCGACCAGTTGGTCGTCATGCGCGACGGGCGCGTCGTCGCCGCGGGCGCACCGGGCGAGGTGATATCGGTCGAGCTGCTGCGCGCGGTGTTCGATCTGGACGCGACGGTGCTGGAGGACCCGGTATCGGGCCGCCCGATGATCGTGCCGATCGGGGCGCGGCATGTGCGCGGAAAGGTCGGCGGACCCGCCGACACGGGGGCCGAATCTGCGCCCTATGAGAAATGACACACCAGCTATTTCATGGTTACGACACCCTGTAGTACGCATCGGCGTCGTTGAGTACCTAAAATTGTGGGATGGCAGGTCTTGGTGAACTCGAGAAAGCGGTCATGGACCAGTTGTGGTCGGCCGACGAACCACAAACGGTCCGGCAGGTGCACGAGGCGCTCGCCGCACGCCGTGAGCTCGCGTACACCACGGTGATGACCGTGCTGCAACGCCTCGCGAAGAAGAACCTCGTGGTGCAGCGGCGCGACGACCGCGCGCACCGGTACGCGCCCGTGCACACCCGGGACGAACTCGTGGCCAGTCTGATGGTCGACGCCCTACAGCAGGCCGACGCGGCGGGCAGCCGCGCCGCCGCGCTGGTGCACTTCGTCGAGCAGGTCGGCAAGGACGAGGCTGCCGCCTTGCGCGAAGCACTCGCTAAGCTCGAAGCTACCGAGGACGAGGACTCGGCGCCGCCGCCGCAGTAGACTCCTCGGGCGCCCTGGCCCCACAACGCAGTGAGCTGAGTCGATGAACGCAACCGCGCCGGTCTTCGCCGGACTCGCATTGCTTCTCGCGGGGCCTGCCCCGGCCTTGCTCAGCCGGGCGACCTGGACATACCGGACGCCCCGCGCCGCGCTGGTGCTCTGGCAGGCCATCGCGCTCGCCGCCGTGCTCAGCGCCTTCGGTTCCGGGCTGGCCATCGCCGCCGAGCTGCTCGTGCCCGGCCCCGACGGCCGCCCGACCACCGCGCCGACCCGGGAGATCGACGCGCTCGGCCTGCCGCTGTGGCTGGCCTACGTGTTCGTCTTCGCGCTCACCCTGCTGGTCGGCGCCCGGCTTATCTACGCGGTCATCCGGGTCGGCGTGCACACCCGCAGGCGGCGGGCGCGCCACCGCATGCTCGTGGATCTGCTGGACCAGAGCGGTCCGCACCGGCGCGCGGCCGACATCCGGGTGCTGGCCGCGACCGAGCCCATCGCCTACTGCCTGCCCGGTCTGCGCCAGCGCGTCGTGCTCAGCGAGGGCACCCTGACCAATCTCGCCGACGCCGAGGTCACCGCCATCGTCAGCCACGAACGCTCGCACCTGCGGGCCAGGCACGATCTCGTGCTGGAGGCGTTCACGGCGGTGCACGAGGCATTCCCGAGGGTGGTGCGCAGCAAGGCCGCGCTCGGCTCGGTCAAACTGCTCATCGAACTGCTCGCCGACGACTCGGCGGTCAAGGTCACCGGCCCGAAGCCGCTGGCCCGCGCCCTCGTCGCGTGCGCGAAATCCACCGCGCCGCAAGGCGCGCTCGCCGCAGGCGGCCCGACCACACTCATCCGCATCCAGCGACTCAGCGAGCGGATCGGTGACATCCGCGTCGCCACGGCCGCCTACCTCGGCTCGGCCGCAATTCTGGTGGTGCCGACCCAGGCCGTGGCCGTACCCTGGCTCGTGGAACTGAGCCGCCTGTTCCACGGCTGACTCTCCGGCACGTATCCTGGAGACTCGGCCCGCCTCCGGTCGGCCGCACCCTCTCGCTCCACCCGGCGCGCGTCATAGCCCGCGCCCAGCGCGGTGAACCGCATCGTGCACCGCTCGTCACCCCACCGAACAGCGCGTTCCGCTGGAACGCGCCGTGCGACGAAAGGCACATCCACCTCGTGACCCCCTCGACCACCGTCGCCGCGGCGCCCACCGCGACCTTCGCGGAACTGGGCCTGCCCGCCGTGCTCATACAGGCGCTGCGACGCGACGGCATCGAGACGCCGTTCCCGATCCAGGCCGCCACGGCGCCGGACGTCCTGGCAGGCAAGGACGTACTAGGCCGCGGGCCGACCGGTTCCGGAAAGACCTTGGCCTTCGGCCTCCCGATGCTCGCCCGCTTGATGGGCGCTTCGGCCAAGCCCGGCCGCCCACGCGGACTCGTGCTGGTGCCGACCCGCGAACTGGCCGCGCAGATCGAGCGAGCGCTCGACGAACCGGCCCTCGCGCTCGGCCTGCGGGTGGCCTCGGTGGTCGGCGGCGCCCCGATCAAGCGTCAAGCCGACCGGCTCGCCCGCGGCGTCGATCTGCTCATCGCCACGCCGGGGCGACTCGCCGACCTCATCGCGCAAGGGGCCGCCGACCTGTCCGAGGTGCTGATCACCGCCCTGGACGAGGCCGACCACATGGCCGACATGGGCTTCCTGCCGCAGGTGACCAAGCTGCTCGACCGCACGCCGCGCGACGGCCAGCGCCTGCTGTTCTCCGCCACGCTGGACGGAGAGGTGGACAAACTGGTCAAGCGCTACCTGCGCGCCCCCGTCACGCACTCCACCGCGCCGCCGTCGGCGGCGGTCAGCACGATGTCGCACCATCTGCTGTACGTCGGTGACAAAGTGGCCAAACGGACGGTCGCCACCGAGATCGCCGCCCGCGACGGGCTGACCATCATGTTCGTCCGCACCAAGCACGGCGCCGACCGGCTCGCCAAGCAGCTGCGCGGCGCGGGCATCCCAGCGGGCGTGCTGCACGGCGGCAAGGCGCAGAACAACCGCACCCGCACCCTCGCCGCGTTCGCCGACGGTTCGGTGCCGGTACTGGTCACCACCGACGTCGCGGCGCGCGGCATCCACGTCGACGGGATCTCCCTCGTCGTGCACGTCGATCCCCCGCCGGAGCCCAAGGCTTATCTGCACCGGGCCGGGCGCACCGCCCGCGCGGGCGAGGACGGCGTGGTCGTCACGCTGGTGATGGACGAAGAGCGCCGCGACGTCGAGACCATGGCCCGCAAGGCGGGCGTCGAGGTCGACGGGGTCGCGGTCCGGCCCGGCGACCGCACGCTGATCGAGATCACCGGCGCCCGCAGGCCATCCGGTATTCCGATCGCGGCGGCGGCCGCGCCCGTGGCCGCCCCTGCCGCGGCCTCCGCGAAACCCGCTCGGCGCAAGCCGGGCAGGCGCGGTGAGCAGACGGCGGCCGGTGGCCGTGGCGCCGGTGCGGCGAAGCAATCCGGGAGCCGGTCGGCCGCCGGGACGGGGCGTGGCGGCGAAGCGGTCACCGCGCCCGCGCGCCACCGAGGCAACGGGAAAGTCGCCGCGAGCAACCCTGCCGGACGCGGCGCGGGTTCGGCCACCGGCGCGCCGATTCGCAAATCGGGCACGACCGGCGGGTACCCCGGCCGCGCCGCAGCTTCCACGGCTGGCGACACGCCGGGCCGGACTCGGCGACGCGCCGTGCGTACGCAGCAGTCCCCGTCTCGAAGCAATCGCACAGCAAACTAATACGGTGTCGACGCATCCGGCAGCCGCCGTCCTCTGCGCACTGCTCGCCGCTCTGTTGTTCGCGGTCGCCGCGGTCGCGCAGCAGAGCGCGGCGGCCGCGGTACCGGAGAGCGAGGCACTGATCCGCTCGCTGCTGCGGAGCCCCCGCTGGTGGGGCGGCGTCGTCGGCGACGCGGGCGGATACGCCATGCAGGTCGCCGCGCTCGCCCTCGGCGCGGTCCTGCTGGTGCAGCCGATCCTGGTGAGCATGCTGGTATTCGCGTTGCCGCTGTCCGCCCGGCTCAATCATCGCCGCGTGGCGCCTCGTACCTGGGCGACCGCCGTGGCGCTCACCGCGGCGCTGGCCTGTTTCCTGCTCGTCGGCGATCCCACCGAAGGCAATACCGACGCGCCGCTGCACGAGTGGCTTGTGCCGTTGGGCCTGCTGGTCGGCTTGATCGCCGCCGCAACCGCCGGTGGGATCGCCGCCCCCGACCCGGCGTGGCGCGCGCTGCTGATCGGCGCCGCGAGCGGCGCGCTCTTCGGACTGGCCGCCGCGCTCACCGAGTACGTCACCGGCCTGTTCGAACACGGCCTCGGAAGCGTACTGGGCGGCTGGCAGACCTGGGTGCTGATCGGGGCCGGCATCACCGGCGTCTACCTGCAGCAGCGCGCGTTCCAAGCCGGACCGCTGGCCGCGTCACTGCCCGCCGTCACGGTCGTCGAGCCACTCGCCGCCGCGTTCATCGGCATCGCCGTGCTGGACGAGCGGCTGCGGACGAACACCGTCGGACTCGTCGTCACCACAGGTGCGGTGCTCGTCATGGTCGCCGCGACGATCGCGCTCTCCCGCTCCCAAGCCACCGCCTGAATCCACGCGCGAAGGCGCGGACCGCGCGGACCGACGCCGCGCACCGAACAGGCCGGGCCGTCGGCGCGCATGCCGCGAGGCGCGGATCTCGGCGCGGCGGGCGACAGACCCAGGCGAGTCGGTCCGCGAGCCGGACGCGCGGCCTGCCCATCTCCGCGCTGCCGGACCTGGGCAGTCCGGCAGAACGGCACGCACCGGTCGGCGCCCGGATATCATCGGTCGAGTGCGCTTTCTCCCCGGTCATCAGCCGCCGTACGACCTGACCTACGACGACATCTTCCTCGTCCCGAACCGGACGGACGTCGCGTCGCGCTTCGATGTCGATCTCTCGACGTCCGACGGGTCGGGCACCACCATCCCCATCGTCGTGGCCAACATGACCGCGGTCGCCGGGCGCAGAATGGCCGAGACGGTGGCCCGGCGCGGCGGTATCGTCGTGCTTCCGCAGGACCTGCCGATCACCGCGGCCGCCGACACCATCGCGTTCGTCAAGAGCCGCTCGCTCACCGCTGACACCCCCGTCACCCTCGACCCCGACCGCTCGGTCTCCGAGGCGGTCGCCCTGATGCACAAGCGTGCGCACGGCGCGGTCGTGGTGATCGACGGCGGACGGCCGGTCGGCGTGGTGACCGAGGCCGCCTGCGCCGACGTCGACCGTTTCGCCCGGCTCCGTGAGGTCGCGGTCACCGATTTCGTGCGGGCCCCCGCCAGCACCACCCCGCGCGACCTGTTCGACCTGCTGCACGCCGAGCACGCCGATTTCGCCGTGCTCACCGCCGAGGACGGCACCCTGGCCGGGGTGCTGACCCGCACCGGCGCCCTGCGCGCGGGCATCTACCAGCCCGCCATCGACGCCGCGGGCAGGCTGCGCGTCGCGGCCGCGGTAGGCATCAACGGCGATGTGGCCGCGAAGGCCAAGTCCCTCGTGGATTCGGGCGCCGACCTGCTCGTCATCGACACCGCCCACGGCCACCAGGCCAAGATGCTCGAAACGCTCTCCGCCGTGCGCGATCTCGGGCTCGGCGTCCCGCTGGCGGCGGGCAACGTCGTCTCCGCCGAGGGCACTCGGGATCTCGCGGAGGCGGGTGCGGACATCGTCAAGGTCGGTGTCGGGCCCGGCGCCATGTGCACCACCCGGATGATGACCGGCGTCGGCCGCCCGCAGTTCTCCGCGGTGGCCGAATGCTCCACCGCCGCCCGGGAACTCGGCGTGCACGTCTGGGCCGACGGCGGCGTGCGCCATCCTCGCGACGTGGCGCTCGCGCTGGCCGCGGGGGCGTCCAACGTGATGATCGGCTCCTGGTTCGCCGGCACCTACGAATCGCCCGGTGACCTGCGCGTCGATCGCGACGGCAACGCGTACAAGGAGAGCTTCGGCATGGCCTCCAAGCGGGCCGTCGCCGCCCGCACCGCCTCCGACAGCGAATTCGACCGGGCGCGTAAGGCGCTGTTCGAAGAAGGCATCTCCAGTTCCCGGATGCGGCTGGACCCCGAGCGCCCCGGCGTCGAGGACCTCCTCGATCACATCTGCTCGGGCGTGCGCAGCGCTTGCACCTACGCGGGCGCGCGAACGCTCACCGAATTCCACGAGAAGGCTGTACTCGGCGTGCAGTCCGCCGCCGGGTTCGCCGAAGGCCGCCCACTGCCCGGCGGTTGGTGAGCGCCGACACGCGCATCGCACCGGCACCGGCCCACGCCGCTTCGCGTGTGGGCCGGTAGCATGGTGGTTGCCGGACACCGGCACCACGAGACATTCGCGAAAGGATCCAGTTGTCACCCGCGTCCGAGGGCGCCGCACAGGAGGGCTCCTCTACCGAGCCGGGTGACCGACCCGGCGTCCTCCTCCCCGCAGTAGTCCCATTCCGCCCAGGCCGTCTCGCAGCACCGTGCAGGTGGTGCTGACGATGTCCATCGCGCTCACCGCGCTCAGCCTGATCGGGTTCATCGCACTCACCGCGGGCACGGCCCTGTTCGTCGCCGCGGAATTCTCCCTCACCGCGCTCGAGCGCAGCACCGTCGAGGCGCACGCGCGCACCGGCGACGTCCGCGCCCGCATGGTCCGCAAGGCGCATCGCACCCTGTCGTTCCAGCTGTCGGGCGCCCAGCTCGGTATCACCATCACCACGCTGATCACCGGGTACATCGCCGAGCCGGTGCTGGCCAGGCTGCTGAATCCGCTGTTCACCGCCGCCGGGCTGAGCGAAGCCGCCGCGAGCGGTATCGCCCTGACGCTGGCGCTGGTCCTGGCCACCTCGCTGTCGATGATCTACGGCGAGCTGGTGCCCAAGAACATCGCCATCGCCAAGTCACTGGGCACCGCCCGCGTCACGGCCGGACCGATGATCGCCTTCTCGGTGGTGTTCAAGTGGATGATCCATTTCCTCAACGGCACCGCCAACTGGGTCGTCCGCAGGCTCGGCGTCGAACCCGCCGAGGAGTTGCGCTCGGCCCGCTCGCCGCAGGAACTCGGCTCCCTGGTGCGCACCTCCGCCCTGCGCGGCGCGCTCGACCAGCCCACCGCCCAGGTGATGGACCGTTCCCTGCAGTTCGGCGAGCGCAGCGCGGAGGAACTGATGACCCCGCGGGTGAAGATCGAAGCGTTGGACAAGGACGACACTATCGCCGACCTGATCGACGCGGCAGGCCGCACCGGCTACTCGCGCTTTCCGGTGATCGACGGCGACCTCGACAACACCCTCGGCTTCGTGCACGTCAAGCAGGCCTTCACCCGTCCGGTGCACGCGCGCAGGACGATCCCCCTGTACCGGCTCGCCCAGCCGGTCCCGATCGTGCCGGCCAGCTTGGACGGCGACGAGGTGCTCGAACGCGTCCGCGCCGACGGTATGCAGGTCGCCCTCGTCGTGGACGAGTACGGCGGCACCGCCGGCATGGTCACCATGGAGGACATCATCGAGGAGATCCTCGGTGACGTCCGCGACGAGCACGACGAGGAGGAGCGCGACGTGCGTCGCGTCTCCGACGGCTGGGACTGCTCGGGCCTGCTGCGCATCGACGAGGTCTCCCGGGCCACCGGATACGACGCCCCCGAGGGTGAGTACGAGACGCTGGGCGGCCTCGTGCTGACCAGGCTCGGCCGCATCCCGGTGACGGGTGACGAGGTCGTGTTGCCGAATCCTCGCTCGCAGCAGTGGACGACGGCCGACAGCCCCGACGCGGGCGGCTGGATCGCGCGGGTGGAGCGCATGGACGGACGGCGCATCGACCGGGTCCGGCTGATCCCGGTCGACGCCGACGCCCTCGCGACCAAGGAGCACAGCCATGGGTGACCTGCTCGGCGTCCTGCTCACCGTGGTGCTGCTGGGCGGCAACGCCTTCTTCGTCGCCGCCGAGTTCGCGCTCATCTCCGCCCGCCGCGACCGATTGGAAGCGCTCGCCGCGCAGGGCAAACGCAACGCGAACACCGTCATCCGGGCGGGCGAGAACCTCTCGATGATGCTCGCGGCCGCGCAGCTGGGCATCACCATCTGCTCGATCCTGCTCGGCCGCGTCGGCGAGCCCGCCGTCGCCCACCTGCTGGAAGGCCCGTTCGAGCTGGTCGGCCTGCCCGAACAGCTGCTGCACCCGGTGGCGTTCGCCCTCGCGCTGACCATCGTGGTCATCCTGCACATCCTGTTCGGCGAGATGATCCCGAAGAACATCGCGCTGGCCGGACCGGAACGCAGCGCGCTGTTGCTGGTGCCGCTGCATCTGATGTGGCTGCGGCTGGCCCGCCCGCTCATCGCGCTGTACAATCTGGCCGCCAATCTGTCGCTGCGCCTGCTGCGGATCGAGCCGAAGGACGAGCTCGAGGCCACCGTCTCGACGGTCGAACTGGCCGAGATGATCGGTGAGTCCCGCTCCGAGGGGCTGCTCGACGAGGAAGAGCACCGCCGTCTCACCCAGGCCCTCGGCACCAGCGACCGCGTGGTCGCCGACGTGATGGTGCCTCGGGACGCGACCCGATCGATCCCACTGCGCGGCAACGGGACCACGCTCGGGGACATCGAGTCCGCCGTCGCCGAGACCGGCTTCTCCCGCTTCCCGGTGCGGGCGAACGACGGCTCATTGGTCGGGTACCTGCACGTCAAGGATGTGCTGGACAAGGTCGCCGACGAGAGCGCCGGTCCGGGGACGCCGATCCCGCGCACCGACATCCGCCCGCTGCCGACGGTCGGCATGAAGACCACGCTCTACGAGGCGCTCGCCCGGCTGCGCCGCACCAACAGCCATCTCGGCCGCGTGGTCGACGACCGGGGCAACACCACCGGGATCGTCGCCCTGGAGGACTTGGTCGAGGAGTTCGTCGGCACCGTCCGAGACGGAACGCACCGGGTGGGCGAATGACGATCGGCATCACCGGCGCGCGCGAGGTGCGGTGATCATGCGGGTGTTGTCCGGTGCGCGGTGGCGGGCGTCCGCCGCCGCGCACCGGGCCCGGCTGGACGATCTGGTCGGGCCCTATCTCGAGCGGCGGGCGCAAGGGTCCTCGCACCCGGTGATCGACTTCTTGTTCACCTACTACGGACACAAACCCGCCCAATTACGGCGCTGGCATCCGGGATACGGCATCGGCCTGGCGGATGCCGCCGAGTACGACGGCGCCCGTGGGTATCACCGTGCCGACGAAGCGACCGACTCGACAACCGGGGACCCCGCCGGGCGGAGCGTCTATACGGCCGATCCCGCCTACCTGGTCAAACGCAGGGACACCGTCGCGTTCGTCGCGAAACTGCTGCGCGCCACCGCGTCCCGCCCCGCCCAGCTGTCCTGTTTCGGCCTGCATGAATGGGCGATGGTGTATCGGACCGACAATATCCGCCACCAGAAGGTGCCGCTGCGGCTCGGGCGCGCGGGCACCGACGCGGTGGTCGACTCGATGTCGCTGCGATGCACGCATTTCGACGCCTACCGCTTCTTCACCCCGGACGCCGTCGGCCGCAATGCCGAGCCGCTCACCCGCGACGACCAGATCCATCGCGAACAGCCGGGCTGTCTGCACGCGAACATGGACCTGTACAAGTGGGGCTTCAAGCTGGTCCCGCTGATCCCTTCGGAGTTGTTGCTGGATTGCTTCGAGTCGGCTTGCGCCGCACGCGAACTCGACATGCGCGCCAGCCCCTACGACCTGTCCGGGTTCGGCTACGACCCGGTGCGCATCGAGACGCCCGCCGGACGAGCCGAGTACGTCCGCGCCCAGTCCGCGTTGGCCGAACGCGCCGCCGAACTGCGCCGAACCTTTCTGAGCGTCTGCGACGAACTGCTGGCATCGGACGAGTGCACGGCATCGGTCCACCGACGCTGACGCCGCCGCAGCCCAACGGAAAACTTCCCGGATCCGTGCGGATTCGACGAAACCCTCCGCGCAAGTTACCGAGGATTACTACCATTCAGTCAGTTCAGTGCTGACTGTCCCAGTCACTCTGGTAGCCACGCTCGACAACGAAGTTGGGGGGTCGCGACGATGCGCCCACTGGCCAGGCTGTGCCGTGCCAAACCGCTCGCTCTGCTCACCATCGGCATGGTCACAGCCGTGCTGCTGCCCGCGAGCGCCGCGGCCGATCCGCCTTCGGAGATCCGGAACGCCGTCCAGGAGTTCCTCGACGTCGGGCGCACCTCGGTGCCCCGCGCCGACTGCGGACCGGGCGCCGCACCCGAGAACGGCCTGCAAGGCGATGTCACCGCCGCCGACCGCGACAGTGGGCGCAGTACGCAGGGGTACCGATGCAATATCTCGTTCGTCGGCGGTTATGCGGGCCGCGGTGCGGGCATCACCTCCACCAGCTTCGAGCACTGCGCCTATCTCGGCTCGTTCTTTCCCGGCGACCTGATCAGCGAGGGGCGCGGCGTCCAGGTGCTCGACGTGTCCGATCCGGCGCATCCGCGCCCGACCATGACGCTGACCGAGCCCGCCATGCTCGCGGGCACCTGGGAGAGCCTCAAGGTCAACACCGAGCGCAAATTGCTGGTCGGTACCGGCGTCCCGTTCCTGGAGGGCGTGGGCTACCTGTCGGTCTACGACGTCTCCGACTGCGCGCATCCGCGACTGCTCAATCCCGGTCCTGGCACGAATCTCGCGATGCCGCTGCCGATCACCACGCACGAAGGCGGCTTCTCCCCGGACGGCAACACGTACTGGGCCTCGGGAATCGCACCCGGATTCGTCAGCGCCGTCGACCTGACCGATCCGGCGAACCCGCACGTCGTCTGGCAGGGACTGACCGGCATCGAGGCGCACGGCTTCGGCATCAGCCCCGACGGCAACCGGATGTATATTTCCGCGCTCGGCGGCTTCACCGTCCTCGACATCAGCGCGGTGCAGCGCCGCGACCCGAACCCGCAGGTGCACCACCTCGGCCGGACGTTCTGGACGGACGGCTGGGCGACCCAGCACAGTGTCCCGGTCAGTTACGACGGCAAACCCTACCTCTACACCGTCGACGAGGGCGGTTCCGGCGGCGTCAAACTCATCGACATCTCCGACGAGACCGCGCCCGAGGTGGTGGGCAAGATCAAGCTCGAGATCAACCTGCCCCAGCATCTCGACAGCAATATCGGCTCCTCCATGGGCGGTTCCGCCTTCGCCTACGAATCGCACTACTGCGCCGCGGACCGGCAGGCGAACCCGACCGCCCTGGCCTGCGGGTGGATCTCCTCGGGCATCCGGGTCTTCGACATCCGCGATCCCTACGCCATCCGCGAGATCGCCTACTACAACCCGCCCGCCCGCACCGGGCAGAACCTGAGCCTGTGGAACTCGCCGCACGCGCTCGCCTCGATCATCGGCGTTCCGCTGATGAGCGCACCGTCGGCGCTGCGCGCCGTGCTGGAGGGAGAGTTCGATCCGCTGGATGCCACCACCGCGCGCACCGGCCGGCTCGCCTTCGGCGACGTGTCCACCGACTGGTGTCTCTCGCCGCCGGAATGGCGCGGCACGCAACTCTACGTCGCGTGCTCGGACAACGGTTTCATGGTGCTGCAACTGGACGACGACGTGTATTCGCCACCGCCGGACCAGCACTCGATCGTCGGGTCGTAGCGATGCGGCACTGGACGCGCGTCGCGGCCCTGGCTTCGGCGGCCTTCGCGCTGCTCGTGCTCGGCGCCGCGCTGCGCCCCGTGATCTTTCCGGAAGGCCGGTCCGCGACACCGATTCTCACCGACGTGGAGATCGGCTTCGTCCAGGACATGACCACCCATCACCAGCAAGCGCTGCTCATGGTGCAGCGGCTGGATCGCTCGGTCGATCCGGCGATCGCCCGGCTGGCCGAGCAACTCGACCGGACCCAGCGCCTGGAGATCGGCACCATGCTCGGCTGGCTGCGCCTGGCGGACGCGGCCCCCGGCTCGGCGCATCCGATGGCGTGGATGCACAGCGCGGACACGTCAGCGCATCGGCATCCGGCAGCGCACAGCGCCGCCGCCCCGCCCATGCCGGGGATGGCGAGCACGGCTGAATTGGACACCTTGGCGTCGGCGCGTGGCCGCGACGCGGAAATCCTGTTCCTGCAGTTGATGCTTCGCCATCACCGGGGCGGCATCGCGATGGCCGAGGCCGCCGACGGTCTGCTGCGCTCCGGGCCGGTCAAGGAGATCGCCCGGTCCATGGTCCACGGTCAGGGTCAGGAAGCGGGGGTGATGGGCATGCTGCTCGCCCAGCGCGGGGCTCCGGTACTGCCGTGACCGTCGGTCACGACGCCACATGCAACCCGAAACCGCTCGCCCCCAGCGCCTCACGCCCCGGCTCGAGGCGCAGGCTCCGGTCGTAGTCGCCCCCGGCTTGCGAGCGGTACCGAATCGGCTCCAGCCGCGCCAGCTCCGACATCCGCTGCCGTAGGTCGAGCGCGACGTCGCCGAACCGCGGGGAGTCCAGCCGGATGGTGTCGTGCACCAGGAATGGCGGCAGTACATCCATGCCGGTGTAATACAGGATGCCGTGGTGGATCGGGAACAGCAGATCCTCGACCGGGCCGTTGATCCCGCGATCGGAGTACGACGGCTGCTTGCCCCCGACCGCGACCACGAGCATCGCACGCCGGCCCGCCAGGACGCCCGCCCCGTACCTGGGCACCGCCTCACCCCCGGCCCCATAGGCGAACCCGCAGGTGAGAACCCGATCCACCCAGCCCTTCATGATCGCGGGCATGCCGAACCACCAGAGCGGGAAGTGCAGCACGACAGCGTCGGCCCACAGCAGTTTCTCCTGCTCGGCGCGGATGTCGGGGCTCAGCGTCCCGTCGCGGTAGGCCACGCCCGAAGCCAGCATGAAGTTGGACTCCTCGACCGCACCGAAATCCTCGGTGTCGGCGGCGGCCTTCCAGCCCATCGCGTAGAGGTCGGTGACCCGCACGTCGTGCCCGTCCGCCCGCAATTGCCGCACGGCCACGTCTTTGAGCGCACCGGTGAGTGAATCCGGCTTCGGGTGGGCGTACACGATCAGTACGTTCATTCCGGCTTTCGTCACATCTCGGCGCAACAGCGTTCGGAACAGCGGATATTCCGCCATCCCCTCGACCTGCGCGGACGCGCGACGGCAGACGGACTGCCGCGATGGCGTGGAATGCCCCGGCGGGGCGTCTCGCCGCCCACGAGCCGCGGGCGATCTCGTTCGCGGTTCGGTGACCGGATCGAGATCCGCCGAGCGTCTGGGGCAGTTACGGCCGGCATGGTGCGCATCCCGCGCGCCGCAGGCGGCATCGCCACCGAAGACGTCGAGCGAATGCGCATTGCGCATGGCACGGCACCGAGCGAACGGGCCGAGGCACCCGGTCGGGCTCGGCAAGTTCGCCCATCAGCACGTTCCGAACGGGCGGGGGCGAGATCGACGACCCGTGCCTGAATCACGCGGCTCGCCGGAACGACCGGTTCGTGGGCGATCGGCGAGATCATCGTCCTCGGTAGCGTGGCAGGTCGCCCGAAGACCATCCAGCGACGCCGGGACGGTATGGTCGGCTGAGCCGGGTCATGATCGTCGGCCGGGAGAGGTTGGGCAGCGGATGATTCGGACGGATACGTTCACGGTGCCGGGTCACGTGCGTGGCTATCCGGGAGTGGCGTTCGGCGGATATGTGGCGGGCCTGCTGGCCGCGGCGAGCGGCGCCGCGCAGGTGCGCGTCGACTTCCGGCGCGCAGTTTCCGTGAATTCCCCGGTTGTGCTGGCCGCCGACGGTTCGGGCGGCGCGGCGCTCACCGATCAGGAGGGCACGGTGCTCGCCGAGGCGTCCGCGTCGACGGTTACGGTGACGCCGCGGCCCGCGCCCTCTTGGGCGGAGGCACGGGCGGCGACTGCGACCGCCGACGTGCTGCGCAAGATGAGCCACTGCTACGGCTGCGGAGCCGCCTGCACACCCGGTCGAGGCTTGCGCCTGTCGCCCTGGGCCATGCCGACGCACGACATGGTCGTCGCCGCCTGGAAACCTGATCCACTGCTCGGCGGACCCGGCGGCTTCCTGTCCACCGAAAACGTCTGGGCCGCATTGGATTGTCCCGGCGGCTGGGCCGCGATGGCCCTGCGTGACCTGCGTCCGGGAGCGGTGACCGCCGCCCTCACCGCCACCCAGTTCGAACCGGTCCGCGCCGGCGATCCCTACCTCTCCTACGGCTGGCCGATCTCCGCGAACGGCCGGAAACACATGGTCGGCGTGGCATTGGCCCGCGAAGACGGCACGCTCTGCGCCCTCGCCGAAGCTCTCTGGATCGAGCCCCGGCAGCCGCTGCCGTTCGAATGGTGATCCATCCCACCAGCACCTGTCGGTGGCTATCGGTAACGTCCGCGCCATGCCCTCGTCGGTACACGAAGTCCTCATCGAATTGGTCCGCCGCAGACCAACTTTGGTCGCCGAGCTGCTCACTTCCACGCTCGGCCTGGCACTTCCCGAGTTCGATCACGCCCGCGTCGATTCCGGCGACCTACCGGACATCGAGCCGACCGAGTATCGCGCGGACCTGGTCGTCACCCTCACCGACGCCGACGTCCCGGTTCTCGGCATCGTCGTGGAGGTGCAACTGCAGCGCGACGACGACAAGGCCTGGAGGTGGCCGGTCTACCTGACGACCTTGCGTGCTCGCCTGCGCTGCCTGGTCCTGCTCGTCGTCGTGTGCCCGAACGAACGTGCCGCGGGGCACTGCCGCCGCCCGATCACCGTCGCGCCCGGGTTCACCCTGTCGCCGATGGTCCTCAGCCCGGCCAACGTGCCGGTGGTCAGCGACACCCACACCGCGCTCGAGCGCCCCGACCTGACCGCCCTGTCCGCCATCGCCCACCGCAACGACCCCGAACGCGACTCGATTCTCACCGCCCTCGCCGCGACAGCACACGACTCCGCGGACGGTAAAAGGTACATTGACCTGGTACTGGCCGCACTGCCGAAAGCAGCGGCCCGGCACTTCCTGGAGATGCTGATGACGACCGACACGTCCCCGTACTACAGCCAGTACTTCAAGCAGCTGTACGCCGACGGCATGGCCGAAGGCGAGGCCAAGGGCGAGGCCAAGGCGTTGCTCACCATGCTCGGTGCCCGCGGATTCGACGTCCCTGCGGCACTCATCGCCGAGATCGAGGCCTGCACCGATCATGCGCGCCTCACAGAGTGGATCACCCGTGCCGCCACGGCGAGCGCGCTCGAGGAGATCTTCGGCGACCGGCTTCAGTGAGTGTCGACGAAGCGGTACCACTGGCCGTCGAACGCGGAGTACTCGATGCCGTTGGTGGCGGGTGGGCCGAGGTGTGGTGGGGTGGCCGGGTCGCGGAAGAACGCGAAGCCTTCGGAATTCGAGTCGCCCGCCTGGGTGTAGAACAGGCAGCCGCCGTCACGGGGCGTGACGAAGGTGATGGTGTAGACGCCCAGGCGGGTGCGCTGGCCGGGGTGGGCACAGTCGACGGCTTGATCTTCGAGAATGCCGCGAGACAGCCGCCAGCCGGTGTCCTCCGGGACGTCGTACAGTGTCAGCGCCACCAGGACGCCGATCAGCACGGGTGAGGCGAGGCTGTAGAAGAAGGCCCGGTAGCGCAGCAGGCCGAGCAGCCCGAACAGGACGGCGATTCCGCCGAGCACGCCGAGGACCACCCACAGCACGACGAGAGTGGGAAACGTGCCCTCCGCGGCGAGTTGCCAGAACAGCGCCGCGCAGCAGAGCGCGACCAGGGCGGTCAGCAGCCCCATCCACAGCACGAACCAACGAGGAATACGCGACCGTGTGCGCACGGAGCCGGTGGAGTTCACGTGTTCAAGATACGAGGGGCAGGGGTTTCGCGCGCGGGATCGGTGCCGAAATCGCCCGGCCCCCTGACGATCCCCATGCCGGGGAAGCCGCTTCGAGCGTGACAGATAGCCCGCGGCGCCGACGCACGTCCAATTCGAGAATCCGCGCGCGAGAGTTCCTGCGATCCGGTGCGGCCATGTCCGCCGAATTCGGACAACCGAGGCCTACCCGCGCCCGCGGGCAGTGGGACCCTCGGTGTGAAAACAAACATTCCGGAACGTTTTCCGATTCCGTCCCGAACCGGAAAATCCCCCGGCCAGCGCTACCTGACCAGGGGATTCGCTACTCGAAACAGATCGTGCACCGCACGCTCACAGCGGCGGGAAACCCGCCGATCCGGTGGCCATCCAATTCCAGAACATCGCCGCGCGATTGGCGAGCAATGCCACGATGTCGAGCACAACGCTTCCCATGAATCTTCCTCACAAATCGAACGATCTCGTGCGGCACCCAGGGTAACGGACCGATAAACGGGAGTCGAAACTCCGACCGCCGCGAAAGCGCGAATCCCCCGGCCGCCTGGGCCGGGGGATTCGCGATTCGCGACAGGTGGGACTAGACGCAGGCCAGCGCCTTGGCCTCACGGCGACGGCGATGCAGGATCGGCTCGGTGTACCCGTTGGGCTGCTTGGCGCCCTCCAGGATCAGCTCCTTGGCCGCCTGGAACGCGATGCTGCCCGCGAAGTCCGGCGCCATCGCCCGGTAGTTCGCGTCGCCGGCGTTCTGCCGGTCCACGACCGGGGCCATCCGCTCCAGGCTGGCCACGACCTCGTCGGCGGTGACGATGCCGTGGCGCAGCCAGTTGGCCATCAACTGGCTGGAGATGCGCAGGGTCGCACGGTCTTCCATGAGCGCGACGTCCTTGATGTCGGGCACCTTGGAGCAACCGACGCCCTGGTCGATCCAGCGCACCACGTAACCGAGGATGGACTGGGAGTTGTTGTCCAGCTCTTGACGCTTCTCCTCGTCGGTCCAGTTCGGCGCGGCGGCCAGCGGAATCTCCAGGATCTCGTCGACGGTGGCACGGCGACCGCCCTTCGCGATCTCCTGCTGCCGCTTGAACACGTCGACCAAGTGGTAGTGCGTCGCGTGCAGGGTGGCGGCGGTCGGCGAGGGAACCCACGCGGTGTTGGCGCCCGCGCGCGGGTGGCCGATCTTCTGGGTGAGCATGTCGGCCATCAGGTCCGGCATGGCCCACATGCCCTTGCCGATCTGCGCCTTGCCGGGCAGGCCCGCCGCGAGACCGGTGTCGACGTTCCAGTCCTCATAGGACAGGATCCACTGCTGGGACTTCATGTCGGCCTTGCGAACCATCGGCCCGGCCTCCATGGAGGTGTGGATCTCGTCGCCGGTGCGGTCCAGGAAGCCGGTGTTGATGAACACCACCCGCTCGGCGGCGGCCTGGATGCAGGCCTTCAGGTTCACCGTGGTCCGGCGCTCCTCGTCCATGATGCCGACCTTGAGCGTGTTGCGCGCCAGCCCGAGCACGTCCTCGATCCGGCCGAACAGCTCGTTGGTGAACGCGACCTCGTCCGGGCCGTGCATCTTCGGCTTCACGATGTAGACCGAGCCGGTGCGGCTGTTCTTCAGCTTCGCGTCGTCGGCCAGGCTGTGCTTGGCGATCAGCGAGGTGATCAGCCCGTCCATGATGCCCTCGGGCACCTCGTTGCCTTCGGCGTCCAAGATCGCGTCGGAGGTCATCAGGTGACCGACGTTACGCACGAACAGCAGTGAACGGCCGTGCAGCACCAGTTCGCCGCCGGCCGTCGCGGTGTACACGCGATCGGGGTTCATGGTGCGGGTGAAGGTCTTCTCGCCCTTGCTGACCTTCTCCGCGAGGTCGCCCTTCATCAGGCCGAGCCAGTTGTGGTAGCACAGCACCTTGTCCTCGGCGTCCACCGCGGCGACCGAGTCCTCGAAGTCCATGATCGTGGTGACCGCGGACTCCAGCACGACATCCTTGACGCCCGCGGTGTCGGTGCTGCCGATCGGCGACTGCGGGTCGATCTGGATCTCGATGTGCAAACCGTTGTGCTTCAGCAACACCGAACTCGGCGATTCCGGGTCACCCAGGTAACCGACCAGCTGCGAGGCGTCGGCCAGGCCGATGCTGGTGCCGTCCTCCAGGCCGACCTCCAGTTCGCCGTCCACGATCTTGTAGGACGTCGAGCCGATGTGCGAGCCGGTGATGAGGGTGACCGAGTCGTCGAGAAAATTACGCGCCCACTCGATGACCTTGTCGCCGCGCACCTTGTTGTAGCCGGTGCCCTTCTCCGCGCCGTTGGCCTCGGAGATGGCGTCGGTGCCGTAGAGCGCGTCGTACAGCGAGCCCCAGCGGGCGTTGGCGGCGTTGATCGCGAAGCGAGCGTTCATCACCGGCACCACGAGCTGCGGGCCCGCGGTGACGGCGATCTCGTCGTCCACGTTCTGCGTGCTGATCCGGAAATCGGCGGGCTCGGGGCGCAGGTAGCCGATCTCGGTCAGGAAGTTCTTGTAGGCGGCCTTGTCGTAGTTCACGCCGGGGTGCTCGGCGTGCCACGCGTCGACCTTGCCCTGGATCTCGTCGCGTTCGGCCAGCAGAGCGCGGTTGCGCGGAGCGAGATCGTTGATGACCTGCTCGGCGCCGGCCCAGAACGCGGCGGAATCCACGCCGGAACCGGGGAGCGCCTCGTTCTCGACGAACTCGTGGAGAACGCGTGCCACCTGGAGCCCGCCGACCTGAATCCGCTCTGTCATCTACTGCCTCACTTCCGAGAAAGCCGAGTGGGAAAACAGTGCCATGTTACCCGTGGGTAGTGGTGTCGCCGCGCGCCGGGTCGCTGTGGGCACTGTGCCCGAATGCATCCGCCACGCCGAATGAGCTGGTCTTCCACCCGGCGGGTCGTCGAGCCGTCGACGGTCGGCCGGACAGCCCCTTGATCGTAACCCGCGGCCGATTTAATGTACTGATCGGAACATTTCATGACAGGCAGGAGTTCGAGTGCCACTCACCGACAAGGTCGCCGTCGTCACCGGGGGTAGTCGAGGCCTGGGTAAACAGATGGTGCTGGCGTTCGCCGAGGCCGGCGCCGACGTGGTGATCGCGAGCCGCAAGCTGGACGGGTGCGCCGCGCTCGCCCAGGAGGTGACGCGGCGGTTCGGGCGTCGAGCCCTGCCGGTGGCCTGCAACGTCAGCGACTGGTCGCAGTGCGATGCCCTGGTGGAGACCGTCTACGGCGCGTTCGGCCGGGTGGACGTGCTGGTCAACAACGCGGGACTCTCGCCGCTGTACCCGAGCTTGGACCAGGTCACCGAGGAGTTGTTCGACAAGGTCATCGGGGTGAACCTCAAAGGTCCGTTCCGACTGTCGGCCCTGATCGGCAGCCGCATGGCGGCCGACGGCGGCGGCTCGATCATCAACGTCTCCTCGATCGAGGCGACCAGGCCGGAGCCCTTCGCGGTCCCGTACTCGGCGGCCAAGGCGGGACTCAACGCCCTGACCGGCGGGCTGGCCCAGACGTTCGCGCCGAACGTGCGGGTCAACACCATCCAGTGCGGCCCCTTCGACACCGACATCGCCACGGCGTGGCCCGATGAGCTGCGCGCGGAACTCACCGAACACAACGCGCTGCGCAGAGTCGGCAAGCCGGAGGAGATCGTGGGGGCGGCGCTGTTCTTCGCCACCGGAGCCTCGGCGTTCTGCACCGGCGCCACTCTCGCGATCGACGGAGGCTGGCGATGAAGGCATTGGCTTACGAAGGCCCGCAGCAGATCTCGTATCAGGATCGGCCCGACCCGGTCCTGCCGGGACCGGACGGCGCGATCGTCCGGGTCACCGCGGCGGGCATCTGCGGCAGTGATCTGCACATCTACGCCGGACACGGATTCGTCGCGGGCTCCGGTTACGGCGTCGGACACGAAGCGGTCGGTGAGATCGTGGAACTGGGGCCGCACGCCCGGGGGTTCGCCGTCGGCGACCGCGTGCTGGTCGCCGCCTCGGCGGGCTGCGACAGCTGCGCGCAGTGCCGCGCCGGGGTCGTCACCGCGTGCGAGCGCCACCCGCTCCCGGTCGACGCCTGCTATGGGCTCGGCGGCTCGCTGGCGGGATGTCAGGCCCAGTTGCTCGCCGTACCGCACGCCGGGGGCAATCTGGCGAAGCTGCCCGACGAGGTGAGCGACACCGCCGCCGTTGTGCTCACCGACAACGCCCCTACCGCGTGGTACGGAGCCCGGCGCGCCCGGATCGCCCCGGGCGACACCGTGGTGGTGATCGGGCTCGGTCCGGTCGGTCTCATGGCGGTGCAGTCCGCCTTCGCGATGGGTGCGGCCCGGGTGCTCGGCGTCGACCTGCTCGCCGAACGCCGCGAGCGCGCCGCCGAGTTGGGCGCCGAGCCGGTCGAATCGGACGATCCGAAGCAGGCCATCCGCGAAACACTGCGCGGCGGAGCGGATGTCGCGATCGAGGCGGTCGGCGCCGACGAAACCGTCAAGCTGGCGATCAGCGCCGTCGGGCACGGTGGCCGGGTCAGCGTGATCGGCGTGAGCCACAACCGCGCCTTCCCGTTCCACTTGATGGCAGCCCAGGTGAAGGACCTCGAATTCCACATCGGGCTGTGCGCGATCCAGTACGAACTGCCCGCGCTGCTGAGACTCACCGCGGGCGGCAGGCTGCGGCCCGAGGCCGTGGTCACCCACCACCTGCCCATGTCCGAGGGGCCCGACGCCTACCGGATGTTCGCCGAGCGGGCCGACGGGGTGGGCAAGATCGTTCTGGACCCGTCGAGATGACCGCCCCTTCGCGCAGGCGCGGCCGCCCGCCCGCCGCCGAATCGACGGCGAGCGACACCAGGGCGCGGATCGTGCGTGCGGCGATCGACCTGTTCGCCGAGCAGGGCTTCCACGGCACCGGCGTGGCCGAGATCGGTGAGCGGGCCGACGTGCAGCGCGGCGCGCTGTACTACCACATCGGTTCCAAGGAGGAACTGCTCTGGCAGATTCTGCGCGACTACATCCAGCTGATGCTGGTCGAGGCAGAGCAGATCTCCGACGGACCCGACGATCCGGTCACCAAGTTGCGCAGGATGATTCACAGTCACGTGCGGCTGATCGTTCGCCATCAGCGCGAGGTGGCCATCCAGCTGCGTGACGTCGGCGCGCTCACGGGCGAGCGCGCCGCGCAGCTACAGGAGCTGCGCGACCGGGTGCAGCACTGCTGGCAACGCGTCATCGACGCCGGTCACGCGGAAGGGCTGTTGCGCACCGGCGACCACGTGGTCACCAACAGCGTGCTCGGCATGCTGAACATGGTCTCGTTCTGGTATCGCCCGCACGGCGACCGCTCCCCCGGTGAGATCGCCGACATCCTCGCGACCACTTTGCTCGACGGCGTGGTGACCGGCACCGCGCCAGACACGAAAGGCTGACCATGGCTTGGGATTTCGAGACCGACCCGGAGTACCAGCGGAAGCTGGACTGGGCGGCGGAGTTCGTCCGCACCGAGGTGGAGCCGCTGGACCTGCTCTACCCCAACCCGTACGACCGCACCGACCGTGAGGCCATGGCGCTGATGCGGCCGCTGAAGGAGCAGGTCAAGGAGCAGGGCCTGTGGGCATGCCACCTCGGGCCGGAACTGGGCGGCCCCGGTTTCGGGCAGATGAAGCTCGCCCTGCTCAACGAGGTGCTCGGCACGTCGGTGTGGGCGCCGTCGGTATTCGGCTGCCAGGCACCGGATTCCGGCAATGCGGAGATCCTCGCCCACTACGGCACGCCGGAGCAGAAGAAGACCTATCTCGAGCCGCTGCTGGCCGGGGAGATCGGCTCGTGCTACGTGATGACCGAGCCGACCGGCGGCTCGGACCCGACGCTGTTCCGCACCCGCGCGGTGCGCGACGGCGACCACTGGGTGATCAACGGCGAGAAGTGGTTCAACTCCAACGCGCAGTTCGCCGCCTTCCACATCGTCATGGTTGTGACCGATCCGGAGGTGAGCCCGTACCGGGGCATGTCGATGTTCATCGTGCCCGCCGACGCCCCGGGATTGGAGATCGTGAAGAACTATCACGTCGCCGGATTCAGCGAGCACGAAGGCCATCTGCGGTTCACCGACGTCCGTGTGCCCGCCGACCACCTGCTCGGGGCGGAGGGCCAGGGCTTCGTCGTCGCACAGACGCGACTGGGCGGCGGGCGCGTGCATCACGCGATGCGCACGGTCGCCATGGTCCGCAAGGCGTTCGACATGATGGCCGAGCGAGCGGTGTCGCGTCCGATGCGCGGCGGCCCGCTGGCCGGATTGCAGATGACCCAGGAACGCATCGCCGACAGCTGGATCGAGATGGAGCAGTTCCGGCTGCTGGTGCTGCGCACGGCGTGGCGCATCGACAAGGAGCAGGACTACAGGAAGGTCCGCAAGGACATCGCCGCGATCAAGGTCGCCATGCCCAAGGTGATGCACGACATCGCCCAGCGCGCGCTGCACCTGCACGGCGCGCTCGGCGTCAGCCAGGACCTGCCGTTCATCGACATGCTCGGCTACGCCGAGGTGATGGCCCTCGCCGACGGACCCACCGAAGTACACAAGATCACCCTCGCGAAGGAGGTCCTGAAGGACTACGCCCCTGCGGACCCGGTGTACCCGAGCGGATACCGGCCCGCGCTGCGGGAAAAGGCGCGCGAACTGGTCGCCCAGCGTCTCGAGCACATCGTCGGGAACCTCTGAACAAGGTGCGCCGGCCGGTGTCCGAGTTCAGGACGCGCGCTGGGCGGCCGCGTCCCCATGCGAGGTGTCCGCGTACCCGGCCACGGGACTGAGCCGCAGGACCGACGGCATCCGGCGAGTGAGCGCGGGCGGGCCGGTGAACGCCACCCGGCCCGCCCGCAGCGCGTGCGCCAGCGGCAGCCGCCCCAGCCACACCTGGTACAGCGAGGCGACGTCGGAGCTGATCGCGACGTCCACGGGATAGCCGGGATCGGACTCGCACACCGAAGGCACGCCCGCCTCGAGCACGATCCAGAAGCGGCGCAGGTCGTCGGTGAAGCGCACCAGCAGCACGTGGCGGCGGCCCGGGAACGACGAGGTGTCCACGCGCGTGTGCATCCACCACACCAGCAGGGCGGGATCGCGCTCGTCGTCGCGTGGCGTACCGAAGGTCCAGCGTGCGCCCCATTCGCCGAGGCCGAACAGGATCGGCTCCAACTCCCGCCCCGCGTCGGTGAGCAGGTACTCCCCGACCAGTCGTTCCACCAGCCCCGCCCGCTGGAATTGCCGCAGACGTTTGGCGAGCAGGCTGCGCGACAGCCCGGGCAAGCCGCGCGCGAGGTCGTTGAACCGGGTGGTGCCCAGCAGCAGGTCGCGCAAGATCAGCAGCGACCAGCGCTCGCCCACCAGGTCGAGCGCCCGGGAGATCGGGCAGTACTGGCCGTAACTCGGCGTGGAAGTCGTCATGGCACACCTCGGCAACGGGGTCTATTTTCAGGACCGGCGTGGTCCACTTTCTGCACTATCCGGTTATCGCGGCCGTTCTTAGTTTCGAAACATGACCACTACAGCCTCTGCCATCACCGAAACCGTCACCACGGACTGGATCGCCCGCGCACGCCGCGTCGGCGAGACCCTGCGTCCCGGGGTCGCCGCCAGGGACCACTCCGGCGAACTCTCCCTCGCCGCGTTCGACCTGCTGCGCGACAGCGGGCTGTCGGCGGCTCTCGTTCCCGCCGAGTTCGGCGGCGGCGGGGTCACCCACCGCGAGATGGGCGCGATCCTGCGCGAACTGGGCCGCCACGACCCCTCCACGGCGGTCGCCTTCGCGATGCACACCCACCTGGTCGCCGCCCAGGTGTGGCGGCACAACCACGGCATCGACGCCGCGCCGCTGTTCGCCAAGGTGGTCGCGGGCGCGATCCTGGTCAGCACCGGCGCCTCCGACTGGGTCGGCTCCAACGGCAGTGCCGAGCGGGTCGAGGGCGGCTACCGGGTGCGTGCGCGCAAGGCGCCGGCCAGCGGATGCGAGGCGGGCACCGTCCTGGTGACCAGCGTGCGCTGGGACGCCGCGCCGGACGGCCCGCAGGTGCTGCACTGCGCCATCCCGTTCACCGCCGCCGGTGTGCGGGTCGAAAAGACCTGGGACACCATGGGTTTGCGCGCCAGCGGATCGCACACCGTCGTGCTCGACGACGTCTTCGTGCCCGACGCCGCGGTCTCACTGGCCCGCCCCGCCACCGTGTGGCCGCCGCTGCTGAACGTCGTGCTCGGCGCGGCGATGCCGCTGGTGATGGCGGCCTACCTGGGCATCGCCGACGGCGCGGTCGAGATCGCGACCGCACTGGCGGCGGGCCGCGCCGACGCGCCGACCGTCCAGCTGGCCGGTGAGCTGGCCACCGCGCACACCACCGCGGGCGACCTCGTCGACGCCATGTTCAACGCCTCGGAGAACCTGCGCTTCGCCAACACCGATCAGTATGCGAGCCGGACGCTCAGCCGTAAGACCGCCGCGGCGGACGCGCTCGTGCGCACCGTGCGCCTGGCGATCGAAACCGCCGGCGGAGCGGGCTATTCCCGCACCTGCGAACTCGAGATGCGCTATCGCGACGTGCACGGCTGCCTGTTCCACCCGTTGCCGCGAGCCAAGCAGACCCACTTCTCCGGTCGTGTTCTGCTCGGGCAGTCCCCGATCGGATGACGCCTGTCCATTCCGTCGACGCCGTCGCCACTCGCCTCCATAATCGATGATGGCGAGAACCCTCGCGCAGTGAACCGGCCTTCCGGCCACACGACGACGCTCCGAGGAGAAGCCATGGTGTCCGCACGCGGAATCGCACGATCGCCGATCACCTGGGCCGTCGCCGCGCTGCTGGTGGTGGGACTGGGCGCAGGGCTGGCCGTGTTCCAGCCGTGGCGGCTGTTCACCGACACCACCGTGCAGGAGGCGGCGCCGTCGGTCACCGCGGCGCCCGGTCCGGGCGGCACGCAAGCGCAGCCGCAGGCCATCGCCCGGGGCACGTTCGTCTCGCACGAGCACGCCACCTCGGGCGCCGTCGTGGTCTTGCGGCTGCCCGACGGCAGCAGGGTGCTACGAGTGGAGAACCTCGACACCTCCGACGGCCCCGACCTGCACGTCTGGCTCACCGACGCGCCGGTGCGTGAGGGCCGCGACGGATGGTTCGTCTTCGACGACGGCGTCCACACCGACCTGGGCAAGCTCAAGGGCAATCAGGGCAACCAGAACTACCCCGTCCCCGCCGATGCCGACCTGGCCCAGCTGACCAGCGTCGCGATCTGGTGCGACCGGTTCAACGTCTCCTTCGGCGCGGCCGAACTGCGACCGGCCTGAGCCCGGCCCCTGGGCCGCACCGCCGAAAAATGACCCGACAGCGGCGGGTGCGCTGTGCCACCATGTGTTTCGACACCGACCACCGCCTCGAGGTGGTCGCCGAGCAGTGGAGAGGAGGGGCGGCAGTGAATCCGGAAATGACGAAGCGAATGCGGACCAGGGCGGCGCGATCGGCGGCCGCGGGCGATGCGTTCGGCAGGCCGTTGCGCGCATCGCACGGCGAACCGGACGTCAGCCGCCTCCAGATCGTCGGCTGATCGCCGCATTCCTCTCCCCGCTTCATTTCGCACGAAACATGGTGATTCCCATGACGTTCCGCCGTGCCGCCGATCAGGCGGCGATAACCGCCGACAACTGGATACACACCGGGGTCCTCGTCCTGAACGCGTCCTACGAGGCGCTCGACGAGATCAAGGCCGACCGGGCCGTGGTGTTGCTGGTCGCCGGAGCCGCGGAATCGGTGGCCGAGCGCGAGCCGCACTTCCCTATCCGGTCGCGGCACGTGGAAATCGCTCTGCCGCAGACGATTCGGTTGCTGCGCTACGTCTACCTGGAACACACCGTGCCGGCGCACGACGAGAGCAGGGCCACGCCGGCCGGCGTGCTGCGCCGTGACCGGAACCGGTGCGGCTACTGCGCCGGGTGGGCACGCACCGTGGACCACATCCGGCCGCGGTCGCGGGGCGGGCCGAACACCTGGAGCAACCTCGTGGCCTGCTGCGCGCCGTGCAACACGGCCAAGGCCGACCGCACCCCGCAGGAGGCGGGCATGCGCCTGCTCTGGGAGCCGAAGGCCCCCACCCATCAGGTCAGGCAGCAGCGCCGGATCTGGAGACAACTCGCCGCGACCTGACCGCGACCCGAGAAAGGAGAAGAACGCGATGACGCGCACCGAGACCACCGCCGTCGGGGAGTTGACCCTGACCGACCTGCTCCCGCTCTCGGACTCCCGAGGGTGGCACCGGGCGGCCTGCCGCGGCGACCCGAACCACGAAGCCTGGTTCCCCTACCCGTCGCAAGACTTCGACTACGCGCGCGAAGTCTGCGCCCGCTGCCCGATCCGGGACGCGTGTGGCGAATTCGCCGCGCGCACCGGGCAGTCCGGCGTCTGGGGCGGGCACGAGTTCGACCGCGGACGCGTGATCCGCCACTGAGGTCGCGCCGTCGCGCCTTTCCGGTGCGACGGCGGACTGCCGTGCCCCTCGTGCCGGTCGGGAGAAGCCTCGCCGACTTCGTCCGACGCCGGTGACCATACACTGGGCGCCGTGGGCACTCATCGCAGCGGAACCAGGTCCCGAGGCATCAGCAAAGGTCCGGTTATCGCAGTGGTCGCCGTTGCGTTACTGGCCGCGATCGTCGTCGGCTGGTTCCAGTTGCGCGATCGCGCGGCGGATCAGGACAGCGCGGCGGCGGCCGAATGCGTGGAGGGCCCCGCGACGCTCTGGGTGACGGCCGATCCCAGCATCGCGGCGCAGGTGCGGGCCGCCGCGGACAGCTACAACGCCACCCAGCCGAAAGTACGCGACCACTGCGCGCGGGTCAGCGTGACCGCGCAGCCATCCGCCGCGATCGTCGCCGCGTTCACCAGCGGCAAGCCGTGGGACCAGGCGCTCGGCCCGCAACCGGCGCTGTGGATCGCCGATTCGACCCGCTCCATCGAATCCATGCGGGTCCCCGGCCTGATCGAGGGCGCACCGGTGCCCATCGCCGCCAGCCCGATCGTGCTCGCGGTACCTGAGGAGCTGCGTCGCGCACTGGAGCAGGCCGACGCGTCCTGGGCGGATCTGCCGCGGTTGCAGCAGGGATCGCTCGGGGAGATCGGACTGGACGGATGGGGCGGGCTGCGCATGGCGCTGCCCTCGGGTGACGCCACGCTGGCCGCGGCCACGGCGGTCGGGACCGCGGTCTCGGGAGCCGAGCCGCTCAGCGAACAGGCGGCGCAGTCCGGCCAGGTGGTCGCCGCGATCTCCGGGCTCGCCGCCGACGCGCCCGAAGCACCTGACGCCGCGGCGGTGCCCGCGCAACTCACCGGCCGGGAAGCGCCGCTGCACGCCATAGCGGCTACCGAACAGCAACTCAAGGGCGTGGCCGGTGTTGTCGCGTTCCATCCCGCCGGGTCGGCGCCGGTGGCCGATTACCCGGCCGCGCTGATGTCCGGCGCCTGGGTGGACAAGACGCAGAACCTCATCGCCGGACGGTTCACCGACTACTTGCGCAAGCCCGAGCAGGCGCAAGCCTTCGTCGCGGCGGGCTTCGGCAGTGCGCCGCCTGCCGCGGCCGCCGTCCCGCCGCGCGGCGCGCTCGACAAGGTGCGCGCCACGCTGGCGAATCCTGTCCTCGGCGTGCGCTCGACGGTTCTGGTCGACGTCTCCGCGTCGATGGGGACCGCCGAGGGCTCGACCACGCGATTGGCGAACGTCCTCGCCGCCCTGAACTCCACCATGACGGTCATGCCGCCCGACTTCGGCCTCGGTGTGTGGACCTTCGGCAAGAACCTCGACGGCAACACCCCGTACCGGGTGGCGGCCGCCACCGCGCCGCTGACCGCCGAGCAGCGTACGAAGATCACCACCGCGCTCGGTTCGGTGCGTCCGGATGAGAACCGGTCCGACCAGGCTTATCCGTCCCTGATCGCGGCGTACAAGAGCGCGGTCGCCGGCTACACGCCCGGCCGCACCAACTCGGTGCTGTTGATCACCGACGGACCCGACGACGATTCCACGGTCACCGGCACCCAACTGGCCGCCGATATCACCGCGTCCATCGACCGCGCCCGCCCCGTGCGCATCGACGTGATCGTGCTCGGCGGCAGCGGCACCCAGACACTCCAAGCCTTGGCGCAGCAAACCGGCGGCAGCTACACCCGGCCGTCCACCTCCGACGACATCGGCTTCGGCAACGCCGTCGTCCAAGCGCTTACCACGCCGTAGCCGCGCGCATCCGGCATCTCCTGCCTGAGTACCCGCAGGTCACGTCATTCGACGCTCTCGACAGCGCGTATCAGTAAGTCTAGACTTACGGTTCGTGGGCACTTACCGAGATGCAGCCCTCGACGCACTGGGTGATCCGACGAGGCGGGCGATCTTCGAACGCCTCGGCAAAGGGCCGTGCGCGGTAGGGCAGCTGGCTGCGGGCCTGCCGGTGAGCAGGCCCGCCGTGTCCCAGCACCTCAAGGTGCTGGAACAGGCCGGTTTGGTGACCCACGAGGCGGTCGGCACGCGCCGGGTCTACCGCTTGAACCCCACCGGTATCTACGCGCTGCGCGCGTACTTCACGCACTTCTGGACGACCGCGATGTCGGCTTTCCAGGACGAGGCGAACCGGCGGGCCGCCGAACAACGCGCAGGCAAGGAGGAGCAGTCATGACACCACAGGTCAACGGCAAGGACGTGCGAGTCGAACTCGTCGTCGACGCACCGATCGAGACCGCGTACGAGGTGTTCACCACTGGAATCGACCGCTGGTGGCCGCGTGCGCACCACATCGGCACCGGCCGGCTCGCCGAGGAGGTGATCGAGCCGCGCGTGGGCGGCCGCTGCCTCGGCCGCGAGGAGGACGGCACCGAATGCCCGTGGGGAACGGTACTGGTCTGGCAGCCGCCCAGCCATTTCGCGTTCTCCTGGCAGATCGGCCTGGACTGGAAGCAGGAGACCGATCCGGAACGCGCCAGCCGCGTCGACGTCACCTTTTCGGCCATCGCTCCCGATCGCACCACCGTCACGCTGGTGCACTCCGGTTTCGAGAGGCACGGACCGGGCTGGGAATCCATGCACGACGCTGTCGGCAGTGCGGGCGGATGGCCGGACCTGGCGAACAGTTACGCGAAAGCGGCCGCCGCGGCGTGACGGCGAGACGTGGCCGGGCCGGAGTTCAGCCCGCGTACGCCTCCAGCGGCGGGCAGGCGCACACGAGGTTGCGGTCGCCGTAGGCGCCGTCGATCCGGCGCACCGGCGGCCACACCTTCGCGCGGGCATGCCCGAGACCGCGCGGATACACGGCGACTTCCCGGCTGTAAGGGTGCTCCCAATCCCCCACCAGCGACGCCGCGGTGTGCGGCGCGCCGCGCAGCGGGTTGTCGGTCACCGGCCACACACCCGCGGCGACCTGATCGATCTCCGCGCGGATGGAAATCATCGCCTCGATGAAATCGTCCAGCTCGGCGAGATTTTCGCTCTCGGTAGGTTCCACCATCAACGTACCGGCCACCGGGAAGCTCATGGTCGGCGCGTGGAAACCGTAGTCGGCCAGGCGTTTCGCCACATCGTCGACGGTGACGCCGGTCTGTTTGGTGATCTCGCGCAGGTCCAGGATGCACTCGTGGGCCACCATGCCGTGCTCGCCGGTGTAGAGCACCGGGAAATACTCGTCGAGTCGCCGCGCGATGTAGTTGGCCGAGGCGATCGCCGTCAGCGAGGCGCGGCGCAGCCCGTCGGCGCCCATCATGCGAATGTAGGCCCAGGTGATCGGCAGGATGGAGGCCGAGCCGTACTTCGCCGCCGACACCGCGTGGGATCCCGTCTCCAGCGGATCGCCGGGGAGATACCGCGCCAGGTGCGCGCGCACCGCGACCGGGCCGACGCCGGGGCCACCGCCGCCGTGCGGGATGCAGAACGTCTTGTGCAGATTCAAGTGGCTCACATCGCCGCCGAACCGGCCCGGCCGGGCGAGACCGACCAGGGCGTTCAGGTTGGCGCCGTCCACATAGACCTGACCGCCCGCGTCGTGCACCAGCGCGCACAACTCGGCGACCTCGTGCTCGTAGACGCCGTGCGTGGACGGATAGGTGATCATGATGCAGGCCAGGCGATCGGCGTGATCGGCGATCTTGGCGCGCAGGTCGTCCAGGTCGACGTCGCCGTTGGCGCGGCACTTCACCACCTCCACGCGCAGTCCGGCCATCGCCGCCGAGGCCGCGTTGGTGCCGTGCGCGCTGGACGGGATGAGGCAGGTGTCGCGGTGGGTGTCACCGCGATCGAGATGGTAGCGGCGGATCGCCAGCAGCCCGGCGTACTCGCCCTGGCTGCCCGCGTTGGGCTGCAGGCTCACCGAGTCGTAGCCGGTGATGTCCGACAACCAGCGTTCCAGATCCGCGATCACCTGTAGCAGACCGGGCGCGTCCTCGACCGGCGCGTAGGGATGCACGCGCGCGAAACCCGGCCAGGTGATGGCCTCCATCTCCGCGGTGGCGTTCAGCTTCATCGTGCACGAGCCGAGCGGGATCATGCTGCGGTCCAACGCGATGTCCTTGTCGGACAGTGTGCGCAGATACCGCAGCATCGCCGTCTCGGTGTGGTACTTCGTGAACGCGGGGTGGGTGAGGAACTCCGAGGCGCGGTTCTCGATCGCCGCGACCGGCACGGCCGTCCCCGGCTCGGACGACACCGCGGTACCGAAGGATTCGAGCACGGCCGCGACATGCGCATCGGTGGTCGCCTCGTCGCAGGCGATGCCGACGTGGTCGACGTCGACCAAGCGCAGATTGATGCCGCGCGACTTCGCTTTCGCCACGACGGCTTCCGCACCACCGGGCACGTGCGCGAGCACCGTGTCGAAGAAACTGTCGTGCACGACCGCGCCGTCCAGCCCGGCCGCGATCACCGCGGCGTGCCCGTGCACCCGGCGCGCGATCGCCCGCAGCCCGTCGGCACCGTGGTAGGAGGCGTACATCGCGGCCACGATGGCCAGTAGCACCTGCGCGGTGCAGATGTTGGAGGTCGCCTTCTCCCGGCGGATGTGCTGCTCGCGGGTCTGCAAGGCGAGCCGGTAGGCGACCGCGCCGTCCGCGTCCACCGAGACGCCGACCAGGCGGCCGGGCAGCTGACGGGCCTGCGCCTGCCGCACCGCGAGGTATCCGGCGTGCGGACCACCGAAGCCGAGCGGGACGCCGAAGCGCTGGGTGGTGCCGAAGCACACGTCGGCGCCCTGCTCACCGGGCGGCGTGATCAGGGTCATGGCCAGCAGGTCGGCGCCGATCGCCACGAGCGCGCCGCGTTCGTGCGCCGCCGCGATCAGTCCGGTGCGGTCCACGACGCGACCGGATGCACCGGGCGACTGCGCCAGCACGCCGAAGAACTCACCTTCGGGCAGCTCGCCGGTGGACAGGTCGGCCTCCACGATCTCCAGGCCGAGCGGCTCGGCCCTGGTGTAGAGCACCGTCCTGGTCTGCGGGAACAGATCGATGTCGATCAACAGCCTGCCGGATTTCACCTTGCTCGCCCGGCGCAGCAACGTCATCGCCTCGGCGGCGGCGGTCGCCTCGTCCAGCATGGACGCGTTGGCGACGTCCATGCCGGTCAGCTCCGACACCATGGTCTGGAAGTTGAGCAGCGCCTCCAGCCTGCCCTGGCTGATCTCCGGCTGATAGGGCGTGTACGCGGTGTACCAGGCCGGATTCTCCAAAAGGTTGCGCACCAGCACCGGCGGGGTCAGCGTGTCGTAGTAGCCGAGCCCGATCATCGAGGTGGCCACGGTGTTCGATGCCGCGAGTCCGGCGAGTTCGGCGAGCACCTCGTGCTCGGAGGCCGCGGGGGGCATCCCGGCCAGTCCGTCGCCGTCCAGGATGCTCGCAGGGAGCGCCGCGGCAGCCAGTTCGTCCAGCGACGGCACGCCGACGACGTCCAGGATCGTGGCCAGTTCGTCCCCGTCGGGTCCGATATGGCGGTCGGCGAATGAGCGAGTCACAACAGCTCCCAAGGTCGGGCGGGGTCGACCACGCGGTCGACGGGTACCGGCCCTCCCCCTCTGTCGTGGCGCCTGAGAGATTCGGGTACTGCGACCGGTGGCCGAGACCCTTTCCCCATGGGCGGGCGGCTCGAAGCCACCGCTTTCCAGAGGCGCCGAAGCCCGCACGGTCCTTTTGCCTGAGAGATTGACGGGGAGGTGCTGCTCCTTCGGCGCTCGGACTCTTTTCGAGACCGAGACTCTCCCGCACGGCGGCGACGCACGGTCAGTTTATGCCGACGCCACGCCGGAGCGCGCCCCGGGACCCCGCGCGAACCGTGTCGTTCTGGTCACTCGAACGGGAGCGACCGTCAGACGGCCAGGCCCGCGCGCACCCTCACCGCGGCAAGCAGGATCGACTCGGCCTGGATACCCACCAGACGGTCCAGCGGCACTACGGCGCCCGGCGCGTTCTGCTCCACGTCGGCGCACCACTGCTGGAAGACCGCAGCGAACCGGTCGCGCTCGACGGCCAGCACCGGCGCGGCATCGCGGGCGTATTCCTCCTCCAGCAGACGCAGCAACATGCCGCCCAGCCGCAGACGCAGCATCGCGGTCCAGTCGTACCGCTCGATGAAGATCTCGCCCCTGGTCGCGATCCGGTTCCGTTCCGGCACAGCCTGTCTGCTCACGGCCAGCCCGGGCAATCCGGCGACCAGCGCACGCACCGACCGCTCGAACGGGCTGCGGCCGCTCAACCGGCCGTCGAGGCGGGCCAGCACCTCGGCGGCGACCTCGGCCATGGCCCGATAGTCGGCGGCGGTGGCATCGAGCAGGTCACCCAGCACGCGGTCGCCCGCCGAGCCGTCGCCGATGCGCGGGTCGACCCAGAGCGGCAATTCGCAGACCAGGATCGCGGTGCCGTAGCGCGCCGCGTAGTCCCGGCAGCCTCCCCCGCCCAGCGCGGCGACCGAGTCCAGGCCCTGTGCCGCGAGCAGATCGGCCATCGCCTCGAACGGCGGCAGTTCGAAGACGCCGGGCGCCAGCGTGCGCGCGCCCGGCGCGTCGGGCTCGCCCTGGTAGATCGGCACTTCGGCGGTGGCCAGCAGAGCGGTCAGCGCCGACCAGTACTCGGGGTCACCGCCGGAGGTGTAGAAGAATCCGCCGCCGAATTCCGCGTTGTGCAAAGAGGCGATCAGCGCGGGCCGGGTGCGGTCGATCAGCGACATCATCGCCTTCGTCTCCGGGAGCGGCACCCCGACGCGTCTGCCGCGCCACTCGGCCGGGAAGCACCATTCGGGTTGCTCGGCCGCGGGCGGCCGGTAGAAGCCGCGCGCGACGCCGGTCCTGGTGTGCGGCCCGGCGAACCACCCTTCGTTCAACCGCGTCCCGTCCGGGTCGACGCACAGCAGGAAGTGCCACGTGGCGCCGACGGTCACCGCCTCGTCCGCGGCCATCCGGCCGAGCAGGTGGCGAATCGTGGCCATGCCGATGGGCTCGTTCGGGTGCGGGTTGCCGAACACCAGGATGTGCTGCTCGCCCGATCCGACCGTCACCTCGCGAATCGGATCACCGCCGCGGGAGCGTCCTAGTTCGGTGATCGAGATCCGATCCGGGTGATCCGCGGCGAGCGCGTCGGCGAACTCATCGAGTTCATCGACGGTCGGAAACGCCTCCATCCGGCCGATCGGCCCGACGAGCCCGGTGATGTCCCGTGCACGCACGGCGCCCCCCTCTCGCTGCCGCCCGGCCCCTTCTCCCGCCGCCGACGGCGTGTCACCAACACGGCCGGGAGGCTGCACGCCTTACCCGGCCGTGAAAGCGTTGTTCCTGTGTTTCCGCGCTGACCTGGCGAATTCTAGCCCGTCTTGCGGTTCATCCGCGCCTTCCGACGGAATGACAGCTCGTCCTCCGGGCGCTCGGTGATCGCCGCCGCACGCTCCGCCGGGAAATTGGCGATGGCGCCGGTCAGCTCACGCATGGCGCCACTGACGGCGATCCCGAAGACCCCCTGCCCACCCTGCAGTAAATCCACCACCTCCTCGGCCGAGGTGCACTCGTAGACCGAGGTGCCGTCGGAGAAAAGGGTGATCCCCGCCAGGTCCTGCACGCCGCGGCTGCGCAGATGGTCGACGGCTATCCGGATGTTCTGCAGCGAGATGCCCGCGTCGAGCAGCCGCTTGACGATCTTCAGGACGAGGATGTCCTTGAACGAGTACAACCGCTGGCTCCCCGAGCCCGCCGCACTCCGGATGGACGGCACCACCAGACCGGTGCGCGCCCAGTAGTCGAGCTGCCGATAGGTGATTCCGGCCACCTGGCACGCACTGGGAACGCGATAGCCGACCAGATCGTCGGGTACCGAATCGTCGGGGAACAGGCCTGGCTGTACCACATCCTGCGATTGCTCTGCCACTGACCACTCCCTTGCTTCGCCGACGCATTCCCAGCCTCATCGATGACCCGGCTCCGTCACCGACCGAATCGGTGCGGATTCGGCCGAAACGGTCGTGGCCCAACTGTCGAGATTACTCCCCACGATTGTCCAGGGAGCGGCGTCATCGAGCCAAACGCGACGCGCGGAAAAAGTCTCGACCTCTACTTCAGCTATCGGTCGCCTTGAAGTCGTCGGGGGACACCGACTCGAGAAACTCCTTGAACTTCTCCACCTCGTCCTCGCGCTCGTCCGGCATCACCAGGCCGGCCTCCTCGAGAACCGACTCCTCGGCATGGATCGGGCAACCCACCCGCAAGGCGATCGCAACCGAATCCGACGGCCGCGCCGAAATCCGCAGATCGTTCTCGAAGACCAGGTCGGCGTAGAACGTGCCCTCCTGCAGATCCACGATGCGCACCTCCTTGAGGGTGTGCCCCAGCTCGGTGATCAGGATCTTGATCAGGTCGTGCGTCAGCGGGCGGATCGGAGTCACCCCCTCCTGCTCGAGCACGATCGCCGTCGCCTCGGCTTGCCCGATCCAGATCGGCAGATACCGATCGCCCGCCACTTCGCGGAGCAACAGCACGGGCTGGTTCTGTGGCTGCTCGACACGGATGCCGATCACGCGCATTTCGCTCATCGCACTGCCTCCCATACTCGCCGCCGGCCCGGCATGACCGCTGCAGAGCTCGCCGTACCACGAGTCTAGGCGAACCCGCACCGGTCCAGCGATCCGTCTGCACAGCCGAAATCACCGTGTTGGATCGCCGAAACCTACCGACCCGGGCACGCCCGGGGGTCAGCCCCCGAGCGAGCCCCGGACCGAGGACTTCACCAGACAGGTATGCAGGGTCAGCGACAGCGCGGCCAGTTCCCGCACCGTCTCTTCCGCACGGGCGCGTGCCCCAGCGTCGCGGCTCTTCGCGATAGGGGCGACGATCTGTGCCACGAGCGCGGCCTCCCGGTCGGCGGCGAGCTTGAACGCACGCAGATGCCGTGCCTCCAAACCGAATTCGGCCATCGCGCGGGCCGTCTTGGCCAGCGTGACCGCGTCCGCGTCGAAGTACCCCGCCGGGCCGGGCGTGATCAGGTTGGCCCGGATGAGGTCGTTGAGGAACCGCTCCTCGATCCCGGCCTGGTCGAGCAGATCCGCCCGGGTGACCCGGATTTCGTGGTCGAACCGCAGATCATCCGGGGAGACCTCGCTCGGCACCACACCGAGCCGCCGAGGCGCGGCCACCGGGCGCACCTCACGTTCGGAACCCGGCGCGGCCTGGTCGGCGTCCGCCGCGGCGTGTGCGGGCTCCGACGCCCCGGTGCGGACGGAGTGCGCTCGGGCGCGGGCTTCCCGCACACCGAGCGTCGCCGCACCGCTGTCGATTGCCTCGAGCTGTTCCTTGATCACCTTCAACGGCAGGTACTGATCGCGTTGCGCGGTCAGCACGAACCGGAGCCGTTCCACATCCGCCACGGAGAACCTGCGGTAGCCCGAGGGCGTCCGCTCCGGCCGGATCAGGCCCTCCGCTTCCAGGAAGCGGATCTTGGAAATGGTGACATCGGGAAAGTCGGGACGCAGCAGGTCGAGCACGGAGCCGATCGACATTCCTCCGCGTGCCCACTGCGCCGCACCGGTCACAGCGCCGGGTCCTTCATGACTCCGAGCCTTTCATGAGTGCGCGACCCGGCGCCGACGCCGTCATAGACTCCCCGCGCCCGCCGACGAGTCCGACACCTGGGCGCGCGGTCCGGTGAGGAACACCAGCCGGAACTTGCCGATCTGCACCTCGTCACCGTTCTGCAGTTCCGAGGAGTCCACCGGCTCCCGGTTCACGTACGTGCCGTTGAGGCTGCCCACATCGACGACCTGGAACGAATCGTCGTCCTGACGGAACTCGGCGTGCCGACGGCTGACGGTGACGTCGTCGAGAAAGATGTCACTGTCGGGGTGGCGCCCCGCCGACGTGGTCGGCTGATCCAGCAGGAACCGCGAGCCCGCGTTCGGGCCGCGCTTGACGACCAGGAGGGCCGCGCCAACGGGCAGACCCTCGACCCCTTGGACCGGCTGCTCGCCGGTCGGCTCTCCGGAGCGCGACGCGTCGACCTCGTTCAGGAAATCCGCGCGGAAGACCGACGTCGTCTCGGCCGCGGTCTCCCCGTAACCCGGGTCTTTGTTCTCGCTCACCGTTTCTCTCCTCCTCGAACCTGATTATCCATGCAAGCAGGTGATACCTCTGGCATCACGACCTGCCGTCGAGTCCCTAGATTCCCGGCACAACCGCCGGGTGCATCTGTTGGCATTGACCGTACCCTGCCGGGCCGCACCCGTGCAGGTAGAACTGGGAAGGCTGCTTCAGCCCCCGATAACTCCTTGATAACCTGCGGCATCCAGCAGTTCACCGAGTGTCGCGTCGAGACTCGCCGCATCACCCACCTCCAACTCGAACAGCCATCCGTCACCGTAGGGATCGGTGTTCAACGTCTCCGGCTCCGAGTTCAGCATGTCGTTGACCGCAACCACTTTCGCGCTCAGCGGCGCGTAGATGTCGGACACGCTCTTGGTCGACTCGACCTCCGCGATGCTGTCCGCGGCCGCCACGTCGGCGTCCGTCTCGGGCAGCTGCACGAACACAACGTCACCGAGTTGAGACTGGGCGTAGTCGGTGATACCCACCCGCACCCGGGTCGGTGTGATCCGGCGTACCCACTCGTGCTCCTCGGTGTAGCGCAGATCGTCGGGGGTCTGGGTCACAGGCCGTCCTTTCGTTTGAACGTTGCACGCAAACTCTATCGGCTACGCCGCGCGGTGCCCCACAGCCGGTATCGCTCTTGCGACCGCGATGGCTCTACCGGTATAGAGCACGCCGGTCCAGACGTAGACCGCGGTGCCCCAGATCAGCAAGGCCGCGCCGAAGGCCCGCCCGAAACCGGCGGCGGCCCAGTCCATCTCCCCCGCCAGCAGCCAGGGCAGCGCGGACATCAGCGCGAAGGTGGCCGCCTTACCGAGGTAGATCACCTCCGGCGGGGGTAGTTCGCGGCGTTTGTACACCGAGAGCGTCGCGGTGAGCACGAGGTCGCGCCCGACCAGGATCGCGGCCACCCACCACGGCATCAGGCCGCGGATCACGAAGGCCGCCAGCGTGGTGACCAGATAGAGCCGGTCGACGAACGGATCCAGCAGCGCCCCCAGTCGTGAGGACTGATCGAGCAGCCGGGCGAGCTTGCCGTCCAGGAAGTCGGTGACGCCGCTGGCGATCAGGAGCGCGAACGCCCAGCCATCGGCCCGCTCGATCAGCAGCAACCACAGGAACAGCGGAACGCCGAGCAGGCGCAGCACGCTCAGCACGTTCGGCACGGTCAGGACGCGATCGGCGAAGACGCCCCGCACGCCGCCGCCTGTGGCGTGTTCCTCCGGTTGGGCGGTGCCCGATTCGGTTGTCACGACCCGTGCATACCCCACCGGCCCCGGTCCTCGCCATCTCTCTGCGCCGAATTTCCGGATATTGCCGCGGCCAGCGCGTGCGAGGATGGTTTCCGCCACAGCGCGCCGGTGACAGAATGATTCGAAATATTTCTCATCGTGTGGCAGGTGAGCGAGAGGAAGTCATGTCCGCATTCGACTACGACGTGGTGGTGATCGGTTCCGGTTTCGGCGGCAGCGTCAGCGCGCTGCGGCTCACCGAGAAGGGCTACCGGGTGGGCGTGCTCGAGGCAGGCCGCCGCTGGAACGCCGAGGACATCCCACGCACCAATTGGAATGTCCGCAAGTCGATCTGGGCCCCGCGCCTCGGCCTGACCGGACCGCAGCGGATCAGCCTGCTCGGCAAGTGCGCCGTGTTCTCCGGCGCCGGGGTCGGCGGCGGCTCGCTGATCTACGGGAACACGCTCTACGAACCGCTGCCGAACTTCTACACCGACCGGCAGTGGGCGCACATCACCGATTGGCGCGCGGAGCTGGCCCCGTACTACGACCAGGCCAAGCGCATGCTCGGCGTGGCGCCCAACCCGCGCACGACCCCGGCCGACGAGGTGATCCGGGAGATCGCCGAGGACCTCGGCGTTGCCGACACCTACCATCCGACCGAGGTCGGGGTGTTCTTCAACGAGAGCGCTCCCGGCACGGAGGTCGACGACCCGTATTTCGGCGGCGCAGGCCCGCGCCGCACCGGCTGTGTGCACTGCGCGCGCTGCTTCACCGGATGCCCGCACAACGCCAAGAACACCACCACGACCAACTATCTCCACCTCGCCGAACAGGCCGGGGCGCAGATTCATCCGCTCACCACGGCCACCGCAGTGCGACCGCTGCCCGGCGGCGGGTACGCCGTCGACACCCAGCGCTCCGACCGCTGGATCCGCAAGCAGCGCAGAACCTTCACCGCCGAGCAGGTCGTGTTCGCCGGCGCTGCGCTCGGCACGCAGAAGCTGCTGCACAAGATGCGCGACGACGGCGTGCTGGCGAACCTGTCGCCCCGGCTGGGCGAGCTGACCCGCAGCAACTCCGAGGCCATCCTCAACGTGGTCAGCCGCGCCCGCCGCGACTTCGCCGAGGGCATCGCGATCACCTCCTCGATCCACCCGGAGCCCGATACCCACGTCGAGGTGTGTCACTACGGCAAAGGCCAGAACGCGCTGTTCCCGATGTCGGTGCCCATCGTGGACGGCGGGGCGTTCCGCTTCCTGCGGTTCCTGCTGGCAATCGTGCTGCATCCGCTGGTGTTCCTGCGCAGTCTCGACGCGCGGCACGCCTCGGAGAAGTCGGTGATCCTGCTGATCATGCAGTCGCTGGACAACTCGCTGACCTCGTTCCGCAAGCGCGGGCGGCTGCGGACCAGGCAGGGCACCGGCGAGCCGAACCCGACCTGGATCCCGCTGGCCCACGACATCGGCAGGCGGTTCGGAGCCAAGGTCGACGGCGACACCCACGGCCTGATCATGGATGTGTTCGACATCCCCGCCACGGCCCACTACATCGGCGGATGCGTGATCGGCGACAGCCCGCGGACCGGCGTGGTGGACCCGTATCAGCGGGTCTACGGCCATCCCGGCCTGCACGTGGCGGACGGTTCGGCGGTGACCGCCAATCTCGGCGTGAACCCGTCGCTGACGATCACCGCGCAGGCCGAGCGCGCCATGGCGTACTGGCCCAACCGCGACGATCCCGACCCCAGGCCGGAACTGGGTTCGCCCTACCGGCGCATCGCCGCGGTGCCCCCGGCGCATCCCACGGTGCCCGCGGCGGCGCCGGGCGCGCTGCGGCTGCCGATCGAGCCTGCGCCGCCCAGCGTTACGGCGCGATGAGGGCGAGGCCGCGCAGCGTGAACGGTCGGTTCCGGCTACCGTGAGCCGTTGTGTCCGACAGTGGTATCGATCTGCGCTCCTACGTGCCCGCGGAGGAGGTCCGCGCCCGTGGACGCGCCCTGCGTCAGCGGGTTCCGGTCATCGCACGGGACCGGGGGGCGACCAGCGTGCGGCGGCCGGGTGTGCTCGACTTCGTCGAGGCGAGCAACGCAGGCCGGCTGGCGCACCTGATACCGCTGCGGATCGGGCGGATGATCGCTTCGCCTTTCACCTTCTACCGGGGCGCGGCGGGTCTGATGGCGGCCGATCTGGCGGGTGGCCCGGACAGTGGGCTCAGCGCCCAGTTGTGTGGTGACGCGCACGCGGCGAACTTCGGCCTGTACGGCACCGCGCGCGGCGAGATCATCATGGACATCAACGATTTCGACGAGACCGTGCCCGGCCCGTGGGAGTGGGATCTGGAGCGGCTGGCGGCCAGTTTGGTGCTGGCCGGACGCGAGGCGGGCGCTGACGAGGACGAGTGCCGCACCGCGGCGCGCGACGCCGCCCGCTCCTACCGCCTGGCCGCGGACGAGCTGGCCGCGATGCCGTTCATGACGTCATGGTGCGCGCTTCCCGACGAGTCGGTGATCACCCGCGCCAAGGCCGACGCCTTACTCGACGACTTCAAGAAGGCGGCCAAGAAGGCACGCAAGAACACCAGCGCCAAGGTGGTGGCGAAGTGGACCGAGCACCTGGAGGATCACCAGACCGGCATCAGCAAGCACCGCTTCCTCAGCGATCCCCCGATCCTCACCGCGGTGGACGAGCATGTCGCGGCGGCGGTGATCGGCGGCCTGGAGCGCTACGCCGATTCCCTGCCCGAGTCGCGGCGCACCCTGCTGACCCGATTCGCGGTGTCGGACATCGCGTTCCGGATCGTCGGGACCGGAAGCGTCGGCTTGCACAGCTACCTCGCGCTGCTGCACGGCAACGACGGCGAAGCTCTGGTCCTACAGGTGAAGCAGGCCGCGTCGGCGGCACTCGCCCCGTTCCTGCCGTCCCATGCCGTGCGCCACGAGGGAGAGCGAATCGTGCAGGGGGCGCGGCTCGTCCAGTCCGAATCCGACATCCTGCTCGGCTGGACCTCGCTCGCCCCGGCCGCTGACGGCGCCGAATTGCCTTTCATCGTCCGGCAATTCCGCAACCTGAAGGGCAGCATCGATCCCGCCGAGCTGCCTGCGACCGATTTGGACGACTACGGACGGCTGGCGGGCGCACTGCTGGCCAGGGCCCATTCCCGGTCGCTGGATCCGCGCCTGCTGTCGGGCTATCTGGACGGTGACGAGCGCTTCGACGAGGCGGTGGCCGCGTTCGCGGTGCGCTACGCCGACCGCACCGAGGCCGACCATGCCGAACTGGTCGAGGCCGTGCGGACCGGCCGGGTCGACGCGGCGGAACCGGGGTAGCGCCTCCGCCGGGCGTGCACCCGACACGCCGTTCGCGCGGCGTGGGCGCGGCGAACCCGTTGCGGCACCTCGTATCCTGTCCACTGTCGAGTGTCGACGTGAAGGGTGGCCGCCAATGCTCGTACGAGTCCAGAACGCCGCAGGCACCAATGCCGAGCGCGCGCTGATCGATTGGCTGCGCACCTGGAAGGACTCCACGAGTCCGCACGGTGTCGCGACGATCACCTGCAGCCTCTTCCACAAGGATCGGCTGCACCAGTTCGATGCCGTGATCTGGACACCGACCAGCTGCGTGGTGATCGAGGCCGACGCGCTCGTCGCCCGCCAGGACGGCGTGCTCGAGGTCCCGCTGAACGGGCCGTGGAGCATCGGCGGCGAGCCGATCGCGACGGAGAGCCGCGACCGCCGCACACCGCTGGACAAGTCCCGCGAGCACACCTTCGCGCTGCAGGAATGGCTGGCCGCCCGCGGTCTCGGGCAGCGCGTCGTGCACGGCGTCGCGCTGCTCGTCACCTTGCCCGGTGCCCAGCTCCAGCTCGAACAGCGCTGGGCCGATCCCAGTTTCGACGTGATCATCGGCGACGATCCCGGCCGGCTGCGGCACTACTTCGACGCGCTCGCCGCCGAGGAGAAACACCTCTGGACGGCCAACGACGTCGCCGTCGCGTTCCGCGGGCTCGGCATCCTGCCCTATCTCCCCGCACCGCAGGAACTGATCAACGAGGGCTTCCTCGGCCCGATCGACATCACGCTCTGGCACGGCGGCCCCAATCAGGCGCAGGCCGAGGCCTACGCGGAGGAACTCGCGCAGGCCGAACGAGAGGCGCAGGCGTCCCGGTACGCCATCCGGGCTCCCTGGTACAGCCCGTGGAAGTTGTATCCACGGGAGAGCGGTGACCTCGACTTCGGCCGGGCGGTGATGCGCACCCTCCTGGCCATCGGCATGGTCGTCGGCTTCGTCTGGGTGGTGTGGTTCCTGGTCACCGCGTTGACGACGTACGGGCCGGGCTGATCGGCCGCGCGCGGGCGGCGGCCGATCGTGGCAGCCGCTACGAAGACGCCGAGATCGGCTGGGTCCGCTCGAAGACGCTCGCGTCGTCGAGCATGGCCGCGCGCAGCATCGACTCCGGGACCCCCATGGCCTCGACCAGGGTCAGCGCGTGCGGACGCAGCCGGTCGACCAGCTCGTTCACGCCACGGCGCACGGTCTTGGCCCGGTCCACCGACATGAACCGGTGCATGATGTACCAGGCCTGGTTCTCCTCGATGGTGGAGTAGACGAACAGGTCGCACATCCAGTCGGCGAGTTCGCGCGCCTCGGGATCCTCGATGTCGGAGATGCCCTCGATGAACGCCTCGAGCACCAGGCGGTCGATGTGCGCCGCGCCCGCGGCCAGGATGTGGTCCTGGGCATTGTTGAACGCCTCGAACGGACCGGTCTCCTCGGCCCTGGCGCGCAGCCGGTGCGCCGCGGTCCGGACCAGGTAGTCCTCGCGGTCGGCGAACAACTGCAACTGCACCACCCGGCGGGACAGGTCGCCCTCGTCGATGGAGTCGTCTCCCCGGTCGCGCAGGGTCTGGATGAGCTGGCGCACGCCGGACCGCTTGCGCACCACGTCACCGGCCATGGTGGCGGCGAAGCGCACCCAGCCCAGCGCGTCCAGGTCGCGCACCTCGTCGGCGTAGGAGGTGAGCAGTTCCTTGGCCACCAACTGGGTGAGCACGACGTTGTCGCCTTCGAAGGTGGTGAAGACGTCGGTGTCGGCCTTCAACGTGACCAGCCGGTTCTCCGTGAGGTAGCCCGCGCCGCCGCACGCTTCGCGGCACTCCTGGATGGCGCGGGTGGCGTGGTTGGTCTGCGCGACCTTCAGGCCCGCGGCGCGCTTCTCCAGCGCGCGCTGCGCGCCCTCCTCGAGGTTCTGGCCGGTCTGCACCAGATGCATCCGGCGCACCAGGTCGTTCTGCGCGAACGCGAGGGCGTAGGACTTGGCGACCAGCGGTAGCAGCCTGCGCTGATGGCTGCGGTAGTCCAGCAGCACGGTCTCCACACCGGTGTCGGGGTCGGAGAACTGCCTGCGTTGCAGGGCGTAGCGCACCGCGATGCTCAACGCGACCCGCGCGCCGGCCGCCGCGGCGCCGCCGACGCTGACCCGCCCGCGCACCAGGGTGCCGAGCGTGGTGAAGAACCGGCGGCTCGGGTTCTCGATCTCGGAGCTGTAGGTGCCGTCCGGCGCGACGTCGGCATAGCGGTTGAGCAGATTCTCCCGGGGCACCCGCACGTGGTCGAAGACGATGCGCCCGTTGTCCACGCCGGGCAGGCCGCCTTTGAGGCCGTCGTCGTAGGTGGTCACGCCGGGCAGGTCGGCGCCGTTCTCGTCGCGGATCGGCACCAGCAGGCAGTGCACGCCCTTGTTCTCGCCGAGCGTGATCAGCTGCGCGAACACCGCGGCCATCCGGGCGTGTTCGGCGGCGCCGCCGATGTAGTCCTTACGGGCCGACGGCGTCGGCGAGTGCACCACGAACTCCTGGGTCTGCGGGTCGTAGGTGGCCGTGGTCTCCAGGTTCGCGACGTCGCTGCCGTGCCCGGACTCGGTCATGGCGAAGCAACCGAGCAGGTCCAGCGAGATCAAGCGCTCGATGTACTCCCGGTGCCGTTCGGTGCCGAGGTTCTCCACCGCACCGCCGAACAGTCCCCACTGCACGCCCGATTTCACCCACAGCGACAGATCCGCGTACGCCAGCATCTCCAGCCCGACCACGGCCGCACCCGGTTCGCTGGTGCCGCCGTTCTCCCGGCGGAACCCGCGCTCGGCGAACCCCATGGTGGAGATCGCCTTCATCTGGTCGAGCACCCGGGCGCGCGCGGCCTTGTAGTCCAGGTAGGGGTCGCCGGTGAACTCCTCCCCTGCCAGCAGGGTCCGGGCTTCGTCCCGGACGGCCGCCCATGGTCCGTCGAGTGCCGCGCGTAGGTGGTCCGCCGTCGTTGCCGTGCCGCTAGTCATGTCTCGACGATAGCCCGGTACACCGGCGGCAAACCGTGATGCGCGACAACTTCGGGACAGGGTCTTGCTAGACGGTTGAACACGCGTTTAATATACTGAACATGTGTTTAACCAACAGCCCGTTCCGCAAGGATCCGCCGAGGATCTGACCACCGCGGCCCGCATTCGCGATACCGCGATCGAGGTGTTCGGCGAGCACGGATTCCAGGTCGGAGTCCGCAAGATCGCCGCCGCCGCCGGCGTCTCGCCGGGGTTGGTCAACCATCACTTCGGTTCCAAGGACGGCCTGCGCGCCGCCTGCGACGACCGAGTCCTGCAGCTGATCCGCGACGAGAAGGTCAAGGCGATCACCGCGTCGTCCATGAAGGCGGGGATGCTCGACGCCCTGGCCGAGGTCGAGTCGTACGCGCCGCTGGTCGCCTACATGGTGCGCAGCCTGCAGGCGGGCGGACCGATGGCGGAATCGTTGTTCGAGCACCTGGCCGCCGATGCCGAGGGCTACCTCGAGAAGGCGGTCGAGGCGGGCACGATCAAGCCGAGCCGCGATCCGGCGGCGCGCGCCCGTTACCTGATGATGCTGAACGTCGGCGCGACCATGCTGTACATGCAGATGCGCCAGCACCGCGACGAGAAGATCGACTATCGCAAGGCGATTCGCGAGCTCAGCGATGAACTCACCCCACCGGCCCTGGAGTTCTACACCCAGGGTCTGCTCACCGATCCCACGATCTTGGACACTTTCACCAAGGAGAAGTGATGTCCGACATCATCGAAGTCCGCGGTCTCCGCAAGACTTTCGGTCACGTCACCGCGCTGGACGGCCTCGACCTCACGGTCACCGAGGGCGAGATCCACGGCTTCCTCGGCCCCAACGGCGCGGGCAAGTCCACCACCATCCGGGTACTACTCGGCATCCTGCGCGCCACGGGCGGGCAAGCCAGGCTGTTCGGGCGCGACCCGTGGGCCGACGCGGTCGCCCTGCACCGCGAATTGGCTTATGTGCCGGGCGATGTGACGCTGTGGCCGTCGCTGTCGGGCGGGGAGACCATCGATCTGCTCTCCCGGATGCGAGGCGGTCTCGACGAGAAACGAAGGGACGAGCTGATCGAGCGCTTCGACCTCGACCCCCGCAAGAAGGCGCGCACCTACTCCAAGGGCAACCGCCAGAAGGTCGCGCTGGTCGCGGCGCTGGCCTCCGGCGCGCGGCTGTTGCTGCTCGACGAGCCGACCTCGGGGCTGGACCCACTGATGGAGCAGGTCTTCCGGGAGTGCGTGCACGAGGCGCGCGAGCGCGGCGCGACGGTCCTGCTGTCGAGCCACATCTTGTCCGAGGTCGAGGTGCTGTGCGACCGGGTGACCATCATCCGGGCCGGACGCACGGTGGAGAGCGGGTCGCTGTCGGACCTGCGCCACCTCTCGCGCACGTCGATCACCGCCGAATTGGTCGGCGACGCGGGCGATCTGAGCCGCATCCCCGGCGTGGAGGACATCGAGTTCGACGACCACACGCTGCGCTGCCAGGTCGACAACGAGCACTTGGGCGAGCTGATCCGGGTGCTCGGCGACGCGGGCGTGCGCAGCCTGACCAGCACGCCGCCGACGCTCGAGGAGCTGTTCCTGCGGCACTACCACGTCGACGGCCACGACGCCGAGTCCGCCGCGGTCACCGGGGAGAAGGTGCGAGCATGACCACCGCCATCGCCGGGCGCGCCGCGTCGGCGCCCGCACTCGGCGTCTCCCGCGACTTCGCGGGCACCGGGCGGTTGCTGCGGCTGTACCTGCGCCGCGACCGGATCGTGCTGCCGCTGTGGACGCTGCTCATCGGCGTGATGCCCGCGTTCCAGGTGGCCAGCATCAAGGGCCTCTACGACAACCAGGCGTCCCTGGACAACTTCGCGCGCACCACGGCCGACAGCCCCGCGCTGATCGCGATGTACGGTCCGGTGTTCAGCTCGGCGCTCGGCTCGATCGGCACCTGGAAAGCCGGCGCCATGTACACCATGATCGCCATCGCCACGGTGCTCACGGTGATCCGGCACACCCGCGTCGAGGAGGAGACCGGGCGCGCGGAACTGGTGGGCGCCACCAGTATCGGGCGTTTCGCCGGTCTCACCGCCACCCTGATCATGACCTACATCGGGGCGGTGCTCGCCGGGATCGTGTGCGCGCTGGCGCTGTATGCCGCCGACCTGCCCGGCGCGGGATCGGTGGCCTTCGGCGCCGCGCTGGCGGCCTCCGGCATCGTCTGGGCGGCGATCGCCGCGGTCGCCGCTCAGGTGAGCGCCGGTGCGCGAGTGGCGCGCGGCGTAGCCTTCGGCGCCCTCGGCGCGGCCTTCGCCTTGCGGGCGGTCGGCGACGCCGGAAACGGTGTGCTGTCCTGGTTCTCGCCGATCGGATGGTCGTTGCAGATCCGCCCGTACGCCGAGGAACGCTGGTGGGTGCTGCTGCCCCTCGCCGTCCTCGCGGTGGCGGGCACCGCGCTGGCCTACGCGTTGCTCGGCAATCGCGACGTCGGTTCGGGGCTCATCGCCGAACGTCCCGGGCCGTCGGCCGCGGCGCCCGTGCTGTCCGGTCCGTTCGGATTGGCCTGGCGGTTGCAGCGCGGCACCCTGCTGGCGTGGACGGTCGGCTTCGGCCTGTACGGCCTGCTGATCGGCGGCGCGGTCAACAGCGTCGGCGACATGCTCGACGGCAGCGCGTCCATTCGCGACATGGTCACCCGGATGGGCGGCTCCCAGCAGCTACAGCAGTCGTTCATCACCTACGCGATCACGATGCTGGCCGCGGCGGCCTCCGCCTACTCGATCTCCGCCGCCCTGCGCCTGCACGACGAGGAGACCAGCGCCCGGGTCGAGGCGACGCTGTCCGGTGCGGTCGGCCGCGTCCGCTACGCGCTGAGCCACATCGGCTTCGCGCTGCTCGGGCCCGCCGCGGCACTGCTGGTCTCCGGCGTGGCGATCGGCATCGTGTACGGCGCCACCGGCGGTGATCTCGGCACGAAACTCGGGCAATCGATCGGCGCCGCCGCCGTGCAGGTGCCCGCGGTCTGGGTCGTCACGGGCATCGCGGTCGCGCTCTACGGTGTCGCACCGCGCTTCGCCCCGGTCGCCTGGGGTGTGCTCAGCGCCATGGTGGTGATCTTCTTCGTGGGTTCGCTGGACGGGCTGCCGCAATGGATGGTGGATCTGGTGCCGTTCGTCCACCCGCCGAAGGTGCCCGGCGCCGAATTCCAGGCGCTGCCGGTGCTGTGGCTGCTCGCGGTCGCGGCGGTCCTGCTGGCCGTCGGCGTCACCGCGTTCCGCAGGCGCGACCTGCGCTGAGGACGGACCCCGTGGCCCGCGCGAAGCCGCTTCGCGCGGGCCACTTCTCGTGCGGGGGCAGTTCGCCTCGCCTCGGGCCGGCGCTCGCGGGCTCGCCGATCGACCGCGACTACGGATGACCGGGGTGGCGCGCCGAGCGTGTCACCCGTTGGGCTCGATACCCAGCTTCCCGGCCAGTCGCGTGAGGTAGGCGCGCACGTCCTCCGCCGCGCGATCGGGCAGCCCGAAAACCGCTTCCGTGACACCCGCTTCGGCCCAGCGCGCCAGCTGCTCGGCGTCGTGCCGCCCGGCGAGCGCGACGACCTCGGGGCGGTCGGCGCGCCCGTGCTCGCGCCACACCCGGTGCAGCAGAGCGATTTTCTGATCCAACCCGTCCTCGGTCGGCGTGGTGATCCATCCGTCGGCGTAGTTCGCCAACCAGGTGAAATTCTTCTCGGTGCCCGCCGCGCCGAGCAGGACCGGAATGCGTTTCTGCACCGGCTTCGGCCAGGACCAGCTGGCGCCGAAGGTGACGAACTCGCCGTCGAAGCCCGCCTCCTCTTCGGTCCAGAGCACACGCATGGCCTCGAGATGCTCACGCAGCACCGTCCTGCGCTTGCCCGCGGGCACACCGTGGTGGGCCAGCTCGTCGGTGTTCCAGCCGAATCCGACGCCGAGACTGACCCGACCGCCGGACAGATGGTCGAGCGAGGCGATGGTCTTGGCCAGCGTGATCGGGTGATGTTCGGCGGGCAGCGCCACCGCGGTGGACAACCCGATGCGCTCGGTCACGGACGCGGCGGTGCCCAGCGCGACCCACGGATCCAGGGTGCGCAGATAGCGGTCGTCGGGCAGGCTCGCATCGCCGGTGCGCGGGTGCGCCGCGGCGCGAACCACCGGGATGTGCGTGTGCTCGGGGACATAGAACGTGTCGAAACCGGCACGCTCGGCGGCCACCGCCGCATCCGCGGGGGTGATGCCCCGATCGCTGGTGAACAACACGATTCCGTACCGCACCGTACGCTCTCCCATCGCCGAAATTAGAACAAGTTCTACCACGATTCGCCGGTCCCACCAAGGGGTGAGCGGCACCGGCGCGCCCGCCGCGACCCGCACGGATGCCAAGGAGACGTCGGATGACTAGGTTCGCCTCCATGAGTCTCGACGCATCTTCCGTAGGCGATGTCACCACCGAACGGGTGGATCACCTCGGCTGGCGTCGCGGGCTTCGCCTGCGGCGCGCCCGGCCCATACCCGTCGTCACCCAGGCCGTCGGCCTGCTGGTGGCCGACCGGCAGGCGACCGCGGACACCATCGTCACCGCGCCGACGCCGTTGCAGCCGATCGATCTCACCGACGACGCCAGAGTGGCCGAAGTCCTCGACCTCGCGGTCCGGGTCGGCGAGGTGGTGCTCGCCTCCGGCACCGGCGTGGTGGACACCACCACGACGGTGCGTTTCATCGCCGCCACCTACGGCCTGTCCCGCTGCAGCATCGACGTCACCTACGACGCCATCCGCATCTGGGCCGACCGCGGGCCCGCGCTGCCGCCGGCCAGCACCATGCGGATCGTGCACTATCGCGCCCTGGACTTCACCCGGCTCGCCGCGGTGGACCGGCTCACCCGCCGGATCCGCAACGAACTGGTCCCTCCCGACCAGGCCCGTGCCGCGCTCGACGCGATCACCTCGGCGCCGCACCCGTACCACCGCTGGACCGCCACCGCCGCGTGGTCGCTGATGGCGGCGGCGATCGCCGCGCTGCTCGGCGCGGGCGCCCTCGTGGCCGCGGTCAGTTTCGCGACCACCGCGGCGATCGACCGCACCAATCGCGTCCTCAATCGCTACGGACTGCCCTTCTTCTTCCAGCACATGGTGGGTGGCGCCATCGCCGCGATCCCGGCCATCGTGCTGGCGAGCCTGGCCGCGCGCTTGCGGATCGACGCCGACCCGACCCTGATCATCGCCGCCGGGATCACCGTGCTGCTCAGTGGATTGCAACTGGTCGGCTCGGTGCAGGACGCGATCACCGGCGCTCCCATCACCGCCACGGCCCGCATGCTCGAGGTGATGATGATGACCGGCGGCATCATCGCGGGCATCGCCTTCACCCTGCGCATCGCCGACCTCCTCGACGCCACGGTGCCACCGGTCTATCTGACCTCCGCCCGCGACATCACCGACCTGCCGGTGAAGATCCTGGCCGGTGCGGTGGCGGCCCTGGCGTTCGCGCTCGCCTGCTACGCCGAGCGCCGGGCCCTCGCCGCCGCGGCGGGCAGCGGCGCCGCAGGCATCATCTGCTTCCTGCTCGTCCAGCAGGCCGGGTTCGGTCCCGTGATCTCCTCCGGCGCGGCCGCGACGCTGGTCGGGCTGGCCGGTGGCCTGATGGCCCGCCGGGCGCTGACTCCCCCGCTGGTCGTCGCGGTCGCGGGCATCACCCCGCTGCTCCCCGGCCTCAAGGTCTACCGCGGGCTCTACGCCCTGCTCAACGACGAACTGGTGATCGGAGGCAACCAACTGTTGTCGGCCTTCGGCATCGGCTGCGCGCTGGCTGCCGGTGTCACCCTCGGCGAGTGGTGCGACCGCACCGTGCGCAGGCCCCGGATACTGCGCCGGTTCGGCTCGCTGCGCCGCCCGATCGTGCGGCGACGGCGCCGCTCGGCGTCCGCGCACTGAACCGCGAGGCGCATGCGCGCCGAACGCCCGCCCGGTAACCTCTTATCGAACTGGTCAGGGCGGCGCGATGCGATGGCGGCCCCGGTGTGAGGTGAGGTGGTTCGGACATGCCGGAAACAGATCCGTTCTCGAAGCAGATCCGTACCGCCACCGCGCAGCAGCACGCGGAGGCGGAGAACTCCCGCTTCATGAGCGACATGCTGGGCGGATCCCTCGGCGTCGACTCGTATCACCGCTACACCGGTCAGCTCTGGTTCATCTACCGCGCGCTCGAACAGCGGTGGGAGACGCTGGCCGCCGACCCGGTCGCCGGACCGTTCATCCGGCCGGAGCTGGCCCGCACCGCGGAACTCGAACGCGATCTCGCGCATCTCCTCGGCTCCGGCTGGCGGACCGGCCTGGAACCGTTGCCCGCCACCGCGGCCTACGCCGAACGCATCGACGCGTGCGCGCGCGACTGGCCCGCCGGGTACATCGCCCACCACTACACCCGCTACCTCGGTGACCTGTCCGGCGGACAGGTCATCCGCGGCACCGCCGAAAAGCTGTGGAACCTTCCGCATCGCGGCGACGGGGTGCGTTTCTACGTCTTCGACGGCGTACGCAATCCGGCGGCATTCAAGCGGGAATACCGCGGCTTGCTCGATCGCCTGCCGCTCGATGATCTGGAGCGCCGCCGCGTACTCGACGAGGGCAAGCGCGCCTTCGCGATGAACACCGCGGTCTTCGAGGAACTCGCCGAGGAATTCCCGGCCGCTCAGTAGCCGGATCCACCTGACGCATCGCGCTGCGGCGCGCGGTATTTCGGCAGTGCTGCGCGAATGCCGGGGACGTGGGACAGTCATGGTATGAGAGCGCGCCGTCGCATCGCCGTGGTTCTAGCCGGTCTCGTCGGCGTCGGCCTGGTGGGGGGTTGTGGCACGACGTCCGACCCCGGCGCCGGGCCCGGCTCGTCGACGGCGGCACAGATCGTGCCCTTGATCTCGACGAACGATCTGCGTCCCGCGCAGCCGGACGAGGTGCACCTGTTCGGCTTCAACGATCTGCACGGAAACCTCCAGCCGCCGAGCGGGTCCAACGGGAAGATCGGCAAATACGACGCGGGCGGAGCCGCCTATCTCGCAACCCATCTGGCACGGCTGAAGGCCGCCTATCCGTCCAGCGCCGTACTGGCGGCCGGGGACAACATCGGGGCGAGCCCGCTGGTCTCCAGCCTGTTCCACGACGAGCCGACGATCGACTTCCTCGGCAACGTGGGAGTGGCCGCCTCCGCGGTCGGCAATCACGAATTCGACGACGGTGTACGAGAATTGACGCGTTTGCAGCAGGGCGGGTGCGCGTGGGACGGATGTTCTCCCGGCGCTCCGTTCACCGGCGCGAAATTCCCCTACCTGGCCGCGAACGTCACCGACGCGCGGGGCAACCTGCCACCCGCACTGCGCCCGTGGACCCTGCTGGAGGTGGGCGGGCACCGGATCGGCGTCGTCGGCACCGTCACACCGGACACCGCGAATATCGTTCTGCCCGAGGGCATCCGGGGCTATCTGTTCGGCGACCAAGCCGCCGCGATCAACCGCTACGTGCCGGAGATCAGAGCGGCGGGCGCCGAGGCGATCGTGGCGCTGGTGCACGACGGCGGCTCCCAGCGGCCCGAATCGGACGCACCACTGGACTACAACGGCTGCGCGAACGTCACCCCGAACGTGACCGGGCTGGCCGAGCGGATCGACCCCGCGGTCCGGGCGGTGTTCACCGCCCACAGCCACCAGCCCTACGTGTGCACCGCCGGGGGCAAGGTCATCACCCAGGCATCGTCCTACGGACGGCTCATCACCGACGTCACGCTGCGTTTCGGCCCCGACGGTGTGCAAGCGTCGGCGGTCAACCGAGTGGTGACCCGCGAGGTGACACCCGACGCCCCGACGACCGCGCTGATCGATTTCTACACCGAGCAGTCCCGGCCTCGCGCGGGCCGCGTCGTCGGCGCGACCGCGGCCACCCTCCCGCACGACCCGAACCCGGCGGGCACCTCACCGCTGGGCGACGTGATCGCCGATTCCATGCTGTCGGTCACCGCTGGCCCGGCCGCCGCCGTGGCCGCCTTCATGAATCCAGGCGGCGTACGCGCCGATCTGAAACAGGGACCGATCACCTACGGCGACCTCTTCACCGTCCAGCCGTTCGGCAACCAGGTCGTCACGCTCACACTCACCGGCAGCCAGATCCTGCGCCTGCTGGAACAGCAGTGGACCAACCCCGGCAAACCGACGATCCTGTCCCTCGCCGGCATCGGCTACGCCTACTCCGATACCGCTCCCACAGGCGCGAAGGTGATCGCGGGCAGCGTCCGTATCGGAGGGCAGCCGCTCGACCCGGTCGCCGCCTATCGCGTAACGACCAACAACTTCCTCGCTTCGGGCGGCGACGGATTCACCGTCTTCACCGAGGGCGTCGACACCGCGGTGGGCCCGACCGACCTGGACGCCTTCGAGACGTTCCTGCGTGACAAGCCCCCGCTGCGAGCCCCGTCCGCACGGGTCGAGAAGAAGTAGCCGCAACGGGACGCCATGAAGTTGCTGGACACTCGACCAGAACGCGAGTAACTGGAAATCTCTGTAACACATACCGTTTGACCTGCGCGGACGGTGATCAGTCCCACAGGCCACACGGCCCATGATCGCTTGCCGGGGCAGCGCGCGCTCCATTACTCTTCAGTAATAAGTCAGGACGAAGGTGTTCCTACTTTCGGCCCGACGTCTGTCGCTGGGGGCCGAATCAACGCTGTCCGCATCCATTGCCGCATGCCGGATGACTTGTGCGACAACATGGTTCGAGTAAGCAGCAGGAGAGTGCGATGGCCACTTACATCGTGACGGGCGGAACCGGATTCTTGGGCAGGCGGGTCGTGCAGGACCTGCTGGATCGCGACGCCGACGCGATCGTCCACGTGCTGGTGCGCGAGACGTCGCTGGCGAAATTCACCGACATCGCGGCGGGCTGGCGCGGCGCCGAGCGGGTCTTCGCGCTCATCGGCGATCTCACCGCCGAGGGCCTGGGATTGGCGTGCGAGGCGCCGCGGGCCGACCACGTGGTGCACCTGGGCGCCGTCTACGACATGACCGCCGACGAGGACACCGCGCACGCGGCGAACGTCACCGGCACGCGCTCGGTGCTGGCCTTGGCCCGCGAGCTGGGCGCGGTGCTGCACCACGTCTCCTCGGTGGCCGTGGCGGGCGACCACAAAGGCAAGTTCTTCGAGGAGGATTTCGACCTCGGACAGCGGCTGACCTCGCCGTATCACCGCACCAAATTCGCCGCCGAGAAGCTCGTCCGCGAGTCGCGCGGCGTGCGCTGGCGGGTCTATCGCCCCGCGATCATCGTGGGCGATTCCCGCACCGGCGAGATGGACAAGATCGACGGCCCCTACTACTTCTTCGGCGCGATCGCGCGGCTGGCCGCGCTGCCGTCCGAGCTGCCGTTGCCGCTCCCCGACCTCGGCGCCACGAATATCGTTCCGGTGGACTATGTCTCGGCCGCCATGGCGGAGCTGATCCGCCGCCCCGGCCTGGACGGACGCACCTTCCACCTGGTCAACCCGGAGCCGCAGCCGTTCGGCGAGGTGTACCGCGCGCTCGCCGCCGCGGCGGGCGCCCCGACCGGTGTGGGCACGGTGCCCGGCAGCGCACTGGCGCTCAGCGGGCTCGCGCAGATCCCCGGCCTCACCGCCGTGCGCGATTTCCTGCTCGAGCAGGTGGGCATCCCGGTCGAAGTCGCTCCACACACCTCGTTCTCCGCGGAGTTCATCAGCGATTCCACCCGCGCCCAGCTGCGCGGTTGCGGCCTGACGGTGCCGTCGTTCGACAGTTACGCCGAGCGGCTGTGGCAGTACTGGCGCGACCACCTCGACCCGCAGCGCGGACGCGTGTCCATCACCGGCGACCCGCTCGCCGGACGGGTCGTGCTGATCACCGGCGCGTCCTCCGGTATCGGGCTGGCCACCGCGCACGCCGTCGCCCGGCGCGGCGCCACGGTACTGATGGTCGCCCGCGGTCACGACGACCTGGCGGCCGCCGCCGACGCCGTGCGGGCCGAAGGCGGTGTCGCGCATACCTATCCGTGCGACATCACCGACTCCGAAGCGGTCGAGAAGCTCGTTCAGTGCGTGCTCGATGACCACGGCCACGTCGACTACCTGGTGAACAACGCGGGCCGCTCGATCCGGCGCTCGGTGCTCAACTCCACCGACCGGATGCACGATTTCGAGCGCACCATGGCGGTGAACTACTTCGGCGCCGTGCGGCTGATCCTCGGACTGCTGCCGTCGATGCGGGCGCGCCGCTTCGGGCACGTGGTGAACATCTCCTCGATCGCGGTGCAGACCAAGGTGCCCCGATTCGCCGCCTATGTGGCGAGCAAGTCGGCGCTGGACAACTTCAGCGAGATCGCGGCGGTGGAGAACCGGGATGCCGGGATCACATTCACCTCGGTGCGGATGCCGCTGGTGCGGACCCCGATGATCGCGCCGACCGACCTGTACCGCTCGCTTCCGGTGCCGGATCCGGAGCAGGCCGCCGCGATCGTGGTGCGTGCGCTCGAGGACCGGCCGCATCGCATCGACACGCCGGTCGGCACCTTCGCCCAGGCGGTGGAATTGCTGATGCCGTCGGTGAAGCGTCAGATCATGCACCAGGGCTACCGCATGTTCGGCGAGTCCCGCGCCGCGCGGGGCGACGCGGAGCGCCGTCCGGCCGACCCGTCGCCCGCCACCGCGCCCGCGACCGGCGGCGGCGCGCTGTCCGCGCTGGCCCCGGTGATCATGCCGCTCATGGCGCTGCCGACCCCCGCGGCGCGCGTCGCTCGTGTGGTCCCGGGCTTGCACTGGTAGCTCCGCACAGCTGAGTGGGGCCGACCTCGGTCGGCCCCACTCCTGCGGATTCCCGGTCCCGCGCGGTCACATCCGGTACACCGCGAACTCCACGGCGGGCCACATGGCCCAGCGGTAGTCCGTGTGCGCGGCCGGACGGATGCCGCCCTCGCACACCGGATCACCACTCGCGCAGTAGTTTCCGGTCCGCCAGGCGTATTGCTCCGGCACGGACCAGCCGACCAGCCGGATCGGATCACCGAATAACAGCACCGCGGCCACGCGGGATTCCAGATCCGCGGGCAGGGTGCGGATGCCACCGAGCGCGGTCACGATGCCCGTGCCGAGCACCCCGTGCGTCACCACGGCCCCTTGTGAGAAGCCGACCAGGACGAACCGCTGATCCGGGCACCGCGCCGCTTGCCACAGCACATGGGCGGTCATGTCCTGGGTGCCGCGGCCGATCGAGGACGGGTCGAGCAGGTCTGCGGGATAGTCCACCCGATATGCCTGCGAATCAACCGGAAGCGCTCGCCACAGTGCGTCGTACAGCGGGTCGCCCACCACCGCACCCAGATATCCGGGTTCGTGGGTGCCTCGGGCGACGACCACGTCGACCGCCGCACAGGACGTCGCCCATGCGTGCAATCCCGTCGCAGCCCCGAACCCCGCGACGAGCAGTAGCACAGCGAATGCCTCTACTACACGCCACTTTTCGAAGTGAATTACCTTCCGGTTGGCCATCGTACTCACCTACTCACGCCGTTGTGAGACAGCCGAGCGACACTTGTCAGTGACAATTACTCGGCTATATCCGCGAAGGTAAGAACGGCCCCGGAGGCCGTCAAGGAACTCCATCCGACCGATACCGAGTCAGCGCCGAATCGTGTTCTCCGGCGTTCTACGGCACGAGAACCGCTGCGCCCGTGAATCGTCCGTGCGCGAGGTCGATCAGCGCCCGATCGGCCATGTCCAGGGAGTACCCGTGCGTGGTCAGATGTATCCGGTGCTCGTCGGCGAAAGCCAGGAATTCGAGAGCGTCGGCCCGGGTGTTCGCGGTGACCGATCGAATCTCCCTTTCCTGGAACAGATGCCGCTGATAGTTCAGCGCGGGAATGTCGCTGAGATGAATACCGGCGATGGCGAGGATTCCGCCGCGATCGAGCGCCGCGAGCGCGGGCGGCACCAGTTCACCAACCGGTGCGAACAGGATCGCCGAATCCAGCAGCACCGGAGGCGGATCCGCGGCGCCCCGCACCGACGCGGCGCCGAGCGCGGTCGCGAGTTCCCGCGCCGCCGGATCCCGGGTCATCACGTGCACCTGCGCTCCTTGCGCGGCGGCCATCTGGGCGGCGATATGGGCACTGCCGCCGAAGCCGTAGATTCCCAGCCGCCCGCCTGGTGGAACGGCGGCCCGCAGCAGCGCCCGGTAACCGATGATGCCCGCGCACAGCAAGGGGGCGGTGTCGGCATCCGAGTAACCCGCGGGGAGGCGCAATGCGTATGCCGCAGGCACACAAGTGAATTCGGCGTAACCACCGTCGGCGTCCCAGCCGGTGTAGGCCGAATGCGGACAGAGGTTCTCCGCGCCGCGCAAGCAGAACTTGCACTCCCCGCACGTGTGCCGCAGCCAGGCGATCCCTACCCGGTCGCCCACCGCGAAACCCTCCTCCGCACCCTGCCCGACCGTGACGACCTCGCCGACGACCTCGTGCCCCGGCACCACTCCGGCCCGGTGCACCGGAAGATCGCCTTCGGCCACGTGCAGGTCGGTCCGGCACACGCCGCAGGCCAGTACACGCACCACCAACTCGCCGGGACCGGGTTCCGGGACGGAGGTTCGCTCCGCGTGCAACGGGCCGCCATCGATCGGGCCCGGCCTGCGCACCCGCCAGCATCGCATCGCAGGCCTACCGCCGCGGATCTGGCTCATCCTCGGATCACCTCGCTCCGATCGGATCGACACGGACCGGTCATCCCGGCGGGGCCGGCTGCGCCGGAATCACCCTACTCGGCGGATTCGGCCACGCCGCCCACCGACGTCTGATACGTTTCTGTATCGAGTACATTTCTGTATCCGATGCCCTGGTCGAGGCCGAACCGAGGAGGTGCCCGATGGCGTCCGATGCCGCGCAGGCCGCACCCGCCCGGGTCACCCGCCGCCGCGCCGAAACCAGGAACCGGCTGCTGACCGCGGCCTACGACGCGTTCGCCGAGGAAGGCTTCGGGCGCGCCACCGTGGAGCGGGTATGCGAGCGCGCCGGATTCACCCGCGGGGCGTTCTACTCGAACTTCAGCTCGCTGGACGAGTTGTTCCTGGCCATGTGGGAGCAGCGCTCGACGGCGATGCTCACCGAGGCGGGCGCCATCCTCGACGAGATCGCCGCCGACGGCGCCGATGACGTGCGCGCCGCGGTCCGGCGACTGGAACGGGCGGTGCCGGTCGACGAGGGCTGGTACCGGATCACCGCCGAATTCACCGCGCACGCCCTGCGCACCCCGGCGCTGCGCCGGGTGATGGCCGCCCGCGAGGAAGCCATCGTCGCGGCCCTCATGCCCACCATTGTCGCGGCGCTCGCCCGCGGCGGCCGCACCGTGCCGGACCCGGAGGCATTCGGCCAAGCGCTCATCGCCGTCCACGACGGGACCAGCGTGCAGGTCCTGATGGAGCCGGACAGCCGTGCCGCGCGCGAGCGCCGCACCGAACTGTTCCACCACGTCGTGCTGGCCTACAGCACCGCAACCGAAGGATGAACATGTCCCACAGCAGTCCCGAGGTGACGCCGGAGGCGGACGTCCTCGTCGTCGGCGCCGGGCTGGCCGGCCTGGTCGCCACGCACGAACTGGTCAAGGCCGGTCGCACGGTGCACGTGCTCGACCAGGAGAATCGCAACAATCTCGGCGGTCAGGCGTTCTGGTCGCTGGGCGGGCTCTTCTTCGTCGACAGCCCTGAGCAGCGACGCCTCGGCATCAAGGACTCCTACGATCTGGCCTTGCAGGACTGGCTCGGCTCGGCCGGGTTCGACCGTGACGACGAGGACAAGTGGGCCAGGCAGTGGGCGCGGGCATATGTGCGGTTCGCGGCCACCGAGAAGCGGGAGTACCTGCGCGAACTCGGGCTGCGCGTGACGCCGCTGGTCGGCTGGGCCGAGCGCGGCGGCGACCGCGCCGATGGACACGGCAACTCGGTGCCGCGCTTCCATCTCACCTGGGGCACCGGCCCCGAGGTGGTCCGGGTATTCGCCGAGCCGGTCCTCGAGGGCGAGCGGCGCGGACTGGTCCGATTCGGCTTCCGCCATCGGGTGGACGAATTGATCGTGGAGAACGACGCGGTGGTCGGCGTGCGCGGCGCGGTGCTCGAGGACACCGATCTGGACCGGGGACGTGCCTCGTCGCGGACCGAGGTGGGCGAATTCGAGTTGCGCGCCAAGGCCGTGATCGTGGCCTCCGGCGGAATCGGTCACAACCACGAGCTGATCCGGCGCAACTGGCCCACCCAGCGGCTGGGTCCGTGCCCGGAGACCATGATCTCCGGCGTGCCCGCGCACGTCGACGGCCGGATGCTCGCCATCACCGAGGCCGCGGGCGGGGCCATCGTCAACCGGGACCGCATGTGGCACTACACCGAAGGCATCGTCAACTGGGACCCGATCTGGCCCGATCACGCGATCCGGATCATCCCCGGTCCGTCCTCGATGTGGTTCGACGCGAACGGAAAACGCCTGCCCGCACCGTGTTTCCCCGGATTCGACACCAACTCGACGATGAAGGAGATCCTGAAGACCGGCCACGACTATTCGTGGTTCGTGCTCACCCAGTCGATCATCGAGAAGGAGTTCGCGCTGTCGGGCTCCGAGCAGAACCCGGACATCACCGGCAAGGACCTCAAGCTCACGCTGAAAAGCCGCGTCGCCAAGGGCGCACCGGGGCCGGTCGAGGCGTTCAAACAGCACGGTGTCGATTTCGTCGTGGCGGACACGCTGCGGGAACTGGTCGAGGGCATGAACAAGATCGCTCGCGGCCCCCGGCTGGACTATGACGATCTGGAACGTCAGATCGTCGCGCGGGACCGGGAACTGACGAACAAGTACAGCAAGGACAGCCAGCTGATGGCGATCGCCAACGCGCGCCGGTACCTGGGCGACAAGGCGGGCCGGGTCGCCAAACCGCACCGGATCCTCGATCCGGCCGCGGGCCCGCTGATCGCCGTGCGGCTCAACATCTTGACCCGCAAAACCCTGGGCGGCTTGCAGACCGACCTGAATTCCCAGGTGATCCGGCCGGACGGCACGGCGTTCCCTGGTCTGTACGCCGCGGGTGAGGTCGCCGGGTTCGGCGGTGGCGGCGTGCACGGGTACAACGCGCTGGAAGGCACCTTCCTCGGCGGATGCATCTTCTCGGGCCGGGCCGCCGGGCGTGCGCTGGCGGCGGAACTCGCCTGATCGCTAACGCCCGCAGCGGGTGGCGACCGCGCCGGTCCCGGCCGAGGTGGCGAGGACCGACGCGGACGTGAACGACGGAGCGCCGGAGTAGAGCCGGGTCCGTGCCGCGTACCGCCCCGGCTGCACCGTGACATCGGTGATCTCGGCCTCGTTGCCGTAGACATCTGTCACGCGCGCGGTGAACGGGCCCGGCCCGGCGCCGGAGAGGGTCCAATAGTTGTCCGCCCGCCGGGTGAGCGGTCGCCACGGACCGGCCGCAGCGGGTCGAACAGCAACCTCACGCAATGGATTTCCGGTGCCGCCGAACAGGAGGCCGAACCAGGACGCGGACGAATCCTGCTTCACCTCGTAGGTCAGCTCCTCCACCGGTTGCGGGTCGCGAACCAGGCGATAGCCGACCCGCGCCACCCCTTCGCGGGCATCGGCGATCCGTTCGAACGCCGCCGCGCTGAGATCCAGTTGCCCCGGACCGCATGCCGGGCAGTGGTCGACCACCAGTGCCCGGACCGATCCGCGCGGACCAGCGACGTCCAGATACGCCCCGCACAGGTCGGCGCGCCCGAAGTCGGGGGTGGACAGCCCGGCATAGAAGCCGTCCGGCGGCAGCGCGTGAAAGGAGCACGACACCTGCTTGCCGAGCACGAAGTAGCGCGCTTCGGCGGACGTCTCCGGCCCGATCGGCGCGAATGTCATGGCGGTCACCGGATATCGGGACGGCGAGGAGGCCTCGTGCAGGGGGCTCGCCGCGACACAGGTGGGCGCCGACGGCCGCACCAGCCAAACGCCCACCGCGACGGTGGCAAGCACGCCTGCGGCGAACCATAGCCACTCGGAACGGAATGGCCGCTCTTGGATCGGTACCCGGTGCATCGCTTCCCCGACTCCGGCTCGCCTGCTCGCGGACTGTCCATCCTGACCTCACCAGGAAAGCAGCCCCACCGCCCCGGCGCAGCGCGAACGAAAATTCTTCACTGTGAAAGACACGCAATTCAGCAAGCACGCCGCTAATTTCGGCATCGCCACCCGGCGACGGCACCGGCTGGTCGGAAATGATCCGGCGCGGCTCGGGCGAGACAACCGCGCCCACGGTGACGTCAGCGCCTGCGCGCGTGCCGAGGGAAGAGGTTTCGTCCGGCCTCCTGGGCCACTTCGGCCAGCGCGCGGGCCAGCCGAGCGGTGTCCGGCACCACTGTCTCGGAACCGGTGCGGCCCGACAGCGACACCGCGGCCACCGCGGCGCCGCGCCCGCGAATCGGCACGGCCACGCATGCGAGACCGGGTACGCACTCCTCGTTGTCGACGGCGACACCCTGGCGATTGCGGATGCGGCCGAGTTCTCGATGCAGTTCGGTCCGGTCGGTGAGAGTGCGTGCGGTCAGTTGCGGCAGGTGGTCCCGGAAGGATGCTTCCACGATGCTCGGGTCCAACGTGGCCAGCAGCGCCTTGCCCAATGCCGTACTGTGCGCGGGCATCCGGCCGCCGAGCCGGGTGGGCACGCTCGCGGCGAACCGGCCACCGACCTTGTCCAGATACAACACGTCGCGCCCGTCCAGCACACCGAGGTGCCCGATCATTCCGGTCTGCTGACACAGATCGTGCAGCAGCGGACTCACCGCGTCACGGATCTCGTTGTGCTCGGCGGCAAGTCCGCCCAGCTCCAGCGTGCGCAGACCGAGCCGGTAGCCGCCGGGCGCGTGCGCCAGCCAGCGCAGCCGGATCAACTGGTCGAGAATGCGGTGCACGGTGGAACGCGGCAACCCGGTGCGCTCGGCCAGTTCGACGAGGGTGAGCGTCGGCGTGACGCCGTCGAAAGCCTCCAATATCAGCGTCATCCGCTCGATCATCGATACCGGGGGCTGACCCGGCCGTGCTGCCTGTCCAGATCCGGTCCATAACTCCCCCGGCTCGGGATCGGTCATCACCTCGACCGTCATTGCCAACCTCCACGCGTACTCGCGTAGAGCTTAGAGGCCACTAGGGCGACCCGTGCGCGGAATCCGCGAGGGTGAACAGCCACTCGCGGGTGTACCGCTCAGCCAGCAGCGGCAGGTAGTTCACGACGGTGGCGTGGTCGGCGACATGATCGTAGGACGAGCGCAGATGATCCTCGATCGCGGCTTCGCTGGCGACGCCGTCGAATTCGTCCTCCAAGCGCTGCGCGGCCGCTTTCAAGGCGAGTTCCTGATCGAGTGGGGTCTGCTGGTTCGTGTCATGAGTGGCAGGACGGTCGGTCATCGCAAGAGTCCCCTGGTCGTGACGAGATCGGTACCTGAAGCGCTGTCGTAGCCGTACGACAACTCCTGTCCTTACGGGTACCCGGTCGAACTGGTTCGACACCCCGCCTGTGACCGTCGGCCGCGCCCCCTGCAACCGCTGTTCGAGGCCGATCGCCAGCAAAGTAGAACACGTTCTTGTCTGCGGCGCCCGCGCGTGCCAGGCTCGACAGATGGATCTCGACGCCATCGAAGCCGTCCGCCAGCTGAAGTACCGCTACTTCCGGAGCCTCGACCTCAAAGACTGGGACGATTTCGCCGACACCCTCGCCGTCGACGCGGAAGGACGCTACGGTACACACGCCATGGGCGAGCCGCTGCACCTGGACGGCCGCGACGCCATCACGGCGTTCATGCGGGAGAACCTCGGCCCCTCGATCGTCTCGGTGCACATCGCCAACCACCCGGAGATCAGCGTCGACGGCGCGACAGCCACCGGGTCCTGGGCCTTCGAGGACACCGTCATCGCCACCGAGTACGGGGTCCTGATCCGCGGGGCCGGTTACTACACCGACACCTACCGCCGCGACGCCGACGGCAAATGGCGCATCGCCTCCACCGGCTACCGCCGCATCTACGAATCCATGCAGTCGCTGGCCGACACGCCCAGCTTCCAACTGCTGTCCAACATGTGGGCACCGGAGAAGTGACCGCCGGGCGCGGAAATCGGTCCACTATCGGCCCGGTGGCGCTGGACGGCCCGGCGCGGTCCGGCGGATGCTGCGAGCATGCCCTCCCTTGCGCCTGACGAGTTCGCTCCCGAAACCACCTACCTGAACACCGCGTCCTTCGGTCTGCCGTCCGCCCGGGCACTGGCCGCGGTGCGCGACGCGAGCGCGAGCTGGGCGTCCGGCCGCGGTGCGCCGACAACCGAGGTGGATCGACTGGCACCCGGCCTGCGTGCCGGGTTCGCCCGGCTGCTCGACGGCGCGACCGCCGACGACATCGCGCTCGGCAGTGGTGTCGCGGGACTCATCGCCCCCGTGGCCACCGCACTGCCGCCCGGCGCGGAGGTCCTGCTGCCGGAAGGCGAATTCTCCTCGGTGTCCATGCCTTTCGTGTACCGGGACGACCTCGTCGTGCGCTTCGCGCCCTTGCGGGAACTGGCCGCGCAGGTGCGGCCGGAGACCGCGCTGGTGGCCATGAGTGTGGTCCAGTCCGCGGACGGCCGCGTCACCGATCTGGCCGAACTGCGCGCGGTGACCCGGGCCAACGGCGCGCGCCTGCTGGTGGACGCCACCCAGGCCGCGGGGTGGCTGCCACTGCGCTTCACCGACGCGGACTACTGGGTGTGCGCCACCTTCAAATGGCTGATCGGCGCACGCAGCGTCGCGTTCCTCGCCACACCGCCCGACCTCGTCCCGCAGCTGCGTCCGGTGGGCTCCAGCTGGTACGCCGCCGAGGACCGCTGGGCCGAGCTCTACCGCCCGGTCGCACTGCCCGCGACGGCACGGCGGTTCGACACGACACCGGACTGGCTCGGCGTCGTGGCGGCGCTGGCCGGACTGTCGCTGATCGAGGAACTCACCGTCGAGAAAATCGGCGCGCACGACCTCGAACTCGCCGACCGCTTCCGCGACGGGCTGCGCGAGCTGGGCTTTCAGCCCGTCGATGCGCGCTCGCCGATCGTCTCCGTGCCCGGCGCGGGGGACCTGGCAGCCCGGCTCGCGGAGGCCGAGGTGATCGCCTCGGCGCGCGGCGGCGGGCTGCGGTTCGCCTTCCACCTCTACAACAGCGCCGACGACGTCGAGCAGGCGCTGTCCGCCCTGCGCGCCGGTTAGTACCCGCGGCAGCCGCGTACCGCCCGGCCGGTCAGAGATCGAGGCGAACCTCCAGCGCGGCAAGCCGCAGCGGGACGCGACCGCGCCAGCGGTCCGAGACCAGGGCCGGAGTGCGACGGCAGTGCACCGCACCGCCGGGTCGGAGACCAAGCGGGCGTGATTCGGTGCGGTATGCCGCGTAGCCGCGCGACCGCCCCGCCGGTCTTCGACCACGGCCGGAGCGTCGAGCCCGCCGAATACCTCGAGCAGGCGCTGTCCGCACCGCGCGCCGCGCCCCACGAGACAGAGCCCCGCACGTCAGCGGTCTGCGACCAGGACCGGAGCCTGGGCCGCAGCCGCGTGGCCGCACGGCCGGACAATGAGCCGGGCCGGAGCCGAAAACTCGAAGGGCCGCTGCCGATTGCTCAGCGCGGGGACCTCGTCACCGGTCGGTGATCAGGGCAGGCCGGACACCCGCGCGCCGCGGGGCCGCGAGGTCGGTCACCGGCCAGGGCGGTGCGCGGGAGCCGTGATCAGCGGTAGGTCGAGCGCGGTGCGGATACCTGCGGGAGCGGCGACGACGGCGGGAACGGCGTTGACTATCCGTAGGCCCGTCGCCAGGACGGTCGCGTAGTTGTGATCCCCGTTGCGGCTCGAGGTCACCAGGTCCAGCGCGTAATCGGGCTCGCCCGTGATCTCGACCCGGTAGGAGCCCTCGGGGTGCGCGGGCTGTGGCCAGTCCGGGCACAGGTCGGGGCGCAGCCGGGTCACGTGCTCGAGCACCGTGACCGGCACGTCCCCGACCATGCCCCGGACTTCGAAACGCAATGCCGCCGCGGTTCCTTCGGCGATGTGCCCGGTCGCGATGTCGAACGACTCCGGCGCCGGGATGCGCTCGTAGGACTGGGTGACGGCGTCGAGGGTGACGCCGATCCCGGCGGCGAGCTGACGGACCGTGCCGCCCCAGGCGAGCGACAGCACCCCGGGCTGCAACAGCATGGGGATCTCGTCGACGGGCTTACCGAAGCCCATGATGTCGAACATGACCGCTCGGTTGTCGTAGCTGGCGTAGTCCACGATCTCCAGGCAGCGCACCTGGTCCACGCGCAGGCAGGTCCCCGCGAGCGCGAGCGGCAGCAGGTCGTTGGCGAAACCCGGGTCGATACCGTTCACCCACAGCGACGAATTGCCCTGCGCGGCCGCCTCCTGCACCGGTTTCAGCAGTTCGTCGGGCAGCACGCCGTAGGGGTATTGGAAGAACACCGGTGCGCAGGCGACGACATTGATTCCGGCGGCCAGGATGCGCTGGAGGTCCTGCACGGCTTCGAACAGCCGGTTGTCGGTCATGGAGCAGTAGACGACGCAGTCCGGCCGCGACGCGAGCAACGCATCCGCGTCGGTCGTGGCGGTGACGCCGACGGGATGCTCGAGGCCGGCGAGGGTCCCCGCGTCGATGCCGCTCTTGGCGGGACCGGACACCCACACGCCGGTCAGTTCCAGTTCGGGATGGGCGATGACGCCGGCCAGGGCATGCCTGCCCACATTGCCGGTGCCCCATTGCACTACGCGATATGTCATGTCACAGATCCGGGATCGGGAGGTCGAGGTTCGGGATGATCAAGCCGCCGTCGGGCTCGAGGATCTTGCCGGTGAGGTACTTGCCCGCGGGCGACACCAGATAGAGCGCGGCCGCGGCGATGTCTTCGGGTTCGCCGATGCGATGCAACGGTGTCTTCGATTCCAATTCGGTCCGCATGGCGTCGTTTCCCGCGACGATCTCCAGTGCGGAGGTCAGGATCGACCCCGGCGCGATGGCGTTCACCCGGATACGCGGGTTCAGGTCGAGGGCGGCGAGCTTCGTGTAGTGGGCGAGGGCGGCCTTGGCGGTGCCGTACGCCGCGAACGCACGCCCCGGCAGTCGACCCATGGTCGAGGTGATGTTCAGGATCGAACCGCCACCGGCGGTTTCGAGCATGCGCGGTACCGCGGCCCGGACCAGTGCGTGCGCGTTGGTGACGTTGAACTCGAACGCGTCCGTCAGCGCCTGCGGCGTCGTGTCCAGCAGCGGGCACGGCAGCGCCCCGCCCACATTGTTGACCACGATGTCCAGTCGCCCGAAGCGTTCGACCGCCGCCGCGGCGAGAGCTGCCGTGGCATCGGCGTCGCTCAGGTCCGCGGGCACCACATGGGCCTGTCGTCCCGCGGCGGCGACGCGCGCTGCCACCTCCTCGAGCTGGCTCTCGGTCCGTGCGGCGATGACGACATCCGCCCCCGCCTCCGCGAACGCAACCGCTATGGCCGCGCCGAGACCGCGACCCGCACCGGTGACTATGGCGACCTGATCATCGATTCGGAACCGATCCAGAATCATTCGCGCTCCCTACGCTGGTGACGAATATTCGACAGTATGTAATCTAATATTCGTCATCGTAAGTCGCTCACCCGAGCGGGACAAGGGGTTGTGGACATGCCGGATCGATCGGCGTCGCCTCCGACGCGCCGCGTCGTCGAGATCGTGTCGTTGCTGGCGACCTCCGGGGAGCCGATCAGCGTCGCGGGCATCGCCGAACGTCTCGGCATCGCCCGTGCCACCGCGACCGCGATCCTGAGCGAACTGGACGCGGCCGGCTGGGTGGTCCGCGACCCTGCTCGCGGCTACGGCATCGGGCCTGCATTGGCCGGTCTGCACGGCGCCGCCCTCCCGCACGGCGTCGGCGGTCTCCTCGCCGGTCTCGCCGCCCGCACCGGGTACGGCGCCACGTTCAGCCGCATCGAACCCGACCGCCTGACGGTGCTCGACGTGCGGCACGGCGTCGACCGCGTCGTTCCCGGAATCCCGGTGGGACATCGCATTCCGCTGCAGTTCCCAGCCGGTGCCAGCGTGATGCCGTGGCGGCCTGCGCATGAGCAGAACATTTGGCTGCGCACCGCCGCCGAAACGGATCAACGGATGGCCGGTGCGCTGCTGGCGCTGGTCCGCGAGCGTGGGGTGGCCGTCTTCCGGCCCCGCGCCGACGACGCGGGGATGGTCGATCTGCTCGTGGATCTGCTCGGCGCGGTGGGATCCGAACTCCTGCAACCTCATCTGCGCACTCGCGCGCTTCGCCAGCTCGCCGCGCTCACCTCGCGGCCCTTTACCAGGGCCGAGCTGGATTCGGAGGAAGTCTTGCCGCTGAGTTATCTCGCGGCACCGGTTTTCGACGCGAGCGGCGCCCCCGCCTACGAAGTGCAGCTGGGGCCGCTACGCGCCGCGACGACCCGGGCGGAACGCGAAGAATTCATGGACGCGACGCGGAGCACGGCAGCCGCATTGACGACCGCGCTCACCGCCGACCGGTAATAAAAGTAATTCCCGGCTGAAACGACGAAAGGCCCTCGACGGTGTCGAGGGCCTTTCGTGAAAAATGTTCCGGCGGTGTCCTACTCTCCCACACCCTGTCGAGTGCAGTACCATCGGCGCTGGCAGGCTTAGCTTCCGGGTTCGGAATGGGACCGGGCG
>NZ_JBIDDF010000015.1:0-192746 GCF_043205035.1 Nocardia sp. NPDC047654
CCCGAACCACTCACCACCACACCAGCAACAACCAAAGCCGAGACCGTTATCGGAGCAGATACACGCATTCGGCCACACCCAATCCTCGACGTCGTGGGAACGACCGTCGCGACAACCCCTGCGCCGGTCACTCTGGACAACGTTGTCCAGGTTACCCACCAGTCAGGTCCTTATTCGGTATTTTCGGTTGATCACTGGTTCCCGACGGTGAAACCGCTGCTGGAGCGGGCTTTCGGCCGGAGCTTTTCTTGCGGCCGCCCTTTCCGCCGCTTTCCGTCCGGGTCTCGTGATCAGGGGATTCCCCGTACTCCATTCGGTCCAGAATCCCTTTCAGTTCTTCCAATTCCCGGCGCAGGTAATCGCGGGTGGCCACTTCGCCGACGGCGATGCGCAGCGCAGCGAGTTCCCGGGCAAGGAACTCGGTGTCCGCCTTGGTCTGCGCGGCCCGCACCCGGTCCTCCTCCAGGGCGACCCGGTCCCGGTTGTCCTGCCGGTTCTGCGCCAGCAGGATCAACGGCGCCGCGTAGGCGGCTTGGGTGGAAAACGCCAGATTCAGCAGGATGAACGGGTACGGGTCCCAGCGCAGGGCGACCACGAAGATGTTCAGCAGAATCCAAACCAGCACCAGGATCGTCTGGACCGCCAAATACCGTCCGGTCCCCAGGAATCGAGCCACCCGTTCGCTGCTGCGGGCCAAAGCCTCGGCGTCCCACTCGAAGCGGAACCGGCTTTCCATCGGTGTTTCCAAACGTTGGCGCGCCCTGCTGGGACCGAGCCGCACGCCGGGGTCGTTCTCGCTCACGGTGTGTCCTTTCGGGCATGAGCGGGGCCCCGCGCGGTCACGCCCCGCCCCTCTCGTCGGTCTCTTCCTGGTCGCGCCAGTCCTCGGGCAACAGGTGGTCGAGGACGTCGTCGACGCTGACCGCGCCGAGCAGATGGTTCTCCTCGTCCACCACCGGTCCGCAGACCAGGTTGTAGGTCGCGAAATACCGGGTCACCGTGGCCAAGGGGAGATCGGGGCGCAGCGGCGCCAGGTCGGTGTCGAGAATGCCGCCCACCAGGTGGGCAGGGGGTTCGCGCAGCAATTGCTGGATGTGCACCGAACCGAGGTAGCGGCCGGTCGGCGTCGCGGTGGGCGGACGCACCACGAACACCATGGAGGCCAGCGCCGGGGTGAGGTCCGGGTTGCGCACCCGCGCCAGCGCTTCGGCCACCGTCGTCGACGGCGTCAGGATGATCGGCTTGGGCGTCATCAGACCGCCCGCGCTGTAGGGGGAGTGCTCGAGCAACCTGCGCACCGGTTCGGACTCCTGGGGGTCCATCAGGGCGAGCAGCGATTCGGCCTCGCCCTCGGGCAGCTCGCCCAGCAGGTCGGCGGCGTCGTCGGGATCCATCGCCTCCAGCACGTCGGCGGCCCTGCGCACCTCCAAGTGACCGAGCAACTCGACCTGCTCGTCGTCGGGGAGTTCCTGCACCACGTCGGCCAGACGTTCGTCGTCCAGCGCGACGGCCACCTCGATCCGCCGTTTCTCCGGCAGCTCGCGCAACTGCTGCGCCACGTCGGCCGCGCGCATGCCTTCGAACTGTTCGAGCAGTTGCGTGACGTCCTGCCCCGGCCTGCCGATCTCGTAGGGCGTCAGGCCGGACACCATGGTCCAGTCCACCACGTGCACCGTGCGCCTGCGGCCCAGCCTGCGGTGCCCGCGCACGGCGACCCTGCTGACCAGCCAGTCCCTGGAACGGGTCTGCTCGATGCCGAGATCGACCACGTGGACGTCCACGTCCGCCAGGTCGGGCAGGTCCGGGTCCTCGACCCGCACCACCGAGTCGACGACCTGTGCCAGGGCGAGCATCTCGCCAGGTCGCTGGTTGAAACGGCGCAGGCTCACCGTACCGGTGTTCAGCGTGACCACGCCGGGTTCGATCGCGGTGATCCGCAGGATCGGCACGAAAATACGCCGCCGGGTGGGCAGTTCGACGACCAAGCCGTGCACCCGCGGTTGCTGGCGGTCGGAACGGACGGCCACGACGACGTCGCGAATCCGGCCGATAGACTCGCCGTCCGGTCCCAGCACCGCCAAACCGGCCAGCCTGGCGACGTACACCCTGGTAGCTGCCATGCTGTCAGGCTAGATGTTCGCGGGCGGGTGTTCGCACCCCGCCACGATCGACGGGAGTGATCATGAAGCCGCGCCGTTCGGTGCTCGCCTGCCCGGGCAGCAATACGAAGATGATCGAGAAGGCCAAGACCTTGCCCGTCGACGAGGTGTTTCTCGATCTGGAGGACGCGGTAGCCCCGGTCGCGAAGGCCGAGGCGCGGGCCAACATCGTCGCGGCGCTGAACGACTCCGGGTGGGGAACGCAACTGCGCGTGGTGCGGGTCAACGACTGGACCACCGAATGGACCTACGCGGACGTCATTTCCGTGGTCGAGGGCGCGGGCGCGGCGCTGGACGCGATCCTGCTGCCCAAGGTGACCGACGCGGGCCAGGTGCGCGCGCTGGACCTGCTGCTGACCCAGCTGGAGAAGGCCTGCGGCCTCGACGTCGGGCGGATCGGTATCGAGCCGCAGATCGAGAACGCGGCGGGGCTGCGCGATATCGACGCGATCGCCACCGCGAGCCCCCGGGTGCAGACGCTGGTCTTCGGCCCGGCGGACTTCATGGCCAGCATCAACATGCGCACCTTGGTGGTCGGCGAACAACCGGAGGGCTACGACACCGGCGACGCCTACCACCACATCCTGATGACCATCCTGCTCGCGGCTCGTGCGCACGGCTTGCAGGCGATCGACGGCCCGTACCTGCAAATCCGGGATGTGGAGGGTTTCCGGCGGGCCGCGGCGCGCACGGCCGCGCTCGGATTCGACGGCAAATGGGTGCTGCACCCCGGACAGATCGAGGCGGCGAACGAGATCTTCAGCCCGCGCCAGTCGGACTACGACCGTGCCGAGGAGATCCTCGACGCCTATGCCTTTCACACCTCGGCGGCGGGCGGCGCGCGCGGCGCGGTGATGCTCGGTGACGAGATGATCGACGAGGCCAGCGCCAAGATGGCGCACGTGATCGCCGAGAAGGGCCGTGCCGCCGGAATGACGCGCACCACGCGTTTCACACCACCGCGGGATGCGTCGGAATAGCAGAATGGAACCATGACGAATCCCTTGGGGAACTCGAGCCGTGCGCGGCAGGGCCTCCCGACACCCCCGTCGGGCTGGCCGGTCGGCTCGTATCCGACCTATGTCGAGGCGCAGAAGGCGGTCGACTACCTGGCCGACAACCAGTTCCCGGTGCAGGACGTGACCATCGTGGGCGTCGACTTGATGCAGGTCGAGCGGGTCCTCTATCGGCTGACCTGGGGCAAGGTGATCGGCGGCGGCGTGGTGTCCGGCGCCTGGCTCGGCCTGTTCCTCGGTCTGCTGCTGAGCCTGTTCACCACCAGCGGCGCGCTGGGTCCGCTGCTCGTCGGCTTGATCGGCGGCGTCATCTTCGGCGTCATCTCGACCTCGATCCCGTACGCGGCCACCAGGGGCCAGCGCGATTTCGCCTCCACCATGCAGTTGGTGGCGGGCCGCTACGACGTGCTGTGCGATCCGAAGTCGGCCGAACAGGCGCGGGACATGCTCGCGCGGCTGGCGATCTGAGGCATGGAAGTACTGGAGACGGTCCGCACCGAGGTACTGGGCCATTTCGGGGTGGAGGCCGCGCACGTCGACGCCGCGTCGGTCACCTTCCTGGGCCTGGAGCCGATCGAGATCCTGCGCATCGCCGAGGACGATCTGGTGCACTACGTGACGCTCGGCGCCAGCAGGCATCCGATGGGCGATCCCGCCGCGGTGCACGCCGACCCGGTGCGCGGCCCGCGCGCCGAGCTGGTGCTGACGTTGCGGTCCGGGGTCGGCGCCAGCTCCGGCCTGGCCAAATCGCTCGGTGTGCTCGCCGCGGCTCCGGTCGTGGAAGGCGTTGTGCTGCAAGCGGACGCGCTGCTGGATCTGGGTGAGCCGATGTGGCGCGACGCGCCGTTCACCGCGGTTCTGCTCGGCGACAGCGAGATTCCGGCCGTGTCGCTGCCCGACCCGGCCGAGCCGGTGCGGTACTTCGCGGTGACGCCGGTGACCGCGACGGAGGCGGCGTGGGTACGCGTTCGCGGCGCGCAGGCGTTGCGGGAGGCGTGGCAGGAGGCGGGGATCGACGTGCGCGACCCGAGGCGCGGCGCCGCCAGCTTGTGATCGGTCGCCCGGCTACAGCCACTTGTTGCGGCGGAAGGTGAAGAACAAGCCCGTGCAGATGGCGAGGATGAGCACCCACACCATCGGATAACCCCAGACCTGGTGCAGTTCGGGCATGTGATCGAAGTTCATCCCGTAGATGCCGGCGATCATCGTCGGCACCGCCGCGATCGCGACCCAGGCCGAGATCTTGCGCATGTCAGTGTTCTGCTGCACGCCGATCCGGGCCAGCGCGGCGCTGATCAGCGCGCTGAGCGCCTCGTCGAAATCGTTGATCCGTTCCGCGACGGCGGCGTGCTGTTCCGCGACGTCGCGCAGATAGCGCCGGATCTCCTTGGGCACCGGCAGATCCGGTTTGTGACTGAGCTGGTCCAGCGGCGCGGCGAGCGGATTCACCGCGCGCCGCAACTCGACCACCTCGCGCTTGAGCTGGTAGATGGATTCCACGGTGACCCTGCTGCGCGGCGTGAAGATCTCCTCCTCCATCTCGTCGATATCGTCCTCGACCGACTGGGCCACCTCGATGTAGGAGTCCACCACCCGGTCGGCGATCGCGTGCAGCACCGCGCCGGGGCCGAGCGCCAATTGCGCGGGGTCCTCCTCCAGCGCCTTGCGCACCTCGGCCAGCCCGGAATGCTCACCGTGCCGGACGGCGACCACGAAGTCGGTGCCGGTGAACACGATGATCTCGCCGGTCTCCACGATCTCGCTGACACTGTTCAATTCGTGCTCGACGTAACTGACCGTGCGCAGCAACAGCAGTAGCGAGTCGTCGTAGCGCTCCAGTTTCGGCCGCTGGTGCTTCTCCAAGGCGTACTCCACGGCCAGCGGATGCAGCCCGAAGGTCTCGGCGATGTCGGCCATCTGCGTGCGGTCCGGATCGTGCAGCCCGACCCAGACGAATCCGTGTTCCTCGCGGGCTCGCGCCAGGGCCGCTTCATGCGTGAAGCGGCCGGGCACGCGCTTGCCGTCCACGTACACCGCACAGTCGACGATCGCCTGCGCCGTCGGAACCGGAATGAACCGCTGTTCGGGCGTTCGGCTGGATCCACGGAGCGAGGAGAGCGGAGAAAAGGACGGCACGCTGACGATGCTACGTCGCGGTAGGCCTCCCGGAAGGTCGCCTGCGCGTGCGGGAAGACGCCGCCGCACTGTAAGACTTGAAGGCGTGCGCATCGACCTCCATACCCACTCGACCGCGTCCGACGGCACCGACACCCCGGCCGAACTCGTGCGGAACGCCGCCGCTGCGGGCCTGGACGTCGTCGCGATCACCGATCACGACACCACGGCGGGCTGGGCGGAAGCGGTCGACGCGCTACCGGCGGGCGTGACGCTGGTCCGCGGCATGGAGATGTCGTGTGTCGGCCTCGGCGAGGACGGCTGGCCGGTACCCGTGCATCTGCTGGCCTACCTGTTCGACCCGGCCCATCGCGGCTTCGCCGAGGAACGCGAGCGGCTGCGCGCCGAACGGGTGGAGCGGCTGCGCGCCATGGCCGAGCGGATGGCCGCCGACGGACTGCCGATCGATCCCGATGCCGTGCTGGCCTCGGCCGGTCCATCGGCGGGGCGACCGCACCTGGCCCGCGCGCTGGTCGCCGCCGGTGTGGTGCCGAGCGTGGACGCGGCGTTCGACGAATTGCTCGCCCCGCACGGTCGCTACTACGCCGAGAAGGCCGACACCCCGCTGCGTCGGGCGGTGCAGATGATCGCCACCGCGGGCGGGGTCAGCGTGCTGGCGCACACCAGGGCGCGCAAGCGGGGCAGGCTGCTCGCGCTCGACGACATCCGCGAGCTGGCCGCGCTCGGGCTCGGCGGTCTGGAGATCGCGCACCCCGACCACTCCGCGGCCGACCGCGCGGTGCTCACCGATCTCGCCGCCGAACTCGGCCTGCTCACCACCGGTTCGTCGGACTATCACGGTACGAACAAGACCATCCGGCTCGGCGACTACACCACCGATCCCGCGCAGTTCGAGAAGCTGGTCGGCAAGGCATCCGGCGTGCCGGTGGTCACCGCGTGAGACTCCTGCGCGGACTCAGCGGCATCGTCGCCGGGGGCACCGTGGTGGGCATGCTGGTCGTGGTCGGCGCCGCTGTGCTCGCGGATCGGCGCGGATTCCCCGGTCCCGGCGGTGAATCGGTCACCTGGCATGTCGCGGCCGCGGTGGTCGCCCTCGCGGCGCAGATATATTCGGACCGGCACCGTGGGGTGGCCGCCTGCGCCGCATCCATGATCGTTTTTCTGGCTGCTGGACTATTGCTGTGGACGCAATGGTGGAGCTGATTTCCAGGCATTGGTTGCGGGCGGATGAATTGTGCCGGAACATTTTTCTTTGTGACTGAACTCGAGACGGATGTACTGGTAATCGGCGGTGGTCCCGCCGGTGCCTGGGCGGCCGTCTCGGCCGCGGCGGCGGGCGCCACCGTCGTGCTCGTCGACAAGGCGCACTGCGGCTCGAGCGGACCGACCGCGCGCGGCGCGATCTCCTTGTGGCACATCCCGCCCGGTCCGGCGCGGGAGGAGGCGGTGCGGCGCGCGCACGCGCACGGTGGCGGGCTCGGAGATCCTGACCTGATGCACCGCGTGCTCGAGGAGACCCATCAGCGGGTCGAGCAATCGGCCCGATGGGGTAGTCGCATCGCCGGTGACCCGGCGCGACGGCGGATGCATCTGGACGGCGCCCGCTACCTGCGGCGGATGCGCCGGGTGCTGCGGGAAGCCGGGGTGCGCGTACTCGACCATCATCCCGCGTTGCAATTGCTGGTCGATCGCGAAGGGGTGGTGGCCGGCGCGGGCGGACTGAGCGGGCACGAGGGGTTCCGGCGCTGGCGCGTGCGTGCGGGCGCGGTCGTGGTGGCCACGGGAGGCTGCGCGTTCCTCTCCGGCGCCGCCGGCACCGACGTCGACACCGGCGACGGCCTGTTGTTCGCCGCGGAAGCGGGCGCCGAGCTGTCCGGAATGGAATTCTCCTGCGGCTACGGCCTGATCTCGCCGGACAAGGCCGAGCAGGCCGCGCTCCGCGGTTTCGTCTCGCGATCCGCCCCCCTCTACGACGAATCCGGCGCCGAGTTGCCCGGCCATCGCTCGGCGGCGCTCGCGGCCATCGCCGATGGACAGCGCGTATTCGCCGCCTTGGACGACGTGCCGGTCGCCTTCCGGTCCCGGCCGACGCACCAGGGCCACGTCGACCGCGCCACGCGGGTGCCGCTGCGGGCCGTGCTGGAGGGCACCGTGCGCGGCACCGGGGGACTGCGCGTCACCGGGCCGGATTGCGCGACGACCGTCGCGGGCCTGTTCGCGGCCGGCGACGTCGTCAGCCGGGAGGCGATCACCGGCGCGGTGAGCGGATCCGGCGGACTGAGCGGGGCGTGGGCGATCGCGTCGGGTGTGTGGGCGGGCACCGCCGCGGCGAAGTTCGCGCGGACCTCGGATCGCCGCGCCCCGGCGCGCGAGGTGCCGGGAGCCGGGCTGAACGCTGTGGCGCGGATCGACCCCCGAGCGGTGGTCGGCCTCGTCCAGGAGCACACCTTGCCGTTGCGGCGCAGCTACTGGCGCAGCGCGGGCAGCCTGCGCGACAGCATCGGCGAACTCGACGGGATGTGGCCCGGCGCGGAATTCGACCTCGGCGGTAGCGGTGTGGACCTGCTGCGCGCCAGGCAGGCCGCCGCACTGCTCGCGGTGGCGCGCTGGACGAAATACAGCGCGCTCATGCGCACCGAGAGCCGTGGCATGCACCGCAGGACCGATCATCCCGGCGCGTCCGACACCTGGCGGATGCGGCTGATTTCGGGTGGCGTGCGCGGTGTGTGGGTGCGCCCCGACGCGCCGCCGAGCCTGCCGGAGCAGCCCCGCGATATCGTGGCATGATCTTCGCCCGCGCTGCCGCGGCCACGCCCGCCCGCCGCCGCGCGGGACTCACACCGGCAATGCCGCGAGCGGTGCGATCACTCACCGCGCCGGGCTCGTGAACGGGGAGTTTCCGCTTACCTGAAGGTAATTCCCGCCTCCTACCGTTGGGTGATGGAGCGCGACACGGCCCAGGGGGTAACCGGTTTGGCAACTTGCCCACCGGACTGGCAGAATGTGTCGGATTCCTTACCTACGCCACCGCCGGGTGAGGGAATCACGGAGGTCTCCGCCTCGCCGACGTACCGTCGCGACCCGCGAGATCACACCGCATGTTCTGTCCGGGCCCACCTGTCCGGTTTCTGTTTCGCGGATCAGTGCCGCGCCCGCCATCGAGATACCGGCAAGTCGTGTTCGCTCGCTCGCATCCGTCTCGAAACGTACCGGTCAGCGCACTCGATGAGCGTAGTGAAACGACTTATACCCATTACCCAGTGGTAACCGTCCCCCGGTTTAGCCCGACCTGAGCAGGAGTGAAATCGTGTCACCTGTGACTGATGCACCGAATTCCACCGCAAGCCTGTCCGAAATCACAAACGACGAAATCTTCGCGGGACATCTCGGCGGCAAGCTCTCGGTCGAACTCAGTGCGCCGCTGGAGACTCAGCGTGATCTGTCGATCGCCTACACCCCGGGTGTCGCCCAGGTCAGCCGCGCGATCGCCGAGGACGAGGCGCTGGCGAAGCGCTACACCTGGACCGATCGGCTCGTGGTCGTGGTCAGCGACGGCACCGCCGTGCTCGGCCTCGGCGACATCGGCCCGCGCGCCTCGCTGCCGGTCATGGAGGGCAAGGCGGCGCTGTTCAAGAAGTTCGCCGGCCTGGATTCGATCCCGATCGTGTTGGACACCAAGGACGTCGACGCGATCGTCGAGACACTGATCCTGCTGCGCCCGAGCTTCGGTGCGGTGAACCTGGAGGACATCTCCGCGCCGCGCTGCTTCGAGATCGAGAAGCGCGTCATCGAGGCGCTCGACTGCCCGGTGATGCACGACGACCAGCACGGCACCGCCATCGTGGTGCTCGCGGCGCTCAACGGCGCGGCCAAGGTGCAGGGCCGCGGCATCGAGGGCCTGAAGGTCGTGGTGTCCGGCGCGGGCGCGGCCGGTGTCGCGTGCACGAACATCCTGCTCGCCGCGGGTGTCCGCGACGTCACCGTGCTCGACTCGAAGGGCATCGTCAACCGCGAGCGCGGCGACCTCAACGAGGTGAAGGCCGAGCTGGCCACCCGCACCAACCCGCGCGGCCTCACCGGCGGCGCGGCCGAGGCGCTGGCGGGCGCCGACGTGTTCCTCGGCCTGTCCGCCGGTCTGATCGCCGAAGAGCTCATCGCGTCGATGGCGCCGGAGTCGATCGTGTTCGCCATGTCCAACCCGGACCCGGAGATCCACCCCGAGGTGGCGCGCAAGTACGCCGCGATCGTGGCCACCGGCCGCAGTGATTTCCCGAACCAGATCAACAACGTGCTGGCGTTCCCCGGCGTCTTCAAGGGCGCGCTGGACGCGGGAGCCCGGCGGATCACCGAGGGCATGAAGATCGCCGCCGCCGACGCGATCCTCAGCGTCGTCGCCGACGAACTCGGTCCGGACAAGATCGTGCCCAGCCCGCTGGACCCGCGGGTCGCCCCGGCCGTCGCCGAAGCGGTCGCCGCGGCTGCCCGCGCCGAGGGCGTCGCGTAACGCGCATTCTCAGGCAGCGACAAGGACGCCCCGTTCATCTCGAACGGGGCGTCCTTGTCGTAGGAACGGTGTTCGCCGTGATCAGCCGGTGGTCTGCAACTCGGCAGCGGGTGCGGCCACGGGGCGTGGCGCGCGGCGCAACCGGTCCACACCCGGCGCGCTCGCCCACACCGCGAACGCGAGCAGGCCATCCAGCACCATCGCCAGCACGGCCACCAGCAGCGCGCCAACCAGCACCCGGTCGTAGCGGTAGAGGCTGATGCCGTCGAAGATGTACCGGCCCAGCCCGCCGAGGTTGACGTAGGCGGCGATCGTCGCGGTGGCCACCACCTGCAGGGTCGCGCCGCGCAGCCCGGTGAGCAGGATGGGCAGCGCGTTGGGCACCTCCACCCGGAACAGGATCTGCCGCTCGGTCATGCCCATGGCGCGTGAGGCGTCCACGACGTCGGCGGGAACGTTCGCGATGCCGGCGTACGCGCCCGCGAGCAGCGGGGGAATGCCGACCGTGACCAGGGCGAGCAGCGGCGGGACCAGGCCCAGGCCGAGCAGCAGCACCAGGAACGTCAGCAGGCCGAGGGTCGGCAGCGCGCGCATGGCGTTGGCGAACCCGACCAGCACCGCCGCCCCCCGCCGGGTGTGGCCGATGATCAGGCCGAGCGGTACTGCGATCACCGCGGAGACGGCGATGGTCAGGAAGCTGTACCAGAGGTGCTGGACGATCCGGGTCCCGATACCGGACGGACCGCTCCAGTTGGCGCCGTCGGTGAAGTAGTGCCAGGCGTCGAGGAACAGATTCACGTGGCAGCGCCTTTCGCCTTCGCCGTCCTGGCATCCGCGCGCACCCACGGCGTCGCCCAGCGGCCCAGCGCGTACACCGCCCGGTCGGCGATCAGCGCCAGCGCGAGCGTCACGATGACGCCCGCGATGATCTCGTCCGGGTAATCGCGCTGGTAGCCCTGAGTGAACAGCTTGCCGAGCCCGCCGACGCCGATCAGCGCGCCGACCGAAACCATCGCGATATTGGTCACCAGCACCACCCGAAGGCTGGACACGAAGACCGGCACGGCCAGCGGCATGTCCACGGTGAGCGTGCGGCGCAGCGGGCCGTAGCCGACGGCGTCGGCCGCGTCGAGCACGGTGCCGGGCACCGAATCCAGGGCGGCCGGGACCGCGATCACCAGCAGCGCCGTGGAGTAGATGGTGAGCGCGATGACCACGTTCAGCGGATCGATGGCCGAGATGCCCACCAGCGGCGGAATGATCACCAGCAGTGCGAGTGAGGGGATGGTGTAGGCCAGGCTCGCGGCGGTCACCGTGACCCGGCGCAGCCACGACACCCGCCGCACCAGCGCACCGGCCGGAATCGCGATCACCAAGGCCAGCAGCAGCGGCACCAGCGCGAGATAGAGATGGGTCGCGGTGAATCCCATGATCTCCGAGAAATTCTCGACGAGGTATCTCATGGCCGCCTATCGCACCTGTTCTTCGAAGAAGTGGCGGTTGCGTTCGGCGTCCTCCCGTGCACGCTGGCCGGCCAGCTGCTCGAGTACTTCGGTGGCCAGCACGCCACCGCGCACGGCGCCGGAGTCGTCCACGGCCACGCCTGTTCCGGAGGGCGAGGAGATCGCGGCGTCCAACGCTTGGCGCAGGTCGCCGGACGGGGTGAACAGTGAGCCACCGGCCGACATGCTGTCGGCCAGTGCGCGGCCCGCGCGGAACCCTTCGACCCCGGTGACGTCCATCCAGCCGACCGGCTTGTTCGCCGCGTCCACGACCAGCACCCATTCGCCCGCGTCCAGACGCAGCTCCTTCACCTCGTCCGCCACGGCCGTGCGGATCTCGTGCAGCGGAACGTCGTTCGCGACGCGGAAGGACAACCCGCGATAACCGCGATCACGGCCGACGAAATCGGCGACGAAATCGGTGGCGGGCTGAGCGAGCAGGCGCTGCGGCGGGTCGTACTGCTGGAGCACTCCGCCGGGACCGAACACCGCCACCCGATCGCCGAGCGTGATCGCCTCGTCGATGTCATGCGTGACGAACACGATCGTCTTGTGCAGTTCGGCCTGGAGCCTTTGCATTTCGATCTGCAATTCGGCGCGCACCACCGGGTCGACGGCGCTGAACGGTTCGTCCATCAGCAGGACCGGCGGGTCCGCGGCCAGCGCGCGGGCCACGCCGACGCGTTGCTGCTGGCCGCCCGACAGCTGCGCCGGATACCGCTGGGCCAGTGAGCGATCCAGGCCGACCCGGTCGAGCACCTCGAGCGCGGCGGCGCGGGCTGCGCGCCGGGAGTCGCCGCGCAGCACCGGAACGGTCGCGACATTGTCGACGACCGTCCGGTGCGGCAGCAGGCCGCCGCTCTGGATGACGTACCCGATCCCGAGGCGGAGTCGGACCGGATCGACTGTCGAAATATCTTGTCCGGCAATGGTGATCGTCCCCGAACTCGGAACGATCATACGGTTGATCATTCGCATCGAGGTCGTCTTCCCGCAGCCGGAAGGGCCGACGAACACGGTGAACGCCCCGGATTCGATGCGCAGATCCAAGTCGGTGACGGCGTGGGTGCCGTCCGGATAGGTCTTGCTGATACCGGAGAATTCGATATCGGACAACGGATTCCCCTCCCTAGCCCACCGGCTTGTTCAGCCCCTTGGCGGCGACCCAGGCCGCGGCGGCGGCTTTGGGCTCGGTCTTGCCCGTCCCGGAGACGGCCTCGTTCAACTGGAGCAGCTCGTCGGTGGTCAGTTGCGCCGACACCGCGTTCAGCACCGCGAGCGCCTTGTCCGACTTCTTGCTCGCGTTGAGCAGCGGCACCACATTCTGCGCGGGGAAGTTGTGCTTCGGGTCGCGCAGCACCACGAGATCGTTCTGAGCGATGGCCGGTGAGGTGGTGAAGATATCGGCCGCGGTCACCTTGCCCTCGACCAGCGCGCGCACCGTGGCGGGACCGCCGCCGTCGGCGATCGGCTCGAAGTTGCCGGCCGCGATATCGAGGTTGTAGTTCTTCTTCAGACCGGGTAACCCGCCCGCTCGCTCCTGGAATTCGGCGGGGGCGCCGAACTTCACCTCGGCCGAGTGCGCGGCCAGGTCCGCGATGGTGCTCAGATTCCAGCGCTGCGCGGTGGCGCGGGTGACCACGACGGCGTCCGAATCCTCTCCCGGCGCCGGCACGCCGATCGCGAGATCGGAACCGAGGGCCTTGCCGAGGGCGCTCTCCACGTCGGCCGCGCTGGTGGCGGTGGCGTTCTTGTCCAGGTATTGCAGCAGGTTGCCGGTGTACTCCGGGATCACCGAGATGGCGCACTGCCGCAACGCCGGAATATAGGCTTCGCGACTGCCGATATTCAGCTTGGTGTCCACGGTGAAGCCGTTGACGCGCAACGCCTCCGCGTACACGTTGGCGACGGTCTCGGACTCCGGGAAATTCGCCGAACCGACGATCAATCCGTCTCCCGAACAGCTGCCGCCGGTGGCGAGCGGATCGGAATTGCCACAAGCCGACAGGATCATCGCGGCGGCGAGAACGGCTGCGGCGGCGAGGACGCGGGCGGCGCGTAACGTGCCGCGCACGGCGGGCCGCGGACGCGCGGCGGCGTCGGGGGTGCGGGTGGATTTCACGAGAGTCCTTCCGACAGGACGGCGGGCGCGGGCTCGGCACCGAACGGCCGCCGGTACATTCTGGGTGTCCATACTGCCCGCTTCCGGGTTTTCCCGTTGGCTGTGTCGATTCGTCGGAGGGTTGGTGTCGCCGGATGGTGTTGGCCGCGTCACAGCGGGTGCTGGCTCGGTTGCTGGTCGTCGCTTCGGTCGCCTTGGCCGTATCCTGCGGGAACGACGAGCCGGCGTCGTCGATCACCGTCGCCGCGGGTGATTCGATCGAGTCGTCGGTGCTCGCCGAGATCTACGCGGGCGCACTGGCGCGGACCGGCGCGCGCACCGCGGTCGCCCCTGGGCTGGGCAACCGCGCGGACTACCTCGCGGCGCTCGACGCCGACCGGGTTCAAGTGGTCGGTGAGCACACCGGGGCGTTGCTGGCCCACTTCGACGAACACGCGACGGTTCGGCTCCCCGAAGAGGTGGTGAAGGCGGTGAGCGCCGCGCTGCCCGAAGGGCTGGTGGTCTCCGATCGTGCCGAGGGCGCCGATCTGCGGCCGCGGCTGCTGCTCACCGCGCAGGCGGCGGCCCAGGACAAGGTGCGGACGGTGGGCGATCTCGCGCCGCGCTGCGGCGGGCTGACCGTCGGTGTGGCGACCACGCCGGGCCTGCTGCCTTCCGCCGTGCGTGAGCGCGTCGACGGGTGCGACTTCGCGGCCACCGTGGCCATCCCGGATCCGGCCGCGTTGCGGAAGGCGTTGCTGGACGGACGGGTTCAAGTCGGTCTTCTCGGTGGTCCCCCTGAGTTGACGCCCGGCGCCACCGACGGATTGGCCGTGCTGGCCGACGACGACTACGCCGTGCGCGCCGAGAACGTGCTGCCGCTGTTCCGCAAAGGCCTGCTCGACCAGCGGCAGATCAAGAAGCTGAACTACGTCGCGGGCGAGCTGACGACCGACGAGCTGGCGGACATGATCCGCAGCGTCCGGGACGACGGCGCCGCGCCGGGTGACGTCGCGCGTGCTTGGTTGGACAAGCACGCGCTGTAGTCGCGAGGGTCTCCGGCCGGGCGTTCGCGGCGGTCCGCTCTCTCCCGAATCGCCCGACCGCTCGCGGGTGCTGTCGGGAATCGAGCGATAGATGTCGGCTCCGACACTGCCGCCGTGGTGAGCCGCGGCATAGTGTGGCAACCGGGCCTTCTATCGGTCCCGACGAACAACGCTTCATTTCCGGTCTTGCAACAGCAACGGCGCTGGACAGGTCGCCAACGGTGTCGACCTTCGGCCGGAGCTGAAATCGAGAGGCCATCGAGAACCTGACGTCTCGATGGCCTCTCGTCGTGTATCCGCGAAATCATCGGGAACGCGATACGGGAGGCCGGGGATTGTGTGGCTCATCACGGGTCGATCCGTCTTGTCCGCAGACTGTTCCAAGCCGTATATTCCACGTGGAATATTTAGCGTGGAGCATGTCGGCGCCCAGCGATAGCGTGCCGGACGGCGACCGGCCCTCGGCAGCCGAGAACGATCAGCAACGGAGGTGACCCGGCATGGGGCAAGGGCAGGCGCATCCACCGGTGACGCCGCTGGCCATCGCTGTGCTCGCGCTGCTCGAGGAGCGGCCCATGCATCCGTACGAGATGTTCCAGACGCTGATCGCCCGGCGGGAGGACAAGCTGGTCAAGGTGCGGCCCGGTTCGCTGTACCACACCGTGTCCCGGCTGGCCGACCAGGAACTGGTCCGCGCCGAGGGCGTCGACCGGGCGGGCAACCGTCCCGAGCGCACTACCTACCGGATCACCGGGCGCGGCAGGGACGCGCTGCGCAACCGGATCGCCGAGATCGTGCGACGTCCCGTCCCGGAGTATCCGATCTTCCCGGTGGCGCTGGGGGAGTTGCACAATCTGCCCAAGCCGGAGGTGCTCGCGCTGCTGCGCGAACGAATCGGCGTACTGGAAACCGAACTGGCCGACACCGACATGCTGAGCGCCTGGGCCGAAGAGCACGTCGTCCCCCGCCGCTACTGGATCGCCCTGCCCTATCTGCGGGCTCTGCTCGCCGCCGAACTCGCCTGGGTCAAGGAGTTCACCGCCGAATTGGCCAGCGGCGCACTCCAATGGGAGAACTTCGACCCCCTGACCGGCGCGCGCTCCGCCTACGACGGCGCCGATTCCGCGGTGTCGCCACCGGTGCCCCCCGGCAGCGCGGCGAAACCCGTCTCGAATTTTTCGGATAATCCGAGTTAGGAACGAAACAGATGTCCACACAACGTAATCCGTGGCCGGCGCTACTGGCGCTGGTTGTCGGCTTCTTCATGATCCTGCTGGACATGACGATCGTCGCGGTCGCCAATCCCGCGATCATGACCAGCCTGCACGCCGACATCTCGCAGGTGATCTGGGTGACCAGTGCCTACCTGCTCACCTACGCGGTGCCGCTGCTGGTCACCGGACGGCTGGGCGACCGATTCGGCCCCAAGAACATCTATCTGATCGGCTTGGCGGTATTCACCGCGGCGTCGCTGTGGTGCGGCCTGTCCGGCAGCATCGGCATGCTGATCGCGGCCCGCGCCGCGCAGGGCATCGGCGCCGCACTGATGACGCCGCAGACCATGGCCGTCATCACCCGGACCTTTCCGCCGGACCGGCGCGGCGCCGCCATGGGCCTGTGGGGTGGCGTCGCGGGATTGGCGACACTGGTCGGCCCGATCCTCGGCGGCGTGCTGGTGGACGGTCTCGGCTGGGAGTGGATCTTCATCGTGAACGTACCGGTCGGCGTCGTCGCCTTCGCACTGGCGGTCTGGCTGGTGCCCGCACTGCCGACCCACGAGCACAAGTTCGACATCGCCGGCGTGCTGCTCAGCGGCGTCGGCATGTTCCTGCTGGTGTTCGGCATCCAGGAGGGCAACAGCTACGACTGGTCGTTGCGCATCTGGCTGCTGATCGGCGCGGGCATCGTGGTACTCGCGGTCTTCTTGGTCAATCAGGCCAAGACCAAGGGTGAGCCGTTGCTGCCCCTGAGCCTGTTCCGTGACCGCAACTTCGCGCTGTCCAATGCCGCGATCGCCGCGATGGGTGCGGCGGTGACCTCCCTGATGGTGCCGACGTACTTCTACCTGCAGGCCGTGCGGGAGCTGTCGCCGACCAAGTCGGCGCTGGTCTTCGCGCCCATGGCGATCGTGACCGGCTTCTCGGCCCCGCTGGTCGGCAAGTTCGCCGACCGCTTGCACCCGCGGATCGTGCCCACCGTCGGCTTCGGCTTGTTCGCGCTGTCGGTGTTCTGGTTCGCGGCCCTGATGGAACCGCACTCGTCGCTGGCCTGGTTCCTGGTGGCGGCGGCGCTGGCCGGCTTCGCCAACGCCTGCATCTGGGCCCCGCTGGCGTCCACCGCCACCCATAACCTGCCCGTCCAGCAGGCCGGTGCGGGCGCGGGCGTCTACAACACCACCCGCCAGGTGGGCTCGGTGCTCGGCAGCGCGGCGATCAGCGCGCTGGTGGCGGCACGGATGACGGCGAACGGACTGGGCGGCGGAAAGGTCGCCGAAGGCGGCGCGGGCCAGGGGCCGATCCCGGAGTTCGTCAAGGATTCCTTCAGCACCGCGCTGAGCCAGTCCACCCTGCTCCCCTCCGCCATCCTGCTCATCGGCGTCGCCGCCTCGGTGCTGTTCATCCGCCACGGCAAATCCGCCCCGGCGCAATCCGAGCAAGAACGCGCCAAGGCCGATCTCAGCAGTTGACCCCTCGGTGATGCCCGTCCGGATAACGTTTGCGGGCGGGCATCAGCGTGCCAGCGCGTCGAGTCTGCTCCAGTCGATTTTGATCTCGAACGGCACATCGATCACGGTCGGCGAATCGGTGGGCTCCAGCTTCATATGTGGTCGATATCGGCCGAGCACATGGTCGAGTACATAGACCTAAATCGAATCCACGCGATTGTTCGACACCCAGGCGATCCAGTACCACGGGATCCCGGCCAGCGCGTACTCCGCGAGCTTGTCGGCCGTGTCCACACGCTCGGTGCCCGGTGAGACGACTTCGACCACCAGTTTGACCATGGAAGCGGGCAACGGCCGAAGTTCTGGTGGAGCGCAATCGAACAGTGCGATGTCCGGCCGCCGAATCGTCATCCTGGGCAGCTCCCACAGCAGCACGTCGAAATCCATATCGACGTCCAAGCATCCACTACGGTGACGGCTGATATGAGCTTCGGCGGCGGTCTCGATGAAGTCCGCTATCCTGCGAGCGGACTTTTGAAGTGGCCTCGTAGGCGACTCTGCCCGAATGGCTTCGCCGTTCACCACTTCCACCAAGCGACGGAAATCTTCGGGGAGCTTCTTCCAGATCTCCAACGTGATCGGCGCCGGCTGCAGGTTCTCTTCGCGCGCCCAATCCAAGATTTCGGACATGGCCCCCTCCTCGAACGCCGACGACTACCGGACTCGCCCGATGCTATCCGGTCGACAGGTGTTCATTGCCTGCTATTTCGCGCCCCTCGGAATGACAAATCAACCTACGTTGAGGGTGACGGAGGGGTAGCCGGTGGCGCCGTCGGGGATCACGTCGCGGCGGTCGGCGGTTTGGGTTTCGCCGGAGCCGTCGATGGCGCGGGCGCGGACGGTGTGCGGGCCGGAGGTGGCGTCCCAGTCGAAGACCCACTGGCGCCAAGTGTCGATGGATTGTTCTTCGGAAAGGCGGGCCTGCTGCCAGGGACCGTTGTCGATCTGGACTTCCACCGCGCGGATGCCGCGGTGCTGGGCCCACGCGACACCGGCGATGGGGACGCGGCCGGACTGGAGGCGGCCGCGGGCGCGGGGAGTGTCGATGCGGGTGCCGGTCTTGATCGGGCCGAGTGCCGACCAGCCGCGGCGCGTCCAATACGCGGTGGCGCGGTCGAAGCGGGTGACTTCCAATTCGGTGACCCACTTGGTGGCCGAGACGTAGCCGTAGAGCCCGGGCACGACCAACCGGGCGGGATAACCGTGCTGCACCGGAAGGGGTTCGCCGTTCATGCCGATCGCGAGCAGGGCGTCGCGTCCGTCGGTGAGCACCGCCAGCGGAGTGCCCGCGGTCCAGCCGTCGGCGCTGCGCGAGAGCACCATGTCCGCGTCGGGGTGCGGGCCCGCCTCGGCCAGCAGCCGATCCACGCGGTAGCCGAGCCAGCGCGCGTTGCCGATCAGGTCGCCGCCGACCGGATTCGACACACAGGCCAGCGTGACCAGGTGTTCCTCCACCGGACGATTCGCCAGATCCGCCCAGTCGAGCCGGATCTCGCGCTCGACCATGCCGTGGATGCGCAGCGACCAGCCGTCCTTGGACACCTGCGGCACGATCAGCGCGGTGTCGATCCGGTAGAAGTCGTCGTTCGGGGTCAGATAGGGCGTGAGCCCGGGTACGCGGAGATCGACGCCGGGCGCGACCGGCTCGGCAGGGGCGGAGGGCTCCGGCAGTCGCACCGCCGCGCGCTCGCCGGATACGTCGCTGCGGCGGGCAGCGAGCACGCGACCGCCGACCCCGGTGACCACGGCTGATCCGCCGACCACCAGAAGTCCCCGCAAGACTTGCCTGCGCTCCGCAGCGTGGGATCGGTTGGTGTCGGCCACCGGCGAGGACGATCCGGTAGCGCTCGATGCCCCCTCTGCCGGTGCGGTCGCGTTTGTCACTCCAGCCGGATTTGCTTTGTGCTGTTGTGCGTCGAGAGCTTTCGTGCTCGCGGGAGTTCCCGGCGCGTCCCGAGGCGAACCGGTGCCCGCGCCCGCCTGGGCTGCGGCGTCGGACGTCTCGCCGACATCGGACGCAGGTCCGGAGATCCCTCGATTTCCGCGGCCGGTGGTGGACGCCGACCCATCGGCCGCGGTCGGCACCCCGGAATCGCCGGTCGGCAGCGTCGCGCCGGTTCGGCTGTCGCCAGAGGACTTCTCGACGGCCGCATCGATGCGACGGGTCAGCGCGCGCAGCGCGCAGACACCCGCGGCAACGCCGACGACCGTCGGCAACGCGCCGGACAGACCGGTACGCGTCACCGCCACCCATGCCGTGACCACCCCGAACACCACGAACAACCACGAACCGGCGGCCCGGCCGGACCGCTCGATCGCACCGGCCAGTCCGGCGACCAGCACGGTGATCACGCCCATGATCAGGTACAACGCGGCCTTGTCGCTGGTGCCGAAGGTCGTGATGGCCCATTCCCGCAACCCGTCGGGCGTGTGGTCGACCACGGCCGATCCGAGGACGTGCAGCGGCGCGCTGCCGGGATCGAGAACAGCCGCGAGGAGTTCGGCCACGCCCAGCGTCAGGCCCGCCGAGACCATCCCGGCCGGCACGCGCAGTCGCAGATCGGCCATGGCATCGAGACTACTGCGGGTGGGCCGCCGCAACCGCTGGCCCGGTCGGCCACCGTCGTCGACGCTCGAGCGCCGACAACTCCGGCCCGGCCGATCTCGCTCGCGGTGCGTTCGGTCGCGCTTGCTGCGCGTGGTCCGGTGGGGTGGCCGGGCACTGGTAGTCGTGGACGAGCCGGGATACGCGAAAGGCGCTGTCCGCGAACAGCGGACAGCGCCTCACAGCGATCGGCTCAGTTGTAGATGCTCGCCACGTCGTCGGCGTGCTGCTTCATCACGACCGCGCGCTTGAGCGACATCTTCGGGGTGAGCTCGCCGGTCTCCTGGGTCCAGTCGATGGTCAGCAGACGAATCTTCTTGATCTGCTCTGCGTGCGAGACCTTCTTGTTGGTCTCGGCCACCGCCGCGTCCACCTCGGCGATCAGATCCGGGTTCTCGATCAGCTTCTCGATCGGGGTGTCGGCGGGCAGGCTGTTGCGTTCCTTCCAGCCGGGCAGCGACTCCGGGTCCAGCGTGATCAGCGCGCCGATGAACGGCTGACCGTCGCCGACCACCATCACCTGGCTGATCAGCGGGTGCGCCCGCAGCGAGTCCTCCAGCAGCGCGGGGGAGACGTTCTTGCCACCGGCGGTGACGATGATCTCCTTCTTGCGGCCGGTGATGGTGATGAAGCCGTCGCCGTCGATGGCGCCGAGGTCACCGGTCTTGAACCAGCCGTCCTCGAAGGCGTCCTCGGTGGCGTCCGCGTTGCCCCAGTAGCCGCTGAACACGACCGAGCCGCGCAGCAGCAACTCGCCGTCCTCGGCGATTTTCGCGGCGTGACCCTCGATCGGGCGGCCGACCGAGCCGACCCGGATCCGCTCCGGGGTGTTCACGGCAATGGCCGCGGTGGTCTCGGTGAGACCGTAGCCCTCGTAGATGGTCACGCCGACGCCGCGGAAGAAGTGACCCAGCCGCGCGCCGAGCGGACCGCCGCCGGAGACGGCCGCCTCGCACTGGCCGCCGAGGGCGGCGCGCAGCTTGCTGTAGACCAGCTTGTCGAACAGCGCGTGCTTCAGCTTCAGCGCGATGCCCGGTCCGCCGTTGTCGATCGCCTCGCTCCACGCGATCGCGGTATCGGCGGCGGCGTCGAAGATCTTGCCCTTGCCGCCGTCGTGCGCCTTCTGCTTGGCGCTGTTGAACACCTTCTCGAACACTCGCGGCACCGAGAGGATGAAGTGCGGCTGGTAGCTGCCGAACTGCTCGACCAGGGTGGACCAGTCGGCGGTGTGCGCGACGATGACCTTCGCGTCGAACGCGGCCAGCGCGACGGCGCGGGCGAAGACGTGCGCCAGCGGCAGGAACATGAGGGTCTTCTTGCCCTCGGTGACGTACTTGTTCAGCGCGATCCGGTCGGACTTGGACTCCGCGTACAGGTTCGCGTGGGTCAGCATGACGCCCTTGGGACGGCCGGTGGTGCCCGAGGTGTAGATCAGGGTGGCGGGCGACTGCGCGCCGACCTGGGCGCGGCGCTCGTGCACGGCCTGGTCGTCCAGTTCGGCGCCGCGGGTGATCAGCTCGTCCAGCGCGCCCTTGTCGATCTGCAGGGTCTCCCGCAGGTCCGGCAGCGACCCGGATTCGATCTCGTCGATCACCTTGCGGTGCTTGTCGCTGTCCAGGATCAGCAGCTTGGTGGCCGAGTCCTGCAGGATCCACTTGGCCTGCTCGGCGGCGGAACTGTCGTAGATCGCGACGGTGCAGCCGCCCGCGGCCCAGATGGCGAAATCGAGCACGGCCCACTCGTAGCGAGTGGGGGCCATGATGGCGACGCGATCGCCGAGTTCGAGCCCCGAAGCGATCAGGCCTTTCGCCACCCCGGTGACGGTTTTCGCGAACTCCGCGGCGGTGATATCCCGCCAGCCGCCACTGCCGTTCGGCACGTTGAACAGCACCGTGTTCGGTGACTGCTCGGCGTGGCGGAAGACGTTGTCGGAATTGTTCGCGTCATCCGGAATGGTGTAGGAAGCCGGGACTTCGAACTCTCGCATCAGTGCCCTTCCACGTGGGTTTACTCGCCAGTAATCTACGACACCTGCGCGAGGGCCGTGAGGTCGACCACCGGAATCGCCTCCGTACATCACCGCAGGCTGGGGACCCGCTCGGGTTTCATCCTAGTTCGCGCAGGTCCGCCGGTTGAACGGCTTCGCGCAGGAACTCCGCGAGTTCGCGCAGCGCGGCCGCCGCGGGCCCGGCCAGCGCGGCCTGCAGCTGAGCGACGTGCCACAAGCCCTTGCTCTCGGTGAAGCGGACGTGTACGTCCGCATCGCGCAGGGCGGCGACCAGTGCGACGCACTGGCGGTGCAGCAACTCGCTGACGTCCACCTGCACGTAGGTGGGCGGCAGGCCGCGCAGTTCACCGGTCAGCGGGGCGTAGGCCGGGTCGGCCCCGTCGCCGTCGCCCAGGTAGGCGGCCGCGCAGGCTCGTGACCAGGGCTTGTTGATCACCAGATCGCGTTCCCGCTCCGGGATCTCGTTGGGGTCGGCCCAGGGGGCGATCAAACCGAGCGCGGCCGGGGTCTGCCCGTGCCGGGCGATCAGGCGCTGCGCGAGCGCAAGGGACAGTCCGCCGCCCGCGGAGTCACCGGAGACGGCGATCTGATCCGGCCGCAGGCCCGAACTCGCCACGAGCTCCAGGAACGCCGCTTCGGCGTCCTCGAGCGCGGCGGGGAAGGGGTGCTCCGGCGCCAGCCGGTAGTCCAGCACGTAGACCGCGCACCCGGTGTCCCGCGCCAGCCGGGCCGCCAGCGAGCGGTGCGTCGCGGGCGAGCCGACCGCGTATCCGCCGCCGTGCAGATAGAGAACCGCGCCGTGCTCGGAGGTGTCCGCGAAGCCGATCCGCTCGGCGGGCCTGCCGCCGAGGCGCAGGGGCTGCACGACGGCGCCCGCGGGCAACAGCTGCGCCCGTGAACTCACGTCGAGCAGCCTGCGCTGCATCGTGAACGGCAACCGCTTGTTCAGCGTCACCCGGAAGATCGGATTCAGTATCGCCCGCGCCAGGGGCAGCGGAAGGTCGATGTCGCGCATTCGTCGTTCCTCGGATCCCGGCTCAGGGCAGGAAGCGGCGCTCGACGTTGGCCGCGATCCGCTGGTAGCCCGACGCGGTCACCCGCACGAACAGATCCAGCAGCTTGGCCTCCCAGCCGATCAGCACGCGGCCGTGGCCCTTGCGCACGCCCTCGGTGATGGTCTGCGCCGCCATCTCGGGGGTGTGGATGGCCAGCTTCTTGTCGAACATCGAGGCGGCCGACTTGCTGTCGATGCCATCGGCGTAGGTGGCGTTGCGCGCGACCGCGGTCTTGATGCCGCCGGGGTGCACGCAGGTGACCTTGACCGGGTGCCGGGCCACCAGCATCTCCTGGCGCAGCGATTCGGTGAAACCGCGCACCGCGAACTTCGCCGCGTTGTAGGCGCTCTGGCCGGGGATCGCGATGAGGCCGAAGAGGCTGGACACGTTGACGATGTGGCCGTCGCCGGACTCGATCACCATCGGCAGGAACGCCTTGGTGCCGTTGACGACGCCCCAGAAGTCGACGTCCATCACGCGCTCGAAGTCCTTGTACTCCGAGCGGATGATCTCGCCGTGGTGGGCGATGCCCGCGTTGTTGTAGACCTGGTGCACGGTGCCGAAGTGCGCTTTCACCGCGTCGGCGTAGAGGATCACCGCTTCGCGTTCGACCACGTTCAGCCGGTCGGACTTGACCCGCGCGCCGAGCTGCTCGCAGCGGCGCGTGGTCTCGGCGAGGCCGTCGACGTCGATATCCGACAGCGCCAGATGGGCGCCGCGCCGGGCCAGGTTCTCCGCCAGCGCACGGCCGATCCCGGAGCCAGCTCCGGTGATCACACAGACCTTGTTCTTGAAGTAAGCGTCATTGCTCACGATGCCACTGCTTTCACATCGGTTCGGGAAATGGAGATGTCGTACGCCGACACGTCGAATGTCTTGGTAAGGCGACGGAATTCGAAGGTGAAGTCCGGCCACAACGTGGTGTTGTTGCCGTGCTTGTCCAGGTACCAGCTCGAGCACCCGCCGGTCAGCCAGACACTGCCCGCCAGCTTCGCCTGCAAGTCCTTGTTGTAGGCATCCTGCACGTCGCGGCGCACTTCCACGGTACGCAGGTCGAGGCGGTCGATGGTAGCCAGCGCGTCGGCGACGTAGTTGATCTGCGATTCGATCATGTACACCATCGAGGTGTGCCCGAGGCCGACGTTCGGGCCGAGCAGGAAGAACATATTGGGGAAGTTCGCGATCGTGGAGCCCTTGTAGCCCTGCTGGCCGATCTCGTCGAACACCTCCGACAGCGTGCGCCCGTCGCGGCCGAAGATCGTCTCGTAGGTCGGCGAGTCGGTGACGTGGAAGCCGGTCGCCACGATCAGCGCGTCGATCTCCCGCTCGGTGCCGTCCTCGGTGACGATCGAGTTCGCGCGCACCTCGGCGATGCCATCGGTGACCACGTCGACGTTGGGGCGCGCCAGCGCGGGGTAGTAGTCGTTGGAGATCAGCATGCGCTTGCAGCCGATCCGGAAGTTCGGCGTGACCTTGGCGCGCAACTGCGGATCACGAATCTCGTAGCGCAGTTTCGCCTTCGCGATCGCCTCGAACAGCTGCATCAGGGCCGGAACCTTGGCCAGGCCGACCACCTGGGTCTCGCGCGCGGCGTAGATGGCCGCGCGGGATAGTCGCTGCAGGCCCGGCACGTGCTTGAAGGCGAGTCGCTCGGCCTTCGTGTACGGGCGGTCCAGACGCGGCAGCAGCCAGGGCGCGGTGCGCTGGTAGACGTCCAGGTGGCCGACCTTCGGAGCGATGGCGGGCACGATCTGGATGGCCGAGGCGCCGGTGCCGATGATGGCGACCCGCTTACCGGTGAGATCGGCGTCGTGATTCCAGCGGGCGGAGTGGAAGATCTCGCCTTCGAAGTCGTTGATGCCTTTGATGTCCGGCAGCGCGGGCTCGCACAGCGCGCCGACCGCCGAGACCACCGTGTCGGCGGTGAAGCTGCCCTTGCTCGACTCGATCTCCCACAGGGCGGTCTCGGCGTTCCAGCGGGCGCTGGTCACGTCGCAGTCGAAGACGTGCTTGTCGCGCACGTCGTAGCGCTTGGACACGTCCTGGATGTACTGCTGGATCTCGCCCTGCTTGGAGAACGACCGCGACCAGTCCGGGTTCAGCGCGAACGAGTACGAGTACAGGTGCGAAGGAACGTCGCAGGCCGCGCCGGGGTAGGTGTTGTCGCGCCAGGTGCCGCCGACATCACTGCCGCGTTCGAGCACGAGAAAGTCGTTGCGACCCTGCTGGGTCAGCCGGATGGCCAGACCCAGACCCGCGAACCCGCTGCCGATGATGATCGTCCTGGCGTGGCGCGTGGGTCGGCCGGCGACAGCTTTGTCTGTAACCTTGCGACTCATGTAATCGAGCCTACGGTGCTATTGAGCACGAGTCAACAGTGTATTGACTTCCGTTCAGTAGGATGTTCCGGGTGACCAGAACTCAGGGAGATGCCCCCAAGCGCACGCGGCTCAGCCCCGACGAGCGCCGCGAGCAGCTGATCACCCTGGGCGCCAAGATGCTCGGCGAGCGTTCCATCGACGACATCTCCGTCAGCGAGATCGCCGCCCAGGCCGGCATCTCCCGCGGGCTGTTGTTCCACTACTTCCCGACCAAGCAGGATTTCCAGCTTGCGATCGTGCGACACGCCAACGCCGAACTGCTCGAGCGCGTAATCCCGGACCGCTCGCTCGGCCTGTTCGAGATGCTGCGCGACTCCATCGAGCGCTACATCGAGTACGTCACCGAGAACCGCACCTCATACCTCGCGCTCCTGCGCGGCCCCACCAGCGTCAGCCCCGAGCTGGCCCCGCTGGTCGACCAGACCCGCGACGCCATCATCGGCATCATCCTCGCCGAGACGCCGGTGCCGATCGCCGAAGGCGACCACCCCCGGCTCATGCTCGCCATGCGCGGCTGGATCGCGTTCGTCGAGGAATCCACGCTGACGTGGTTGCGGTCCGAACCTGTCACCCGCGAAGAGTTGGTCGATCTGCTGGTCGAGTCGTTGATCGCCATAGCGTTTTCGGTGGACCCCGCTCTAGCTGCGGCGCTGCGGGGCTGAGAATTATCTGTGTCGGACTACGACCGGTGGCCGTTCGCCTCGGGCAGGGGGTGCCGATACTCCGTGGATCCGCCGAGGCTCCCGCGTCGATCTGCCGACGACTGTGCCGTTGATTCGGCGGGCACAGGATCATGCGGCCCCCCGGCCATCCTCCGGTGAGGGACGCACAACGGACGGTCGAGACCCCGCGGTTTCGCTGACAGGCAGTGGGTGGTTCCGTCAACTCCGCGGCGCGTAGGCCGGATTCCGGTGGCACGACGCCACGCAGGCGGTCGTCCGGCGTACGCGGTGACTGTGGCGCTGCCCACACGCCGAACTTCGTACGCCTTTGTGCTGCCAATACTGTGCTCTTACAGTGCCTTTCGATTTTGTGCCGATCACCCCGGCGCATACCGTTGTGTCGTCCATGGTGTGACGGCGATGGAGGCCGCCGATGTTGGTCATCAACGAACGAACGACGGCACCGCGATCCGAACAGCGTGTGCTGAGCTGGATGCGGACCTGGACCGGCCAGTACGTCATTGTGGGGCTGGCGATCTCGGGGTGTTACCTACCCGACCGCGATCACAAGGGCGAGGCCCGGGAAGCCGATCTGGTGGTGATCACGCCCAGGGCCGCGGTCGTGATCGACGTACAGGACACCGTGCCGGAAGCCACGGCGGGCGTCCTCTCGGTGCAGGCCAACGGCCGCTGGCGACTGTCCGGCTTCGCGGGCGACCCGATCCAGCCGCGCCACGACGACAGCAGCCCGTTCGACCGGGTGACGAGCAACGTCGTCAACCTGCGGGCGCTGGTCCGTAAGCAGCACGGCGACGCCTCTGTCGACGGCCTGATCGTCGTAGTGCCACCCCAGGACTCGGCCCTCACGCTGAACATCGAGTCACGCAGGCGCGGTTGCGCGGTGGTGCTCGGAGCCGGGCAAGCCGACCTGCGCGCCTGGTTCCACCGCACCGCGAGCCGCGAACTCATCTGGACCGCCGAACGCACGCACGCCCTGCTCACCGACTTGAACCTGGGCGACCAGGTCACCGTCGACGACCTGGCGGCGGACGGGTTCCCGCTGGAGCGGAAGTTGCGGGCCGGGACGCTGGCGGCGCTGGACAGTGTCACGCGAAAGACTCCCGAGCTCGAGGGCAGGATGTCCGCCGAAGGTTCCGACACCGACGACGTATCGGCTGATTCGGCCGCACCGCCGGTGGATGGCGTGCCCGAGCCGTCGAACGCGGTTCCGCATGCAGCGCGGCTCACCGCATCGACGGGAGCCGCCGAAATCTCTGACGAGACAGACGATGTCGACCTTCGGGTCTCGGAGACCGATCAGTCGACCGCGTCGCCGTCTACGCCGAAACAGACCGACGCCACGGAACCCGATACCGGGGAGCGCGAGGGGTCGGAGCCCGCGCTGCCGACGCGGTCCGGTGCGGAAGGCGCACCGCAAGTCGATCGGTCGCTGTCGGAGGCTCGGCGGCCGGTGGAGCATACCGCTGTTACGGACGGCAACCAGGACGTATCCGCGTCCGAGTCGCATCCCCCGCAGGTGCCCGTTGCCGGGGTGGTGCAGATGCAACCTACCGAGGCGGATCCTTTCGCACCGGAATTCCTCGTGCCGGAGCCTCCGCCGATGCCCGCGTCGTCGGACACGACAGCTCATTCGTATGCCCACGAAGAAGAACGCCGGTCGGCATCCTCTCGCGCGGATGCGCGGCAGCTCGAGCCCGGTGTGCCAGAAGATGATCATCCGGAGCCGCCTCGCTTCGAAGGCCGACTCACGGCGAAGTCCGCACAGGAAGATGTCGCCGAGCCGAATTCCTATGTGACGGAGCGCTTCGCCACCGGATACGTGGCGTCGATACGCCCCGCCGCCGCTGAGTCCTCCACGCCGGAACGAACCGAACCCTCGCCCGCCGACCAGGATTTCGATCCGGCTGCGCAATCGTCGCCCGCACCGTCGTCGTTCACGGACAGTTGGTCGTCGTGGATCGAACCCGCTCCCGACCGGCCGCTGAGCCCACCTCCGGCGCAGGCACCTCAGCCCAGTCGGCCCACAGCGTGGTCCACACCCGCCCCCGAACCGCAGCCATTGCGCCGCTCTGTACCGACCGCTGTGCTCGAGCGTCCACGCGTCGCGGTTCGCGACCAGATAACCGCACTGTCCGCGCGCGTCTCCGGCCGCACCTCCGAAAAATCCGAACCACGTGGCCACCGCTCGCAACAGATCGCCGCGGTGGCACTGATCGCGCTGGTCATCGGGGTGATCTGGATACTGGCGGCCTCTTGCTCGACGCCGACGGGAGGCGCCGTGCGACCCACGCAAGCTCCCGTGCCGACAACCGAGGAAGTCCCGACACCGCCGACCGTCACGGAAACCCCAGGCCGCATGAACCTTCTGCCTTTGTGCACTCCGCTCACACCCAAATGCTGACTGATGCGGCCGAGCGCGTGGGGCCGATTCCGGTCGGACACCGGAGCGGGCCGACGGACATCGACGGGCGTCCGCATCATGATCGATGAGTTTCCGCTGTACCCGAAGGGTTGCTGCGTTCCAGAAGCGCCCGCGCCTTCCCCATGTGCCGAACGGGATCGGTCGAATCGGGCCAGTCGGGTGCTGTAATTCGCCTGTCTCCCAGCGGAAGCACGTTCCGTCACGGCATCGACGCAGCGGCGCCGCGATCGGTCCCGGTAGTTTCGGTGACGTCGAATCGTGTGGGAACTCGCGGTGTCCCATGGCTTCGCAAGCGTCATCCGGCCGTGCACGCGCAGTCGGCGGAAGAAGCTGTCCACCCATTCCGGCACCGATTCGGGCTCAGCGGTTCGTGTCTGGTCGAGCATGTCGAGGTCGGGCCTCAGCCCGGATGGAACCGGATGAGCGTTAGGTTCGTCCTACTGATCGACCGCATCTCGCGCCGGCAGGTGGTGAGGTGACCTCGGCCCGGTTCGATTCGAGACGGCCAGAAGAAGGAGAGTCTCGCTCGCTATGAGCCGGGCAAACCGACAACGGAACTGGGGTTCACCTCGGCATCCAACAAGCCGAGCGGCGTCAATGACGTTTTCGTGCAGAACGCCGAGGTCGAGATGCAGATCATCAGCAAGAACGGGCGAGTCTACGGTGACTACGGAACTCCCGACGAGGTGCTGTTCCCGTCGAATACAGGGTTCCTTGTGCACAACAAGTTTCGCGATCCCGCCACAGGCAGGATCATCATCCAGATGTCGGAGATCTAGGAGTGGAATCAATGACGAGAAAATTCGGAGGCAAACTTTTCTTCAGCAACGCCGATGCCGCAGCGAGAAGGCCCAGCGACGAGGAGATCGAACGCACCCGCCGACAGCTCGAGGCGTTCAACACCGAACTGCGAGCGGCGGGCCCGTCCAGCGATGGGCATGTCGGTGGGCTCGGCGGACGGTTCTCCGATGACCTGTCAGGAACCGAGTTCCAAGGCTGGACCTTGGAAGCAGGCACGTGGCGCGACGCGAACGGCGAAGTCGTCTACACGCGGGGCTCGGATGGCGGATGGTACGACACTGCAGGGAGCTTGGTGTTCGATGCACTCGGTAACCGGCCGCAATGACGGCACCGGCAGCGGAGAGTTCGAGTCACCAGATGGCGCGGAGGCTATCCAGCGCCGCGATCCGCTGAGTCGTTGCCCGAAGCCGGGCAGTGGCAACAGTATGAGGACCCCGGCGGCCACCACTGGCGTGCTCACGACGCGCCGGAGAACCATCGTCGAACGCGGCCGGACGCAGATCTGTTGCGTCGTCGCGTTCGAAGAGTCGGGTTGAACCAGCCGGGCAATGGCTCTCGCGCGGCAAGCCAGGTCTGCGGCACGCCGGCGATCGGAGCGGGTCGGCTTCCGATGCCGGTGTACGCGGCGACGATCCCGCCTACGATGGCGCTCGTGGTGTCGATATCTCCGTCCGCCGCAATACATGTGGTGATCGCGACGGGGTAGTTGTCCAGATGCGTTGCCGCGACCCACATGGTGAACGGCACCGTGTTCTGTGCGGTGACCAGGGATCCGTTGCCGAGTTCCCTTGCGGCCTCCTTCACCGAGGCTCCGAGCAGGGTGCGAGCACGGCGAATCAGTCGACTGGTCTCACCGTCGTCGAGATAGTCGAGGACGGCAGTAAGGAATTCCTCTGGCGTTGGCCGACTCCCGCTCAGGCGAGCACGAGCGGCTTGCCCGGCCGCGAGGGCGACCGCGACCGCGCCGAGGACACCTTCGGGATGCAGATGTGTCACCTGCGCCGACCGGGCCGCCTCGGTGGCGGTTCTTTCCGGATCGTCGGCGAAGAAGGCGCCCAGCGGGGCGACTCGCATGGCCGCACCGTTGCCACAGGATCCCTGATGATCGAAGGCGGCTCCGGCCGCTTCCCGCCAGTGCGTGCCGTTGCGGATTCGACGCAGGGTGTCGACCGCGAGGAAGCCGTATTCGCGGCGTGGGTCGAACCGTCGCGCGAAGGCGGCGGCAAGCCGATCCTGGTCTATCCCAGCATTACTGGAAAGGTGGGCGACCACGGTGCATGCCATCTCGGTGTCGTCGGTCCACCCCCACTGCCGGGCAGGAAGCTCTCCTGCCCGAAGATCAGGAATAGACCGGCCCATGATGGGGAATTCGGCACCCAGCGCATCCCCCACAGACAGTCCATCGAGTGAATCGAGCATCAAGTCAACGTGCATCGCGTCAGATGCTAGCCATGCCGAATCCGTCGCGCGAACGATGGCGGCGGTGGACCTCGACCGAAGAACGTCGACACCGGTCTGTCGCCAGTAGTGCCGGTCAGACGCTATGTATTGCGGTCACCCATGCACTTATGGGGCAGTCATCGGAGCTGTTACCTCTCAGACAGGTCGAAGCCGACTACAACAAAGTGCATGCCGCACGGATCGCATGGACGCTGTCGCAGATCGAGTTCACGCCGTGACCCGAGAGTTGGCCGCGCGGGCCGCTGCGCTGTTGCGCGAGCACAGCCTGAGTGGACACAAGTACGCGATCGACGCCGTTCTGGCGGCGTCGGCCCAATCGGTTCGCGGGCTGGCCACGGTGGTGACGTCAGACCCCGAGGACATGGCGTTGTTGTGCGGTCCGAAGTTCGAGATTGTGAAGGTGTGAGCGCGTTGTAGCCGTGAGCAGCGATCCGAAAAACCACGGCCGTATACTGCAGCAAGCGACGGGCTTTCTTCGACGCCCTGACCCGCCCTTCCTTACAGATGCGAAACCGGGCCGGATCGCTCAAAAGGGTAGAGCGGTCCGGCCCGGTCTCGGGTCAGGAACTAGCTGGTCGGCTCGAACGACTCCGCGATGATCTCCGCCTGTTCCACCGCGTGCACCTTGCTCGACCCCGAGGACGGGGCCGACATCGCCCGGCGGGAGATGCGGCGCAGCTTCGTGTTGGCGAAGCGGGCGGGGAGGGTTTCGGGGAGGTTGAGGCCGAAGAAGGGCCAGGCGCCCTGGTTGGCCGGTTCCTCCTGGACCCACGCCAGATCGGTGGCGTTGGGGTAGCCCTCCAGGGCCTCGTTCAGGCGGCGGACGGGCAGCGGGTAGAGCTGCTCGATGCGCACGATCGCCACGTCTTCGCGCTTCTGCTTGGCCTTTTCGGCGGCCAGCTCGTAGTAGAGCTTGCCGCTGGTGAGCAGGACGCGCTTGACCTTGCTGCGGTCGCCGATGCCCTGCTCGTAGGCGGGTTCGTCGAAGACCGAGCGGAACTTGCTCTCGGTGAAGTCCTTCAGGTCCGAGACCACGGCCTTGTTGCGCAGCATCGACTTCGGGGTGAAGACGATCAACGGGCGGCGGATGCCGTCCAGGGCGTGGCGGCGCAGCAGGTGGAAGTAGTTGGCCGGAGTCGACGGCACCGCGACGGTCATCGAGCCCTCCGCGCACAACTGCAGGAAGCGCTCGATGCGGCCGGAGGTATGGTCCGGGCCCTGGCCCTCGTGGCCGTGCGGCAGCAGCAGCACGACGTCGGAGAGCTGGCCCCACTTGGCCTCACCGGAGGAGATGAACTCGTCGATGATCGACTGGGCGCCGTTGACGAAGTCACCGAACTGCGCTTCCCACAACACCAGCGCGTTGGGGTTGCCCAGCGAGTAGCCGTATTCGAAGCCGACGGCGGCGAATTCGCTCAGCGCCGAGTCGTGCACGGCGAACCAGCCCGGGTTCTCGCTGCCGATGTTGTGCAGCGGGGTGTACTCCTCGGCGGTCTTGCGGTCGATGATCACCGCGTGCCGCTGGGTGAACGTGCCGCGGCGGGAGTCCTGACCGGTCAGGCGCACCGCGCGCCCCTCGTCGATCAGGGTGCCGAAGGCGAGCAGCTCGGCGAACGCCCAGTCGACCTTGCCCTCGTAGGCCATCTCGCGGCGCTTCTCCAGCACCGGCTTGACGCGCGGGTGCACGTTGAAGCCGTCGGGCACGTTGAGGAACGCGTCGCCGATGCGCTGCAGGATGGATTTGTCCACGGCCGTCACGACGCTCGCGGGCACCGGCTGGTCGCCTTCGACCGACTCGCTCGGCCCTGGGGAGTACTTCTCCAGCTCGCGGACCTCGTTGAACACCCGCTCCAGCTGGCCCTGGTAGTCGCGCAGCGCGTCCTCGGCCTCTTTCAGCGAGATGTCGCCGCGGCCGATCAGGCTCTCGGTGTACGCCTTGCGGACCGAGCGCTTGGTGTCGATGACGTCGTACATCCACGGCTGGGTCATCGACGGGTCGTCGCCCTCGTTGTGGCCGCGCCTGCGGTAGCAGATCATGTCGATGACGACGTCCTTGCGGAACTTCTGCCGGAAGTCGACCGCCAGGCGCGCCACCCAGTCGCACGCCTCCGGGTCGTCGCCGTTGACGTGGAAGATCGGCGCGCCGATGAACTTCGCGATGTCGGTGGAGTACTCGGTGGAGCGGCTGTTCTCCGGCGCGGTGGTGAAGCCGATCTGGTTGTTCACCACGATGTGGATGGTGCCGCCGACCCGGTAGCCGCGCAGGCCCGACAGGTTCAGCGTTTCGGCGACCACGCCCTGACCGGCGAACGCGGCGTCACCGTGCAGCATGAGCGGCACGACCGAGAAGCCCTCGGCCCCGTCACCCTTGTCCAGCAGGTCCTGCTTGGCGCGGACCAGGCCCTCCAGGACCGGATCGACCGCCTCGAGGTGCGAGGGGTTCGCGGTGAGCGAGACCTCGATCTCGTTGTCGCCGAACATCTGAAGGTAGGTGCCCTGCGCGCCGAGGTGGTACTTCACGTCGCCGGAGCCGTGCGTGGCGGCCGGGTTCATGTTGCCCTCGAACTCGGTGAAGATCTTCGAGTAGGGCTTGCCGACGATGTTGGCCAGCACGTTGAGCCGTCCGCGGTGCGGCATGCCGATGATGACCTCGTCGAGGCTGTGCTCGGCGCACTGGTCGATCACCGCGTCCATCATCGGGATGACGGCCTCGGCGCCCTCCAGCGAGAAGCGCTTCTGCCCGACGTACTTGGTCTGCAGGAAGGTCTCGAAGGCCTCCGCGGCGTTCAGCCGGTTCAGGATGTACTTCTGTTGGGCAACCGTCGGCTTCGCGTGCTTCTGCTCGACCCGCTCCTGGATCCACTGCAACTGCTCGGGTTCGAGGATATGGGTGTACTCCACACCGACGTGGCGGACGTAGGCGTCGCGCAGGACGGACAGCACGTCGCGCAGCTTCATCTGGTCCTGGCCGTGGAAACCCGCCACATTGAATGTGCGGTCCAGGTCCCACAGCGTGAGCCCGTGCTGGGTGACGTCCAGGTCCGGGTGACTGCGGAACTTCTCCTTGACCAGCCGCAGCGGATCGGTGTCGGCCATCAGATGGCCGCGGTTGCGGTAGGCCGCGATCATCTCCAGCACGCGCGCGCTCTTGTCGACGCCGCGTTCGCGGATGTCCTTGCGCCAGCGGATCGGCTCGTACGGCACGCCGAGACCGTGGAAGATCTCATCGTAGAACTCGTCGGCGATCAGCAGCCGGTGGATGGTGCGCAGGAAGTCACCGGACTCCGCGCCCTGGATGATGCGGTGGTCGTAGGTGGAGGTGAGCGTCATCAGCTTGCCGACGCCCAGATCGGCGATGCGCTCGTCGCTCATGCCCTGGAACTCGGCGGGGTACTCCATCGCGCCCGCGCCGATGATCGCGCCCTGCCCGTTCATCAGGCGAGGCACCGAATGCACGGTGCCGATGGTGCCCGGGTTGGTCAGCGAGATGGTGACGCCGGAGAAGTCCTCGGCGGTGAGCTTGCCGTCGCGGGCGCGGCGCACGATGTCCTCGTAGGCGGTGTGGAACTGCCCGAAGGTCATCGCCTCGCAGCCCTTGATGGCCGCGACCACCAGCGACCGGCTGCCGTCCTTGCCGGGCAGGTCGATGGCCAGGCCGAGGTTGGTGTGCGCGGGGGTGACCGCGTTCGGCTTCCCGTCGACCTCGGCGTAGTGCCGGTTCATGTTCGGGAAGGCCTTGACCGCCTGCACGATGGCGTAGCCGAGCAGGTGGGTGAAGGAGATCTTGCCGCCCCTGGTGCGGGCGAGGTGGTTGTTGATGACCAAGCGGTTGTCGATCATCAGCTTGGCCGGGATGGCGCGCACGCTGGTCGCGGTGGGGATGCTCAGCGAGGCGGCCATGTTCTTCGCCACCGCGGCGGCGGCGCCGCGCAGCACCTTCGACTCGTCGGCGGCGGTGTCGGCCTGCTTCGGACCGGAGGTCGGCGCGGCGTTCGACGTCGGCGCCGGGGTGGTCTGCGGGGTGCGCGCGTTCACCGCGGCCGGCTTGGCGGCGGCCGGTGCGGGCTTGGCGGCGGCCGGTGCGGGCGCTTTCGGAGCCGCGGGGGAGGCGGGCTTGGTGCCGGCGGGCTTGGCGTCGTTGCGCTTGGCGGCCGCTGGAGCCGGTGCGGGAGCGGCAGCCTGCGCGGGCGCGGGGGCGGACTGGCTGTTGCCGGAGTCGCCACTCACCTCAGGCGTGTAGTCGGCCAGGAATTCGTGCCAGCTCTCGTCGACCGAAGATGGATCTTGCTTGAACTTCTGATACATCTCATCGACTAGCCACTGGTTCTGTCCGAACTGGGAAGTTGAGCTGCTCACAGCAGGTGTTCGCCTCATTTCGTTCTTCGCGCTGCGACGTTTGTGACGTGCCCGGCACGGGGATCAGCGGATTGCGCGCCGATGCGCCCTATCTGAGGATAGGCCCAGCAGCAAATCGGCGGATTCACCGACCACCCGACACCCCCGACCCTATTGGTGATGACCCGGCGTCACTCGAGAATATTCCCTCCGACGCCCGCGCCGCTGCCCACAGCCGGGTATACGGCCCGCCCGCCGCGAGCAGCTCCGCGTGGGAGCCGATTTCCACGATTCGCCCATGATCGACGACGGCGATCCGGTCGGCGCGCGCGGCCGTGCCGAGCCGGTGCGCCACGAGCACCGTGGTGCGGTCCCGGCTCAGTGACCGGCTCGCTGCCAGCACCGATGCCTCGGCGTCCGGGTCGAGTGTCGCGGTGGCCTCGTCGAGCAGCAGCAAGTCCGGAGCGACCAGTTCGGCGCGGGCGAGGGCGATCAGCTGCCGCTGCCCGGCCGACAGACCGCGCCCGCGCTCACCGACCGGCTGGTTCATCCCGAGCGGAAGGGCGGCGATCATCTCCGTCGCGCCCACCGCGGCGGCGGCCGCGGCGATCTCCTCGGGTGTCGCGAATGGTTTCCCGAATGCAATGTTGCTCGCCACGTCGCCGGTGAACAGGTGAGCTTCCTGGGGGACGATGCCCAGCCGAGAGCGGTACTGTGCGAGGCGGTAGTCGCGGACGTCGACGCCGTCCACCCGGATCGCGCCCGGGGCATCCGCGACTACTCCGGTTTCGCTTTTCGGTGCGGCGGCCGCAGGTTCTGCGTCACCGGCGGAACCGGAGTCCGGGGGCAGGTCGTACAGCCGTGCCAGCAGCTTGACGACGGTCGACTTGCCCGCCCCCGTCGGCCCGACCAGGGCCAGGGTGGAGCCCGCCGGAATGTGCAGCGAGACGCCGTCCAGCGCGGGAACGCGACTGCCCGCGTAGTGGAAGCGGACGTCGTCGAACATCACCTCACCGCGCAGCCCGCCGTCGATGGGCGCCGGGTCGGCCGAATCGGCGGCGATCGAGGAGGGCGTGCGCAGCAGGTCCCCGATCCGGCGCACGCCGACCCTGGCCTGCTGGTAGCTGTCGAAGACCTGGGACAGCTGCAGGATCGGCACGAACAGCAGCTCCAGATACAGCACGAACGCCACCAGCGTGCCCGCGCTGGCGGCGCCGGTGGCGACTTCGCGCGCCCCGAAGTACACCACCGCCGCCAAGGCCACGTCCGCCCATCCGACGACGAACGCGAAATACAGCGCGATCGCCCGCTGGGCCCGCAACCGGCTGTTGCGGTAACGCTGTGAGTACTCGGCGAATCGACGGGCGGCGCGTGGCTCGTGCCGGTTGGCCTGCACCGCGCGCAGGCCCGTCACGTTCTCCTGGAAGTCGGCGTTGACCGCCGACACATGCTCGCGCGACACGGTGTAGGCGGTGGACGACACCCGCCGGAACAGCACCGTCGCGATCGCCAGGGCGGGCACCGTCGACAGCACGGCCAGCGCCAGTGAGACGTCGATGACCAGCAGCGCGGCTGCGATGCCGACCAACGTCAGCAGGCCGATCAGGCTGGTGGCGACTCCGGTCTGCAAGAAGGTCGACAGCGCGTCGACGTCGGTGGTCATCCGCGTCATGATCCGCCCGGACAGCTCGCGCTCGTAGTAGTCGAGGCCGAGCCGTTGCAGGTGCGCGAAGCTGCGCACGCGCAGGGCGAAAAGCACCCGTTCCCCGGTGCGGGCGGTGAGCATTGTGGTGGCCGCGCCGACCGCCCAGCCCGCCGCGGCCAGGACCGTGCCGAGCAGCGTCGCGCGGACCAGCGCCCCGGCGTCGTCGCCGAGCACGCCGCCGTCGATCGCGTAGCGCACCAGCGGCGGGAAGGCGATCGCGATGATCGCGTCCGCGGCCAGCAGTGCGATCACCGTCAGTACCAACGCGCGGACCGGTCGCAGCAAGCGGGTGAGCCGGAACGCCGGATCCGGCTCGCGCAGCCGCTCCGCGTCCATGCCCGGCTGCTCGGTGGCGGGCGGGAGGAGCCCGATGGTCTTGCGCAGCTCGGGTGTCTCGCTGATGTCGGCGGCCGCGCTGCCGAAGCGGCGACCGGAGGGTCCGTCGAGCGCTCGCCCCCGGGAGACCGGCGTCGCGGCGGGGTCCGGCTCGGCAGCGACGTGCCCGGCGGGAGCGGGCAACCGGATCACGCGGTCGGCGTGGGCCAGCGTCGACTCCCGGTGCGCGAGGATCAGCGTGGTCCGTCCACCGTTGTCGGGCAGGGCATCGAAGATGGCGGCCTCGGTGACCGCGTCCACCGCGGAGGTGGCGTCGTCGAGCACCAGGATGCGCGGGCGGGCCAGCAGCGTTCTGGCCAGCGCGATCCGCTGGCGCTGGCCGCCGGAGAGGGTGAGGCCGCGCTCGCCCACCACCGTGTCGTAGCCGTCGGGCAATTCGGCGATGAAATCGTCGGCCGCGGCCTGGACGGCGGCCTGCCTGATCTCCTCGTCGGTGGCTTCCGGCCGTCCGAGCGCGATATTGGCCGCGATGGTGTCGGAGAACAAGAACGGATCGTCGAAGACGACGCCGATGGCGGCGCGCAGGTCGGCGGCGCGCACGTCGGCGATGTCGACGCCGACCGATTCGGCGGTGTGGTTCCCGGCGGGCGCGTTCGCCCGGGTGTCGGAGCAGGCGTGCGACGCAGTGGTGTCGGTGAACAGCCGGATACTGCCCGCGTCCGGCGCGTAGAACCGGGGGAGCAGCAGGGCGAGCGTGGACTTGCCCGACCCCGCCGGGCCGATGACCGCCACTGTCTCGCCGGGCCGCACGCGCAGATCCAGCTCGCGCAGCACCGGCCGGTCGGGGTCGAAACCGAAGCTGAGCGCATCGATCTCGATGCCGAGCGGTCCGTCCGGCAGTTCCACCGGGTGGTCGGGCTCGGCGATGACCGGCGCGGTGTCGATCACCTGGAACACCCGCTCGGCCGCCGCCCTGGTCAGCTGGGCCATGACGATCACAGAGGACAGGATGCGCGCGGTGCCGGTCATGACGGCGACATACGCGGCGAACGCGACGAAGGTGCCGATGCCGATGCTGCCGTGCAGCGCCAGCAGTCCGCCGAGCGCGATGACGGCGACCATGCCGATCTGCGGAATCGTCGCGACCGACGGCGCGAACCCGGCATCGATCCGCGCGGCGCGCATCCGCTCCGCGAACAGCTTGCGACCGTGCCGCTCGAGCAGATCGACCATCCGCGCTTCCTGGCCGAACCCTTTGACCACCCGCACGCCGGTGACCGTCTCCTCGACGTGCTGGGCGAGATCGGCGGCGCGCTGCTGCGCCGACCAGGTCGCCGCGTGCAGGCGCGGCCGCATGCGGTAGACCACCACGCCGATCGCGGGGACCACCAGCAGCGCGACGGCCGCCAGCGGCGGGGACAGCCAGATCATGACCGCGGCGGCCAGCCCGAACTCCAGCAGGGCCATGCCCGACAGCGGCACCATCGCGAGCAGGCCTTGGACCAACTGGAGATCGGTGATCGAGCGCGACACCACCTGCCCGGTGCGCAGCGTGTCCTGTCCGACGCCGTCCAGTCGCTGCAAGGCGCCCAGCAGTTGCACGCGCAGCGCATGCTGCACGTCCAGGGACAGCCGCCCGGCCAGCCAGCGCCGCCCGAACCCGGCCGCGGACCGGCTGACGGCCAGTATCAGGATCAGTCCGGCCACGGCGCTGATCGCCGCCGTGTCACCGATCCCCGCCGCGTCGACGGCCCGTTTCGTCAGCAGCGGCCCAGCGGTCTCGACGACAGCCCCGCCGGCCACGGCCGCCGCCAGTCCGCCCAGCACCGCGCGGTGCGGTAGGCATTCGGCCCACAGCCTGCGTATCCAGCCGGGTCTACGTCCCCCGTCCACGTCGTTCGCTCGCCCCCTTTGTCGTACCGCGTTCGTCATCGACGGTACCGACACCGGCCGACAAGCCGTTGTTCCCTACCGGCCGCGGATCACAGGTCGCGGGTGCGCAGGCTCCACCAGCTCGCGGCGCCCAGGCCGATGGTCCACAGCAACAAGACCACGACGGCGGCCGGGGTGGGGGCGAGTAGATCGCTGTCGGGGTAGGAACCCACCGCCACGGTGCCGACGGTCGCGGAGACGGGCAGCAGGGTGACCACGCCCGGGATGCCGAGGCCGCGGGCGATCAGCCAGATCAAGGGTTCGGCGAACACGATCCAGCCGAGCAGCAGCGGTACGGCTCTGGTCGAGGATTGCAGCAGGATGCCGGCGCTCGCGCCGATCAGCGACCAGCAGACCGCGGCGAGCAGCCCGCCGCCGAGCACCGCGAAGAACTCCCCGGTGACGGCGAGCTTGCCGTGTCCGACGCCGAACAGGGCCGCGACCGACACCAGCTCCACCGCTACCGCCGCCACCAGCGCACAACACCCGATGACCAGGAATTTCCCGGCGGCGAGCCGGTCGCGGTCGGCAGTGAACAGCGCGGTCACCGCCATGCTGTGGTACCGGTACTCGGCGCCGGTGCCCACCGCGCCGAAGACCGCGGCCGCGAGCACGACCAGCGCCAGCGCGACGTAGAGCCCGATCGTCGCCGCGCCGGTGGCGGGCTGGCCGCGCGGATCCGGCGGCCCGGCCAGGCTCGCCGACACGAGGCTCGCGAACAGTGCCACGGCGAGCAGCGCGGCGGCGAGCGTCCTGGCGCGCGGCATCGTGACGACCTTGCGCACCTCGGAGTTGACGTTCGGCACCAGGTCCGCGGGCAGGATGGTGATCATCGTGGGATTCCGTAGGGCGTCGGCGAGGGTGGCTGGGCGCCGGGCGCGGCGAGACCCGGGTAGTGCGGCACGGGCGCGGCGGTGGGTTTGGTCAGCGACGCGAGCACGCGGTCGGGATGGATCGGGTCGGCGACGATGCTATCGATGCGCACCTGCGCCGCGGTGGCGGCCGTGCGGATCTGCGCTTCGCTCGCTTCGGCGACGGCGAGGCGACCGTCCGGCCGGATCACCGCGTCGGTGAATCCCTGTGCCGCGAGCATGGTGGCCAGCGCGATGGGCGTGGACGCCGCGACCACCAGACGGTCCGGGTGCCCGCGCCGCAGCCGCGCCGGAGTGCCCTGGTACACCACCGTGCCCTCGTTCAGGACGACCAGTTGGTCGGCGGCGGGCAGTACGGCGCCGAGGCTCTCGCTGGTCAGCAGGACACTGCCGCCGCGGCGGGTGTGCCCGCGCAGGAAGTCGTGCAGCCAGCCGCGTTCGGCGGCGTCGAGCCCGTCCATCGGATCGTCGAGCACCAGCAGCGGAGGATCGGCGAGCAGCGCGGTGGCCAGGGCCAGCCTGGTCTGCTGCCCGATCGACAGGACGCCGGTCTTGGTCGTGGCGTGCTCGTCCAGCCCCACCAGTTCGAGTACCTCGGTCACCCGGCTGTCGGCGACGTTCGCCGCGGCGGCGTGGATCCAGAGGTGCTCTCGCGCGGTACGGGCCGGAGGCAGTCCGCGGGGCGCGAGGACGCCGCCGATCACGCTCGCGGAGCCCGTGCCGTTGCGCCGGGCACCGGGCCCGCCGACGGACGCGGTTCCGGAGGTGGGGACGACCAGTCCGAGCAGCACCCGCAGAATCGTGGTCTTGCCCGCGCCGCGCGGCCCCACCAGCGCGGCGATGGCTCCGGAGGGCACGGTGAAGCTGACGTCGGCCACGGCGGTCGCCAGTTCGTACCGCTTGGTCAATCCCTGGACCGCGAACGCGATCGGCAGCGCCCCGCTCATCGTGGCTCGGCGGGAGGTCGCGGCTCGGCCGGGTCGATCGCGGTGAACGGATCGGCGTCGATGATCAGGTGCCCGGGCCAGGTGGCCGGTGGCTTCCCGAACGCCTTGCGCGCGTTGTTGATCGTGGCCTTGCCCAGGGCGCGGTTGCCCGCGCCGCCGATCACGGCGCCGATGCCCGCGGGCAGCACCTTGCCCGCCATCAGCGCGGCGCGCTTGGTGATGAACCGGATGATGAACCGCTTCAGCAGCGAATCGTTCATGCTCGACAATCCGGGGATGCGGTTGGCGAAGGCCGAGCCCCAGTTCTTCGCGGAACTGCCCACGCTCTTCTGCACGATCTGCATGCCGCTCTCGCCGAGCACTACGGCCAACACGAGCGCCCTGCGCTGCTCCTGGTCCTCCGGCGAGATGCCGTGCACCGCGGCCACCGCCAGGGTGAACACCGCCGAGGCCTCCATGAAGAAGGTGGCCTCGGCGCTGACGGCGGCGATGGCCGCGATGGTGCCGACGCCGGGAACGGCCGCCGTCGCGCCGACCGCGCTGCCGCTGCCGGTCACCGCGAGCAGGTACTGCTTCTCCAGCCGGTCGATGATCTGCGCGGGGCTGTCATCCGGGTGGGAGCGACGAATTCGGTCCACGTACTTGGCGACCGCGGGGGCCTGCAGGCGGGACCCGGTGTCGAGCAGTTCGACCACCGTCTTCTCGAACGCGCCTTTGAGCATCGGCGGCATCCTCCTCTTCCGGTCTGCTGGGTAGAACTGTATGGCACCGGTTGCCGTCAGCTCGTCATGACAACGAAGTACCCAGCCGCATCGGTTCCACCGGCGGCTGCCTCGCTTTCGTCCGGACGGATGTCGTCCGGATCGCCCGTTACGCGGGAGTGCCGATCGCGGGCACGCGTTCGTCCGACGGCGGAGGGGATGGCGGGGTTCCGTCACCGAACGGCCTGCCGCCGAGGGCCTCCCGGCCGTGCGGGGTGAGCCAGTTCGCCAGATCAGGGCCTTTGGGAACGATCCCGGTCGGGTTGATGTCCCGGTGCACCACGTAGTAGTGCGTCTTGATCTGACCGAAGTCGATCGTGTCGCCGAACCCGGGGGTCTGGTACAGATCGCGCGCGTACGCCCACAGCACCGGCATCTCACTGAGCTTGGACCGGTTGCACTTGAAGTGCCCGTGATACACCGCGTCGAAGCGGACCAGTGTGGTGAACAGCCGGACATCGGCCTCGGTGATCGTGTCGCCGACCAGATACCGTTGCGCGGCAAGGCGTTCGGAGAGCATGTCCAGGCGGTGGAAGAGCCGGTCGTAGGCGGCCTCGTAGGAGTCCTGCGCCCCGGCGAACCCGCAGCGGTAGACGCCGTTGTTGACGTCGCGGAACACCGCGAGGTTCACCTCGTCGATCTCCGCGCGCAGCGGCTCCGGGTACAACTGCGGCGCGCCGGGCCGGTGGTGCGCGGTCCACTCGGTGGAGAAGTCGAGCGTGATCTGCGCGTAGTCGTTGGTGACGACCTGCCCGGTCGGCACGTCCACGACGGCGGGCACCGTGATACCCCGCGGATAGTCCGGGAACCGGGCCAGATAGGCGTCGCGCAGCCGAGGGATGCCGAGTACCGGGTCGACGCCGCCGGGGTCCAGATCGAAGGTCCAGCTGAGCTTGTCGTGCGTGGGCCCGCACAGTCCGAGCGAGAGTACCGGCTCGAGTCCGAGCAGCCTGCGCACGATCAGCGTTCGATTGGCCCACGGGCAGGCGCGCGCCGCGACCAGCCGGTAGCGCCCCGGCTCGACGGGGTAGCCGTCGCGGCCGTCGGCCGTGATCCTGGTGGTGATGTAGTTCGTGTCCCTCTTGAACTCCCCGGGCTCGACGTAGGAACCGCGCTCGCTGGCCGACTTGGTCACATCGACATTCTTCCAGATCGACCTCGTACGCTGACCGGATGAGTGAAACGAAGGCCACCCGGCTGGAACGAGTCCGCACCGACGGCGGCGCGGAAGTGGCGACCCTCACCCTCGCCCATCCGCCGCTCAATCTCTTCGATCGGGCGATGCTGGACGCGCTGATCGCCGATATCGCCGAGCTGTCTGCGCGGCCGCCGCGCGCCCTGCTGCTGCGCGCCGAGGGCAAGGTGGTGTCCGGCGGGGTCGACGTGCACGTTTTCGACGGCCTGACCCCGGAGCAGGGCGCCGAGTTGTGGCGCACCCTGTTCGCGCAGATCATCCACCCGCTGGAGGCACTGCCGTGCCCGGTGGTGTTCGCCGCGCACGGGTTGACGCTGACCGCCGCCTTCGAGATCGCGCTCGCCTGCGACATCCTGCTCGCTGCGCCGAAGGCCCGGTTCGGATTGGTGGAGATCGTGGTCGGGCTGACCCCGTCGATGGGCGGGCCGCAGCGCCTCGCCGAACGCGCGGGCTCCGGACGGGCCCGCGAGTTCGTGATGACCGGCGACCTCTACGACGCGGCGACGATGGCCGAGTGGGGCGTGGTCAACGCCGTGCACGAAGACCTCGACGCGGCGGCGAAAGCGCTGACCCACCGGCTGGCCGATGGCCCGACGAAGGCGAACGCGGCGACCAAGAAGATCATCGAGGCCTGGCGTTCCGGCGGTGTGGCACACGCTGATTCGGTGACGCCCGAGGTGTCGGGAGTGCTGTTCGACACCGAGGACCTGAAGGGCGGGGTGCGCAGTTTCCTCGAGCAGGGTCCGGGGAAGGCTCGCTACTCGGGGCGGTGACAGCTGGGACACGTTCATCGCCTATCGCAGCGAAGTTGTGACATGCGTCATATAGTCGCAGTGCCTGAAACCTCGAGGCACGCGGAGGACGAATGTCGCAGTTGCTCGTCGAATATCCCCTCACCGGCTCGCACGCCTGGGACAACCCGCTGGCCCGGGGCGCCGACGGGGTGCTGCGCTACGGAAACCTCACACCCGCGCTGACCGAACTGCTGGATCTGCAAGTGCACGCCTTCGGTAACCGCGAAGCCGTGGTGGAGATCGGCGGCCCGCGCCTGACCTACCGCGAGCTGTGGCTCTGTGCCTCCCGGATCGCGGGCGGCTTGCAGGAGCACGGCATCGGATACGGCGACCGCGTCGCCGTGCACATGCCCTCCGGCGCTCGCTGGGTGCAGGCATTCCTCGGCGCCTTGCTCAGCGGGGCGGTACCCGTGCTGGTTCACGATGGGTTGCCCGAGGCGGTGGCCGAGCGCGTGATCGCCGACAGCCGTGCCGATTTCGTGCTCGGCCCCAAGGGCGCCGAGCTGCCCGACGGCGCCGCCTACATCGACGACGGCGCGGCGCTGGGCGACCTGGCACTGCTGAGCTACACGAGCGGGACGTGCACGCCCAAGGGTGTTGAGCTGACCAACGAGAATCTGCTGTCGGCCGTGCGCTCGGTGGTCGCGGCGCTGGACCTGCCCACCGACGGCCTGCGCAACCTGGTGCTGCTGCCGTTGGCGCACGCCAGCGGCTGCGTCGATCAGCTGTTGCCGACCTTCGCCGTCGGCGGCACCGTGGTGCTCACCCGGGACGCCCGAGGCATGGCCGAGGCGATCGCCGCCGAGCGGATCGACATGGTCTCCGCGACGCCGCGGATCTTCGCGGGCTTGCTGCCCGAACTCGCCGAACTGCGCGCCGAAGGGCTGTGCACCGAGGGCATCGCGCGGATCAGCAAAGCCGGTCATCGCGCCGAACGCGCCGCGTCCCCGGTCGCTCCCGTCGAACTCGCGGCCGAACTGCGCGGCGTGTTCCCCGCGGCCCGGCAGTGGTCGGTGTGGGGCGCGACCGAAACCAGCGGCATCGGTCTCGCGGTGGACGACGCCGAGCAGGCGGACTCGTCCGACGCGGCCGCGGTGCTCGGGTTTCCTTTCGGCGGAACGGAATTGGCGCTGTGGGGGCCGCGGGCGACGGCGGGCCGCGGCGAATTGCTCTGTCGCGGGCCGAATGTGACCCCGCGCTACTGGAACGACCCCACCACCACGGCGGCGCGGTTCACCGGAACCTGGTTCCACACCGGCGATCAGGTGACGATCGACGCCGACGGCTTGGTACGCAGAGGGGCGGTGCCGGTCGAGTGATCGGTTCTCACTCCAGCATTCGCTCGCGCAGCCGCGTGAGCAGGTCGGGCGTCAGCCCGATGGTCGCGAGGTAACCGTTCAGGTCGCCGTGCAACTCGCGCATCGACGCGGTGGCGATGTCCAGGTACTCCTCGCGCACGCCGAGCAGGTCGATCGACAACTCCTCGCCGGCCAGCAGTTTGCCCGTCATCAGGGCGCGCAGCGCGGGGACGGCCCCGTTGCTGAGCAGGTAGTCGGCCTGGACGTCGGCCTCGGTCACGCCGACCGCGCGCAGCAGCGTGGCGACGGCCCAGCCGGTGCGGTCCTTGCCCGCCGCGCAGTGCACCAGCACGGCGCCTTCGCCGCGCAGAATGGACTCGGCGAGCGAAGCGATGGCGGCGTGCGCCTCGGGCAGCGCCGGGAACATCCGGTAGACCTCGAGCATGTGCGTGTAGGCCGTCCGCGCGGTCGCCTCGTGCGGCGGCGCCTCGGCCATTCTGGAGTCGAACGGAGTGATGGTCAGCCGGACCTCCGGGGGTAGCCGGTCGGCGCCGATGTGGTCGATCTCGCGCTGGCCGCGCAGGTCGTGGACGTCGGTGATGCTCAGTTCCCGCAGTGCGACGTGGCCCGCGTCGTCGAGACCGCTCAGCTGGGCCGAGCGCAGCAGGACACCCGGGCGAACCTTGGCGCCGTCGTGGGTGCGCAGCCCGCCGGTGTCGCGGAAGTTGAACGTGCCGGAGAGGAAGTACTGGTCGGCGGGGGGCGAGAGAGTCACCGATCCAGGCTATCGGGCACGCGGAACGAAACGGTGTCGGGAGCGGATCGAACCCCGCACGTTATGCTGACCGATTCGCGCGGTTTCACTGTGGCATTTGCCACAGGATTTGGGTCGCCGACGACTCGGACCGTACCGTTGTCAACGGTCTGCCGGGGTGTGGGTAGCGACCCAGATCCGCCGTCATAGCGGGATTTCCGGGCGGCACGGCATGATCGCGCTGCGATCCCGGTTGGGTAACAAAACATTCTTTCAGTCTGGAATTACCCATCGAACCCGTTCTCAAACCCCGAAAACGCTCTACCATTGGTGAACGTTGGACCGGGCAGCCCGAGTATTTCCCGATGTTGCCCGCCCTGTTCAGCGAGTCGCGCCAACGCAGGTGCGTGAGTTCTTTCGCCGAGAGGGAGTCGTCGTTGAGCGCACGTGGAGAAGTGATAACAGAAATCCGGCTACGCCCCGCCGTCACCGACGCGGTCGAAACGGCGGCCGCCACGCTCGACTACACGGGCCTGCGCGCGCTGCGGGTGTTGCTGCACGCGGGGGTCAGTGCCTACTGGCCGCTGGTCAAGGCCACTCCGGAGCGGCAGATCCGCTCCTATGAGATGACCTTGCAGGCGCTGCGCGCGCGGTGGGAGGACAGGACCGATTGCTTCCCGGATCCGATCGCGACGGAGTTCTATCGCGAGAAGGACGCCGAGGTCACCGCGTTCCTGAAGCTGTGTGCCGAACGGTCTGGAACGCAATGGCTGGAGCCGGTGGAGGCGATCGCCTGCAACGTCGTCTCGATCGTGCAGGGCACGGTCCTGCGCTGGCTGGCCGATTGCAACGACGAGACCATGCTGGTGGTGCTCGACGAGATGGTCAGCGGACTGGCCACCAAGGCCGCGGAGATCTGACAAATACTGGACGTTTGACCAACTTGGTGGTTGAGTTGTCCTGGTGACCGAGACGTCGCCGATCGCGGGGCTGCACGCGGCCACCGCCGAACTCGACCCGCCCCTGGCCGCCCTCGACCTGCCCACCCTGCGCGCGAACGCCGCCGACCTGGTGCGTCGCGCGGCGGGCACCCCGATCCGAGTGGCCAGTAAATCCGTACGCTGCCGCGCCGTACTCGCCGAAGTCCTCGGCACCGATCTCACCGCCGCGGGCGGCTTCGCGGGCGTCATGTCCTACTCCCTGCGCGAGGCACTCTGGCTCGTACGCCACGGTGCGCGCGATGTCCTGCTCGGCTATCCGACCGTGGACCGCGCGGCACTGGCGGAACTGGCCGCCGACGACATCGCGTCGCGATCGATCACGCTGATGATCGACGACGCGGCGCAACTCGACCTGATCCGCGCCGCCGTGGGCACCGATCGGGTACGGCCACGGGTCTGCCTTGACGTCGACGCGTCCCTGCGCATCGGCCCGCTGCACCTCGGTGTGCGTCGTTCTCCGGTCCGCACGCCGCAGCAGGCGGCCGACCTGGCGGGTGCGGCGCTGCGGCGGGGCTTCGAGGTGGCGGGCGTGATGACCTACGAGGCCCAAATCGCGGGGCTTCCCGATTCGAATGTCGCGGTGCGACTGGTGAAGCGGGCGTCCGCGGCGGAGATCCGCAAACGCCGGGCCCAGGTGCTCGACGCGGTCCGTTCGGTGACCGGTGAACTCGAGATCGTCAACAGCGGCGGCAGCGGCTCCATCGAGGTCAGCGTCGCCGATCCGGGCGTCACCGAGGTGACCGCCGGGTCCGGGCTGTACGTGCCCACGCTGTTCGACGACTACCGGGCGTTCACCCCCAGGCCCGCGCTGTATTTCGCCATGCCCGTGCTGCGCAGGCCCGCGGCCGATATCGCTACCGTCTTCGCGGGCGGCTACATCGCCTCCGGCCCGGCCGGATCGTCGCGGGTACCCAAGCCGGTGTGGCCGCGCGGATTGAAGCTGCTGGGTGCCGAGGGCGCCGGTGAGGTGCAGACCCCGCTGTCTGGCGCCGCGGAACTCCGGATCGGCGACCGGGTGTGGTTCCGGCACGCGAAGGCCGGTGAATTGTGCGAGCGGTTCGACGCCGTGCAGTTGGTCGACGAGGACGGCTCCCGGGTCGGCGTGCCGACCTACCGGGGCGAGGGCGTCTGCTTCGGCTGATCCGCGTCGGTCAGCCGCAGGAACGCACCGAGATCGGCGAGTTCATCGGTGCTCGCGGGCAGATACTCGGTGAGCAGCGGCGAGCGGATGACGATCGCCTTCCACATGGCGCGGCACAGCGCGTGGATCAAGCCGCGCGACAACAGCGACGGCATGCCGTAGGGCGCGTCGGCGGGGGAAGAGGTGGTCATGGACAGCAGCACCACCGCCGCCTCCCGGCCGCGGAAGCGATCCGGCGTGCCCACCAGGACGTCCTCGATCTTGGCGCGGGCCAGCAGGGTGCGGATGCGCCCCACCTGAGCGGCGTACGGCGCGACCACGAAGATGTCGTGCGGATGCAGCCTGCGCGTGGTCGCGCCGATCGTCCAGGACATGCCGAGCAGGGCGCGGACCCGGCGCACCACCTCGCGGGCCTCCGCCGGTGATTCGGTGGCGTTGCCGTAGTGGTCCACCAGGACGGTGTCCACGCCGGGCTGCTCGCCGTCCAGGCGACGGGCCAGCGTGACCGTCTCGTTGGCGCGCAGCCGCCCGTCGTAGTAGAGGCGGGAGACGGGTTCGCAGACCGCCGGGTGCATCCGCCAGGTGCGGTCCAGGAAGTAGCCCCGCTCGGTGGGCAAGGTCTGGCGTCCCTCGGCCAGCCAGCCGAGTACCGATTCGCCGATCGGCGCGGGATGGGCGCCGCGTGCGCCCGACGCGACCGGGTCGCCGAGCAGCAACAGATTGCGTGCGCACGCCGCGACGGAGACGGTCTCGGCCAGCGGGAAGCGGCCCGCGTCGGCCACGACGAGCAGGTCGAGGGCCGCGCGCGGCACCAGATCCTCGTTCGCGAAATCGGCCGGATCGCCGCCGAGGACGCAACCGCTGATCGCGTTGTCCAGGAATCGCGGGTAGCGGGCGGCGTCGATCACCACCCACTCCGGGGCGACCGCCGCCGCGTCCTTCTTGGCGACCAGTTCCGGCAGCACGCCCGCCCGCACAACCGCGTCGAGCAGGTTCTCCACGGTGGCGGCCTCTCGCGCGACGATGCCGATCCGCCACTTGTTCCGTGTGATCAGCCGCTCCAGCACCCGCGCGGCGGTCGCGGTCTTCCCGGTGCCCGACGGGCCCTGCACGGCGAGGTAGGAGTCGTCGAGGGCACACAGCGCGGCGGTGATCGCCACGGCGTAGTCGCCGTGCACCTCGGGCAACCTGGCCTCGCCGCGCAGCCGCGGCGGACGGCGGGCGAGGATGTCGAAGACGGCCGAGCGTGGGGCGTCCGGCAGGGTCATCAGCAACTGCTGCGCCGCGAGTTCGATCGCCAGTTCCGCGTTCTCGTCCCAGTCCGGGAGGCCGGGCGCGATCGCGGAGGGCAGATCGTCGTAGGGTTCGCAGCTCTCGGGCAGCAATTCCTCCAGCCGGACGGTGTCGTCGAATTCGGTGTCCACCGAGCAGCCGAGCACCGTCGCCGTCGCGGTGGCCCGCAGGCCCGCCCCGGTGACCATGCCGTCCGGCATCGGCTGGTCGTAGAAGGTGTAGACGGTGGTGCCCGGGGTGAGTGTGCTCGGGCCGGGTGCGCCGCTCGAACCGGTGCCGATCCGGCCGGTCAGGGTCAGGTAGCGCCGCATCGCCGGGCGGTCGGGGCGCCGATGCCACTTGGTGTCGACCGTGCCCCAGTCGGCGACCAGAACGCCGGGAGCCTCGGCCCATTCGTCCACCGGATGGCTGAGCCGGTCGGCGTGCGCCCACCACAGCGGCTGCCGCTCGCGACGGTGATAGCCGAGCGCCGCGGCCATCATCGCGGCCGGGTGCAGCGGATCGCCCTGCGCGGCGGCGTATTCCGCGAGCGCGGCCTCCAGCGACGACGGCCGGGACGACGGCGGCGGCGCGGGCTCACCGGGGACCGCGGCGCACCACGCGTCCGGCCGCCCCGGCGCCACGGCCTGCGTGACGATGCGCTGCTCGCCCGCGCGATCGAGCAGCCAATCGCGTAAGCGCAGCACCGTGTGGCAATCGTGCTCGGCGGCGGTCGAATCGGGAAGCACTCGCCGCAGCCCGCTGAGCCGGTAGGAGGACTCCCCGATGAGCAGCGCGTTACGAAGGATCGGATACAGGTCGACCAGGACGCCGTCGCACAGCAGCTCGTCGACGAGTTCTTCGTTGACGCCGTGCCGTCCGGTACAGCGCAGCAGTGCCGTGCGCACCATGGCCGAGTAGTGGTAGACGTGCAGGTCGGGATAGATCCGGCGGCGCTGGGTCAGATAGTCGAGCACCTGCTCGAGCACCCGGCGTTCCGCGGCGGCGGCAGCGCGGGGTTCGCTCGATCCGCTCGGCCCACGCAACGAGAGGTGCACCGTGTCCGGCCCGCCGACCTCCACGACGAGCGGAGTGCGCCCCCCGCCCGCGATGGTGAGCGAGAGATCGCCGGGGGAGGGCGCGGGCAGCGCCCCGAGCGCGGCCGCGTCGAGCAGCGCGTACGTGGGCTCGCCCGAAACTTCGCGCCGCAGCTGGATTTCCGCCTGGCGGCGCAGCGCGGAGACGGTGCGCGGCGGCACGCCTGGCACCGCGATCTCCGTGGTGGCCAGCCGATCGAGAGTGTTCACCCCGGCGTCGCGCAGCCGGGCGCGCGCCGCGGGCGGCATACCGGCCACGAGCAGCAGATCACGCGCGGCGGACAGGGCCCCGATGCAGGTGCGGCAGCGGCCGCAAGCGAGATAACGGGGATCGCCCCACTGCACGGGCAGCAGTTCGCCGAGCTTCTCCTCCACGATGCGTTCGACCCTGCGCCTGCGCGCCCGATGCAGCGGAAGCAGCTCGCTCAGCGCCTTGGCGCTGCTCTCCTCGCCCAGGTGCAGCCGCACCAGCGGCGCGGTGAGCGCGCCCGAGCGGTCGAGGGCCTCGGCGCAGGCGGCGAGTTCGAGTGCGGCGGCCACCCGGTCCGCGGTGGTCGGCGCGATGCCGTGCACGGTGTAGCGAACGCGGTGTTCGGCCCGCACCAGGAAGTCGGCGGAGCACTGGAACCGGCCGTCGAAGAAGGTCGCGCCGTGCACCACGTGTGCGCCCGAGCGCAAGGCGGCGACCGTGTCGGCGTGGGCGGCGGTCAGTGCCGCGACGTGGCGGGCCGGATCGCCCGGTTCGTCCGGCGGACGGTCGATCTCGACCACCGCACCGCCGAACCGTGCGCGGTAGTCGGTCAGAAGGCGTTGCCGCACATCCTCGGTTCCCCGCGCGGCCTCCTGGTTCGCCGCGGTGCTTCCTGGTTCGGCCGGGATGGTGCCCAGTTCGGCGTCGAGGGCGCGCAGCAGCGCGAACTCGCAGTGCGCCGCGCGGACGAGATCGACGGTGGTGCAGACGACACGATCACCGAACACGAACAAACGCGGCCCTCCTGTGTCTTCGCGGGACACCCGCTGCCGGCGTGCGCCGAATTACACACGGACCGCAACACTGTAGCTAGCGCGCCTGACCTCGGCCTACCCTCCCCGGCTCAAGAACGCGGCTTACGACGCTCCGTCCGCTTGACGCCCTCGCGCTCGCGGCGCGGACCGCGGGTGAACGAGCGTTGCTGCGGCGGACCCTGATCCAGTTGCAGCTGAATGAGCACACCGCTGATCCGGGTGCGCCGCAACGCCTCCAGCGTTTCCTCCGGCAGCTGCGCGGGCAGCTCGACCAGGCTGTGGTCCGGACGGATGCTGATGTGCCCGAAGTCGCTGCGGCGCAGGCCGCCTTCGTTGGCGATGGCGCCGACGATCGCGCCGGGCACCACGCGATGCCGCTTGCCCACGCTGATCCGGTAGGTCGCCAGCTCGGTTCCGGTGGCGCGGTGATGCGCACCGGCCTGCCGGTCCTCCTCGAAGCGCCGGGCGGGCCGCTCGCGCGGGGTCCGGTCACGCTGCGGGCGCTCCACCGGCTCCGGCTCGGGCTCCATGAAGAAGTTGTCGCCGTCGTAGGAGCCCACCGCCAGCGCCGCGGCGATGTCGGCCAGCGGGATGTTGTGCTCGCGCTCGTAGTCCTCGATCAGCTTGCGGAACAGCGGGAGATTCGCCGAGGTGAGGTTCTCGGTGATGGTGTCGCCGAACTTGGTGACGCGCTGTGCGTTGACGTCCTCCACGCTGGGCAGCTGCATTTCGGTCAGCGGGTGGCGGGTGGCCCGCTCGATCGACTTGAGCAGGTGCCGCTCGCGCGGCGCGACGAACAGCAGTGCCTCGCCGCTGCGCCCGGCCCGGCCGGTGCGGCCGATGCGGTGCACGTAGGACTCGGTGTCGTGCGGGATGTCGTAGTTGACCACGTGCGAGATGCGGTCCACGTCCAGTCCGCGCGCGGCCACGTCGGTGGCGACCAGGATGTCCAGGGCGCCGGACTTGAGCTGGCCGATGGTGCGCTCGCGCTGGTTCTGCGCGATATCGCCGTTGATCGCGGCGGCGGAAAAGCCCCTGGCGCGCAGCTTCTCCGCGAGCTCCTCGGTGGCCTGCTTGGTGCGGACGAAGATGATCATCGCCTCGAACGACTCGACCTCGAGCACCCGGGTGAGCGCGTCCAGCTTGCGCTGATGCGAGACCTGCACCCAGCGCTGGGTGATGTTGGTGGCCGTCGAGGTCTTGGCCTTGACCGTGATCTCCACCGGATCGTGCAGGTACTGCTTGGAGATCTTGCGGATCGCGGCGGGCATGGTGGCGGAGAACAGCGCCACCTGCTTGTCCGACGGAGTGTCGGCGAGGATGCGCTCGACGTCCTCCTGGAAGCCCATCTTGAGCATCTCGTCGGCCTCGTCGAGCACCAGGTACTGCAGCTGCGACAGGTCGAGCGTGCCCTTCTCCAGATGATCGATCACCCGGCCCGGCGTGCCGACCACGACGTGCGCGCCGCGGCGCAGGCCCGACAGCTGCACGCCGTAGCTCTGTCCGCCGTAGATGGGCAGCACATGCAGCCCGGGGATGTGCGCGGCGTAGCGGCCGAACGCCTCGGCGACCTGGATCGCGAGCTCGCGGGTCGGGGCGAGCACCAGGGCGCGCGGGGTGCGGCCGGTGGCTTCGAGCCCCATCAGGATCGGGATGGCGAAGGCCGCGGTCTTGCCGGTACCGGTCTGTGCGAGACCGACCACGTCGGCGCCGGAGAGCAGCGGAGGAATCGTCGCCGCCTGAATAGGCGACGGCGACTCGTAACCGACGTCGGCGATGGCCGCGAGGATGCGGTCATCGATGCCCAGATCGGCGAAAGACGGGCCGTCGGTGTCCCTGTCGTTGTCGCCAGAAACGCTGTCGACCTGATTGGTGCTCATTGACCAGGAGTTTACTGCCTCGTGCTGGTCGTCCCGGCCACCGCCCCAATACGGTGAGACCTATGCAACTGGACAACTCGCCCGCGCGGCAGGACGCGACGCCGGATCAGCTGGACGTGGCGGTCGTCCAGTTCGCCCCCTCGACGGACCCCTCGGCGAACCTCACGGCGGTGCGCGAGCACGTGCGCACGGCCCATGAGCGCGGTGCCCGCGTGGTCGTCGCACCGGAATACTCGATGTTCGCCGTCACCCGGCTCGACGAGCGGGTCGTCGCCGTCGCCGAGCCCCTGACCGGCCCATTCGTCACCGGCCTCGGGGAGATCGCGCGCGAGTTCGACGTGTTCCTGGTCGCCGGAACGGTGGAGCAGGTCGCGCCCGGCGGCGACCGCATCCGCAACACCCTGGTCGTGCTCGGCCCCGACGGATCCCTCGTCACCCGCTATCGGAAGGTCCACCTCTACGACGCGTTCGGCCACCTCGAATCCGACGTGGTCGAGCCGGGCGCGATCGAGGCGCCGGCCACCTTCGCGGTCGGTGATGTGATTTTCGGCATGCAGACCTGTTTCGATCTGCGCTTCCCCGAAGGCGTCCGCCGGGTCGCCGCGGCGGGCGCGCAGGTGCTGCTGCTGCCCGCCCAATGGATCCCCGGACCGGGCAAGGTCGACCAGTGGACCACGCTGGTGCGGGCGCGGGCCATCGAGAACACCGTGTACGTGGCCGCCGCGGACCAGGCCGCACCCCGGGGCGCCGGCGCGTCGATGATCGTGGACCCGGCCGGTTCGGTGCTCGCCGGACTCGGCGACGAGACGGGCGTGCTCACCGCGGGAATCGACCTGGCGTACCTGAGCAAGGTGCGCACCGCAAACCCGAGCCTCGCGTTGCGGCGATTCGCGATCACCGAGCGCGGACCGGAGTAGCGTTCGACATCGATGATGTACGCCGATCGGACCTCGGCCGGTCACGCACTGGGTGAGCATCTGGAACACCTACGCGCGTCGAACCCGCTGGTGCTCGGTCTGCCGCGCGGCGGAGTGCCGGTAGCGGCGGCGGTGCGCGAGGTGATCGGCGGTGACCTCGACATCCTCCTGGTTCGCAAACTGGGTGTGCCGTGGCAGCCGGAGCTGGCGCTGGGCGCCGTCGGCGAGGACGGGGTCCGGGTGCTGAACCCGGATGTGCTGGCGCACACCGGGTTGACGCCGAGGAAGGTCGACTCGATCGAGGCGCGGGAGCGCGCCGAACTGGAGCGGCGCAGGCAGGTGCTGCGCGGAGCGTCGCGGCCGATTCCGCTGGCGGGGCGCACGGTGGTGATCGTCGACGACGGCATGGCGACCGGCGCCACGGTCGTGGTCGCCTGCCGGGTCGCGCACCTGCACCAGCCCGCGCGAGTCGTCGCCGCCGTCCCGGTCTCCTCCACGGAGGCGATGCGCCGGGTCGCCGACGAGGCCGACGAGGTGGTCTGCCCGTGGGTGCCGCGCTCGCTCGGCGGCGTCGGCGGCGCTTACCGGGATTTCCACCAGCTCGAGGACGCCGAGGTTACCGCGCTGCTGTGCTGACGGCGGTCAGATCTCGACGATGCCCTTGCGGTGGCGCTGCGCCAATTCCGCGTAGAAGCCCGGGTTGAGCCGCACCCACATCTGCGCCTGGGTGCCCTCGATCGGCCGTTTCACCTCGGCGGGAGATCCGGCGGCGAGCACGCCGTCGGGAATCTCGGCCCCGGGTGGCACCAGCGAGTGGGCGGCGATCATGCTGCCCGCCCCGATCTTGGCCAGATCCAGCACCGTGGTCCCGTTGCCGACGATGGCCTCCGCGCCGACCGCGGCGCCGTGGAAGACCACACTGTGCGCGATCGTCGCGCCGGGCCCGATCTCCATCGGCACGTCCGGCGGCACGTGCAGCACCGCGTTGTCCTGGATGTTGGCGCGTTCCCGGATGACGATCGGCGCCAGGTCCGCCCGCAGCACCGCGCCGTACCAGATGGAGGCGCCCGCCTCGACCCGGACGTCACCGATCAGGGTCGCCGTCGGCGCGACGAACGCCGTCGGATCGACCTGCGGCCGTTTGCCTTCGAATTCGTAGAGTGGCACTCGTACACCGTAAACGGTCCGGTCGCGCCGTTGCCGGAGGCGTTGGGAACCCGCCGAGGGATGGGCGGTCGACCCCACAAGGCGGTTGACCGCGTAACGGGCCGCCGAGATGTTCAACGCCCGGCGAATGCCGTCGACGTGCGCGCGGCCGCGGTGACGAGCGGTCGCAGGTGGGCGGCGAAACCCTCCGCGGTCACCGCGACGACATCGACGTCCGTGCCGGTGCGCACCGCGTACCGGCCGTCGGCGAGGACATCGATCCAGCACAGCACGCCGAACGGGCGCAGTTCGCCCGCGCCGCGTCGCGCGGAGACCACCATCTGGCCGATGCCTTCGCGCGGCTGTTTGAGCAGCTTGCGGATCCGGGACGAGGTGGAGGGCCCGGCGACCGGAACGGTGACCAGGTTGCGACTGTCTTCACCGACCTGGGCCAGCGGAGCGGTCATGCGCGGAAGCGTGCCGGGAGTGTTGTCCGGAAGCATCGAAACGATCCGCGCGCAGAGGCTCTTCGAGCTGCCCGCGAACAGCCGCACGTCGCCGCCGCGGTCGGCCGTCGCGCCGGGGCGCTGCGCCGCGACCACCGCGATGTTCCCGGCGGCGGCGCCGAGAATACGGATCGGGCGCGCCGGTTCGCTTTCCGCGGATTCGACTGACGGCGGGCCACCGATTCCCCGTGCGGGCGGGACGGGCGCCGTCTCACGCTGACCGAACACCTCCACTCGCAGATCCGGCTGGGCGAGGATGCGCAGCGCCGCTTCCAGGTCGGCATCCAGCACCTGAGCACACCAGTGATCGAGCGCCGGAAGCTGCGCGGCGCGCTCACCGCTGTCGCGGGCCGACAGGCGCACGGCCAGCGGATAGGGGATGCGATCACCGTCGGTGCGTGACCAGGCCAGCGCGAACTGGTCCGGGGTCAGCGTCCAGTTCACTCGTACTCGGACCATTCACCGAGCACGGGCGGCGTGGTCGGATCGAGGGATCCGATGAGTTCGCCGCCGTCGTCGGAGGGTTCGAGGAAGGTGGGGAGATCGTCGAGATCGAACTCGTCGTCCTCGTCATCGAGCGGCGCCGAGCGTGCGGACACAGCGTTCGCGGCCACGCTCGAACCCGCGCGCGGGGTGTCGACCGCGGCCACCGCACCGCCCATCAGACCGCCCATCGCGCCCGCGCTCAGGCCGGTGACCGCCGCGTCGCCGCTGTCGTTGTTCTTGCGCCGCTCGTCGCGCTTGCGTTGTTCCTCGGGCGGCACCTGGCTCCCCACGCCCGGTACGGCGGGCGTTGTCATCGGCTCGCTCGTCGCCGAGGCGGATGCGGTGGCCGGTCCCGACGCGGCCGCGGCGGGCGCGGTGCGCAGGAGGGATGCGGCCGCCGCCACCGTCGGGAACGCCGCCGTGGCGGCGGTTGCCACCCTGGGCGCGGTCGTCGCCGGTGTCTCGGCCGTGATCGGCGCGGCAGCGGCAGCGGACGTGGTCGGAGGCTCCGCCGCGGGCGCCTGATCGGCGGGCGCCGTGCCTACGCTCCGCTCCGCCGCACCGTTCGGTTCCTGCGCGTGCGTTCCCAGCGATATCGGCTGCGCGTCAGCGGATGGCTGCACGGTCCCGACGAGCTTGCTCGCCGGTGCGGGGGTGGGCGCCGTGGCGGTCGGCCGGTCCGCTTCGTCTGGGTACGCGGGCACGTCGGTGCCGGTCTGTACGAACACACCCGCGTAGATGTCGTTCATCGCTCGCACGACGTCCTGGCGGGCGTGCTCACTCGCCTTCTGTCCTTCGACATTGCTGGTCGCCCGGGACGGATCCAGCAGCGCCCCCGCGAGATCCGGTGCCGCGGTGGGCGGCTCGGTCACCGCGGCGCGCAGCGCTTCCGCCGCGTCGCTCGCTTGCCCGAGACGCTGCGAGACCACCGCGAACACGTCGGCCAGGTCCTGGCCGCTCTGTTCGAACACGCGCACCACCGCGTCCGCGCTCTTCGCCGCGGAACCGCGCCAGCCGTCGGCGATGGCCGCGCGAATCTCGGTGTGCGCCTGGAAGACCGCGTCGGCGAGGTGCGCCGCCGCGGCGCTCCAGGCCTGCGTGCCGCCCGACAGCACGGCCGGGTCCAGCAGCTGCACCTTGGCGTGGATCTCGGTGTGTGTGAGGTTGTCGAACACCTCGACGTTCGGCGCGTACGCGGGGTCGGTGCGCCGGTGGGTGGCCCGCTCGCCTGCGCGCGGCATCTCACGCATGCGCGGCTCCCGTCACGTCGATCCGTTCGACCGCCCGCGCGAGCGCCTCGTCGGCCTGCTGGTAGGTGGCGGCCGCGGCGCGGAAGGTCTGGGCGAGATCCCTTGCGGCGGAGGCATACTCGGTCAATCGCGTGATCGCGCCGTCGGCCTTGCGCTCGAAACCGGCGCGCAGCGCGTCGCCGGAGGCGAATCCGCCGAATCCCGGCAGCCCGGTGGCGGCGCTCAGGATGCGGATCTGCTCTTCGACCCGGTCGGCGAGCAGCTCGTACTGGCGCGCGCAGCGTTCGTGCGCGCCGTCGGCGACCAAGAGGCCGTCGATCCACAGCGAGCCGTCGTCGACCGCTCGGTTCAGTGCGGCGATATCGACACCGGGTGCGGTGACCTCCGCGGGCGGCTCCCCGCCGAACCCGTTCTCCTGTGATGGCATCTGCGCCGTCCCCCTTCCTCGTCCGAAGAGCGGTTCACGGATGTCGTGCCAACCCCACGACGACACCCTGCATCCAATCCGCGATGTCGGCAGTGACCCGCGCGTGCACCGGCTCGTGCAACAGGTCGTGCCCTGCGTCGATGTACTCCCGTAAATCTACCGATTCGTGGCGGCTAGTCCAGACCCTGATCGCATCGATCGGCGCGCGCCGATCGTCCACGCCGTGCACGGCGAGCACCGGAAGTTCGCGCGGCAGTGGCGTTCCCGGCGCGCCCGGCGCGCCACCGCCCAGCGCGCGCTTCGGAACGCCCGACAGCACCAGGCCCGTCAGAGCGCCTGCGGGCAGCGCGGGCCGCAGTGGGTAGTCCCGTTCCAGTACCGTCGAATGCGTTGTCGCATCGGCCGGATCCGGCACCGCCGCGCCGAGCATGCCCAGCACGGTCACCGCGCCGAGCGAATGGCCCATCAAGATCAACGGCCGATCCGCGCGAGCCAACTCGACCAGCCGCAGCGCGTCCGCCACCAGTTCGGCCAGCGTGCCGGGCCGTTCCGGATCGCCCTCGCTCAACCCGTGCCCGGCGGTGTCCAACGCCCATACCTGCGCCCCGCTGGGTTGCAAGGCGCGCGCGAAACGATGGTAGTGCCCGCTGTGCTGGCCGATTCCGGGCAGCAGCACCACGGTGCACAAGGAGTTCTCTGTCGACCACCGCCGATAGTGCATCCGGCCGCGCGCGCCGTCGAAGAATGGCATTCACCGATAGTGCCAAAGATCGTGTCGCGAATGGGACCGCACGATTCGGCGTCGAGCGGTTAGGATCCGCGGCGACTCCCACCTACCCGAGCCCGAGGTGCCCGCGTTGAGAATCCTCCGCCGTCCAGGCGCTCTTGTTCTGTCCGCCGCGACGTCGACACTCACCGCGATACTCGCGCCGGGCGCAGGCGCCGCGCCGCCGGTCGCCGCCTGCGACCCCGCGGTGGCGGTCACGGCCGTTCCGGCGCCCGTTCCGGTGCTCGACTGGTCGGAGAATCTGGGTTACGACGCGCAGGGCAACCTGTGGGTCTCGCGGCTCTATCGCAACGAGGTCCAGCGCTACGACGCCGCGGGCACGCTGACCGCGACCGTTCCGGTGGAATTCCCCGGCGCGGTCCGGCTCGGCCCCGACGGGCTGCTGTATGTCGTCTACGGTGACGCGCCGGTCAGCGTCGTCCGGCCGGGCGGCGTGGTCCGGTTCGATCCGGCGGCGGCCGTGCCGAAGCCGGAGATCTTCGTCTCCGGCTACACGATGCCCAACGGCGCGGCCTTCGACCCGAGCGGCAACCTCTACGTCGCGACCGTGTCCGGCGTGGTCAAGATCCGTCCCGACGCGTCCGTCGACACCGCGTGGGGCGCGCCGCTGGCGGGCCTGGCCGCCAATGGCGCGGCGGTGCACGACGGCGCGCTGTATGTCACCGCCAACGGCGGCCCGCTCGGCCGGATCGTTCGCATCCCGCTCGACGACCCCGCGGCCCGCGCCACCGTGACCGACTTGACCTCGCGGCTGCCCGGCCTCCCGGATTTCGCCGACGACCTGCTGATCGACCCGACCGGCATCCTCTACGCCACCACCCTCACCGGCCGATTGATTCGCATCGATCCCGCTACGGGCGCGGCCTGCGCCGTCCTCGAAACGCAGCCGCTCACCGCCGTTGCCGCCACTCCGGCCGACCCCCGACAACTGATCGCAGGCACCGAATCCGGTGCTCTCCTCCGCATCGACCTTTCCCGCTGAGCCCTCGGTCGGATGTCGCGGAGACGGTCGGGCGTCCTGAGCGGATCCGGAAGGGTGCTGGCCGAGACCCCGGACGACTCAGATGTATTCGGCGACGACTCGGTAGGGGGCCGGGTTCGCGGCGGCCGGCTTCGTAGGGGCGATGACCCTCCGATATCGCGGATCGAAGCGGCGCGGTCGCCGGGCCGCGCCGGATGCTCAGGCATCGGCACGGGGTGGCGGATTCGCGCCGATCGCGCGCCCGGCGCGGTCGGCGATGGCGCGCAAGTGTGCGATCAGTTCCGGCGGTTCGTGTACCTGGAAGTCCGCTCCCAGCTCGAGCAGCCGGTGGGTCAGCCATTCCGGTGCGTCGTCCCGCAGGGTATCGATCCGGCAGGTGCCGGCATCGATCGCGACGACCTCGCCCGGGTTCTCGCCCAACCGTCCCGCGACCAGGTCGGCGGGAGCGTGGATGGTGAGGCGAAGACGGAAGGTCGGTGAACCCCAGTCGGTGCGGCGGCCCGCGACGTAGGCGGCGGCATCGGCGGAGGGGAGCGGGCGCGGGGTGAACCGGGCGGCGGTGGGCTGCGGACGGTCGATCCGGTCGATCCGGTCGACGCGGTACACCCGCCAGCCGGCCCGGTCGAGGTCGTAGCCGACCAGATACCAGCGCCGCCGGGCGGGCACCAATCCCACCGGCTCGGCATTGCGCCTCGTTTCCGCCCCCGCCTCGTCGCGATAGGCGAAACGCACCCGCTCCCGGTTGGTCACGGTCGCCGCGAGTGTGGTGAGCACGTCGGGGTCGGCGGCGGGTCCGCGGCCGGTTGGCGGGATCAGGGCGGTGGCGAGGACCCGCACTCTGCGCCGCAACTTCGCGGGCAGCACCTGCTCCACTTTGGCCAGCGCCCGCACCGACGCCTCCTCGATCCCGGCCACCCCGGCCCCGGCGGCGGCGCGCAACCCGACCGCGATGGCGACCGCCTCGTCGTCCTCCACGAGCAGCGGCGGCATCGCCGCGCCCGCCCCCAGGCGATAGCCGCCCATCGCGCCGAGCGTCGCGGTGACCGGATAGCCGAGTTCACGCAGCCGGTCGACGTCACGGCGCACCGTGCGATCGGTGACGCCGAGACGTTCGGCCAATTCGCTGCCCGGCCATTCGCGCGGCGTCTGAAGCAGCGACAGCAGACGAAGCAGCCGGGCGGGGGTGTCGTTCATGACATCGAGGATGCCGGAAATCTAGGACCTGATCAGTCCTAGATGGTCCTTAACGTCGTCCTCGTACCGCAGCACCGACCGGCAAGGAGCCGACCGAATGACCGATATCCGCCCGTTCCGCATCGAGATCCCGCAGGCCGACGTGGACGACCTGCACGACCGGCTCGCCCGCACCCGCTGGACCGCGCAGCTCCCCGGCTCCGGCTGGGATCGCGGCGTGCCGGTCGGCTACCTGCGCGAGCTGGCCGAGTACTGGCGGACCGGATTCGACTGGCGCGCACGGGAAGCGGCGCTGAACGAGTTCCCGCAGTTCAAGACGCGCATCGACGGGCTCGACGTGCACTTCCTGCATGTGCGCTCGCCGGAGCCGGACGCGACGCCGCTCATCCTCACGCACGGCTGGCCCAACTCGTTCGTCGAATTCTCCGAGACCATCGGCCCCCTCGCCGACCCGCGGGCGCACGGGCTCGATCCGGCGCAGGCGTTCCATGTAGTGGTGCCCTCTGTTCCGGGTTTCGGCTTCTCCGAAGGGCCGCGCGAACCCGGCATGACACCCGCGACGGTGGCCGGGATGTGGCTGACGCTGATGGACCGGCTGGGCTACCGGCGCTTCGGCGCACAGGGCGGCGACCTCGGCGCCTACGTGACGCCGGAACTCGCCATCGCCGCACCGGACCGGGTGATCGGCGTGCACCTCGACGGTGGGATCGGGATGCCGACCGAGGCGGACGTGCCCACCATGACGCCAGAGGAACGCGCCGAGTGGGACCGGATGCAGCAGTGGATGACCGGCGGCGTGAACCATCACGTCCTGCTGCGCGCCGCCCCGCAGACCTTCGCCCACGCGTGGACCGATTCGCCGGTGGGTCTGCTCGCCTGGCTGATGCAGAAGTTCACCGAGTTCGCCCCGCTCGCCGACCGGGTGGAGGACGTGATCAGCCGCGACCATCTGCTGACCGGCATCAGCCTGTACTGGTTCACCGACACCGTGGCCTCGTCGTCGTGGCCGATGTACAACGGCCTCGGCGACGGGGGATTCGTCTGGCCGAAAGGCCAGAAATCGGTGCCGACCGGCACTTACGGCGGCGGTTCCGCGCTGATGCGGCGGCTCGCCGAACGCGACAACACCATCGTGCACTGGCCGGAGGGCAACACCGGCAACCACTTCATCGCGATGGAACGCCCCGACGCGCACGTCGCCGACATCCGCGCGTTCTTCGCCGCCCTGGATTGAGTGTCGCCGCCGACGGGTCCGGCACGGTCTCACTCGGTCCGTACTCTCGTGCCCCGCTGTCGCCTGCTGCGGACTGATGCTTGGGTAGTCGAAGGAACTCGACGCCCCGCGAGTTGCTCGGGTGCGTGACACGTGGATCCGGTTACTCGGGCAAGCAGGACCGTGACACGAAAGGCTGGACGTATGTCAGTTCTCCCGTATGACTCCGTGGCGACGTCGACGGACTTCCACCTCGGTCTACACCACGTCCAGCTGGCGATCCCGCCGGGTAGTGAGCCGGAATGCAGGCGGTTCTACGTCGAGGTACTCGGCTTGCGGGAGGTGCGGAAACCTCTTGTGCTCGCGGCTCGCGGCGGCTTGTGGGTTCGTGGCGACGGGCTCGAGATCCACCTCGGTGTCGAACAGGATTTCCGTCCTGCGCGCAAGGCGCATCCTGGCATTCTCGTGGGACGTCTCGACGAGTTGGCCCAGAGATTGACCGAAGCGGACGTCGAACTCTCGTGGGACGAAGAATTCCCGGGATTTCGTCGGTTCTACGCATTCGACTGTGTGGGCAACCGGCTCGAATTCATGTCCCCGCTCCATGAATCGGCACCGGAACATGAAATCGACTCGAGCAGTTGACGAAAACCATCACGCGCGATTCGCGCGGTAGCGATTACCGGGCATCCCGTCGCGGTGCGGCGGGCGTCTCGCCGAAACCGGCGTTCGCCACGCCGGTCCCGGCTAGGGAGCGGGCGCGGGCTGCGGGGCCGCCGGTGCCGGCTGAGGCGCCGCGGGCGGCGGAGCCGGGAAGTCCGGGACGGTGAACAGGCCGACGGTGGGGGTCATCACGCAGTGGGCGAACGGGTAGTCGATGATGCCCCACATCGAGGCGAGTACGGTGCCCGGTCCGCTCTTGACCGTCTTGGACAGCGTCGGCAAGTGGTACTCGGTCACGTCGTCGAGCGGGTCGAGGCCGCTGGCGCCGGTGTTCACGTTCACCCATGCGACGACGAGCCCGGAAGCCAGGGGAGCGCCGGAGTGCGACGGTGTCGCGCTGAACCGCAGTTCGCCGGGCGCGACGTTCAGGTCCCGGCCGTTGCCTGTCCCCTCGGTGGTCGCGGCCGCGATGATCGTGGTGATCGGCCCGTTGCTGCCGCAGCCGAAGGTGGGCGCGGCGTAGGAGAACGGCGTGAACACGCTGGAGACGTCACGCAGGTGCGCGGCGTCGATCAAGCCGGCGTATCGCGTGAGCGCACCGATACCCTCCTGGGCGGACGGGTCGGCGCCCGCGATCTCGGTCAGATGGGCCAGGCCGGAGTCGACCGGCGCCAGGTTCTGCTCCGCGCCGGCCGGCGCGGAGAACGTCAGCACCGCGCCGATGCCGAGGGATGCCGCGGCCGCCGCGGCGCGTGCGATGGTCCTGCCGTTCACTCGTTCTCCTCGATACCGAACCCTGTGGGACCCCGACCCACGTGCAGCAACGTACCAGCTCGCCGCTATCGCCGTCCCGGGGAGCGGCGGGGAATCCGGCCTGGTGACCGGCCCGGGCGGCCCGCTCCTGTGATCCAGTCGACAACGGAGGATTACCGAGGGGTAGGTTTGACTCGGACGTACGAGACACGCAGGGAGATGCGTATGAAACTATCCTTGTCCCCCGACGACGTCGCCTTCCGCGACGAACTGCGCAAGTTCTATCGGACCGAGATCCCGGTCGACATCCGCGAGCGCGTCCGGGACGGCCGTGAGCTGTCCCGCGACGACATCGTCACCGCGCACAAGATCCTCAACGACCACGGTCTCGCGGTGCCGAACTGGCCCGTGGCCTGGGGCGGCAAGGACTGGACGCCGATGCAGCGCCACATCTGGCAGGACGAGATGCAGCTGGCCTCGGTGCCGGAGCCGCTGACGTTCAACGCGCAGATGGTCGGTCCGGTGATCGCCCACTTCGGCTCGCAGGAGCTGAAGGAGCGTTTCCTGCCGCCCACCGCGGCGCTGGACATCTGGTGGTGCCAGGGCTTTTCCGAGCCGGACGCGGGCTCCGACCTGGCTTCGCTGCGCACCACCGCGGTCCGCGACGGTGATTCCTACATCGTCAACGGCCAGAAGATCTGGACCACGCTGGCCCAGTACGCGGACTGGATCTTCTGCCTGGTGCGCACCGACCCCAGCGCGGCGAAGAAGCAGGCGGGCATTTCCTTCCTGCTGTTCGACGTGAAGTCGCCCGGTGTCACCATCCGCCCGATCAAGCTGATCGACGGCGGGCACGAAGTGAACGAAGTGTTCTTCGAGAACGTGCGCGTGCCCGCCGATCAGCTGGTCGGCGAGGAGAACAAGGGCTGGACCTACGCCAAGTTCCTGCTCGGCAACGAGCGCACCGGCATCACCGGTGTCGGCCGCACCAAGGTCAAGATCGGCGTGGCCAAGCAGTACGCGGCGAAGACCAAGTCGGGCAATGGCACGCTGCTGGAGGACCCGGTGTTCGCGGCGCGGGTCGCCGAATTGGAGAACGAGCTGCTCGCGCTGGAACTCACCCAGCTTCGGGTGGTCTCCAACTCCTCGGACGGCAAGCCGAATCCGGCCTCGTCGGTGCTGAAGCTGCGCGGTTCGGAACTCCAGCAGGCCGCCACCGAGCTGCTGCTCGACATCGCGGGACCGGACGCGATCCCGGTGGGCGCGGACGATATCGCCTCGCCCGGGTGGGCGCAGCGCAGCGGCCCCGCCTACCTGAACTACCGCAAGACAACCATCTACGGAGGCTCCAGCGAGGTGCAGCGCACCATCATCGCCTCCACGATCCTCGGATTGTGAGGCGACACCATGGATTTCGATCTGACCGATGAACAGGTCATGCTCCGCGACACGGTCCGTGACCTGCTCGCCCGCAACTACGACGCGGAGTCGCGGCTGAAGGTCGTCGACTCCGAACTCGGCTGGAGTCGCGACGTGTGGCGTCAGTTCGCCGAACTGGGCGTGCTCGGCCTGAGTTTCGCCGAGGAGGACGGTGGCGTCGGCGCCGGTCCCGTGGAGACGATGGTGGTGCTCGAGGAGGTGGGCCGCAGACTCGCCCCCGAACCGATCCTGGACGCGGTGCTGGTGCCCGGCGGGCTGGTCGCCGCGGTGGGCAGCGCCGAACAGCGTCAGCGGATCCTGCCCGAGGTCGCGTCGGGAACGAAGCTGCTGGCCTTCGCCCACACCGAGCCCGGTGTGCGCTGGTCGTCGAGCGAACTGGCGACCACTGCCGCGGCGCAGGGTGATTCGTACACGCTGACCGGTGTGAAGAACCCCGTCCCGCACGGCGACAGCGCTGACGAGCTGGTGGTCAGCGCCGCGCTGCCCGAGGGCGGGGTGGGGCTGTTCCTGGTCGCGCCCGACGCGACCGGTGTGGTCCGCAAGTCCTACCGCACGGTGGACGGCCAGCGCGGGGCGCAGTTCGAGCTGACCGACGCGCCCGCCGAGCGGCTCGGCGGGGCGGACGCGGCCGAGGCGATCGCGTCCGTGCTGACGCACGCGCAGGCGAGCCTGTGCGCGGAGTCGGTCGGCGCGATGGAAGAGGCGTTGCGGCTGACCGCCGAGTACCTCAAGCAGCGCAAGCAGTTCGGCGTCACGCTGTCGAAGTTCCAGACGCTCACGCAGCGGGCGGCCGACATGTACGTCTCGCTGGAGCTGGCGCGCAGCATGAGCCTGTACGCCACGGCGTCGCTGGCCGACGGGGCCGACGATCCGGTGATCGCGTCGCGCGCGCGGCTGCAGGTCGGCCGCGCGGCCCGGCACATCGGGCAGGAGGCGATCCAGATGCACGGTGGTATCGGCGTCACCGCGGAGTACCCGGTGAGCCACTACGTGGCCCGGCTGACCGCGATCGAGCGCACGCTCGGCAGCGGACTGGAGCATCTGCGCGTGCTCAGCTCCCGGGTCGGCGACTACGAGCAGCCGGAACTGTAAGGACTGCCGCGGTGGTGCGTGCTTGCGCACCACCGCGTCTCACTCGTCGTCGCCCGGCGTGGCCCGCAGTTGCGTGGGCGCCTCGCCGGTCGATTCGTTCGTGGGCGTCCGCGCGGTGCTCGTCCTCGGTTCCTCGGCCGGTGCTGTCGCCTGCGAGGTGTCCTCGTGCGGATTACGTGGGGACGGCTCGGCGGTGGTGCTGCTGACGAAGCCCGCGAACGGGGTCGGGTGCTTCTGATCGGCCGGCGCGATCCGCCAGGTGGGGGATGGCGGGATGACGACCCTCGGGGTCGTCGAGCCGCCGGTAGTGCTTTCGTGGACCACCGGCTCGGCGTACTCGCCCGCTTTCAGCGGCGGGGGCGGCACGTAGGTGTCCTGTCTACCGACGCCACAGGCGCCGATCAGGACGAGTCCGATGGAAACCGCTCCCGCGGCGATCGCCGGACCGGCGATCTTGGCCCTGCTGCTTTCCAACGGTGACACTCCTCGTGTGTATCGAGTGGACTCACCTTAATCGAGGCCCGTCGGCCAGGCGAGGCGAGAGGTCGCTGGGGATACGCCGCGCGGCGCATATAAAACGGTACTAATTCAGATATCGAATTGGTCTCTTCGGCGTGTCGTGGGCACGTGTCGCTATCTTCCGGCGTCCCGGAGTCGTAGCGTGTGTGAGCAAAGTTACGCGTGAGACGCCGGTTTCAGGATGAGAGACACGTTGTGTGAGAACGTGATAGTGGTTCTCTTACCGGCGTCATCGAGGAGTTGATGATGGGAGCTTACTCGACAGCGTCGCGGCGTGGTTCATCCCGCGCCGCCGAGGATGTGGTGTCGGCAACGGCACAGCATCCCGCGTCGAACCAGCAGGGGCGCACGCTGTCCACGATTGTGTCGCGGACGCTCGCCTGGTTGATCTTCATCGGCGGACTCGTCGGGGCGGTGCTCGGCATCGCCGGACTGCACGTCGAAATCACGGTCGCCGGACTCATTCTCGCGTGCACCGCGGGACTGGTTCTGCTCAAACTCCGCGAGGGTGGCGGCGAAGCCGACTGAGGCGAACCGGCCGGTCGCCCGGTCGCCGGTCTCGGATCGGCCGCGAGAAAGCAAGGCGCGCAACACTTCAGGCGCCTACCGTGATTTCCATGAGGATCGAGATCACCACCGACGCCGCCGAGTTCCGCTCGGTCGCGGGGTCGTTCCTGCTCCGCGATCCGTTGCGGCACACGGTGCTCACCACGACCGTCGCCAACCACGTCATGGGCATCGACGCCCCGGCCGAGGTATCGCGATTTCTCTCCGTCCATGGCGAGGATGCCTCGGTGGTCGGTGCCGCCATGCGCGTAGCCGGTCGCGACGTGTATCTCGGCGCGCTACCGCCCGAGGGCATTCCCGCGGTGGCTCGCGCGCTGGCCGACATCGTCCCCGAGAGCGCGGGTGTGGAGGGCGTCGTCGCCGACGCCACCGCTTTCGCTCAGCGCTGGGGCGCCCTGCTGGGGAAAGGTTTTCATCAGTCCTACCTCACCCGGCTGCACCGGCTCGGCGCGCTGCGGATCCCGGACGTGGCCGGAGCGCCGCGCCGCGCCGTGGAATCCGATGTCGCGCTGTGCGGGGACTGGCTGACGGCCATGCGCGAGGAGTCCGGAATGGCGTCCGGGCTGGACGAGGCCGCGATCCGGCGTCGTGTGGACTCGGGCCGGTGGTGGCTGTGGGAACGCGACGGGAAACCGGTCGCTCTGGCCGCGCACCACGTTCCGATCCAGGGCTGGGCGCGGATCGGGCCGGTTTACACCCCGCCGGACGCGCGCGGGCACGGTTACGCCAGCGCGCTGACCGCGCATGTCGCCGAGCTGCTGCGCGCCGAGAGCCTGGACGTCTGCCTGTTCGCCGACATCGCCAACGCCACGGCCAACCGGATCTACCGGACGATCGGCTTCCACCCGACCCACGAGTTCGCGCACTACGTCTTCGAGTAACCCGCCGGGACGGTGCGCAGGGTCGCGGTGAACCAGGCGACTCCATGTTCCTACCTCGCGTCTCCCCCTGGGGGAAACTCAATTCAGCGGCGCGGATTTCCACCAATCCATGAACTCGGTGTCGGTGGCGATGAATCCGGCGCTGTACATCAGCATGGCTGCCCGGCCAGGATCCGAGGGGAACGCGGTGACCATGCGCGGGCGCAGGTCGCGGCTGCCGCGCAGGGTGTAGTTCGGGTAGCTGCGGCCACTGTCGGTGGTGGCGGTCGCGTGGTCGTTGGCCGGTAACGCGGCGAGCACCGCCTGGGCGTCGGCGGGCGAGCCGTAGAGGTAGAAGTCGAAGGACGCCTTGTTCGGGCCGCCGAAGCAGCTCCACATCACCAGCCAGGCACCGAAGTCGGGGTCTTCCGGGTCGCCGGGCGCCGGGGAATCCGGTGTGTGGGCGAAACAGCCCGCCTTGTTGTATCCGGTTCCGGAGTGCACAAGGCGCTGGGCGGAGGTCTCCGGCAGCATGTCCGGGAACGCCGCGCTCAACTCGGCCGCGCGGGCGCCGATCGTGGCACGGTCCGTGGTGGCCGCGACGGTCGTGGCCGGACGGCCGGTGACCGAGGGCGCGGGGGACGCGGTGTTCCGCGGGCGGGCGGGCGTCGTCGGTGCGGCGGTACCGGAGGAATCAGGACTGCTGAGGGCCATCGCGACGGCGCCGCCGAACAGGGCGACCACCAACAGCAGACCGATCCAGCCGCCCACCGAAGCGTGCCAACGGGAACGTCGTGCCGGGCCGAGGTAGGCGCGCGCCGGTCGCTGCGGGACGGCCGCGTCGGCCCGGGGCGGAGACGAATTCGGCGGCGGCGGTGGTGGCCACGGTGCCGCGGGCGCGGTCAGCGCCTGCCACGCGGCGGCGGCGAACTCCGTGCACGAGTCGAAGCGATCGGCCGCGTGCTTGGCCATCGCCTTGGCCAGCACGCCGTCCAGTGCCACCGGCAAGCCGGGCCGCAGCCTGCTGACCTGCGGTGGCGGTGCGCTGAGATGTCCATGGATCACCGCGACCGGATTGGTGGCGTCGAACGGCACCGTGCCGGTCAGCAGGCGGAACAGCGTGCAGGCCAGCGAATACTGGTCGGCGCGGTGATCCAGCGGCGCACCGGACAGCTGCTCCGGGGCGGCGTAGGCGAGGGTGGCGGTGAAGGTTCCGGTCTGGGTGAGCCGTCCGGTGTCGTCCCGGAGTCGGGCGATGCCGAAGTCGGAGAGGAAGACGCGCTCCTGCCCGCCTTCCACCCGCTCCAGCAGGATGTTCGCCGGTTTCACGTCGCGGTGCAGCACGCCGCGGCTGTGCGCGAAGTCCAGCGCCGTAGCCGTCTCGGCGATGATCTGCGCCGCCCGCTGCGGCGGCAGCGTCCACGCGTCCAGCGCGGCGGCGTCGGTGCCGTCGATATAGCGCATGCTGATCCACAGTCGATCGCCCTCGACGCCCCGGTCGAACACCGTGACGATGTTCGGGTGGTCGAGCCGCGCGACGAGGTCCGCCTCCCGCTCGAAGCGGGCGCGGATCTCCTTGTCGTCGAACAGCTCCGGGTTCAACAGCTTCATCGCCGTCAACCGGGGTAGCCGCGGATGCCGGGCGAGGTACACCGATCCCATCCCGCCGCGGCCGAGCAGGCGTTCGATGGTGTATCCCGCGAAGACCTCGCCGGTGTGCAGCATCGGGTCAGTTCAGCGGCGCCGAGCGCCACCAGCGCAGCGCTTCATCGATGGTGGTGTGGGCGAAGCCGTCGGTGTACATCAGGAACTGGGTCCGATCCGGGTCGCCGGTGAACGCGGTGACCATCTTGGCGCCCTCGTCGACGTACTTGTAATTGGTGTAGGTCTTCCCGCCGTTGGTGTCGCTGGACTTGGTGGCCGACGAGGGGAGCGTCTTCAGCACCGCCTGGACGTCGGCCGGGGTCTTGTAGACGTAGATGCGGTAGTACGGATCATCGTTGTTGCCGCCCTTGAAGCAGCGCCACTGCGCGGCCCAGTCGCCGAAGTCCGGGTCGCCCTTGGACGGCGAGGGCGGCGAACTCGGCGAAGCCAGCCAGCACTCCGCGCCGTTGTATCCGACATCCTCGGTCTGGGAGGCGGGCACCATCCGCGGGAATTCCGCGCTGATCGACTCCGGTGTCGCGTCGACGAGGTTCGGCTTCACCGCCGACGTGGTCGTCGTGCCCCCGTTGTTCGAGCCCGAATCGGAGACGGCGCCGATGATGCCGAGCACCACCAGGATCAGCACGACCACGCCCACCGCGAGACCGACGATCAGCCCGGTGTTCTTCTTCGGCGGCGGCGGGGCCGACGGGTGGAGGTGCGCGCCGTGCGGGGGTGCCGGTGGGGCGGCGAAGCCGGAGAACCCGGATTGCTGCCGGCTGTAGGGGTTGGTGGCCGTCGGCTGCGGCGCGGGGCCGGTCTGCGGCCGCGAGTTCACCACCGGCGCGGGCGGCGGAGTCGCTTGGGCGGCCGAGGCGGCGAGCGCGTTCGGACCGCTGGTGTGCGGAGTGTGCACCTGGTGACCGGGGCCGCTGACGTAGTGACCCTGCGCCACCGGATACGGCGAGCCGGTCGTCGGGATCTGCGGCCCGGTCGTCGGGCGCGGCCCTGCGGTCGGGTGCTGCGGCCCGGTGACCGGACGCGGACCGCCCACCACCGGCATCGACGGCGCGCTCGAACCGGTCAGCGCCTGTTTGGCGGCCGCGGCGAATTCCGCGCAGCTGCCGTACCGGTCGTCGGGCCGCTTGGCCATCGCCCTGGCCAGGACGCCGTCCAGCGCGAAAGGCAATCCCGCCCGGACGCCGCTCAGCGCGGGCGGCGCTCCCTGCAGATGTCCCTGGATGACCGCGGCGGGGTTCGTCGCGGAGAACGGGCCGGTGCCGGTGAACAACCAGAACAGCGAGCAGGCCAGCGAGTACTGGTCGGAGCGGTGGTCGAGCGAGGCGCCGGTGAGCTGCTCGGGGGAGGCGTAGGCGAGCGTCGCGGTGAAGGTGCCGGTCTGGGTGAGATGACCGGTGTCGTCACGCAGCCGCGCGATGCCGAAGTCGGTGAGGTACACCCGCTCACCGCGACCGGCGGTGGAGCGGGCCAGCAGGATGTTGGCGGGTTTCACGTCACGGTGCAGCACCCCGTTGCCGTGCGCGTAGTCCAGCGCGTCGGCGGTCTCCTTGATGATCTGCACCGCGCGTTCGGGCGGCAGCGACTTCGGTTCCACCGAGGCGGCGTCGATACCGTCGACGTACTGCATCGAAATCCACAGCTGCTCGTCGTCGAGCCCGCGGTCGTAGACCGTGACGATGTTCGGGTGATCGAGCTGGGCAACCAGATCCGCCTCCCGTTCGAACCGCGCCCGCACCTCCTTGTCGAAGCACATCTCCCGATTCAGCAGTTTCAGCGCGGTCATCCGCGGCAGCCGCGGATGTTTCGCCAGATAGACCGAGCCCATGCCACCACGGCCGAGTTGCCGCTCGATGACATAGCCGGCGAAAACGTCACCGCTGGCCAGCATGACTGCTCCACTTCCCGCCGCCCGCCGGGACCCACCGGCGAACAGGCGTACAGCATAAGAATGCGTGGCCGGAATGGGCCCGACCACGGAAAACATCGAAACCATAGCAGTAGTCGCGCGCCGCCTATCGCTCGTCGAGCATGGCGACGTGCGGGCGATCGGCGTGCGCCGTACCGCCCGGCGGTGGCCGGGGGTCCGGAGGTTGCTGGTGCTGTCGCACCGCGGATCCCGGGCGCATGGGCAAGTTCGGCAACTCGATCAGGCCGGGATGAACGGGACGGCGCGGCGGCAGGAAACTCGGCAGCGGCCGAGCGGTTTCCGGCTGCCTCGGCCGCTGCGGGGGCGGCGCGGCAGTGCGGTGCGTCGGCTCGGCCGCGCGCCCGTCGGCGTGGACGGCGTGCGGCGGCGCCGTCCAGTGCCCGGCGTGGTGTCCGCCGAGAGCGTGTTTCGCCGCGGCGGCGAACTCGGCGCAACTGGCGAATCGGTCCGCGGGCCGCTTGGCCATCGCGCGAGCCAGCACCGGATCCAGTGCGGGCGGCAGTGCGGGGCGCACGCGGCTCGGTACCGGGATGGGTGCGTACAGATGGTTGTTCACCACGGCCGCCGGGTTGGCGCCGGGATACGGCGGCGCGCCGGTGAGCATCCAGAACAGTGTGCAGGCCAGCGAGTACTGATCGGCGCGATCGTCCAGCGGCTGTCCGATCAGCTGTTCCGGAGCGCCGAAGGCGAGTGTCGCGGTGATCGTGCCCGACGAGCCGATCGTGGACTCCGCGCCACGGATGCCCGCGATCCCGAAATCGGTGAGCAGCACCCGCTCCGGCTGTCCGATCGGCGCTTTCGCCAGCAGGATGTTGGCCGGTTTCACATCGCGGTGCAGTACCTGGTTGGCATGGGCGAAGTCCAGTGCCGCGGCGGTATCGGCGACGATCTGCACCGCGCGGCCGGGCGCGAGCACGTCGACGTCCGCGCAGGAGGCGTCCGCGCCGGGCACGTACTGCATGGAGATCCACAGCTGCTGATGCTCGGCGCCGCGATCGAACACCGTGACGATGTTCGGGTGGTCCAGGCCCGCGACCAGATCAGCCTCGCGCTCGAAGCGGCGGCGGATGCCGGTGTCGGCGTAGAGCTCCCGTTCGAGCAGCTTCAGAGCCGTCAGGCGGGGCAGCCGAGGGTGCTGGGCCAGATACACGGTGCCCATGCCGCCCCGGCCGAGGACGCGTTTGATGACGTAGCCCGCGAAGACATCGCCGGTCTGCAACACCGCTACACCCCCTTCTCGAGTCGAGCGCGCGAACACTACCCATGTATCTCGGCGAGCCATGGGGATGCAACAGTCGCGGCGCAACTTCGATTGTCGTCGGTAGCTGCCAGTATGGTGGCCCGCATGCGCATTGGAGCACACGTCCGGCTCGACAGCGACCCGATCGGCTTCGGGGAGAAACTCGGCGCCGACGTCATCCAGATGTTCGTGGTCGATCCGCAGAGCTGGGACAAACCCACGCCGCATCCGCGGACCGAGGAGATTCTCGCCAGCCCGATCGATGTGGTGGTGCACTCCTCCTATCAGATCAACGTCGCGAGCCTGAACAACCGGTTGCGCATGCCGTCCCGCAACGCGGTGGCGCAGCAGGCGAAGGCGGCCGCCGAACTCGGCGCGTTCGGCCTGGTGGTGCACGGCGGGCACGTGCGTTCCGACGCCGAGCTGGAGACCGGGATCGACAACTGGCGCAAATTGTTCGAGCGCCAGCAGGACAAGGGCGGATTCGCGGTGCCGATCCTGATCGAGAACACCGCGGGCGGCAATCACGCCATGGCCAGGCATTTCGATTCCATCGCCCGGTTGTGGGACGCGGTCGGCGACTACGGCGCGGGCTTCTGCCTGGACACCTGCCACGCCTGGGCGGGCGGTGAGGAACTGATCGGCGTCGTCGACCGGATCAAGGCGATCACCGGGCGGATCGACCTGGTGCACCTGAACTCCTCGCGCGACGAGTTCAACTCCGGCGCCGACCGCCACGCCAACTTCGCCGACGGCACGATCGACCCGCAACTGCTCGCCGAGGTGTGCCGGACGGCAGGCGCGCCGGTGGTCCTGGAAACCCCGGGCGACGGCCTCGCGGAGGATCTGGCGTACCTGCGCGAGCACTGTGTTTGATTGGTAGCGCCTGCGGCGCTGCGTGTCGCGGCCCCGGGAAGTCTCGGGTTCGAGCGACCGGGACTCGCGACTGCGTCGCATGCGCTTCGGTCACTCGAACCCGAGACGGACCGCGAACTGCGCTCGTAAGACGCTGTGTCGGTTTTTGCAGCGACGGGCCGCGAACGGCGCTCGTAAGACTCGCACCCGTCGGAGGCGGGTCCGCTCGGTGGCGGCGGATTGGCTAGCTCGGTCGCGCGCTGAGCCGGATACGGTGTGCGCCGTGTTCGGGTGACGGCTGCTTCGTTTCGCATGCCCTGTTTGCGATCAGCGCGACGAAAACCCTGGTCAGCGGGGTGGTCTCGGTGATGTGCTCTGGGGAGCAGTAACCGATCTCGACAGCGAAGGTGATCTCATGACGGTCGCACCCGCCACCCCATCCACCGCCGTGGTGGCCAAGCTCGGCGCCCGTATCGGCGCGCGCGTCGACAACGTCCGGCTCGGCGGCGATCTGGATCCGGTCACCGTCGAGGTGATCCGCCACGCACTGCTGGAGCACAAGGTGATCTTCTTCCGCGGGCAGGACCACCTCACCGAGGACGCGCAGTACGAGTTCGCCGAGCTGCTCGGCTCACCGACCACGCCGCATCCGACGGTCACCTCGCACGGTGTGAAGAGCCTGGCGATCGATTCCGAGCACGGCCGCGCCAACAGCTGGCACACCGACGTCACCTTCGTCGACCGCATCCCGAAGGCGTCCATCCTGCGCGCGGTGCGGCTGCCCTCCTACGGCGGCGCCACCACCTGGGCATCCACCGTCGCGGCCTACGAGTCGCTGCCGGAGCCGCTCAAGCGGCTCGCCGAATCCCTGCGCGCCGTGCACACCAACGTCTACGACTACGCCCGCGTCGAGGAGACTCCGCGTCCCAACACGGCCGCCTACCGGGCGGAATTCGAGTCCACCTACTACGAGACCGAGCACCCGGTGGTGCGCGTGCACCCGGAGACCGGGGAGCGGGCGCTGCTGCTCGGCCACTTCGTCAAGCATTTCGTCGGGCTGTCCAGCACGGAATCGCACGCGCTGTTCCGGCTGTTCCAGGACCGGGTGACCCGGCTGGAGAACACCGCCCGCTGGAACTGGGCGCCGGGCGACGTCGCCATCTGGGACAACCGCGCCACCCAGCACTACGCCATCGACGACTACGACGACCAGCCGCGCAAGCTGACCCGCATCACACTGGCCGGCGACGTCCCGGTCGGCGTCGACGGCTCGACGAGCACCGTCATCGCGGGCAACGCCGAGCACTACTCGATCATCGAGGACACGCGGCTGCTCGCGTCCTGAGCGTGGGCCCCGCATGGTTGCCGGGACTTCCGGCTGTTGAGGGGCCATGCGGTGTCTTCAGTCGCCGAGCAGGGAGTTCTCCGCAGCCGTGATCGAGGCGACACGCCGTATCGGCGGGTCGGTCAACCGAACGCCGTCAGCCATCGGATCGCGAAGCGCGGGCTGGTGCGATCGAAACCGTCCTATGGCGTGCCGGGCTTGGAGCAGCGGCCCGGCTCACGGCACGGCGGGCGATGCGATCGAGTCTCGCTCGGATACGACTGAGGAAGGGGCTGGTGAACGCAGCGATGCCGGTCGCCGCACCAGCAATGTCCGGACGCAGCACCCGACTCGACCCCGTCGAGTGCGAGTCCTACGAGCACGTTCGCTGCCCGTCTCGCGTCCGAGTGACCGAAGCGCATGCGACGAAGTCGCGAGTTTCGGTCGCTCGGACGCGAGACTTCTCGGGGCCGCGAACACGCGGCGCCGCAGGCGCCGCAAAACCAACACGGCACCTCATGGTCCAGACTGGTTGCCATGAGTATTCGGCCGCTGGACGGGGTGCGCGTCCTGGAACTCGGCAATTACATAGCCGCGCCGACCGCCGGGCGCATCCTCGGTGACTTCGGCGCCGAGGTGATCAAGGTGGAACGCCCGAAAGCGGGCGACGAGCTGCGCAACTGGCGGCTCTACGGCGGCGACACCTCGATGCTCTACCGGACGATCAACCGCAACAAGAAGTCGATCACGCTGGACCTGCGCACCGAGGCGGGGCGCGGGATCGTGCTCGACCTGGTCCGCCGTTGCGACGTGCTGCTGGAGAACTTCCGGCCCGGCATGCTGGAGAAATGGGGCCTGGGCCCCGAGGTGCTGAACGAGGTGAATCCGGACCTGGTGATCACCAGGATCTCCGCCTACGGGCAGACCGGGCCGCTGTCGGAGCGTCCCGGGTTCGCGGCGGTGGCCGAGGCGGTCGGCGGGCTGCGTGAACTGGTGGGCGATCCGGATCGTCCGCCCGTGCGCACCGGCGTCTCGATCGGTGACTCGATCGCGGGCATCTACGCCGCGTTCGGCACCGTGATGGCGCTGTTCCAGCGCGAGCGCCGCGCCGAGCCGGACGCGCCGGTCCCGCTGCGGGAGCGGGTGATCGACGTGGCGCTCAACGAGGCGATCCTGTCGGTGATGGAGTCGCTGGTGCCGGACTATCTCGCCTACGGCATCCAGCGTGAACGTGTCGGCGGCCGGATGGAGGGCATCGCGCCGAGCAACGCCTACCCGTGTGCGGACGGCACCAGCATCATCATCGGCGGCAACGGCGACGCCATCTTCCAGCGCTACATGGCGGTCATCGATCGGCCCGATCTGGCCGCGGACCCGGAACTCCAGGACAACGCGGGCCGTTGGCGCCACCGCGAGCGGCTGGACGCGGCGATCGGCGAGTGGACGGTCCGGCACACCCGCGCAGAGGCGCTGAAACTGCTCGACGCCGCCGCCATCCCGTGCGGCCCGATCTACACCGCGGCCGACATCGTGGCCGACGAGCAGTATCGGGCCCGCAACATGATCCAGCCCTTCGCCGTGGATGTCGGCGCGCCGGAGCCGAAGGTCGTCGGCTTTCCCGGCATCGTCCCGGTGATCGGCGATCAGTCCCTGCCCATCCGGACCGTCGGCCCCGACCTGGGTGAGCACACCCGGGAGGTGCTGTCCGGTCTGCTCGGCCTGAGCGAGGCCGAGATCGACGCGTTGGAGGTGCGATGAGCACGCAGCCGCACGATCGGAGGCGTCCGAAGGGACGCGGCGCGCGGGAGCTGCTCTCGCCGGGCACCAGCAGGCCCGCCGTCCAGCCGAATCCGACCGGGGCGGGGGAGAAGCCCTGGGGCGGCGTGATGTGCGGGCACCACCGGGCTCGGGAGCAGCGATGACCGCGCCGGTGCTGCGCGACGTCACGTTGCGCGACGGGCTGCAACTGACCGGCAAACTGCTGCCCGTGCAGCGCAAGGTGGACATCGTGCGCCGCCTGCTCGCGCTCGGGGTGCCCGCGCTGGAGATCGGTTCGATGGCGCGCCCGGACCTGGTCGCGCCGATGGCGAACACCATGGAACTGGTCGACGCGTTGACGCCGGAGGAACTGCGCCGCTGCTGGGTGTGGGTGGCGACGCCGCGCCATGTCGAGAAGGCCGCCGCGGCGGGCGTGCGCAATTTCCAGTACTGCTTCTCGGTCTCCGACGCGCACAACCGGGCGAACATCGGGCGCGACACCGCCGACAGCGTCGCCGCCATGCCGGACGCGGTGCGCCTGGCCCGCGAGGCGGGTGGGTCGATCCAGCTCTGCTTGGCGACGGCTTTCACCTGCCCGTTCGACGGCCCGGTCGACCCGGAGCGGGTGCTGGCCATCGCCCGCGACTCGCGCACCGAGGGCGCGGACGACATCGTCCTGGCCGACACGCTCGGCCAAGCCCATCCCGGCGAGGTCGCCGCGCTGGTCGCCGCGGTCCGGGACCGGACGCCACCGCGCCGCGTGGTCTTCCACGGTCACGACACCTGGGGAATGGGCGTGGCCAACACCCTCGCCGCCGTCGCGGCCGGCGCGGACATGGTCGACGGCGCACTCGGTGGACTCGGCGGCTGCCCCTTCGCCCCCGGCGCGAGCGGCAACACCGCATCCGAGGACATCCTCTTCGCCACCAGACCGGATTGGTTCACCCCCGCCACGCTGGCCGCGTTGGTGAACATGTCGGAGGAGTTACTGGCCGAACTCGGCGAACCCAACCGCTCGCGCGCCCTCGAAGGCGCCCGCTCGAAAGCCTCGGCTTTCGAGTGGGTCGTGAGTAAGGCGTAGTCCGACCGGCCAGACCTGGTGACCCGAGCATCGGTGCGGCTGTGTAGGTAGCCGCGCGGTTCGAGGCCGAGTGGCGGGCGAAGCCCAGGCGCGGCAGGGGTTCCACAGCAACGAATTTCAGACCGGCACCCAGACCGGTCCGGCGATAGGCTATGTCGGCAATCATTCGGCATACGGTCGTTCGAGCAGGAGTTACGCCGGTGGACAAGCCTCACCTGACGGTGGAGACCTCGACCACGCACAGTGTCGAACCGGGCGAACGCGCGGACTATTGGGCGGAACTCATCACCTCCTACCACCGGCGCCTGGCATACGAATTCCCTGGCGGAAGCGACTTCAACGGGCGCACGAAAATGTGTCGCACCAGCAAGTACCAGCTGGTGGGCTGGAAGTCCGACGGCGTGACTTACATCCGGACGCCCCACCACGTGCGCAGCGACAGCGACGACGACTTCCGGCTCCTGCTCACCTTCACCGGTCACACCGAACTTCACGGCGATGACGGCCGAGCACATCTGCCGAGCGGCGCCGGCTGCCTGGTGGCCCTCGATCGGCCGTTCGGGTTCCAGCTCGGGCAGGGCACGAGCGGTGTGCTGATGACCATTCCGCGAAGTGAGCTCGAACATCGCCTCGACATCGGAGATTCTCTCCTCGCGCGACCGATGGACTTGACCGCGGGGCTGGGGCGGGTGGTGACCGATATGCTCACCGGACTGCTCGACGAGAGCGATGCCCTCGACGGATATCAGTTCGACGCCGCCTCGTCCCGTATCGTGGATCTGCTCTGCATGCACGCCCGGGCTCGGCTGACGACGAGCACCGACCACCTCGACGAACTGGACGCGGCGATACGGCATCACGTGCGATCGCACGCGACAGATCCCGACCTTTCCAGCGCGAGCATCGCGCACTCCCTCGGTTGGTCGATCAGACAGATCCAACTCGTTTTGCAGCGTTCGGGAATTACCCCGCGCGAGTTGATCCGAGAAGAACGCCTGCAATTGGCGCACACGCGGCTGAGCGATCCCTCGTCTCGTCACCAGAGCATCGCCTCGATAGCAGGCGGGCTGGGATTCGGTTCGGCCAGCGCGTTCAGCACCATATTCCGGCGGCGCTTCGGAGTCAGCCCCCGCGATGTCCGCCACTCGGCACTCGCTGACGGCAGGTGAGATCGGCGCCGGGCGGCACATCGTTCGAACCGTCCGGCGCGGGTCGACCCGCGCGACTGCGTGCGGTCGCAACGGACGCGGATCAACTTGCCGAAAACCCCGCACCGAGCGGCACGACCTCGCCGGCACCGCGGGGTTGAGCCGGAACTCGCGGCGCGCACCGCATTCGTCTCGCCGTCGAAGTGTCTCTGCAGCGTATCGACGAGACTCTGCGTGCGGGAGCAACATCGGTTCGCGCGGGAGCAACTGATGCCCGACGGCGGCGATTACCGTCCGAATCGCCCACCGAGGCGGCGTACCCATGGTGGATCGCAAGGAGGATCAGGTGCGCGAAGCTCTTACCACGACCGTCGGGGATTTCCGATGAGTCGCGTTCGCGCGGTCAGCGTTCCCGCCGACGTGAAGCGGTGCACGCTTTGACCATCGCGGTAATCGACAGACGTAAGCCGGCATCATTTCCCCCGGAAGTATGGATCGTTTCGGTCACCACTTTTCTCAGTCGGTCGGTGGGATTCCTAGCGCTGTACTCCACGGTGTTCTACAAATCGATCGGGCTCGGTGCCTCCGCTCTGTCTCTGGCGTTGTTCGCGGCCGGGTTCGCCGGCGTGCTCGGCTCGCTGGTCGGCGGGTGGTCCGCCACACGCTTCGGGTCGACCGATGTGCTGATCGCAGGCTCCCTACTCAATGTTCCGCTGTTGTTCGTGCTCGGGCTGGTGTCGAGCGAGCCAGTCTGGGCGATCATGTCGGCATCCCTGAGCGTTGCGGTGACACAGTCGTTCGCCGGGCCGGCGGCGGCCTTGATCACCGGATCCGGCTATCGGGGCGACACCGTGACCGTGGTCGCCTTTCACCGGATATTCCTCAGCAGTGGCGTCACGGTTGCTCCGATCGTTGTCGCGGTAGTCGGCGAAGACAACTTCTCGACGTTGTTCTTCCTGTCGTCGCTCGGTTCGCTGCTGACTGCGGTGCTGCTGCTGAGTGAACGTCCGAGGCTACGGGCGTCGGACAAACGCGCGCGAATGCGGGGGCGTGCACCGGAATTCGACGCGCTGCCCGCGGTGGCGACCGAATACGACACCTTCGGGGCGGCGCGGCTGTGGGCGGTTGTCGGGGTGTTCGGAACGGCCATGGCCATCTACGCCCAGAGCATGAGCGGAACACCACTTTCCGTCGAACGGATATCCGGTGGTGCGCAACTGTACGGCATTCTGATCGTGGTGAACTCGATTTTCATCATCGCTTTCGAGTTGCCGCTCAGCTTCATGACGTCCAAACTGCGATGGAATTACGCGCTCGGGCTCGGAATTCTCGTCACGGGGCTCGGCCTCGCCGTCTGCGGCCTCGGAACGAGTTGGAGCGTATGCATTTTCGGATTCGTCCTGTTCTCCCTCGGAGAGGCGATTTTCATTCCGCAGGCGAGTGCGGCGATAGCGAAGCTCTCCTCGCCATCGGAAAACCCCAGGTATCAGGGGTATCTCTCGGCCGCCCAGGCGATCGGGTTCGCGGTCGGGCCCGGGATCGGCGCCTTCGGAGTCCTGCACGATCTCTCGCTGTACTGGGCGCTGGTCGTCCAGATCTCATTCGTCACGGGGGCGGTAGCGGTAATAGCGGGGGTAAACAAGAACAGGAGCCCGGACCGTGTCGAATAAGTCGGTCTTGATCGTCGATCCAGTCAGCTCGGGAACGCTGTACCCGTCCCTGCTCGAAGAACATGGAATCGACACGATACTGCTGGATACCGACCAGGCGCTGGTATCGGGGTTCCGCACCGCGCCCACCCCCGGAGCGTTGAATTTCGAGGAGGACTTCGGATCGAACTACCGGCTGCTTCTGCGGATGTGTCTGGAGCGTTCGGTGAAATACGTGATCGCCGGGTCGGAGCCCGGCGTCGAGCTGTGCGAACGTCTGCGCTCGGACCTGCCGGACTGCCCTGGCAACGATACGACTGTGCCGATGCGACGTTGGGACAAGCAGTACATGTTCGAAGCATTGGCGGCCGCCGGTGTTCCCAGTCTGACGACACGGTCTGTCGACGCACGCCGGAACACCGTGCCGTCCGAAGCGTTCGCGGAACTGCGCCGCGGCCGGAAGCTGGTGGTGAAGCCGGCCCGGGGGGCCGCCTCCGTGGACGTTCGATTGGTGGAGACTCCGGATCAACTGGCCGCCGCCGTATCCGCGATCACCGACAACGCCGGACTCTTCGGGGCCGGCTCGGCCGCTTTGATCCAAGAAATGTATCCCGCGCCCAGAGTCGAATACGCCGTGGATACCTTCTCCACCCCGAACGGACACGAACTTCTCTGTGTCAGCGTGTACGACAAACGGGTCTCGGCTTCCGGCGACTTCGTCTACGAGAGGGGAAGGTGGGTCGAGGGCGATGACCCGGTGGTGGGCGAGCTGACCGATTACGCGAGGCGCGTGCTCGACGCGCTGGGTGTGCGCATCGGTCCCGCGCACATGGAGATCATGTCCGGTGCGCTCGGCCCCCGCCTGATCGACTTCGGCGCACGAGCGCACGGCATCGGCCACCCTCGGCGGACCTATCTGCTGACGGGGAACTCCCAGATCCATCGCGAATGCCAGTACGTCGCGGAACTGTTCGGGATCCGCGCTCCGGCGCCGGAGCGAAATGCCGGTTATGCCCTGTCCCAGCGCGGCGCGCTCGTGCTCTTCAGCATTGATCACCAGGCCCGATATTCGGGTGGGGCGGAAGCCGAACTCGGGGGGCTTCCCGGCGTGCTCGAGGTTCGGATGACGGCCGAGCCGGGCAAAACCTACCCGGCTACCAGATCCATGATGGATTCGATGTCGCTGGGACTCGCCTTCGTCGTCGGCGACGGCATGGACGAACTGGACTGCAGGTGCGCCGAAGTCCGCAAGCGAGTCCGAGACTTTTTCACGGCCGCTTGACAGAAGGCCAGGTTGTGCATCGCCGGCTGGGGAGGGTGGGCCATGGATCGAATACCGGCCTTATACGCCTTCAGATCGGCCCGACTCCCGGTTTCCAGCGAAACGAGACCGTGCTCGCAAATCCAACACAGGGTTTTCCCTGATGGCATGTGGAGGCCAAGCCGGTAAGACTGGACGGCATGACTTCCCAAGCCTTGGGCGCCGACATCGCCGACCTGGCGGCATCGACCGATGTCGCGGCCCACGCTATCGAACTGACCAAGGTCTACGGATCGGGTGACACCCAGGTCAGGGCATTGGACGGAGTGTCGGCCGAGTTCGCGAAGGGAGAGTTCACCGCGATCATGGGCCCGTCCGGATCGGGCAAGTCGACCCTCATGCACTGCCTGGCGGGGCTGGACAGCGCCAGTTCGGGCACCGTCCGCATCGGTGAAACCGACCTGACCAGTCTGTCCGACAAGCAGATGACGCGCCTGCGCCGGGACCGGATCGGCTTCGTCTTCCAGGCGTTCAATCTGGTGCCGACGCTGACGGCGCTGGAGAACATCACGTTGCCGCTGGATATCGCGGGGCGCAAGCCCGACCAGGAGTGGCTGGACACCGTGCTGAAGCGGCTCGGGCTGATCGATCGGCTCACCCACCGTCCCAGCGAGCTGTCCGGCGGACAGCAGCAGCGGGTGGCCTGCGCCCGTGCGCTCGCGGGCAAGCCGGAGATCATCTTCGGTGACGAGCCGACCGGCAACCTCGACTCCCGCGCCTCGGAGGAGGTGCTGTCGATCCTGCGCGCCGCGGTGGACGAGTTCGGGCAGACGGTCGTCATCGTCACCCACGAACCGCACGCGGCCGGGTTCGCCGACCGGGTGGTGTTCCTGGCCGACGGGCGCATCGTCGACGAGATGCGCGATCCGACCGCCGAGACCGTGCTCGACCGGATGAAAGCGTTGGATCAGGCGTGACGGGGCGTTCGCGGGAGAATCGGGGGCGGGCGTGATGGCCGGAAGTCCGATGCGCAAAGTCGCGCTGCGCAACCTCGCCGCGCACAAGGTGCGGCTCGCGCTGACCCTGTTGTCGGTGGTGCTCGGGACCGCGTTCATCGCGGGTTCGTTCGTGTTCACCGACACGCTGCAGAGCACTTTCGACGGAATCTTCGCCAACGAGGCGAAGGGCGTCGACGTCCGGGTGAGCCCGAAGGAGCGCCAAGCGCAGGGCGTGCCCAACAACGTGGTGGACGAGCTGGTGAAGTATCCGGGCGTCCGCACGGTCGCGCCGAGCGTGAACGGACCGGTGGTCCTGCTCGATCCGTTGGGCAAGAAAGCGGTGCAGACCGGCGGGGCGCCGACGTTGGGCAAGTCGTACCTGCCGCCGGAGAAGGCCGTCGCGGAGCCGGAGAAGTTCTTGCAGGGCGTCCCGCCCGCCCGGCCCGGCGAGATCGCGCTCAATACCGGCGGAGCCGAGCGGGCCGGGCTGAAGATCGGTGACCGGACGAAGATCCTCATCCCCTCCCAGCCCGATCCCATCGATGTGACCCTCACCGGCATCTACGAAGTCCCGTCCGACACCGGCGGCTTCATCGGGGTGCTGTTCGACGACACGCAGGCGCGCAAGTTGTTCACCGACGGCTTGCACGTCGCCTACGTGGATCTCGCGGCCACCGGCATCCCCGGGGACGAACTGCGCGACAACCTCGCGCAAGAGCTGACCGGCTACAAGGTGCAGAACGGCGACCAGGTGCGTGCGGACCTGAAGAAGGAAGTCTCCAACGCGCTGAACTTCATCAACTACTTCCTGCTCGCCTTCGGCGCGATCGCACTGATCGTGGGCACGTTCATCATCTACAACACGTTCTCGATGATCGTCGCGCAACGGCTGCGGGAGCTGGCGCTGCTGCGCGCGGTCGGCGCGAGCAGGCAGCAGGTCGGCACGTCGGTGGTGGCGGAGGCGTTCGTCATCGGGTTGATCGGCAGTGTGATCGGCCTGGCGGGCGGTGTCGGGCTGGCGTTCGGATTGTCGGCGGTGCTCAACGCTTTCGACCTCGGGTTGCCGACCGGCTCGATGGCGGTGCGTCCGCGCACCATCGCGGTGGGGCTGCTGGTCGGTCTCGCGGTGACGATGGTGAGCGCCTACGCGCCCGCTCGCCGCGCCTCGCGGATTCCGCCGGTGCAGGCCATGCGCGAGGAGTTCGCGTCGGCGGGGGAGTCGCTGCGCCTGCGCACGATCTGCGGCGTGGTGCTCGCCGTGCTCGGCGCGGGGTTCGTCGTGCTCGGTGCGCAGCGCACCGGTGGCACGGCGGCCGCCACGGTCGGTGTCGGCGCGCTCGGGCTGATCTTCGCGGTGCTGCTCGCCGCGCCGGCGCTGTCGCGGCCGCTGGTCGGTGGGCTCGGTGCGCTGGTGCGCCCGTTCGGACCGATCGGGCGGATGGCGCGCAACAACGCCTCACGCAATCCTCGCCGTACCGCCGCGACGGCGTTCGCGCTCACTCTGGGACTCATGCTGGTCTCGGCGATCGGCATGCTGGGCGCCTCGGCGAAGGCCAGCGTCGGTGTTCTCGTCGACAAGGGCGTGCGCGCCGACTACGTGCTGGCGGGACCGCAATTGCTCGGCGTGCCGTTCGGCGCGGCCGACGCAGCGCGCACCCAGGTGCCGGGAGTGGAACAAGCTGTGGGCATGCGGGGCGCCGGGTTCAAGCTCGGCGACGAGCAGGTGTTCGCCTCGTCGCCGGACGGTCCGCTGGCCGGCGTGCTGAACTACGAGATCGTGCGCGGCAGCGACGCCCTGGGCGCCAGGGACGTGCTCGTGTCGGAGGACGAGGCCGGTGACCGGGGATGGAAGGTCGGCGACCAGGTGACCCCGACCAGTGTGGACGGCAAGAAGGTTCCGCTCACCGTGACCGGGGTGTACAAGAAGAACCCGCTGCTCGGTCCGATGGTGGTGTCGCAGACGGTTTACGACGAGGTCGTCCCGCTGAACTTCCGGACCAACTTCCTGGTGCTGATCAAGGCGCAGCCGGGCGCGAACCTCACCCAGATGCGCGCCGACCTGGAGAAGGCCACCGAGCAGTTCGTGGTGGTGCAGGTGCAGGACCGCGAGGAGTTCAAAGGCGCGCAGGGCAAGCAGATCAACACCCTGCTGGCCATCCTGTACGGCCTGCTCGCCTTGGCGGTGGTGATCGCGATCCTCGGCATCGTCAACACGCTCGCGCTGTCGGTGGTGGAGCGACGCAGGGAGATCGGCATGCTGCGCGCGGTCGGTATGCAGCGCGCCCAAGTGCGCCGGACGATCTACCTGGAGTCGATGCTGATCGCGGTGTTCGGCGCGATCGTCGGCATGCTGCTCGGGCTGGGGCTCGGCGTCGGTTTCCTACGCACGCTGCGTGATTTCGGCCTCGACCAGATCGCCATCCCGTGGGGTCAGCTGGTGCTGGTCCTGATCAGCTCGGCGGTCGTCGGGGTGCTGGCCGCCCTCTGGCCGGGGGTCCGGGCGGCGCGCACGCCGCCACTGGCGGCCATCGCCGACCTCTGAAAGGCCCGTGCGGCGCACGTCCATCGTGCGCCGCACGCGGCGGTTGCCGACCAGGGGCCGGTATACCGCCGAGTTGTCACATCTGTGCGAAGACGTCCACGCCCTCCCGGATCTCTCCGCGACTCGGCGGTCGGCGCAGCGGAGGATGAACATCGCGTTGTCGGTGACGGATCAGCCGGTCGGTGGCAGGCCCCGGTACTCGCGCCGGGGTGTGCCACGGTGACCGTGTTCCCGAAGACGACTTCGTCCCCTCGGCGATTACATCCTCGATCGGCCGGAACCGCCGCCGATCCAGGATTCCGCCGCGATCATCGGCAACGGCATCAGGGATCAGTTCCCTTTCGCGCGGGCACCGGACGGCGATAGATCGCTTCAGCACAGCTCCACGTACCCGGTGACACCATCACCGACGCTCTCCGATCGGGCGGCATGAATCGCGAGTTCACTTGTGTCGCAAGTGAACTCGTTTCTCGGCGTGCCGGTGTCTGTCCCGTCACATCTTGCTGAAGTTGTCGGTTTCGTAGTGTTAGGTTAAACGGAGGTTACCACTCCACTTAATTCTCGGTAAACGGCCTGATTCAACGGGGAAGGAGGCCGCGCGATGGTCGCTGTGGACTTCGGTGCCGGACTGGAGTTCGCGCCGGGGGGAGTCGTCGAACGGGTGCGGGCGGCCGTACGCGGTCGCGGCGGCGAGGCGGTCGGGCAGCTCGTCCTCATCACGGTGCTCTACCTCGGCTATCGCGCGGGACGGCTGATCACCGCCGACGACACCGGGCGCGCGATGGTCAACGCGCACGGTCTGCTCGGCTTCGAAAGACGGCTCGGCCTGCTGGACGAGCGCACGGTTCAGGCATTGTTCCTCGACCGCGAGTTCCTCGCCGTTCCGGCCAACTTCTACTACGCCAGTGCGCATTTCACCGTAGCCGTCGGGGTCTTGTTATGGCTGTGGGTATTTCGCCCGGGTCACTATCGCTGGACCAGGAACCTCATGGTGGCGCTCACCGGAGCCGCGCTCGTGGTGCACATACTGGTCCCGCTCGCACCGCCGCGCATGCTGCCCGATCAGGGCTTCATCGATCTGGCCGCGCGGTACGGCCAATCCGTCTACGGCGACGCCGATTCCGGCGGGCTTTCCAATCAGTTCGCGGCCATGCCCTCGCTGCACGTCGGCTGGGCGCTGCTGCTCGGGGTGGCGGTGGTCGCCGCGACTCGCACGCCGTGGCGCTGGCTCGCGCTGGTCCATCCGGTGCTGACCACGGTCGTGGTCGTGGGCACCGCCAACCACTATTGGCTGGACACGATGGTCGCTGTCGGATTGCTGGCGGTGTCCGCCGCCCTGCATCCCTTCGTGGTCCCCGCTGCGGCCACCGCCTGGGGCGTGATGGGTCCTGTCTCGAGGAAACCCGTGCCGAACCGCTCGTAGTGGTTGCGCACACGCCCGGCGGAGCTGCCCGGAAAAGCTCGCCGCGGCGCGTACGATCGCAGAGCCGTCCTGTTCGCCCGTCCGGACAAGGAGTTGCCGTGGAGCCGATGACGATCCCGAATCTGCTGTCCTGGCTTGCGATCCAAGTGTTCTCCCTGCTGGGGGGATTCCCCGGGGGTTACCCCGGCTGACCCGTTCCGGCCGCGGCTCGCGCGCCCTCCGTTCCTTGACCGTCGTCGCGGTGTGCAGGCCGATTCAGTGGCGGGCGGCGTTGGCGTGCGCCCAGGCCTGGACGTCTCCGCGATCGAGAGCCAGCGCCAGTAGCTCCGGGAATTTGTCGGGCGTGCAGGCGAAGGCCGGGATACCCAGCGCGGCGAGGGCCGCTGCGTTGTCGTGATCGAAGGCGGGCGCGCCGTCGTCGGAGAGCGCGAGCAGCACGACGACCTGCACGCCGGACTCCTGCATCGAGCGGACGCGGCGCAGCATCTCGTCGCGGATGCCGCCCTCGTAGAGGTCGGAGATCAAGACGAACAACGTGTCGGCCGGGCGGGTGACCAGGGACCGGCAATAGGCGAGAGCCCGGTTGATGTCGGTGCCGCCGCCCAGTTGCGTGCCGAACAGCACCTCCACCGGGTCGTCGAGTTTGTCGGTCAGATCGACGATCTCGGTGTCGAAGACCACCATCGAGGTGCGCAGCGACCGCATCGAGGCGAGCACCGCGCCGAACACCGACGCGTAGACGACGCTCGCGGCCATCGAACCGGACTGATCGATGGCCAGCACCACATCGCGCCGCACCGCTTGGGCCTTGCGGCCGTAGCCGACCAGGCGTTCGGGGACCACGGTGCGATGCTCGGGCAGGTAGGTGGCGAGGTTCTTGCGAATCGTGCGATCCCAGTCGATGTCTCGCAGTCTCGGCCGGGTGACGCGGGCAGCGCGGTTCAGCGCGCCGGAGACCGCGGCGACGGTCTGCGCCGCGACGCGCTGCTCGATCTCCCGCACCACTTTCTCCACCACCATGCGCGCGGTCGCCTTGGTGGTCTCGGGCATCACCCGGTTCAGGCTCAGCAGGGTGCCGACCAGGTGCACGTCGGGCTCCACCGCCTCGAGCAGTTCCGGCTCCAGCAGCAACTGGGTGAGGTCGAGCCGTTCCACGGCGTCGCGCTGCATGACCTCGACGACGGAGGCGGGGAAGTAGCTGCGAATGTCGCCGAGCCAGCGGGCCACCCGAGGGGCCGAGCCCTGCAAACCGCCGGTGCGCTTGCCGGGCGAGGTCTCGTCATCGGTGTTGTACAGCGCCGACAGCGCCCGATCCATGGCCGCGTCCGTGCCGGAGCCCAGCCCGCCCAGTCCTTCCTCCGCGGCCGCGCCGAGCACCAACCGCCATCGCCGAGACTGTGCTTCGCCGGTCATGCCCTGTCCTCCCCGATGTGAGGGCGGACTCCGCGGCCGTCTGGCCGCGCTGCCTGATCACTCATGCTCTGTCCTTCCCGGCAGGTCCAGGGGTACTCGGTGGTTGGGCTGCGCCGCCGCCTCCGGTTTTGACCTCTCATACCGTCACCCCCAAGATCTCCGCCGCAGTGCGCACCGCGGCTGTGGCCCGGTCCACGTCGATGCCCGCGACGGCCGACGCGGCGGCGACCGATCCGCCGTCGCGGACCGCCTGCCCGATCGCGCGGCGCTCACCCGATTCGAACGCGCCGAACGTGCGGCGCAGCAGCGGCAGGGTTTCCACGAATGTGTCGTCGCCGAGCCCGCGCAGCCAGTCGTCGATGAGCCGCAACAGTTCCCGGTCGTGCACCAGCAACAGACCGCGACCGCCGAGAAACCCGTCGATCCACGCCGCCTTGGCCGCGGCGGTGGCGCCCACCGACAGCGCCGCGGAGAGTCTGCGCGCGGCTTCGGCGTCGTCGATGCGGCCCGCGTCGGCGAGCAAACGGACGGCGCGCCCCACCAGCGCGCCGTGCACGTCGTCGCGGTCGGCGACGCGGCGCAGCGCGGCCAGCCACTCGCCGGTGGCCCAGTCGTCGTCCCTGGTGTGGATGGCGGTGTGCGCCGCGTCCAGGAGACCGCGCAACTCGGTGGCGGCGTCGGTGTCCAATCCGGTCACCGCCGCCGACAGGCCCGCGCAGATGCGCACCAGCAGCCCGTCGGCGACATGGGCCAGAGCCTTGGTGTCGGTGCCGCGCACATCGCCGTAACGCAGTGTCCGGATCAGGCCGGGCAGCGCGGCCAGCAGGTGGGTGACGTCGTGGTCGAGCGCCGCGGTGGATTCCAGCCGGGCGATCAATCCGTCCGTGGCGCCGCCCAGGTCGGCCAGCAGCGCGACTTCCAGCTCGGCGGTCAGTTCGCCGACCGAGCGGTCGGCGCGGCTCGCGGTGTCGAGGATCTTCGACTCCGCCGCGCTGCGGATGGTGGTGCCCCAGCGCGAGGCCTCGATGATCGAGATCGCGTACTCGGGATGCCATCGCAGCGTCCAGGTCTCCCGGAAGGTGCCCGTGCTGCGGACCTCGCTGGTGGTGAGCGTGCCCCACTCGATGTCCAGGACCCGCAGCCGGTGCAACAGACGCGACCGCTCGACCTCGCGTTCCTTGCGCAGATCCAGGTCGACGGTGCGGATCGAGGGCTCCTGCTTCATCCGCAGCGACCGGATGGTGGCGCGCAGGTCAGCGTCCAGCGGCACGGTCGGCGTCTGCTCCGGAACGGCGCCGAGCGCCTCGCCGACGACGAGTTCACCGATCACCAACCGCAGCATCGTCTCGTCTCCGCCGCACAGCACTGACCGCGTGGCCTCGGTGACCTCCGACAGACCGGCGAGCGGGCGGGCGCGCAACGCGGCGAGGGCGTCGGCGAGCCGGACGGCTTCGATGACGTGCGCGCTGGAGACGGGCAGATCATGGGCGCGCAGCACGCCGGCCACCTTGGTCAGCCAGCGGGCGATCGGCCGCTCGGTCGCGGTGAACAGATGGTGGTACCAGCCGGGGGAGGTGACTCCCGCGCCGTAGCCGGAGGACGTGGACAGCCGCGAATGTGTCCACGGCACCCAGGTGAGCCGGGCTTTGGTCTTCGGCAGGCCTTTGAGCAACCGGGCGTCCGGCGCGGCGGGGCCGAGCGCGCCGGTGAGCGCGGGTGCGTGCCACGCACCGCACACCACCGCGAGCCGCCTCGCCCCGTCCTTGAGCGCCTTGCGCATCGTCTGGCGCATGTAGGCCTCGCGCCGCAGCGTGTGGGCGTCGACCACGAGTGGCTCGGATGGTGATTCGCGCGACGGCGCTTCGGCAATCGCTTCCGCGACCGAATCGGGCTCCGGCCCCGAATCGTCCGCAAGCTCCCCGGTGAGTTCGACCGCCGGCGGGTTGCGGACGGTCTCGACGTCCTCGCCGTTCGAGGGGTTCTCGTTCGCCTCCGGTGGGCCGGTTTCCGGCATCATGTCGCCCTGGCCGTCCGTGTGCTCGACGGATTCGCGCAGCGCGCCCATCGCCTCGGTGATCGCCTCGAACGCGTCGGTGTCCGGGACGGTCTCGACGACGGCGTCCCACCAGCGTTCGGCGTCGTCGTAGCCGCCCGCCTCGGCGAGCGCGGCCAGCGGATCGAACCGGTCGCCGGGCTCGTCCTCCGTCGCGAGCGTGACGGTGGCGGGCAGATCGCAGAACCGCACGGGCACGTCGTTGTCCACGGCGTAGCGCAGCGCCTGCCATTCGGGGGAGAACACCGCGTAGGGCCAGAACGCGGCCTTGGCGGGCGCGTCGGGGACGTAGGCCAGCAGCGCGACCGGCGGGGACATCCCTTCGGCGGCGACGAGGCCCACCAGCGGATCGGCGTCCGCGGGCCCCTCGATGAGAATCATGTCGGGCCGGAAGGCCGCCAAGGCCAGCCGCAGCGAGCGCGCCGACCCCGGACCGTGGTGGCGGATGCCGAAAACCCTTGTGGTCGCGGTGGTTTCGGTGCCGGAGGTCACCCGCTGACCTCACGGCAGGCGCGGTAGAAATCCGCCCAGTCGGGGCGCTCGCGGACCACGGCCTCGAGGTACTCGGTCCACACCACCGCATCGGCCACCGGATCCTTGATCACCGAACCGAGCACCGCGCCCGCGATGTCCGAGGCGCGCAGCACGCCGTCGCCGAAGTGTGCCGAGAGCGCGATCCCGTTGGTGATCACCGAGATCGCCTCGGCCGTGGACAGTGTGCCGGACGGCGACTTGAGCTTGGTCCGGCCGTCGGCGGTGCTGCCGGAGCGCAACTCACGGAAGACCCGCACCACCCTCCGCACCTCTTCGGCCGCCGCGGGCACGGTGGGCAGTTCCAGTGCGGCGCCGAGCTGCTCGACCCGCCTGCTGACGATGGCGACCTCCTCGTCCTCGCTCGCGGGCAGCGGCAGCACCACCGTGTTGAACCGGCGGCGCAGCGCGGAGGACAACTCGTTCACCCCGCGGTCGCGGTCGTTGGCGGTGGCGATGACGTTGAAGCCCTTGGCGGCCTGCACCTCCATGCCGAGTTCGGGCACCGGCAGGGTCTTCTCGGACAGGATGGTGATCAGCGCGTCCTGCACGTCCGACGGGATGCGAGTGAGCTCTTCCAGCCGGGCGATGGAGCCCGCCCGCATGGCCGTGAGCACCGGCGACGGCACCAGCGCCGCCTCGCTCGGCCCCTCCGCGAGCAGCCGCGCGTAGTTCCAGCCGTAGCGAATGGCCTCCTCGGCCGTGCCCGAGGTGCCCTGCACCAGCAGCGTCGACGCGCCGCTGATGGCGGCGGAAAGATGTTCCGACACCCAGGTCTTGGCGGTGCCCGGCACACCGAGCAGCAACAGCGCCCGGTCGGTGGCCAGCGTCGCGACCGCCACTTCCATGAGCCTGCGCGGGCCGACGTACTTGGGGGTGATCACCGTGCCGTCGGGCAGGGAGCCGCCGAGCAGGTAGGTGACCACCGCCCAGGGCGACAGTCGCCAGGACGGCGGGCGGGGCCGGTCGTCGGCGGCGGCGAGGGCGCGCAGCTCGTCGGCGTATGCCTGTTCGGCGTGGGGGCGCAGCAGATCCGGCGCCGGGTCGGTGGTGGTCACTGCAGCTCCTCGAGCATCATCGAGCGGTGGTTGAGGTCATGGGCGAGCTGGTCGAAGGCCCGCTCCCAGGCTGGATCGTCGCATCGGCGGGCCACCGCGGTCAGTGTGCCCGCGGCGGCGACGGGAAGGTGCACCGCGGCCGCCGCGAGCAGCGACCGGTGCGCGTTCGGTGCGGCGCCGTGTGTCTCGGGACGTCGCGCCGCCGCCCGCGCCCGCTCGAACAGCAGCAGGACCACGTGCTGGGCCAGCGCTTCCGGCCACGGATGGCCCATGGCGGGCAGCAGCGCCTCGATCTCGGAGAGCCACGAGCCGTCCAGCCGCGTCAGGTGCGCGGTCCGATCCGGCAGCGGCAGCAGCGCGAACAGCTCTCGCCTGCGCAGCATCGCCAGGTCCGTGGGCACACCCGCGTCGAACAGCGCTCGCGCCCATGCCGAATCGCGTTGCGCCAGAGCGGCATCCACCCAACCGTCGAAGATCGGCTGCCGGAACCGGTCGTCGATCGTGGCGCGCACCGCCTGCTGTGGTGTGCCGAGCACACCGGCCCAGTGCGCGAGCGGGGTGGCGGCGACCACCTGCCGGAGCCGGGCCGCGGATACGTCGGGCGCGCCGTTCCAGCGGTAGGCGAATTCGGTCGTGCGGTCGGTTATCCCATCGCGCTGTGCGGCGGCGTCGAGCGTATCCGGCAGTGTGAGCAGCACATTCGTGTGCAGCATCCGGTGCTCGGCGCGGATCCACGCGTTCGCCCGCTCACGCATCCGCTGGGAGAACGCCGATTCCGGCAGCAGGGCGAGCAGTCCGGCGGCGGTGCGGCGCACGTCCGCGCGCCGGTCGTCCAGCGCCGCTTCCAGCAGGGGCTCGTCGTCGGGGCCGAGCCGGTCGGCGAGCACGGCCAGCAGTTCGGCCTTCAGCGGCCCGGTTTCCTTCGGCCACGCCGCGGTCAGTGCCGCCCTGGCCGCGCCCGCGTCGTCGCGCCGGAGTTCGGCGAGCCAGTCGCGGCGCTCGGGCGGCCGGCCGAACAGCCAGGTGTCGGTGGAGCGCTCGGACGCGGTGGACGGCTGCCGGGTCAGGTCGCGCCAGTCCGGATGCCGGGCCGCCAGCCAGCTGCCGCGGGCGCCCGCGAGCCGGAGCAGCGGCTCGCGCAAGGTGGCATTGATCTTCGCGTGCTCGAGCAGTTGCTCGCAGAGCGCGTCCGGCGCCCGGTAATCGTGCGGTCGCGCCGCGTCGAACCATTCGGGCAGAAACGCCGAGCGCTCCCGCAGCATGCGGGACAGGCGTGCCGCCGCGGCGCGCGGCAACGACGGGCGCGGATCGTCCGCGGCGGGCTCGGGTGGGGCCGCGGTGGCAGGTTCGAGGCCGCCACGGAGGAAAAGGTCTTGCAGCGCGGCTGTTTCGAGGAGCCGCACCGCGGGATCGCTCGGCAACCGATTCGCCGCGCGCTCGATCGACGGTGCGAGCGCGGCGAGATCCGGCGTTCGGCGTGCGGTGCCCAGCAACGCGACGGACGTGAGGTCCGCGCCGCCGGCCGACCCGGCGGGTGGTTGGGACGAATCGGATCCGAAAACCTCGGTGCGCACCAGGTCGACGACCGCACCGGTGGTGAACACCGAAATCGGCTCCAGCCCGTCGGCGCTCCACTCGCCGACCACGGTCACCGGATGACCACCGGAGACGGCCAGCAGTGTCCACGGTTGCTCGCCCGGCCGGATCGGCAGCGCCGTGCCGTCGGATTCGGTGACATACCAGCCTTGTTCGGTGCGGGTGGGCACCACGTCGGCCAGCAGCATCGGCCAGGAACGCAACCACGGATCGGCGCCCAGCGCCGACGCGTGCGCGGCCAGCGCGGCGGCGATCGTAGCGGGACTGTCGGCGGCGGGCAGTGTGGTGAAAGGTTCGGCGGCGCTGTGCCGTTCCCCCCACAGTGCACGCAGCGGCGCGGCGCCCGGATAGAAATGCAGCTGCGCGTCGGCCATCTGCCCGAGCGCGGGAACGTCGGCGGGGAAGCCGGGGGACCCGAAGGAATGGTCGACCACCAGCGCCCATCGTCTGCTTTCCCGCCCGTACAGCCAGGTCCGCCGGGTGTAGAGGCGCTCGTCCTCGGTGATCCGCGATCCGAACACCATCCATCGGTCGCGGGCCGGAGGTTCGGCGCGCACCGCCTCGGCCGGGTTGGGATAGCCGACGTGGGTTCGGATGGTGGCGCGCAGCGCGGGAGCCACCGAGTCGAGCTGGCGGTGCGCGGCGATCAGCAGGTGCATCCGCGCGTACTCGCGCAGCACCACATCGGGCCAGTCGGTTCTGGTGGCGATGGCGACCGGGAGCCTGCGCAGGGCGGAGGCGAGGCCGGGTGCCTGCGCGTCGACCATTCTGGCGGCCACGGCCTCGAAGGCACGATACGAGCGGTCGGCCTGCGCGAGGCCGGTGCGTACCTGATCACCGAGCCAGACGTCGAGTTCCGCCAAGCCTGCGGTCACCCGCACCCGCCGCTGTTCGGCGGTGGCCGGGTTCGCGGTGCGCGGCCGGTCCGCGGTCGCGGTGGCCCGCGCCGCACGGCCGCCGATCCACGACGCCGCGTAGTCGGCGGTCTCGGGAACGAGGGCGACCTCGCCCGCGGCCCAGCGCAGCAACAGCGACAGCGCGTGTTTGCAGGGGAACTTGCGGCTCGGGCAAGAGCACCGATATGCCGGGCCGGACAGATCGACGATCGTCTGATACGGCGTGGCGCCGCTGCCCTGGCACTGACCCCACAGCGCCGTGCCGTGCTGCCCGCACTCCCGCCAGCGGCTCACCAGCTTGCGGGCCGCCGACAGTGAATTCGCGTCCGGCGCCAGCGCCGTGACCTGGTCTTCGGTCCACGGCGTCGTCATCGGGAGGCTCCAGCTCGGTGGTGGCTCATCGCCTTCCTTCGTTGCTCGGTTGACCGGATTTCTACCGCAGCGCACCGACAAGTGCCGCCACCGGTGCCCGGCCGCGCGCGGAACGGCTTGTCCCGGCGCCGTATTCGCCACCCGAACGAATCTTGCGCCGATCGTGGCGCTCTGGCATTCTGTCCTGTTCGGCTCGACCGAGCCACCCGGAACGGGTGTTGACACCATCGAGCTGCCCGCCGGGGTTGGCGAGGGGTGGACATCGAGACGCGGCGCAGGCGTTTCGATGACCATATCCATCCCCGCGGGCAGATTCGCCTGGGTGCGGTGGGCGATCCCGATGCCATCGGGTAGCGTTTCGCACAGCTTCGACAGGCGCCGCGCACGGGGTCGGAGGACGTGTGGCGGCTCGATGGTGGAGGGGATTTTTCGCATGCGCCTGGGTCCCGACGCTGTCCAGGCCGCCGGCTCCGCGGACGTGCCGCCCCGGCTCTCGGAGGTGGTCACCCGGCGCCTCGCCGAGGATCCGGCGGCGACTCCCTCGGTCACGCGGACCGTGCTGCGCGCCCTCGGCGCCGCCGAATCGGACGACGCGGCAACGGCGTTCGATCACTCCGGGATCTTCCTGAGCGCCATCCGGGTGCGCGGATTCCGCGGCATAGGTCCCGAGACGACGCTACAGCTGCCGCCGGGTCCGGGTCTCACCCTCGTGGTCGGCCGCAACGGCAGCGGCAAATCCAGTTTCGCCGAGGCCGCCGAATTGGCGCTGACCGGCGGGAACCGCCGATGGGACGGGCGATCGGCGGCCTGGCGGGAAGGCTGGCGCAACCTGCACGACGGCACGGCCGCCCGGATCGAGCTGGAGATGCTCACCGCCGGTGGCGCGCCCCGGCTCACCATCACCAAGGAATGGGCGGCCGACGCCGACCTGCCGGACGCACACTGGACCCAGCGGTATCCGCCCGCGGCGCCCACGGATTTCGACATGGACCGGTGGACGGCCCAGCTCGAGCTCTACCGCCCCTTCCTGTCCTACAGCGAACTCGGCGCGCTGGTGGACGGGAAACCGAGTGATCTGTTCGACGCGCTGCATCAGCTGCTGGGCCTGGACGAACTCACCTTGGCGCAGGAACGGATCCGGATGCGCCGCCTGGAACTGGAACGCGCCGTGCGGGATTCGCGTCAGGAACGACTGGAACTGCTGGAACTGCTCGCGTCGGTGGCCGACGACCGCGCGATCCGGGTGGCCGGGTTGCTGCGGCCCGCCCAACCCGATCTCGCCGCGGTAGGTCGCGAAGTGCTGGGCGTGGTGGACGATCCGGCCGGGCCGGACGGCTTGCGCGCGATCGTGCGGCTCGCGCTGCCCGACGACGCCGAAGTCGACGCGGTGGCCACCCGGCTGGAAGCGTGTGGCGCGGCCCTCGCCGAGGGCACGACCGCAGACGCCGAGTCCGATCTGCGCCTGCTCGAACTGCTGCGCAAAGCCCGCGAGCACCAGGCGGCGAGCGGAGCATGTCCGTGCCCGGTATGCGGCCGCGGCGCATTGGACGAGACGTGGGTGCGCGAGACCGATGCCGCCATCGAGCGACTCGCCGCCCGGGTGGACGCGCTCACCACCGCCCGCATCGAACTCGGCGACGCCGTGCGCGCCGCGCGGGCGCTTCCCGACCTCGTGCCGGCCGAACTGGATTTCGACCCGCGCAACCCTCCGTCGGTCGACACCACGGCGGTGCGCGAGGCCTGGGCGGAGTGGGCCGCGCTGACCGCCACCGAATACACCCCGGACCTGCCCGGCAGGCTGCGCAGCGCGCACGCGCGGCTGGTCGGCGAGCTCGACCTGCTGCAGAAGGGTACCCGCAAGGAACTCGACCGTCTGGACGAGGTGTGGACGCCGCTGGTGCCGCGGATCGTGGCCTGGCTGGAGGGCGCGCGCGAGGTGGCCGCGCACGCGGCGGAACTGCGCACGGTGAAGAAGGCCGAGGACTGGCTGAAGTCGGCCACCGCGGGCCTGCGCGGCGAGCGCATGACGCCGCTGGAGACGACGGCCCGATGGGTGTGGCGCACGCTGCGGCAGCAGAGCAACGTGGAACTGGGCGCGATCCGATTGCAGGGCAACGCGGGCACCGCGCGCCGCGTGCTGCTCGACGTCACCGTGGACGAGGTGGACGGCGCAGCTCTCGGCGTGATGAGCCAGGGTGAGTTGCACGCGCTCGGTCTCTCGCTGTTCCTGCCGCGAGCCACGGTGGAGCAGAGCCCGTTCCGCTTCGTCATGATCGACGACCCGGTGCAGGCGATGGACCCGGCCAAGGTGGACGGCTTGGCCCAGGTGCTCGCCACGGTGGCCTGGACCCGTCAGGTGGTGGTCTTCACCCATGACGAGCGCCTCGCCGAGGCGGTGCGGCGGATGCAGCTGGACGCGACCGTGCTCGAGGTGCAGCGGCGCGACCGCTCGGTGGTCGAGGTGCGGGTGTCCAGCGATCCGATCCGCCGCTATCTGGACGACGCCCGTGCCTTGGTGCGCACCCCGCAGCTGCCCGCGGCGATCGCCGACGAACTGGTGGCCACGTGCTGCCGTTCCGCGGTGGAGGCGGCCAGCCTGGCGAGGGCGCGGCGCACGCTGCTTGCCGCGGGCATGAATCACCGCGAGGTGGAGCGTCACATCGATGCCGCGCAGTCCACCAGGGCGAAGGTGGCGCTGGCGGTCTTCGGGGTCGGCAGCAAGGTCGACGATCTGAACAAGAACCTCATCGCGGCGGAAGGACGGTGGGTGGTGGACGCACTGCGCGACGCCACGGCGGGCGCGCACGTGCCGATCGGGCGCGACATGCGCGAGTTGATCGGCGAGACCGAGAAATTCGTCGCGTGGCTGGCCCGGTGAGGTGCCGATGAGCGGTCGGCGTCGGCCGGTCGGCGCACGTCGCGGCCCCGCGGGCGGCGGCCGCGCGTCCCGGCCCGGGCAGCGTGGGCGCAACGACGGAGCGCACCGGCCGCGCGGGAATCGGCCGTCGGTCGCCGAGCGGCTGGAGACAGTCGATCTGCTGCTCGCCGGATCGGTGACCGACGCGGGCGGGCTGTGGTCCCGGGCGACGGCCTGGATTCTGCGGATCGCCTTGGAGCAAGCCGTGGACGAATTGTGGCTGCGGCTGGCGCCACCGCTGGTCCGCTGTCCGATGCGGGCGCAGCTGATCGCGCTGCGCGCCTTCGCGGGCCCGGACGAGGCGGCGCGCGTGGCCGTGCTCTGGGCGGCGCTGTCGCGCGCCGCGCACCACCACGACTACGAGCTCGCGCCCAGCGTCACCGATCTGCGGCGCTGGCGGGAGCAGACCGTCGCCCTTGCGGCGGATCTGGCGGCGGTGCAGGCGCGCCGGGATTGACCCGGCGATCATGTCCGGCGGCAAGATCGGCCGGAACCGGCACGATGGAGCGGATCAGGACAAGCGGTGTCGAACGTGACCATGGACGGCGCTGCTCGGACCGGAAAGGACGTGGCGTGAGCGGAGCACGGCGCTGCCCCTGTGGGCGTGGCGAGGCCTTCGACGACTGTTGTGGTCCGGTGCTTCGCGGCGAGCGTCCCGCTGCCACCGCCGAAGCGTTGATGCGCTCGCGCTACACCGCGTTCGCGGTGGGAGATGTGGCCTACCTGCTGCGTTCCTGGCATCCGCGGACGCGACCGGCCGATCTGACCCTCGACCCCGCCCAGCGCTGGCTGTTCCTCGAAGTCACTCGGACCGACCGCGGTGGCCTGTTCGACGACACCGGAACGGTGGAGTTCGTCGCGCACTACCGGGACGCGGGCGGTCGCGGCGCGCTGCACGAGGCCAGCCGATTCGCCCGGTCCGATGGCGCCTGGGTCTACCTGGACGGCACGCACGCCGACTGACCGGTAGCGTCGGCGGGCATGGCACGCGTCGCGATCGAGTACTGCACCCAATGCCGCTGGCTGCTGCGGGCGAGCTGGATGGCGCAGGAATTGCTCAGCACGTTCGCCACCGACCTGGACGAAGTCGCGCTCCGGCCGGGTTCGGGCGGGATCTTCCGGATCACCGTCGACGGCGAGCAGATCTGGGAGCGCAAGACCGACGGCGGCTTTCCCGACATCGCGGTGCTGAAGCAGCGGGTGCGCGACCGGGTGGCACCCGAGCGCGACCTCGGCCACGCCGACCGGCGCGACTGAAACCGCGCCGGGAAGTCAGCCGCAGCAGCCGCCACCGCAGCAGCCGCCACCCGCAGGCGGCGCCGCCGGACTCGGCGCTGGCGCGCCCCCGCCGCCCCGGGAGACGGTGGCGAAGGTGGTCAGCAGTTTGACCGTGTCGTCGTGGCCGATCGGGCAGGTCGCGGGCGCCGACGCCTCGGCCATCGGGCGGGAAACCTCGAACGTGTCGCCGCAGCTGCGGCACCGGTAGCTGTAACTCGGCATCCGCTCAGTTTAAGCGCCGCGCCGCGCTGCGTTCGGATCGGACTGCGCCGAAATCTTCGCAGCCGCCCACCGCGTCCGTACCGTGGCTGGGCAGCGCGGCGATGAAGAGGTGACGGTGATGGCGGACGGCAGCGCGGGAGCGGTACTCCGAGCATTGCTCGAGCTGGGGCCGGCTCCGCGCAGCTCGATCGCCAGGCACGCGGGAATCTCACCCGCCACGGTGACCTGGCAGACCCGCGCGCTGCTGGAGGCCGGCCTGATCGTCGAGCTGCCCGAGACCGCAGGGGCCTCCGGAATCGGGCGGCCGCACAGCCCGCTGGCGCTCGACACCGCCGACAACGTGGCCATGGCGGTGCACATCGCCGCCACCCACACCACCATCGCCGTGGTGGACATCGGCGGCACGCTCCGGCACACGACAAAGGTGCCGCACCCCACCCACGCCCCGTACGACATCCTGGCCACCGCCGCCGCCGAGGTGAGCCGGGTCCGTGACGAGGCGGCGGGCCTGCGGATCGTCGGACTCGGCGTCGCGGTCGGCGGCCGGGTCGACCGGACGGCGGGGTCGGTCGTGGATCACTCGTTCCTGCGCTGGCGCGATGTGCCCGTGCGCGAATATCTCGCCGCCCGTACCGGACTGCCGACCCAGCTCGACAGCCACACCCGCGCGTTGATGCACGCCGAGCAGCTGTTCGGCCGCATGGGCGCGACGGCGAGTTCGGTGGTGCTGTTCGTCGGAAACGTGATCGATGTGGCTATCGCGGTGCACGGACAGGTGCACTACGGCCCGAGATCGGGTGCTGGTTCGATCGAGACGCTGCTCGGCCTCGGTGCCGGGAAGAACGCTGGGCCGCAGCAGGTTTCGTCGCTGAACGACTACTACTCCGATCACGCGCTGCTGGAGCGCTGTGGTGTCGCGTCGACCATGCCGGACCTGGTTGCCGCCGCGGCCGAGGAGGCGCCCGCGCGTGCCCTGTTCTTGGAACGGGCCCGCGAGCTCGGCCGGGTCGTAGCGGCGCTGATCGATCTGCTCGACCCGGAATCCGTGGTGATCGTCGACCGCGGTCGCAGCGTCGCCGGTGTGCACGAGGCGTATCTCGCCGCGGTCGAGCAACATTCGCTGCTGTGCGCCGACGCGGCCGAACTGGTGGTCGGCTCGTCGTTCGAGGGACGAGTCCTGGAGATGTCCGCGGGCGCCGTGGTGCTGCACGGGCTCTTCCACACCCCGCTGCGCGCGCTGGAGGCGGCCGTTTGACTCCGACTTATTTTAAGTAGAACGAATATTGACGTCCGGCGTGGGTATTCGGCAGAGTTCTTTTATGAAAGAAATGCATCACACCATCGCCGGAACCGGGTCGCAACAGCGGTGTTGTCCGGGAACGAAATGTCCCCGAATACACCGGATTCGACCCAGGAAATCACCGTGCGCAATTCTCTCCGGCGATTAGCACTCGTCACCTCCGCCGCCGCCCTGCTCGCCGTTTCGTGCGCCACCGATGAGGGTGGCGACACCGATCTGAAATCCGCTCTGCCGACCAGCGTCCCGGCGGGCACCTCGCTGTCGGTCGCGGTCCGCACCACACGCGTCGCGCTGGAAGCCTCCGGCGAAACCGGCAAGCTGCCGTTCACCGTCTCGGCATGGCCCGCCGTTCAGGCGGGGCCCGACGTCATCCAAGCCTTCCGCGGCGGTTCCGTGGATGTCGCGACCAACGCGGGCATCCCGCCCATCCATGCTCACGCGACCGGTCTCGAAGCCAAGATCGTCGGTGTCAAAGTCCGTGATGTTCCGAACTATCAGCTGGCCACCGCTCCCGGCGTCACCATCGGCTCGATCCAGGAGTTGCGTGGCAAGAAGATCGGCTTCTCGCCCGGTCAGGCCCAGGGCGTGGTGGTGTTGCGCACCCTGCGCGCCGCGGGCCTCGGCCCGAACGACGTGCAATTGGTGGAACTGAACAGCCCCCAGTTCCTCACCGCGCTGCAGGGCAGGCAGATCGACGTGGCGCCGCTCGGCGAGCCGTCGCTGACCAAATACCTGGAGAAGTACCGCGGGCAAGGCGCCACGGCGGTGGCCACACCCGCGGTGGACGCACTGACCGTGCTGTGGGCGCCGACCGCAGTCCTGCGCGACTCCGCGAAACTCGCGGCCGTGCGACAATTCGTCGATTTCTGGGCGCGCGGCGAAGTCTGGGCCTGGGAGCATCCGGAGGAATGGATCTCGTCCTACTACGTGAAAGATCAGGAAGTCTCCGCCGCGGACGGCCGCCGCATTCTGGAGACGACACCGAAGCCCTATTTCCCGGATAATTGGGACAAAGCGATCGCGTGGGAGCAGGAAACCGTCGACCTGCTCACCGGCTCAGGTTATTTCGGCAAACCGTTCGATGCGAGCCAACTGTTCGACCGTCGCTTCGAACGCGCCGCCGCCGAGGCGGTGCCCGCGAACTACCGCACCCAGGACAGCCGGTGAACGGCCGCCGCACAACCCAGGAGTCGCCATGACCATCGCACTGACTCGCACCGTAGCGGTGCCGCCGTCGCGGACCGACGGCTTCGTCGAACGCAGGCACTTGCGCAGGCTCGGGCTACGCAAATCCGTGCCGTTCGCCCGGATGCTCGGCGTGGCAGTGGTTCTGGCCCTCTGGGCGGCCGGTGCGCACTTCGGCTGGCTGGACGAACGCAAGCTCTCGGCGCCGTGGACCGTGCTGGAAACGGGCTGGGATCTGCTGGTGAACGGCTCGCTGGCGCAGAATGTGGCCGCCTCGCTCCAGCGCGCGGGCATCGGCCTCGGCATCGGCGTGCTGGTCGGCACGACGCTCGCCCTGATCGCGGGTTTGTCCCGGTTCGGCGAGTCGCTGGTGGACGGCCCGATCCAGGTGAAGCGCGCGATTCCCAGCCTCGGCCTGATCCCGCTGATGATCCTCTGGCTCGGCATCGGCGAATCGTTCAAGATCGTGCTGATCACCCTCGGCGTGGTGGTCACCATGTACATCCAGACGCACGCCTCGCTCACCACCATCGATCAGCGGCTGGTGGAACTGTCGGAGGTTCAAGGTGTTTCACGAGGCGTGTTCATCAGGAAGGTCGTCGTGCCCGGATCGCTGCCGGGATTCTTCCTCGGCCTGCGGCTCTCGGTGACCGGCGCGTGGCTGGCGCTGATCGTGGTCGAATCCGTCAACGCCATCGACGGGCTGGGCAAGATGATGCAGAACGCCCAGAACTACGGCCAGGCCGACGTGATACTGGTCGGCCTCGCGGTCTACGGCACCTTCGGCCTGTTGTCCGACGCGGGCATCCGGCTGCTCGAGCGAAAGGTGCTGTCGTGGCGACGGACGATCGCGGGTTAGGCGTACAGATCCATGGACTCACCAGGGGTTTCGGTGCACGCACCGTGCTGGACGGCCTCACGCTGACCATCCCGGCGGGACAGTTCGTCGCGCTGCTCGGCCGCAGCGGGTCGGGCAAGAGCACCCTGCTGCGCGCGCTGGCCGGGCTCGACTACGACGTGACGGGGTCGGGGACGTTGCGGGTTCCCGCCAAGACGTCGGTGGTGTTCCAGGATTCCCGTCTGCTGCCGTGGCAGCGGGTGCTGGCGAACGTGCTCTACGGCCAGCCGCGGTCGCGCAAGGCCGCGGCGGTGCGGGTGCTCACCGAGGTAGGTCTCGCCGGACGTGAACGGGCGTGGCCCAACCAGCTCTCCGGCGGTGAGCAGCAACGAGTCTCGCTGGCCCGCTCGCTGGTGGGCGAGCCGGACCTGCTGCTCGCCGACGAGCCCTTCGGCGCGCTCGACGCGCTGACCAGGATCAAGATGCACGAACTGCTGCGGGCGCTGATCCGGCGCCGCCGCCCGACCGTGCTGCTGGTCACCCACGACGTGGACGAGGCGATCGCGCTCGCCGACCGGGTGCTCGTGCTCGACGAGGGGCGCATCACGGTCGACCTGCCGGTGGACCTGCCCCCCGAGCGTGACCCGAGCCTGCCCGAATTCCAGCGCGTGCGCCGCGCATTGCTCTCTTCGCTGGGCGTCGCCCCGGCCGCTGTCTGAAAGGACCCGACCATGTCCGGTAAACAACTCCACCTCAACGCCTTCCTGATGTCGGTGGGACACCACGAGGCGGCCTGGCGGCTGCCGGAGAGCGATCCGTACGCGCACACCGACATCGACTATTACGTCCAACTGGCCCGCACCGCCGAACGGGGCAAGCTGGACTCGATCTTCTTCGCCGACAGCCCCGTGCTGATGGGCGATCCCGGACGCAGGCCCAGCGGCAAGCTGGAGCCGACCGTGATCCTCACCGCCGTGGCCGTGCAGACCAGCCGGATCGGCCTGATCGCCACCGCGTCCACCAGCTACAACGACCCCTACAACCTGGCGCGCCGGTTCTCCTCGGTGGACTGGGTGAGCAACGGCCGGGTCGGCTGGAACATCGTCACCACCGCGGGCGCCGACGCGGCACGCAACTTCGGCCTGGACGACACCCCGGACCACCAGCTGCGCTACGAGAAGGCCGCCGAGTTCGTCGAGGTGGCTACCAAGCTGTGGGACAGCTGGGACGACGACGCCATCGTCGCGGACAAGGCCCTCGGCATCCACACCGACGCGAGCAAGGTCCGCAAGATCGGCCACCACGGCGAATTCTTCAAAGTCGACGGGCCGCTGAACGTGCCTCGCTCGCCGCAGGGGTATCCGGTGCTGGTGCAAGCGGGCTCGTCGGAGGACGGCAAGAACTTCGCCGCCCGCTACGCGGAGGCGGTGTTCACCGCGCAGCAGACGCTCGAGGACGGCAAGGCGTTCTACACCGACCTCAAGCGGCGCGCGATCGCGTTGGGCCGCGATCCGGAGACGATCAAGATCCTGCCCGGCATCGTGCCCGTCATCGGCGACACCGAGGAGCAGGCGCGCGAGCTCGACGCCGAGCTCGAGCGACTGATCTCGCCGGAGTACGCGCGCCGCCAGCTGGCCGCGCACTTCGAGTTGCCCATCGAGCAACTCGATCTGGACAGCGAGCTGCCCGAGGATCTGCCCACCGAGGACGAGATCCAGGGCGCCAAGAGCCGGTTCACGCTTATCGTGAATCTCGCCCGGCGCGAACGGCTCACCCTGCGTCAGCTGATCGGCCGGCTCGGCGGCGGACGCGGCCACCGCACGTTCGCGGGCACGCCCGAACAGGTGGCCGACACGATCGAGCACTGGTTCCGGGAGGGCGCCGCCGACGGATTCAACATCATGCCCGCCGTGCTGCCATCCGGACTGGAGCGCTTCGTCGACCAGGTGGTGCCGATCCTCCAGCGGCGCGGGCTGTTCCGTACCGAGTACACCGAGACCACCCTGCGTGGGCACTACGGCCTCGCCCGGCCGGCCAACCAGTACGAAAGCGTGGACACGCTCGCGGTCGCCCGATGAGTTCGGGGCAAACGGATCCGTCCCGGCGGGGATGGATCCGGTACCTGACGCGCCGCTGTCTCGAGCACCGCCGCCTGGTGGGGGCCGCGGGCGCCGGTGCGCTCGCGGCCGCGTTGCTGACGGCGGTGCTGCCCCTCGTCGTGCGCCACGTGGTGGACACGCTCACCACGACGGCGGCGTCGGTGGCGCCGTGGGTGGCGCTGCTGCTGGTGGTCGGTGTGGCGCGGTTCGGGTCGTCCTTCACGCGGCGGGTGGCGTCCTCACAGTTGTCGCTGGGCGTGCAGCACGATCTGCGCCGAGATCTGTTCGCCGCGCTGCTGCGGCTGGACGGCCGCGAGCAGGCCGAGCTGCGGACCGGGCAGGTGGTCAGCCGGGCGATCACCGACGTCACGCTGATCCAGATGTTCCTGCAGCTCATCCCCATGGTGGCGGGCAATATCGTGCTCCTGGCCGGTGCGCTGACCCTGATGACGCTGATGTCGCCCACGCTGACGGTGATCGCGCTGCTGGTGGTGCCCGCCTTGTGGATCATCACCCGGCGCAGCCAGCGGAAACTCTTCCCGGCCAACTGGGACGCGCAGGCCAGCGCCGCCGAGGTGGCCATGCGGGTGGAAGCGGCCGTCGCCGGGGTGCGGGTGGTGAAGGGGTTCGGCCAGGAACGGCACGAACTGGACGGGCTGGCGGCCCAGGCGCGGGAGCTGTACCGGTCCCGGTTGCGCGTCGCGCGGATCACCAGCCGGTTCACCCCGGCGATGCAGGCCGTGCCCGCGGCGGGACAGGCACTGATCCTGATCGCCGGTGGGCTGCTCGCGCTGTCGCAATCCATCACGCTGGGAACTTTTCTGGCGTTCATGACCTATCTCGGCTCGTTCGTCAGCCCGATCCGGCAGTTCGCCATGCTGCTGACGGTCAGCCAGCAGGGCAAGGCATCGCTGGATCGGGTGCGCGAGGTGATCGAGGCGCCCGCTCCGGGCGAACGTCCCCAGGTGGGCGCGGTGCGCGGCGATGCGCCGCCGCGCGTCGAGTTCTGCGACGTCGGTTTCGGTTTCGACCGCACGCGGGTGCTCGACGGGCTGGAACTGACCGTCGAGGGGGGCGAGACCTTGGCGATCGCGGGCGGCGCGGGCAGCGGCAAATCGACATTGGTGCAGCTACTGCCGCGCCTGACCGACCCGGAGGCCGGGGCGATCCTGTTCGACGGCGTCGACATCCGCTACCTGGCCGACGCCCGCGACCAGGTGGCGATGGTGTTCGAGGACACCCACCTGATGGCCGACAGCATCCGGGCGAACGTGGCCTACGGTCGTCCCGCCGCCACCGACGAACAGGTCTGGCACGCCTTGCATCTCGCGGCGGCCGACGAGTTCGTCGCGGCGCTGCCCGAGGGACTCGACACCAGGATCGGCGAGCGCGGGCAGCGGCTGTCCGGGGGGCAGCGCCAGCGCATCGCCCTGGCTCGCGCGCTGCTCACCGACGCGCCCATCCTGGTCCTCGACGACGCCACCTCGGCCATCGACGCGCAGGTCGAGGAACAGATCTACGCCAGGATCGCGGCGGAGATGCGCAGCCGCACCACCATCGTCGTCGCACACCGGCTGTCCACCCTGGCGCTGGCCGACCGGGTGGCGGTGCTCGACGGCGGGCGGGTCGCGGAACTGGGCACGCTGCGCGATCTGCAACGCTCCGGTGAGCTCTTCCGCGCGTTGTTCACCCCGCCGGAGGTGACCGGAATCGGCGTGGACGCGGGCCTCGCCCGGCCCGAGACACCGACCTCACCGCTGTGGGTGGAGCCCGCCGGGGACGACGACGACGGCGCCCGGACCCTGGAGCAAGTGGCGAAGGCGTTCTCCCAGCGCGCCGCCGGTGCGCCGACCGGAGTCGGCCGGGCGGCGGGCCCGGGGATGCTGGCCGCCGCGCCGCCCAGTGGTGACGTGCAGGAGCTGATCGACCGCCTTCCCCCGCCGACCGGTGAACCCGAGGTTCCCGAATCCTTCTCGCGCACCCCCGACCCGGAGTTCTCGCTGCCGCGGCTGCTGCGGCCGTTCGCGCTGCCGCTGCTGGCCGGACTGGGTCTGGTGGGGCTGGATGCCCTGGCGCAGGTACTGATTCCGTTCCTGGTGCGCTACGGCATCGACCACGGCGTCCTGGCGGGCGCGCGCGACGTGCTGCTGGTCGCGGCGGCGCTCGCGCTGGTCGTGGTCGCGGTGGACTGGGCGATCAGCGTCGCGCAGGTGCGGGTCACCGGGCGCGCGGGCGAACGGCTGCTGTACGGCCTGCGAGTCAAGGCCTTCGCGCAGTTGCAGCGGCTGGGGTTGCAGTACTACGAGCGCGAACTCGGCGGCCGGATCATGACCAGGATGACCACCGATGTCGACGGGCTCTCGGCGTTCCTGCAGACCGGCCTGGCCACGGCGCTCACCAGCACGGTGACCATCGCGGGCGTGGTGATCGCGCTGCTGGTCATCGATGCCCGGCTGGCGCTGGTGGTGCTGGCATTGCTCCCGGTGCTGGTGATCTCGACGGCGGCGTTCCGGCGCGCGTCGGTGCCCGCCTACAACCTGGCGCGCGAACGGGTCAGCACCGTCAACGCCTACCTGCAGGAGAACGTGGACAACATCAAGGTGACCCAGGCCTATCGGCGCGAGGAGCGCAACCGGGCCGAGTTCGAGCGCCGGTCTTGGGACTACCGCGACGCGCGGCTGCGCAGCCAGGTGCTGATGGCCGTGTTCTTCCCGTTCGTCGAGTTCATGTCCGTGGTCGCCACCGCGGCGGTGCTCGCGGTGGGCGTGCACCAGGTGCGCGAGGACGTGCTCACCGCGGGCACGCTCATCGCGTTCCTGCTCTATGTGGACCTGCTGTTCACCCCGATCCAGCAGCTGTCCCAGGTCTTCGACAGCTACCAGCAAGCCGTGGTCGGCGTCGATCGGCTCGGTGAGCTGCTGCGCACGCCCGTCGCCACCCCGGACGCCGCCGACGCGCGTCCGGTGACCCGCTTGGACGGCGCGATCGAGTTGCGCGGCGTGGGGTTCACCTACGAAACCCGCGGCAAGCCGGTACTCTCCGGCGTCGACCTGCGGATCGAGCCGGGGCAGAAGGTGGCTCTGGTCGGCGAGACGGGTGCGGGGAAGTCGACGCTGGTGAAGTTGCTGGCCAGGTTCTACGACCCGACCGAGGGCGCGGTGCTGGTGGACGGCGTCGACGTGCGCGGCTACCGCTTGCGCGACTACCGCAAGCGGCTCGGCGTCGTCCCGCAGGAGCCGTTTCTGTTCGGCGAGACCGTGCGCGCGGCCATCGCCTACGGCAGGCCGGAGGCCACTCCCGCCGACATCGAGTGGGCGGCGCGGGCGGTCGGCGCGCACGAGATGATCGCCGCGCTGGAGCATGGGTACTACCAGCCGATCGGTGACCACGGGCGCAGCTTGTCGGCGGGCCAGCGCCAGTTGCTCGCCCTGGCGCGAGCCCAGCTCGTCGAACCGGACATCCTCATTCTGGACGAGGCCACCGCCTCGCTGGATCTGGCGACCGAGGCCAGGGTGCGGGCCGCGGTGGACGTGCTCACCGCCGGGCGTACGACCATCGTGGTCGCCCACCGTCTCGCCACCGCGGCGGACGCGGACCTCATCGCGGTGGTGGGCGAGGGCCGGCTGTTGCAGACCGGCACGCACCGGCAGTTGCTCACCGAGGCCGGTCCCTATCGCCGACTGTGGGCGGCCTATGTCGGCGACGACCCGGCCCCGGTCGGAGACCGGGAATCGGAGGCCGCGACCTGATCGTGCAGAGCTGCTGGGCCGGGAGAACAGAGCATTCCGCCGGCTATCGGGTGCGGCGGCCGGCGCGGTGACCGATTCGACACCGCGGCTGGGACAGGGGCCTGAACAGCGGATGAATCGGAGGCGACGCGGCGATGTCCCGGCAACGCGACTCGACATGCTGATCTTCGACGTACTCTCGAAAAAGAAGTATGAGGAGGTCGGCGATGCGTGCTCAATTCTCCGAGGCGGTGCCCGGTCCCGACGGTTCCGCCGAGCCCATCGCGCGAACGGTGCACGGCGACGTACGCGGCGTACGCGAGGGCGCGGTGTCCGTCTGGCGCAGCATCCCGTATGCCGCCGCCCCCGCCGGACCGGCCCGGTTCGCGCGCCCCCGGCCCCCGCAGCCGTGGGACGGAGTGCGCGACTGCACCGCTTTCGGGCAGATCGCGCCCCAGACGATGGGCACCATGGTCCCCATCGACTCGGGCCTGACCATGGGTGAGGACTGCCTGTGGCTCAACGTCTGGTCACCGCGGCCCGAGACCGGCGATCCCGCCCGGGTCGCGGAAACCGAACCGCGCCCGGTCATGGTCTGGCTGCACGGCGGAGCGTACTGCCTCGGCACCGCGGCGCAGCAGATCTACGACGGGCGCAAGCTGGCCGCGAACGGCGACGTCGTGGTCGTGAGCGTCAACTACCGGCTCGGCGCGCTCGGCTTCCTCGACCTGTCCTCGCTCGGCGACGACTTCGCGCCGAACCTCGGCCTGCACGACCAGATCGCCGCACTGGAGTGGGTGCGCGAGAACATCGCCGCGTTCGGCGGCGATCCCGGCGATGTCACGCTCTTCGGCGAGTCCTCCGGCGCGGGTTGCGTCACCGCGCTGCTCACCGCGCCGCGCGCGGCCGGCCTGTTCCACCGGGCGATCGCGCAGAGCCCGCCCGCGACCACGGTGTTCGGGCCCGAGCGCGCCGCGACGGTGGCGCAGCGCTTCCTGGAGCTGATCGAACTGCCCGCGACTAGGGCCGAGGAACTGCTTGAATGCCCGATCGACCGGATCGTGGCGGCGGCGGGCGTCCTGCTCGACGAGATACCGCTGAAGGAGCCGGGCAGGCTGGCGGCCGCCCCCGTGGTCGACGGCGATCTGCTGCCGACCTACCCGATCGACCGGTTCCAGCGCGGACAATCGCACCGGGTGCCGTTGATCATCGGCACCAACAAGGACGAGGCGTCGCTGTTCCGGCTGCTGCGCTCGCCGATCATGCCGGTGACGCCGGACGCGGTGAACGCGATGCTGCGTGACGTCGCCGCGGGCCACCCGGAGATGTCCGCGGAGCGGATCGCCGAGATCACCTCGGCCTACCCGGACCTGAACAAGGCACGCGGCGCGCTGGCGATGTCCACCGACGCGGCGTTCCGGATGCCCGCGCACTGGGTGGCCGACGGTCATGCCGAGCACTCGCCCACCTGGATGTACCGCTTCGACTACGCCACCCCGATGTTGCGGGCGGCCCGGGTCGGCGCGGGTCACGCCACCGAATTGCCGTATGTCTTCGGCAATTTCGGCACGATCAACCGCGACCCCACCTTCTGGCTCGGCGGCCGCAAAGCGGCCACGGAGGTCTCCGGGCGCATGATGCGCCGCTGGCTGGCCTTCGCCACCCACGGCGTCCCCGCAGCGCTCGACGGCTCCAAACACTGGCCGCCCTACCTCCTCGCGGACCGCGCCACCCTGCTCATCGACAGCGTCGATCGCGTGGTCGAGGATCCAGACCGCGACCTGCACACCGCCTGGGGGCAACAGGCCGTCGGCTTCTCCTGACCGGCGACTTCTCGCACCGTCGCGTGCGTGGTGTCAGACGGCGTGTGCGGCCCGGGGCAAGCGAAGTCCGTGGCGCGTCGATCCTGGTAACCCTGCGCGCGGCGCAAGCCACATGTTCGGTCGACCGCCGCCTCCCGAAGCCGCACGCCTGCGGCCCGCATCAGCCGGACGATCGCCGTGGGCGCGGCGAGCGGAACGCGCCTCAGACGTCGGTGGAGAAGCGGATGCCGCCGTCGGGAATCACCACACCGGGCCAGACGCGGGCTCCGCGCAGCAGTTCGCAGCGGGCGCCGATGTGCGCGCCGTCCCCGATGACGCCGTCGCGGACGAGCGCCCGCGGGCCGATGCGCGCCCCGAACCCGATGATGGTGCGCTCGACCGTGGCGCCCGCCTCGATCACCGCGCCGTCGAAGACCACCGCGCCGTCCAGGCGCGCGCCCGCGCCGATCTCGGCGCCGCGGCCGACGACCGTCCCGCCGATGAGCACCGCACCCGGCGCGACGCCCGCGCCGGGATGGACCAGCGATTCACCGCGCTGACCGGGCAGGGCGGGGGAGGGCGCGATGCCGCGGACCAGGTCGGCGGAGCCGCGCACGAAGTCCTCGGGAGTACCCATGTCGCGCCAGTAGGAAGCGTCGACGTACCCCTGGAGGCGGGCGCCCTCGGTCAGTAGCGCGGGGAACACCTCGCGCTCCACCGACACCGGGCGCCCGGCCGGGATCTTCTCGATGTACTCGCGGCGGAAGACGTAGCATCCGGCGTTGATCTGATCGGTCGGCGGATCCTGGGTCTTCTCCAGGAACGCGGTGACCCGGCCGTCCTCGTCGGTGGGCACGCAGCCGAACGCGCGCGGGTCGCTGACCCGGACCAGGTGCAGCGTCACGTCGGCGCGGGTCGACTCGTGGGTGTCGAGCACCGCGCCGAGATCGGTGCCGCCCAGCACGTCGCCGTTGAACACCATCACGTTGTCCGCGCGCAGCTTGGGCAGCACGTTGCGGATGGCGCCGCCGGTGCCGAGCGGCTCGGTCTCGGTGACGTACTCGATCTCCAAGCCGAGCTCGGAGCCGTCGCCGAAGTGCTCCTCGAACACCTCGGCCTTGAACGACGTGCCGAGCACCACATGGGTGATCCCGGCCTCCGCGATGCGGGCGAGCAGATGGGTCAGGAACGGCAGCCCGGCCGTCGGCAGCATCGGCTTGGGCGCCGAAAGGGTCAGCGGGCGCAGCCGCGTTCCCTGCCCGCCGACCAGGATCACCGCGTCGGTGCCTGCATTTCCTGCCATCAAGCTCCCCTGTTCACAAGGTCGTTTCTCGCCTGCGCCGCCGGTTACCCGGCGTCGCGCGCCTGCTGGCGCAGGGCAGATCGAACCGCAATCCGCGAGCGGATCGCAAGTCCGGCCCGCAACGCCAGCCGCAGCGGAGCCTGCCACCAGTGCGGATGCCGGTCGGCCTGGAACCGGTAGGCGCTGGCGTGATGGGCGGGCAGCATGACCTCGGGATGGCGGCCCGCCGCGTGGCCCTTGGCATGGGTCACCTCGGCGTCCGGCACGAACACGTTGTGCCAGCCCGCCTTGCCCATCCGGTCGCCGAAGTCGACGTCCTCCATGTACATGAAGTAGCGCGAGTCGAAGCCGTCGATCGAGTCGAACGCCGCGCGCCGTACCAGCAGGCACGAGCCGGACAGCCAGCCGACGGCCCGCTCGGAGATCTCCTCGTTCTCCTGCCGGTACCGGCGGGTCCAGGGGTTGGACTTCCACACCGTGCCCAGGATCGCGTGCCCGGCTCCGTCGAGCAGGCCGGGCACCCGGCGGGCCGACGGGTACACGCTGCCGTCCGGCTCGAGCACCAGCGGCCCGAGCGCACCCGCGCGCGGCCAGCGCTTGGCGGCGGCGAGCAGCTTGTCGATGGAATCGGTGCCCCAGCGGATGTCCGGGTTGGCGATCACGATGAACTCGATGTCCGGATCGATCTCCGCGACCGCCCGGTTGATCGCGCCGCCGTAGCCGATGTTGCCGCCGGTGCGCAGGAGACGCACGTGCGAATTCGCCTCGGCGGCCAGCTCCGGCACACCGTCCACCGACCCGTTGTCGGCGAGGATCACCTGCGGTTTCTCCGCGGTGGCCCCGGCCAGGGTGCTGATGAAGTGCTCGAGGTGCTCACCCGGCGAGTAGGTCACCGTGACGACGGCCAGGCCCGCGGGCGCCGCGGAATCGGAATCACTCACGACAGGCAACTCTAATGGGCGCAGCCGGACTCCGTTCGCCGATGGCCCGTCCGGGGCCGCGGCGAAGGCGGAGGTACGCGCTAGCCGGACCGTCGTGCCAGCGCGTCCCCCAGCGCGGTCCGCCAATCCCGCAGCGGACGCAGCCCGGCATCGTTCCAGGCCCGCGGCGACAACACCGAATACGCCGGGCGCCGTGCGGGTCTGGGAAAAGCGGACGAGTCGCACGGGCGGACACGCCCCGGATCGGCGCCGATACCCGCGAACACCGCGCGGGCGAGCTCGAATCGACTGGCCTGCCCCGCATTGGTGGCGTGCACCACCCGGGGGGCGTCCGGCCGGCCCGCCAGTTCCAGCAGCGCGGCGGCCAGATCGGCGGCGTAGGTGGGCGAGCCGACCTCGTCGTCGACCACGTCGACGGTGTCGCGTTCCCGCTCCAGCCGCAGCATGGTGGCGACGAAATCGCCACCGCGCCCGGTGTATACCCACGCGGTGCGCACCACGTGCGCGTCCGGGCAGCGGTTGAGCACCGCTTGTTCACCCGCGAGCTTGGACGCTCCGTACGCCGACGTCGGCCCCGTCACATCCGTAGTGTCGTACGGCCGATCCTGGGTACCTGGAAAGACGTAATCGGTGGACAGATGGATCAGCCGGGCACCGAGGTCGGCGCAGACCTCGGCGAGCACGGCCGGTCCGGTGGCGTTGCCCGCGTACGCCGCTTCGGCTTCGGTTTCGGCCCGGTCCACGGCGGTGTAGGCGGCGCAGTTCAGCACCACGTCGCCGGGCGCGAGTACCGCGCGCACGGCGACGGGGTCGGTGATGTCGAGTTCGGCGCGCCCGTAGCCGCTGGCGGCCGGAGCCAGACGCAGCAGTTCCCGGCCCACCTGTCCGTGCGCCCCCGTGACGACGAGGCGGACGGAGACGGCGGACTCGGGCGCGGTGGGGTCGGTCACGGGCGCAAGTCTGGCACGCCGCCGATTGCGCGGTTGCGGCCGTTCGCGATAACCGTTCGATAGCCTTGAGCTATCGGGGATCCCGAAATCGGGCGGGGCGAGCGGTAACCATGGTGGCGGATCGGTTGCGCACGCGTCGCCATGACACCGAGTTTCGGCGAGAGGATTGGGACTTGTCGCAGCGGAGGGGCACATCGGCGTTGTCGCGGACGAGGGGATCGCGCGACCGGTCCTTCGGGCCGCTGCGCTCGATCGCGGTAGCCGCCGCCGTGATCGTGCTGGCGCTCACCGGCTTCGCCTGGCGCAGCGTGGATGCGCTGGTCGCCGACATCGAGCGCCTGGGCGATCTCGGTCTCGGCGGTAATCGCGACGGCGCGGTGGACATCTTGCTGGTCGGTGTGGACAGCCGCACCGACGCACACGGCAACCCCCTGTCGGACGCCGAGCGCGCGATGCTGCACGCGGGCGACGAGGTCGGCACCAACACCGACACCATCGTGCTGCTGCGCGTGCCGAACGACGGGCGCTCGGCGACCGCCATCTCGATCCCGCGCGACTCCTACGTCAACATTCCGGGCCTGGGCATGGGCAAGATCAACTCGGCCTACGGCGCGACCAAGGCGACGCAGATCCAGAAGCTCACCGATCAAGGGGTCTCGGCCGCCGACGCCGATCGGCAGTCCACGCAGGCGGGCAGGCAGGCGCTGATCAAGACGGTGGCCGGGCTCACGGGCATCACCGTCGACCACTACGCCGAGGTCAGCCTGCTCGGCTTCGCGCTGCTCACCGACGCCGTCGGCGGGGTCGAGGTGTGCCTGAAGAACCCGGTGGACGAATGGATGTCCGGCGCACGGTTCCCCGCGGGACGCCAGCGCCTGGACGGGCCGCGAGCGTTGAGTTTCGTGCGCCAGCGTCACGATCTGCCGCGCGGCGACATCGACCGCATCGTGCGCCAGCAGGTGTTCATGGCCCAGCTGGTGCAGCAGGTGCTCAGCGCGAAGACGCTGGCCAATCCGCTCAAGCTCCAGCAACTCAGCGACGCGGTGGGGCGCACCATCGTGCTGGACGAGGACTGGGACGTGCTGGCGTTCCTGCAGCGGTTGAAGGATCTGTCCGGCGGCCGGGTGAAGTTCGAGACCATTCCGGTCGCCGACCTCAACGGAGAGACCGGCAACGGCGAATCCGTGGTCAAGGTCGAGCCGAAGGCGGTCCGGTCCTATATCGCGTCGCTGGTGGGCGACGCTCCGGCCCCGCGGACCGCCGAGCCGGGCTTCGACCCCGCGACGGTGACCGTCAGCGTCTACAACGCGGGCGGCGTCGGCGGACTCGCGGCCGAGGTGGCCCAGGCCCTGAACACCAAGGGATTCCGTCAAGGCGTGGTGACCAACTACAGCGGCAACCGCGTGACCAGCAGCCGGGTGCTCGCGGCGGACACTTCCAGCCCGAAGGCTCAGGCGGTGGCCAAGGCGCTCGGCGGCCTGGCGGTGCTCGCGGATCCGGCGCTGTCCCCGGATTCGGTGAGCGTCGTGCTGGCGAGCGACTATTCTGGTCCGGGCTCATCGGCGAGCCGGGTGTTCGATCTGTCCGGAACGTCGACCGCGGCCACGCCAGTCCCACCCGCTCCACCGATCGACGCAGGCCAGAACGGACCGAAATGCGTGAACTGAACCATGCGTGATAACGACCAGGCACACACTCTCACCGAAGCGGTACTCGATCCGATCCTCGCCCGCGAACCCGCGGGCCCGCGGGTCACCTACTACGACGACGCCACCGGAGCGCGCATCGAGCTGTCCGGCGCGACGCTGGCGAACTGGGCGGCCAAGACCGCCAACCTGATTCGCGACGAGTTCGGCCTGAGCCCAGGGGCCCGGGTCGCCGTCCTGCTCCCGGCGCACTGGCAGACCGCGGCGGTGCTGCTGGGCTGCTGGTGGGCGGGTACCGAGGTGGTGCTGCGCCCCGACGAGGACGCCGATCTGGCGCTGGTCACCCCGGATCGCCTGGACGACGCCGACGGCGCGGGCGAGGCCGCGGCGCTGTCGCTGGACGCCATGGGCTCCCCGGTGCGCGACCTGCCGATCGGAGTCACCGACTTCGCCACCTCGGTACGCGTGCACGGCGACCAGTTCCTGCCCCGCGGCGCCGGTGTCGCGCTGGACGGCATGCCGGTCTCCGAGGTGCTCGCCGAAGCGCGGAAATCGGCTATGCGCCAAGGCTTCGCCGAGGGGGACCGGGTGCTGTCCAGCACGCCATGGGACACACCGGCCGAACTGATCGACGGATATCTCGCGGTGCTCGCCGCGGGCGCCTCGCTGGTGCAGGTGGTCAACCCCGATCCGGCGTTGCGTGACCGGCGCATCACCTCGGAGCGGGTCACCGCGCAGCGCGGCTGAGCGGCTCCTACCACGGTATAACCGCCGAATCCGACCTGAGTACGTTCCACAACCCGGTGGCGTTCCGTACGGTGGAGTCATCCCACGACGACGAGGGTTGGACAATGAAGCCACACTACTGGTTCCGCTGGTTGTCCGTGCAGGGCGCGCCTCGGCTCGTCCTGCGCATGCAGGCGCGCCGCGGTGACCCGTTCGCCGAATTGATGGCCGGGACCGCGGGCTTCGACGACCCATACCCGCTGATCGAGCGGTTGCGCGGGCAGCAAAGGCTGCTGCGCACCTCGATCGCGTGGGCGACCTTCGACCACGAACTGTGCCGGTCCATCCTGCGCGACAGCCGTTTCGGCGTGCGCACCACGGAGAGCTTCAACATCCCCAAGCCGCTACAGAAGCTGGCCGAGCGCTTCCCGCTGCCGCCGAATCCGGTCGAGCCGCCGTCCATGCTGGTGATCGATCCGCCGGAGCACACGGCGATGCGCAAGCCGGTGGCCTCCGCCTTCACCCCGCGCGCGATCCGCAGGCTGCGCGACCGCGTCGAGACGGTCACCGAGGAACTGCTGGACGCGCTGCCCGCGCACGGTTCGGCGGACCTGATCCGGTCGTTCGCCGCCCAGGTGCCGATCGCGATCATCTCCGAGATGCTCGGCTTCCCCGACGAGGACAAGGCGAAATTCCTCGACTGGGGCGATCGGATGACGCCCCTGCTGGACGTCGGCATCGAGTGGCGCGCGCACCGCAGAGCACTGCTGGCCATGGAGGTGATGAACGCCTACCTCGACCGGCACATCGAACGATTGCGCCGCGAGCCGGGCGAGGACATCCTCTCCACCCTGGTCACCACCGGTGAGCTGGATTCCGACGCGCTCAAAGCCACCGCCAGCCTGCTCATGGGCGCCGGTTTCGAGACGACGGTCAACCTGATCGGCAACGGTGTCGCACAACTGCTGACCCATCCGGATCAGCTCGAGCGGCTGCGCGACGAGCCGGAGCTGTGGCCCAACGCCGTCGAGGAGATCCTGCGCTTCGACTCGCCGGTGCAGACCACCGCACGGACCGCGCTGACCGACGTCGAGATCGATGGGATGACGGTGCGCGAGGGCAACACGGTGGTGCTGTCGTTGGCCGGCGCCAACCGCGACCCGGCGATGTTCGCCGAGCCCGGCCGGTTCGATGTCGGGCGGGCCAACGCCAAGGAGCACCTGTCCTTCAGCAGCGGCGTGCACGTCTGTCTCGGGGCCAGTCTGGCCAGGATGGAAGGCGTCTACGCGTTGCAAGCCCTGTTCGAGCGTTTTCCGGACCTGCGCCTGGACGGTCAGCCCAAGCGTCGGGCGCTGTTCACCCTGCACGGCTACGAGCGGATGCCGGTGCGCCTCGGTCAGCGCGCGCAGGCGCCGGAGCCGGTCTGATCAGCCGGTCGTGGTCTTCCAGACGTAGCGGGTCTTCGGGCGTCCGGCCCTTCCGTAGTCCGAGCGGCGCACGACCAGACCGTCATCGGCCAATTTCTCCAGGTAGCGCCAGGCGGTGATGCGCGAGACGCCGATCGAGGTCGCGGTGTCCGCGGCCGTCACGCCCTCGGCTTCGGCCGCACGCACGGTGCGGGAGATCTCGTCGAGGGTCTGCGGTGCGACGCCCTTGGGGGTGGCCGCGCGCTGGTCGGGGGTGCGCAGCGCGCTCAGCGCCCGATCGATGTCGTGCTGGGAGATGGCGCTCTCACCGGCCGGAAGTGCGGTGCGGAACTCCCGATACCGCTCCAGCTTGTCGCGGAACGCGGCGAAGGTGAACGGCTTCAGCAGATACAGCACGACCCCGTGCGATACGGCGGTGCGCACCATGGCCAGGTCGCGGGCGGAGGTGATGGCGATGACGTCCGGGCGCGGTGCCAGGCCGGTCAGCGCGGCGGCCACGTCGAGGCCGCTCGCGTCCGGCAGGCCGATGTCCATCAGCACCAGGTCGATCGGCGTGCCCTCGGCCGCGGCGTCGGCCGCCGCGCGCATCGCCTCGCGCCCGGTATGAACGACGCCGACGGGCGTGAATCCGGCGATGCGCTCCACATAGGCGCGGTGCGCCTCGGCGATCAGCGGCTCGTCCTCGACGATCAGCACACGAATCATCGTGCTTCCTTCCGTGGAATCGTCACGGTCACCGCGCTTTCGGGGTCCCGTTGCGTGCGGATGCTTCCCCCGTGGCGGGCTACCAACCGGTGGACCAGCGCGAGTCCGAGCCCGTGGTGATCGGTCTTGGTCGAATAACCCCGCTGGGACGCGCGCGCGAACATCTCCGCCGACATGCCGGGGCCGCTGTCGGCCACCCGGATGTAGAGCAGGGACTCGTCCGTGGCGTCCGCGCGCTGGTGTCGCAAGGTGACCTCCACCCAGCCGGACGTACTGTCCGCCGCGGCATCGATGGCGTTGTCGACGAGATTGCCCACGAGCGTGACGGTCTCGTGCGGGGACAGCGGGTCCACCGAGTCGAGCGCGGTGTCATCGGTGATCGTCAGCTCGATGCCGCGTTCGGCGGCCTGATTCACCTTGCCGAGCAGCAAGGCGGCCAGGGCGGGCGCGCCCACCGCGGCGAACAGCCGGTCGATCAGCGACTGGGACAGTTCGAGTTCCGCGGTGGCGAACTCGACCGCCTCCCGGTGGCGGCCGAGCTCGACCATGGTGACCACGGTGTGCAAACGGTTGGCGGATTCGTGCGCCTGCGCCTGCAACGATGCCGCGAAGCCGCGCACGGAATCGAGTTCGCCCATCACCGACTGCAATTCGGTGTGGTCGCGGATGGTCATCACGGTGCCGATCGCCCGGCCTTCCCACTCCACGGTGTCCTGGTTGACCAGCAGGATCCGGTCGGTGGTCACGTGCATCTCGTCACGGACGGTGCCCCAGCTCATCCGCTGCAACGACAGCGGGAGATCGCTGCGCCGGACGTCGCCCGGGGGCAGGTCGAGCAGGCGGCGCGCCTCGTCGTTGACCACCTCGGCGTCCTCCCCGGAGGGCCCGAACACCACCAGGCCCTCGTGCACCGAGTGCAGGACCGCGTCGTGGTGCTCGTACATCGCGCGCAGCTCGTCGGGCGCCAAGCCGTGGGTCTGCCGCCGTAGCCTGCGGCTGAGCAGGAACGATCCGCCCGCGGCCAGCAGCAGACCCGCGCCGGCGACGCCGAGGATCACCGGGAGCTGAGTGGCGACCTGGTCGCCGATCTTCGCCCGCGTCACTCCCGCGGAGACCAATGCGACGATCCGCCCGTTGTCGTGCACCGGAGTCACCGCCCGGATGGAGGGGCCCAGTGTGCCGGTGAAGGTCTCGGTGAAGGTCTCCCCGGCCAGCGCGCGATCGATGGTGCCGCTGAACGGCAGCCCGATCATGGCCGGATTGGTGTGCGTATAGCGCGTGCGGTCCGGCGCCATGACCACGATGAAGTCCATGCCGGTCTCGCGCCGGATCTCCTCGGTCACCGGCTGCAACCGCGCCGTCGGATCCGTGCCGCGCAGTGCCTCGATGGTGGAGGGCGCGTCGGCCACGCTCACCGCGACATCGGTGACCTCCCTGGTGGTGGTGACGTCGCTGTCGTGCCTGGCGTCCAGGACCGCGAGCACCACACCGATCGCGATCATCACCGCGAGTACGACCAACTGGAAGACGAACGCCTGCCCGGCGAGGGAGAGCCGACCGCGTCTCACAAGCTCTGCCTCCGCTGAACGTAATGCACCAAACAGTGACCGGGATCACCCGGCCGACCATCATTCTGCCTGGAAGGCGTGAGTCAGTTCGCGTCGGTACCTTTCGAAGGGAAATCCTCGCTATGAGCGACTCGACCCGAACGCGGCGCGACCGCACCCATTGGCTGTATCTGGCCGTCATCGTGGCGGTGGTGGCGGGCGTCCTCGTCGGCTGGCTGGCGCCCGGCACCGCGCAGTCGTTCGCCCCGCTGGGGACCATCTTCGTCAACCTCATCAAGATGATGATCGCTCCCGTCATCTTCTGCACCATCGTGCTCGGAATCGGCTCGGTGCGCGCGGCGGCCACCGTCGGCAAGGTCGGCGGGCTGGCCATCGGCTACTTCCTGGTCATGTCGACCATCGCGCTCGGGATCGGTCTGGTCGTCGGCAATCTGCTGCAACCCGGCGCGGGATTGAACATCGCCAAGTCGACCAAGGCCGGTCACGACCTGGCCAACACCGCGCACAGCGCGGGCGGCACCTGGGAATTCATCCAGAACATCGTCCCGTCCACTCTGTTGTCGTCGCTCACCACGGGCAATGTCCTGCAGGCGCTGTTCGTCGCGCTGCTGGTCGGTTTCGCGGTGCAGGCGATGGGCACGACGGGCGAGCCGATCCTGCGCGGCGTGGCGCTGCTGCAGAAACTCGTGTTCCGGATCCTGGTGATGATCCTGTGGCTGGCGCCGATCGGTGCGTTCGGCGCGATCGCCAACGTGGTCGGCAAGACCGGCCTGGACGCCGTGGTGAAGCTGGGCACGCTGATGGTCGCCTTCTACCTCACCTGCCTGGTGTTCGTCTTCGGTGTGCTCGGGGTGCTGCTGTGGAGCGTCTCGCGGGTGTCGATCTTCAAGCTGGTCCGCTACCTCGCGCGGGAGTACCTGCTGATCCTCGCGACCTCGTCGTCGGAATCGGCGCTGCCACGGCTGATCGCGAAGATGGACCACCTGGGCGTGGAACGCACCACTGTGGGCGTCGTCGTGCCGACCGGCTATTCGTTCAATCTGGACGGCACCGCCATCTACCTGACCATGGCGTCGCTGTTCATCGCCGAGGCGATGGGCAAGCCGCTGTCCATCGGCGAGCAAGTCGGGCTGCTGCTGTTCATGATCGTCGCGTCCAAGGGCGCGGCGGGTGTCACCGGCGCGGGGCTGGCCACGCTGGCGGGCGGATTGCAGAGCCATCGGCCCGAACTCCTCGACGGCGTCGGCTTGATCGTCGGCATCGACCGCTTCATGTCCGAGGCACGGGCGCTGACCAACTTCTCCGGCAACGCGGTGGCCACGGTGCTGATCGGCACCTGGACCAAGACCGTCGACGTCGACCGGGTGCGCGAGGTGCTCGACCGCAAGATGCCCTTCGACGAGCGGACCATGGTCGACGACGGCCACGGGACGCCGGAGGCGGCGCTCACGCAGGAGGCCGAGGCCGCAGATCTGGTCAAGGCTTGACGGCGGTGGGAGAGAGGCCATCCGTAGCGTCGGGCTGAGGCGTGGCAGTCGCCCGGCCGCTGGGTGAAATGACGAAGGGCCCGCGGATTCGCTGATCCGCGGGCCCTTCGTCATTTCACCCAGCGTCCGGGGTCAGGCCGCCCATTTCTCCGGATTCAGGTGGTGCTGGGTGAGCGCGGTGGCGTGGCCGTGCCCGAATCCGTGCTCGGTCTTCAGCCATTCGACGAGTTCTTTGTGCGAGGTCAGTCCGGTGTCGCGCATGGCGGCCTTCCACTCCTCGATGGCGCGGCCGTATTTGGCCTCGATGGAGGGAAAGTAGGACGCGGGCCCGTGCGGCTTGGTCGCCATGTCGATCTCCTTGCTCGTCGTGCGTTCGATGGTGCGGACGGAGCGGGCTTCGGAAAGTCATCGGCGGTCCCGGAAAGTGTTCTGGATCACGCGCTCCCGCTACGTCGCCTCAGGCGGCCACGGCGACCGGATCGGCGGCGCGGCGCTTGTCCAGACTGTGCTCCCGGATCAACAGCCCACCGGTCAGCGCCACCAGGACGGCGGTCAGGCCGTGAATGCCGAATGCCGCGGCGGCGGAACCGTTCCAGCTGAGCACGGTGAGCATGTCACCGACCGGCACGAGCGCGACCACCGAAGTCACGATGCCGAGCGCGTACCGCTGGCGCAGGCCGAGCAGGACCAGGATCAACACGCCGAAGACGGTGTCCCGCACGCCTTTGAGGTTCATGAACGCCGCCGCCTCACCGTCCGGCCACGCGGGCAGGCCGAAGCCGGGAGCGATGGTGTCCGGCGCGAACAGGTAGCTGATCCCGATGTAGAGGATGAACGCGGCGCCGATCAGGGACAGGACGGTGGCGATGCGGGAGAGGGTCATGGCGGTGCTCCTGGCAGGAAGTCTCGGCTTCGAAATCTAGCGGCGCTAGAACTGGTAGCGATCATAATTGAGCTTCGATAGCTTGTCTAGCAACGCTAGAATCAAGCCATGACCACTCACACGCGCAAGGAAGGCGAGCGGGCCGAACGCAGGCAGCGCATCATCGACACCGCACGCGAACTCGCCGAAGCGCAGGGGTGGGAGGCGGTCACCGTGCGTCGTATCGCCGAACGGATCGAATCCAGCCAACCCGTGCTGTACAGCCACTTCGCGGGGAAGTCTGCGATCGTCTCCGCGGTCGCGGAGCGGGGATTCACCGAACTCACCGAGGTCTTGCGACAGGCGCGAGCCGAGGACTCCGACGATGCCGACCGACTGCGCGCGGTGTCGCGGGCCTACCTGGGATTCACCGCGGCCAACCCGGCGCTCTACGACGCGATGTTCCTGATGAACACCGATCTCACCTTCGGACCGGAAGCGCCCCTGCCGCTGCGCGAGGCGTTCGGCGAGCTGGAAGCCATGTTGCGCCCGTTCGTCGGCGAATCCGACCTCGGCGCTCGCGCCGAGGTCGCCTGGAGCACCCTGCACGGCCTGGTCACCCTCGAACGCGGAGGTCGTCTCCGACCGCGGCTGCGACATCAGCGAGGTGAACTCTTGGTGGCGGCGTGGCTCGCCGCGGTCGGTGCGCGCTAGCGGCGGGTTCGCACCTTCCGGCTCTCGTCGATGAACACGGAGCGTGCTCGGTGACCGGCCGCGCACGTACCGGAGTCCGTGCCAGGAGTGGTGAGCCCGATGCTCGGACTGCTGCTGGGTCGGGGTGTCGGTCGCGCGGGGGTGGTGTCGGCGAGCGCGTCGAAGGTCGGTCGGGCCGGTAGCGTGGGGTTATGGCTGATGTGGTGGTAGTCGGTTCCGGACCGAACGGGCTCGCCGCCGCGGTGATCCTGGCCCGGGCGGGGCTCGCCGTGGAGGTGTACGAGGCCGAGGATACGGCCGGGGGTGGTTCCCGCACAGCGGAACTGACCCTGCCCGGCTACCGGCACGACGTGTGTGCCGGCGCGCATCCGATGGCGGCGGCCTCCCCGTTCTTCCGGGCGTTCGATCTGTCCGCGCACGGCGTCGAGCTGCTCGCGCCGGAGGTCTCCTACGCCCATCCGCTCGACGGCGGCGTAGCCGGGCTGGCCTGGCGGGACCTGGAACGGACGGTCGAGGCTCTCGGTCCCGACGGCCCGACCTGGCGCAAGCTGTTCGCGCCGCTGGTGCGGCACTGGCCCGACGTGGTCGACATCGCGATGTCGGATCTGCGCCGCATCCCCTCCGGGCTCGCCACCGCGATCCGTTTCGGCCTGCGCACGGTGGAGCAGGGCTCGCCGCTGTGGGACATCAGGTTCCGCGAGCAGGTCGCACCCGCCCTGCTGACCGGTATCGCCACCCACGCGATCATCCCGCCGCGCGCGATCACGGCCGCGGGCGCCGCACTGCTGCTCGGCACGCTGGCGCATGTCGGAGGCTGGGTGATACCGCGTGGCGGCAGTCAGGCCATTCCCGACGCGCTCATCGCCGAACTCGAACGTCTCGGCGGCCGGGTGCACACCGGGCACCGGGTCGACTCGATCGACGAGTTCGCCGATGCCCGCGCGGTTCTGCTCGATCTCGCCCCTGCCGAACTGCTGCGGATCGCCGAGCACCGGTTGCCCGCGCGGTATGCGAAGCGGTTGCGGCGTTTCCGGTACGGCGGCGCGGCGTGCAAGATCGACTTCGCGCTCTCCGGGCCGGTGCCGTGGCAGGCCGAGGGCTGCGCGCTGGCCGGAACGGTACATGTCATCGGCACCCGCGCCGAGGCCATGGCCGCCGAGCACGCCGTGGCCATGGGACGGCACGCCGAACGGCCCTATGTGCTGTCCATCCAGCCCGGTGTGGTCGATTCCACCCGCGCGCCCGCCGGCGGCCACACCTTCTACACCTACGCCCACGTGCCCAACGGCTCCACCCGCGATGTCAGCGAGGACGTGATCGCTCAGGTCGAGCGGTTCGCGCCGGGCTTCCGCGATCTGATCGTCGCCAGGAACGTGATCACCGCCGCGGAAATGCCCTCGCACAACGCCAACTACATCGGCGGCGACATCTCCGCGGGCGCGATGACGTTGCGGCAGTTCGCGTTCCGCCCCGCCCCGCGCTGGAATCCCTATGCCACACCGATCCCCGGTGTCTATCTGTGCTCGTCCGCCACTCCACCCGGCCCCGGGGTGCACGGCATGAGCGGGCTGCACGCCGCGCGCCACGCCCTGCGCGAACGCTTCACCATCCGCACCGATCCGCTCGACCTCTTACGCACTCCCGCTTTCCAGCACCGCTGAACAGCCCGTTCATCGCCGGTCCCCGCACAGACTCGCGCGCCGTGCGAGGCACCGTCTCCGCTCTGGGCGGACCTATCCCTTGGCGAGTTCGGTGCGGTAGAGATCGGGTTCGAGGTAGATGACGCGCGCCGCGGGGACCGCCGCGCGGACGCGGGACTCGGCGTCATCGATGGCGTCGGCGATCGCGGCGACGTCGAGACCGGGCACCACGCCGATCTTCGCGGCCACGAGCAATTCGTCCGGGCCGAGATACTGCGTCTTGAGGTGGATCACCCGATCGATGCGGGTCTCGTCGACCAGGCTCGTCCGGATCCGCCGATTCTCCTCCGGCGTTGCGCCCTCACCGATCAGCAAGCTCTGCATCTCCACGATGAGCACCACCGCGATGACGCCGAGCAGGCCGCCGATGGCCAGGGTGCCGATGCCGTCCCAGATCGGGTCGTGGGTGAGCATGGTCAGGCCGACGCCCGCGAACGCGAAGACCAGACCGATCAGGGCGCCGGTGTCCTCCAGCAGCACCACCGGAAGCTCCGGACTGCGCGAATTGCGGATGAACCGCCACCAGCTCGCGTTGCCTTTGAGCGGCGCGGACTCGCGCACCGCCGTGGTGAAGCTGTAGGACTCCAACGCGATCGCGAGCACCAGGATGACGACCGCCACGATCGGCGAACTCAGCTCCTCGGGGTGCTGGATCTTGTGGATGCCCTCGTAGACGGCGTAACCGGAGCCGAGGGTGAACAGCACAAGCGCCACGATGAACGAATAGAAGTAGCGGTTGCGCGCGTACCCGAACGGGTGCAGCTCGTCGGCTTCCTTCGCGGCACGCTGCTGCCCCAGCAGCAGCAGTCCCTGGTTGCCCGTGTCGGCCACGGAGTGCACGGCCTCGGCGAGCATCGACCCCGAACCCGTGATCGCCGCACCGACGAATTTCGCCGCGGCGATCCCCGCGTTCGCGGTCAACGCCGCGATGATCGCCTTCTTGCCACCGCCAGCCGACATGGAAGCATGTCCTCTCTGTTTTCGAGATACCCGCGAACAGACTAGGGCACCTGGGGATAGGCGTTCCGGATCGGTCAGCCGGCCGCACCCACACACGCGCAGAACAGCTGCACGTGACCGTCCACCGCTTGGGCGCGGATATCGGTGTCGGCGGCGGAGATCCACGCCGCGCCGCCGCGAGTGAGTTCCAGCGACGAGCCGTCGCGGAACAGGCGCACCGTTCCCGCCGTGCACAGCACGATGCCCGGCCCCGCCGCGGTCAGCGGCACCCGCGCGGACCCGGGGACCAGGTCGAAGCGGCGCAGCGCGAACTCGGGGGCGGGCGTGCGATAGCGCACCGATCCGTCACCGGCCGGTTCGGGCAGCACGACCGGCAGGCCGATCGGCTCGAAATCCAGCACACGCAACAGCTCCGGCACGTCGACGTGCTTGGGGGTGAGACCGCAGCGCAGCACGTTGTCGGAGTTGGCCATGATCTCCACACCCACTCCGCGCAGGTAGGCGTGCAGATTCCCGGCCGCCATGAACAAGCCCTGGCCCGGCTCCAAGGTCACTCGGTTCAGCAGCAGTGCCGCCAGCACACCGGCGTCGCCGGGGTAGGCCTCGGCCAGTTCGAGCGTGGTGCGCGCCTCGGCGGTGAACTCGCGCGTGCCTTTGCCGGACAGATATCGCACGCAGCCATCCAGCACTTCGGGCAGCAGCGTGGCCAGCACGTGCTGCGGCAGCGTGATCCAGGTGGTGAACAAGGTGCGCAAACCCGCGGAATCCGGCTGGGCGGCGAGGAGTTCGCAGTAGGAGCGCAATCCGTCCACCGCCAGCGCGCGCAACAAGGCGACGGTGCGGTGCGGCTCGCGGAAACCGGCCAGCGCCTCGAAGCGCTCCAGCGCGACGACCAGCTCGGGTTTGTGATTGTCGTCGCGGTAGTTGCGCAGCGGGGAATCCAACGGCACCTTCGCCAGATTCTCCCGGTCGAAGCCGGCCCGCGCCTGGTCGGTGCTCGGGTGCGCCTGCAACGACAGCGGCTCCTCCGCGGCGAGGACCTTGAGCAGGAACGGCAGCTTCTCGCCGAACCTGGTTGCGGCCGAGCCCAGCTCCCGGTCCGGGTCGGCGGCGATCAGTTCCAGCAGCGAGGTGGAAGTGTCTTCGATCCTGACGTAAGCCGGGTCGGCCGGGTGCGCGCCGAACCACAATTCCGCTTCCGGATGCGCCGACGGCACCGGCCTGCCGCACAGCCGAGCGAGCGCGGTGCGCGAGCCCCAGGCATACGAGCGCAGCGCACCAACGAGTTCGTGCACTAGTAGCTTCCCCCGTACTGCCCCTGGCCGTCGGTGGCGGCGGTACGCGCGCCGATCAACCGCAGGTAGGCGGCGGCCATCTCCAGTCGCAGCGCGAGCACCGCGAGTTCCTCGAGTTCGGTGCCGTTCGCCTGCGCGGGCTCTTCGGCGTGGGCCTGCGCGGGAGCGGCGGGGTCGGTCATCTCGGTGTGCAGCAGATCGACATCGGCGTTCACCAGGTCGGCGTCCACCAGATTCGGTCCACCACCGCCGAAGATCGCGACGCGGCGGCGTGCGGCCGCACGATCGCGATCGGCGCTGAGCACGAACACCCGGATGCGCTCCACGGGCGCGGGGCCGTCCAGCTCCTCGTCGTGGAACATCGGGTCGAAGCCGGGCGCGGGTTCGCCCGCCGCCTCGGCGATCCGGGTCCGCGCCGACACGGCCTCGGCCAGATCCACCGCGGTGGCCACCTTGCCCGCGGTCTGCAGCAGCACCTCGGCGCCGTGCTCGGCCAGTTCGGCGGCGGCGGGCGAATCGCCCGCGAGCACGATGCCCCGCTGCTGCATGCGGGCCGCCAGCGTCTTGGCGGGGTTGTGGAAGACCTCGTTGTGCGGGCCGTCGCGCAGCGCCTCCGCGTCCAGCACGTCGGCCAGTTCGGCGAGTTCGGGCACGGCGGATCCGGTGCGCTGGGGGTCGACCGCGCGCAGGACCGCGATTCCGGCGGCCAGGAAGCGCAACAGGCGGTTGTGCCCGAGCACCTGCACCCTGGGTTCCAGAACGGCGGCGCGACCGGCCGCGGCGGCGCGCAGCGGCCCCTCGTGCGGCGCGGCGACGACCACCTCGGCGCCGCGGCGCAGCGCCCGGTCGACGGCATCGATCAGGCGGGGATCACCCGCGTCGTCGCCGGAGACCAGGACGACGTCGAGCGGCCCGACCCACGGCGGGAGGGCGGCGGCGGGCACGACGGGCAGGCCCGCGCGGTCCCCGAGTGCGGCCACGAGCAGTCCTGCGGCACGTGCGGCACGTCCGGAACCGGAGACCAGCACCACGCTGCGTGGCCGCAGATCGGCCAATCGGGCGAGCGCGTGCTCACCCACGGCGGCCGCGGTCGCGCGCACCTGGGCGCCGCCCGAGGCGGCCGAACGAAGGGCGCCGCCTGCGTCGGCGGCCTCGAGTGAAGCGGCATCGTCGAGGTCGAGCACCGGTGTTCCAGCGATCATCGGGCGTCCCACCTCCCCTCATCGCGCTGTATCTTTTCCGCCCCCGCGCCCACCCGGTCCAGCTGCCACACCGAGACCGAGCCGGGCGAATCCAAGGCCTGTGATTCCACTATTCCAGTCAGGAGCGCACGATGCTCAGGATCTCGGTCACGAGTGCGTCTACTTCCTCCGCCGATCGGGCCTCGACATTCAGCCGGAGCAACGGCTCGGTGTTCGACGCGCGCAGGTTGAACCAGGCGTTGTCGGCCAGCTGCACGGTCACCCCGTCGAGGCGGTCGACCGAGTGCGCCCGGTCCGCGAAGGCGTCCACCACGGCCGACGTCCGCGCCGCGGCGTCGGCCACCGTGGAGTTGATCTCGCCGGAGGCCGCGTATGTCGCGTAGGACGCCATCAGATCCGACACCGGCCGGTCCTTCTCGCCGAGCGCGGCCAGCACGTGCAGCGCGGCGAGCATCCCGGAGTCGGCGCCCCAGAAGTCGCGGAAGTAGTAGTGCGCGGAGTGCTCGCCGCCGAACACCGCTCCGGTGGCGGCCATCTCCTGCTTGATGAACGAGTGGCCGACCCGGGTGCGCACCGGCGTCCCGCCCAGCTCGTGCACCAGTTCCGGCACGGCTCGGGAGGTGATCAGGTTGTGGATGATCACCGCGCCGGGCTCCTTGCCCAGCTCGCGCTCGGCGACCAGGGCGGTGATCGCGGACGGCGACACCGGCTCGCCGTTCTCGTCGACCACGAAGCAGCGGTCGGCGTCGCCGTCGAAGGCCAAGCCGATGTCCGCGCCGGATTCGCGGACCAGCTTCTGCAGGTCCACCAGGTTGGCCGGGTCGAGCGGGTTGGCCTCGTGGTTCGGGAAGTTGCCGTCCAGCTCGAAGTACAACGGCACGATCTTCACCTGGGGCAGCGCGCCCAGCACCGCGGGCACCGTGTGTCCGCCCATGCCGTTGCCCGCGTCCACCGCGATGGTGAGGGGCCGGATGCCGCCGAGTTCGACCAGGCCGCGCAGGAACTCCGCGTATTCGGCCAGCAGGTCCAGTTCGGTCGCGGCGCCGCGCTCGCCCGCGTACGCGGGCACGCCCTCGATCAGCTCGTTCTTGATGGTGGCCAGACCGGTGTCCTGCCCGACCGGAAGGGCTTTGGCGCGGCACAGCTTGATGCCGTTGTACCGGGCCGGGTTGTGACTGGCGGTGAACATGGCGCCGGGGCAGTCCAGGCGGCCGGAAGCGAAGTACAGCTGGTCGGTGGACGCGAGGCCGATGTGCACTACGTCCAGGCCCTGGCCGAGCGCGCCGTCGGCGAAGGCGGCCGACAGCTCGGGTGAGGAGTCGCGCATGTCGTGTCCGATGACGATCCGGTGCGCGCCCTCGGCGCGCATCAGCCGGGCGAAGGACGCGCCGACATCCCTGACGAATTCCGTGTCGATCTGTTCACCGACCACACCGCGAACGTCGTAGGCCTTGATCACCGCGTTCACGAATTCGGCAGAGCGGGCGACTGTCATGCCCAACACCCTAGTGGTTGCGCCGGACCGGTCCGACACCGTCCTCGTCGATCAGGACGGCGGGTCGGGCAGGACGCGCAGATGGCCGCGGCGACCCGTTCGCGTGGTACGCGGCGGCGGGGGAGAGTAGTCGTGGTAGCCGCGCTGCTCGCGCTCCGGCGGGCGGCGGCGCAGCCCGGCCTCCCGCACCGCCTCGGCGAGCGCGGTCAGATCGTCGTCGTCCGGTGTGCTGGAGGAGAATCCGCCTTCGTGGCGAACCAGTTCCCAGCCTTTCGGAGCGGTGATGCGTGAGCCGTGCGTTTCGCAGAGATCCCAGGAGTGCGGTTCGGCGACCGTCGCGAGTGGTCCGACCACTGCCGTCGAGTCCGAGTACACATAGGTGAGCGTCGCGACGGCCGGATTCTTGCAGCCTGGACGGCAGCAACGACGCATGGGAATCACGCCGATGAGAGTAACCCCCCTGGCGCGTCGATGGGGACAGACACGCTCGAGGAATCTCGGTCCGCATGCCACGAAACGAGGGCAGCACGGCGTTCCGCAGGACGCGCGACGCGCTCTGCGGCGTTGTTGACGACGTCCCCCGGACGCGCGGGCGTCGGTCTGCCGGACGTGCGCGCGAGTGGTCTGTCGAGAGTGGAAGTGCAGGGGTACCCAGCAGACGGCCGCCCTACACGTGCGCGCGCTTGCCCCGCAACGGCATTCGAGGACCGCCGCCGCGTGGATGGGTACGACTCACTCGGCTTCCGGATCGATCACGTCCGGGTCGACGCCCAGGTAGGTCGCGACCTGCTGGACCAGCACTTCGCGCAGCAGATCCACCAGATCTTCGGGGTCGCTGGCGCGTAGTTCCAGCGGCTTGCGGAACAGCACGACTCGCGCCCTGGTCGCCGCGCCGTGCCGGTCGACGCCTGCCGGGATGAGCCGGGAGAGCGGGACCGGGCCGTCGGCGACCACCTCGTCCGGCCAGGTGACCGAATCGGGGTGCAGCGGACGAATTTTCGGAACGTCGTCGACCGCGATGTCGAGTTTGGTGAGCCGGTCGTGCCAGCGGGAGTCCAAGGGGGCGAACGCCTCCAGTACCAGCCGGTCGAACTTCTGGCCGCGGGTCCGCCAAGCGGGAACGGTGGGTGGCAGCATCGGCCCGCGTACTCCGCGGCCACGGCGGATCACCGACCGCGCGGTGGGCGGTCGACGCTTACGGGAACGTGCCATGAGACAAAATCTAGGCCAGCGGGCCGTGGCCGTCCGCACCGAGGCGGTGGGAGAACTTCGGTCGTGTCGCGCGCGCCCGGAGCGCCCCTGGTGGGCGGGCGGCTCCGGGCGCCGCGTACGTCTGTCAGCCGATGCCGCGCTTGAGGCGGCGGCGCTCCCGCTCGGAGAGGCCGCCCCAGATGCCGAAGCGCTCATCGTGCGCGAGCGCGTATTCCAGGCATTCGTCGCGTACCTCGCAGCCCATGCAGATCCGTTTGGCCTCGCGGGTGGAGCCGCCCTTCTCGGGGAAGAACGCCTCCGGATCGGTCTGCGCGCACAGGGCGCGCTCCTGCCACTGCTCCTCGATGGATTCGAACATCTCGTCGAAGCCGGTCACGACCAGGCTGAGCCGGGGCGTCGTGACTCCGTCACCCCCCTCTTGGTCCTTCCAGCCGCCGTTGTCTGCGCAGACGCCACGTGCTGCGCCTGCTGTGGAATCGGTCGGCGAGACCATCTCGTTGGCCATCGCTCCGCCTCCTCACTGTGTGTTAGCGCAGAATGATTCTTTCCGTCGGACCAACACATGCACCGACGGCCATACCCCGCGACGTTGTCCCGCGGACGTCCCCGAGCTTGTCACACCGATGCGAACAGGTGTTCGAAATACCGTTCGCGCGTTGATCTCTCGCGCGAACCCGGAATGACATGACTGTGATTAGACACGCCGGACGCGTCGATGGTCAAGCCGCCGTCGCTATTCCGTTACTATCCGCACCCGCATTCCGAGACGATCTTGTGATCTGCAATAGCAAATAAACAGCAAATTTGCCGCGAACGGGAGCCGCCACGCCAGCGCATAGGCTGTGCGGATGTGACTGGACAACAAGCGGACGCCACACCCGCGAACGGACCCCGGGTCGCCGTGCTGGTCGGCGGCGTCGGTGGCGCGCGTTTCCTTCAGGGCGTCAGGGAGCTGCTGCCCGAGGCGGACGTCTCCGCGATCGTGAACGTCGGCGACGACGTCTGGATGCACGGCCTTCGGATCTGCCCCGACCTCGACACCTGCATGTATACCCTCGGCGGAGGTATCGATACCGAGCGCGGCTGGGGCCGCGTCGGCGAAACCTGGCACGCCAAGGAGGAGCTCGCGAAGTATCGGGCCCAGCCGGACTGGTTCGGCTTGGGGGACCGCGATATCGCCACGCATCTGATCCGTACCGAAATGTTGCGCGCCGGATACCGGCTCTCGACGGTCACCGAGGCGCTGTGCAACAGGTGGCAGCCCGGCGTGAAACTGATCCCGGCAACCGACGATCGCTGCGAAACGCATGTCGTGGTGACCGATCCGGACAACCCTGGCGAACGGCGCGCGATCCATTTTCAAGAGTGGTGGGTTCGCTACCGCGCGAACATCGACACCCATGGATTCGCCACAATTGGCGCCGATGAAGCCAAACCTGCCCCAAATGTGATCGATATCATAGAATCCGCCGACGTGGTTCTCCTCGCTCCGTCGAACCCCGTCGTGAGCATCGGCGCCATCCTCGCCGTGCCCGGTATCCGCGGCGCGCTGCGCACCACCCCGGCCAAGGTGATCGGCGTGTCCGGCGTGATCGACGGGAAGCCGCTGCGCGGTATGGCCGACGAGTGCCTGTCGGTGATCGGCGTGGAAACCACGGCCGAGGCGATCGGCCGGTACTACGGCGCCCGCTCGGCCACCGGAATCCTGGACGGCTGGCTGATCCACAGCACCGACACCGCCAAGGTGCCCGGAGTGGAGGTACGCAGCGTGCCCTTGTTGATGACCGACCCGCCCACCACCGCCGAAATGGTGCGTCAGGCGCTGGATCTCGCTGGAGTCGCCCTGTGAGCACATCGATCGACCACGCGGCCGGAGAGCTGCGCATCCTGCCCGTCACCGGCCTGCCCGAATTCCGCCCCGGCGACGACCTCGCCGAGCAGATCGCCCGCTGCGCGCCCTGGCTCGCCGACGGTGACGTGCTGGTGGTCACCAGCAAGATCGTCGCCAAGGTCGAGGGCCGCATCGTGGAAGCTCCGTTGGACCCCGAGGAGCGCGACGCCGTGCGGCGCGGGCTCGTCGACCAGGAGGCGGTGCGGGTGCTCGCGCGCCGGGGTCGCACGCTGATCACCGAGAACAAGCTGGGGATCGTGCAGGCGGCCTCCGGTGTCGACGGCTCGAACGTCGAACAGGGCGAGCTCGTGCTGCTGCCCACCGACCCGGACGCCAGCGCCAAGGCGCTGCGCGCCGCGCTCGCCGAACGACTGGGCGTGACGGTCGCGGTGGTCGTCACCGACACGATGGGCCGCGCCTGGCGCAACGGGCAGACCGACGCGGCCATCGGCGCCGCGGGCCTGCGGGTGCTGCACGACTACGCGGGTGCGGTGGACGGCCAGGGCAACGAGTTGTTCGTCACCCAGGTGGCCGTGGCCGACGAGCTGGCCGCGGCCGCGGACCTGGTCAAGGGCAAGTTGGGCGGTGTCCCGGTGGCCGTGGTGCGCGGGCTGCCGATCGTCGACGACGGATCCGACGCCACCGATCTGCTCCGCGGCGGCACCGACGATCTGTTCTGGCTGGGCACAGCGGAGGCGATCGAACGCGGTCGCAGGGAGGCGATCCTGCTGCGTCGCTCGATCCGTCAGTTCTCCGACGCGCCCGTCGATCCGGAGCGGATCCGCTCGGCGGTGTCGATCGCGCTGACCGCGCCGGCTCCGCACCACACGCGGCCCGTGCGGTTCGTGTGGCTGCGCACGCCGGAGCTGCGCACTCGACTGCTCGAGGCGATGGCGCGGAAGTGGCGCGCGGACCTGACCGCCGACGGCCTGCCGCCGGAGCGGATCGAACGCCGGGTCGCGCGCGGGCGCATCCTGTTCGACGCACCCGAGGTGATCATTCCGTTCTGCGTGCCGGACGGTGCGCACGATTACCCGGACGAGCGCAGGCGGGCCGACGAGCGCACCATGTTCACCGTGGCGGTGGGCGCCGCGGTGCAGGGGCTGCTGGTCGCCTTGGCCACCGAGGGAATCGGCAGTTGCTGGATCGGGTCGACGATCTTCGCGCCCGAGGTCACCCGGGAGGTTCTGGGCCTGGCCGAGGACTGGAGTCCGCTGGGCGCCGTCGCCATCGGCCATCCACTCGAGGAGCTGACCCCGCGCCAGGCGCCCGGCGCGGGCTCCGGGCTGGTCGAGCTGTGATCGGACGGATCGCCTTCCGCGCCACGGCGGGTCACCGGTGAGCGCGGAATCGCTGCACGCCTCGGCGACCGAGCTGCTCGCGACCTGGGGTCCCGCGACAGATCCGGAGCGCTCGCTGCGCGAGGCGATGCTGGCCTTCCTCGGCTCCGCACCGCGTGGCTGCCTGCGCGAGCACGCGCCCGGGCACATCACCGCCTCCGCGGTGGTGTTCTCCCACGACGGTCGCGAGGTGCTGCTCACCCTGCATCCGCGGGTCGGGCGCTGGATCCAGCTCGGCGGCCACTGTGAGGAGGGGGACGAGACGGTCGCGGGCGCCGCGCTGCGCGAAGCGACCGAGGAGTCCGGCATCGCGGACCTGCGCCTGCATGCCGGCCTCTACGGCGCGCAGGCGCATCCCATCACCTGTTCGCTCGGTACGCCCACCAGGCACTTGGACCTCCTGTTCCGCATCACCGCCCCCGCGGGCGCGACCCCGGTGCGCAGCCACGAATCCACCGACCTGCGCTGGTGGCCGGTGGACGCCCTACCCGCCGACGCCGACGTCCTGCTGCGGTGAGCTAGCCGCGTTACTTCCAGAGGGGCCCCGGCCGGATGACTTCCGGCCGGGGCTTTTGGCATTCAAGCGCCTTTACAAATTGTCGCATTTGTATAGACATGCGACAAATATGCCTCTATCGTCCATAAGTGAGGTAATGCGCGTCACAGCCGACGCGCCGTTGGGAATGGAGACGACGATGTCGACGCACGCCGACATGTCCGCGCAGCCGGTCGAGGTGCCGGCCTGGCGGGACCGCAAGCGTTATATGTGGCTGTGGGGATTGTTCGCCCCGGCCGGCCTTTTCCTCATCGGCCTGCCGTTGATCTGGGCGTTGAACGAGCTGGGCTGGCATCGCCTCGCGCAGTTGCCGTTCTGGCTGGGGCCGATCCTGGTCTATGTGCTGATCCCGATCGCGGACATCTTCTTCGGCCCGGACGGCGACAATCCGCCCGATGAGGTGATGGAGTACCTGGAGAACGACAAGTACTACCGCTATCTCACCTACCTGTACCTGCCGTTCCAGTACGCCACGCTGGTGATGGCGGCCTATCTGATCACCGCCGACCACGTGAGCTGGCTCGGTATCGACGGCGGGCTGCACGTGGTGGACAAGATCGGCCTGGCGATCACCGTCGGCATGATCGGCGGCATCGGCATCAACACCGCGCACGAACTCGGCCACAAGAAGGTCGACTTGGAGCGCTGGCTGTCGCGCATCGCGCTGGCCCAGTCCTGCTACGGGCACTTCTACATCGAGCACAATCGAGGCCATCACGTGCGCGTCGCCACCCCCGAGGATCCGGCGAGTTCCCGGGTGGGCGAGACGTTCTGGGCCTTCTGGCCGCGCACCGTGTGGGGCAGCCTGAAGTCGTCCTGGCAGCTGGAGAAGGCCCGGCTGGAGCGGCTCGGCAAGAAGCCGTGGAGCCCGCGCAACGAAGTGCTCAGCGCCTGGCTGATGTCGGCGGCGCTGTTCGCGGTCCTGGTCGCGGTGTTCGGCGTCGAGTTGCTGCCGTACCTGATCCTGCAGGCGGTGGTGGGCTTCAGCCTGCTGGAGGCGGTCAACTACCTGGAGCACTACGGCCTGGTGCGGCAGCGCACGGCGAGCGGCCGGTACGAGCGGCCGGCCCCGGTGCACAGCTGGAACAGCGACCACATCGTCACCAACATCTTCTTGTACCACCTCCAGCGGCACAGCGACCATCACGCCTACCCCACTCGGCGCTACCAGACGTTGCGCAGTTGGGACGGCGCGCCGAACCTGCCGAGCGGCTACGCCAGCATGATCCTGCTCGCCTACTTCCCGCCGCTGTGGCGTCGTGTCATGGACAAGCGGGTGCTCGCGCACTACGACGGCGACATCACCCGCGCCAACATAGATCCGCGCAAGCGGGACAAGGTGCTGGCGCGTTACGGCGCCGCTGAGGCGGGAAAGGCCACGGCATGAGCGTCCGAGGCCGGAGGCGGCGAATGACCACCACGCAGGGGTCTGTCCGGGTCCGAAAGGAGACGCTGTGAGCGCGTATCGCTGCCCGGTCTGCGACTACGTCTTCGACGAAGCGAAAGGCGCTCCGCACGAGGGCTTTCCGCCGGGCACCCGGTGGGAGACGGTGCCGGACGACTGGTGCTGTCCGGACTGCGGCGTGCGGGAGAAGATCGACTTCGAGCCGATGGGGAGTATGAAATGACCGAGTACAAGCTGTACCAGTGCATCCAGTGTGGCTTCGAGTACGACGAAGCCGAGGGCTGGCCGGAGGACGGCATCGCCCCGGGGACCCGCTGGGACGACATTCCCGACGACTGGACCTGTCCGGACTGCGGCGCCGCCAAAGCGGATTTCTTCATGGTCGAGATCGAACGGTCGTGAGATTTTGACTGCGGCAGGCGCCCGTGACAGTGTCGCGGGTATGCCGCGGAACGGAACCAGGATTCCCTACCAGGAGGCCGCGCGGGATCTGCTGCGGACGTCGGTCCTGGACGCGATGCGCGAGCTGCTCATCGAGCGGGATTGGTCCAAGATCACGCTCGGTGACGTCGCGGCCAGGGCCGGCGTGAGCAGGCAGACGCTGTACAACGAATTCGGCTCGCGCAGCGGACTCGCCCAGGCTTACGCGCTGCGCTTGGCCGACTTTCTGGTCGACCACGTCGACGCCGCTATCAACGGCAACGTCGGTGACGTCCGCGCGGCTTTCCGCGACGGGATAACGAACTTCTTCTTCGACGCGGCGTCCGACCCGCTGGTGCAGTCGCTGGTGGCGGGCGAGGTCAAGCTGGATCTGCTGCGCCTGATCACGCTCGACGCGGGGCCGTTGCTGGAGCACGCGACCGAGCGGCTGTCGCGTGCCTTCCAGCGCAGCTGGGTGGCGTCGACGGCGGCCGAATCCGACGTCATCGCGCACGCGCTGGTGCGAATCGCCCTCAGCTACATTCCCACTCCGCCTGGTCCTGGGCGCGACGCGCCCGAGGAGCTGAGCGCGCTGCTGAGCCCTTATGTCGAAGCGATCCTCGCCGCGCGGGTGCAGAGCTGAGCCCTGACGGGCAACCTGCTCGCGACCTGGCGCATATGCAGCACATTGAAAACAGACTGCCCGGCTTGTAATAGCGATCACGTTTCAACCGACGGCATCGTTGTAACGGACCACAACTCAGGAAGTATTCTCAGGCGACGGTGTTCGGGTCTTCTCTGAGTGGAGCAAAAGTGCAAACGGTTGGCAAACCAATGGGATCGGCCGATCCCAAACGCCATCTGTGGGTTCTCGGCTTGCTCGCGCCCTCGTCGGCACTGCTGCCGTCACAACTGGTGCTGCACACCGGTTCCGCGGTCTTCTGGTGGATCGGCCCGATCATCGTGCTGATCGTCATCCCGGTGCTGGACTGGGCGGTCGGCGTGGACGGAAGCAACCCCAGGGACGAGGACTACGAGCTGCTGTCCAACGACCGGTACTACCGGTGGTGCACCTATCTGATGCTCCCGGTCCAGCTGATCGGCTTGGTCATCGCGAGCTACATGTGGGCCGGTGACGAACTGAGCACGGTCGACAAGTTCGGTCTGGCCACCACCCTCGGATTCGTCAGCGGAATCGGCATCAACGCCGCCCACGAACTCGGGCACCGGGTCGAGCACATGGAGCGCTGGCTGGCCAAGCTCGCGCTCGCCCAGTCCGGTTACGGGCACTTCTTCGTCGAGCACAACCGCGGCCACCACGTGCGCGTGGCCACCCCGGAGGATCCGGCCAGCGCCCGGCTGGGCGAGTCGCTGTGGGAGTTCCTGCCCCGCAGCGTGTCCGGCAGTTTCCGCTCCGCGATCGCCCTCGAGCGCGAACGGCTCGCGCGCAAGGGCAAGGGCTGGTGGAGCGTGCACAACCACATCCTGCAAGCCTGGTCGATGACGCTGGTGCTGTTCGGCTTCCTGATCGCGGCGTTCGGTTACCAAGTGCTGCCCTGGCTGCTGTTGCAGGCCGTGATCGGTTTCGGCCTGCTGGAGACGGTGAACTATGTCGAGCACTACGGCCTGCTGCGGGAGCGCCGCCCGAACGGCAGGTACGCCCGCTGCTCGCCGCGCGACAGCTGGAACAGCGACCATCTGGTCACCAACATCTTCCTGTTCCACCTGCAGCGCCACAGCGATCACCACGCCAATCCCGGCCGTCGCTACCAGACGCTGCGGACCTCCGAGCAGGCCCCGCAACTGCCCGCGGGTTATGCCGCCATGATCGTGCTTGCCGCCATTCCGCCGCTGTGGCGCTGGATGATGGACGACCGCGTCCTCGCCCATTACGGCGGCGACATCACGCTGGCGAACATCCAGCCGCGCAAGCGCCGCCGCATCCTGGCGGCCCGCGGGGTCACCGCGTAACGGCCGCATCGGTGCCCCGGTCCGCGCCGGGCCGGGCGTAGAGGACGGCCGCGTAGTCCGCACCCGGCCGTGAGCGACTAGCCTTGCCTCGGTACTTGCCGAACCAGGAGAGGCTGATGACCACCTCAGAACTTCCCGCACGCACGTCGTTGACCGCCGATGTCCGCAACGGCATCGACTACAAGGTGGCGGATCTGTCGCTGGCCGATTTCGGCCGCAAAGAGATCCGCCTGGCCGAACACGAGATGCCCGGTCTGATGGCGCTGCGCCGTGAATACGCCGAGGTGCGGCCGCTGCAGGGCGCGCGCATCTCCGGCTCGCTGCACATGACCGTGCAGACCGCGGTGCTGATCGAGACCCTGACCAGCCTCGGCGCCGAGGTCCGCTGGGCCTCCTGCAACATCTTCTCCACCCAGGACCACGCGGCGGCCGCCGTCGTCGTCGGCCCGAACGGCACCGTCGAGGAGCCCAAGGGCACCCCGGTGTTCGCCTGGAAGGGCGAGACGCTGGAGGAGTACTGGTGGGCCGCCGAGCAGATGCTCACCTGGCCGGGTGAACCGGCCAACATGATCCTCGACGACGGCGGCGACGCCACCATGCTCGTGCTGCGCGGCGCGCAGTTCGAGAAGGCGGGCGTGGTGCCGCCCGAGGACGAGGACCACTCGGCCGAGTACAAGGTCTTCCTGAACCTGCTGCGCGAGTGGTTCGAGACCGACCGGGGCAAGTGGAGCAAGATCGCCGAGTCGGTGCGCGGCGTCACCGAGGAGACCACCACCGGTGTGCTGCGTCTCTACCAGTTCGCGGCGGCGGGTGAGCTGGTGTTCCCCGCGATCAACGTCAACGACTCGGTCACCAAGAGCAAGTTCGACAACAAGTACGGCACCCGCCACTCGCTGATCGACGGCATCAACCGCGGCACCGACGTGCTCATCGGCGGCAAGAAGATATTGATCTGCGGCTACGGCGATGTCGGCAAGGGTTGCGCGGAATCGCTTGCCGGACAGGGCGCCCGGGTGCAGGTCACCGAGATCGACCCGATCAACGCGCTGCAGGCGCTGATGGACGGCTACGACGTGGTGACCGTGGAGAACGCGATCGGCGAGGCCGACATCGTCATCACCGCGACCGGCAACAAGGACATCATCACCCTCGAGCACATGAAGGCGATGAAGGACCAGGCCATCCTGGGCAACATCGGCCACTTCGACAACGAGATCGACATGGCGGCGCTGGAGCGTTCCGGCGCAACGAAGTTGACCATCAAGCCGCAGGTCGACCTGTGGACGTTCAAGGAGAGCGGCCGCTCGATCCTGGTGCTGTCGGAGGGGCGTCTGCTCAACCTCGGCAACGCGACCGGCCACCCGTCGTTCGTGATGTCCAACAGCTTCTCCAACCAGGTGATCGCTCAGATCGAGCTGTGGACCAAGCCCGAGCAGTACGACAACGAGGTCTACCGGCTGCCGAAGCACCTGGACGAGAAGGTCGCCCGCATCCACGTCGAAGCGCTCGGCGGCGAGCTCACCAAGCTCACCAAGGACCAGGCCGAGTACATCGGCGTCGACGTCGAGGGCCCGTACAAGCCGGACCACTACCGCTACTGAGCGCGCCGCCGGGTGTCCCGTCCGCGTCCGGCGGCGGACATCCGGCTCGCCGGGCAGCCCCGGCGTACCCGGCCTGGGCGCTCGGCATCCTCGCTGGTCAGTCGGTGCGAGCGCCGGGTAGCGGGCGGGGTAGTCTGCCTGGTCATGGGAGTGCTGATAGCGGTCGAGGGGCTCGACGGCGCCGGCAAGCGGACGCTGATCGAGCGGGTTGTCGCCGATCTGCGTGGGCGCGGGCTGCGCGTCGCGACGGTGGCCTTCCCGCGCTACCGCGCCTCGGTGCACGCCGATCTGGCCGCCGAGGCGCTGCGTGGCGCGCATGGCGATCTCGCGGGCTCGGTCAGCGGCATGGCCCTGCTGTTCGCGCTGGACCGCGCGGACGCGCTGGACGAACTGTCGAAGCTGTTGGCCGACAACGACGTTGTACTCCTGGATCGCTACGTCGCCTCCAACGCCGCCTACTCGGCCGCCCGCCTCGGGCAGTCGGCCGACGGTGAAATCGTGGACTGGGTGGGCGAATTGGAGTTCGGCAGATTCGCCCTGCCCGTGCCTGCCCTGCAGGTGTTGCTGGACGTGCCCACCGAACTCGCGGCCGAGCGTGCCCGCAGGCGTGGCGAACTCGACGCCGAGCGCGCCCTCGACGCCTACGAGCGTGACGGCGGTCTGCAGCACCGGACCGGCGCGGTGTACCGTGAGCTGGCCGAACGCGACTGGCGCGGACCCTGGTGGACATACCGATCCGACGACGGTCCGGCTGAGCTGGCCGCGCGGATCGCCGAAATCGTTGGTCGATAAGGTTGGCTGTGCCGTGGGTTCGCACCAGTGTTGGCGTGGCGGCCCGATCCTGGCCTGGGAGATGACAACATAGTAGTTATGAAGCCGAAGATTCTGGTCGTCGACGACGATATGGCACTCGCCGAGATGCTCACGATCGTCTTGCGCGGGGAAGGGTTCGACCCGCACGTGGTCGGCGACGGCACACAGGCCCTGGCGGCGGTTCGCGAGATCCGCCCCGATCTGGTGTTGCTGGACCTGATGCTGCCCGGCATGAACGGCATCGACGTGTGCCGTGTGCTGCGGGCCGATTCCGGGGTTCCGATCGTGATGCTCACGGCGAAGACCGACACGGTCGACGTCGTGCTGGGTCTGGAATCGGGCGCCGACGATTACATCGTCAAGCCCTTCAAGCCGAAGGAACTCGTCGCCCGGGTGCGGGCCCGCCTGCGCCGGACCGAGGAGGAGCCCGCCGAGCTGCTGTCGATCGCCGATATCGTGATCGATGTGCCCGCGCACAAGGTCAGCCGCGGCGGCGCGCAGATCTCGCTGACGCCGCTGGAGTTCGACCTGCTCGTCGCCCTGGCTCGTAAGCCGCGCCAGGTGTTCACCCGCGAGGTCCTGCTCGAGCAGGTCTGGGGCTACCGGCACGCCGCGGACACCCGCCTGGTGAATGTCCACGTGCAGCGGTTGCGGGCGAAGGTGGAGAAGGATCCCGAGAACCCGGAGATCGTGCTGACCGTCCGCGGTGTCGGTTACAAGGCCGGACCGCCGTGATCCATGGCGTGATCACGCGTCTGGAACGATCGCTGGCTCCGGTGGTGGCCTGGTTCCAAGCGGTCGGCATTGCCTTAGGCCACCTGTGGCGTCGTTCGCTGCAGTTGCGCGTCATCGTGTCCACGCTGACGCTGTCGCTGATCGTCATCACGATCCTCGGCGTGGTGCTGACCAGTCAGATCACCGACCGGTTGTTGGACGCCAAGATCAACGCCGCGGTCGAGGAGATGGACCGTGCGCGCAACACGGTGGAGAGCCAGCTGGCGGGTGTGCACGACATCGGCGCCCAACCGCAGCGGTTGGAAGAGGCCCGCAACGCGCTGTCCAACCGCGGCGGCACCGGCCAGTCCACCGGCGCGGCGGGCAGCTTCGATTCGGCGCTGAGCGTCATCGGCGGGATGCCGCCGCAGCAGATTCCGCGCGGCCCGATCCAAGAGGTACCCGACGAACTGCGCCGGTTCGTGCAGCGCAACCAGGTCAGCTACCAGTTCGCCACGGTCGACGACGCGGATGGCTACCGCGGGCGCGCGCTGATCATCGGCAGCCCGAGCGCGGAGATCCCGACCCTGGAGATCTACCTGATCTTCCCGCTGGCCAACGAGGAACGCAGCCTGTCGCTGATGCGCGGCACCATGCTGGTCGGCGGCATCGTGCTGCTGGTGTTGCTGGCCGCGATCACCGCGCTGGTCACCAGGCAGGTGGTCCTGCCGATTCGTTCCGCCGCCCGGATCGCGGGCCGGTTCGCCGACGGCAGGCTCAAGGAACGCATGCTGGTGCGCGGCGAGGACGATATGGCGCGGCTGGCCCAGGCGTTCAACGAGATGGCCGAGAGCCTCTCCAACCAGATCACCCAGCTGGAGGAGTTCGGCAATCTACAGCGCCGGTTCACCTCCGACGTCAGCCACGAGTTGCGCACCCCGCTGACCACCGTGCGCATGGCCGCCGACCTGATCCACGGCAGCAGCGACGACCTCGACCCCGCCCTGGCCCGCAGCGCCGAGTTGCTGGTCAACGAGCTGGACCGGTTCGAGGGCCTGCTCAACGATCTGCTGGAGATCAGCAGGCACGACGCGGGCGTCGCCGAACTGCAGGTCGAGTCGCTGGACGTGCGGATGTGCGCGCGGGCAGCGATCTCCACCGTGCGGCACCTGGCCAAGGACGCCGGGGTCGAGGTGATCAGCGATATGCCGGAGGACCCGCTCGTCGCCGAGGTCGATCCGCGCCGGGTGGAGCGCGTGCTGCGCAACCTGCTCGCCAACGCGATCGATCACAGCGAGGGCAAGCCGGTGCTGATCCGGATGCGCGGCGACGTGGAGGCCAACGCCGTCGCCGTCGTCGTGCGCGACCAAGGCGTCGGTCTGCGGCCGGGTGAGGAGAAGCTGGTCTTCAACCGGTTCTGGCGTTCGGATCCGTCCCGCATGCGCCGCTCCGGCGGCACCGGTCTCGGCCTGTCGATCAGCGTGGAGGACGCGAACCTGCACGAGGGCAAGCTCGAGGCCTGGGGCGAGGCAGGCCTCGGCGCCAGCTTCCGCTTGACGCTGCCGCTGGTGCGCGGCAAGAAACTCGGCCCGAGCCCGCTTCCGCTGGAACCGGCGCGCAAGTCGATGCGCCTGGTCGAGCCGGAACCGCCCGTCGAACCGGAGAAGGCGCCACCGGTCGCCGCCGAACCGGACGATGCCACCTACGACTCGACCGCTTCGGGCGCTGCGCAGGGGACGAGCGTCGTGCCGCACAGCGCGCGGCCGGGCAGTTCCGATCCGGCCGGTGCGCGGCAGGGCGAGTCCGGGACACCGCCCGACACCGGGCGTTCGGAGCACGCGAACGAGCCGGACGGCGACGGGCCGAGCGGCGACGAAGGAGACAGCAGGGGCGCGGAAGGCGGCTCGGAGGCTCGTGCGAATGAACCGCACGCCCCGGCCGGCAGCACGCAGCCCACCGAAGCCGCCTCGACCGACGAGGCGCACGCGTCCGGAACGAACGGCTCATCGGCATCGGAGTCGGCGCAAGCCGGGGGCGGCGGGGCGCGCGAACCGGGGGACGTACAGTCATGAGAATGCGTGTCAGATCTGCGCGGGGGCGGCGACTGACAGTGCTGGTGGCGACGATCCTCGCGGTCGTGGCACCGCTCACCGCCTGCGCCAGCCTGCCCGAGTCCTCCGCGCCGGAGGCGCTGGGCACCATCAACCGGGAGCCCACCTCCGAGGGTCCGCCGCCACCGGTCGCCAACCGCGATCCCGATCTGCTGCTGCGCGACTTCCTCCAGGCCACCGCCGATCCCGCCAACCGGCATCTGGCCGCCCGGCAGTACATGACCCCCGCGGCTTCCACCCAATGGGACGACGCGGCGGGCACCGTCATCGTCGAGAAGCCCGACACGTTGCGAGAGTCGCGCTCCGGAGACAAAGCCAACTATCTGATCCGCGCGCGCAAGGTCGGGGAGCTGTCCGCCGACGGCGGGTACCGTCCCAACGACGACATCCCCTTCGTCGAGAACAAGATCGAGCTGACCAAGATCAACGGTGAGTGGCGCATCGACGAATTGCCCGACGGCGTCGTCATGGACTCCACCGCGTTCTTCAAGTCCTACCGCCGCTACGTGCTGTACTTCATCGATCCGAGCGGCAATATGGCCGTCCCGGACCTGCGCTGGCTCGCGGTGCCGAAAGCCCAGCTGGCCCAGCGATTGCTCAGCTCGTTGCTCGAGGGGCCGCAGCCCGCGCTTGCCTCGGTGCTGCGCAGCGAGCTGACGCCGCCGATCGCGCTGCGCGGGGCGATCACCAAGGCCAACGGTGATCCCGACGGCGTCGGCATCGGGCTCGGCGGCGTCAAGATCGACCTGGCGGGCGCGTCGGCGTTGAATCCGCGCGAGCGCGAACTGCTGGCCGCGCAGGTGGTGCTCACGTTGTCCAGCGCCGACGTCCTCGGGCCGTACATGCTGCTCGCCGACGGCAAGCCGCTGGACGAGCGGTTCGCCGCGAACGGCTGGAGCGTGGCCGACGTGCAGCAGTTCAATCCGGCCACCTCCGCGCGCAACCAGACCGGGCTGCACGCGCTGCGCGGCGGGGGGCTGGTGCAAATCGCCGAGAACGGTGGCATCATCCCCGCTCCCGGCTACTTCGGCGGGGTGAACAACCTCCAGTCGGCGACGTTGTCCCCGGACGGTCAGCTCGCCGCCGCCGTCGCGGAAGCCGGAAGACCCCCGGGCGTGCCGTCGCGCACGCTGATGGTCGGCACCTACGGCGGCAACGCCTTTCCGGTGGCCGAGGGCTTCACCATCACCCGGCCCTCCTGGACCGCGGACGGTAGCGCGGCATGGGCGGTGGTCGACGGCGACCGGGTGATCCGCGCGGTCAATGACCGGGGCAGTGGCAACGTATCGGTGCAGAACGTCGACATCTCCGGGCTGACGGCGGCATCCTCGGCCACCTCGCCTCGGCTGCCGATCACCGAACTACGGATCTCCCGGTCCGGAGTGCGGGCGGCGATGATCGCGGACGGCAGGGTGTACGTCGCGGTCGTCGTGCCCAAACCGGACGGAAAGGTGGCGCTGACCTCGGCGCTTCCCGTGGGCGTCGGACTCAGCACGGCCGCGGTCTCGGTGGACTGGCTCGACGCGGACACCATCATCATCGCCCGTGAGGGCAATGTGGACCCGGTCAGCACGGTGTCGGTCGACGGCTCGGAGCCGACCCCGCTGACCTCACAGAATCTGACGGCGCCGGTGCGCTCGGTGAGCGCGAGCCCGGACCACCAGTATGTCGCCGACTCCCGCGCGGTGCTGGAGCTGACCTCCGCTCCGGACCAAGGGCAGCCGTACTGGCGCGAGGTTCCGGGTCTGGGCGCGAACGCCATACCCGTCCTGCCCGGCTGAGGTGCGTCCGGTCCCGGGTACGCGGCCGTGGTGGACCGCGTAAACGTCCTTGCCGCAGAGGCATACGTTCACCCCGGTGCAGCATCGCCGTCGACCTGAGCGAGCGAACTTGTCGGGGGACGGGCGCACACTCGGTCGATGCGAACCCTGCTCGATCTGGTGCTGCCCGCCGCCTGCGCGGGCTGCGGACGTTCCGGAGCCGATTGGTGCGCCGCCTGTGCTGTCACCCTGACCGGCCCTCCGGTGCGGGTGTGGCCGCGCACCGATCCGGGCGTGCCATGTTGGGCGCTCGGGCCGTACGCCGGGCCCGCGCGCCGGGCGGTGCTCGCCGTCAAGGAACGAGGCAGGCGGGATCTGGCGAAGCCACTCGGGGCGGCGCTCGCCGGCGCGCTCGCCGAGTTGCGTTCGCCGCGCCGTCCTTTGGTGCTGGTTCCCGCGCCGAGCAGGGGCGTTGCGGCGCGGCGCCGAGGCGGCGATCCGGTGCTGCGGACGGCAGCGGTAGCTGCGCAATGGCTCCCGGACACCCGCATGGTATCCCTGTTGCGAGTGGGGCCAGAGGTGCGTGATTCGGTCGGCTTGACACCCGCCGAGCGGGCTCGCAACCTGGAGGGGCGGGTGCGCACCGCCCCCGGCCGTTTCGCCGATCGGGGAATACCGGCGAACGCCGAGATAGTGCTGGTCGACGACGTACTGACCACCGGTGCCACGGCCCGCGAATCGGTGCGTGCGCTGCGGCACATCGGATTGCCGACACATGGCGTTCTGGTTACGTGTGTTGCTTGACTCCGGGAAATTTGCGTGAACACTGGCGATCAACGCGTCGGCGGACTAGCGTCGCGGACACACACCCGAACCGCAAGTTTGGAGGTGGCGCCTCGGACAACTTGTGCCGAGTAATTGTCGATCGGCACGGCTCAATCCCGCCGCACTGGAATCGGTCGGTGCGGCCAGATCCGGGAGGTACGCGTGACGACTTCTTCACGACCTTCAGTGAAAGATCCCGCTCCTTCGGTGCTGGACTCCGGCACCCAGGCAGCAGCACCCGAGCAACCCGCAGCGGAACGACCACGTGCGCCACGCGGCGACATCGTGGTGAAGGGCCGCAACGTCGAGGTGCCCGACCATTTTCGTATTTACGTCGCGGAAAAACTCTCCCGATTAGAACGCTTCGATCCATCGATCTTCCTCTTCGACGTGGAGCTGTTCCACGAGCGCAACCGGCGTCAGCGCAAGAACTGTCAGCGCGTCGAAATCACCGCGCGCGGAAAGGGTCCCGTCGTGCGGGCCGAGGCCTGCGCGGACAGCTTCTACGCCGCCTTCGAGTCGGTGACCGCGAAGCTGGAGAGCCGGCTGCGCCGCACCAAGGATCGGCGCCGGGTGCACTACGGCGACAAGACGCCGCTGTCGGTTGCCCAGGCCACCGCCGATCTGGTGGATGACTCCCTCTTCGAGCGGCTCACCGAGTCCGATGCCGCGCACACCCACCTCGAGCAAGGGCGCGAGCAGGATTACGAGGCCGGTCCCGGCCACATCGTGCGCACGAAGGTGCACTCGGCGACACCGATGTCCGTCGACGACGCCCTCTACCAGATGGAACTCGTCGGTCATGACTTCTTCTTGTTCCACGACAAGGAGAGCGACCGGCCCTCGGTGGTCTACCGCCGCCATGCCTTCGACTACGGCCTGATCCGTCTGGCCTGACGGCACGAACAACCATCGGTCCCACTTCTCCGGGCATTCAGCTCACCGGCTGGATGCCCGGAGAAATTATGTCGAGACCCCGCTCGCACCCTGCGGCCAGTCGCGTGCCATCGCGAGTAACAGCCGCAGATCCGAGTCGATGTCGCCCACCGGCGGCCCGGCGGGATGGTCCGACCGCCGCGTCCGCACCGCCGCGCCGCTCGATTTCGCGGCGATGGCGCGCTGGATCTGTGCCACGTAGTCGGCGTCGGCGGCGTCCTCGGGCAGGTAGTGCCGCAGGTGCATCAGAGCGTCGCGGATCTCGACCGTCATGCGGATCAGCCGCGCGTCGGATTCGGCCGCGGGCAGGTCCGGCTCGAGCACGACCTCCGGTACCGCCGCGGTCAGATCGCGCCACAGCGGACGCAGGCGTCGGCAGTATCGTCCGGCGCGGTCCCAGCCCGTGTGGGCCCGCAGCCAGGCGACCAGCGGCACGGCCAGGAGCGCCGCGCCGAGCGCCGAGACGGCGAAAGTCGGTGCGGCCCAGCGCACCAGAGCCGGGTCGGCCGTCGCGCCGGGCCCTGCGAGCTGTATCGCGGAGACGACCAGGCCTGCGGACCCGACGACCAGTGTGGCGAGCAGGGTGACGTAGACGATCCGCTCCGCGGCGGTCGATTCGTCCGAGCGCAGTTCGCGCACCGCCGCGCGCCAGCACAGCCGGCCGGCGGCCAGCAGCGGAATCCACAGGATCGCCCACACCACCAGCGCAGGCCAGTCCGGCGATTGCCCCACCAGCCGTCCCTCCTGGCGTGCCGCGGTCCCCACGACCAGGATGATCGCCGCTCCGGCCAGTCCGGCGAGGTCGTAGACCCGCTGCCGGGCGAGCGCGGACGCGGGTTCGGCGCCGGACCACAGCCGGGCCGCGCCGTACAGACCGACCACCTCCATCAGCAGCGTGCCCATCGAAAGCTGGTGCAGCAGACTGCCGATCTCCGGTGCGATGCCGCGTTCGAGCAGGATCAGCGTGGCGATGCCCCACAGCATGGCCCGGTTGAGCAGGCGATCCACGGTGGCGTGGTGCAGCACGAGGCGACGCCCGAGCACGACTACCGCGACGAACACGATCAGCGGAATCGCGATCGGCGCCGGGACCGGCGAGGTCACCGCCGCCGGTCGCGGAAGAACGTGCGGTGCAGCAGCGAATCGCGGCTCGGCGGACGCATGGCGTGCAGCATCACCATGTCGGCGAAGGTCTCCGCGTCTCGTTCGCGCCGGGTGCCGTAGTCGGTGCGGCCGAGCACGTGGGCGATCGACTCGGGCGAGATCGAGGGCAGTAGATCGGCGACCGCGGCCACGGTCGGTGCGCTCGTGGGCGCCTCACCGGATTCGGATTGCTCCGGGCCGTGTCCGAGCAGCATGTGCCCGAGCTCGTGCACGATGATGTGCTCGGCGTGCCACTCGGTGGTGTCGGCGCCGTAGGCGATGACATCGCTGTCCTGCTTCGCGATCCACAGGCCGCTGCCCGTGCCGCATCCGGTCCCCGCGAGCAGTGCGGTATCGATCGGTAACAGGCTGATGCTGCGGCCCCGGTACGCCGCGACATCATCGAGGTAGGTCTGCAAATCCCATGGGTGGGGTATCGGGAGGTCCCGGGTCAAGCTCCGGAACCGGGCCTGGATGGCCATGCGATCGGTCTCCTACAAAAGCTCGGTGGCCCATGTAGGGAAGCATGCTACCGACTCGGCGGCATCGACCCTGCCGTGCTCTGGATGATCTTGGCGAGCATGCCCCGATCGATATTGGAACCGCGCAGCGCGATGCTGGCGACGTTGGCGTCGCGCATGGTGGCGAGCAACTCGAGTTCCCGGTCGATCGCGTCGGCGGCGGGGCCACGGGTGAGCAGATACTCGGCGGCCACGCCGAAGCTGCGCGCCACCGCGGCGAGGATCTCGGGATCGACCACGCCCGCGTTCTCGTCGTCGAACTCGCCGTCGCGCAGGCGCGTCAGGAGGCCGGGCGGCACCGGGCGACCGAGAAAATCGCCTGCCTGCTCGGCGACGGATTCGACGCTGCGTTCCGGTGCGTCGCGCGGATGCACGACGGCGAACAGCCGATTGATCTTGCGGCTCAGCGCGAGTGTCGCGCGGTCGGGCCCGTTGTCGGTCATGGCTGCCTCGTCACTCACCATTTCGAACCGCTGTCGTCGCCATGTTGGCCGCCAGCCAGCGTGCGCGGAATCGGGCTTCGGTCGCCGCATCGATATCCTCCGATCGACCGGCCAGCCAGCGGCGGTACCGGCGTTCCTGTAGCTCGCCGGGGTCGCTGGCCTCCGCGGGGATCGCGAGCAGGTGCGCGAAGGCCATCTCCACCAGCGGATGCACTTGCCTGCCCGGTCCGCCGTTGCGTTCGAGCATGGCGGTCGCGTACCGCGCGGACAGCTTGGAGACCACCCGGTTGAGTTCCGCGATCGCCGCGACCACCTGCGGGTCGGTGGTGCGGCCGTTCTCGACGGCGTCGGTGAGCCTGCCCGAAGCCGCGAGAAGACCGGTGAGATCGGAGATTTCGAAGCGGATCGCGTCCGGGCCCGCCACCACCGATTCGCCTGCGCCGCGCGGAGCGTTCGCGGGTTCGTCGACGGCGGGAACACCGCCCGCGTAGGTGCGGGCGGCGCTGCCCGGCAACCATCGCAGCGGGGCGTCGAGCTTGTTCAGCGTCTGCATGCTGATGGTCGCCTCGCCGTCCTCGATCTTCCGGATGGTCGGCGCCGAAGGTCCCCCGAGGTCGCCGATCTGTAGCTGGGTGAGGCCGAGCTCGTCCCGGCGTTCTCTGATGATTCGCCCGAATCTCTTCTGCCGCGACAGCTCCGAAGGGCTATGCATAGTGCGTTCATGGTAAGCCGCTAGGAGGTCTTAGGCAAATCAATAGAAACTATTTGGAAAATCAGTCGAAAGTTTGTTACGGTTCTTTGCGTCGGAAGGTCCAGGGGAGGGCCTGCGGCGGTTCCGGGACGGGCAGGGGCGTTCGCCGGGACGGGCGTCTCCGGTCCGCCGCTCAACGGCGCGTGGCGGACCGGTCAGCGGCGGCGGAGGGGAGTGCCGCTACGTCGGGTTCACCGTCGGCGAAGGGGGTCGACGGTGAACTTACTTTAGAGTAAGTTTGGTGGACCGAGGCTTTCGAAAGGAAATCGCATGGCCACCAAAGCTGCTCGCCGTGCCGTGATCGTGTCCGGTGCGCGCACGCCGTTCCTGCGCGCGTTCACCGGATACACGCGGATGGATTCCATCGCGCTGGCCGACGCCGCGGTACGGGGACTGCTGGAGCGAACCGGGCTGCCCGGCGCGCAAGTGGAGGCGATCGTGTGGGGCGGTGTCATCCTGCCCGGCGCGGCGCCGAACATCGCCCGGGAGATCGCGCTGGACCTGCGGCTGGACGCGGGCTGCGAGGGCTACACCGTGACCAGAGCCTGTGCCTCCGGCTTGCAGGCGGTCACCTCGGCGGCGGCCGCGATCGAACGGGGCGAATACGACATCATGATCGCGGGGGGCAGCGATTCCACCTCGAACGCCGAGGTCAAGTTGCCGCAGAAGGTCGTGCACGCGGCGGCGCCGCTGGCCCTGGGCAAGCCGAAGCCGAAGGACTACCTGTCCGCGGTCGCGCGCCTCGCGCCGTTCACCGATCTGCTGCCGAGCCGGCCCAGGATCGCCGAGCGCACCACCGGTGAGGTGATGGGCGAATCGGCCGAGAAGATGGCTCGCATCCACGGCGTGAGCCGCGCGGACCAGGACGAGTTCGCCGCCCGCTCGCACCATCGCGCGGCGGCCGCCATCGAGTCCGGCCGGTTCGACGACGAAGTGCTGCGGGTCCGCACTCCCGAAGATGTGGAGATCCTGCGCGACGGCTTGGTGCGCGGCGATACCAGCACCGCGAAGCTGGCCGCTCTGAAGCCGGTCTTCGCCGCGGACGGCAGCGTGACCGCGGGCAACGCCAGCCCGCTCACCGACGGGGCCGCCGCGGTGCTGTTGATGAGCGAGGAGAAGGCGCACGCGCTCGGGTATCGACCGCTGGCTGCGTTCCGGTCGTGGAGTTACGTGAGCGTCGATCCGGCCGATCAGGTGCTGATCGGCCCGGCCATCTCGATGCCTCGGGCGCTGGAGAAGGCCGGGATGTCGCTGGGCGACGCCGATCTCGTCGATATCCACGAGGCCTTCGCCGCCCAGACCTTGGCGGTGCTGACCGCGCTGGCCAGTGACGAGTGGGCCAAGACCCGGCTGGATCGCGACACCGCCGTCGGTGCGGTGGACATCGACAAGCTGAACGTGCACGGTGGATCGATCTCGCTCGGCCACCCGTTCGGGGCCACGGGGGCGCGCATGGTGACCACCATGGCCAACGAGCTGGCCCGCACGGGGAAGAACACGGCACTGCTGGGGATTTGCGCCGCGGGTGGCATCGGCGCGTCGGCGGTGCTCGAACGCGTCTGACGCGAGCGGGGTGGCCGCACCCGCCGACCATAGTCCCCCGCCGGCCGGCGGTCGCCTCGGCTACCGTCGCCCCGGCGTCCTCACTTGCCCGTGGCGCCCCGCCGCTTACGTCCCTCGTCCGCGAGGATCCGCAGACAGGTCTGGTGCTTGGTCTCGCCGGGGATGCCTTCCCGACGCAGGCGCAACGTCGCCTGTGCCAGATCGATGCCCAGCTCGCTCGACAGCCGAACAGCATCGACATTGGCCATGTGCAAAAACCTCCTGGAACCGACGAACTCCCGTGAAGAACACTGCGTCAGAGGCAGTTTCGCCCTTGTCGTACCCAGTGGGCATCCGATTGAACCATGAACGATCCACACATTTGCGTAACGATGCGCGACCGAGACGGGGAGTCAGCCGCGATAGGTTTCGCGGTGCACCGCCTCGGTGAGCGGTCTGCCCGCGCGCCAGCCGAAGCGCTCGAGATCGGGGACGCGCTGGAATTCGTGCACCGGCCCGACGCACAGCCAGGCGACCGTGCGGACGCCCTCCGGAAGGCCGATCAGGTCGGACAGGAAGCCGGGATCGTAGAACGACACCCACCCGACGCCGATGTCTTCGGCGGTGGCCGCCAGCCAGAGATTCTGGATGGCGAGAACCGCGGAGTAGATACCGGTTTCGGGCACCGTGACCCCCCCGAGCACCTGCGGTCCGCCGCGATCGTGGTCGTAGCAGACCACGACCCCGGTACCGCTCTCCAGAATGCCCTCGATCTTGATCGGCTCGAAGGTGTCGGCACGCTCGGGCGGCAGCGCGTCTCGGAACTCGATGCGCTTGCGCGCCACATGGTCGGCGAACTTGCGCAGCGTCGCCGGATCGCGGACCACCACGAAATCCCAGGGCTGCGAATTCCCCACGCTCGGCGCCCGGTGCGCGGCGTCCAGCAGCCGCCACAACGTCGCCTCGTCCACGACCTCGCCGGTGAACTCCGCGCGCACGTCGCGGCGCCGCCGGATGGCCTCGTAGACGCTCAGAACCTCAGGATGCACCGCCTGAGTCAATCAAATCCGGCGAACTCGCCGCACACGGCCCGGCCGAGCGGCCCGTGACGCCCGTCGGCTCGGATTCCGAGACCGAGCCGACGTCATCGCGCGAGTGGAATCAGCGCGCCGCGGCCGCGCCGCGCCGGGCGAGTCGCCGCCGCCCCTGGGCGAGCGCGGTGCGCAGACCACGACGTCGACCGGTCACCGGATCGATGGTGGCCGCTGCGCTGCCCGCGAACTTGCGTTCCGAGGCCGTCTCCGGCGCGTCGTCGGCGGTGGCCCGCAGGTACTTGTTCGGCAGCGACAGCTTGAGGATGGTGCGCCACGCCTTGAAGTACTGCACCGGCAGCGAGCCGGTGGTGTAGGGCAGGTCGTACTTGTCGGCCAGCTCGCGCACCCGCACGGCGATGTCGGCGTACCGGTTGCTCGGCAGGTCGGGGAACAGGTGGTGCTCGATCTGGTGGCTCAGGTTGCCGGTCATGAAGTGCATGACCGGGCCACCGGAGATGTTGGCGCTGCCGAGCATCTGGCGCAGGTACCACTGGCCGTGCGTCTCACCGTCGATGTCGGCCTTGGTGAACTTCTCCGCGCCGTCGGGGAAGTGCCCGCAGAAGATGACCGCGTTGGACCAGACGTTGCGGATCGCGTTGGCGGCCAGGTTGGCCGTCAGCGTGGAGAAGAACGCCGGGCCGGTGAGGGCGGGGAAGATGACGTAATCCTTGAGGATCTGTTTGCCCATCTTGGTGAGCGCCTCGCTGCGCTTGCGCTCGAACTCGGCCCGCTCGGGGGAGCCCGGCTTGTACCGGCCCGCCACCAGCTTGCCCAGCTCCATGTGCTGGATGGCGACGCCGTACTCGAAGAACAGCTGCAACACCAGGTTGTAGATCGGGTTGCCCAGGTTGAACGGCTTCCAGCGCTGGTCGCGCGTCACCCGCAGCAGGCCGTAGCCGATGTCGTCGTCCATGCCGAGCACGTTGGTGTACTTGTGGTGCAGGTAGTTGTGGGTGTGCTTCCAGTGCTTGGCGGCGCCGGTGTTGTCCCATTCCCACGAGCTGGAGTGGATCTCCGGATCGTTCATCCAGTCCCACTGCCCGTGCATGACGTTGTGCCCGATCTCCATGTTCTCGATGATCTTGGCGGTGCCGAGCAGGGCGACGCCGGCCAGCCACGCGGGACGTTTCGGGCTGGCGAACAGCACCGCCCGGCCGCTGATCTCGAGGGCTCGCTGCAACCTGATGACATTGCGGATGTACCTCGCGTCGCGCTCGCCGCGCGAGGCTTCGATTTCCCGCCGGATCGCGTCGAATTCCGCGCCGAGTGCTTCCACGTCGGCCTCGGTGAGGTGCGCGTATTCCTTGACATCCGAGATCGCCATACGGGTTACTTTACCGTAAGTTACGAAAGCGTAGGTTGCGAGGTGCGCCGCGAGGATGTGTCAATCACCCTATTGCGATACTGGTTGTCGGCTGGTAAGTTAACGCGCCCTTCGGAGAAAGCGAAACCGCCTGTCCCGCATGGCTTTTTCGCGCAGCGCCGCTTGTTCGTGCCGGGCTCGCTCCTGGAACGCGACCTTGGCCTCCCGCAGTACCTGGCCCTCGTGCTCGGCCTTCTCCTTCAGTGCCGCCTTGGCCTCGCGCAGCATCTCCTTCTCCTGCCGCGCCTTGTCCTTCAGCACGACCTTCGCCTCGTGCAACGCCGAGCGCAGACCGCGCCGCTTGCCGGTCTCCGGATCGATGCGCAGCCAGTGTGTGGACTCCGTGCCGAGCGACGGCAGCGTGATACCGGCGAACTTGCGTTCCGACGAGGTCTCGGGCGCGTTGTCGGCGGTCGCCTTGAGGAACCGGTCCGGCAGCGCCAGCTTGTGGATCGTGCGGAAGGCGAGCAGATACTGCTTGCCCAGCGACCCGGTGGTGTAGGGCAGGTCGTACTTGTCGCACAGCTCGCGGACCCGCACCGCGATCTCCGGGTACCGGTTGCTCGGCAGATCGGGGAACAGGTGGTGCTCGATCTGGTAGCAGAGGTTGCCGCTCATGAACGCCATGGCGGGCCCGGCCTTGAAATTCGCGCTGCCGAGCATCTGGCGCAGGTACCACTCGCCGCTGGTCTCGTTCTCCAGCTGCTCGATGGTGAACTTCTCCGCGCCGTCCGGGAAGTGGCCGCAGAAGATCACCGCGTACGCCCAGAGATTGCGCACCAGGTTCGCCGTCGCGTTCGCTTTCAGCGTCTGCTTGAACGCCGGGCCGGTGAGCGCGGGATAGAACAGGAAGTCCTTGGCCACCTGACGGCGGATCTTGCGTCCGAACACCACGTTCGGCTCCGACATCACTTCCCGGGGAGGGGTGCCGGCCAGCTCCTTCTCGATGCTCCAGTCGTGCAGCGCGATGCCCCACTCGAAGGTCGCGGCCAGCAGCAGGTTCGCCAGCGGCTGCACCAGGTGGATCGGCCGCCACGGCTCGTCCCGGGTCATCCGCAGGATGCCGAAGCCGAGATCCTCGTCCTTGCCCAGCACATTGGTATAGGTGTGGTGGGAGTAGTTGTGCGCGCGGCGCCACTGCGCGGAGGGGCCGGTCATGTCCCACTCCCACGAGGTGGAGTGGATCTCCGGGTCGTTCATCCAGTCCCATTGCCCGTGGCTGACATTGTGCCCGAGCTCCATGTTCTCGATGATCTTGGCGACCGACAGCAACGCGGTGCCGGTCAGCCAGGCCCAGCGATTGCGGCTGCCGAACAGCACGGCGCGAGCCGCGACTTCGAGACCGCGCTGTGCCGCGATCGCGCGCCGGATGTACTTCGCGTCACGCTCGCCGCGGGACAGCTCCACCGAACGCCGGACGGAATCGAGTTCCTGCCCCAGTGTCTCGATATCGGCCGCGGTGAGATGGGCAAATGTCTTGATGTCGGTGATTGCCACCGGGGTCCTTTCGCTACTCGATCCCCTCGAGGGTACCCGCTGGACTACACGTCGAGGGTGCAGTCGCCCGCGGCCGCCGAGATGCAGGTCTGCACCTTGTCGCCTTCGCGGCGCTCCTCACCGTTGCGCAGGTCGCGCGCGTGGCCGGAACTCAATGTGACCACGCAGGTCTGGCAGATGCCCATCCGGCAGCCGAACGGCATCTGCACGCCGGCGGACTCCCCGGCCTCGAGCAGGCTGGTCGCGCCGTCGGCCTCGACCGTTCGACCGGTTTTACCGAAGGTGACCGTGCCGCCCGCACCGACCGACGAGCGCTCGATCTCGAAGCGCTCCACGTGCAGCCGTTCCGGCAGGCCCGCCGCACGCCAGTGGTTCTCGAGCTCGTCGAGCATCCCGGCGGGACCGCACGCCCAGGTCTGGCGTTCGCGCCAATCCGGGAACTCGGTGTCGAGTTCGGCGAGCGCGAACTTGCCTTTCTCGGCGGTGAGATGCAGACGGGTGTCGAAGCTCGGGTTGCGCTCGTGCAGCGCGCGCAGCTCCGCACCGAACATCACGTCGTCGGCGGTCCGGGCCGAGTGCAGATGCGCCACGTCGGTGAACAGCTCACGCCGGTCCATCGCGCGCAGCATGGACATCACCGGGGTGATGCCGCTGCCCGCGGTGAGGAACAACACCTTCTCCGGCGGCGGGTACGGCAACACGAATCCGCCCTGCGGGGCGGCGAGCCGGACGACCGTGCCGACCGGCACGCCACTGACCAGATGGCTGGACAGGAAGCCCTCCGGCATCGCCTTCACGGCGATGGAGATCAACCGCTTACCGGCGTGGCCCGGTACCGACCAATCCGGCGGACAGGTCAGCGAATACGAACGCCAATGCCAGCGTCCGTCGACCAAGAGGCCGATGCCGATGTATTGGCCGGGCTGATATTTGAAGTCGAAGCCCCATCCGGGCTGAATCACCAGCGTCGCGGCGTCGGCGGTTTCCTTGCGCACCTCCACGATGCGCCCGCGCAGTTCGCGCGCCGACCACAGCGGGTTGGCCAGGTGCAGGTAGTCGTCGGGTAGCAACGGCGTGGTCACCCGCGCCACGGCGCCGCGCAGCACGTTCAGTTTGCCGCCACGCTCGGCGACGCTTGCGGCGGGCGCCTCCAGCCACGCGCGGACGCTTCGCACGGAGAAGCTCCCAATTTTCGAACCCATCGCTGCCGTTGATCTCCCTGTCGTCCGGATGCCCAGGCCGCCGTCTCGCCGATCGGATGCCTCGCCAGCAAGGTTACGGCATCGTAGGTTATCGCGGTGGGTGAGCCCGCGTACGCGCCGCGAGTCAGAGCAGTTCGAGCAGGAACGGCAGCTCCTGAGCGGCGTACCAGGCCAATTGATGGTCCTCGGCGTCCCCGAGGACGAACTCGGCGTCGGTGTCGCCGAGATCGGCCGCGTCCACCACGTCGACGGCCTTGGCCACCTGCGGTTCGGCGTCGGCCAGATCGACGTGCACCGAGGCGATCTGCTGGTAGCCGATCGGGCCGGCCAGCCGGACCACCGCGTCATCGAGGTCGGGCCGCAGTTTCGCGCCGGTCACGTCGGCGGCGATCACCGCGCGCCGGTAGACGGGACCGCCGCCCGCGACCGGCGCGGCCTCGTCGTCGGACTCCTCCGACGATCCGATCGCCTCGCGTTCGGCGGCGAGCAGCCGTAGCGAGGCGCGGGCGGCCTCGTTCATGGCGACTTCGCCGAGTTCCTCGTCGTCGCCGGAGGCGTAGGCCTCGCGCAGCGCGGGCGTCACCGCGAACGCGGTCCCGCCGACGGCGGACAGTTCCCGGTTGTCGACCAGCTCGCGCAGCATCGGCACCGTAGCCGGGATGTAGACCCGCAGCTTGTTCTGATCAGACGCAGGCACCGAGCATCTCCTCCATGGAATCGCGCACCGCCGTGGCGAGCACGCCGATATCGGCCATCGCGTCGCGGTCGGCGTTGAGACCGTAGAACACCCGTCCGTCGTAGGACGTGATCCCGATGCTCGACGCCTGATTGCGCAGCAGTGGCGACACCGGGTACATCTCCAGCATCCGCGCGCCGCCGATGTACATCGGCGCCTGCGGACCCGGCGCGTTGGTGATCACCAGATTGAACGTGTGTTCTGCGAACGTACTCGCCGCGCGCACGCTCATCGCATGCAGGCTGGCCGGAGCGAAACCGGCCAAGTGCACGAGGGTGCGCGCGCGGACACCGCGCCGCTGACGTCCGTTCAGTTCGGTCGCGTGCGCGATGTGCGACAGCCGCATCACCGGACTCGGTTCGCCGACCGGCAGGTCGATCAGGAACGACGACACCTCGCTCGCCGTCTGCGCCTGGTCGCCGTCGGCTCCCTCGACGTACACCGACATCGGCACCACCGCCCGCAGCGCGGTCGACTCGGTGAGCGCTTCCCCGCGCGAGAGCAGCCAGTTGCGCAGCGCTCCGGTGACCACGGCGAGGATCGCGTCGTTGATCGAGCAACCGAAACGCCTGCGGATGGTGCGGTAGTCCGCCAGGTCGGTGCGCACCACGTCGAAGCGCCGGTTGCGCGAGGTACGGGCGTTCAGCGGGCTGGCGGGCGCGCCGGTCGCCGCGGTGCGCACCGCGGCGACCACCGACTCGACCGCCTTGCCCGCCGTCCCGAGCACCGCGAACGCACCCGCGCCCGCGTCACGGGCCACTTCCAGCGCCTTACGCGGCTGCGCGGCGAGATCGGCCAGCGCGCCCACCAGCAGCTCGACGTCGCCGGGTTCGCGCGGCGCGATCCAATCGTCACCGGCCAGTTCGCGGGGCGCGGGCCCCGCGTCGAGGATCACGTGACCGATCTCCAGCGCGGTGTCCCCGTCCACCAGGGCGGAATGCGTCTTGGTGAAGATCGCGCAGCGGCCGTCGGACAGCCGTTCGATCAGGTACATCTCCCATAGCGGCCGGGCCGGATCCAAGGGGTGGGAGGTGAGCCGGGCGACCAGGTCGTGCAGTTGCTCGTCGGTGCCGGGACCGGGGAGCGCCGAGCGCCGGATGTGGTAGGTGATGTCGAACCGGCTGTCCTCGACCCAGACCGGCCGCCCGAGCGACAGCGGGATCTCGCGCACCTTGCGCCGGTACCTCGGCACCAGTGGAAGCCTGCTCTCGACCAGGTCGACCAGCCGGTCGTAGTCCAGAACCGCCCGGCCCGCGCCGTCGCCGGGTTCGCTGTTCCGCAGGATCGCGAGAGAGCCGATATGGATCGGATTGCTACTCGACTCGAGCCGGTAGAAGGCCGTGTCCTGCGGCGTCAGTCTCGTGATCACGCTGCCCGGTACTCCTTTTCCCGATGCCGTCCCCCGCTTCATTGTGCTGCCGCAGCGACCGTTACCCCTACCGTTGCGGCATTTCCGATGAATCTCGTACACCCTATTCCCGCACCCCTGGATTCGGTGGCACGCCGCCGCCCACTCGCGCTCGGTGCCTCGATCCGATCACAGTCCGCACCGGGTCGCACGGTCGAAACTGCCTTCCGGTTGTCGCACATGTGACGAGGAAGTCGCGAACGATGCCGTTCACCCGCTCCACCGTGTCGCGCACACCGAGATCGCACGAGACCCACATCACCCGCCCACATCGGCCCAACCACCGGTTTCGAGCGAAGCGAGACCGAGCATGCGCCGTTCGCGGCCCGGCTCGCGTCCGAGTGGCCGCCGCGTCCGCGACGAAGTCGCCAGCGGCGGTCGCTCGGACGCGAGCCATGAGGGGGCCGCGAACACGCAGCGCCGCAGGCGCTGCAAATTAGATAGAGCATTACCATGAAGCATGCAGCGGATTCCGCGCAACCGCGTGGGCCCGCACCGGCCCGGGGGCCGACGACACGATTTGACACACCGACCAGAGGACTGACGAGACCCGTGCCTGCGCTGACACTGACGAGGTTGCTACGGATTGGTGAGGGTCGCATGGTCAAGCGGCTCGCGCATTTCGCCGACCAGGTCCTCGCCCTCGAACCGGATTACGAAGACCTCAGCGACGCGGAGCTACGGGCCAAAACGGACGAGTTCCGCGAGCGCTACGCCGAGATGGCCGAGGAAGGCGAGACCGATCCGCTCGGCCAGCTGATGGCCGAGGCGTTCGCGGTCGCGCGTGAGGCGTCCTGGCGGGTGCTCAACCAGAAGCACTACAAGGTGCAGATCATGGGCGGCGCCGCGCTGCACACGGGCAATATCGCCGAGATGAAGACCGGTGAGGGCAAGACCCTCACCTCGGTGCTGCCCGCCTATCTCAACGCGATCAGCGGTGATGGTGTGCACGTCGTCACCACCAACGACTACCTGGCCAAGCGCGACTCCGAGTGGATGGGCCGCGTGCACCGCTTCCTCGGCCTCGAGGTGGGCGTGATCCTGTCCGGCATGAGCCCGGCGCAGCGGCGGGTGGCCTACGGCGCCGACATCACCTACGGCACGAACAACGAGTTCGGCTTCGACTACCTGCGCGACAACATGACGCACTCGCTGGACGATCTGGTGCAGCGCGGGCACAACTTCGCCATCGTCGACGAGGTCGACTCCATCCTCATCGACGAGGCCCGTACCCCGCTGATCATCTCCGGCCCGGCGGACGCCTCCTCGAAGTGGTACGCCGAGTTCGCGCGCATCGCGCCGCTGCTGAAGAAGGACCTGCACTACGAGGTCGACATCAAGAAGCGCACGATCGGCGTGCACGAGGCGGGCGTCGAGTTCGTCGAGGACCAACTCGGCATCGACAACCTCTACGAGGCCGCCAATTCGCCGCTGGTGAGCTACCTGAACAACGCCATCAAGGCCAAGGAGCTCTACACCCGCGACAAGGACTACATCGTCCGCGACGGCGAGGTGATCATCGTCGACGAGTTCACCGGCCGCATCCTGGTCGGGCGCCGCTACAACGAGGGCATGCACCAGGCGATCGAGGCCAAGGAAGGGGTGGAGATCCAGCCGGAGAACCAGACCCTGGCCACGATCACACTGCAGAACTACTTCCGCCTCTACGACAAGCTCTCCGGCATGACCGGTACGGCCGAGACCGAGGCCGCCGAGCTGCACCAGATCTACAACCTCGGCGTGGTCCCCATCCCGACCAACAAGCCGATGATCCGCGCCGACCAGTCCGACCTGATCTACAAGACGGAGGAGGCCAAGTTCTCCGCCGTGGTCGACGACGTCACCGAGCGGCACGAGAACGGCCAGCCGGTGCTGATCGGCACCACCAGCGTCGAGCGCTCGGAGTACCTGTCCAAGCAGTTCACCAAGCGCGGCATCCCGCACAACGTGCTGAACGCGAAGTTCCACGAGAAGGAAGCCGAGATCATCGCCGAGGCAGGCAGGCCGGGCGCGGTGACCGTCGCGACGAACATGGCAGGCCGTGGTACCGACATCGTGCTCGGCGGCAACCCGGACATCATCGCCGACATCCTGCTGCGCAAGCAGGGCTTCGACCCGGTCGAGACGCCGGAGGAGTACGAGCGCGCCTGGCTGCCCACCCTGGACCAGGTGAAGGCCCAGACCGCCGAGGACGCCGACGCGGTGCGCGACGCGGGCGGCCTCTACGTGCTCGGCACCGAGCGGCACGAGTCGCGCCGCATCGACAACCAGTTGCGCGGCCGCTCCGGTCGTCAGGGCGACCCGGGCGAGTCCCGCTTCTACCTGTCGCTGGGTGACGAGCTGATGCGCCGGTTCAACGGCGCCGCGCTGGAAGCGATCATGACGCGGCTGAACCTGCCCGACGACGTGCCGATCGAGGCGAAGATGGTGTCCAAGGCCATCAAGAGCGCGCAGACGCAGGTCGAGCAGCAGAACTTCGAGATCCGCAAGAACGTCCTCAAGTACGACGAGGTGATGAACCAGCAGCGCACCATCATCTACGGCGAGCGCAACCGGATCCTGCGCGGCGAGGACATGGAGGGCCAGGTCCAGAGCATGATCACCGACGTGATCACCGCCTATGTGGACGGCGCCACCGCCGATGGCTACGTCGAGGACTGGGATCTGGACAAGCTGTGGACGGCGCTGAAGACGCTGTACCCGGTGAGCCTGGACTACCGCGACCTGACCGGCGAGACCGAGATCGGCGAGGCGGGCGAGCTGACCCGCGAGGAACTGCTCGAAGCGCTGCTGGACGACGCGCACGACGCGTACGAGCGCCGCGAGTCCGAGATCGACGGCCTGGCCGGCGAGGGCAGCATGCGCAATCTGGAACGGCAGGTGCTGCTGTCGGTACTCGACCGCAAGTGGCGCGAGCACCTCTACGAGATGGATTACCTCAAGGAGGGCATCGGGCTGCGCGCGATGGCGCAGCGCGACCCGCTGGTGGAGTACCAGCGCGAGGGCTTCGACATGTTCACCGCGATGCTCGACGGCCTCAAGGAGGAGTCGGTCGGCTTCCTGTTCAACCTGCAGGTCGAGGTGCAGCAGCCGCAGCCGGAAGGCGTCGCCGTCGGCCCGGGCCTGCGTTCGCCGGTCGGAGCCCCGCCCGCCCCGCAGGCGTTGCCCACCGAGGAAGCTCGGGTCGCCAACGGGCACGCCGCGCCCGCGGCCCTGCGCGCCAGGGGCATCGATGAGACCGCCCAGCGCGGTTTCAGCTACTCCGGCCCCGACGAGGGCGGCCGGGCCGCGGTGCACAGCGACGCCGAGGAATACGGCGCGGACGGTTCCCCGCAGCCCACCCGCCGCGAGCGCCGCGAGGCGGCTCGCGCGGACGCGAAGGGTCGTCGCGGCCCGAAGTCTCGCCGCCGCCACTGAACCGCTGAAAAACGAAGGCGCCCGAGGTCCCCTCGGGCGCCTTCGTCGTGTCGTGGAAAGCGCCGGAACAGCCGGGTGGACCGGCGTATCTTCCTGGCGTGGACCGCGCAGCTGTCGAAGCATGGATCGCCGGATACGAGCGAGCCTGGCGGTCGGCGGGCACGGAACAACTCGCCGACCTGTTCGCCGCGGACGTCGGATACCTCGTCTCGCCGTGGGCGCGGCCGCTGACCGGGCTCGATGCGCTCGCCGACTTCTGGGAAGGCGGCCGGGACGGGCCCGACGAGCCGTTCGTCCTGCGATCGAGCATCGTCGCGGTGGACGGGGACACCGCGGTGGTCCGGGTGGAGGTGGAATACGCACGGGACACCCCGGCGCGGTGGCGAGATCTGTGGATCCTGCGCTTCGATCAGGGTGGCCGCTGTGTGTGGTTCGAAGAGTGGCCGTTCGCGCCCGGACAGCCGGACGGTCACTGACCCGCTTACCAGGGATCGTTGGAGGTCAGGGCGACGAGCAGGAGGCGGATGGCGGCCACCCGGCGCTCCTTGCCGGGCAGCTCGTCCAGCGCGCATTCGGGGTCGGCGGGCGGGCCGAGATGGGTGCAGCCGCGCGGGCAGTCCTCGATGGCTCCGGCGAGATCGGTGAAAGCGGCGATCACGTCGTCCGGGGTGATGTGGGCCAGGCCGAACGATCGCACCCCGGGTGTGTCGATGACCCAGCCGCCATCCGGCAACGGGAGCGCGACCGACTGGGTGGAGGTGTGCTTGCCCTTGCCCACTCCCGACACCACGCCCACGGCCCGCTCCGCATCCGGCACAAGACGATTGACCAGCGTGGACTTGCCGACACCGGAATGGCCGATCAGTGCGGTGAGGTGGTCGGTGAGCAGTTCCAGGACCGGCTCGAGCGGATCATCGATGCCGCCGTAGACGATGGTGAGATCGAGATCGTCGAAGGCGGCGGCGAATTCGGAATCGGCGGCCAGATCGTGCTTGGTCAGGCACAGAACCGGTTGCAGCCCACCGGCGTACGCGGCGACCATCGCCCGTTCCACGAAGCCGGTGCGCGGGGGCGGGTCGGCGAGCGCGACCACGATGAACAGCCGCTCCGCGTTGCCGACCACGAGTCGCTCGAAAGGATCGGTGTCGTCGGCGGTGCGGCGCAACACCGTTCGCCGGTCGGCGACCCGGACGATGCGGGCGAGGCTGTCCGGTCGCCCGGACAGATCGCCGACCACGTCCACCTGGTCGCCGACCACGATCGGGGTGCGACCCAGCTCCCGGGCCCGCATCGCGACGATGCGGCGCTCCGGATCACCTCCGAGGACACACCCCCAGCGCCCCCGGTCGACCGAGACCACCATGGCCGGCTCGGCATCGTTGTGCTGCGGCCGGGTCTTGGTGCGGGGACGGGAACTCCGCCCCGGACGAACCCGGACATCGGATTCGTCGTAGCTGGCCGCGGAGCGCCGTCCCCCGCTCAGTGCGCCGCTCCTTCGTCGGATAGCGCGGGTTCGAGCATGCGCTCCCAGAGGGCGACGAAGTTCGGCAGCGTCTTGGCCGTGGTGCCGATGTCCTCGATCTCGATGCCGGGCACCCGGAGGCCGAGAATGGCTCCCGCCGTGGCCATCCGGTGATCGGCGTAGGAATGCCACTTGCCGCCGTGCAGGTCGGCGGGCACGATCTCCAGCCCGTCCTCGGTCTCGGTCACCTTGCCGCCGAGGCGGTTGATCTCGGTGGACAGTGCTGCCAGGCGGTCGGTTTCGTGCCCGCGCAGATGGGAGATCCCACGCAGCACGGACGGGGAATCGGCCAGCGCCGCCAGCGCGGCGACGGTGGGCGTCAGCTCGCCCACATCGTGCAGGTCGATGTCGATGCCCGCCAGCCGGTCCGGGCCGTGCACGGTGAGCACGCCGTCGAAGATCCGCGCTTCGGCACCCATCCGCACCAGGATCTCGCGGATCACGTCACCCGGCTGGGTGGTCAGCCGCGGCCAGTGCGGGATGCTGACCGTGCCACCCGTGACCGCGGCCGCGGCCAGGAACGGGGTGGCGTTGGACAGGTCCGGCTCGACCTCCCAGTCCACCGCGCGGATCGGTCCCGGTTCCACGGTCCAGGTCTGCGCCTTGAAACTGTCCGCGGGCGCCTGCACCCGCACGTCGGCGCGGCGCAGCATCTCCACCGTCATCTCGATGTGCGGCATCGACGGCAGCGGCTTGCCGTCGTGGTGCACCACCAGGCCTTCGTCGAAGCGCGCGGCCGACAGCAGCAGGCCGGAGACGAACTGCGACGACCCGGACGCGTCGATCGTTACCGTGCCGCCGCGCAGCGCGCCCTTGCCGTGCACCGTGAACGGCAGCGTGTCGCCGTCGACGTCGGCGCCGAGCGCGCGCAGCGCGTCCAGGATCGTGCGCAACGGACGGATCCTGGCCTGTTCGTCACCGTCGAACGCGACATCGCCCGACGCCAGCGCCGCGACCGGCGGCAGGAAGCGCATCACTGTGCCCGCGAGCCCGCAGTCGACCGTGCCGCCCCCCAGCGGCGCCGGGATCACCGTCACCGTGTCGCCCGCACCCTCGATGTCCGCGCCGAGCGCGCGCAGCGCGGTGATCATCAGGTCGGTGTCACGGCTGCGCAGCGCGCCGGTGATCGTGGAGGGGCCGTCGGCCAGGGCGGCCAGAATGAGCGCCCGGTTGGTGATCGATTTCGATCCGGGCAGGGTCACGGTCGCGTGTACGGGGACCTCGACATGGGGCGCTGGCCAGAAGTTCACTCGTCCATCATCACACGGTGCTGTTTTCCAGCGCCTGCGGCGCTGGGTGTTCGCGGCCCTCTTATGGCTCGCGTTCGCGCGACCGCCGCTTGCTCCTTTGTCACCTACGCGACGGCCACGCGAACGCGAGCCGGGCTGTGTTGTTTTCCAGCGCCTGCGGCGCTGGGTGTTCGCGGCCCCCTGATGGCTCGCGTTCGCGCGACCGCCGCTTGCTCCTTCGTCACCTACGCGACGGCCACACGAACGCGAGCCGGGCCGCGAACGGCGCATGCTCGGTCTCGCTTCGCTCGGAACCGGGAGTCAGGGTTTGCTGGGGGCGTCGGTATCGGAACTTCCTTGTTGGTGCACGGTTGCTGGTTGCTGGTTGCTGGTTGCTGGTTGCTGGTTGCTGGTTGTCGGCTCGGCTGTCACTCGCTTCTGCATGGCGGCCACTCGGGCGCGAGTGAGGCCGCGAACGGCGCACGCGCGGGTCGCTTTGTGCTCCGGCCGCGTGCTCAGCCAAAGTTGTTGCGCGAGAAGGGATTACCGGGGTCGGGATGTGGCTGGTGTGGCGGTGCTGACCGAGTGCCCCGGTTGCGCGGTTCCCGGGGCGCGGACGTTGCCCGACCGACTTTTTCATAGCGCTCGCCGTCGCGATCAGCGGTGCGCAGGGCGCTCTCCGGGGGAACCGCTCTGGCGCCACCTATGGCACGGGCCGGGTACTCGACGACGTCGAGTACCCGGCCCGGCCGTCGGATTCTTACTTATGCCGCCCGTGCAGGAACGGAACGAGCTTGCGCAGCAGCTTCATCGTGGAGTCGGTACGGCTGTAGCTCAGCAGCGCCATTCCGGGAACGGTGAAGCGCTGCACCGCGATCGAGTGCGGGCGGGTGAACTCGCGCAGACCCGGCTCGCCGTGGATGCGGCCGATGCCGGAATCGCCGACGCCGCCGAAGGGCAGGCCGGGGATGGCGGCGAAGGCGAGCACGGAGTTCACCGAGGTGGCGCCGACGCGCAGCCTGCGCGCGATGTCGAGGCCGTTCTTCTTCGAGTAGACCGCCGAGGACAGGCCGTACTTGGAGTTGTTGGCCAGTTCGACCGCCTCGTCCACGCCGTCGACGGTGCGGATGGTGATGGTCGGGCCGAAGGTCTCCTCGGCCACCGCCTCGGAGTTCTCGTCCACGTCGACCAGCACGACGGGTTCGATGAACGGCGCCTTGACCGACTCGGGCCCGCCGAGCACCGCGGTGCCGCCGTTCTTCAACGCGTCCTCGATGTGGCGGCGCACGATGTCGATCTGGCTCGGCATGGTCATCGGGCCGTAGGCGGCCTTGTCGTCCGAGCCGGGCTTGATGTCGGTGAGGATGCGCTTGACCTCGGCGACGAACTCCTCGCGCACCGAGCGGTCGACGTAGACCCGCTCGACGCCCGCGCAGGTCTGGCCGCTGTTGGCGGTGGCGCCCCAGGCGACCGCGTCCGCCGCGGCCTTGATGTCGGCGTCGGCGGCGACGATCACCGCGTCCTTGCCGCCGCACTCCAGCAGCACCGGGGTGAGCCGCTCCGCGGCGGCGGCCATGATCCGCTTGCCGGTGGCGGTGGAGCCGGTGAACGCGATCTTGTCGACCTCCGAGCGGACCAGCGCCGCGCCCGTCGCGCCGTAACCGTTGATCGTGATGAAGACGCCCTCGGGCAGCTCGGGGTTGGCCGCGGCGAACGCGTCGGCGAGGAAGTTGCCGATGCCGGTGGAGTATTCGCTCGGCTTGAACACGACGGTGTTACCCGCGGCCAGCGCGTAGGCGATGGAACCGTTCGGCGTGTAGACCGGGTAGTTCCACGGGCCGATCACGCCGACCACACCGAGCGGGCGCTGCTCGAGCCGGGCACTGAAATTCGACATCAGCGCGCCGGGGGAGACCTTCTTGGGTCCGAGCACCTTCTTGGCGTTCTTGGCCGCCCAGGCGATGTGCTCGAGCGCGAGCATCAGTTCCAGGAAGGCGTCGTCGAGCGGCTTGCCGTTCTCGGCGTGGATCAACTCGCAGAATTTCTCCGAGTCCTGCACCAGCTTGCTCGACCAGCGCAGCAGGTGCGTGCGCCGTTCGTCGAAACTCAGCGCGCCCCAGGTGGCGGCCGCTGCGCGAGCCTTGGCGACCGCGGCGGCCACCGCGGCGTCGTCGGCGATGACGTGCGTGCCGATCACCTCGCCTGTCGCCGGATTGACCGACGTCAGTGCCGTGTCGTGATCGGCCGGTTTGGTGTCGGTGGATGTCACAGTGGGTCTCCTCTTGCCGTCTCCGGTGGACGGTCGATGCGCGTGTCCGAGTGGACGGGCAGCCCGTCCTTCCGATGAGAGAATGCTATGCCACAACTCTCAACTGGTCACCAGCTATGTACCAATTGTCCCCGACTCTGTCGGTGGCGAGTGGGACTATCGGGATATGTGCGGACGATATGCGACCACGACCAACCCTGGCAGGCTCGCGGTCGAGTTGGATGCGATCGACGAGACCGACTCCGCGGACCAGAGCTCTTTCACCAACTACAACGTCGCTCCGACCACCCAGGTTCTCACCGTGGTCGAGCGGCACGATCAGGGCGGCGAGGACGACCCGAAGCGGCGGATCCGGCGGATGCGCTGGGGGCTGATCCCGGTGTGGACCAAGGCCGCCGAGCCCGGTGTCCCGGTGAAGGGCAAGCCGCTGTTCAACGCCCGCGCGGACAAGGCCGCCACCACGCCCTCGTTCCGCGACGCCGTGAAATACCGGCGTTGCCTGGTACCGATGGACGGCTGGTACGAGTGGGTCGTGGAGCCGAACGGCGAGAAGGGGGCGAAGGGGAAAGTCGCCAAGCATCCGTACTACATGGCCCACGCGGACGGTTCCCGCCTCTACATGGCCGGTCTGTGGTCGGTTTGGCGCGACCGGTCCCAGCCGGAGAGTCAGCCCCTGCTGTCGTGCACCATCCTGACCACCGACGCGGTCGGCGACCTGACCCGCATCCACGACCGGATGCCGCTGCCCATGCCGCGGCAGCACTGGGACGCGTGGCTGGACCCGGATCACCCGGCGCCCGCGAGCCTGCTCGAGACGCCGTCGGAGGAAGCGGTCGCCGATATCGTGGCCCGCCCGGTGCCCGCGCTGGTCAACAGCGTGCGCAACAACGGACCGGAACTGCTTGCCCGCGTGGAGGATCAGAAGGGCGCCGAGCAGATCAGTCTGTTGTGAACGAGTCGTCGGCCTGTGTCGGTCCGGCCGCCGCATGCTCACGCAAGCCGATCGGATAGCCGGCACTCCTGGCCCAGCGATATCTCGCGGGCCGAGGTGCCGGTGTGACCGCCTAGCGCGACCACACCGGCCCAACTACCGGTTTCGAGCGAAGCGAGACCGAGCATGTTCCGTTCGCGGCCCGGCTCGTGTCCGAGCGGCCGCCGCGTCCGCGACGAAGTCGCCAGCGGTGGTCGCTCGGACACGAGCCATGAAGGGACCGCGGACACGCCGCGACGAAGTCGCGGCCAAAATTACAGCGAGCACTTCACGCTCGGTGAGGCGATATTGAGCCCGCATTTGATGATTCCAGCGACCAGGTCGATCAGCTTGGTGGTGACGTTCCCGCTGAGTTTCTCGGCCTTTCCGGCCTTGTCATCACTCTTCGATCCCTGACCGTCGAAGTCGAACACGGAATCGCTGACCTGCGTGACCGGCGAGGTGCCCGGCGAGGCGGCGGCCTCGGGCGCTAGGAGCGTTACCGGACCGAGAGCCAAGACGAGCGCTCCGGACAACGCGACGATCACGGCGCGCACACGCTGGTGCGTAGACATTCGCATCACATCCTCACGAGTCGGGTCGATCTGGCCAGTTCAGTAACGCACAGATCGCGCCGATGGTGGACGAATTACGCGGATGTCACGGGGGCGGTCACGGCGGCGGTCAACCGGATCAGGTCGGCGGGCGCCAGCTCGATCTCCAGTCCGCGCCGTCCGGCGCTGCACAGCATCCGGTCCCAGCCCAGCGCCGACTCGTCGATCACGGTGGGCAGCGGCTTGCGCTGACCGAGTGGGGAGATGCCGCCGAGCACGTACCCGGTGGTCTTCTCCGCCCGCGTCTTGTCCGCCATGCTCGCCTTCGGCGCGCCGAGCGCCGCGGCCGCGGCTTTGAGCGACAGGGTGTTCGGCACCGGAAGCACGGCCACCGCGAGCGAGCCGGTGGCGAGTTCGATGACCAACGTCTTGAAGATCTGCTCGGCCGCGACGCCGAGTTCGGCGCCCAGCGCGTCGACCGCCTCGGTGCCGTAGGAGTCGGCGCGCGGATCGTGCTTGTAGGCGTGCACCCGATGGGACACCTTCGCCTGGGTCAACGCGCGGATCGCCGGAGTCGAGCCTGCTGCCATGGCCAAACCTTAACGGCGGCCGTAGCCCGGCCTGCAACGGGATTTCCTGCGCATTCGCCGCGAGCGGGAGGAACCCGGGAACACCGGACGGGTCGCGCATGTTGTAGCCGGTACACCGCGCTCGGACTGGTTTCCAGCGCGTGAGCAGGCCCTATGGATACGTGAAGGAGATGCCTGTGCCCGTGCTGCTCGACGACCGCCCGGTATGGACCGAGGTGTCCCCGGCGGACGGCGGATTCTCCTTCGATATGCCGATGCCGGTAGATTTGGCAGGTACGGCGATCGAAGGGACAGGTGTGACGAGCGACGATGACGTGGCGGCCGACGATGTCGGCGCCGTCGACGATGCCGAGCTGGCACAGCGGTTCGAACGGGACGCGCTCCCGTTGCTCGACCAGCTCTACGGCGCCGCGCTGCGCATGACCAGGAATCCGGCGGATGCCGAGGACCTGGTCCAGGAGACCTACGTCAAGGCCTACCAGGGCTTCAAGTCGTTCCGGGAGGGCACCAACCTGCGTGCCTGGCTGTACCGGATCCTGACCAACACCTACATCAACTCCTATCGCAAGAAGCAGCGCCAGCCCGCGCAGTATCCGACCGACGAGATCACCGACTGGCAGCTGGCCGCGACCGCCGAGCACACCTCGCAGGGTCTGCGCTCGGCCGAGGTCGAGGCGCTGGACGCGTTACCGGACGACGACATCAAGGCCGCGTTGCAGGAACTCCCCGAGGAGTTCCGCATGGCGGTGTACTACGCCGATGTCGAAGGCTTCCCGTACAAGGAGATCGCCGACATCATGGGCACGCCCATCGGTACGGTGATGTCCCGGCTGCATCGCGGCCGCAAGCAACTGAAGGGTTTGCTCGCCGATGTCGCGCGCGAGCGCGGTTTCAACCGTTCGGGGGAACGCCAGGAGGTCAAGCAGTGAGTACCGAACGGGACCCCGACATGGAGCTCGACTGCACGGCGGTGCTGGCCGACGTGTGGTTGATGCTGGACGGGGAGTGCGACGAGGCGACCAGGGCGAGGTTGCAGCACCACATGGAGCACTGCAGTCCGTGTATCGAGGCCTACGGCATCGAGGAGAAGGTCAAGAGCCTGCTCAGCCGCAAATGCGGCGGTGATCGCGCGCCCGATTCGTTGCGCGAGCGCCTGACCATCGAGATCCGCCGGACGTTCGTCGTCGGGGAGACCTCGGTCGACACCTCGGAGTAGCCGGTCGGTGAAACGTGAGCGGCACGCCTTCCCGCTGGAAGTGCGTGCCGCTTCGTGCTTTTCGAGCCGAGCGTCGCGCTCAGGCGTTGGGCCGCTTGCCGTGGTTGGCTGCGTTCCCCTTGCGGCTACGCTTCTTACGTCCGCGCTTACCCATGAGTAGTCTCCCTTCTGATTGAAGGCCATTCTTTCACGTGTGGTTGGCTGTACCGTCAGCGGATACAGGCCAACGAGTGAATGGGGTGCCATGGCTGAGGAAGTGCTCGCCGAGCTGGTGTCGGTCGTCTACCAGGTCGTCGCCAAGGAGGGCGACGAAGTCCGGGAGGGCGATACCCTGGTGATCCTCGAGTCGATGAAGATGGAGATCCCGGTGCTCGCGGAGTCCAGCGGTACGGTGACTTCGATCGGCGTCAAGGAGGGCGACGCGATCAAGGCGGGCCACCTGATCGCGGTCATCTCCTGATCGATTGCGGCGGTAGATCTGCATGGCGACACTGAGCGAGCTGCTGGCCGAGCACACCGACCTCCCCGGGGTCGCCGTGGACCATCTGCAGCGGGTGGTGGGCGATTGGCAGCTGCTGGCCGATCTGTCCTTCGCCGATCTGCTGCTGTGGGTCGGTGCGGGCCCGGTGACGGAGGGCGCGGACATCGTGTGTGTCGCGCAGTGCCGTCCCACCACCGCCCACACCGTGCACCAAGAGGATCTGGTCGGCACGTCCGCTGTGCAAGCCGAACATCCGCAAGTTTTCGAGGCGTTGGCCAGCGGCGATATCGTGCGAGCCGACAGCGACGTCGAGACATCCGGCGTCTACCACCCGCGTCCGGTGCACGCCATTCGCGAGGCCATCCCCGTGCGCTGCGGTGACGATGTGATCGCCGTGCTGAGCCGGGACACCGATCTGCAACGCTCCCGGGTGCGCAGTCAGCTGGAGAGCGCGTACGTGGCGTGCGCGGACGATCTGTGCCAGATGATCGCCGACGGCACCTTCCCGACCACAGAGGATCGCGCGGCCACCCATTCCAGCCCGCGCGCCGGGGACGGCTTCATCCGGCTCGACACCGACGGCATCGTCGTCTACGCCAGTCCGAACGCGCTGTCGGCCTATCACCGGATGGGCCTGCAGGCCGACCTGGTCGGCCAGGATCTCGCCGTCACCACCCGGTCCCTGATCACCGATCCATTCGACGCCCAGGAAGTGGTCGGCGATATCCAGGCCGCGCTGGCCGGGCGGACCGGCCGCCGGATGGAGGTCGAGGCGCGCGGAGCCACCGTGCTGCTGCGCACCCTCGTGCTGCGCCCGCACGGCGAGCTGGCCGGCGCCGCCGTGCTCGTCCGCGACGTCACCGAGGTCAAGCGGCGCGATCGCGCCCTGCTGAGCAAGGACGCCACCATCCGGGAGATCCACCACCGGGTGAAGAACAATCTGCAGACCGTCGCCGCGTTGCTGCGCCTACAGGCGCGCCGCACCGAGAACGAGGAGGCGCAGGTCGCGCTCACCGAGTCGGTGCGCAGGGTCACCTCCATCGCGTCGGTGCACGAGATGCTGTCGATGTCGGTGGACGAAGAGGTCGATCTCGACGAGGTCGTCGACCGGCTGCTGCCGATCATGGCCGACGTGGCCACGGTGCACACCACGCGCATCAAGGTGCGCCGCGCGGGCTCGCTCGGTGTGTTCTCCGCCGAACGCGCCACCCCGCTGGTGATGGTGCTCACCGAACTGGTGCAGAACGCCATCGAGCACGCCTTCGATTCGGGCGAAAACGGCACGGTGACAATCCGTTCCGAGCGTTCGGCGCGCTGGCTGGACGTGATCATCAGCGACGACGGCCGCGGCCTGCCGCCCGGGTTCAGCCTGGAGTCCTCCGATCGGCTCGGCCTCCAGATCGTCCGGACGTTGGTCACCGCCGAACTCGGCGGTTCCATCGGCCTGCATCCAGGCGCCGATATCGGCACCGATGCCGTCCTGCGGGTCCCGCTGGGCCGTCGTTCGGGCCGCTGACCGATCGGCGGTGGACGGATCCGCCGCTTCGGCACCGGTCGCGTGCGAACTCCCGGGACCTGTTGCTCGGAGGTCGCGGGTGGGCGCTACTCGGGTGCGGTCGGCGGCTTGCGGCGCAGTACCCGTCGGAATGTCCGTATCGGGTGGAATGCGAGGTGCGGGCCGGATTCGCTACTTGTCCCATGCGCTGGAGAACCGACTACTTTCGCACAGGTCCCGCGCATTCGCGAGTCGAATCGCCGACCGGTCGCAATTGCGGCAATTGCCGTTGCATGCAACCGTATTGGGTCGGTTCCCGTTTCCTCCGCGAAGCGAGACCGGGTATTTCCAGTTCGTGATCCGGCGGGCATAAACAACACAGCCCGGCACCTATGGGTGCCGGGCTGAAATGCGTTACCGGGCCGGGCTGAATGGCCCGGTAATGCTGATCGTCTGGCTCAGACGACAGTGCGGGTGCGGGTGCGCGCGTTGCGACGCTTGAGCGCCCGGCGCTCGTCTTCGCTCATACCACCCCACACGCCGGCGTCTTGTCCGGACTTCAGGGCCCAGGACAGGCAGTCGGCGGTTACGGGGCAGCGAGCGCAGACCAGCTTGGCATCGGCAATCTGCGCGAGCGCCGGACCACTGTTACCCACCGGGAAAAACAGCTCGGGGTCCTCATCGCGACAGATGGCCTTGTGGCGCCAGTCCATTCCTCTGCTCCTTTGCTGGGCGCCGCATGGGGCGCCTATGGGTTTGTGGTTCGTTCACTTGTGCGACTCGAATGTTTCCGCACGGTTGCTTGTGAATGCTTTCACGAACACCGTAGATGTCAATAGGCACGCGGTGCACCGTGGGGAAGCTCACGCTCTGAAGGCCCCCACAGGGGGAAGCCTGCCCGGTCCTTTGTACTCGCTCCACCGGGTTTTCGCAGCACTACCCGCGATGTTTTCGGGGGTGTTTCGCCCTCAGCGCGGCCGCGGAGCGACGACCGCGAGGACGTCGGGCACGGCAGTGAAATCCACCACGTTGCGCTTGCCGATGAAGTCGCCATCGATTTGCAGGCCGATGGGTTCTTTGGACTCGATTCGTACGGTGGGAACGTCGTCTTCGCGAAATAAATTGCGGGACTGAGGGTTTCCGTCGGCTGCGAGGAGCTGGCGCGCGAGCAGCAGGGTGGGGACGACGGCCATGGAGCGCACCGCAAACACTCCGAGCCCCGTTTCGAACCGGGTGCCGGGGTTGGTGTGCACCGGCGTGGCGTTCAGGTAGGTCCACGGTGTGGTGTTGGTTACGAAGGCGTAGTGCACCCCGTCCACCGGATCACGGCCGGGAATTTCCACTTGAACGCCCGGTTCGTCGCGCTTTGCCCGGAAAAATTGCCGAACGGTCGTTCGAACGTATCGCCCGGGAGTGGCGGCGCGGCCGCGGGCGCGGCTGGCGTCGATCGCCTCACACACGTCGGCGTCCAATCCGACGCCCGCGCTGAAGCAGAACCAGCGGTCGTCGGCCAGTCCGAGACCGATCCGGCGATCGGTCTCCACCGTGAGCAGGTCGATGAGCTGATTGGTGGCGGTCACCGGGTCGGGGGAGATGCCGAGCGCTCGGGCGAAGACGTTGGCCGAGCCGCCGGGGATCACACCGAGGCGCGGCAACCAGGCTTGACCGTCGTCGAGGACCGGCAACGGCAGGAAGCCGTTGATGGTCTCGTTGACCGTCCCATCGCCGCCGTGCACGACGACGAGGTCCATCTCGTTGGTCGCCGCCCATTGGGCCAGTTCCGCGGCGTGGCCGCGGTGCTGAGTGTGCGCAACGGTCAGCTGGGTGCGGCTCTCCAGCGCGTGCGCCAAGAGGTCCCTGGTCGCCGGCGTGGTGGAGGTGGCATTCGGGTTCACGATCAGCAGCGTCCGCACGATGGCAGCCTAGTTGGCCGCCGGCCCGCGCCGGAAAAGCGGCGAGCGGCGCCCCGTCTGCCGTTGCGCGGGCATACGCCAGGACGAGGGCGGCACCGAGCGGGTCGTAGGCTTGCCGCGTGAACGAGCGTCAGCGAGGAAAGCGAGGACACCGTGCGCCGTCGCGCACGACGGAGCCGAGTGCGGGCGAGGCGCTGGCGTGAGCGACGGAAATGCGGGGGCGGTGCCGACGACGGTGCGGGCGGCGGGTGCCCTGGTGACGCTGGAAGGCGTGGTCGCGGTGGGCGTCGCCATCGTGCTGGTGGTGCGTGGGCTGCTCGGACACGATCAATCCACGACCAGCGGCTACGGCACCGCGGCCTGGTTCGGCATCCTCGGCGGCGCGGTGCTGGCCGCGGGCGCAGGACTGCTGCTGGGGAAGCGCTGGGGGCGCGCGATCGCGGTGATCGCGCAGTTGCTGCTGCTCCCGGTCACCTGGTCGCTGCTCACCGACTCGCATCAGCCGGTCTACGGCGCTGCGCTCGGGGTCGTCGCGGTCGCCGCGCTGGTGCTGCTGTTCGCGCCTGCGTCCACCCGCTGGATGGCCCAGGACTACGGGGTCGAGCCGGAGTAGTCCCCGGCAGCCGCGCGCAGCGCCGCCCGGCAGAGCTGGTCGGCGTGGCGGGTGGTTTCCGGTAGCCGGTACCGCGGGGTCAGCGCCAGCACCTGGGCGCATGCGGTGTCGAGGTCGATGCGATGGCCCACGGAGACGAACACCGGCTTGACGCCGCTTCTGGTGCGCAACGCGCGCCCGACCACCACCGCGTCGATGGTGATGTCGGTGGCCGCGCCCCGTTCCGGACCGGGTTCGGCATACTCGCCCCACACGGTTTTCGCCACGCCGATCGTCGGGACCCCGGTGAGCAGGCCGAGGTGGCAGGCGAGGCCGAAGCGGCGCGGATGCGCGAGTCCCTGCCCGTCGCAGATCAGCAGATCAGGTGCGCTGTCCAGTTTTCCGAGCGCGGCGAGGGTCGCCGGGATCTCCCGGAAAGCGAGCAGGCCCGGCAGATACGGGAAGTCCGCGACGCCGTGCGCGACCGCGGACGTGACCGGGTGCAGGGTGTCGGCCGCCAAGACCACCGCGGCCGCGGCCACCGCGCCGGTGTCGTCGTAGGCCGAGTCGAGTCCGGCCACCGTGCGGAACCGTGCGCCCGGCGGGGTCACCGGCGAGACCAGCGGCCGCAATTCGTCCTGCATCGCCATGGCCGATTCGGCGGTGGTGGGCCAGGCCCCGAGGTCGAACGGCGGGAGCCAGGACATCCGCTACCGCGCCTCGGCGGCCAGCTTGCCGAGCGCGTCACCCGCCAGCCGATAGCCCGCCCATTCGACCTGAGCCACCGCGCCGATCGACTCGTAGAAGTCGATCGATGGCTTGTTCCAGGTCAGCACCGACCAGGCCACGCGGCTGTAGCCATGGTCGACGGCCTCCTTCGCCAGGGCCGTGAGCAGCGCCTTGCCGTAGCCCTTGCCCCTGGTCACCGGTTTGACGTAGAGGTCTTCCAAGTAGATGCCGTGCACGCCGTCCCAGGTGGAGAAGTTGAGGAACCAGATCGCGCAGCCCAGCAGGCCCGACTCGTCCGCGACCACATGCGCGAACACCTTCGGCTCCGGCCCGAACAGCGCGGCGCGCAGCTGCTCGGCGGTGACCGTGCATTCGTGCCGCGCCTTCTCGTATTCGGCCAGGTCGTAGACGAGATCGACCAGAGCGGGCACGTCGGAAGGGACCGCGCGACGCAGGACGGCGGCGCCGAGGTCGACGGCGGTGGGGTCGGCGGGGACGGTTCGGGTCACAGTGACGCTCCATTGGGTACCAGGTTGTGCGCGCGGATCGCGCGCGCGTCGTGTTCGTAGCCGAGCACGGTCAGCGCGCCGGTCGACATGGCGAACCGGCGGCCCTCCCGGACGTCGAATTCCGCCCAGCGGGCGATCAGTGCGCGCGAGAAGTGGCCGTGCCCCACCAGCACGATATCCCGCTCCGGCAGCACCGGCGGCACGGCGGCCAGCACCCGATCGGCGCGCTCGCATACCTGCCGGGCGGTCTCGCCGTCCGGGACCGGACCGGTCCAGATGGTCCATCCGGGTACGGTCTCGCGGATCTGGGGGGTGGTCAGGCCCTCGTAGGCGCCGTAATCCCATTCGGCGAGTTCGTCGTCCACCACGGCGCCGGTGAGCCCGGCCAGCTCGGCGGTGCGTCTCGCACGGAGCCGAGGACTGGTGCGTATCAGCGGGTTTCGCAGGTTCAGTGTGGTGAGCAGGCCCCCCGCCGCCTTGGCCTGCTCTTCGCCGCGCTCGGTGAGCGGGAGATCGGTGCGGCCGGTGTGCCGCCGCTGTGTGGACCAGCTGGTCTCGCCGTGCCGGAGCAGCACAACGCGGGCATCGTCGAGTGGGGACATGTCTCCATGATGGTCCACCGATGATCATGGCGGTGCGCTGGATCGGACGCCCTCCGGAGCCGAACCCGCGCCCACCGCCGGGAGCTAGGACTCGATCGGGTCCCCCAGTTCGAGCACCACCAGGGGAAGCGGCCGCGAGACCTTGGCCTGGTAGTCCGCCAGCAACGGATTGTTCGCCATCACCCACGCCGCGAACTCGTCGTACTCGGCTCCCTCCAGCGCCCGTGCCGTGCCTCGATGGGTGGTGGGCCCCAACTCGACGGTGACGGCGGAATCGGCTTTCACGTTGTGGTACCAGGCGGGGTATCGGTCCTCGATGAACGAACTCACGTAAAGGGTTTCGTCACGGCGCAACAGGCCGAGCGGGACCATGTGCGTCTTGCCGCTCTTGGCTCCGGTGGTGGTGAGCAGGATCAATTCACCGCCTTCGTACGCGCCGCCGACCTTGCCCGCGTTGTCGCGGAACTCCTGGATGACACCGTCGTTCCAGTGCGTGATGTCTTCGTCGGAGTACTGCTGGTTCCACGGCGCGTCCGGATCGTCGTAGGAGGTGATAGCAGCACTGTTTTCACTTGCGGCGGCGGGGGTTTCGCTCATGCCGCCAGTGTGCTCCACGGCACCGACAAGTTCGCCGGGTCTCACGCGAAGGCGTGCAGTTCGCCCTCGCGCTGTTCGAGTACGGTCGTCCCGATCACGGTGAGGGAGATGGGGCCGCCGCCGTAGCCGGGTCGCTCCACCGGGATACGCCCCGCTTCGGCTCCCGTGGCGGGGTCGAGGACGGTGAGCGCGCCGGCGGTGGGCAGCAGCAACTTTCCCGCCATCAGCGCCGGTGCGCCCAGCGCCGCGCCCGCGGTCCACAGCGGGTCGAAAGTGCTGCCGTTCAAGGCGATCACGCTGTTACCGGTGAAGACCAGATAGGCCGAACCGATGCGGGTGGTCGTCGCCGTCTGGCTCAGCGGCGCCGAAAGCTGATGCACCACAATAGGATTGCCGTTCCCGTCGTAGACGGCCAGGCGCGGCGGCAGCGACTCCGCACCGGTGGTGACGCCGGGGAAGTAGAGCACGATCCGGCTGTCGGACACCGCGATCACCCGGGCTTCCGCGGAATCCGCTCCGGGACCGGTCAACACGTGCGAGCCGTACTCCTCCGGCACCGTGTTGTCCTTGGGGGCCGGGTTCAGCACGGTGAGCCGTTCGGCCGGGTCGGCGGGGCAGCGTTCCAGCACGGCGAGCCGGGACGGACTGGAGCCGGAGGACAGCAGCGTGCAGCCCTTGCGCGGCTGGGTCTTGACGTTCACCGGGGCGTCGACGAAGCCGTACTCCACGGTGCGCACCAGGTCCGAGCGCCACATCTCCAGCCGCTGCGGTCCCTGCGCGAGCAGGTAGGTGCCGTCGACCGACAGCCGCACGTCGCGGTCCATGTAGCTGCTGCGCGCCGTGCGGCGGGCGCCGCTGTCACCCGCCAGCATCGTGGCCTGGCTGCACCCGCGCTCGTCGCGGTAGACCGCGATCACCATGCCGTACTGGCCTTCGACCCCGCACAGCGGCAAGTCGCGCCGGTACTTCCACAGCTGGTCACCGGTGCGCGGATCCCGGCCGGTGACCGTGTCGCCGTCGCCGGTCACCGCGACGCCGCCGGACACGAGCGCACGCGCGCTCGCGCCGTCCGGCGCGTGCCACAGTTCGCGCAGCGCGGCAGGCAGTTGATCGGCCGCCGCAGGGGTCGGCACCGTGGAGGACGCGGTCACCGACTCGGTGCCGTGCGCGTCGCCGCGCACCCACACCAAGGCCCCGGCGATCACCACGAGAACCGCGATCGCGACTGCGGAGATGATATCGGCGCGCGTCCGCCGCTCGGGTGCGAGCACGAAAGCGAGACTAGCCGATCCGAGCGGTCAGGCGGAGGCCGCTGCGGCGGGCTCCGCCGCGCTCCCGGCGTCCTCCGCCGCCGCGTCGCCCTCGCCGGCACGACGGCGCCTACGCCGACGACGAGCGGGCCGGTCGACGGTGCCGGTCTCGTCCGCGTCGTTGTCATCCGAGCCGCCGTGCTCGTCCGAGGCCTCGGTGCTCGACTCGTCGCCGGCGGTGTTGTCGGTCCCGTCGGCGCTCGGCTTGCGCCGCCTGCGCCTGCGGCGTGCGGGCTTGTCGGCCTCGGACTCCGCCCCCGCCTGCTCCGAAGACGTGCTCTCGGCGTCCGCGGGCGAGTCGGTCTCGGCCGCGTCGGTGAGGTTCGGCGCGCCGTCGATCGGCTGCCCGGCGCGGGTGCGCCTGCGGTTGCGCTTGCGCGGGGTGCGGGCCGGGCGTTCGACCACGACCGCGTCCGCGTCGCGTTCCACTTGCGCCTTGCGCACCACGCCCGTCACGCCTTCGGGAATACCGAGATCGGAGTACAGGTGCGGCGAGCGCGAGTACGTCTCGACCGGGTCGGGGATGCCGAGGCCGAGCGCTTTGTCGATCGCCGACCAGCGGTTGAGCTCGTCCCAGTCGATCAGCGTGATCGCGACGCCGGTGCGTCCCGCCCGGCCGGTGCGCCCGATCCGGTGCACGTAGGTCTTCTCGTCTTCCGGGCACTGATAGTTGACGACGTGCGTGACGTCGTCGATATCGATACCGCGCGCCGCGACGTCGGTGGCGACCAGCACGTCGATGGTGCCCTTGCGGAACTTGGTCAGCGCCTTCTCGCGGGCGATCTGCCCCAGGTCGCCGTGCACAGCGCCCACCGCGAACCCGCGCTCGGCGAGGTCGTCGGCCACCTTCTGCGCCGTACGCTTGGTGCGCGTGAAGATCATCGTCGCGCCGCGGCTCTCGGCCTGCAGGATGCGCGCGATCAACTCGCTCTTGTCCAAGGCGTGCGCGCGATAGACGAACTGCGCGGTGCGGTCGTGCACCGCCGAGTCGTGCGGCTCCTCGGCCCGGATGTGCGTGGGCCGGGTGAGGAAGGTGCGCGCCAGGGTGATGATCGGTCCCGGCATGGTCGCGGAGAACAGCATGGTCTGGCGCTTGTCCGGGACCATGCCGAGGATGCGCTCGATATCCGGGAGGAAGCCCAGGTCGAGCATCTCGTCGGCCTCGTCGAGCACCAGCACGCCGATCTTGCCGAGGATCAGGTGCTGCTGGTCTGCCAGGTCCAGCAGCCGGCCGGGCGTGCCGACCACCACGTCGACGCCCGCGCGCAGCGCCGCGATCTGCGCCTCGTAGGGGCGGCCGCCGTAGATGGACGCGACGCGCAGCGGGCCCTGGTGATTGGTCAGGTACTTGCTCGCGTTCTCCAGATCCTTGGTGACCTGGATGCACAGCTCACGCGTCGGCACGATGACCAGTGCGCGCGGTGTGCCGTCCAGTGGCGTCGTGCCGGATTCCGCGGTCGCGATGCGGTGCAGCAGCGGAACGCCGAATCCGAAGGTTTTACCCATACCGGTACGGGCCTGACCGATGAGATCTTCCCCGGCGAGCGCCAGTGGAAGGGTCAGTTCTTGAATGGCGAAAGTACGTTCGATTCCGATCTCGCCGAGTGCGCGGACGATTTCCGCGCGCACGCCCAATTCGGTGAAAGTCGGGGCGGTGTGCGTTGCGTCCAGCTCGGCCGTCAACAGGGTCTCCGCCAGGCCTGGTTCCTGATCGACTGTGATCTTGCTCAGGGTTCGTGCCTTCCTCGTAATCACGTCCCGCGCGCACGAGGTGGGGCGGACCGGGCGGTCCGCGACGACCACGACTCCGCAGGCGATACTTCACCCGGCCACGCTCCGGATGCCGGGCGCCTGCCGGGATAAGCGGCGGCTACCTCGCAAAACATCGGCGCGGCGCACTGGTGACGCGGATTGGTGCGCGCACATTTTCCTGTCCAACGAAAACTTCGCACCCGAAACCGGTCAGCGGTCGCAGCGGCGTCTCCGCGATGTGCGTGAGCGCGACGTCCGGCAACTCTGTCGAGCGAAACTTTCCGTTGTCCGACGCGATTGTAGCGTGATATTGTGCGTCGCTCGAATTGCCACTGCGGCGCGCTCCCGGAAATCCGCCGGACCCGTCGCGTGCTTTCGCCGCACCGCGCCCCCACGTACGCTGCGCCACATGGGAATTCATCCGGCTCGGCAAATCTGGGCGACGCTCGAACCGCTACACGATGTGGTCTATTTCGGAACCGGCGTCAAGGAGGCGGGCGTCGGTATCGGCCTGCGCGGCTACTGGCAGACCTACTTCGCTTTCCGTGCCGCACCGCTGGGCGCGGTGACACCCGCGACGGTGCAAGCGGTCTTCGCCGGATTCCACCCCGACATGGTGCGGCGCGCGCTGCCGGAGGCGTGGGAGCGGGCGACGCCGCAAAGCTGCCTGACCGCCCGCCTCGACCTGGCCACCGGTCTGCTGCGCGGCATCGGCGCGGGTGACGCGGTGTGCGCTCGCGCGGTGGAGTTGCTCACGCCCGCGCAGCGGGCGGCCGATCCGACCGGCCGGGCGCTGTTCGCCGCGAACGCGGACCTGCCGCTGTCGTCCGACCCGGTGGCGGCGCTGTGGCAGCTGAGCACCTCGCTGCGTGAGCACCGCGGCGACGGCCATGTCGCGGCGTTGGTCACCCACGGTCTCAGTGGACGTCAAGCGCTGGTCGCCCAGGTGGCCGCGGGTAAGGCGCCCGAATCGGTGATGCGCCCCGCGCGCGGGGTGTCGGAGGCGGAGTGGGCCGATGCCTTCGACGAGTTGCGCGCCCGGGGCTTGGTGGAAGGCGAACCGGTCACCCCCACCCTCACCGGCAGCGGCGCGCAGCTGCTCGCCGAAGTCGAGGCCGAGACCGACGACGCGGCGTGGACCGGCGCGCTCGCGGTGCTGTCGGCCGACGCGATCACCGAACTCACCACGTCGCTCGAGCCGCTGGTGCGCAGCGTGCAGGAGGCCGTGGTCCCGCCGCTCAACCCGGTCGGCATGGGCCCGCGGTAGCGCGCTCCGGGGCTTGCCTGTTACCGGCGGTACCGGAATATGAGACTCTCTTCGATGTGAGCCTTGCCGACACTGTCACCCTCGCCGCACGCAACGCGTGGGCACTGACCTTCGGCTCCGGCATCGAGGCGCCGGACCCGACTCCCGCGACGATCCTGTGGGACCAGCCGCATCGGCAACTGCGGCGCTTCGAGCGAGCGGACGCCACGGTGCCCGAAGGGGATTCGGCGGTCCTGCTGGTACCACCGCTAGCCGCGCCCGCCAGCTGTTTCGACCTGCGGCCCGACCAGAGCCTGGCGCGCTTCCTGCTGGAGATCGGCCGCAGCCCGTATGTCGTCGACTACGGCGAGATCACCTTCGCCGACCGGCACATGGGTTTCGAGGACTGGATCGATGACATCCTGCCCGAGGCGGTGCTGCGCACCAGCGCCGATCGCGACGGACGCGCGGTCGATCTGGTGGGCTGGTCACTCGGCGGCACGCTGGCCTTGTTGACCGCCGCGGCGCACCCCGAGCTGCCCATCCGCTCCATCACGGCCGTCGGCTCACCGCTGGACTACGACCGGATGACCGGCGTGCCGCAACTGCGCGCTGTCGCCGAACTCACCGGCGGCCGGGCCACCTCCACCGTCATCCGCGCGGCCGGTGGCGTTCCTGCGACACTGACTCGAATCGGCTACAGGATCACCGCCTGGGACCGCGAGCTGACCCGGCCGTGGTTCGTCGCGAGCAATATCGCGCGCACCGAGGCGCTGGCCAAGATGGAGACGATCGATCGGTTCATGGCCGAGATGCCCGGGTACCCCGGCCGTTTCTACGGCCAGCTGTGGGGCCGGTTCATCCTCGCCAACGACATCGGGCGGGGTGTCGTCGTGCTGGGCGGACGCCGGATAGAACTGGCGGATGTGACCGCGCCGGTCCTGCTCGTGGGCGGGCCCTCCGACGTGATCACCCCGGCTCCCGCCGTCGAGGCGGGCGCCCGCGTGCTCACCGGAGCGGCGATGGTCCGCTACGAGAGCGCCCCCGGCAGCCACTTGGGCATCCTGGCCGCACCGACCGCGCGTGACACGACATGGAGTTACCTCGAGAAGTTCCTGGCCGAGACCGCCTGAATCGCCGTGAGTATTACGCTGGGGCACATGGGAGCACAGTCACCTGCCGCGTCAGGTGTTTCGTCGACCGACCCAGCAAGCCTCTTCATCCCCGCGAGTCATCCCGGCGTGACCGACCTGTTCGCGGTGCTCGCCTACGGCGAGATCTCCGCGTTCTACCGGCTGGCCGAGGAGGCCAAGCTGTCGCCGACCCTGCGGGGCAAGGTGGCGGTGGCGAAGATGGCCGCGGCCGAGATGGAGCATTTCAAGACGCTGGAGTCCGCGCTGGCGGCGCGGGGCGCCGATGTCTTCGACGCGATGGCGCCGTTCGTGCGCGCGCTGGACGACTACCACGCCTCCACCGACCCGTCGACGTGGCTCGAGTCGATGGTGAAGTTCTACGTCGGTGACGGCATCGCCGCGGACTTCTACACCGAGATCGCGGGCGCGCTGACTCCCGATGTCGCCGCGGTGGTCCGCGACGTGCTCGCCGAGACCCGGCACTCGGAGTTCGTGGTCGAGGAGGTGCGCCGCGCGGTCACCGAGAGCCGCTCCGAACGCGACCGGCTCACCCTCTGGGGCAGGCGGCTGCTCGGCGAGGCGCTCACGCAGGCCCAATACGTCATGGCGCAGCGCGACGAACTCACCGACCTGGTGCTCACCGCCACCGGCGACCTCAACGGCATCGCGGCGCTCATCGAGCGGATGCAGGACAGTCACGCCGAGCGCATGGCGGTACTCGGCATCTGAGCGCGGGCTAGGCGTTCGCCGCGCGGTCGGTCACCAGCCGCAAGCCGGGCGCGAGCGTGCTCGCCCGGTCGGCCAGCCAGACGACGACGCTCTGGTCGCGGTCGGCTTCCAGGGTCTCGAACGGCACCTCGATCATGCCGTGCACGGGATGGTCGAGGTGCAGCATCCCGGAGCCCGCGGCGCCCACCCGATGCGGCTTCCAGCGCTGCGCGAATTCCGGGAGTTCGCGCAGCGCCTCGATCGTCTCCAGCAGTGCGTCGTCGCCCGGCCAGTGCAGTTTGGCGCGGCCGAGTGCGGCGGCGAAGGCGTCGGCGGCCTGCTCCCAGTTGCGCAGGACGCGCCGCGCCCCGGGATGCGCGAAGGTGTACCACGCGAGGTTGGGCCGGTCGGCTCCGTCCAGCAGCCCCAGTGGGGCGACGAAATCGGCCCACGCCTGGTTCCAGCTCAGCACGTTCAGCCTCCGGCCGACCACGAAGGCCGGCGTCGGCTGCAAGGCCCGCAGGATGCTCTCGATCGTCGGAGCCACCTCTTCTGCGGCGGATTCGTTGCCGGGGCACCGGGATTCGTTGCCCGAGGCGAGTGCGAGCATGCCGAAGTGCTGGCGTTCGTCGCCGCTCAGCAACAGTGCGTCGGCCAAGGCGTCGATCACCGCGACCGACGGGTTGGTGTCGCGTCCCTGCTCCAGCCGGGCAAGGTAGTCGGCGCTCACCCCCGCGCGGACGGCGACCTCTTCGCGGCGCAGGCCAGGGGTCCGGCGGCGTCCGCCCGCGGGCATGCCGACGTCCGACGGCCGCAATTCGGCGCGACGCGCGATGAGGAAATCCGCGAATCCGTTTCGAGCCATGTGTCCCATCGTGCCCGGTCCGAGGACGGTTATCCGCGCCCTGTCAGGTCCAGGATAACGGCGGTCTGGCTAGCGGACCGCGGTCCGTTCATTGTCGAGGTATGACATCCACCTCGGAATCCACCACGTTGAAAACCGGTTCGTGGGCACTCGACACCGCGCACTCCTCGGTCGCCTTCACCATTCGTCATCTCGGCATCTCCAAGGTGCGTGGCGGATTCACCCGGTTCGAGACCGAATTCGTGGTCGACGAATCGGGCGCGGCCACCATCGGCGCGACGATCCACCTCGACTCCTTCGACACCGGCAACGCCGACCGCGACGCCCACATCCGCACCGCCGACTTCCTCGACGTCGCCAACCGCCCCACGCTGACCTTCCGCGCCACCCGGCCGGTAATCGTCGCGGAGACCTTCGAGGTCGAGGGCGAGGCGACGCTCGGCGCGATCACCAAGCCGGTCACCCTGGAGGTCGAGTGGGGCGGCGTGCAGGACTTCGGCCCGACCGGCGACCGGCACGCGGGCTTCTCCGCCACCGGCGCCATCAAGCGCACCGACTTCGGCGTCGGCGGCCCCCTGCCCGGCATGCTCGGCGACACCGTCAAGATCGAATTGGAGATCCAGCTCATCGAGCCGAAGTGAGTGCCCTCGGCGGCCCCCACTAGCCTGGACTCGACAGCACAGGACTCTCAGGTTCGGAGGTTGGCCGTGGAGGTCAAGATCGGTATTTCGGATAGCCCGCGCGAGCTGGTGATCAACAGCGCGCAGACCCAGGACGAGGTCGAGGCGCTGGTGTCCGGTGCGTTCGGCGGCGGCGACGGTGGCGTCTTGTCGCTCTCCGACGAGAAGGGCCGCAAGTTCCTGATCCAGGCGTCGAAGGTCGCCTACGTCGAGATCGGTTCCACCACCGGCGGCCGCGTCGGTTTCGCCGCGGTCTGATTCCCGGTCCGCCCATACGCAATCGAGCCCCTGCCCCCGATAGCTCGGGGACAGGGGCTCGTTCGTCGTCGGGACCGCTCAGTCGATCGGGTGCAGCGGCACGTGCTTCAGGCCGCCCCACGCGAGCGAGACGGTGGTGTCGACCGCCTCCTCCTTCGGAATCGGCCGATCGGCCTCCAGCCAGTACCGCGCGGTGAACTGGCTCGCGCCGACCAAGCCGACGGCCAGGATGCGGGCACGGTAGGGGTCCAGGCCCGAGTCGTGCGCGACCAGGTCGAAGACCGCGTCCACGCAGGCCTCGGTGGCCTGCTCGACCCGGCGCTGCACCTGCGGCTCGCTGGTCAGGTCGGACTCGAAGACCAGTCGGAAGCCCTGCATCTCGTTGTCCACGAAGTCGAAGTACGCCTGCACCGCGGCACGCACACGCTGCTTGTTGCTGGTGGTGGAGCGCAGCGCTTGGCGGACGCTGGACACCAGCATGTCCACGTAGTTCTGCAGCACCGCGAGATAGAGCTCCAGCTTGCTGCTGAAGTGCTGGTACAGCACCGGTTTGCTCACCCCGGCGCACTGCGAGATCTCGTCCATGCCGGCGGCGTGGTACCCGCGCTGCACGAAGACTTCGCTTGCCGCCGCGAGTAGCTGTTGACGTCGCTCGTCGCGCGGAAGCCGGGTACCGCGTTTGGCGGGTGCCATGGCCTCGGACGACGATCTACGGGACGTCATCCGGTCCACGAGGTCAGTCATTTCGGCTCTCCCAGTCGATTCCCCGGCAAAGGGGTGTGCACCGGGTTATCTCATGAACGATACCCGGTTGTCGCCCGCCCGCGGATCGGGGCCGGGCAACTGGTGCCACCCGGAAAGGATTCTCGCACCGACGGGGCCGCGAGGTGTGCCCGTGAGTGGGGATTCGCTGCTGTGAGACGCTGGTGAACGTGACCGACCGACCGGAGAGAACCCCCGCCGGACGGCGCGGTGCGCGCCGCCCGGCTGGCTCCGGCGCGTCCGGTTCCGTAGGGTCGGACCACATGGCGAGAACCTGGCCAGAGGCGCGATCCGATGGTGCGGCTCGAACCGGCGCGGTCGAGCGGTCGGGGGCAGGCGGCGGGTCACCCGGTCGCGGGAAGAAAGAGCGCAAGCGCCGCAAACCGCCCGAACCCGTTGTGTCACAGCCCGATCCGGAGCAGCCCGATCGAGACGCCGTCGAGGTCTACGACCCGCTGGGTCTCTACTCGCACAAGTCCGAACGATCCCATCAGCCGCTGCGCGCCCGATGGGATCCCACTTCCCCCGACGACGGCAGGGACCGCGGCCGACCCGATCGCGACGCCAAGAAGCAGAGCGCGCTCGGCAGATTCGTCTCGACCTACGGCTGGCGGGCGTATGCGTTGCCCGTTCTGGTCGCGATCACCGTCCTGGTCGTCGTGGACGCGATCCGCGCCGCCGACCCCGACAGCATCGCGGGCTCGGATCCGGGGCTCGGGCGCCTCAGTACTGCCACCGCCACCGCGGGCATCATCGGCGCCCCGCCGGGCGACGGGCACTTCTCCACCGATCTACCCGCCGGGGCACTGCCCGAGGGCGGCGCGTTCGCCGAGACCGGCGCGGGCGACTGGCACGTGGTGCCCGGCGCCACCGCCCAGGTCGGCACCGGAACCACCACCGTCTTCCGCTACACCGTGGAGATCGAGAACGGCGTCGACACCTCCGGCTTGGGCGGTGACGAGGCCATCGCCAAGATGGTCGATTCCACCCTGGCCAATCCGAAGAGCTGGGTGCACGACCCCAAGTTCGCGTTCCGCCGGGTCGATCAGGGTGACGCCGACTTCCGCGTGTCGCTCACCTCCCGGGGATCCAGCCGCAAGGAATGCGGTTTCGACATCCCGATCGATACCTCCTGCTACAACGCCGACGACCGCCGTGTGGTGCTGTCGGACGTCCGCTGGGTGCGCGGCGCGCTCGCCTTCGAAGGCGACATCGGGTCCTACCGGCAATACCTGATCAACCACGAGGTCGGCCACGCCATCGGCTACCACCAGCACCAGCCGTGCGAGACCGACGGCGGGCTGGCTCCGGTGATGATGCAGCAGACCTTCGGCACCAAGAACGACGACATCGCCTCCCTCGATCCGCACGGCGTGGTCCCGATGGACGGCAAGCACTGCCGCTTCAACCCCTGGCCCTACCCTCGGGGATAGGCTGTGTTGGTTTTTCCAGCGCCTGCGGCGCTGGGTGTTCGCAGCCCCTTTGTGGCTCGCGTTCGCGCGACCGCCGCTTGCTCCTTCGTCGCGTACGCGGCGGCCGCGCGAACGCGAGCCGGGCCGCGAACGGCGCATGCTCGGTCTCGCTTCGCTCGGGACCGGGAGTTCGGTTGGTGGGCTCGTAGGGCGGTGGCCGCGTGATCTGGGTTTCGCCGTGGTTGGCGGCGTGGCGAGTCAGTCGGACGCGAGCTGGGCCGTGAGCGGCGGATGCTCGGTCTCGCTTCGCTCGAACCCGAGGTCAGGCCGATAACGTCGCCATGGGAGGGCAGCGTTCGTCGGATGGGGAGGGTGGTAGTCGCGGCGCGCCGGGTATACGGAACGATGGGCGGGAAGAACGGTCCGGTCGTCGGTGTTGCACAGTTGAGCCAGCCCGATACGGGCGTCACACCGCCGCAGCGATCGGCCAAGCGATTCGAGGAGTCCTGGACGTGTCATCACCCAAGTCCCTGCCGCCACTTGTCGAGCCGGCCGCGGAGCTGACCAGGGATGAGGTAGCCCGCTACAGTCGACACCTGATCATCCCCGATCTCGGCGTGGACGGGCAGAAACGTCTGAAGAACGCCAAGGTGCTGGTGATCGGCGCGGGCGGTCTCGGCTCGCCCGCCCTGCTGTACCTGGCCGCCGCGGGTGTCGGCACGCTCGGCATCGTCGAGTTCGACGAGGTCGACGCCTCGAACCTGCAACGTCAGATCATCCACGGTGAATCCGATATCGGCCGCCCCAAGGCCGACAGCGCGCGTGATTCGATCCTGGAGATCAACTCCGGCATAGACGTCCGGCTGCACAAGATCCGGCTGGAACCGGAGAACGCGATCGAGTTGTTCCGCGAGTACGACCTGATCGTCGACGGCACCGACAACTTCGCCACCCGCTACCTGGTGAACGATGCCGCGGTGCTGGCGGGCAAGCCGTATGTCTGGGGCTCGATCTATCGCTTCGAGGGCCAGGTCTCGGTGTTCTGGGAGGACGCTCCGGACGGGCGCGGCATCAACTACCGCGATCTGTACCCGGAGGCCCCGCCGCCCGGCATGGTTCCGTCCTGCGCCGAGGGCGGCGTGCTCGGCGTGCTGTGCGCGTCCATCGGTTCGGTGATGGTGACCGAGGCCATCAAGCTGATCACCGGCATCGGCGAGCCGCTGCTGGGGCGGCTGATGGTGTACGACGCACTGGACATGAACTACCGCACCATCCAGCTGCGCCGCGATCCGGAGCGTCAGCCGATCACCGAGCTGATCGACTACGAGGCGTTCTGTGGCGTGGTGTCCGAGGAGGGCCAGGCGGCCGCGGCCGGATCCACGATCACCGCGCGCGAGCTCGAGGAACTGCTGGCGTCGGGCAAGCCGATCGAGCTGATCGACGTGCGCGAGCCGGTCGAGTGGGACATCGTGCACATCGAAGGCGCCAGACTGATCCCGAAGGACCGCATCCTGTCCGGCGAGGCCTTGGCCGAGCTGCCGCAGAACCGTCCGATCGTGCTGCACTGCAAGACGGGCGTGCGCTCCGCCGAGGCCTTGGCCGCGCTCAAACGCGCGGGCTTCTCCGACGCCACCCACTTGCAGGGCGGCGTGATCGCGTGGGCCAACCAGGTGGACAAGTCGCTGCCGGTGTACTGAGGCGATGAACGCCTGCGCGCCTCGCCGCGCAGGAAAGTGGCGGCCGATCGGTGTGATATTCACGGAATTCGGCCCCGGTCATGGACCGGCACAGCGCCGGCGACTCGAACTACCGGGCGCGCCGGACAGGCCGATGGCTCGCTAGGGAAGTGGTCGACTTGCGAGCGGGTGTTCTCGAATGCGGAGGTTGCCAGCAGACGCGGCCACACAACCTCAGCTCCCTCTTTCGAGCGAAGCGAGACCGAGCATCCGCCGTTCGCGGCCCGGCTCGCGTCCGAGTGGCCGCCGCGTCCGCGACGCAGTCGCCAGCGGCGGTCACTCGGACGCGAGCCACAAGGGGGCCGCGAACACGGCGCGCCGGAGGCGCGCCAAATCTGGCGCAGCGTACCGTACGGCCGTGACTTCTGTGGAACCTCCCGAGCATGTGCGTGCCACGTTCGGTCTGCGCGAAGTGACCCCGGTTTCGATCGGCGACTGGGAAGGCGGCTGGCGCTTCGGTGACGTGGTGCTCAGTCCGGTCGCCGATCACGCGCGCGCGGCGTGGTCGGCGAAGATCCGCGAGACGCTGAAGGTGGACGGCTTGCGGCTGGCGCGCCCGGTGCGGGCGACCGACGGCCGCTACGTGGTGTCCGGGTGGCGCGCGGACACCTATCTGGAGGGCGCGCCCGAGCCACGGCACGACGAGGTGGTCTCGGTGTCCCTGCGCCTGCACCAGGCGACGGCGCACCTCGAGCGGCCGCGCTTCCTCTCGCAGCCTCCCGTCGTGCCGTGGGTGGACGTCGATGTGTTCGTCGCGGCCGATCGCGCCGCCTGGGAGCCGGTGCCGCTGCGCAGCCTCCGCGCGGGCGGCGCTTCGCTGTCGACGTCCCCGGACGGGCGGCGCAGCATCGAACTGATCGGTCAGCTGGCCACCCTCCGCAAACCGGTGCAGACGCCGCCGCAGCTGGTACACGGCGACCTGTTCGGCACCGTGTTGTTCGCGGGCGCGCAGGTCCCCGGCCTCGCCGACATCACCCCGTACTGGCGGCCCGCGCCCTGGGCGGCCGGCGTGATCGTGGTGGACGCACTGGCCTGGGGCGGCGCGGACGACGGGTTGCTCGAACGCTGGGCGGACCTGCCGGAGTGGCCGCAGATGTTGTTGCGCGCGGTCATGTTCCGGCTCGCGGTGCACGCGCTGCACCCGCGGTCGACTCCGCAGGCGTTCCCGGGTCTGGCGCGGACCGCGGACATGGTGCGTCTGACCCTCTGAGCCGGGCTTCCCGCTGTTCACACAACATTCGTGCGGTGACACGTCGAATCCCGCGACCGGGTTTCGGTGGCGGCGCTGCGCGCCTCGGCCACCAAACACAGCTGAGTGCTCGCCCCGTGAGAAACGGCCGTCGCGGGCGTCGCGAGTTGCCAATGCCGGGAATGCCCGATACTCGGCCGTAGAGATGGGTGTGCCGCCACGACGTCCGGCGGTCTCGGCCGAGTGAGGTTACGGATGCTGTTTGTCGGCCTGCGGAGAACGGCCGTGTGGACCGCGCCGGGTGGAGGGCGTGCATGACTACCCTGAGTGACATAGATCTCGAAGACCTTCCGCATCCCGCCTATGCCAGCGATGGTCTCAATGCGGTTGTCGACGCCGCCAATGTATACATGCAGAACGCGGTCGTGCTGTTCGCGTCCGGGTGGGACGGCGGCCAGCCGGACATGATCGCTTGGCTGGCGGATAAGAAGCTGCTGAGCGCCGACGGCCGAAAGCTCACCAAGGATGGCGCCCAGACGCTCGATCCAGGATCGTCGGTGCTGGTCGACAACTATGACGACAAGCGCGGTGCGTTCCGGGATAAAACGTCACAACTGCAAGCGCAGAACGACGGTGTGAACGAAAGCGCCATCGCGAGCTTCGACACCTCCAACAAAGCGTTCCAGGATGTCAAAGGGATCGTGGCCGGGCTCAAAACCGAGTTGAGTCGCGCACCTGGGGAGCACCAGTTGACCCGTCTGCCCGATGGGAACTTGCACCTGACCGCCGGCGAGGAAAATCGGCTGTTGCAGCTGATTTTGGAGGGCGTCGACCGTGTGCACGACACGATCGAGGACGCGGACAGCGGTATGCAGAGGGACGCGGGCGATATCTACAAGATGATGCCCGACCTCCCGCGCAACCCCTACGGCAACGCGCCGGACGTCGGGTCCCGGTCTCCGTGGGCGCCGACCGCGAGCAACGCCACCTGGACCCGAGGTACGGGGACTCCGGACGACATCGTCGCGAAGGCGCGGGAGCAACTGGCGCTCGGTGTCTCCGAAAGCGGAGGCAACAACGTCCCCATGTTCCGCGGTCCGGACGGCAAGCTCTACAAGGCCCCGTACAACATCAACGACGCGTGGTGCGCGGCCTTCTCCACCTGGACGTGGGATCAGGCCGGTTACAACGTCGACTGGACCAACAAGAACTATGTGCCCGCCATCTGGAACGATGCCAAGCACATGGGGTTGGCTTCGAATATCTCGAATGCCCAGAAGGGGGACATGATCATCTTCGACTGGGAAGGCGACGGAACCCCCGACCATGTGGGAATCGTGGAGTCCGTGGATCCCCGAACCGGCCGGATCACCACTATCGAGGGCAATTCCAGCGATCAACTGAAATCCAACAGCTATTCCATGAACGCGGGATCGCTTGTCGGAGTGGTCAAGCCGCCGTCCAACAACGCCTCGCGGGTATAACGAGTTCCACTCGCGGTTTTCGGCCGGTTACCCGGTCGGCCCGTGCTGGTGATGCGAGTTCGGTGTCCCGGCCGGATGTGGTCGCCTATTCCAACCGTGGCATTGCACTGAACCGTGGCAGCACAGACCTTCGCCGCACATGTTCCGGTGCACCGCGCACGGAGTCTCGCGACAGTTCCGTGCGCGGCGCCCCGAATCGCGCGACAGCCCGCTCAGATCGAAAGATCGTTCACTGAAGCGGACTCGTTGCCGGACACGTTGATGCCCAAATTTGCGGCGGTGCGATCGATCTCGTCGTCGGCGTGCTGGAACTCGATGGCCGAACCTGCTGAGAGCACTTCGACGTTGAGGCACAGCGACTGGAGTTCCTTGAGCAAGACCTTGAACGATTCCGGAATGCCCGGCTCCGGGATGTTCTCGCCCTTGACGATCGCCTCGTAGACCTTCACGCGACCGACGACGTCGTCGGACTTGATGGTCAACAACTCCTGCAGCGTGTACGCCGCACCGTAGGCCTGCATGGCCCAGCACTCCATCTCACCGAAACGCTGACCACCGAACTGTGCCTTACCACCCAGCGGCTGCTGGGTGATCATCGAGTACGGACCGGTCGAACGCGCGTGGATCTTGTCGTCGACCAGGTGGTGCAGCTTCAAGATGTACATGTAACCGACCGCGATGGGATACGGGAAAGGCTCACCCGTGCGGCCGTCGAACAATGTCGCCTTTCCATCCGCCCCGACCATGACGTCGCCGTCGCGGTTGGGCAGTGTGGACGCCATCAACCCGGCGAGTTCTTCCTCGCGGGCCCCGTCGAACACCGGTGTCGCGAGATTCGTATCCGGTGCCGCCGACAGCAACTCCTCGGGCAATCGCTTCGACCAGTCCGGTCGCGTGCCGTCGGCGAGCTGAATGTTCCAGCCTGTTTTGCCGATCCAGCCCAGATGGGTTTCCAGGATCTGGCCGATGTTCATACGACGCGGCACACCATGGGTGTTCAAGATGATGTCCACCGGGGTGCCATCGGGCAGGAACGGCATGTCCTCGGTCGCGAGGATCTTGCCGATCACACCCTTGTTACCGTGCCGGCCCGCGAGCTTGTCACCATCCTGGATCTTGCGCTTCTGGGCCACATACACCCGCACCAACTCGTTGACACCCGGCGGCAGATCGTCATCGTCCTCCCGGGAGAACACCCGGATACCGATCACCTTGCCCGACTCACCATGCGGCACCTTCAACGAGGTATCACGCACCTCACGCGCCTTCTCCCCGAAGATCGCCCGCAACAACCGCTCCTCCGGAGTCAGCTCGGTCTCACCCTTCGGCGTCACCTTGCCCACCAGGATGTCCCCATCCCGGACCTCCGCACCGATCCGCACGATGCCCCGCTCATCCA
>NZ_JBIDDF010000016.1:0-180406 GCF_043205035.1 Nocardia sp. NPDC047654
CACACCAGCGCCACGTGCGCGGCGATCAACGCCAGGATGATGCCCGGGAACAGCAGCACGTGCGCGATGTAGAGCCGCGGGATGATGATCTCGCCGGGGAAGTCACCACCGAAGATCAGCCAGTGCATCCAGGTGCCGATGATCGGGATGCTCATCGTGATGCCGCCGAACGCGGCCCGCAGGCCGGTGCCCGACAGCAGGTCGTCGGGCAGCGAGTAGCCGAAGAAGCCCTCGAACATCGCCAGGATCAGCAGCAGCGAACCGATCACCCAGTTCGCCTCACGCGGCTTGCGGAACGCGCCGGTGAAGAAGATCCGGAACAAGTGGATGATGATCGAGGCCGCGAACAGCAGCGCCGCCCAGTGGTGGACCTGCCGTACGAACAGACCGCCGCGGACCTCGAAGGTGATGTTCAGGGCGGTCTCGTACGCCCGCGACATCGTCACACCGCGAAGCGGCTGATAAGCGCCGTTGTAGACGACCTCGCTCATCGACGGGTCGAAGAACAGGGTCAGGTACACGCCCGACAGCAGCAGGATGATGAAGCTGTAGAGCGCGATCTCGCCGAGCAGGAACGACCAATGGGTCGGGAAGACCTTGTTGATCGACCGCTTCATGAACGCGGCGGCGCGGTACCGCTCGTCCGCCTCGCTGGCTTGGGCTGCGACTGAAGGACTCATGAACGGCGCTCCCAGTAGGCCGGGCCGAGCGGCTCGATGAAGTCGCCGTTGGCGACCAGGAAGCCCTCAGCGTTGACGGTGATCGGCAGCTGCGGCAGCGCGCGAGCGGCGGGACCGAAGACCGGCTTGCCCCACTCGGTCGCGGAGAACTGCGACTGGTGGCAGGGGCACAGGATCCGGTTGGTCTGCTGCTCGAACAGCGAGGTGGGGCAGCCGAGGTGGGTGCAGATCTTCGAGTAGGCGAAGTAGTCGCCGTAGTTGAAGCTCTCCTGGCCCTTGCGCTTGATCGCCTTCTGCGCGTCTTCGGTGCGCAGACGGATCAGCATGACGGCGTTGCGGATGCCGCGCAGCGACTGCAACGTCGCGTGCTCGTCACCGCGCCACTTCTCCTTCCACGGGAACACCGTCTCCATGGCGCCCGCGTCCAGGTCCTCCGGACGCACCAGCACCACGTCCTCCGGGCGACCGGTGTCGCGGCGGATGTAGATGGTCTCGCCCGGGAAGTCCGGAGTCCAGCCGGAGACCCACAGCGGCGACTTGTCGCCCTTGGCCCACGGGTTCTTGATCATGCCGCCGACGAACACCAGCAGCGCGCCGATGCCGAGCACGCCGACACCCGCGCCCGCGGTGCGGGTGATCATCTTGCGGCGGCCCAGGGTGGAGGTGTCCAGCGCGTCCTGCAGCTCGGCGACCAGGGTGCGGCGCTCGACCTCCGGCGACGGACCGTCGTGCCGCTGCTGGATGGACAGCTCGGCGGGGATGAACAGCTTGCGGATCAGCACCACCGCGACGCCGATCACCAGCACCGAGATGCCGAAGGTCAGGCCGACCAGCGGGGTGAACAGCGAGTAGAGCCCGTGGCCCTCCTCCTCCTTGCCCTTGAACTCCCACGGCCAGAACAGGAACACGCCGACCAGTGCCGCGGCCGCGATGCCGGAAACGGCGAACCAGAAGGTGACCGCGCGCTCGGCGCGCTTCTCCGCCCGGGTGCCCGGGATCGGGAAGCGCTCGCGGCGGTAGGCGACGTCGACGCCGTCGCGCTCGGTGCCGAGCTTGACCAGTTCGTCGCGCGACAGCTTGTCGAGCTCCGCCTCGGTGGGCTCCACCGGAGTGGCGTTCACCGCGTGCTCGTTCGACGGTTGCGCGTCGTGGCCCTCATCCGGGCGACCCATGTCGTCTCGCTCCTTACTGCTCATGACCTGTGTCCTTTCGGCATGGCCGGGCGCCATCCGTGGCCACGCTAGCTACCGCCTCGAGGCGCTGACCGGTCATGACCGGGATCCGATCCACATCGCGGCACCGACCACGAGCGTGATACCGACCACCCAGATGGCCAGGGCCTCGGTCGCGGGACCGAAGCCGCCGAGATCCCAGCCGCCGGGGCTGTGCTCCTCGGTCGCGTTCTTGACGTAGGCGACGATGTCGCGCTTCTCCTCCGGGCTCAGCTGGCGGTCGGAGAACTTCGGCATGTTCTGCGGGCCGGTGAGCATCGCGGCGTAGATCTGCTGCTCGCTGGCCGGTTCCAGCGGCGGCGCGAACTTACCGGAGGACAGCGCGCCGCCGCGTCCGGTGAAGTTGTGGCAGGACGCGCAGTTCATCCGGAACAGCTCCGAACCGCGGGCGATGTCGTCACCGCGCAACGACTCCTGGGCGATCTCGCCGTCGGCGTCGCGGATCACGGTCGGGCCGCCGCCGTTGGCCGCCACGTACGCGCTCAGCGCGTCGGTCTGGTGGGCGTCGAACTTCGGGGGCTTGCGCTGCGCCTGGGCCTCGTTACGCGCCATCGGCATGCGCCCGGAGGACACCTGGAAGTACACCGCGGCCTCGCCGACGCCGATCAGGCTGGGACCGCGATCGGCGACACCCTGCAGGTTCGCGCCGTGGCAGGTGATGCAGGACGTGTCGTAGAGCTGCTGACCCTCGCGGATGAGCGCGGACTGGTCCTCGTGCGCGGTCGCGCGCTGCGGGTCCGGCGTGAGGGCCGATGCCAGGAAGCCTGCTCCGACGAGGCCCACCAGCAGCGCAAGCCCGCCCGCGATGCGACGGCGAACGCGGCGCTGCCTGCGCGTCTTGCTGGCCTGGCCGTTCCCGGGGCTGGCGGGCTCTGGCGCTGACGGGGGAGATGAACTCATCTGTGTCCCTTTGGAGTAGACGGAACCGACTTCTGCGAAAGATCCTGGGTCGCACCGCGCGCGTTCGGCAGCGCGGCGGCCACGATCAGCGGACGAAGTAGATCGTGGCGAACAGCCCGATCCACACGATGTCGACGAAGTGCCAGTAGTAGGAGACGACGATCGCCGCGGTGGCCTGCGCCGGGGTGAACTTGCTGACCTTGGTGCGCGCCAGCAGGAACACGAACGCGATCAGACCGCCGATCACGTGCAGGCCGTGGAAGCCGGTGGTGATGTAGAACACCGAGCCGTAGGAGCTGCCCGCGATCGACGTGCCCTCGTGCACCAGGTTCATGTACTCGTAGCCCTGGCCGCCGACGAAGAACGCGCCCATGATCAGCGTGACGACATACCAGCGGCGCAGGCCGAACACGTCGCCCTTCTCCGCGGCGAACACGCCCATCTGGCAGGTGAACGACGACGCGACCAGCACGGCCGTGACCGGCACCGCGAGCTTCAGGTTCAGCTCGGTCGGCTCCGGCGGCCAGTTACCGTGCGCCTGGGCGCGCGCGACGAAGTACATCGCGAACAGGCCTGCGAAGAACATCAGCTCGCTCGACAGCCAGATGATGGTACCGACGCTGACCATGTTGGGCCGGTTCAGCGAATGCACACGCTGGGTAATGGCCGATCCTGGGGTCCCTACTGCGGTCGTCACGGGGGTAAGTATGACTCGTCGTAGTACGACAGCCGAACCCGGGTACGAAACTCGTTCCTCCGTGTCCGAAAACGCAGGAAGGGACAGGCTCTCGACCAGGCGGGGGCAGGGGGCGAGCGGGGTCGGCGACCCCCGGAACGGGTCGCATAGCGCGGACGAACGCCCGGCCAGCATGGCAGGCGAGGGTAAGGAGAAGCTGAGATGAAGACGAATATGGGACCGCGGCTGTGGCGGCGGCTGTTCCGGCGGGACCGGCCCGCCGCACTGGACCCGGCGCGAGCGGATCTGGTCGTGGTCGCGGCCTGCTTCGACGACACGGAGGCGTGCTCGGCCGTGCTGGCGCGCGCGACCGGTCTGACGCCGGACGCGCCGGCGGTGCTGCGGCACCACCTGCGTATCCCGCCGCGGCACGTGCCCACCGTCTGCGCGATCGCCGCACAGGACGGCTACTCCCCCGCGCCGCAGGTCGGCGGCCCGGGCAGCGACGAACTCGAGACGGTGATCCTCCAGCGGGTCCAACTGCTGGACGCCCTGCACTGCTCCCAGGAACGCTCGCGCATGGCCGGCCTCGCCCAGCGCCACGACGGCACCGCCGACGGCTGGGACGCCCTGCAACCGGGCCCTTCGGCATAACCGGTCGCGCACTAGGCTGCGTGCGGACAAACTGGTGCGTGGAACCGGTGTGACGGGAGAAGTGTGGAATGAGCGTGCGCAGCTGGCCTCAGGTGCTCGGAGTCCTCGCCGACGGTGGCGACCTGGCCGCGGACGACACGTCGTGGGCCATGAACGAGATCATGTCCGACAACGCCACTCCCGCGCAGATCGCCGCATTCGGCGTCGCCATGAAGATCAAAGGCCCGACGCCCGCCGAACTGACCGGCTTGGCCGCGGGCATGCTCGACCACGCCCGGCTGGTGCGCATCGATGGCGACGCGGTGGACATCGTCGGCACCGGCGGTGACCGGTCCGGTTCGGTGAACATCTCCACCATGTCCTCGATCGTGGTGGCCGCGGCCGGTGTTCCCGTGGTCAAACACGGCAACCGGGCCGCGTCGTCGAAGAGCGGCGGCGCGGATGTGCTGGAAGCGCTCGGCGTGAAGCTCGCGCTCGGTCCCGAGGCGGTGGCGCGCTGTGTGCGCGAGGTCGGCATCGGCTTCTGCTTCGCGGCCGTGTTCCATCCCGCCCTGCGCTATGCGGGGGCGGCCCGCAGCCAGATCGGCATACCGACGGTGTTCAACGTGCTCGGACCGCTGACCAACCCCGCGCAGCCGCGCGCCGGACTGGTCGGCTGCGCGTTCGCCGACCTGCTGCCCGTCATCGCGGGGGTGTTCGCCGAACGCGGTGCGAGTGCCCTGGTGGTGCGCGGCAACGACGGGCTCGACGAGATCACCACCTCGGACACCACCGAGGCGTGGATCGTCTCGGGCGGACGGACGCGTCGGACCACCATCGACCCCACCCGCGTCGGCATCCCCCGGGTCGAGTTGGACGCGCTGCGCGGCGGCGACGCCGAGGTGAACGCGGGCGTGGCGCGCGACGTGTTCGCCGGTCGCGGTGGAGCGGTCCGCGACGCGGTGCTGCTGAATTCGGCGGCGGCGATCGTGGCCTACGACTGGTCGCGCGGCGCGGGCGATCCGGACGCGGATCTGCACGCAGCGCTCGCCGCGGGCATCGACCGTGCCGCCGAGGCGATCGATGCGGGCAACGCGGCCGCGCTGCTGGAGCGCTGGGCGAAGCTGACGCAGACACTCGGTGACAACTGACGCGGGTCGGTCGATGCGTGCGGGTCGACACGCTGACCTGAACGAAGGCCCTGATCGGCGCTGTCGCGGCCGGTAACGTTCGAGGCGGCAATCCGGCGCATCGCCGAGTTCGTCGGGCACCGCGCCGGCCGGTTCGACCGACGAGGAGCACAGATATGCGACCCACCGTTCCGGCGCTACTCGCTGTCCTCGCCACCGCGGGTATCGCCGCCGCCGCGCCAGGAGCGAACGCGGCCGAAGGCGCCTTGTTCGCCGCGGGCCTCAGCTACGAGAACCCGGCGGGCTGCCTCGATGTCGGCGACGGGTCCGATGTGGAGGTCCGCAACCGCACCGACGGCGTCGTGCACCTGTACGACGTGCCGGGCTGCTCGGGCGATGTCGTCGAAGTGCTCGCGCCGAACGACGCCGCCTATTTCGCGGTGCTCAGCGTCCGGATCGAGGACTGAACGGGACTAGTCGCCCAGCGAGAACGCGGCCTCCACTTCGGCCCGCGAGTACGACTTGAACGCGATGTGCGTCGTGGTGCGCAGGACACCGGGCGTCTTGTCGATCCGGGCGGTCACCACCTCGGCGATCTGCTCGTGGTCGCGCACCCGCACGATCGCGATCAAGTCCACGTCGCCCGCGCAGGAGTAGACCTCGGCGACGCCCTCGGTGTCCGCGACCGCCTGCGCGGTCTCGGGGATGCGGCCGTTGTCGGCGTGAATCAAGACGATCGCGGTAATCATGACGCTCAGCCTAAGCGGTCGAGATAGCCCTGCTCGGTCGGTTGCGCGCGGACCGCCGCGTCGGCCAGTTCCGCCCAGCCCAGCCACCGCGCGGCGCCGAACAGCGGCTCTCGATACCCCTCGGTGGTGCGCACGATCCGCACTCCCGGCCGGGCCAGCCAGCGCGCGACCAACGCCACCTCTTCCGGTGAAGCGCCCCGCAACGGCGGCGCGTCTTCCGTGATCGGCGCTTCCCCCTCCCGCAGCGGATGCTCGGCGAGAATCCCCGTCGGAATCACCGTTTCGGCGGCGGCGACGATCTGTTCCACGAGGGGCATCGGCGGCACACCGCGCCGTGCCGTGCCGGAACCGGCCAGGCGGCCGTACCGGATGACCGCAAACTCCCACCCGCCGTCGCCGTCGGGATGCGCGGCGATCAATTCGGCTATGCGTGCCAGCGCGGCCAGCCGTTGCGTACGGCGCAGCGCCCGCACCACCCGCGCCGCACGATCGCGCAGCCGCGCGGCCGCCTCGAAATGCTGTGCACGCGCGTGGTTTTCGATGCGATCGAGGATGGACCGGATCGGCGCGTCGCTGTGCCCGGCGAACAGTGAACGCACGAGCGCGGGCGCAGCGGCGTACTGCGCCATATCCAGCGGGTTGCCCGTGGACCCCGCCGGACACCCACCGACGAGGGCGGGCGGGCACTCGTGCACCGCCCTGCGCGACAGCCGCGTCGTGCAGGTGCGCAGTCCGGTGAACTCGGCGATGATCACGCCGAGGTCGGCGGCGTCGTTGCGGGAGCGGAACGGCCCCAGCGCGTCCCGAGTGGGTTCGCGCACCACCGAGAACCGCGGGAACGGCTCGTCGGTGAGGGTGAGCCACCAGGCCCGCTTCGGGAATTTCGACCGGCGATTGTACGGCGGAGTGTGCGCCACCAGCAGCCGCAGTTCGCGCACCCCCGCCTCGAGCGCGTGCGCGCACACCACGTGGTCGACCCGAATCGCCAGGGACACCATCTCTTTCATCCGGCCCCGGGTCTCCGAACCGGTGAAGTAATTACGGACACGACGGCGCAGGTTCACGGCCGTACCTATATATAGGACTTCGTCGGAAGGACCGCGGAACAGATACACACCGGGAGCAGCGGGGAGATCGGCCGCGAGGACGCGCTTGGAGCGCTGCCGGGGCGTGACGTCGGGCAGATAGTCCAGCAGCTCGGTGAGGCTGTGGACGCCCTGGTTCCCGACTCGTCCGATCAGCGCGTGCAACACGTCGACGGTCGCCCTGGCGTCGTCCAGTGCGCGGTGGGTCGGTTGGGTGGAGGCGCCGAGCAAGCGCGCCAGCGAGCCGAGCCGCACGGAGGGGGCCTCGTCGCGCCCGAGCACCCGTCGCGCCAGTTTCACGGTGCACAGCACCTGCGCGGCCGGCCACGGGGTGTCGCACTGCGCCGCGGCGGCGCGCAGGAACGCCATGTCGAACCGGGCGTTGTGCGCGACCAGCACGGCGCCCGCGGCGAATTCCAGGAAGCCGGGCAGCACCGCCTCGATCCCCGGCGCGGCGTACACCATCGCGGTGGTGATGCCCGTGACGTGCACTATCGCGGGCGGAATCGCGCGTCCCGGGTTGACCAGCGTCGCGAATTCGCCGAGCACCTCCCCGCCGCGCACCTTCACCGCGCCGATCTCGGTGATGCCGTCGGCTCCGGGACTGGTCCCGGTGGTCTCCAGGTCCACGACCACGAAGGTGGTGTCGTACAAGGGGGTGTCGAGCTCGTCGAAAGCCAGCTGCTGGACGGCCGGGCGCGGCGCGGGGTCGGACACGGCGAGCAGCGTAGGGCCACGGTCCGACAGGAACCGGGCACGCGAATCCGCCACGAAATGTCCGAATTACACCGTGGGGATTCTCGGGCGATACCCGGGAAATGATCTAGGAATGCGGAAAAGAGACTCAGATCACAAAAGGAACAAAACTGTATCAAACATTGCCGCGAGTCTTGCGAAGCGCAGTCGATCACCAGCAGGCGAGCCCGCCACCCTCGGCTCTACAGTGTACGAACGAGCGACCATGCCGTGCCCTACGGTGTTTTAGGGCCACCTACCTGGCAAAACGCTGGTCGAGGCAATCCAGGGTCGCCGACCGGTCCGACCCGCTCCAGCAGACGGCCGAAACCGGACTTTTCCTGGGATTTCGGCACCGTTATCTTTTCGTGATTCCGTGGGACGTATCTCACAGCCTTTGGACCGCGCAATTGTTGAGCAGACGCTTTTCGCATTGCCCGGCCTTTACAAATCACCGTGATGTGTTCGTAACCTTTTCGAGACCTCACGGAGTCCGCCGCGCCAACCGGTGCGGCCCAGACGAAGTCCGCGGCACCACCGGGTGCGGCGTCGTGAGGCAGATTGGGAGTTCCGCATCATGACGACCAACGCCGTCAAGCGTCACGCACAGCGCGCTGTTGCCGCCGGGGCCGTCGGCGCTGCCACTCTCGGCGCGTTCCTGCTGCCCGCAGCCCCCGCGTCGGCCCAGCCGGTGACCATCCCCGGCGTGGGAACCTTCGACGTTCCCAACGAGATCCCGGTCCCGCAGGCCCTGCCGGGCCTCGAGCTGCCCGGTCCCGCTCCCCTTCCTTTCGCCGCCCCCAAGAGCTCCGGCGAGATCGCCTTGGACGCCGCCATGAGCAAGGTCGGCTCCCCGTACGTCTACGGCGCCGCGGGCCCCAACTCGTTCGACTGCTCCGGCCTGGTCCAGTGGTCCTACCGCCAGGCGGGCGTCGAACTGCCCCGCACCAGCGGCGCGCAGCTGTCCGCGGGCAGCCCGGTGTCGCTGAACGATCTGCAGCCGGGCGACCTCGTCTCGTTCTACGGCGGCAGCCACTCCGGCCTCTACGCCGGTGACGGCAATGTCGTGCACGCGTCCACCTCGGGCCAGCCCGTGAAGGTCGCGCCGATCTCCTCCATGCCGGTCGCGGGTGCTCGCCGCTTCTGAGAAGCAGCTGGTCGGGCCGCTGTATCGCGGCCCGACCGCACCAACGGCCCGTGATCGTTCCGTGCTCTACTGGACATCGATGCGGGCCGTTCCGTAACCTAACCGAGACCTTCCACCGATTACCCGCGGTTCGCCGGCGCAAACCTCGGTTTCGGCGAAGGACTCTGCGTCGGTTTCACGAGAGATCGCTTCACGAGAGAACGGGGCACCGCGGGCTGTGGCTGAACATCACCGGAGACAGCAGACCAAACGTCTGGTGGGCGGGACGCTGGCAGCCGGAATCCTGGCCGCGGGCCTCTACGGCGGCGGTCCGGCCGGAGCCGATCCGGTAGCACTTCCCTCGACGGCCACCGAAGCCGTGCAGCGGATGATCGATCTGTCTCATCAGTCCGAGCAGCTCAACCAGCAGGCACTGGGAGCGGAGGCCGAGCTGGAGGCGAAACTCGCCGTGCAGCGCGACGCCGACGCCCGGCTGGCCGCCAGTACCGACATGGTCAACCGTGCCCGTGACGAGGTCCGCCGGTACCAGCCGGTCATCGACCGGACCGCGATCGCCGCCTATCAGGGCGCCCGCACCAACCGCCTGTTCGCGGTGCTGGTCAGCGACTCACCGCAGCAACTGCTCGACCAGATGTCCACGCTGGATGTGGTATCCGCGCAGACCTCCGAGCAGCTCGACCACTACGAGAAGGCCACGGACGCCGCCACCGCGGCCGAATCGGCGGCCCGCGCCGCCTCCGACGCGGCCCGCTCCGCCGCGCAGAAGGCCGAGGCGGTGCGCATCGATCTGGAACACAAGCGCAGTGATCTCGGTGGCGCCATCGCGCAGGTGGTGCAGGCCTGGGGCACGCTGTCGGCGAAGGACAAGTCCGCTCTCGCCGGCTCGCCGTTCCCGCCCGGATTCGACCGCGACACCCTTTTGCAGGGTCTCGTTCCCGGCAGCGGCACCAGCGCACTGGCGGCGGGACTCACGCGGATCGGCGACCCCTACGTCTGGGGCGCCACCGGCCCGAACCAGTTCGATTGCTCCGGCTTGGTCCAGTGGGCCTTCAAGCAGGTCGGCAAGAACGTGCCACGAACCAGTTCGCAGCAGGCCACCTACGGCACCCCGGTGGCCAAGGACGATCTGCAGCCCGGCGACGTCGTCTTCTTCTACTCCGACATCTCGCACGTCGGCATCTACGCGGGAAACGGACTCATGTTGCACGCCTCGACCTTCGGCGTGCCCGTCGCGGTCGCGCCCATGGGCTCGACACCGTTCCATTCGGCTCGGCGATACTAGACCCTGTGAGCGAGCCAAACAGCGGCACCGCACTACTCCAGGCACGACCGACCGGCTACGGACGACCGTGAGCGACCTTCGCGGTCGACACGGCGCCTCAGCCACCGCACGGCACCGCGGCGCCATGTCGCCGGACGGCGTGCGCCGATGACGGGCATGCGGAAATCGCGCGACTGGTGGTCGGCGCGGCGGCGATTCGAGTTCTGCCTCACCGTCGCGATGGTGGTGGCGCTCACCGGGGTGTGTGTCGCACTGATCATGTTGCCGAACACGGTGCTACCGAAACTGCGAGCCGCCGAACCGGGGACGACCGAGGCGGTGGGTCAGGCGGCGGCCACCGATCCCAGGCTCGCCGAGGTGCGGCGCATCGTCGAGCCGTTCGGTTCCATCGTCGCCCGCCAGGTGCCGACCGGCGACGGACGGCAATCCCTGGTCGTCGGCCATTCCGACCAGCGGATCGAAATCGACGTGCTGGAGCGCGAACTCGCCGACGCCACCGCCGCGGTGACCGATGTCTGGGGCCCCGGCTGGGCGCAGTCCGCGCTCGTCGTCGTCGCCTCGTCGCCTTCGGAGTTCGCGGCTCTGCTGCGTTCGCCCGACCTCCTGCCCGCCGAAGTCGCCGCCGCATCGGTCGCCGACCCGTTCACCCAGGGCAGCAGCCCTACCGGCCAGCGTGTCGTCTTCGGTCCCGACACCGGACGCCGCCTCGATCCCGAAGGCATGGCCACCCTGCTGCGGCACGAACTCACCCACATCGCCGCGCGTGCGGACACCGTCGACGGCGCACCGCTGTGGATGCTGGAAGGCTTCGCCGACTACACCGCGCACCACGGCGAAGGCCAGCGGTTCGCCGACATCGCCCCCACCCTCACCGCGCATGCCCACGCCGGGCAGATCCCCGCCGATCTACCCGCCGACGCCGAGTTCTCCGGCCACGACGCCGCCTTCACCTACGAAAAGGCCTGGTCGATCTGCGCATTCGTCGCCGAGAAATACGACCGTCCTCACCTGGTGCAGCTCTACCACCGCATCGCGGCGGGCAAACAGGACCCGACCACCGAAGACGGCATCCTCCGCGAAGTCCTCGGCACCACCCGCACCGAGTTCGTCGACGACTGGCGCGAGTGGGTACGAGCCCGGACCGCCTGACCCTCCCTCCCCAACCCGCGAATCGCGCGCTGCTTCTACGCCGCGCCCCGCCGTTAGGCAGGGTCGGCGGACGGCATAGGCAACGGAAGGCGCCGTGTCGAGCTGGGACTGGTCGGCCGAGCCACCCGCCCGAACCGACCCGCCCCTGCGCAAGCGTTGACCAGCGAATACCGCCAACTGGAAAGACAGCCGCCCCAACCCGCGTGCACTATGCCGGCGAGCCCCAATGCCGACGCACCCAGCTCCCCGTTTAGCGAAGCATGCGCCGTTCGCGGCCCGCCCCGTTCGCACGGCCGTCGCGGATCGGTCCTCAGGACGACCACTGCGAGCCGCGTACACGATGTCCAGCGCTCCCCCCGACGCGCCCAGCGCACCCCGACTCCCGGTTCGAGCGAAGCGAGACCGAGCATCCGCCATCCGCGGCCCGGCTCCCGTTCGCGCGCCCACCACGTACCCGGCCGATCACCGGTCACATACGACCACCCACCACTGCGAGCCGCGTACACGATGCCCAGCGCTCGCCCCCCACGCGCCCGCCCAGCGCACCCCAACTCCCGGTTCGAGCGAAGCGAGACCGAGCATGTTCCGTTCGCGGCCCGGCTCGCGTTCGCGCGGCCGCCACGTACCCGACCGATCACCGGTCACATACGACCACCCACCACTGCGAGCCGCGTACACGATGCCCAAGCTGGCGCCCCCACGCGCCCAGCGCACCCCAACTCCCGGTTTTGAGCGAAGCGAGACCGAGCATGCGCCGTTCGCGGCCCGGCTCGCGTCCGAGTGGCCGCCGCGTACGCGACGAAGGAGCAAGCGGCGGTCACTCGGACGCGAGCCACAAAGGGGCCGCGAACACGCCGCGACGCAGTCGCGGCCAGAAGACACAGTATTTTGTTGCGCATGGCCCGAACTTTGCTGGTTACCAATGATTTCCCGCCGCGGCCGGGCGGTATCCAGTCGTATCTGCAGGCGTTGGCCGGTGAGCTGCCGCCGGATGACCTGGTCGTCTACGCTCCGCGCTGGCGCGGCGACAGTCATCTGAAGTTCGACGCCAGGCAGAAGTTCCAGGTGATTCGCCATCCCACCACGCTGATGCTGCCGACTCCGCTCGTGCTGCGCCGCGCCGCGCGACTGCTGCGGAGCGAGCAGTGCGACACGGTGTGGTTCGGGGCGGCGGCACCGCTGGCGCTGATGTCGCCCGCGCTGCGTCGCGCCGGCGCCGAACGCATCGTGGCCAGTACGCACGGCCACGAGGTCGGCTGGTCGATGCTGCCCGGAGCCAGGCAGGCGTTGCGGGTGATCGGCGAGCAGACCGACGTCGTCACGTATGTCAGCCGCTATACCCGCCGCCGGTTCGCGTCCGCGTTCGGGTCGAACGCGGCGCTGGAGTATCTGCCGCCCGGGGTGGACACCGAGGTGTTCCGCCCGGATCCGGGGGCGCGTGCCGAGCTGCGCGAGCGTTACGGCTTGGGCGACCGTCCGACCATCCTGTGCCTGTCGCGGCTGGTGCCGCGCAAGGGGCAGGACGCACTGATCCTGGCCATGCGCGATATCCGCGAGCGAGTGCCCGGAGCGGTCCTGGTGATCGCGGGTGGCGGCCCCTTCGAGGACAAGCTGCGCGCCCTCGCGGTCGCCGCGGGCGTCACCGAGGACGTGGTGTTCACCGGCCGCGTCCCGTCCGGTGAGCTGGCCGCGCATCACACGCTGGCGGACGTCTTCGCGATGCCCTGCCGGACCAGGGGCGCCGGCTTGGACGTGGAGGGGCTGGGCATCGTCTACCTGGAGGCCTCGGCGTCCGGCGTCCCGGTGGTGGCGGGCAATTCCGGCGGCGCGCCGGAGACCGTGATCGAGGGCAGGACCGGGCGGGTGGTGGACGGCCGCTCCGTGCAGCAGATCGCCGACGCCCTGGTGGAGATCCTGTCCGATCGGGACGCGGCCGCGCGGATGGGCGTGGCGGGCCGGGCGTTCGTCGAGCAGCAGTGGCGCTGGGACACCCTGGGCGCGCGCCTGCGACAGCTGCTGCGGTGATCCGCGTCGCATCTACTACGCTCAGCGGAGTGAGCAGTATCCAGGTCGCAGATCAGACCTTCGTCGCCGCATCGGGGGCCGCCGTGGCCGACCTGCTGGCCGGCCCGAACCAGTGGCGCCGCTGGTGGCCGGACCTGGACTTGGAGGTCCGGGAGAACCGGGGTGAGAAGGGCATCCGCTGGTCGGTGTCCGGGGCGCTGACCGGAACCATGGAGGTGTGGCTGGAGCCCTCGCTCGACGGGGTGATCCTGCACTACTTCCTGCACGCCGAACCGCAGCCCGCGCTGCCGGTGGGCAAACTCGCCGCCGCCAACCGGGCGCGCCGGGTCGCGGGCAAGAACATGTCGTTCGAAGTGAAGTCCCGACTGGAGTCGGGTCGCCCGGCCGGCGTCGCTCCCGCGGCCCTGTCTTGATCTACCAGCACCGACGCCGAAAGGAATCGCTGTCCGCATGGCCGACAGGACCCAGAGATCAATCGTCATCGAGGCCCCGTCGCAGCAGGTGATGTCCGTCATCGCCGATCTGGAGTCCTACCCGGAGTGGGTATCGGCGGCGAAGTCGGTGGAGGTGCTGGAGACGGGACCGGACGGCTTGGCCGAGACCGCCCGGTTCGTGCTGGACGCCGGGGTGGTCAAGGACACCTACGTCCTGTCCTACGACTGGCGCGCCGACCGTAAGGCGGTCAGCTGGCGGCTGCTCAGCGGCGAGTTGCAGAAGGCCCAGAACGGCACCTACGAGTTGATCGATCGGCCGGACGGCGGCACCGAGGTGGTCTACACGCTGACCGTCGATCTGAACATCCCGATGATCGGCATGTTCAAGCGCAAGGCCGAGAAAGTGATCACCGACACCGCGCTGAAGGAACTGAAGAAACGGGTCGAAGGCTGACCGCGCACAAGACCCGGGTCGAACTGTTCATCGGCAAGGGTGGGGTGGGCAAGACCACGCTCGCGTGTGCCACCGCCATGGCCGAGGCCAGATCGGGCCGTCGCGTGCTGATCGCCTCGCTCGATCAGGCGCATTCGCTGGGCGACGCGCTCGGCTTCCGTTTCCCGCACGATCCCGGCACTGTCACCGGCGTCGCCACCGTGCTGCCGGGCTTGGACGTGATCGAGATCGATTCGCTCGCGCTGCTCGAGGACAGGTTCCGCGATGTGGTGCGGTTGATCTCCACCGGCCGCGGGCACGAGCACGGTTTCGACCTCGCCGCGCTGGAGCCGGCGGAGCTGACCGGATTGCCCGGCGTGCAGGAACTGCTGATGCTGGTGGAGATCACCCAGTTCGTCGCCGAGGACGACTGGGATCTGATCGTCGTCGACTGCCCGCCATCGGCGGACATGCTGCGCCTGGTCACCGCGCCCGCCACCCTGCTCGGTTACCTGGAACGGATGTGGCCGCCGCACGCGCGGACGATGAGCGCCATCGGCACCGACCTGCGCCGCGCCGTGCTCGCGGCCACGGTCGAACGGATCGTCAAGGCGGTCACCGAGGTTCGCGACCTGCTCACCGACCACCGGCGCACCGGGGCGCGGCTGATCACGGTCGCCGAGCGGGTGGCGGTGGCCGAATCGGAGCGGGTGCGTTCCGCAGCGGCGCTGCTGGGCCTGCGACTGGATGCCGTGGTGGTGAACAAGGTGCTGCCCGATCTCGCGCCGCTCGCCGAACCGAGTTCGGCCGAACATCCGGCGGTGCACTGGTATTCGAACCGGCGCGGTGAGCAATCGGACGTCATCGCCGATTTGCGGCGCAAGATGCCGGGTATCCCGGTGGTGATCGCGCAGCACACCGGCGCCGAGCCGATCGGGCTGAACTCGCTGGCCGCGCTGTCGTACGCGATGGACTCGGCGGGCGACACCGGTGACGCTGCGCTTATGCTGAGCGACAATCAGACGGAGGTCGACGCGAGTTCCGGCGAACCGCTGGTTCTGCGGGAATCCGGCACCGGATTGCAGTCGGTGTACGCGCTGCGCATGCACCTGCCGGTGGTCGACGCCGCCACGTTGCGCCTTGGCCGAGTGGAGGACGATTTGATCGTGGGAGCGGACGGTGTCCGGCGGCGGGTGCGCCTGGCGCCGGTATTGCGGCGGTGCACGGTCGACGGCGCCGAGCTCGATGACGGGTATCTGGTGGTCCACTTCCGGCCCGATCCGCGGGTGTGGGCGCAGGCGTCCGAAAGCCACGACCATGACCGGTGATCCGCACCCGCCCGAGGGACACGAGGCAGGCGGCCACAGCGCGCCGGACGGCATCAGCGAATTCGCCGAGGAGTTGAAGCTGCTGGCCAAAGCGGTACTGGAAAGGGTCGAGCCGGTGCTGCGGCGCGCTGCCGACGGCCAGGCCGAGTGGGCCGGCTGCAGCTGGTGCCCGGTGTGCGCGGCCGCGGCGCTCGTGCGCGGGGAGCACCACGACGTGCTGGCCGCGGTCGCCGAGCACGGCACCGCGATCGTCACCGTGCTGCGCGAGGCGCTGGCGGGGGTGCCGGTCGAGCCGGTCATGCCCACCGACGCCGACCAGGAAACCGGTGCGCCGCACCGGCACGGTCCGGGCGAGGACGGCGATGGCCCCCGTTACGTCGACATTCCCGTGACGATCAAGGTATGACGCAGCAGATGGCCGGTACACGACCGCTGACCGTCGGAATAGACGTCGGCGGCACCAACATTCGGGCGTCGGTGATCGACGACAGCGGCGAGGTGCTCGACACGGTCCAGGCGCCGACGCCGCATTCCGCCCGCGCGCTGGAAGACGCGCTGGACCGGGCCGTGCGCGACCTGTCCGGCCGGCATTCCATCGGCGCGGTCGGCTTGGCGGTCGCCGGGTTCATCAACGGTGATCGCTCCACCGTGCGGTTCGCCCCGCACCTGCCCTGGCAGGACGCGCCGGTCGCCCAGCGACTCACCGAACGGCTGGAGTTGCCGGTGATCCTGGAACACGACGCCAACGCGGCGATGTGGGCCGAATACCGGTTCGGCGCCGCGGCGGGCGGGCACAACGTGGTGCTGATCGCGATCGGCACCGGCATCGGCGCCGCCTTGTTGATCGACGGCCAGTTGTACCGGGGCACGCACGGTGTCGCGCCGGAACTCGGTCATCTGCAAGTCGTTCCGCAGGGGCGGCCCTGTCCGTGCGGCAAGCACGGCTGCTGGGAGCGCTATTGCAGCGGAACCGCGCTGGCCGAGACCGCGATCGAGATGCTGGCCAGCGACACGGTGCACTCCGTGCTCGCCAGGGACGTGGCGCGCGATCCCGGCTCGCTGACCGGACGGCGGGTCGCGGGCGCCGCGCAGGACGGCGATCCGCTCGCGGCGCGGGTGATGGCCGACTTCGCGCGCTGGCTCGGCCTCGGGCTGGCGTTCGTCAGCGACATCTTCGATCCCGACCTGGTGGTCATCGCGGGCGGGGTCAGCAGTTCGGCGCCGCTGTTCCTGGACGAGGCGCGTGAGGAATACGCGCGCACGATCACCGGTGCGGGTCACCGGCCGCTGGCCCGCATCCGGACCACTCAGCTCGGCGAGGCGGCGGGCATGATCGGCGCCGCCGATCTCGCCAGGGCCGCCCTGCCCTCCGGCGCGGGCAAATCCGCCCGCATCGCGCGGACCGGCCGTTGACACCGCAGGCCACGAGGATCGTGGTCCGGCGCGACACGCCGATGCTCGCCATCGGTCGGCGTCGGCGCCGAAGTGCGGTGAGATTCGCCGCTGCGGTTGGATGTGATCTTGTACCAGCGGTAAAGTCGGGATTTGAAGCAGGTGCCCGCAACTATCCCGGTCCCGGGGGAAGGACGTCATGTTCTACTGGCTGCTGAAGTTCGTGCTGCTGGGACCGTTCATTCATCTCTACAACCGGCCTACGGTCGAGGGTGTGGAGAACATTCCGGCGGACGGGCCGGCCATCATGGCGGGTAACCATCTCTCCTTCGCCGACTGGCTGTTCGCTCCGTTGCTGAGTCCGCGGCGGATCAACTATCTCGCCAAGGCCGAATACTTCACCACCCCGGGCATCAAGGGCCGGTTCCAGAAGTTCTTCTTCAGCGCCTCGGGTCAGTACCCGATCGACCGCAGCGGAGCCGACGCCGCCGAGGACGCGCTGAACGCCGCCCGCAAGCTGCTCGACGAGGGCCGTCTGGTCGGCCTCTACCCGGAGGGCACCCGTTCCCCCGACGGCAGGCTGTACAAGGGCAAGACCGGCTTGGCCCGCTTGGCGCTGGAGACCGGCGTCCCCGTCATCCCGGTCGCCGTCATCGGCACCGACGAAGTCAGCCCGCCCGGACCGTTCCGCTGGCGCCGCAGGAAGGTGACGGTCAAGTTCGGCAGGCCCATCGACTTCTCCCGCTACGAAGGCATGGGCGGCAACCGATTCGTCGAACGCGCCGTCACCGACGAGGTCATGTACGAGCTCATGCAGCTCACCGGCCAGGAATACGTCGACGTCTACGCCCACAGCCTGAAGAAGGGCGTCCCCAGCGGCAGCCGCCCCGAGGCCGTGCCCGTCCGTATCCCGGACACCGCCGCCGGCTGATTCCGCCCTGATCCCCTCGTAAACACCAGGCCTTCCTTCGTGCGCCCGATGACCATGCGGTCGAAGATCTGTGGCATCCGGTCGGAGGCCGATCTGCGCGCAACCGTCGCCGCAGGCGCCGACGCGATCGGATTCATCTCGGGTGTCACACATGTCAGTGAGGACGCGCTCGATCCGCACCGTGCCGCCACACTGTCGGCGGCCACCCCGCCATTCGTCACCCGCGTGCTGGTCACCCATGTGACGGAGGCTACGGCGATCATCGATCTGGCCGACCGGATCGGCGTCGACGCGATCCAGATCCATGGGCTCGTTTCCGTCGATGTGCTGGCGCGGGTGCGTGAGCGTGCCGCCGAACGGCCGATCCTCGCCGCCGTGCACGTGACCGGCCCGGAGGCCGTCGACGCGGCACGGGCGGTGGCTCCGTATTGCGATGCCGTGCTGCTCGATTCACGGACTTCGGACCGCCTGGGCGGCACCGGTCGCCCACACGACTGGTCGATCAGTGCCGCCATCGTGGACGTGCTGGCCGGGTTCGACCGTCCCGTCGTGCTCGCCGGCGGCCTCACCCCCGCCACGGTCGCCGCGGCGATCCGGCAGGTGCGCCCGTACGCCGTCGACGTCAACAGTGGTGTGGAAACCGCAAGCGGCGACAAGGATCCCGCTGCATGCGCCGCTTTTGTCGCCGCCGCTCGATCCACGCCTTGACCGGAGCGGCGCTGCTTCCGCCGGCCGGTGCCATACACTCGGCCGAGTCGTCCAGGGCGACAAGATAATGACAAGCCTTCGGTAAGACGGCGCGGCGAAAGTACGAGCATGTTCAAGAAGTTGCTGGCGGCGGCCGGGGTCGGTGGGGCCGAGGTGGAGACCGAGTTGTTCACGCCGGGTGTGCAGCCCGGGGGCACGGTCGAGGGTGTGATCCGGTTGCGGGGTGGGGCGGTCGCGCAGGAAATCGCTCAGGTTGCGGTCGAGTTCGTGACCAGGGCCGAGCAGGAGTACGAGGATCACGAAGGCCTGCGCGACATCGCGTTCGGCCGTATCGGGGTGCACGGGCCGTTGCATCTGCCCGTGGGTGCGGTGCCGGAGTTCCGCTTCGCGGCCCGCGCGCCGATGGAAACGCCGATCACGTTCTACAACGGCAGGCACCTGCCCGGCACGGTGGTGTCGCTGCGCACGGTCGTGGAGATCCACGGCGCGGTGGACGCCGCCGACACCGACCCGATCGGCGTCGGCGCGCTGCCCGCCCAGCACGTGCTGCTGGAAGCGGTGGAGCGCTTGGGATTCCACCTGCGCAGCGCGGATGTGGAATCGGGACGGGTGCACAACACACCTCAGACGCTGCCGTTCTACCAGGAGATCGAGTTCGCCGGTTCGCCGCACTACCCGCGCCTGAACCAGCTCGAGGTGACTTTCGTCCCGACCGAGACCGGCATGAGTGTGGTCCTGGAGGCGGACAAGCGCGGCGGATGGATCTCCGAGGGCCGCGACGTCTTCGACGCGCTCTGGGTGGACTACCAGCACCTGGGCGGCGTCGACTGGGCGGGCGAGCTGCACCACCGGCTGGAGCGACTCGCGCACTGAGGTCCCGTTGCTTGTTGGCCGCGCGGACCCGACGAGTTCATGTGACGTTGACGTAATTGCGCCAGAGTTTCCTCATGAGCGGCTCGGCCTCAGGACCCTCCCGGCGCACCGTCTTACGCGCCTGCGCACTCGGACTCGTGGCGGCCCCTGCGCTGGCGGCCTGCTCGCCGGGCAACGGCCCGGCGCTGATCCGGCAGCGGCCGGTGCTCACCCACGGCGTGGCGGTGGGTGACCCACGCACCGACGGCGCGCTGATCTGGGCCCGCGCCGATCGCCCCGCCACGTTGCTCGTGGAAACCGCCGCGACGGAATCGTTCACCGATCCCATGCGCTTCACCGGGCCACTGCTCACCCCGGATTCCGACGGCACCGGCCGGGTGCGGGTCAACGGCCTGCCCGCGGGACAGCAGGTGCACTACCGGGTGACGCTGCGCGGCGAGGACGGCGCCACCTCCCAACCGGTCACCGGCGTCTTCCGCACCGCGCCCACCGCCGCGGCGGACATCCGGCTGCAATGGTCCGGCGACGTCGCGGGTCAGGGCTACGGCATCAACCCGGAACTCGGCGGCATGCGGATCTTCGCCGCGATGGCCGCCCGCGACCCGCATCTGTTCCTGCACTCCGGCGACTCCATCTACGCCGACGGACCGTTGAAGGAATCGGTCACGCTGCCCGACGGCCGGGTCTGGCGCAATCTGGTGAGCGAGGCGAAAAGCGCTGTCGCGCAGACCTTGGATCAGTTCCGCGGCAACTACGCCTACAACCTGACCGACGAGAACTACCGCCGGTTCAACAGTTCGGTCGCCCAGGTGGTGCAGTGGGACGACCACGAGACGGTGAACAACTGGTACCCGGGCGGACTCGTCGCCGAGTCCAAGGGCTACACCGAACGCCGCATGGACACCCTCGCCACGCGCTCCTGGCAGGCATTCCACGAGTGGATGCCGCTGGAACCGAGAGAAGCGGTGGACGGCCGCCTGTATCGCAAGATCGCCTACGGTCCGCTGCTGGACGTCTTCGTGCTCGACATGCGCGCGAACAAGGACGCCAACGACGTCAACAACGGGCCCAACGGCCGCATTCTCGGTCCGGCGCAGACGAAATGGCTGATCGACGGTCTGCGCGAATCCACCGCCACCTGGAAGATCATCGCCAACGACCTGCCGCTCGGCGTGATCGTCCCGGACGGCGAACAGAAGAACGCCACCGCCTACGAAGGTCCCGCCAACGGCGATCCCGGCGCGCCGTCGGGCCGGGAACGCGAGATCGCCCAGGTGCTGTCGTCGATCCGGGCGAACAAGGTGGCGAACGTCGTCTGGCTCACCGCCGACGTGCACTACACGGCCGCCCACCGCTATTCGCCCGAGCGCGCGGTCTTCACCGACTTCGACGAGTTCTGGGAGTTCGTCTCCGGTCCGCTCAACGCGGGCGCGTTCGGCCCGAATCAGCTGGACGGCACGTTCGGCCCGGAAGCGGTCTACGTCCACGCGCCGCCGGTGCACAACAGCTCGCCGCTGGACGCCTTCCAGCATTTCGGCGAGGTCCGCATCGACGGAAAGTCGAGGGAATTGACCGTCGACCTGTGCGATGCCGCCGGATCCGTCCTGTTCGGCAAGAGCCTTGCGCCCGCGTCGCGGTGACTCCCGGATTCGGGGAAGCGGGGCGGGCCGCGCTGTGGTTAGCTTTTGGGCCATGAGCACGCCGCAAACTGTCTCCAACGCCGAGGAATACCTCCCGCGCGATACCGCCGATGTCGTTCGCACGGTGCGGGATTCACGCGGGCGAACGGAACGGCTGATGGTACGCGGCGGCGAGCTGCTGGACGAGGGGCTCACGCTGCCCGCCCAGCCGACCGTGGTGTCGCTGCGCCGGATGAACCAGGTACTGGACATCAACCTGGGCAGGCGCACCGTCCGGGTGCAGGCGGGCGCCAAATTGTCCGACATCGACCGCAGGCTCGGCGCCCACGGCCTCGGCCTGCCGATCGTCGGCGACCACCGCGACATCACCGCGGGCGGCTTCGCCTCGGTCGGCGGCGTCAGCGCGGCGTCGCACAAGCACGGCCTGTTCATCGACCAGATCGTCGATCTGGAGTACGTGGACACCGACGGACGTATCGGTACCTGCGGGCGCACCCACCACACCGAGCGATTCCAGCGCATCCTCGGCGCGGGCGGTCGCGCGGGCATCATCACCGCGCTCACTTTGGACGCCATCGAGATCGACAAGGAGCGCACCTGGCTGACCACCGACGCCGACCGGTTCCTCGACTTCGATTCCTTCGTCGAGCACGCCTACGCCGAGATCACGCGGCCCGGCAATGCCGAACTGCAGGTCGGCCGCTGGGTCGACACCGCGCCGCTGAAGGTGGCGCGTCCGGTCGGCACCGGCCACGTGCAACTGGGCACCGTGCGCTTCGGGCAGTGGTCGAGCCTGTACCCCACCGCGCCCACCCGGGGACTGCGTGCCCGGCGCGAGGTCGGGTCGCGGGCACGGAAATCGCTGGGCGCCATCGCCTCGGCCGCGCCCGGCAAGGCGGGCATGCCGGTGCGCAACGCGGCCGCGGGCGCGGTGCTGTTCGCGCCGAAGGTACAGACCCTGCGCGATGCCGAGTATCTGGCCGATACAGCGCTCAGTTCGTCCGAGCGTGGTCCTGCCTACCGGGTGGGCGTTTTCGCGCCCCTGTCGAGCTATGCGTCGGTGTTCTACCGCCTGCACGACCTGTTCTCGGGCCACCGGGAACGCACCGGCTGCTTCACCGTCATCTCAGCGATGACCTACGGCGTGCGCTCACGCTACCTGCGCGCGGAATCCGCCGCCCGCGGCCTGCCCCCCGAAGACCACGGCCTGATCACCTTCACCTGCCGCCTGCGCCCCGCCGCACTGCCCTCGGAACTGCTGCGCGACATCGTCTCCGGCATCGAGGAGATCTGCCGCTCGGAGAACGCGCTGCGGTACGAGGGCGGCAACGGCTGACGCGGGCCGCGCGCCGCGATCCCTCGCCACGGATCCGTAGCACCGCACCCTGCGTGGCAACGCCGGTGCTACGGAGATCCGGGCCGCCGAGTCCCCCATACGCGAAACGCCCCACCGGATTCCGGTGGGGCGTTTCGCGAGTCGACAGGTCAGTGCTTTTCCGGCCCGAGGTAGTACTCGAACACCAGACCGGCGGCGGCCGCGAGCACGCAGACGACGCCGATGCCGATCAGCCAGAACTGGAAGAACGCCAGGCCGAGGGCGGTCACGGAACCGGCGGCGGCCAAGGTGATCGGCCAGAAGCTGCCGGGTGAGAAGAAGCCCAGGTCGCCGGCGCCGTCCACGATCTCGGCGTCCTCGTAGTCCTCGGGGCGCAGGTCGAGACGACGGGCGACGAACCGGAAGTAGGTGCCGATGATGAGCGACAGGCCCGCGGTCAGCACGGTGGCCGTGGTACCCGCCCACTCGACGCCGGTGCGCGACTGGCCGGTGAAGAAGCCGTAGACCACCGCCACGATGATGAAGAACACCGTGAGCAGTTCGAAAATCCGCGCTTCGATCTTCATGTCAGATCAAATCCTCACTTGCTCTCGGCCGAGGCCGCGCTCTTGGTGTCGCGCCTGGTGTTGAACGGCGTGGTGGACGTGGCGACAGGGGACTCACCGATGGCCTCCAGCGCCTCGGCGTTGGTCTTGCCCGCCTGGCGCGCGTCCAGGTACTTGGTGAACTTCTCCGGCGTGACCGCGCGGACCTCGAAGTTCATCATCGAGTGGAAGGTGCCGCACATCTCGGCGCAGCGGCCGACGAACGCGCCCTCCTTCTCGATCTTGGTGATCTGGAAGACGTTGTCGGAGTTGTTTTCCTTCGGGTTGGGCATCACGTCGCGCTTGAACAGGAACTCCGGCACCCAGAAGGCGTGGATCACGTCGGCGGCGGCGAGCTGGAACTCGATGACCTTGCCGGTCGGCAGCACCAGCACCGGGATCTCGTTGCTCGAGCCGATCGTCTCGACCTTGTCGTAGTGCAGGTAGGACAGGATGTCGTTCTCCGGCTTGCCGTGCACCGGGCCCGGCTGCGGGTGGCCGTCCTTGGTCCGCTCCTCGTACTGCTCGAGCTGTTCCTGGTTCACCGTCTCACGCGCGGTGTCGATGCCGTCGAACTTGTAGCCGTCCTTGAAGTCGACTTCGCGGTAACCGAACTTCCAGTTCCACTGGAAGGCGGTCACGTCGACCGTGACATCGGGGTCGGCCACCTTCTCGTGCACGTAGTTCTGCACGACCACGGTGAAGTAGAACAGCACGGCGATGATGACGAACGGGATCGCCGTGTAGGTCAGCTCCAGCGGCACGTTGTAGCCGGTCTGGCGCGGGAACTCCGGGGAGTCCGCCTTCTTGCGGTGGAACGCGACGGTCCAGAAGGTCAGGCCCCAGACCAGCACGCCCATCGCCAGCGCGGCGATGACCGACCAGGTCCACAGTTCCCGCATCCGGGTGGCCTGCGGCGTGATACCCGACGGCCAACCGAACCGCAACCAAACATTGTCGATCGAGCAGCCCGAGACGAGCAGCGCGGTGATCCCCAAGGACACCGCCAGCCCGGCCCGCCGAAGGATGCGGCCCTGCCGACCCCGGGCGGGTCGTGCCCCGATCTCTTCGCTCGCCTTGTGCGCCACGCTCACGCCTTCCTGGTCGCCACACATTCCGACAGTGCATCGTTCGGGGCTGCGATAGGCCCCGACGATACGTCCTAAGCTCGTTCAGGACGCCCTCCGGGCCAGCGCGTTGCGCGCGGGTCGCCTGAGAGAGACCTGAGTACTACGCAGCGTAGACCAAACGCACCCCCGGTTCGTCGTCGGGTCGGCTTCGGCACCTCACCGAGCGCGCACCGATCACCGTCACCAGCGATTCCGTCCCGGACGTGGTGCGCACGACGCGCGGATCCCGTGGGTGCGGCATACTCGGACACTAGATTTCGCCCCCTTGCGCCCCATCCGGTGCGCGCGTATCCCGACTGTGAGAAATGAGGTTGCCGACGCCGTGTGTGGACTGCTCGGATTCCTGGCATCTGACGAGGCGGCACCTGGCACGGTGGAGCAGGTCTACGAAGCCTTGCACTGTGTACGTCACCGCGGCCCGGACGAGCGCGGCACCTGGCACGACGACCAGGTGATCTTCGGCTTCAACCGCCTGTCGATCATCGACATCGAGCACTCGCACCAGCCGCTGCGCTGGGGCCCGCCCGAGCAGCCCGACCGCTACGCGCTCACCTTCAACGGCGAGATCTACAACTACCTGGAGCTGCGCGCCGAACTCGCCGAGGCGCACGCCGCCGAGTTCCCGGACGGGAAGATGTTCCACACCGAAGGCGACAGCGAGGCCATCGTCGCGGCGTTCCACTACTGGGGCCCCGAGGCGGTGCGGCGGCTGCGCGGCATGTTCGCCTTCGCGATCTGGGACACCGAGACCAAGGACCTGTTCCTCGCGCGCGACCCGTTCGGCATCAAGCCGCTGTTCCTGGCCACCGGGCCGGGCGGCACCGCGTTCGGGAGCGAGAAGAAGAGCCTGCTGGAGCTGCTGCCCGCGCTGGAGCTGAGCGACGCACTGGACCCGCGGGCGCTGGAGCACTACACCGTGCTCCAGTACGTGCCGGAACCGGAGACGCTGCACAAGGACGTGCGCAGGCTGGAATCCGGCAGCTACGCCACCGTGCGGCCCGGTGCGGCTCCGGTCATCACCCGGTATTTCACCCCGAAGTTCCCGGTGCGCCCGTTCACCCCCGGTTCGGCGACGGCGCGCTACCGCGAGATCGCCGCGGCGCTCGAGGACTCCGTCGCCAAGCACATGCGCGCCGACGTGACGGTCGGCTCGTTCCTGTCCGGCGGCATCGACTCCACCGCGGTCGCCGCGCTGGCCATGCGGCACAACCCGAAGCTGATCACGTTCACCACCGGGTTCGAGCGGGAGGGCTACTCGGAGGTGGACGTCGCCGCCGAGAGCGCCGAGGCGATCGGCGCGCGCCACGTGGTGAAGGTGGTCTCCCCGGCCGAGTTCGCCCAGGCGATCCCCGAGATCGTCTGGTACCTCGACGACCCGGTGGCCGATCCGGCGCTGGTCCCGCTGTATTTCGTCGCCAAGGAGGCGCGCAAGCACGTCAAGGTGGTGCTCTCCGGTGAGGGCGCCGACGAGCTGTTCGGCGGATACACCATCTACCGCGAGCCGCTGTCGTTGCGGCCTTTCGAGAAGCTGCCCCGCGGCCTGCGCAGGCTGGCGGGCAAGCTGTCGGAGCGGATCCCGGAAGGCACCAGGGGCAAGAGCCTGCTGCACCGCGGCTCGCTCACCCTGGAGGAGCGCTACTACGGCAACGCGCGCAGCTTCAGCGACGCCCAGCTGCGCGCCGTGCTGCGCGAGTTCCGGCCGGAGTGGACCCATCAGGACGTCACCGCGCCGCTGTACGCCCAGTCGCGCGGCTGGGACCCGGTGGCCCGGATGCAGCACCTCGATCTGTTCACCTGGCTGCGCGGCGACATCCTGGTCAAGGCCGACAAGATGACCATGGCGAACTCGCTGGAACTGCGCGTGCCGTTCCTGGACACCGAGGTGCTGAAGGCGGCCGAGGGGCTGCCGTTCGATCAGAAGATCACCAAGGAGACCACGAAGTACGCGCTGCGCCAGGCGCTGGAGGGCATCGTGCCCCCACACGTGCTGCATCGCGCCAAGCTCGGCTTCCCGGTCCCGCTGCGGCACTGGCTGCGCGGCACCGAGCTCTACGACTGGGCACAGCAGCAGATCGCCGAGTCGCAGACCGGCCACCTGCTGAACAAGGCCGCGATCAGCGAGATGCTGGTCGCGCACCGGGCCGGAACCGCCGATCACAGCCGCAGGCTGTGGACCTTGCTGGTGTTCATGGTGTGGCACGGCATCTTCGTCGAGGACCGGATCAAGCCGGAGATCCAGGAACCCGCGTACCCCGTTTCGCTGTAGCGCGCGAACATGCGAAAGGCGCGCACCCGGCCGGGTGCGCGCCTTTCGTCGTGACGATCAGAGCAGGGTCTTGATGTCCGCGGCGGACTCCGGGCCGTAGGCCTGCGTGAGGCGCTCCAGCGCGGACTCCTTGCTCAGCGTCCACTCCTGGGTGCCCATGGTCTCCAGGACGAGCACGGCGATCAGTGAGCCGAGCTGCGCGGAACGCTCCAGGCTCAGTCCGGCGGTGTGCGCGGTGAGGAAGCCGGCGCGGAAGGCATCGCCGACACCGGTCGGCTCGACCTTCTCGACCTCGGGTACGACGCCGACGGTCACCTCGGTGCCGTCGCGGTCGACGATCCGCACGCCTTCCGCGCCCAGGGTGGTGACGCGGACGCCGACCTTCTTGGCGACCTCTTCCTCGCTCAGACCGGTCTTCTGCAGCAGCAGCGCCCACTCGTACTTGTTCGTGAAGAGGTACGCGGCGCCATCGATGAGCTGCACGGACTGGTCACCGTCCAGCCTGGCCAGCTGCTGGGAGGGATCGGCGGCGAACGGAATGCCGAGTTCGCGGCACTCGGCGGTGTGCCGCAGCATCGCCTCGGGGTCGTTGGCGCCGACCAGGACGAGATCCAGATCCCTGGTCTCGGCGAGTTCGGCGATGGAGATGTCGCGGGCCTCGCTCATCGCGCCGGGGTAGAACGACGCGATCTGGGCCATGTCGTCGTCGGTGGTGCAGACGAAACGCGCGGTGTGGGCACGCTCGGAGACCAGCACCGTGGAGCAGTCGACGCCGTGCTTCTCCAGCCAGGCGCGATACTCGCCGAAGTCGGCGCCGACGGCACCGACGAGCAAGGGGGTGCGATTGAGCAGGCCCATGGCGTAGGCGATGTTGCCGCCGACGCCACCGCGACGGATCTGCAGATCATCGACGAGGAAGCTCAGCGACACGTGGTCGAGCTGATCGGCCAGCAGTACGTCGGCGAACCGTCCGGGGAAGCGCATGAGGTGGTCGGTCGCAATGGACGCGGAAACGGCTATGGACACGTGGCTGGGCCCTTCAACTGTAGGCGGCAGGCGGTCAAGACCGGGACGACAAAGGTCCCGGTCTCACCGTAGCGGATCCGCCGCACCGATCCGGGCGCAGCCGCGCACCTACATGTCCGGACGGGACAACCGATTTCGCGAGCCCACGTCACCCGACTCGCACGGCCCGAAAGCCAGGAGCGGTGGCAGCCTCAGTTGAAGGAGTCGCCGCAGGCGCAGGAGCCGGTGGCGTTCGGGTTGTCGATGGTGAAGCCCTGCTTCTCGATGGTGTCGACGAAGTCGATCGAGGCGCCCTGCACGTACGGCGCGCTCATCCGGTCGACGGCCAGCGTGACGCCTGCGAAGTCGACGGTGAGGTCGCCGTCGAGCGAGCGGTCGTCGAAGAACAGCTGGTAACGCAGGCCTGCACAACCACCCGGCTGCACCGCGATCCGCAGCGCCAGGTCGTCGCGTCCCTCCTGGTCCAGCAGTGCCTTCGCCTTCGTGGCGGCGGCGTCGGTCAGAGTCACACCGTGGGTGGCGGTCTCGTTCTGCACAGTCATGAACTCTCCTCGAGGAACCTGTGGTCTACCCGAACTGGTCTACCCGAACAGCGCACGGGGTCGTGTCGGTCAACACCACTCGGCCGGCTGCTATTCCTCCATCTTGCCACCACCCGCTCCGCGGCGACACGCAACCTGCGTGACACCGCACACTCCGGGCGAATCGGACCGCATTTCTCGCCGCGCTACCCATCGAATAGCCTGGTCTGTGTGAAGTTGTTCCGTCGCGGCGAGTCCAGCAGCACCGACGCGACCGCCGAATCGACGGTGGTCACGGACGGTGGCTCGGCCGCGGGCACCACCCGCGCGGCGGCCACGGCCACCGCGGGCAAGGGCCGCCCCACCCCGAAACGCCGTGACGCACAAGGCAAGCGCCGTGGTCCGATAGCGCCCGCTCCGCTCACCGCGAAGGAGGCCCGCGCCCGCCGCAAGGCCGCGCGGGGCACCAGAGCGGAACGCAAGGCCGCCTCCGCCAGACGGCGCGAGGCCGCCGCGGATCGACGGGAACGCATGCTCGCGGGCGAGGACAAATACCTGCCGCCCCGCGACCAGGGCCCGGTCCGGGCGTTCGTGCGCGACATCGTCGACGCCCGGCGCAACCTGGTCGGCCTGTTCATGCCGATGGCGCTGGTGCTGATCCTGTCGATGTTCGTCGCGCCCGCGCTGCAGACGATCGTGACCCTGGCCATGCTGGTGATGATGCTGTTCATGGGCGTCGAGGGCGTGCTGCTCGGCCGGGTGGTGAACAACCGGGTCAGGGAGCGTTTCCCGGAGACCACCGACGGCGGGTACCGGCTGGGCTGGTACGCATTCGTCCGCGCCTCACAGATCCGCAAGATGCGCGCCCCCAAGCCGCGCGTCAGCCCCGGCGACGCTGTGTAGTTTTTCCAGCGCCTGCGGCGCTGGGTGTTCGCGGCCCCCTTGTGGCTCGCGTTCGAGCGACCGCCGCTTGCTCCTTCGTCGCGGACGCGGCGGCCACTCGGACGCGAGCCGGGCCGCGAACGGAACATGCTCGGTCTCGCTTCGCTCGAAACCGGGAGTCGAGGTGCGCTGGGCGCGTAGGTGTCGAAGCTCGATCTCGCGTCCTTGGTCGATAGACGCGGCTGTCGACTCGAGCCGACAGCCGCTTGCGTCCCTGTCACCAACGCGGCAGCCGCTCCGACGGGCGTCGGGCCATGCTCGATCCTGCTTCGCCCGGACAGCTGTGGTTGAGCCCGGGCGGTGCACGGTCGCCCTTCGTCCGACTTGCCTGGGTGGGCCGCTGCGCGATGCCGGAGGGAAGCGCGACGTTGCTCAGCGGTGATGGGTGTCGCGGCCGAGCATCGCCGTCAGTTCGGAGTGCAGGCGCTGCGCGTCGCGGTCGACCACGTTCGAGGAACCCGCGCGAGCCGTTCCGCGGGCGACGAGGGTGGCGAAAGCCACGATGACTGCCAGGGAGACGAGGAAAGTAACCATGGCAGTAATTTTTCGTTCAGTTATTTACGGCCGAAAGTGGCGGTGCTGACATTGTTCGTAAAAATACGGCCACTAGACTGACGGCATGTTGTCGAAGGTCGCCGTGGTGCTGTCCGAACGCATGGCCATGTTCGAATTCGGGGTCATCTGCGAGGTTTTCGGCCTGGACCGCACGGCCGACGGGCTGCCGGGCTTCGATTTCCGGGTGTGCGGGGCCGAGCCGGGCGTCCCGCTGCACTCGACCAGCCCCGGGATCACGGTCACACCGGAGTACGGGCTCGCGGAGCTGGCGGCGGCCGATCTGGTGGCCATCCCCGCCGCCGCGGCCGACCAGGGATTCGATCCACGGGTCGTCACGGCCGTCCGGGAGGCGGCGGCAGCCGGGGCGACCGTGCTCACCGTGTGTTCCGGCGCCTTCCTGGCCGGGGCGGCCGGGCTGCTCGACGGCCGCAAGTGCACCACGCACTGGCGTCATGTGGAGCAACTCGCCGCCGCGTACCCGGCGGCGACCGTCGATCCGGACGTGCTGTTCGTCGACGAAGGCGATCTGATCACCAGCGCGGGCACCGCCGCGGGCATCGACGCCTGCCTGCACCTGGTGCGGCGTGAACTCGGCAGCGGCGTGGCCAACGCGATCGCGCGGCGCATGGTGGTCCCGCCGCAGCGCGACGGCGGGCAGCGGCAGTTCATCGAACGCCCCGTCGCCGCCTGCACCTCCGACAGCCTCATCCCCACTCTGGAGTGGATGAACGAGCACCTCGACCTGCCACACACGGTGGAAGACCTCGCCACGCGCGCCAACATGTCCACCCGCACCTTCGCGCGCCGATTCGTCGCCGAGACCGGAACCACGCCCGTGAAATGGCTCACCAACCAGCGCGTGCTACTGGCCAAGCATTTGCTCGAGGACACCGACCTCGGGCTGGAGCACATCGCCGCCCTCTCCGGCTTCGGCTCCGGCGCACTCCTGCGCCACCACTTCCAACGCCTCGTCGGCATCGCCCCCACCGAATACCGTCGCCGCTTCGGCCGCAGCCCGGAAGCCTCGATTTGAACGGGGAAACGAGACAGTTGTAACCGCGCCGCCGAGCCTCATCCATGGCCACCCCCACACCAATCGGCGAGCCCGCATCGGATGCCGACCGGCCTACCGCAGCCACTCAGAGGTCTCCCGGTCGGCGCGTCGCAGTTCGGTGCGGGACGCATCCGCCTGGGCGGCCCTCGAGCGCGGATCCGCAGACACGCGTGGCGGTGTGCTCTTCGATTGATACCGTGCACCCGTGTCACAAACTTCCTCGTCGGCAGCGCCACGCAGCACCCTCGTGCTCGGTGGCGCGCGGTCAGGGAAGTCGGCGTTCGCCGAGGACATCGCGGTCCGGGCGGGCGGTCCGGTGCGTTATCTCGCCACCGCGGTGCCCGACCCCGCCGACCACGACTTCGCCGAACGCATCGCCACGCACCGCGGCCGACGCCCGGCAGGCTGGTCGACCGTCGAGAGCGCCGATCCGGCCACAATTCTCGCCGAACCCGCGCCGCCGCCCGCCCTCACCCTGATCGACGACATCGGCACCTGGCTGACCGCCCGCATCGATGCACGCGACGCGTGGGATGCCCCGCGCGGCACGGTCTGCCCCGACACCGACGCACTGGTGGCAGCCGTCGCCGCCTACACCGGCGATCTGGTGATCGTCAGCCCGGAGGTCGGCATGGGCGTCATCCCCGCCACGCGCTCCGGCCGCCTCTTCCGCGACGAGATCGGCATCCTCAACCAGCGCCTCGCCCAGGTCTGCGACGAAGCCTTCCTCGTCGTCGCGGGGCTCCCGCTGCGCCTCAAATAGCGCCACGCGCTGCACTGCCGCCACCGCGCGGGGGCGCGAGGCCCGCTCGAAGAAATCCGACCCACTGTGCGGGTGGGTCGTAGACCCCTACTGCCGCCTGCGCGAGGAGTGGCGCGGCTGACAGGTTGCTCGCAAGCGGCGCGGACGCGGCCGCTCATCCGGAGGACGGTATATGCCGTGAACCGGGGATGCGCTCGGAGGCGCAACGAGCGGGCGAGCACGCGCGGGCCACTGCCGCGAGACAGGTCACGGGCGGACGGCGCGAAGGGGGCAATGGCAAGATTGGGCGGCGTAGTCGGCGTAACCGCCATGACCGAAAGGCTCGATAGTGACGCACGAATTCGGACCGGTAGCGCCTCCGGACACACGGTTTCGTGCGGCCGCCGAGCAGCGGCAGGCGCAGCTGACCAAACCCGCCGGGGCGCTGGGCCGGTTGGAGGAACTCGGCAACTGGGTGGCGGCTTGCCAGGGCACGTGCCCGCCAAAGCAGTTCGAGCGCGCCAGAGTCGTGGTCTTCGCCGGGGATCACGGCATCGCACGGCACGGAGTATCGGCGTACCCGAGCGAGGTCACCGCGCAGATGGTCGCGAACTTCATCGGTGGCGGCGCCGCGGTCAACGCGCTCGCGGCCGTTGCGGGCGCGACGGTCCGGGTGGCGGACATCTCCGTGGACGCCGACACCGACCCGCAGGTGTCCAAGCACAAGGTGCGTCGTTCCAGCGGGGCGATCGATCGCGAGGACGCACTCACCGCGGAAGAGGTTCGCGCGGCGCTGGAGGCGGGTCGCGCCATCGCCGACGAGGAAATCGATGCGGGCGCCGATCTGCTGGTCGCGGGCGACATGGGCATCGGCAATACCACCCCGGCCACGGTGCTCGTCGCGAGCCTCACCAACACCGAACCGGTGGCCGCCGTCGGCCGCGGCACCGGCGTGGACGACGCCGGATGGATCCGTAAGGTCGCCGCGATCCGGGACGCGATGCGCCGGGCCCGCCCGGTGGTGAAGGAGCCGGTCGAACTCCTTCGTGTCGCGGGCGGCGCCGACTTCGCCGCGATGGCCGCTTTCCTCGCCCAAGCCGCCACCCGACGCACGCCCGTCGTCCTCGACGGCGTCGTCGTCACGGCGGCGGCGATGGTCGCCGAGGATCTCGCCGCGGGCGCGAGCGCCTGGTGGCTGGCCGGTCACCGCTCCACCGAACCGGCCCACGATCTCGCGCTGCGTCACCTGCGCCTGGACCCTCTGATCGATCTGACCATGCGCCTCGGCGAAGGCTCAGGAGCCCTGACCGCCCTCCCCATCCTCCGCTCGGCGGTGGCCACCCTCGCGGAGATGTCCACCTTCGGTGAAGCGGGTGTCAGCACCGCCGACCGGGAACCGGCAAGCCCCGCACCGAACCTGCGCAAGTGACGCCGTCCCGCACGACAGGCCGACGGCGGATCGTCCGCGCTTCCGAGCAGGCGCGGGCGGATCTCCCTCACCACGTCCATCCACCTGCGGGCTGTATTCATCAGCCGTCGACGGTACGCAGGCGGAACTCGACGCCGCAGCCGGTCATCTCCCATATCGTCAACCCGCGCGAAGCACCGGTCGCCGCCCGAGGTCCGGCATGAACGGTGTCCGGTTGGCGATTTCCTGGCTCACCGTGCTGCCGGTCCGCGGGCCGGATGCCGTGGATCGACCGGCGGCGGGGCGCGCGATCTCGCTGGCGCCACTGGTCGGGGCCCTGCTCGGCGCCGGGGCGGCGGCCCTGCTCGGGGCGCTGTCCCGGGCCGGAGCAAGCACCGCGCTTGCGGGGCTACTGGTGGTGGGCGCGCTGGCGTTGATCACCAGAGGCATGCACCTCGACGGCCTGGCCGACACCTTGGACGGGCTCGGCAGCTACGGGCCGCCGGAGCGGGCCAGGGAGATCATGAAGAGCGGCGGGGCCGGCCCGTTCGGTGTCGCGGGACTCGTCTTCACCATCGGGGTCCAAGCGTTTTCGTTCGCGGCCCTCGCCGATTCGGGCAGATGGCTCGCGGTCGCCCTCGCCGTGGCGACCGGCCGGATCGCGGTAATCCTCGCCTGCCGAGGTATCCCGGCCGCGCCCGGCACCGGTTTCGGCATTCTGGTGGCCGACACGCAGTCGGCCCTCGCCGGGGCCGCCTGGTCCGCGATCGCGATCGGCCTCGCTGTACTCGCCGTCCCGGGCTGTGCGTGGCTCGGCCCCCTCGCTGTGGTGCTCGGTCTGGCCGCCTCGGCGATTCTGGTCCGGCACTGCGCCCGTCGCTTCGGCGGACTCTCCGGTGACATCCTCGGCGCCGCGGTCGAGACCACCGTCGCGCTCACGGCGGCCGTGCTGTCGCTCGCCGTCCACACCGGCTGACCCGCCCGCGGCGGCAGGCCCGGCATGGCGATTTGAACATTGGTCCAGTTCGAACGCGGGCGAGAGTCTGGGTCACTGGAATTTTTCCGGCCGTGCCGCGCGGATCGTCTGGGTCGGGCAATAAGGTGTGCGGTATGTCTTCTGAGCGCCTGTATTTTCGCCAGCTGTTGTCGGGACGCGACTACGCCGTGGGCGATCCGATCGCGACGCAGATGCGCAACTTCGCGTATCTGATCGGCGATCGGGAAACGGGCGAGTGCGTGGTGATCGATCCGGCCTACGCGGCGGGTGATCTGGTGGACATCGCCGAGGGAGACGGCCTGCGACTGAGTGGCGTGCTCGCCACCCACCATCACCCTGATCACGTGGGCGGCACGATGCTCGGCTTCACCCTGCGCGGAGTGCGTGAGCTCCTCGAAAAGACAAGCGTCCCAGTGCATGTCAACGCCAAAGAGCTGCCGTGGGTAGCCAACGTCACCGGGATCGCCGAGAGCGAGCTGACCGGCCACGAGCACGGCGACAAGGTCGGCGTCGGGACCTTCGAGATCGAGTTACTACACACGCCCGGCCACACACCGGGAAGTCAATGCTTCCTGTTCGACAATCGCCTGATCGCCGGCGACACCTTGTTCGTCGACGGCTGTGGCCGAACCGATTTCCCGGGCGGCGATTCGGACGAAATGTTCCGCAGCCTGCGCTACCTGGCCGGACTCGCCGGCGATCCGGTCGTCTACCCGGGCCACTGGTATTCGCAGGAACCCAACGCCGCACTGTCCACTGTCCGGGACAAAAATTACGTCATGCGTCCACAGACGCTGGAGCAGTGGCACATGCTGATGCCGGGCTGAGTCACATCGGCCGCATCCACCCGTGCTTGTCGGCGAAGGTGCCGCGCTGGATGCCGGTGAGGGTGTCGCGCAGGGCCATGGTGACCACGCCGGGCTCTCCGCCGCCGATGGTGAATTCGCCGTCACCGGAACGGACCCAGCCGACCGGGGTGATCACCGCGGCGGTGCCGCACGCGAAAACCTCGGTGATCTCACCGGATTCGGCGCCCTTGCGCCATTCCTCGACCGAGATCTTGCGCTCCTCGACCGGGAAGCCGGAATCGGCGGCGAGGGTGAGCAGCGAGTCACGGGTGATGCCCGGCAACAAGGAGCCGGACAGTTCCGGCGTGACCAGCCGCGCCTCGGAGCCGGAACCGAAGACGAAGAACAGGTTGTTGGTACCCATTTCCTCGACATAGCGGCGCTCACACGCGTCCAGCCACACCACCTGGTCGCATCCCTTGGCCGACGCCTCGGCCTGCGCGAGCAGCGACGCCGCGTAGTTGCCCGCGACCTTCGCCTCGCCGGTGCCGCCCGGCGCGGCGCGCACGTATTCGGTGGACAGCCAGACCCGCACCGGCTTCACGCCACGGGGGAAGTACGCCCCCGCCGGGGAGCCGAGCAACAGGTACTTGTACGCCGCGGCGGGCTTCACCCCGAGCCCGGCCTCGGTGGCGAACATGAACGGCCGCAGGTACAGCGATTCCTCGCCGCCCGCCGCGGGGACCCAGTCCCGGTCCACCTCCAGCAGTTGCCGGACCGACTCGATGAACAGCTCGTCCGGCAGCTCGGCCATCGCCATCCGGCGAGCCGACCGGCGGAAACGCGCGGCGTTGGCATCGATACGGAAACAGGAGACGCTGCCGTCGCTCTGCCGGTAGGCCTTGAGTCCCTCGAAGATGGCCTGGCCGTAGTGGAACACCATGGTCGCGGGATCCAGCGCCAGCGGTCCGTACGGCTCCACCCGCGCGTTCGTCCACGTGCCGCCGGCGTAGTCGATCGAGACCATGTGATCGGTGAAGTGGCGCCCGAACCCCGGCTGCGCCAGTACCTCTTGTCGCCGCTGCGCTGCGAGTGGCGCGGGATGCGGAACACGGGTGAACTGTGCGGCAGCGGTCATGCCGACGATCCTATCCGGCCCCATCCGCGCCATTTCGCCACGGTCCGCGCCCTCCCGCGCCGCGCCGATCTCAGCCGATGCCGGCGTCCGGGCGCTGGGCGGTCACTTGGTGTTGGTCCGGACGAACGGCGGACGGACGGTCTCGCAGCGCAGGCGGCGGCCGCGCACGTCGACCTCGACCTCGGTGCCGGGTTCGACGTCGGCCGAGGTGTCCAGCAGGGCCAGCGCGATGCCGACCTTGAGGGTGGGCGAGAAGGTGCCGGACGTGGTTTCGCCGACCGGTTCGCCGTCGCGCAGCACGGTTTGCCCTTGCCGGAGCACACCGCGGTCGAGCGCCCGCAGGCCGAGCAGGATTCGGCGCGGACCGTCCGACTTCTCCTGTTCCAGAGCGGCCTTCCCCCAGAACTCCGGTTTCGTCCAGCCGACCGCCCAGCCGCAGCGCGCCTGCACCGGCGAGATGTCCGGCGAGAGTTCGTGTCCGTGCAAGGGATAGCCCATCTCGGTGCGCAGGGTGTCGCGGGCGCCGAGCCCGGCCACCTGCCCTTCGGCCGCGCGCACCCGCTCGGCCAAGGCGCGGAACAGCGGCTCGGCGTCGTCCCAGCGCGGCAGCAACTCGTAGCCGTGCTCGCCGGTGTAGCCGGTGCGGCAGACGCGGACGGGGCGGCCGCCCCAGTCGGCGTCGGCGTAGGCCATGTACTCGAGGTCGGTGGGCAGACCGAGCGCGCTCAGCACCTCGGTGGAGCGCGGCCCTTGCACGGCGAACACGGCGAAGTCGCGGTGCTCGTCGGTGACCGTGACGCCTTGGGGCGCCGCCTCGCGAAGTTCGGCGACCACCGCCGCCGTGTTGGCGGCATTCGGCACCAGGAAGATCTCGTCGTCGGCGACGTAGTAGGCGATCAGGTCGTCGATCACTCCCCCGTCCGGGGCGCAGCACAGCGTGTACTGCGCCTTACCCGCTCGGATCCGGCCGAGATCGTTGGTCAGCGCCGAGTTCACGAACGCCGCGGCGCCCGGACCGCGCACCGTCGCCTTGCCGAGATGACTGACGTCGAACAGCCCCACCGTCGTGCGAACCGCCTGGTGCTCGGTCACCGTGCCCGCGTACGACACCGGCATCTCCCAGCCCCCGAACGGCGCGAAGGTCGCGCCCAGCTCGACGTGCACGGCGTGGATGGGTCCTTGCAGGAGGCTCGTCTCGGTCACCAGCCGAGCTTATCCGGGACCGATGCCCAGGTCCTCGCCCCGCTCACGCCCCGAGACCGAACCACATCGGGATCAGGGTCGGACCGTTCTCCGGCAGCGTGTGCGTCGTTCCGGTCGGGACGAACCCGCACCGGCCGTAGAGCCGAGCGGATCGTTCGGTGCTCGCTTCGAGAAACACCGGGACGACCGATTCCTTCAGCCGGTCGGCGAGGATCGCCGCACCGGCTCCTTTGCCGCGATGCTCCGGCCTGGTCACGATCACTTGCAGGTACCGGTGCGGGAACTCGCGGGGATGTTCGCGGGCGAGCAGGTCGGTGACGATCGCGGCGCGTCGCAGCGCCCGCACACCGGGCGCCTGTTCCACCATGGCCCGCGCCTCGGCGGCTTCCGCGGCGAATCGCTCGATCGAGGTGACCTGCTGCCAGATCGAGATCGACCAGATCTCCGCGCCCGCGCCCGCGACCCAGATCTCGTCGTCCCGCAAGGCGCGATCGACCAACCCCGGCACGAACGCGGTGCGGAACCCGGTGTCGGGTTGATCCTCGAGGATCCACGCCGTCACCACCTCGTCCGCACTGGCCGCGACGAACGCCTCGATCAGCGGGTCACGGTCGCGCCCGGTCGCCCGGCGAACAGTGATCTCCATTGCGCTCCCTTTCGATGTGAACACCGTATCCGTCCGAAAATTTATGCAGTTCAGCGCCATCTGGCTACAATTTCGTCACACCTGTTCGTGTGTCGAAATGGACTTCCGATGACGTGCGCGATCTGCCGGAACGAACTCGCCCAGCCCGCCAGGGGCCGACGGCGCAAGTACTGCTCGCGCTCTTGCCGAGCCCGCGCCTACCGCGCCCGCCGCACGGCCGTTCCGGTGCGCCGCGCCGGCCGCCCGACCCGGCTCACCGCGGTCGGCATCGCCCGCGCGGCGGTGGAGCTGGCCGACCGCGACGGGCTCGACGGGCTCACCATGCGCCGCCTGGCCAGTGCACTCGGCGTCGCGACCGCCGCGCTCTACCGCCACTTCCCCGACCGAGAAGCGCTCCTGGCGAGCATGGCGGAGCTGGTACTCGGCGAGATCCCGCCCCCGGCCGCCTCCTGCGCCGGCTGGCGCCTTCGGCTGCGGCACGAGGCGCACGAGGAGTGGCGCCTCTACCGCAGGCATCCGTGGATGCTGCCGCTGCTGGCGCGCACCCGCCCGCCGCTGGGCCCCGCGCTGCTGGACGTGCTGGAACGGAATTTCGCCGCCCTCGATCACCCCCGCCTGTCCCGGCAGACGGGATTCGCGATCTACCTCGCACTCTCGGGCCTGGTCCAGGGACTGGCGTTGCTGTGGAGTTCCGAGCGCGCCGACCGCTTCGGCGATCCCCGCGAGGCCGCCGAGGCGACCGCACTGCGCCACGAGTTCGCCGAGTTGCTCGACCCGCGGACCCGTCCCGTCCTGCACCGCTTCCTCGCCGAGCTGGGCTCCGGCTTCGAGATGAACTTCGACGAGCTGCTGCGCGACGCGGTGGAACTGCTGCTCGACGGCGTCGCGATGCGATATCCGGAACGGACCGAATAGCCTGTGCCCATGACCGCTGTTGCAGATCGCTCGCTCGGACCGGAACTGGCACGCACCGAGACCATCGGCGCGGACACCGATGTGCTCGTCATCGGGTTGACCTCCTCGGAGGAGGGCCCCGCCATCGTGCCCGAGGACCTGTTCGGCGACGTGCTCACCGCCGACGTGCGCGCGGAACTGCTCGATCAGCTGGGAGCGGTCGGCGCGAAGGGCAAGGCCGAGGAACTGACCCGGATACCGGCGCCGCCCGGACTGGACGGGGTGACCAGCGTGCTCGCCGTCGGCCTCGGCTCCGCCGACAAACTCGACGCCGAGCAGATCCGCCGCTCGGCCGGTGTGGCCGCCCGCTCGCTGTCCGGCACCGAACTGGTGGTGACCACGCTGTCGGGACTGGACATCGGTGCCGCCGCGGAAGGCTTCTACCTGGGCGCCTACTCGTTCACGCCGTTCCGTTCGGACAAGTCCGCGCCCAAGCCGGACGAGCGCCCCGTGGCCCGCGTCGAGTTGCTGGTGCCCGAGCCCGGATTCGGCGAAGAAGCCCTGTTCCGCGCGCAACTCACCGCCGAGGCGGTCGCCACCGCACGGGATTTCGTGAACACCCCGCCCAGCCACCTGTTCCCGGCCGAGTTCGCCGCGCGGGCGGAGGAACTCGCCGAGGCCGCGGGCCTCACCGTGGAGGTGCTCGACGAGAAGGCGCTGGAAGCGGGTGGTTACGGCGGCGTCCTCGGGGTGGGCAAGGGTTCCTCGCGCCCGCCGCGCCTGATCCGGATCACCTACGCGGGCGGTCCGAAGAAGGTGGCGCTGGTCGGTAAGGGCATCACGTTCGACACCGGCGGCATCTCCATCAAGCCCGCGCAGAACATGGAGAACATGACCTCGGACATGGCGGGCGCCGCCGCCGTGATCGCCGCGACGCTGCTGGCCGCGCGATTGAGTCTGCCGATCACGGTCACCGCCACGGTGCCGATGGCGGAGAACATGCCCTCGGCCACCGCGCAGCGCCCCGGCGACGTGCTCACCCAGTACGGCGGCACCACCGTCGAAGTGCTCAACACCGATGCCGAGGGCCGGTTGATCCTGGCCGACGCGATCGTTCGCGCGAGCGAGGACGAGCCGGAGTACCTGATCGACGTGGCCACCCTGACCGGCGCGCAGATGGTCGCGCTCGGCACCCGCACGCCCGGCGTGATGGGCACCGACGAGTTCCGCGACCGGGTGGCCCGCATCTCCCGCGAGGTCGGGGAGAACGGCTGGGCGATGCCGCTTCCCGCCGAATTGCGCGGTGACCTGAACTCCAAGATCGCCGACCTGGCCAATGTCGCGCCGCACCGCTGGGGCGGCATGCTCTCGGCCGGACTGTTCCTCAAGGAGTTCGTCCCGGAGGACGTGCAGTGGGCCCACCTCGACGTGGCCGGTCCGGCCTACAACACCGGCGGCCCGTTCGGCTATATCGGCAAGGGCGGCACCGGCGTGCCGGTGCGCACCCTGATCGCCGTGTTGCAGGACATCGCCGCGGAGTGAGTGCCGAGCGCGTCGTCCGGGGTGACTCCCGGCCGACGCGCTCCATGCGACCTGGGCGGATCAGAAGGCGGCCGACCGCTCGGAAGGACGCGTCGTCACAGACCCGCACACACCATCGAAAACCGGACGGAACGGACGATTCGACGCTCAGAGGTCGTACAGATCCCGCTCCATCTCGCGTTGACGCTCCACCCGCTTGCGAGCGTCGTAGTCGCGCATCCGCTGCGGATATCCGGTCTTGCGGACGTCGTAGACGGGGATGTGCAAATCCTTGGCAAGCCGCTGCGCCCCGCGCTCGCCGACGATCCGCCGCGTCCATTCACCATCCGCGGCAATAAGGACAACTGTGACATCTGTCACCGTGGTCTTCGGTTCGATGTAGCCTTCGGCGCCCACGTGCGTGCGCACCCAGTCGGCCAGGTAGCGAGCATCCCGCCCATCCACCGAACGCCCACGTAGAGTGCCGCCACCCCGGGTCGCGCCGCCGCGGAAACGATCCAGCAAACCCAACGACGCCGACCTCCTTTCCTGCACCGGAGAATGTTCACCGCCGGTCTTCCCATACTGCCAGCTCCGCGCAGTACGCCGCCCTGTGCTACATGGCTTGCGCGCGAGTGCAAGGATGGACCGCGGTACAAGAACCACACGGATCTCCGGCGCCACCACAATGATCGGTGGCTTACGGACTCCCGGCGCGACCCGCGGCGGGCGTCCGCAGCGAGATCAACTGTTGTAGAACCCCGTCGAGCAGTCAGAGGAGTCAACGGACATGGCCTTCTCCGTCCAGATGCCCGCTCTTGGTGAGAGCGTCACCGAGGGAACGGTGACCAGGTGGCTGAAGCAGGAAGGAGACACGGTCGAGGTCGACGAGCCGCTGCTCGAAGTCTCCACCGACAAGGTCGACACCGAAATCCCGTCCCCCGCGGCGGGTGTGCTGTCGAAGATCGTCGCGAACGAGGACGACGTGGTCGAGGTCGGCGGCGAGCTCGGCGTCATCAGTGAGGCCGGTGAGGCGGAATCGTCCGCTCCCGCGCCCGCTCCGGAAGCCGCCGCGCCCGCGCAGGAGACTCCCGTCCCCGCGGAGGAGGCGCCCGCGGCTGAGCCCGAGGCCGCTCCGGCCGAGGAGTCCGCGCCCGCCGCCCAGGCCGCGCCCGCGTCGTCCGGTGACGGCACGCCGGTGAAGATGCCGGAACTCGGCGAGTCGGTCACCGAGGGTACCGTCACCCGCTGGCTGAAGTCGGTCGGCGACGAGGTCGCCGTCGACGAGCCGCTGCTCGAGGTCTCCACCGACAAGGTCGACACCGAGATCCCCTCGCCCGTCGCGGGCACCCTGCTGGAGATCACCGCCCAGGAAGACGACGTCGTCGCGGTCGGTGGACAGCTCGGCGTCATCGGCAGCGGTTCCCCCGCGGCGGCCGCCCCGGCTCCCGCGCCCGCCCCGGCTCCCGAACCCGCGCCTGCTCCCGAGCCCGCACCGGCCCCGAAGCCGGAACCGGCCCCGGCCGCCGCCGCGCCTGCTCCGGCAGCTGCCCCCGCTCCGGCGCCCAAGCCCGCTCCGGCCCCCGTGCCCGCCGCCGCTCCGGCTGCCGAATCCTCCAACGGCGCAACCCCTTACGTCACTCCGCTGGTCCGCAAGCTGGCCGAGGAGAACAAGGTCGACCTCGCCGCGATCACCGGTTCCGGTGTCGGAGGCCGCATTCGCAAGCAGGACGTGCTCGCCGCCGCCGAGGCCAAGAAGGCCCCTGCTCCGGCCGCCGCGCCTGCCGCTTCCGCTCCTGCCGCGGCGAAGGCGCCCGCGGTGGCGAGCCCGGAACTGGCCCACCTGCGCGGCACCGTGCAGAAGGCCAACCGCATCCGCCAGATCACCGCGACCAAGACCCGCGAGTCGCTGCAGACCACCGCGCAGCTGACCCAGGTGCACGAGGCGGACGTCACCAAGATCGCGACGCTGCGCAAGCAGGCCAAGGCGGCGTTCAAGGACCGCGAGGGCGTCAACCTGACGTTCCTGCCCTTCTTCGCCAAGGCCGTGGTCGAGGCGCTCGGTGTGCACCCGAACGTCAACGCCAGCTATGACGAGTCCAGCAAGGAGATCACCTACCACGCCTCGGTGCACCTCGGCATCGCGGTCGACACCGAGCAGGGCCTGCTGTCCCCGGTGATCCACAACGCCAGCGACCTGTCGCTGGCCGGCCTGGCGCGCGCCATCGGCGACATCGCCAACCGTGCCCGGACCGGCGGACTGAAGCCCGACGAGCTGGCCGGTGGCACCTTCACCATCACCAACATCGGCAGCCAGGGCGCGCTGTTCGACACTCCGATCCTGGTGCCGCCGCAGGCGGCCATGCTGGGCACGGGCGCGATCGTCAAGCGCCCGGTCGTGGTGACCGACGAGACCGGCAACGAGTCCATCGGCGTCCGCTCGATGTGCTATCTGCCGCTCACCTACGACCACCGCCTGATCGACGGCGCCGACGCCGGACGCTTCCTGACCACGATCCGCCACCGGCTCGAGGAAGCGGCGTTCGAGGCCGATCTCGGTCTGTGAGGAAGGTCCCGCGGCACCTATGAAGGTCGTGATCGCCGGCTCGTCCGGGTTGATCGGGACAGCGCTCGTCGCGGCACTGCGCCGCGACGGGCACGAGGTCGCCCGGTTGGTGCGCAGAAAAGCGGCGGGCGCGGACGAATTCGCCTGGAACCCGGCTCGTGCCCACCTGGACGAGCGGGCGCTTCGCGGCGCCGACGCCGTGGTCAACCTCTGTGGTGCGAGCGTCGGGCGGCGCCGCTGGACCGGCAGCTTCAAACAGGAGCTGCGCGACAGCCGCATCACACCGACCGACGTCCTGGCCGGTGCGGTGGTCGCCGCGGGCGTACCCGTGCTGCTCAATGCCAGCGGCGTCCATTACTACGGCGGCGACACCGGCGACCGAGTGGTGGACGAGACCTCCCCCGCCGGTTCGGGTTTCCTGGCCGCCCTGTGCCGGGACTGGGAGAAGGCAACCGAACCCGCCGCCACGGCCGGTGTGCGCACGGTGCTGTTGCGCAGCGCCGCGGTGCTGTCCCGGACCGGAGGCGTGCTCGGCGTGCTGCATCCGTTGTACGCGCTCGGCTTGGGCGGGCGGCTGGGCAACGGCCGCCAGTACACGCCATGGATTTCGATGGCCGACGAGATCGGCGCGATCGTCTTCGCGCTCACCCACGACACGGTCTCCGGCCCGATCAACGTGGTCGGCCCCGCACCGGTCACCAACGCCGAGTTCAGCCGCGCGCTCGGCCGGGCGCTGCATCGCCCCACTCCCCTCGTCGTCCCGGCATTCGCGCTGAATGCGCTGGTCGGCGAGATGGCGCAGGAGGCGATCCTGCGCGGGCCGAGGGCCCTCCCCACCGCCCTCGAGGAAGCGGGTTACCAGTTCCACCATCCCACCATCGGCGCCGCGCTGACCGCCGCGGTGGGGCGACCCGGAGATGCTCGATGACCGACCGACTCGACACCAGGCCCGACACGGCCATCCGCGACGCGACCACCGATGATCTTCCGGCGATCCTCGACATCCACAACGCGAATATCGCCGCGTCCACCGCGATCTGGGACACCGAGCGGGTCGGCCTGGACGAGCGCCTCGGCTGGTTCCGGGCCCGCACCGGGGCGGGGCTGCCCGTGCTGGTCGCCGAGATCGACGGTGCGCTGGCGGGTTACGCGAGTTACGGCCCGTGGCGTACCAAATCCGGCTACCGCTACACGGTCGAGAACTCCGTGTACGTCGATGACCGCTTCCAGCGTCGCGGCATCGCCACCGCCCTCCTCACCGAGCTGATCGAACGTGCTCGTCGCGCGGGCACGGTGCACGCCATGATCGCCGCCATCGAATCCGGCAATGCCGGTTCGATCCTCCTGCACGAACGCTTCGGCTTCCGCACCGTCGGCGTCCTGCCCGAGGTGGGGCACAAATTCGGCCGCTGGATGGATCTGACGCTCATGCAACTCACCCTCCCCGTCGACGTCGACTGACGCACTGCCCCGGTCGCCGATGTACCGCGTTCCCCACTCGCGGACGTACCGGGTGGTGGGACCTACGCGGGTCTACGCAGTGGAGGACCGTGCCGCAGTCGGATGCTCGGATGACGGTTGCTCGACGCCCTTACGGGGCTGGGCGTATCCGGGGTGACGCGGTGCATTTCAGCACGTGACGCCAGGTCGTTCCGAGGAACACGATCGACGCGAGCACTCTTCGACGTCCGCCCGAAGCGGTGAGGCCTTCAGCTCGGCATACGGCGATCGGACAATCGACGCCATGGAAGACGTCGCACTCTTCGCGCCGGAAACGCGCGCTCGCGCCGTACCTCACATCGGGCAAGACCGTCCGACGAGGCGGTGTGTGGATGCTCGCGCCGTATCTCCCAACCGGGGCAAGACCGTCCGGCGCGGTGGCTCACGAAGGCGGCGTGGGTGCTCGCCGCCGCTACCGGGCTCCGCTCACGCCGGTGACCCACGCGACGCGGGGACGTGCCCACGGTTCGCGACCGCGCAACCTTCCAGCTCTCCCCCTGGCTATCCGTTCCGCCCGTGCGAATTCCCCCATCGAGGTGCTGGAACGGGCTGCCCCCGTGGGCGTACCGTCATCGCTGTGAACGACACGCGCACCACCCTGTCCGCCCGATTCGACACGACCCCGGTCATGGTCGAGGATCTCGGACTCATCGACTACCACGCTGCCTGGGAGCTGCAGCGCAGCATCGCCGAGCAGCGCGCCGAGGGCAACGGATCCGATCATCTGCTGCTGCTCGAGCACCCGTCGGTATACACCGCGGGCCGCCGCACCGAGACCGACGATCTGCCGATCGACGGCAGCCCGGTGGTGCAGGTCGATCGCGGCGGCAAGATCACCTGGCATGGTCCCGGCCAACTGGTCGGCTACCCCATCGTGCGGCTCGCCGAGCCGGTCGACGTGGTCGGCTACGTGCGCCGCCTCGAGGAGGCGTTGATCACCGTCTGCACCGGGCTCGGCCTCGTCTGCGGCCGCGTCGAGGGCCGTTCCGGCGTCTGGCTGCCCGCCACCGAGCTGTACGCCGAACGCAAGATCGCCGCGATCGGTGTGCGTGTGCAGCGCGGCGTGGCCCTGCACGGCCTCTCGCTCAATTGCAACGCCGCCATGGACGGTTTCCAGGCCATCGTTCCGTGCGGCATACGCGACGCGGGCGTCACCACGCTGACCCGCGAACTCGATCGCGAAGTGACCGTCGCCGAAATCAAGCCGCTGGTGGCCGACGCCCTCCTCCGCGCGCTGGACGGCGACCTGCCGGTCGCCGAGCACAATATTCCGCGTGTCACTCCTGGTGACACCACCCCGCAGTCCCCGAGCGCGACGGCGTAAGGTCGATCGAGTGACCTCAGTCGACACCCCGACACCACACAACGCCGCCGCACCCAGCGGCCGCAAGCTCTTGCGCATCGAAGCCCGCAACGCGGAAACCCCCATCGAGCGCAAACCCAAGTGGATCCGCACCCGCGCCACCATGGGCCCCGAGTACTCCGAACTCAAAGGCTTGGTGAAGCGCGAAGGCCTGCACACCGTGTGCGAGGAAGCGGGTTGCCCCAACATCTTCGAGTGCTGGGAAGACCGCGAGGCCACCTTCCTGATCGGTGGCGAACAGTGCACCCGCCGCTGCGATTTCTGCCAGATCGACACCGGCAAGCCCGCCGCCCTCGACCGTGACGAGCCCCGCCGCGTCGCCGAAAGCGTCCAGGCCATGGGCCTGCGCTACTCCACCATCACCGGCGTCGCCCGCGACGATCTGGACGACGGCGGCGCCTGGCTCTACGCCGAAACCGTCCGCGCCATCAAGCGTTCGAACCCGCACACGGGCGTGGAACTGCTGATCCCCGACTTCAACGCCGACCCCGATCAGCTCGCCGAGGTCTTCTCCGCCCGCCCGGAAGTGCTGGCGCACAACCTCGAAACGGTCCCCCGCATCTTCAAGCGCATCCGCCCGGCTTTCCGCTACGAGCGCTCCCTCGCGGTGCTGACCGCCGCCCGCGAAGCAGGCCTGGTCACCAAGTCCAACCTCATCCTCGGCATGGGCGAAACCCCCGAGGAAGTCACCCAGGCCATGCGCGACCTGCACGAGGCGGGCTGCGACATCCTCACCATCACTCAATACCTGCGCCCGTCCCCCCGCCACCACCCGGTCGACCGCTGGGTGAAGCCGGAGGAGTTCGTCGAGCACTCCAAGACGGCGGAGGAAATCGGCTTCGCAGGCGTGATGGCCGGTCCGCTGGTCCGCTCCTCCTACCGAGCGGGTCGGCTGTACGCCCAGGCGATGGCCCACCACGGCCGCGAGATCGCCCCGGAGATGGCCCACCTCGCCGAGGAAGGCACCGCCTCCCAGGAAGCCGGCGCCGTGCTGGCCCGCTTCGGTAGCTAGTCGCTCACCGAACGAATTCGGCCCTCGCCCGCATCGTCGTCGGCGAGGGCCGATGCATGCCACCGAGGGTTTTCGGGCTGATCACGCTCCCCGGCGGGTCACTCCACTGAGTGGCACGTGAATCTGCGGCCGTGGCGATGTCGCGCTGAATCGAACGGTCATGGCGTGGACGTTCTGTCGAACCGTTGATCCGAGAATCCCTCATGCGCCTGCTGCCCGATGAGCAATGGCCCGACACCCAGGCGGTCTACGACAGCCTCGCCCGCTCGCTTGTCACGGTCCACGGCACCGATCACGACACGCCGCTTGTAGCTGCTTCCTGATCCGGCCTCACAGAGAACTCGCCGCTGGCGAAGCATCGGGAACCACCTTACGGGTCGCTACTTTCAACGACATCGCCTCCGCAGAGGCGAACAGCCTTATCCCAGGCCGCTCGAAACGAGGCCCGGATGTCGACGCCTCGCGCCACTGCCGCTCCCCGATTCGTGCCTTCGCCGTAATCGCATCGAGATAAAGCGTCGCTCGTTACAACGACAGCGAATATGTGTCACAAGTCACGTTTACTGAAGAAATAGCTGGTCACGGGCGCCAATTCGAGGCCGTATAGACCCCTCCAAGATCGGCAGTTTCTTCCATTAACTGCTTGTTTGCCGGGTGTTCACCAGCTGTGATCAAGCTGAGATCAGGTCCGGAAGAGACCCGAGAAACCAGCTCCACAGCATACGGCTTGTTTCTCTTCGGGTACGGCAGCGGCACCGACGGGCACCGCCCTAGATGTTCACCGCGTCGCGCCGCCAGGAAATCGCACCCTGGCTTTCACAACGAAATCCGAAAATCGCACACGAGCCGAGACGGCGGATCCGCCCTGGTGCCCGCCGTAGATCCGCTCTGCCTCGGAGCCGGATCGCCGCACGATCAAGGAACTGATTTCTCGATGCCTGATGCACGCCTCTCTTCTTTCCGCCATCTATCGCTTCGAAAGGGGGCCGCTGTCGCGGCCACCGTCGGCGTCATCGCCGTGGGCTTCTCCGCCGGGGTCGCGGTGGCCGATGACAGCGCTCCGGCCCCGGTCGCGCCGGTCGCCGCCGCCGCGCCCATCGACGGCCTGGCCTTACCCGCACTACCCGAGCTGCCCGCTCTGCCCGCGTTGCCCGGGCTGCCGCCCCAAGGTTTCCTGCCCGCGCCGCCGCCGGTTTACGAGGACAACCTCGACGGCTGGATTCGCCAGTCCCTCGACGTCATGCGCGTTCACGGCATCCCGGGTAGCTACGAAGGCATCCACCGCAACATCATGCGCGAATCCGGCGGCAACCCCCGGGCCATCAACCTGTCGGACTCCAACGCCGCCAAAGGCACCCCCTCCAAGGGCCTGCTCCAGGTGATCGACCCGACCTTCAACGCCTACCACGTCGACGGCACCGCCTTCGACATCTGGGACCCGGTCGCCAACATCACCGCCGCCTGCAACTACGCGGCGCACCGCTACGGCTCGATGGACAACGTCAACGGAGCTTACTGAGCCCGGCCGGAATCGAACAGCGCCTCCTCGTCTCATCGACGGGGAGGCGCCGCCGTTTTCGGGCGGCTTCACCGAGCCGCTCCGGCATTTCCCTGCCGCAGCGGCAGACGTTTCAGCGGCTCGGTCGAGGATATTCAGCACCACCGCCGCGAGCATCAGGGCGAACAAAACGTCCGAGGACACCGCTGCTGTCGACAGTCGGCCGGAACCGCCCTGCCGCAAACCAACCAGACGCTCGCCGCCACCGCAATGCAATGTATCTGTCGCACAACACTATCGGGGCGGTTTGCGATCTCTTGCACGACCGCATAGCCCGCGCGAAACCAGTCGATCACCCGTCGATGCTGGTCATGCCGGTACTCCCCGCCAGTGACAACAAGCACACGAAAGGCACACCTACCCTTGCCATATGCCTCGCTGGAGTACGCACAGTGGGAAGTCGGCGAGAGTGGGCCGGCTCGCACGGCTCGGGGGAGATCCCGAAACGCTCTCGGCGACAACGATTTCGATGGCGAGGACTAGATCCAACTCCACGCCTTCGAGCGCGATCGGATCGCGCCCCCGCGTCGACGGCGAAGCCTCGCGTCCGGTCCGGTCCGGAGTGCATCCGGGTGCGCTCGCACCGAGGTCCGAAATCGTCTCTCGAACAACGGCGATGGGAATGCCGCCGCTGCCGCAGCGACGTCGGGACGACGAGCCGCATCGGCTGCACAACACGGGAGCGGCCGCATTCGTCGGGCTCTGCATCGGCCTGGTGATCTTGGTAGTGTCCGGGTGCCTATTCGTCGGCGGCCCAAAGGAAACGGCGGCCTCATCGACGACGACACCGGCGCGCACCAGCACCCCGAGCACCCCGCCACCTTCGTCCACCGTGCGCGCGACGACGCCATCGGTCCCCGCTCCCGCTCCCCCCGCCGGCCGCTCGGGCATCGGGGTCACCTTCGGGAAAGTCACCGCCAACGACGGCACGACCATGGTGGTGCGCAACGCGTTCACCAGCAACAGCGTCAAGGTCCGTACCGACACCGGCACCAAGGTGCAGGTTCTGCTCGCCAAGCGGGCGACCGAGATCCGCGTGGGCGCCCTGATCGCCGTCTACGGGCGGCAATACGCCGATGGTGTGATCGTTGCCGATGTCATCACCGGGATCTCGATCGGCGCTCTGCCCAAGTGATTTCGGCTTGCCGTGTCAACGTCGCCCGCGTAGCGCCGCTTCCACCATCCCGTCGTCGACCGGCTCGCTCTGCCCCCACACCTCGCGCGCCAACCGCAACTTCCCGGCCATGCTGTCCACCAACGCCGCCTCCGCCGCCGCGTCCCGCGCTCCCTGCCTGAGCGCCTTGCTGTAGCGAACCGCGTCGACGATGACAGATTTGACCCGCTCGTGATCGAGGTACGTTCGCAAGTCGCGTCGCCACTCGCCGGTCGCGGCCTCGGGTTCGGCGGCGATCCACTCGGCCAGGAACGCGTCTTGCTCCTGCGGGAGGTAGCCCATTTTGTGCAGATGGGTGGCCACGTCGTACACCGGGTCGCCGTACAGTGCGAATTCCCAGTCGAGGAACACGACCCGGCCGTTCCGCACGATCATGTTCTTGCGGTGCACGTCGGCGTGCACCATCCGAAAGGGCCTGGCCTCGAGGGTGTCCCACGACGCGACGATCCGCTCGAGCGGCCGATCGGGGACGCCCAGCCGACGGTACAGTTCACCGAATTCCGCGCTGCTTTCGCGGTGCACCCGCGCGGTGACGGCGGACAATCGGCGGGCGAACCCGGCGGGATCGTCGTCCCCGTCCGATTCGATCGGCGGCAACAGTTCCCGGGGAATACGGCGGAGTTCCGCGAACAACGCCGCCACGTCCGGCGGTACATGAGCCGGAACAGGCACACCGCGGGGCGCGAGGCGATCGAGCAGGTCGCCGTCGATGTAGTCGTGGATCTGATAGGCGGGACGTACCGATTCCCAGCGCAGCTTCGGCGCCGAGGCGACAAAGGGCTCGATCGCGATCAAGATCGCGGGTTCGGGCCATTGCCGCAGATCCATCGCATCGGCGCCCTCGACGGGAATCCGCACGTTCACCGCGCCCGCGATGCCGTCGACCCGGACATTGTGGTTGTAGTACCCGGCCGCCGACTGCGAGCGGGACAGCGCGTCCTGGTACATCGCCGCCGCGTCGACACCGAGTACCCGTGCGATCACCCGTGCCGCGTCGCGGTCCACGCCCGATCCTGGCGTCGGCGGCTGGATGCGCGACCGCGCGGCCGCGGCGGCTCTCGAGATGTCCGGTTCGGTCCAGCCGTACAGCGCCAGGACCGCTCGCGCCACGAGCACCAGCCCCGGGTAGACATTCGCGCCCTCGAATTCCGCGATGGCCCAGCGCGCACTGCGGACGGCATCGTCACGTAAGCCGCGGCGGGCGAAGACGCCTGCACGGAACAGCTCCGCCCTGGCGCGGCCCGACCGGTACCCGGCTTGTTCGAGAATCTCGCATGCTTCGGCGAGCGCGTGCTCGGCGGCGTCCAGTTCTCCGAGCGACAGCCGCGCCGAACCGAGTGCGGTGTACGCCTTTCCCAGTTCGTGCAGCGCACCCAGCTCACGCTGTTGCACGATCGCGGCTCCGGCGGCCGCGATCGCCCGCGACGGGTCGGTGAGCGCCAGCAGCTCGGCCACGTTCGTCGCGATATTGGCCTGTCCGACGACGCTGCCCGCGGCGCGGTAATGGGTGTCGGCTTCGGCCAGATACTGTGCGGCGCGGTCGGTGTCGAACGCCAGCCGGTAGGCGAGGTGCCGCAACCGCGCCACATCGCCCAGGAACTCGCGGTCGTCGCCGTCGGCCATCGTCACGAGTTCCTCGCACATGGTCAAGGCCTGACCGAATCGGCCCTGGCACATGTGCAGGTCGGCCGCCCACTGACCGGCGACGAGCCGGGCCCGCCCCGATCCTCGCGCCCACACGTCCTGGTAGATGGTCAACGCCTCGTCGGTGTCACCGAGGATGCGGCGCGCGTTCGCCGCGGCGACGGCCAACCGCTCCGCGATCGGCCCGGTCCGATCCAAAGCGACGTCCCGAGTGAGGCGATCGGCTTGCTTGGCGTCGCCGAGCAGCACCGCCGCTTCCGCTTCCAGGCACCGCGTGAGTTCCGACAGTTCCGCCATACCTGCCAGGTTCTCATGCGGATCGCTCAGGTAGCGGTCCAGATCGCTGATCACTCCGCCGATACCCTGGCTGCCACCTGCCGCTTCGATCCGGTCGACGTAGTGCAGCAACGTCACCGCGGAAAGCATGCCCGAACGAACACCGTGGTATCCCGCCTCGCGCAGAGCGGTGACCCGGCCGGTCGGCCGTTCGGCACGGATGAACCACAGGTTGTGCAGCACCGCATGCAGGGTGCGCCGAACATCCGGATCCAAGCGCCGCTGCAGCGCGTCCACCATCAGCTGGTGCAGCTGAAAGCGGTCGCCTTCGCCGCTTTCGTCGGCGGCGTACACGAACGAGTACGCGATCAGGGATTTCCATGCCGCGATGTGATGCGGTAGCTCGAACTGCTCCGCGACAGCGGCGAAGATCTCCCGATCGAACGTACGAGGTAGCCCCAGCAATTCCAGCAACCGGACTTCGTCGAGGCGCACATGTTGTAGGAAGCGCTCCAGAATCGTTTCGGGCGAGACCAATTCGGCGGGCGTCACCCAGCCGGCCCGGGTACGGGCATCGATGGCCAGATGCAGATAGAACGGGACGCCCGCGCTCGAAGCGGCAATCGCCGCGCGCTCGGCGGGATCCTCGATACCGGACGAGTCGAGCAGCTCGAAGCGGGCGTCCATCGGCAGGTCGTCGACCGGCACGGCGCGAATCCGGGTCGACCACTCCGGGTCGTGCCGCTCCCAACCGAGCGGCTCGCGGCAGGCGATCACCACCAAGCCGGTGTCCAGCTGCGCGACCACATCGCGCAACCAGGCGTCGGACGCCGCCGCGCGGCCTTCGCGATCGGTGCCGCCCATCAGCGCTTCGTAGGCGTCCAGGAAGACCACGTAGGGCTTCTTGCCCTCCGTCCCGCTCTTGAGATCTTCGGCGAACAGGTAGGAGACGGCTTCTTCCAGGCCCCCGAGACTCAATCGATCGAGTTCCTGGAGGACGGGGTCGTGGCGTATCCGGTGGGTGCGGATGGCGCGGCGCGCACCGAGGTCGAGCAGCCGGGTCGCGGTGCCGAAGACCGGGATACCGGTGGCGTCGTTGAGGATCTCGGTCAGGATCTCGCTGTGCTCGGCCAGCGCCAGCGAGTCCGAGGTCAGGCGCAGATGTGGGTGCATGCGCTGCCACAACACCGCGCAGGCGATGTCGAAGCGGTGGAACTTGATCTTCTGCGCGCCGAACTGGACGCGCAGCACGGCGAGCCCGTCCGCGGCCTGCCGATGGCTCGGCACCTGCAGATCGAGCACAGCCGCTGGATGACGCTTCTCGACCCGCGCCCGCAGTTCGGTGACCAACCGGGACTTGCCGATCCCGCCGACCCCACTGAGCAGCATGACCCGGGGTTGCTCGGCGGCGTCGGCCAGCAGTTCCTCGAACCGCGTCAAGACCGGCTCACGGTCGACGAACGGACGACTGGTCGATCCCGGCTGGAATCGTGCGGTCAACACCATGGTGTGTCCCCCCTCGTGACGAGCCGGGCACGATTCTGCCAGACCCAGTTACCGCTCCGGTCGGGCGACCGCGCCGGCAACCGCTGAATGTCGGTGCCTCTTGCTAACTTTCGTCTCGTTCTGATCTGACGAAAACAGGCGAGGCACTATGACAATCGGGGGAACCACCTATCTCGAACTGTCCGAGGACAGTGGGACCGCGCACAAGTTCTACGAGGTGATCGTCGCGGGCACGCAAGTGAGTGTCCGTTTCGGCCGCATCGGCGAGCAGGGGCAGACGAAGGTCAGTTCGTTCGCCACCGAGGAGAAGGCGCAGGCGGCCGCGACGAAGAAGGTCGGCGAGAAGGTGCGGAAGGGCTATGCGCCCGCCGTGATGGGGGCGCGGGGCAGGCGTCCGGTGACCAGGCGGGCGATCAGCAGCGGCCGCTCGACCGCGAAGGCCGCGCCCGTGCTGTGGAGTTTCGACTCCGGCGCCGCCGCCTTCGGCATCTTCGTCGACGAGCGCCGCTGCTGGGTGGGCAACGAGAGCGGCGACGTGTTCACGCTGACCCCGGACGGCGTGGTCACCGGCCGGTACCGCCTGCCGGACGCCGTCAAATGCATTGTGGCCGACGATTTCTGGATCTACGCCGGATGCGACGACGGCCGCGTCTACGACTTGTCGGGCAAGGTGCCGCGGGCGGCCTACGACATCGCGGCCGATGTCGACATCTATTGGCTCGACATCCACGACGGCATCCTCGGCGTCTCCGACCGCCAAGGCGGCATCACCGTGATCGATTACGAGGAAGAGTCGCTGTGGACCCGGCGCAGCACCGGCGATTCGGGCTGGATGGTGCGCATCGACGCGCACGGCGTCTACCACGGGCACTCCACGGGCGTCACCAAGTACGACCTGGACACCGGGAATCCCCTGTGGCAGGCGGGCACCGGAGGTGACGTCCTGTTCGGCTGGCAGGAATCCGACGCCGTCTACGCGGGCACCTCCCGCAACCAGGTCCGCATGGTGGCCAAGAACGGCCGAGCCGAGCACATCTACCAGTGCGATGCAGCGGTCTTCTCCTGTGCCACCTCGCCCGACGGCCGTTACGTCTTCGCCGGTGACAACTACTCGTCGGTGTACTGCTTCGACGCCGCGGGGAACCGCGTGTGGAAGCTGGCCACCGGCTGCGGTTCGGCCTATTCCATGCAGTACCACGACGACAAGCTGTACCTGGTCACCACGACCGGCACGCTGGCCTGTCTCGACGTCGGCGAAGCCGCCATCCGCGATGCCGAGCAGGGCGTGCTGCCCCAGACGGTGTCGGTGAAAGCACCCGAGATCTCGGCGGTGGTGCCCAGCGACACCGTCGAAATCACCTCCGACGCGGGCACCGGCGTGATCGTGGAATGCGTGAGTCACGGCACTTCGCTGCGCGTGCGTGTCGTCTCGCCCGGGTTCCGCCAGGGCTGGAATGTGCAGTTCCCCAAGGACATCCGACGAGCGGGTGCTCGCTACGTAGTCGACGGCATCGCCGAGTCGGCACGCGGCGGTTTCTACCGCGTCCGTGGAGACATCCGCCGGCTGTCCTGACCGAACCCGCATCGGGTTCTCGCCTCGCCGCTGGGAGCCCGCTTCGAGCGGTCCTGGCAGACCGGCGATGGATCGCCCCCGCTGGGGGCCACCGCCTCCACCATCTGGTCCGGCATCGTCAGGCAGCTGTATCCGGGCACGGCGCCCGACCGACCGGCGACTGCTCAGCCCAGCCCATCCCCGCGCTCGCCACCCCGGGCGAACAGTGCGGTGGACGCTACACGCAGCGGTCCCGGCGGCGATGAAGCCACTGCGGCCCGGAGCAGACGACGGGACCCGGAGTTGATCGCCCGCGTCGCGCGAGCCATCAATCCGGTCACTGCGACGGTGATCGAGGTGACCGTCACCGGCCCCGGTCCCGGGGAGCCGGTTCCGAACAGCGTGCCGCTCGTCTCGCGTGACGGCTCGTGGCGGCGGCGCCACGGGCCCGACCTGCGAGGCGACCCTCGCACCGACGAGCCATCCCTCCGCCCGCGAAGGACCGCCCGTCCACACCCTGATCTGCCGAATCGTCGGCGGAACGCAACGCCCGGTGGGAAGGTTGACGTACGGCAGGTGTCAGCAGAGGAGCGAGACACATGGTGGACAAGACCAACGGAGCTGCCGCGGGCAACGGCGGCGTAGTGACCGCGGACCGGCCCGAGCAGATCCGCAACGTCGTCCTGGTCGGGCACAGCGGGTCGGGCAAGACCACGCTCGTCGACGCCATGGCGCTCACCGCACGGGCCGTCAACCGGGCCGGACGGGTGGAGGACGGCACCTCGCTGTCGGACTACGACGAGATCGAGCATCGCCAGCACCGGTCGGTGCAGCTGTCGGTCGTGCCGGTGGCATGGGCCGGGATGAAGGTCAACTTGGTCGACACCCCCGGATACGCGGACTTCGTGGGCGAGCTGCGGGCGGGGCTGCGCGCGGCCGACGCGGCGCTGTTCGTCATCTCGGCGGCCGAGGGCGCGGACGGAATCGCGGGCGCGACCAGGGCGCTGTGGGAGGAATGCGCCGCGGTCGGGATGCCGCGCGCGATCGTGATCACCCACCTGGACACGGCGCGCGACGAGTTCGACGTGATGACCGAGACCTGCCGGACGGTGCTGGGCGGCGGATCGTCGGAGAACATCCTGCCGCTGCATCTGCCCGTGTACGGCCCGAAGAACCCGGACGGCCACCGGCCGGTCACCGGCATGGTGGAGCTGCTGCCGCATTGCGTGGGCGACTACTCCTCCGGGGAGGAGGTGCAGGGCGACCCTTCGCCCGATCAGGTACCCGCTCTGGAGGAAGCGCGCAACCGTCTCATCGAGGGCATCATCGCGGAGAGCGAAGACGAGACCCTGATGGAGCGCTATCTCGAGGGCGAGGAGATCAGCCTGGCGACGCTGGTCGCCGACCTGGAGCGCGCGGTCGCCCGCGGCAGCTTCCACCCCGTGCTGTTCGCCGCGCCCGCGCCGGAGGGCGCCAAGCAAGGCCTGGGAACGGTCGAGTTGCTCGACTTGATCACCGGCGGCTTTCCGACACCGGCCGAGCACGCCATCACCGCCAGCAACGGCGCCGAACCGCATCCGCTGCGCTGCGACCCGGACGGAGAGCTGGCCGCGGAGGTCATCCGCACCGCCTCCGACCCGTACGTCGGGCGGGTCTGTATGGTCCGCGTCTTCTCCGGCACCTTGCACGCCGACGACACGGTGCACGTCAGCGGACACGGCCTGGAGGATCGGGGCCACGAGAGCCACGAGCTGGACGAGCGGGTCGGCGCGATCTCGGCACCCTTCGGCAAGCAGCAACGCCCGCTGCGGCAGGCGATCGCGGGCGACATCGCCTACGTCACCAAACTGGGTCACGCCGAAACCGGCGACACGCTGTCGTCCACCGACAGCCCCCTGCGGATCGAGCCGTGGCCGATGCCGGACCCGCTGCTGCCCATCGCCATTCGCGCGCACAGCAAAGCCGACGAGGACAAGCTCTCCCAAAGTCTTGCCCGCCTGGCCGCCGAAGATCCGGCACTGCGACTCGAGCACAACGCGCAGACCCATCAGCTGGTGCTCTGGTGTCTCGGCGAAGCGCATCGCGACGTCGCCTTGGAACGGTTGCGGACCCGGTTCGGCGTGCAGGTCGACGTGACCGATCACCAGGTGGCGTTGCGGGAGACGTTCGCGGGCAAGGCCACCGGACGCGGCAGGCACGTCAAACAGTCCGGCGGGCACGGGCAGTACGCGGTGTGCGAGATCGAGGTCGAACCGCTGCCCGAAGGGGCCGGGATCGAGTTCGTGGACAAAGTGGTCGGTGGAGTTGTTCCGCGCCAATTCATTCCGTCGGTGGAAAAGGGCGTTCGAGCGCAGGCCTCCCGCGGGTTGACCGCCGGATATCCCCTCGTGGACGTGCGCGTCACCCTGTTCGACGGCAAAGCCCACTCCGTCGACTCCTCCGACGCCGCGTTCCAGACCGCAGGCTCCCTCGCCCTGCGCGAGGCAGCGGCGGCCGCGGGGCTCAGAGTGCTGGAGCCGCTCGCCGAAGTCTGGGTACTGGTCTCCGACGACTACGTCGGCCCGGTGCTCAGCGACCTGTCCAGCCGCCGCGGCCGCGTCCTCGGCACCGAGCCGCACGGCACCGGCCGCACCCGCGTCCACGCCGAGGTCCCCGAACTCGAACTCAGCCGCTACGCCATCGACCTGCGCTCGATCTCGCACGGCACCGGCGATTTCACCCGCACCTATGCCCGCCACGAACCGATGCCGAACCAAGTCGCCGCGTCGGTGCGCGGGGAGAAGGCGCGCGCGTAGTCCGCTCCGCTCGCTGCCTACCACCAATGGCACCGTCCATGCGGATTCCGCTCCGGCCGTTCAGACCTGAGGCGGTGGTCCCACGGGCGGCGGACCGGAAGGCTGCGCCGTGCTCAACGTCGGCGGAGGCGGTGCCGTGGCTCCGGGATCGGCGGTATTGGAACCGACATCCAGACCCGTCGGGTGGACGAAGCCCGTGAAATTCCCGTACTTTTCCGTCAACGGGGGGTTGTTGGGATCCAAGGGAATGAGCTGGCCACCGTCCAGGACGAACAGTCCGTCCATCCCGTTCGGGTTCCTGACGACCAGCGCACTGAACTTCTCCCACTGAAGAATGTCGCCCGTCTTCAAGTCGCCGGGACCGTTGACCACCGCAGGCGGATGTTCGGCCGTGATCTCACCCGCGGTCCCCTTGTACGCGGATATCGCATCGAGAGCGACGTTCTGCGTCTGTTTCTGCAAAGCCTCGGCGACCGGCGGCGATGCCTGCACCGTCGCATTCCCGATCTGAACCGCCGGCGTCGTGCCGGGTGCGTTTATCGGCGGCGGAGCGCCCGCGTACGTCGGCGCTGTCACGCCGGGAGGAGCCCCCTGCTGAACTGCTTGATTCGCAGTGGCCGTCTGGGCGTTGCGCTTCCGCTCGCGCTCCTCACGCCGCTCCCGCTCCTTTTCCCGATCCCGCTCCGCGTAGGCTCGATCGTCGTCGGGCTGACGATTCCCCTGGTTCATCATCCCGCTCATGGCGCTCATCATCGCCATTTGCTGCATCGCATTGGCCATACCGTTGTCGCCGGTATTGCTGGCGGGCGCGACGCTGCCGGTATTCGCGCCGGTGTTCGTACCCGTCGTTCCCGATCCGGTCCCGGTCTGCAACCCTGCTTGAGTCGCGCCCGGGTACGCGCCCGAGGAGGACGTATCCACACCGCCGCTGTCGGAGATCGGCTGGGTGCCCGTACCCGTCTCGGTCGCCGAGGTGTCGGTAGACCCGTCGATCAGGTCGTCGTAGGTGGAACTCCAGTCGTCGTTCGTGGCGCCGGTCTGCTGCGTTGTCGAGTTACCCGTTGTGTTCGGCGGCACATAGGTGTTGTTGTTGCCGTTGTTGGGATTACCGGTGTTGTTATTGTTGTTTGCGTTGTTATTATTGTTGTTGGCGTTGTTGTTGTTGTTCGCGTTGTTGTTGTTATTGTTATTTTGATTATCGATATTCTCGGATTTCTTTTGAAACTCCTTCGTCGCCTGCTCGTATTCCTTGTCCCAATTTTCGGCAGCAGCATCGATATGTCGCACGTAGTACGACTGCTCCGCTTCCGCGGTCAGGAAATAGTTTCCCGATTCTTTGTTCTTCTCATAAGCCACGATCTCTGTCATAGAATTATCGGCGTCTTTGAAGCTGTACTTCATCTTGCCGTCGACCACTTTCGCGCCCGGGAACGCGAATTGGAGCTTCTCGTTGAGGTCTTCGGTGATCCGCTTGAGCTTCTTGAAGGTATCCGAGTTCAGCACCGCCGAGTCGTCTGTGTCTACCTTGACGTTTTTGTGCGCGTCGGAGTACTCGGTCTGCCGCTTGCTCAACTGCTCTTTCAACGTGTCGTGCTTGTCTCTGACCTGCGACCACCCGTCCGCACTCGTGACCTGCTGGCCGTCGAGCACGTTGGTGAAGTCGGGAGCGGCTTTCGGATCACGAGCGCCCAGCGTGTCGAAGCCCCACTGCATCGTGAACTCGGTGTCCTCGATCAGGCTGATCAGGGAGGCGCTGGCGCCCTTCGGCTGATACAGGTCGACCCGATACAAATGTTCTTTCTCGTCGGGCAACTCCCAGCCGTAACCGTCCGCGAACTTCGGCGTGGCAGCCTCGTCTTCCTTCGTCTTCTTCGCGGTGACGACATCTTCCGGGTGTCCGGTTTTCAGCGCATCGATGATCTTCGGGTATTTTTCGGCGACACTGCCGGACGTGTCCCTGGCGAGCATTTCTCGCACCTGGGGCTCCAGCTTGTCGAAGGCTTCTTTGAACTCGGTCGAATTCAGTCCGTCCAGCGCCTTCAACGAGTCTTCGGCTTGGCCGTCCTGAAAACCGGCCCCGTCCCACGTGGTCGACTCGTAGTGCTTGTTGATCTTGTTGACGGCGTCGTCTACGTTGCTCATCAGGCGCTCCTCTGCTCACTGGAGCCCTTGGACCCAGCCGAACCGTTCAACAATTCTGTGATGCGCGGGGGCGCCCCGTCGGAGCCGATGGGACTGACGCTTACGCCGTGCGAATCCGTCCCGGCATCCCGCGTCCTTCCAGCGTGGGGGTGCGCAAGGGCGGTGTCGGTCGCCTCCACTGTCACGCGCGCGACCGCTGGTAGCTGAGGGTGATCAGCGATTTGGCCGTACACATAGAGCGCGTCGCGCAGCGTCTGCCGATCTGGTTCGCCCGCGACGGCCAGCGACAGCAGTTCGTTGGCACGACGCTCGAAAACCATGGCCCGCAGCGTTTCCGCGCTCGACACGTCCGAGGGAGGCCCCCCGGGCGGAGCGTAGGAAATCCCCATCTGCCGCGACCGCAATTCCGCTGCCGTCCTGCTGTCGGCGGCGAGTATCTCCTCCAACCAGATCGCCGGAACAGGCCGACCGGCGTGCATCGCGTCGAAGATCTGCTGCCGCGCGGCACGGTAGGCAGGAAACCCACCACCGATGTGCGGGACGGCGGCGCGGACCCGGGCATCCGCCACTCGGGCCAGTTCGAGACACTTTGCCCGGATTTCGTTTTCGGGCACCGCATCCGCCTGTAGCAGCAATTCGCTCGAACCGGCAAGTGTCAAGCGATCCACGAGTCCGACCCCGGGGGTGGTGAAGTCGACGGCGGACTCGGCAGGCGATACCCCGCCCTCGACAGCGACATCCTCGCCGAGGATGGCGAACAGGTCGTCCGAGATGGCCGTAGACGAGACCATCGCACTGATTCGAGCGCTCCTGAGGCGGCCTACCGAGCCGAACTCCGCCAGCATCCGGGCCGGATCCGCTGTGCTCTCCAGCGCCGCGGTGGCTCTCCGGGCCGCGTTGTCCAGCACGGCGTCCCATTTCCACGGGAGGGTGACCTCGGACGGCAGGAACAGACCGGACGGCAGCCAACCACGGCCCTCGGTGGAAGTCAGCAGAATGATAGGCCCGATCGGAGTCCGCATCACCGCCACGGCCCATTCCAGACCATGCGCCGATTCGGCTACGGCAGCGAGAGTAGCGGCGAGCAAGGTACGGGCGAGTGCCAGATCCTCTCCGATCTGTCCACCCACTACCAACGACGGGAGGCGCCGCCTGTTCTCGGACGCATGGGCCACCGACGCGAAAGGACCTGTTGCCAGGGGCGCGGGCATCCCCGTGGCCATTCCCGCGGCATCGCCGGCAGCGTTCGCCGGGAGCGGTTCCAACACCGGTGGCGCACCCAGCCCGCCGACTGCACTTGCGGCACTACCCGAATCACCGGCCATGCCGACCATGCCGGGCGTGCTGCTCGAGCCGTCGACGGCAAGAACTGCATCGGCCCGATCGCCGCTGTCCGGCTCCGATCCACTGACCGAATGCGGGATCGTCCCGCCCGGCGCGGTGATCCCGGTGGATGCGGTGTCGGACGCCTGCGGCACCGAGGAGACCGACGGCGGAAGCGGCTGGTCGGAGCGTCCGACGTCACCGTCGGGCGCGCCCGGCGCACCTGCCGCGTCGGGCTCGATGGAAGGACGAGGCAGCGGCTGGGTGCCGTTCGTGGAGGGCGTGTCCCCGCTGTCTCCCACCGGGGCCGTGTGATCCGTAGGCGCGCCGGGTGTCGGGCCGACACGAGGGACTGCGTCGCCGAAACCATCACCGGCGCCTCCGATCCGATGTCTGCCGGACTGATCGGCAGCCTCGAGCGCCCTCGCGGCGGCGATCAGTTCGTCTCGCGACCGTTCATGATTGGTGGCGAGACGTTCGGCGGTGTCATGGCGCCTGTTGTAGTAGTCCACCAGAGCCGCTCGCACTGGATCGGCGATCATGCCGTAGGTGGGCTCGAAGTCCGCGAGCCACTGGTGCGGGATTTCACCCCACTTCCGGATGTTCGCGGCGGCCAGACCGTGCTGCTCGGCGATCGCGCGCAGCTGATCCGGCTCGACATCCAGGTAATTCGGCATGCTCGGTCGATCCCTCCCGCCAGCTATCTCAGGCTCATTGTTCCGCCTTCCCAGAGGTGGGGGCCTGCTGGTCCGGCCCCTTTTCGCCTTGCCATTCCCGCATGACCTCCGACAGCGGCCGTGGCAGATTGTCGGTGTCGTTCATCGCGATGTGGTATTGCCGCCGGGCATCCTCCACGCTCTCGGTGACGGCAGCCATGATTTCGGCGGCCAGCTCTCCGTTGTCGAAACGGGCGCAGGTGCCGGGCGCCAGGTAGAGGTCCAGCAACCGGCCGGTCGCGTCGACTTCGGGAATGACCAAGCCGCTCGGGGACGGTCGGCGTGCGACGATCCCGTCGGACCGTTCGCGCATTGCGGCGATGCGGTGCCGCAGTTCTCGCCCCAGGCCGAGTGCGGCGCGTACGTTGGGGTGAATTTCTCGCATGGATCCTCACTCATCCGCCGGCAGGACGCCCGCCTGCACTGCGACTGACCGACGATCCTACGGGCTCGGCCGTCGGCGCAGCGGTCGTAGACCTCTCTGTCGTGGCGAGCCCGAGCCGTGCTGCGCGCGCGACATCCGTCAGGGCCAGCACAGCCATTGCCGTGCTGAGTAGCCTGCGATCATCGGCGAACATCTCGGTGGTCGGCGTGCGTTGACCCGGAACGAGCAGCCCCATCGAGGCCGGCCAGCCGCCATCCGGTAGCCGCGCCGCCAGCAGCGCCTGACATAGCAGGGCGACGTAGCCAGATGCCTCTAGCCGCACGGCTGTGATCAGGCGCTGAGCGAGGTCGAAGGATGGTTCACAGCCGGGATCAAGGCATCCGTCCGCCGGGCCGACAGCTTCACTCAAGCGCTCCTGCTCCGCTTCGGCGATCCCCCGTGGTATGCCGCCGGAAAGTGCCAGAAACGTCAGGTTGTGTGCCGCGACGTATGCGTCCGAGCGCCACCAGAACGAATCCCACTTTCCGTTGTCCAGGTGGCGGCGCACAGTATGCGCGCGGATGTTCTCGATCGTGAGCGTGTCACCCAGTGCGAGAAGCGCAAGCCCTGCCATGGGAGCAACCTCGTCGTGTTCCTCTGCCCACGAACCGAATACCGGCGACGGAAAGGTGCGCACCGCGCCGACCGGTGTGATGTAGTCGGTAAAAACATCCGCCGTCAAGGGATATCCAGTATCGCGAGTGGCCATCAATCGCACCACCCATGAGGTCGTGTCGGCATCGCACGACACTGATCGGTTGTATCCCCACCCGCCCGGTCGTTGCGAGTCACGCAACGCCGCGACGGCACGGTCGAGCGCCAGGGTACGGCGGGGATCGGGTACGAAGAGATCCTCGGCCGAGTTCAGCGCGACACCCACACATCCGGTGATCCAGGATTCGGATCTGCCAGGGGGCAATTCATAGTCGCGCCAATAGCCATCGGCATCTTGGTGGCTCACCAAGAACTCGCACGCCGCGGCGATCATTTCAGTGACATCACTGTCCACGACACCCTGCTTTCCCTCTGAGATCGGACCGGCTAGGCCAGGCCGCGCGCAAGCCGCCCGGCGGTGTACGCGAACATCGGCGGCAGGCTCCCACCACCCGGCAAGGTCGCGCCCCTGCCGATCGAAAGACATGCCACTTCCGAGCACAGCAGGCCGCACGGACTCACAATTCCCAGAATTGGGAACAGTGCCGTGAGGAGGCGCGGCGCTGGAGTGAGAGAGTCTGCCGATATGGATAGAAGTGCCGCAGCGCCGTCCGCAGGCCCCGTCCACGCCGGGCGATCCTGACGATCTCGATGACTGGACCTGCCGGAGAATTCCTGGTCGACGTGGCCGATCGATTGTCGCCGGGTAGCGACCCATCGACCATCCGCGCCATGCTGGAACAAGCCTGCGGAGGTCGACTCGACCCGCGGGGGCCGGATGGTCACCGAGCCAGCATGTTGACGATTTCCGGCACGCCGTTCGAAGCCAGTGTCAGCGGTGGCCGGGGGAAATTCACGCCCGCCGTTCGCTACATCACCGAGATCGCGACGCAGGAGACGCAATTCGCCTCTCGTGTCGCCGCTCACCTGGCCTCGATACGCGATCTGGTCGCATGGCTGCCCAACGGTGATGAGAGCGTGGTCGAGATGCTGCGGTCATTTGTCACGACGCTGTATCCGGACCCTGCCAAAGTGCCCGCGCAGCATCGTTCGGCGACGTGGACGGGGATTGTTCATCATGTCGCGGCACCACGTCATGCGGCTCGCCTCAAGGTTTACGGCGGCCTCAAGATCGTGCCGGGGGCACTGGACAGGCTGTGCAGCACTTGGCCCGGCTTCGCCGGATTGGTCCCCGTGCCCGATCACGAGAAGCTCATCACCCCGGTGGCCGCCGCGCTCGAGGTGGATGCACGCGGCGATGTGAACCACAAGATCTACTTGAAGGCACGCTACGACGACGTGGGTGTGCCGATGAAACTGTCTCGATATTTCGGGCATCCGGCCTGGGAACTGTTGTCCGAGTTCGTCCGGAGTGGCATCGAGGCAGCCGAACTCCACCGACACGACTGGTTCGTCTGCTGTTCGAGAAGCGCGGGCGGCACCGGTTTCGGGCTCTCACTCGGGTCGCGGCAACACACCGACTTCGGCAATCTCGTGACCGAACTCGCATCCCGCCACCACGGCACCACATATGCCGTAGACGCACTCGCCCAGGCTGCTAAGTCGTCCGGTGCCGCCTGGCGCTACTCGGCGGTCGGACTGGGCTTCTCCGCCGACCACGGCATCGACAAACTCAACGTCTACGGCACACCCACGTGGAGCGCTGTGTAGGCCGCCGACGCCAGAACGAACTTGCGGCTTACACCTCGAAGTACAGCTCGAGGTCTTGCCGTGTCACGACTCGAGTGAGCCTGCTGCGGTCAAGAGGCGGGTCACTTCACGCAGACGAGTCCACCCGTTCGGCAATCGGTGAAGTGATCGCCGAACGGATGGACTCGCGGGAACCTACTGCGGACGGACTACGGACGGAGGATCTTGGTTAGACGCTCCGCCGCAGGTCAGAAGCCCGGAAAGGCTTACACGTCGAAGTACAGCTCGAACTCGTACGGGTGCGGCCGCAGGTTCACCGGGGCGATCTCGCCCTCACGCTTGAGGGTGATCCAGGTCTCGATCAGGTCCTCGGTGAAGACGTTGCCTTCGGTGAGGTAGTCGTGGTCCTGCTCGAGGCGGTCGATGACCGACGCCAGGCTGGTGGGGGCCTGCGGGATGTTCTTGGCCTCCTCCGGCGGGAGCTCGTAGAGGTCCTTGTCGACCGGGGCCAGCGGCTCGATCTTCTTCTTGATGCCATCCAGGCCCGCCATCAGCATGGCGGCGAAGGCCAGGTACGGGTTGCCCGAGGAGTCCGGTGCGCGGAACTCGATGCGCTTGGCCTTCGGGTTGTTGCCGGTGACCGGGATGCGGACCGCGGCGGAGCGGTTGCGCTGGGAGTACACCAGGTTGATGGGGGCCTCGTAGCCCGGCACCAGACGGTGGTAGGAGTTCACGGTCGGGTTGGTGAACGCCAGCAGCGACGGCGCGTGGTGCAGGATGCCGCCGATGTAGTGGCGGGCGATATCGGACAGGCCGCCGTAGCCGGCCTCGTCGTGGAACAGCGGCTTGCCGTCCTTCCACAGCGACTGGTGCGCGTGCATGCCCGAGCCGTTGTCACCGAAGAGGGGCTTCGGCATGAAGGTGACGGTCTTGCCCTCGGCCCACGCGGTGTTCTTCACGATGTACTTGAACAGCTGCAGGTCGTCGGCCGCGCCGAGCAGGGTGTTGAACCGGTAGTTGATCTCGGCCTGACCGGCGGTGCCGACCTCGTGGTGGCCGCGCTCGAGCTCGAAGCCCGCGTTCTGCAGGTTGGTCGAGATCTTGTCGCGCAGGTCGACGTAGTGGTCGTACGGCGCGACGGGGAAGTAACCGCCCTTGTTGCGGACCTTGTAGCCGCGGTTCAGGGTGCCGTCCGGGTTGAACTCGGCACCGGTGTTCCAGGAACCGGAGACCGATTCGATCTCGTAGAAGGCGCCGTTCATGGACGAGTCGTAGCGGATGGAGTCGAAGATGTAGAACTCCGCCTCGGCGCCGAAGTACGCGGTGTCGGCGATACCGGTGGAGCGCAGGTACTCCTCCGCCTTACGCGCGATGTTGCGCGGGTCGCGGGAGTAGGCCTCACGGGTGAACGGGTCGTGCACGAAGAAGTTGAGGTTCAGCGTCTTGGCGGCGCGGAACGGGTCGACGCGCGCGGTGGAGAAGTCGGGCAGCAGGAGCATGTCCGACTCGTCGATGGACTGGAACCCACGAACGGAGGAGCCGTCGAACGCTAGCCCTTCCTCGGCGAGGTCGGTGGTGAAGGCCTTACCCGGGATCGAGAAGTGCTGCTGCACACCGGGCAGGTCGCTGAACCGGATGTCGACGTACTCGATGTCCTCATCAGCGATGAATTTGATGACCTCGTCGGCCGTGCTGAACGTCACTTGTTCTCCTTACGGATCGGTTCCCAGCCAGTGTCGCTTGCATGGGTTCGTCGCGACCAGACGCTATGGATGCCGTGTTTCCCCGCAGTCAAGGATGTGTTTCGCCGGTGTTACACGTGCGTCCGGCCGCGTGGTACTGACCACCCGGACTCGACTTGCATGGTAGTCCGGCCTCCGCCGACATGCTCGCCGACGCTGAACTCCGCTTATGCGATCCCGGGCACAGGTCCGTCCGCGCCTATTCTGGGGGGCATGGCACGCATCACCGGCTCCTGGCTCTCCGGACCTCCGGCCGACTCCGGCGGCCCGGCAACCCCCGAGTTCCCCGGTGCGGAACTCGGGCTGCCGAAGACCGGGGCGGGCTCGCTGGCAGGTATGGGGCGCCGCATCGCCGCCCTGTTCGTGGACTGGATGATCGCGCTCGGCATCGCGGCGCTGATCGTCCGCGGCAGTTCGGCGTCGAGTGTGACGTTGCTCATCTGGTTCGTCATCGGCGTCGGCGCGGTCACGCTGTTCGGGTTCACGCCGGGGCAGTATTTCCTGCGGTTGCGGACGGTGCGCATCGACGCGGACGCGCCGGTCGGGTTCGTCCGAGCGCTGGCCAGGCAGGTTTTGCTGCTGTTCGTGGTGCCCGCGCTGTTCACCGACGCCGACGGGCGCGGCATGCACGACCGAGCGACCGGCACCGCGCTGGTGCATGCGCGCTGAACGCCGGGTCGCTCGGTAGCGCGAACCGGCCACGACTCGAGCCGCGTCTTCGCGAAACGTTGACAGACGAAAGGCCCGCGTCCTCGGACGCGGGCCTTTCGACCGAGCAGGATCAGCGGCGGCGAATGGTCCGCTGCACGCCGCGCATCTTGGCGCCCGCGGGCATCGGCCCCTTCGGCAGGGCGGGCCCGCCGCGCGCGCTGAGGGCGGACAACCGGCCTTCGATGAGGTCCATCCGCTTGGTGTCGATGTTGCGCGGCAGCTTGGTGAGGTAGCGCTGCAGGTCCTTGAGCGGAACCTGGCCCTCGTCGTTCCCGATGACGACGTCGTAGATCGGGGTATCGCCGATCAGCCGGGCGGTGCGCTTCTTCTCCTGGGCGAGCAGCGACTTGACCCGTTGCGGGGAGCCTTCTGCGACCAGCACCACGCCGGGCAGGCCGATCACCCGGTGCACCGCGTCCAACTGGGTGGTGGCGGCGATGCCGTTGCTCACCCGCCACTTGCCCTGGAGGTTGTCCAGCACCCAGGCCGCGGCGCCCGCCTGGCCCTCGGCCTTGCGGTAGACGCTCTTCTGCACCCGCCTGCCGAAGATGATGAACGCCACCAGCGCCCCCAGCACCACGCCCAGCGGAACCAGGAACCAGGTCAGCCCGAAGACGAGGCCGATCACGACGAAGACGGCGGTGATGCCGACCAAGGCGCCGATCATCAGCGGCAGCAGCAGCTTGTCTTCCTTGCGCTGCATCTGGAACGCCTGCCACAGCTGTTTGCGGCGTTCTCTCGACTGCTGCTTGCGGGCCGCTTTCGCCGCGGCCTTCGCTTCCTTGGTGGGCTTGCCTGCTGCCATGTCTCTCAGGATAGTGCCCAGGTAGTCGCGGCTTTGCCGTGGGACAGCGGCCTGGTCGGTTCTACCCGCGCCGGGCGATCGGGCCGAGCACCGTGAGATCCAGGTCGCCCGAGGCCTCGGTCCAGCCCATCGCGCGCAACTCGACGGGGGTCGCCACGCCGAGGGCGTCGCGCAGGCCGACCGCAACCGAGCGGGCGAACTCGAGCAGGCCGTTCGGCGAGATGGGCCAGAAGAGGATCCTGGTCCAGTTGTCCGCGTCGCGCCGCACCGCGGGCTCGTGCCAGCCCAGTGCACGCAACTCCTGCGCGGCGGTCTCCGGTATGGGATCGCTCAGGTAGTGATCGCCGGCCAGTTCAGCGGACAATTTGATGTCGTATTGGACAAATTGGACATAGCGATTTCCGGGGGCGGCGATGATCAGGGTCGCCCGCGAGGGCAACTCCGAGAGACAGTGCGCCAGCGCTTGCACGAACCGTTCCCAGTCCGCCGCAGCCGGCTCGCTCATTCTTCCCCCCGGGTATCGACAACGGCCCGATCATACGCCGCACCCGTCGGACACCAGATGGATTACATTGCGCCACCGGCGTGTTGGGCCGAACCATAGCCGTTCGCCATAGCCGGGCTACACCATCCCGCGGCCGCCGAAGCACGTGGCGCCTCTCCCACCCGGGTGACCTGCCCATATCGGCGGAACACCGGCGCGCTCAGCGGGTGGCTCGCCGGGCGCAACGCCCAGGACGCGACCGCGCAGAGCGCGAAGCTTGCCGTGTAGAAAAGATGGACGACCGCCGATCCGTGCGCCATATGCGAGACGCATTTACCGGCAAGGTCGAAAAACGTTCCGGCCTAGGCTCATTCCTTCACCAGCGGAAAACGCGGTGCCGCAATCGCCATCGCGCCGAGAATTTCCAGAATCCCAGAATGGCCATCACGTGGGCCGGATATCCCAGCTCGGTCATGCCCGCTCGGGTGCTCGGCGCGTGCAGCAGGTCCGCGACGCCGCCGGAGCCGAGAATGAAGATCGTCACCGAGGGCGGGGATGCGCCCCCGGGCGACCGTGAAGCCGAAGACGATCCACGGCGTGCCGCACACCGCTCACACCGCACCCGGGCGACCGCCGATCAGGATGAGTCATGCGGCCTTGCCCCGCCGGCGAACGTCTGCGCCACCGCTCGGCGCGAGCGCACCCGCCGCGATACCCCGGTTCCGGGGGCTGGACGACTGTCCCGGCAAACTCGATAGTCCTATGGTGACCGAACGAGCCGTCCTGCCGCGTGCCGTGTGCGGCCTGCTGTTGCTGCTGGCGGCGTTCACCCCGGTGACCGCCGCCGCCGAGCCGCTGCCGGTGCCCTATCAGTGGAAGCAGACGTTCATCGACGGCAAGGACGGCACCCGGCTGCACGCGGACATCCTGCGACCGGCCGGTGTCTCCGACGACACCCGCACACCCGTCATCCTCACCGTCAGCCCGTACCGCGCGCACCTGGCGTACCTGAGTGAGCCGCGCCTGACCGGGGGCCCGTCCACCGACAATCTCACCGCCGAACTGTTCCTGAACGCGGGCTACACCTACGTCATCGTCGACCTGCGCGGGTTCGGCGGCTCCGACGGCTGCCCGGACTTCGGCGGCCCCGGGGAACGCGCGGATGTCGCCGCCGCAGTGGAGTGGGCGGCGGGTCAGCCTTGGTCCACGGGGAAGGTCGGGTTGTTCGGCACGTCGTACGAAGCCTGGACCGGTCTCATGGGCTCCGCCATGGCCCCTGAGGGCCTCGCCGCCGTGGGCGCGTTCGAGCCGGTCGTCGACCCGTACTCCTACCTGTACATGCAGGGCGTCTCGTGGAAGTTCTCCGGCAAGCCGATCACCGAGAGCGGTGTGCGCCCCGCCGACTTCGCGGGGCTGGAGCACCTGCTCATCGCGTCGACCCCACCGCGCCCGGAGGACTCCGGCGAATACCAGGCGAACGCGACGCAATTGCCCTGGCAGTGCTATCGGCAGTACCTGGCCGAGATCGGCGACCACAATCCGGACACCGCCTTCTGGCGCGACCGCGACCTCGTCGCGCGACTGCGCGGCAACACGATCCCGCTGTTCCTCGGTCAGGGCTTCGTCGACTACAACACCCGGGCCTACCGCGTGTTCGACTTGTGGAACGGCCTCGGGCCCGGCGAGCACCGGGCCTGGTTCGGTGAGTGGGGACACCGCACCTGCCACGACAAATGCGGCACACCCCACTTCGACACCGAGCTGCTCGCGTTCTTCGACAAGCACGTCGCGGGTCGTGACGTAGTGGTTCCCGGACCGCGGATCACCGTCGGCCAATTCGACGGCCGCTGGCGCGCGGAGACCGCGTGGCCGCCCGCCGACGCGCGGCGAGTCCCGGTCGAACTGCGAACCGGCGAGTACACCGACCGGGGCCTGATCCCCGGGCACGACCGGGAACTCTGGTCGGTCTCCGCGCCGCTGACCGGGGACCAGCATCTGTCCGGCATCCCCACCGCCACCCTGCGGCTGAGCGGCCCGGCGAGCGCGACGGTCGCGGTCGAGATCTACGACATCGCACCCGACCTGCGCGCGACCGTGATCACCCGCGGGATCGCACCCGTCCGCGACGTCGCCGAGGTCCGCCTGCTGGCTCAGGATTGGCCGATCGCGGCCGGTCACCGGATCGGCGTGCGGGTCACCGACGTGGTCGACGACGTGTGGTCGCACTCCCCCGCCTTCGCCTCCGTCACGGTGACGTCGGCGCGCATCGAACTGCCCCTGCTGACCGGAACGCGCCGTCCCGATCTGCCGGGTGGGCTCACCGAAGGCATCGTGAAGTGGCGAAACGAGAAGACGATCGCCCTGGACCCGAGCATGTTGAACAATGCAACGGTGTCCATGAATCTGCCCGACCGCACCGGTGACCGATGACGGAACCGGTCGACGACCTGACCGCCGAACGCCTCGCCGCCGCGCTGCGATGCGCGACGGTGTCCACCGACGACCCGCGTGACGCCGACACCGCGGCGTTCGAACGCCTCGACGCGCACCTGCGGGCATCCTTCCCCCGGGTGCACGCCGAACTCGAACTGCGACAGTTCGCGCACAGCAGGCTCTACCGCTGGCCGGGCGTCGAACCGGACCGGGTGGCCGCCATCCTGCTCGCGCACCAGGACGTGGTGCCGGTGGACGACCTCGAGCGCTGGACCCACCCGCCGTTCGCCGGCGTGGTCGACGACGAATACATCTGGGGCCGTGGCGCGATCGACGACAAGAGCCGGGTGTTGGCCATCCTGGAGGCGGTCGAGTCCGCGCTCGCCGCGGGCCTGCGGCCCCGGCACACCGTGTACCTGGCGTTCGGGCACGACGAGGAGGTCTTCGGCGGCGACGGCGCCGAGCGGATGGCCGGCCACCTGCGAGAGGCGGGCGTGCGCGCGGATCTGCTGCTGGACGAGGGCGGGGTGATCACCTCGGGCATCGTCGACGGCGTGCGCCAGCCGGTGGCGACGATCATGCTGGGTGAGAAGGGCTACGCGACGGTGCGGTTGTCGGTCACCGAGGTGGGCGGGCATTCGTCCATGCCGGGCAAGCAGACGGCGGTCGGCCGGATCGCGCGGGCCGTTGCCCGCATCCAGGACAATCCGATGCCACTGCGCCTGACCCCGGTGATCGCGGACATGCTGGCCAGGATGCGCCAGGTCATGCCGGGCCCGCGGCGGCGCCTGCTCGGCCTGGCGGGCGTCGCCGCGCCGGTGATCACCCGGGTGATGGCGGCCAGGCCACAGACCGAGGCGATGGTGCGCACCACCACGGCGCCGACGGTGATCCGCGGCGGCGTGCGGGCGAACGTGCTGCCCCAGCGGGCCGAGGCCATGGTGAACTTCCGCATCCTGCCCGGCGACACGGTCGCCTCGGTGCTCGCGCACTGCCGGAAAGTGGTGCGCGACAAAGGAATCGGTTTCGAGCTGATCGGCATGTCGTCGGAGCCGTCGCGAATCACGGGGCCCGGCCCCGCCTTCGAGCTGATCGCCGGTATCGCCCGTGTCGTCGTCCCGGGTATCGCGGTGACCACCGGCATCGTTCCCGGCGCGACCGACTCCAGGCACTACGACGACCTGGCGGGCACCCGGTGCAATTTCGCGCCGATCGTGCTGGAGGCGGGCGACCTGGCCTCGATCCACGGAACCGACGAGCGCCTCTCCCGCGTCAACTACGCTCGACTCATCGAGTTCAACCGGCGGCTGATCGAGCATTTCGCGACGGTCGGCGCGCCAGAAACGTCAGGAGCCGAGGCATGACGACCAAGCCGACGGCGGGCGACGCCACGCCCACCGAGCCGCCCGCGATCCGCACCGAGTCCGGTGAGTTCGACGGAGCAGACGGCACGGTCGCCTGGCGCGCGTGGCTGCCGGAGGGCGCCGCGCGGGGCGTGATCGTCTTGGTGCACGGCGTGGCCGAGCATTCCGGCCGCTACACCCACGTCGGCCGGCGGCTGGTCGGCGCGGGTTTCGCGGTCTACGCCCTCGACCACATCGGGCACGGGAAGTCCGCGGGCGGCAAGGCCAACATCGGCTCCATGGCGGCTGCCGCCGACAACGTCGCCGCCATGCTGGCCATCGCGAGCCGTGAGCAGCCCGGCGTGCCGCGCTTCGTGGTCGCGCACTCGATGGGCAGCCTGATCACCCTGTCTCTGGCCACCCGCGAGCCGATCGACGTCGCGGGCATCGTGCTGTCCGCACCGCCGCTGGACATCCCGGTGGGCAATCCGGTGCAGCGCGCGCTGGCACCGGTGTTGAGCCGGTTCACTCCGAATCTGGGTGTGCTGAAGCTGGATTCGTCGCAGATCAGCCGCGACCCTGCGGTGGTCACGGCCTACGACAGCGATCCGCTGGTCTACCGGGGCAAGCTGCCCGCCCGCACCGGCGCGGAGATGCTGAGCGCGACGGATACGGTCAAGCAGCGACTGGCGCGGCTCACCGTGCCGGTGCTGGTGCTGCACGGCACCGCCGACGCGATCGCCGCGCCGTCCAGCTCCGATCTCATCGAGCGCGGCGCGGGGTCGACCGATCTCACGGTGATCCGCTACGAGGGCCTCTACCACGAGGTGTTCAACGAGCCCGAGCAGCAGAAGGTCCTCGACGACGTGGTCGGCTGGCTGGAAGCGCACCTTACCGGAAAGTAGTATCTCGACATGAGTACAACCGGATCCATCGCGTTCATCCGCGCCAGCTGGCACAGCTCGATCGTCGGCAAGGCCTACGAGGGCTTCCGCACCGAATACACCGACCTCGGTTTCGATCCCGCGGGCATCGACGTCTACGAGGTGCCGGGCGCCTTCGAGATCCCGCTGCACGCCAAGCGCCTCGCGCACTCCGGCCGGTACGCGGCGATCGTCGCGTCCGCGCTGGTGGTGGACGGCGGCATCTACCGGCACGACTTCGTGGCGTCGGCGGTGATCAACGGGCTGATGCGAGTGCAGCTGGACACCGACGTGCCGGTGTTCTCGGTCGTGCTCACCCCGCACCACTTCCACGAGCACAGCGAGCACGTCACGTACTTCACCGAGCACTTCCTGACCAAGGGCGCCGAGGCGGCCCGCGCGCTGGCGGGCACGCTCAGCTCGCTGCGGTCGCTGCCGGTGTAGCGCCTACCGGAACCGGGCCAGGCAGGCGCTCTCGCCGTCCAGGACGCCGGTGCGGAAAGCTTCCAGCCGCTGGTAGCCGCTCGGCACGACCTTGCCGTTCACATCGGCGGCCGCCGCGCCGTCGGCGAGCAGGCCGGAGACCGCTTCGTCCAGATCGCCCGCGGACAGGTGCGGATCGCTGCCCGGCCGGCTCAGCATGGTGGTCACCACGCCGCTGAGGCAGGCGGTGCGCAGACCGGCCGTCTCCGCGCCGGTCAGCGACAGCTTTCGATCCTGTTGCACCGCGAGCACATACCGCGACACGAAGACGACGAACGCGTTGTAGTCGCCGTCCACCACCGCCGACAGCGGGTCGTCGCCCGCCATCGGTCCGCCGCGGCGGGCGAGGGCGGGGACGTCGGTGCCGATCCGGTTGGCGGCAGGGCAGTACGACACCGGCCGGGTGACGGTGACGTCCGAGCAGCCACGACCGACACCGGAGTAGTCGAATTGCGGCGGCCGCGTAACCGGGAAGATCTCGGTCAGCGCCTGGCTGAGACTGGTCAGCGCGGCGGCATCCACCGGGAGCTGGGCCTGCTCCTCGCCGGGCTCGAAGGTGGTGGGCAGATTGCCGCGGCGCTGCGCGATCTCCTTCCTGGAGATCTTCTTGCATCCGTCGGCGCCGTCGGTATAGCCGATCTGCACCGCGGTCACCCGCTCGAAGGCCGAGCCGTGCACGTTCTCCGGATCGTTCGGGTCCCGGTCGCGCACGGCCACCGTAGCGCCGAGCACGGCGTTGAGGCCGTCGGTGGTGTTGAGCGCGAAGTGCGCCGAATTCCCTTCGGCCACGTGGCGCAGGAACACACCGGCGAGGCAATCGGCCTGCTGTTCCTGCACGAGCGGCGGGGTGAGCAGACCCGCCAGCTTCGCCTGCCCTTGAATGGCGTGCCCGTACTCGTGGGCCAGCACCATCACCACCGCCATCTCACCGTATTTCTGCACCAGTTTCGGCAGCAGGACGCCCCGATCCCAGCCGATGGTGTGGTCGCCGCCGCAATAGGCGGCGTTCACCACCTGGTAGGTGTCGGACTTGCAGAACTCGACCGACTGGACCTTCGGCGCCTTGGCGTCCCAGGAGATGTACTTGATCACCGGCTCGAACGTGCCGGGGAAGTACTCGGGGTACTCGGTCGCCCAGAAGTCCTGAACGTCGGCGATGGCATTGAGGGCCAGCTTGTCCATGGCGCCGCCGTCGCCGTTCACCGCCGTGAGCGGCGCGTCCGCCACGCCCTTGCGCGGGCCGTTCGGGCCGGAAGCCGTCATGGATCCGGCCAGCTCCCAGGTGTCGGCCGGCGTCGAGACATGCCGCGCCGCATGATCGTTCGTTTCCGCTGCGCAACCGGCGAGCACGGCGGTCACCACCGCGAGCACGGCCACCGCGCCGAATCGCCTGTTCTTCGTCATCGAACTCGCCTCCCCGAGTACCGCGTCTCGGGCCCGCCGAGCGCTCACATCGTAATCGCCGCGAACCGGCTTCGCGCATCATCGCGGCCACGATTGCCGTCGGCTTCGCAAGGCGCGCAACGTCTTCGCGCAGGTGAGTGCGAACTCCCGTTCAGTGCAGGCGGATGCGAGAGACCAGCGCTCGATGATCCGAGCCGGGGATGGAGAGCGTCCGCAACTCCTCGGCGGCGGCGTCGGCCAAGAGGATGTGATCGATGCCGATCACCGGGCCCCAGACGCGGTCCTCGGGAAAGGTGGGCAGCAGGCCTGCGCCGGTCTGGTCGGCGGCCGAGGCGAAGCGGCCGCGCAGGAGGTCACGATAGGCAGCGTGGTCGCGAGTCGCGTTGAAGTCGGCGCCCACGATGGCGGGACCTCGGTGCGCGTCGAGGATTTCGCGGGTTCTGCGCATTTCCGCTTGCCACGCCGGGAAATCGAACGGCGGCGGGACGGGATGGAACGCGAAGACGGTGATCGGCCCGCGCTCGGGGTGATCCATCGTCGCGGAGACATTGTTGAGGATGTAGCCGTCGTACTTTCGGTTGTCGCGCAGCGGGTATCGGCTGTAGATGCCAGTGCCGCCACCGCCGTCGCGGGTGGGCTCGGTGTAGTGATAGGGCAATTCGCCGAGCAGGCCGGCGTCCGCCAGCCGCTCGACCGCGGCACCGGTCAGTTCGTCGACCGTCAGCACGTCGACGTGGTTGTCCCGCACCGCGCGCACCACGGCGGCCGGATCGGCGCCGCCGAACAGCAGATTCGACTGCATGACGGTGAGCTGCGGCCCGTTCGCGGCCCGCCCTTCCGGTACGAACGCGGGCACCAGCGTCCACAGTGCGGCCGCCGCCAGCACCCCGGCGACGGCCGCACTGCGCCACCCGCGCGCGATCAGCAGCAGCACCACACCCGCGATGGCGCCGATCATCAAGTACGTCGCCCCCGAGGCGAGCAGCACCAGCCCGCGCCGCTGCCACGCGCCGAAATGCAGCACGAGTCCGACGGCGCCCGCAGCGACAGCGCACCACCCCACACCGAGCAATACCCGGCCCATCCATTCACGCATGTGGTCGAGCCTAGGCAAGATCCGCGAAGACGCGATGGAGCGCAGGTGAGCGTTCGGTGTGGTCCGAGCGGATTCCGGCCCGGCTACACTGGCTCACCACCGTCGGCGACGTGACGAGGTCGAGGATGTACGTCGAGGAATTTCCCGCGCAGGGGCCGCTCACGGCCGAGATCGCCCAAGAGCTGGCCTGGATTCCGGGTGTCTGCCGTTCGTCCATCACGGTCAGCGGTAACGGGCGCAGTGTGCACGCGCCCGTCCTGCCGGTGGCCTGGGACGTCCTGCGGATCGACTCCGGCACCATGGTCACCGTCACGGCCGCGAACGGGCTCGGTGACGAGGACCGGTGGGCGATCCGCCGGTTCGTCGACCGTTTCCAATCCTTGACCGGTGCTGCGAGCACCCCGCCGCAAGGCGGCCTCGCCCACAGGTATCGATGAGCCTAAATGCGACCTGGCGAGCGAGCTTACGGCCACATACCTGGACCGGTGGGCGGCGCGCAACGGTTCGACGGCGTCAGCGGGAGGACCGACTCATGGACTCGATGAGTACAGCGGTGTCCGTTGTGAGCGAGCCACCCGCGAATCGCAATGTGGCGAACGATCTTTCGGCCGCTTCCCGATGCCCGGCACCGCACGCGTCGGTGACGACGATCGGCAGATAACCCAGATCGAGGCTGTGCCGGACGGTCGGCTCGATGCCGACCTCCATGGCGATGCCCGCCACGGCGTAGGTGTCGATGCCGCAGTCGCGCAGCGCGAAATCCAGCGGGGTCGCCGCGAACGCCGACATGGTGATCTTGTCGAACACCACCTCGTCCGGGCCGGGCGTCAGCTCGGGTACCAGCTGGAACTGCGCGGAGCCCTGCGGGAAGCTGGAGCGCAGCTCGGCGGGGTCGTCCACGCGCTGCCAGGACATGGCGGTGCGCAACTGGGCGACGCCCGAGGCCGCGACCGGCAGCGACATGTGCCGGGTGTAGAAGACGCGGAAACCGCCCGCCCGCGCGGCGTCGCGCAGTCGCACGCAAGCGCGCACGATCTTCTCGCCGTCCGGTATCTGCCGCACGATGCCGACCTGCATGTCGTAGATGAGCAGCGCCATCCGCGCGGGATCGCAGGCCTCGGGTACGGTCCCCGGGATGCTCAGGCCGAAGGCGTGTCGCATGCTCACGCGGTCCGGTCGTAGGGCTCGGCGACGTCGACGGCCGGGTCCATCAGCGCCTCCAGCGGCAACGGCGCCTGCACCGGCACGAAGGTCCACTCCAGGTACCCGGCCTTGGTCAGTGGGAAGTCCGCGACGTACTTGCGCGCCTCCTCGACGCTGTCGACCTCGAAGACGATGACCACGCCGGGCTCGTCGGCGCGGGCGTAGTTCTCCCGGACGATGCCCGCCTTCCACAGCCGCCACACGTTGGCGACCTCCTCGGGCAGATAGGGGTTGATCGTCTCCAGTGTGACGCCGGGCTTGAATCGGTCGAAAACGATGACCTTCATGAATTTTCACTCCATGTCCGTGATGGTTCCGCTGAACGGCATCCATGGAATCGCGATGATTACAGTGTTACAAGAACGCACTTTTCAGTGAGTACCCGGAGGACACGTGCCCGACAAGCGCTACCACTGCGCCGTGGAGGTGACCGTCGACCTGATCGGCGGCAAGTGGAAGCCGGTGATCCTCGCCCATCTGAAGGAGGGCGTGCACCGCTACGGCGAGCTGCGCAGGCGGATGCCGACGACCAGCGAGAAGATGCTGGTCCAGCAGTTGCGCGAACTGGAAGCCGACGGCCTGGTCCGGCGTACCGTCTTCGACACGGTTCCGCCGCAGGTCGAATACACCCTCACCGACGAAGGCCACACTCTCGTGCCTGTCCTCACCGCGCTCTACGACTGGGGCGAACAACGCGCGGCCCGCACCGGCCTCACCCTCGGTTCGTGACACCGGACGAGTGAGAGCCCGCGCGGTACGCGCTTACGCGCCGAAGACTCGTTCGACGACGGCTTTGGCGCGCCGGGTGACGCGCATGTAGTGATCGAGGAATTCGCTGCCGTCGTCGTTGGGCCACCCCGCGACGCGTGCGACGGCGGATAAAAGGCGGCCGGGCCCCGGAAGCTGATCGGTCGGCTTGCCGCGCACCAGCACCAAGGCGTTGCGGGCGTTGGTGGCGGTCAGCCACGCGTCGCGCAGCAACGCCACGTCCTGCCCGTCCAGCAGGCCGGTCTGCTCGATCACGTCCAGCGCTTCCAGCGTGGAGGTGTTGTGCAGGCCGGGCACCTCGTGGGCATGCCGCAGCTGCACGAGCTGGACCGTCCACTCGATGTCGGCCAGCCCCCCGCGTCCCAGCTTGGTGTGCGTGGCCGGATCGGCGCCGCGGGGCAGCCGCTCGGCGTCCACCCTGGCCTTGATCCGGCGGATCTCGCGCACCGCCTCGACCGACACACCGCCCGCCGGGTACCGCACCTTGTCGATGACATGCAGGAATCGCACCCCGAGTTCCTCGTCACCGGCCACCTGGTTGGCGCGCAGCAGCGCCTGCACCTCCCAGGGCTGCGCCCACTGCTCGTAGTACGCGGCGTAGGCGGCCAACGTGCGCACCAGCGCGCCGCTGCGCCCCTCCGGACGCAACCCGGCGTCCACGTGCAGCGGCGGGTCGGTGCTCGGCGCCCCGAGCAGCTGCTGCACCCGGTCGGCAACCCCGGTCGCCCATTTGACGGCCTTGGTCTCGTCCTCCCCCGGCCTCGGGGCGCAGACGAACAGCACGTCCGCGTCCGAGCCGTAGCCGAGCTCCATGCCGCCGAGCCTGCCCATGCCGATCACCGCGATGTCGGCGGGCGCTGGCGCACCCCGCTCCGCCTCACTCGCCCGGATCACCGCGAGCAACGACGCCTCGAGCACCGCGACCCACACCGACGACAACGCCCGGCACACCTGCGGCACTTCGAGCATGCCGAGCAGATCGGCCGACGCCACCCGCGCGAGTTCGTGCCTGCGCAGCGAACGCGCAGCGGCTACCGCGCGTTTCGGGTCGTCGTAGCGAGCGGCGGCGGTGAGGATGCCGCGAGCCACCTCCTCGGGCTGCGGGCCCAGCAGCAGCGGACCACCGGGCCCGTCGGCGTACATCCGGATCGTCTCGGGCGCGTTGATCAGCAGATCGGGCAGATACTCCGAGGAGCCGAGCACGATCATGAGCCGCTGCGCGATCGCGCCCTCGTCGCGTAGTTCGCGCAGGAACCAGATCTGATCGGCCAGCCCCTCCGACACGCGGCGGTAGGCCAGCAGGCCCGCATCGGGATTCGGTGTGTCGCCGAGCCATTCGAGCAGCGTCGGCAGCAACAGGGCTTGGATGCGACCTTTGCGAGACACGCCGCCGGTCAAGGCCTTGAGGTGGCCGAGGGCGTGTTCGGGCGCCGCGTAGCCGAGCGCGGCCAGCTGCCGGATGGCGGCCTCTGGACTCAGGCGCAGCGCATCGGAGTCCAGTCGCGCCACCGATTCCAGCAGCGGACGGTAGAACAACTTGGCGTGTAATCGCCGCACGCGCACCGCGTTCCGGCGGATCTCGCTGTCCAGCACGCCCACCGCGTTCTGCCTGCCGTCGGGGCGGATGTGCGCGGCGCGGGCCAGCCAGCGCATGCCCTCCTCGTCGTCGGCGGCGGGCAGCGTATGGGTGCGACGCAGCCGCTGGAGTTGCAGCCGGTGTTCCAGCAACCGCAGGAATTCGTAGGACGCGGTGAGATTGGCCGCGTCGTCGCGGCCGACGTATCCGCCCGCGGCCAGCGCGCCGAGCGCCTCGACGGTGCCCTGCACGTGCAGTGTCTCGTCCACCCGCCCGTGCACCAATTGCAGTAGCTGCACGGCGAACTCGACGTCCCGGAGGCTGCCGCGCCCGAGCTTGAGTTCGCGTTCGCGCAGATCGGCGGGCACCAGATCTTCCACGCGCCTGCGCATCGCCTGGACGTCGGCGACGAAATCGGGGCGCTCCGACGCCGACCACACCATCGGCATCAGCGCGGCGCGGTACTGCTCGCCGAGCGCGAGATCACCCGTCGCCGGACGGTTCTTCAACAGCGCCTGGAACTCCCAGGTGCGGGCCCACCGCTTGTAGTAGGCGATGTGCGAATCCAGCGTTCGCACCAGGGCACCGGCTTTGCCCTCCGGCCGCAGCGCCGCGTCGACCTCGAAGAACGCCTGGCTCGCGACGCTCATCATCTCCGCGGCCAAGCGCGTGGCGGTAGCGTCGGCGGGCTCGGCGACGAACACCACGTCGACGTCGCTGACATAGTTCAGCTCGCGCGCGCCGCACTTGCCCATCGCGATCACGCCCAACCGCACCGGCACCGGCTCGTCCTTGCAAACTCGCGCCACCGCGACCGCCAGCGCCGCGGTCAGGGCGGCATCGGCCAGGTCGGTGAGGTGACGGCCCACCACCTGGTAGGGCAGCACGGGCTCGTTCTCCACCGTTGCCGCCAGATCCAACGCGGCCAGCAGCATCAACTGGTCGCGGTACCGCTTGCGCAACGACGCCACCACGTCGGGTCCCGAGAGCCCGGCGCGAAACAGCAGCTCGCCCGCCTCCCGAGCGCCACCCCCGATCGAGTCGCGCTGCGACGCTGCCTCGGCTGCGCGGGGTCCTCGAGCGGGCTCGGCCTCGACCACCGCGAGCAGGTCGGCGATCAGTTCGTCGCGGTCGGGTAACTCCTTGCGACGCAAGACCTCCCACGCCGACGGGGCCGCCACGAGATGATCGCCCAGCGCGCTGGACGAGCCGAGCAGCGCGAACAGCCTGCCCCGCAGGGAGCTATCGGTGCGGATCGCCGAATCGATGGCGTCCCAGCCGTCGGCGATGCTCTCGCGCAACCGCATCAGCGTGCTCAACGCGAGGTCGGCGTCCGGTGCGCGGGACAGTGCCCACAACACGGGAATGCTCTCGACGTTGTCCCAGCCCAATTCGCGCAGCGACGCGGCGGCGGACGGCTCGAGCAATCCGAGCCGGCCGACACCGGGGACGGCGGAGCGCGCAGACGGGGGCCGGACCATGGTTCTCAAATTACATGGCCGCGACCGGGGGCACGCCGCCCCCGGACATCGCCCGGATCACAACCCCAGGTATTCCTTGAGCTCGAACGGGGTGACCTGACTGCGGTAATCCGCCCACTCCCGGCGCTTGTTGCGCAGGAAGAAGTCGAACACGTGCTCACCGAGGGTCTCGGCGACCAGTTCGGAGCGCTCCATCGCCTGCAGCGCCTCGTCCAGCGTGCCGGGCAGCTCGCGGAAGCCCATCGCGCGCCGCTCCGCGACGGTCAGCGCGAACACGTCGTCCTCCGCCTCCGGCGGCAGCGTGTAGCCCTTCTCGATGCCCCGCAGACCGGCCGCGAGCAGCACGGCGAAAGTCAGGTAGGGGTTGCACGCGGAATCAGGACTGCGGATCTCCACACGGCGCGAGGACGACTTGTTCGGCGTGTACATCGGCACGCGCACCAGCGCGGAGCGGTTGGACCGGCCCCACGAGGCCGCGGTGGGGGCCTCGCCGCCGTGGATGAGGCGCTTGTAGGAATTCACCCACTGGTTGGTGACCGCGCTGATCTCCGAGGCGTGCTCGAGGATGCCCGCGATGAACGCGCGCGCCGTCTCCGACAGGTTCTGCGGATCGTCGGGGTCGTGGAAGGCGTTGGTCTCGCCCTCGAACAGGCTCATGTGCGTGTGCATCGCCGAGCCGGGGTACTGGGCGAACGGCTTGGGCATGAAAGTGGCGCGCACACCCTCGTCGATGGCCACTTCCTTGATCAGGTAGCGGAAGGTCATCACGTTGTCGGCCATCGACAGCGCGTCGGCGTAGCGCAGGTCGATCTCCTGCTGGCCGGGAGCGCCCTCGTGGTGGCTGAACTCCACGGAGATGCCCATGGACTCCAACGCGTCGATGGCGTGGCGGCGGAAGTTCGGCGCCGAATCGTGCACGGCCTGGTCGAAGAAGCCGCCGCTGTCGGCGGGCACCGGCGCGCCCCCGTGCGGACCGTTCTCCAGCAGGAAGAACTCGATCTCGGGGTGCACGTAGCAGCTGAAGCCGACATCGCCCGCCTTGTTCAGCTGGCGGCGTAGCACGTGGCGCGGGTCGGCCCAGGACGGCGAGCCGTCGGGCATGGTGATGTCGCAGAACATGCGCGCGGAGTGCTGGTGGCCTTTGCTGGTGGCCCACGGCAGCACCTGGAAGGTCGACGGATCGGGCCGGGCGACCATGTCGGCCTCGGAGACCCGGGCGAAGCCCTCGATGGCCGAGCCGTCGAAGCCGATACCCTCTTCGAACGCGCCTTCCAGTTCGGCGGGCGCGATCGCGACGGACTTCAGGTAACCCAAGACGTCGGTGAACCAGAGACGTACGAAGCGGATGTCCCGCTCTTCGAGCGTCCGCAGCACGAATTCCTTCTGGCGATCCATGCCCGCGAGCGTAAGCATCCGGCGTTAAATCTGTGTTACATACACGCTTAAGATTGCTGACCTGGACGTTTTCGGAAGACTCCGCACAGCCGGATCGTCCCGTTTGTGAGTTTTTCCGGACCGGGCCGGACGATGTCACCGACCAGCAACCGCGCCCGCGCGGCTCAGCAGGTGAGACCGGGAGCGGGTTCGGTCAGGTCGACCAGATAGGCGATGACCGCGTCGTCCACGCACGGCACGCCGCCGGCCAGCGCCACCGTGTGCCGGTTGCCCTGGTAGGTGATCAGCGCGGCCCCCAGCTGCCCGGCCAGGTCGACTCCGGCCTGGTACGGCGTCGCCGGATCCTCGGTCGTCGAGACCACCACCATCTTCGGCAGCCCGGGCACGGAGATGCGGTGCGGTTCACTCGTGTTCGGCACCGGCCAGGCGGTGCACAACTCCAGCGGCGCGGCGCCGGTGGCGCGTCCGTCGTCCAGGAACGGGGCGGCCTTACGGTATTGCGCGTCCTGGCGCCCGGTCACCTCGCGATCGGTGACGCGCGGATCGTCCACGCAGCGAATCGCGTTGAACGCGTCGGTGGTGTTGGCGTAGCTGCCGTCGTCGCGGCGGCCGTCGTAGAGGTCGGCCAGCGCCAGCAACGTATCGCCGCGCCCGTCGCGCAACTCCGACAGCCCCAGCGTGAGCACCTTCCACAACTCGTCGGTGTAGAGCGCCTGGCGCACGCCGGTGAGCGCGTCACCGTAGGTCAGCCCGCGCGGATCGGTGGTCTGCGCGGGCTTGTCCCACAGCGGGTTCACCAGCGCGCGGAACCGCGGCACCGCCTGCGCCGGATCGGCGCCCAGCGGGCAGTCCGGCTGCTGCGCGCAGTCCGCGGCGTAGGCGTCGAACACCTTCTGGAAGCCCGCCGCCTGCCGCAGCGATTCCTGCACCGGGTCCTGGGAGGAGTCGATGGCGCCGTCCAGCACCATCGCGCGCACCCGGTCGGGGAACTTCTCCGCGTAGGCCGAACCGATCTTGGTGCCGTAGGAGTACCCCACGTAGGTCAGCTTCGCGTCGCCCAGCGCGGCGCGCATGACGTCGAGGTCCTGGACGACCTCGCGGGTGCCGACATGGGCGAGGAAGTCCTTTCCGGTGCGTTCGGCGCAACGGTCGGCGTACCGGCGGTTGTCGGCCTCCGCGTCGGCGATACCGGACGGGGTGTAGTCCTCCTCCGGCTCGGCGCGCTCGGCGTCCTGCTCCTGCGGCGTCTGGCAGACGATCACGGGCGTGGAGGAGCCGACACCGCGCGGGTCGAATCCGACCCGGTCGAAGCGCTCGGCCAACTCCGTCTTGTTACCCAGCGACGACAGGCCGAGGCCGGACTCCCCCGGTCCGCCCGGGTTCATCACCAGCGAACCCACCCGCCGCCCGGTCGCCCGGATCCGGGAGACCGCGATCTGCGCGGTCGGCCCGTCGGGCGCCGCGTAGTCCACCGGCACGGTGACCCGCGCGCACTCGGTGCTCGGCGGGAGCCGGTCGTCGGGTCCGCCGAATCCGGCGCAGTCGCCCCACTGCACCGTCTGCCCGTAGAACTTCTCCAGGCCGCTGGGCGGCGCGGTCGTAGGCTGCCCCGATTCGGTGCGGGTGACGGCGCACCCCGACATCAGGACAGCGACCGAGGCCAGCACCGCCACCGGGAACGCACCGCGTCCACTTCGCACCGTCGACATGCTGTCGATATTGCCATCGAGCCACCGCGGGCACCGCCCCGGGCGAACCAACGAGCGCTGTGACCAATTGCACCGGTCATCGGCCTTAATCCGCCTCGGTGGCGAGTGGCACACTGATTCTCGTCAGACAATCCCGGGGACCCGGACGGGCCCCGAGGCGACACAGACGAAAGGGACGATGATGTCCGTATCCGATTCGGAAACCCCTGCCTACGGTGCGGTGCCCGGCAAGACCGAGAAGGTCGTGCGCAAGACCCGGGTGCACCACTTGCAGCAGATGAAAGCCGACGGCGAACGCTGGGCGATGCTGACCGCCTACGACTATTCCTCGGCGCGGCTGTTCGAAGAAGCAGGCATTCCCGTGCTGCTGGTGGGCGACTCCGCGGCCAATGTCGTGTACGGCTACGACACCACCGTGCCGATCACCGTGGACGAACTCATCCCGCTGGTGCGCGGCGTGGTGCGCGGCGCGCCGCACGCCCTGGTGGTGGCCGACCTGCCGTTCGGCACCTACGAGTCCTCCCCGCAGCAGGCGCTGGCCACCGCGACCCGGTTCATGAAGGAGGGCGGGGCGCACGCGGTGAAGCTGGAAGGCGGCGAGCGCGTCGCCGAGCAGATCGCGCTCATCACCGCGGCGGGCATCCCGGTCATGGCGCACATCGGCTTCACCCCGCAGAGCGTGAACACGCTGGGCGGATTCCGGGTGCAGGGCCGCGGCGACGGCGCCGAGCAACTGATCGCCGACGCCATCGCGGTCCAGGAGGCGGGCGCGTTCTCCGTGGTCATGGAGATGGTCCCGGCCGAACTGGCGGGACAGGTCACCCGCAAACTGACCATTCCCACCGTCGGCATCGGCGCGGGCGCGGACACCGACGCGCAGGTGCTGGTCTGGCAGGACATGGCCGGCTACACCAGCGGCAAGACCGCGAAGTTCGTCAAGCGCTTCGGCAACGTCGGCGACGAATTGCGCGCCGCCGCCGCGGCCTACGCCGACGAAGTGCGCCGGGGCAGCTTCCCCGGGCCGGAACACAGCTTCTGACCGGCGATTCCCCGGCCGGCACCGGCCGGGCAGCGCACGCCCCCCGCACGCTGCTCGGCCAACCGCTGGAACCCCTGGTGAACTGGGCGCGCACCATCCTGCGTGCCCACGGCATCGAAGTCACCGGCATCGCGGTGGAGACCAAGCGGCGAGCGTGGTCGCTACTCGCCCGTGTTCCCACCGATGCCGGCCCGATGTGGGTGAAGGCCAACGCGCGCGCCTTCGTCCACGAGGGACCGCTGTTGCGTCTGCTGGCCCACCTGCGTCCCGGCAGCGTGCTGGAACCGCTCGCGGTGCACCCGGACAACGGCTGGCTGCTCAGCCCGGACGGCGGCGCCACCGCCGACGGCTTCGACGCAGGATGGCCCGCTTTGATCCGCCACTATGCCGATCTCCAGCGCGCGCTCGGCACGCACGTGGAAGACTTGCGCGCCACCGGCACACCGTACTTGCCGCCGGGCGAATTGATCAGCGTCTACCGCCATTTCGAGCCGCGCGTGCCGGGGCTCGGCGGCGGCATCGAAGCGGCCGCCACCGTGCTGACCGCGTCCGGTCTGCTCAGCATCGAGCACAACGATCTGCACCCGGGCAACGTCTTCGCGCGTGGTGCAGGGCCCGGCCTGCTCTTCGACTGGGGCGATGCCGTGATCACCCACCCGTTCCTGTCCCACCGCGTGCTGAACAGTCCCTATCGCGCGGAGTATTTCGCCCGCTGGCGACAGGTGGGGGACGTATCCGAGGCCGAGATCGCCGCAGCCGACCGCCTGGCTCCATTGGTCGCCCTGCATCCGTGGCGGACCGTGGAAAGCGCCGAGCCGGCCTTCGATCGGGTACGCCAGGATCTGCTCGACGAGCTCCGCGCGCACTTCCAGTGACCTATTCCCACCGAAAACGGCCGGTTCGGGCCGGTCGCCGAAATCAATGGCAGACTCGATGCCGACATTGCCGACACGACCAGAGGTACCCATGCCGTACAGCCGTTGGATTTCACGCAGCACCCTGCTGGTGGCGGGCGTACTCGCCGCCGGGGCGTTGACCGCTTGCGGCAGCGACTCGGACCCGGCCCCCACCGGCAGCTCGAGTTCGACCACGGTGTCGGCCACCGGCGCGCCGGGCACGACCTCCGGCCGCGTCACGCCGACGGCCCCGGAGATCTCCGACGCGGCCGCGGCCCAGCTGTGCGACATGATCCGGCCGGAGCTGTCCAACTGGCGAATCCAGGGCGGCACCCTGGGCAAGATCGGGCTGAACGCCCTGGTGCACGAGTGGGCGCTGCGCAACGGCGGCATCAACAGCGCGGTGCTGGCCGACAAGCCGATCGTCGACCGCCTCACCACCAAGAGTTGCCCAGACGTGCGTCAGCAGGCCGTGGAGGCACTCGGCATCCCGGATCTGGCCTCCGGTCTGGCGTTCTGAGCCGGGCGGTCGGATGCGCACCCGCTATCCCGCGATCGAGCCGTACGACTCCGGCATGCTGGCGGTCGGCGACGGCCAGTCGGTGTATTGGGAAGTCAGCGGCAATCCGGAGGGCAAGCCGGTGGTGTTCCTGCACGGTGGCCCCGGCGGCGGGACCGCGCCGTTCCATCGGCAGTTCTTCGATCCGGCCGCCTATCGGATCGTGCTGTTCGACCAGCGCGGGTGCGGCCGATCCACCCCGCACCTGGCCGACGGCGCGAGTCTGGAGTACAACACCACCGGCCATCTGATCTCCGATATCGAGGCGTTGCGCGAACATCTCGGCATCGATCGCTGGCAGGTGTTCGGCGGCTCGTGGGGGTCCACGCTCGCGCTGGCCTACGCGCAGCGGCATCCCGACCGCGTCACCGAAATGGTGCTGCGCGGGATCTTCCTGTTGCGGCGCAAGGAAATCGACTGGTACTACAACGGCGCTGCCGGCTACGTCTATCCGGACGAGTGGGAGAAGTTCCTCGCGCCGGTGCCCGAGGACGAACGCGACGGGGACCTGGTCGAGGTCTACCACCGCCTGCTGCACGCACCCGACGAGCAGCTCGCCCGCACGGCGGCGATCGCCTGGTCCAGCTGGGAGGGCGCGACGAGTTCGCTGCTGCCGCACCCGGATCGGGTGGCCGAGACGTCCGATCCCCGATTCGCCCTCGCGTTCGCGCGCATCGAGAACCATTACTTCCGCAACGGCGGATTCCTCGACGAGGGCCAGCTGCTGCGCGATATCGGCGCCATCACCCACATTCCCGCCGTGATCGTGCAGGGCCGTCACGACATCGTCTGCCCGGCGGTCAGCGCGTGGGATCTGCATCGCGCCTGGCCCGGCTCGGTCCTGCACATCGTCGACGACGCCGGGCACGCGGCGAGCGAGCCCGGCATCACCCACCACCTGATCGAAGCGACCGACCGATTCGCGAAAGCAGCGGTCCGCCCGGTGGTCACAGCCGGGAACGCACTGGTCGCCGCATTGCGCGAGGACATCGACCGGCTCTTGGCCGCCGAGCCCGAGGTCCGCGCCGACGCACCGGATTCGGTCCATCAGATGCGGGTGGCCACCCGCAGGCTGCGCAGCGTGTTGCGGTCCTACGGCCGACTGCTCACGAAGAAACCCGCCGCCGCGATGGGCGCGGAACTCAAGTGGCTTGCCGGATTGCTCGGCGCGGCGCGAGACGCGGAGGTGCGCGCCGATCGGTTCGCCGAACTGCTCACCGAGCATGCCGAACGGGCCGGCCTCGACGCCGTCACCGAGCGTCTGGTCGACAGCGAGCGCGATCGCTATCGTGCGGCGCACGACGAGGTGCTGGCCGCGCTGGACGGCGCGCGCTACCGCGAGCTGCGCGACGAACTGGCCGGCTGGCGCACCGATCCGCCGCTGCGCCACTCCCGCGCCGCGGCGTCCGCGACGGACGTCTTCGGAGAGGTGCTGCGGCGCGACCTCGACCGGGTGCAGTCCCTGGTCCGCGCCGAGGCCACCGTCGACCCGCTGCACCGGGTGGAGTTGCTGCACGATATCCGCAAGAGCGCCAAGCGGCTGCGGTACGCGTGCGAGGCGGCGGAGCAGGTGATCGGGGACGAGGCCGCCGAGCGCGGCAGCCGCGCGAAGAAGCTCCAGACCGTGCTCGGCGATCACCGGGACGCGGTGGAGTCGCACGAGGCGATCCTGCACCACGCGGCCGAGGCCGCCGCCGCGGGCGAGGATGCCGGTCTCTACGAGATTCTCGCGGCCGCGGAGGACGCGGCGGCAGGTCGCGAGCTGAGCCGCTACCCGGCCACCGCCGCCACACTGTTCGGGTGAGTCGGACTCGCGACGCACGAAGCCGGTCGCGGCAAGCCCTGAACCGAACACCGCTTCGGTGGCCGGGCTCGACGAGCGGGGCCTCCCGGTCGGTGCCATAGTCGGCTCGGAGTGCCCGCTCCTCGGTGCGGCGCGGCGACTCTCGGCCGTACCCGTTCACGCCGGGTACTCGAACGACACTTTCCGCTCCACCGGGTCGGCCGACAGCAGCCGGACCCGCACCGTCTCGCCTTCCGGCGGTTTCCCCACGCACGGCCCGAGCACCGGCGGGTCGGCGACGAAGACCACGGCGGGCCGGTTGCCGTTGGCCTCGCGCACCACCACGGCGTCGAACTCCGCGCCGGTCCGCGGCGCCAGCAGGCTCGACTCGGTCAGGTCGATACAGGCCCGTTCGATCTTGCCCGCGACGTTGTCGCTGCGCCGCATGGCGTCGGCCGCGCCCGCCAGCCCCTCGCGCACCCAGCGCGGCACCTCGGTTCCCGCGCACCTGGCCAGGCAGATCTCGGTCGTGAACCGGTCCGACAACCGTCGCAGCGGGGCGGTGACATGCGCGTACGGGGCGCCGATCGCACTGTGCCGCAGATTTTCCGGCGCGGGCGGCTCCCCGAACACCCCGTCGACCACGGTGTAGGAAGCGCCGCGCAGCAGGGTTGTCGCCTCGGACATGAGTACCAGCGCCGCGGGCGTGCCGGAATCCAGCCCGGCCAGCATCCGCCCGACCGATTCGCCGTCGGACCACGCCACGCCCAGCGCCGCCGCGGTGCGGCGCATCGAATCGATCGCGGATACCGACGGTGGCGGCATGGTGCGCAGCAGCGCGACCCGCTCCCTGGCGGGCGCGTCCGCGTCCAGCATGATCCGCGCCGCGCACATGCCCGTCAGCAGCGAGACCTGTTCGTTCCAGTCGTCGGCGGCGGTGCGCGGTTCCACCACCAGCCGCCAGTGCCCGTCGGCGTGCTCGTCCTCGACCACGGCTTGCGCGGGCAACCGCAGCCCGATCGCGCCGCGCGCCAGCCCCGCCTCGATGCGCCGCGTGCCGAATTCCGGCAGGGCCGCGATGGAGGGGTGCAGCCGACCGGAGTCCGCGTCGGCCTGCACGCGGAAGTAGTCGAACCGGGCCCGCGAGCGCACCAGGGCACGGACCACCGAGAACCGCACCGGTTCGGCCTGCTCGTCGAGTTCGATGGTCCACAGCGCGGCCGGGCGCGTCCGCTCGGGAAGCAGGCTCGCGGAGCCTTCCGACAAGGCGGGCGGGTGCAGCGGCACGGTGCCGTCGGGAAGATAGAAGGTCTGTCCCCTGGCGCCGGACTCTTCGGCCAGCGCGCCGTCGGGGGTGATCACGGCGCCTACATCGGCGATGGCGTAATGCACGATGAAACCGCCGGAGGTGCGTTCGATGTGCAGGGCCTGATCCAGATCCATGGCCCCGGGCGGGTCGATCGTCACGAACGGGATGTCCGTGCGATCGACCCGGATGCCCGCGAACGCGTCCACCGCGTCGCGGGCTTCCAGGCTGGCCTCGGCGGGGTACGCCGAGGCCAGGCCGAACTCGGAACGTATGGCGCCGAAATCGACCGGCGCCGACACGATCCGCGGGTGGAGTTCCACGCTGAGGCGCCGGTCCTACTGGAGCGCCAGCATGGTGCCGTTCAACTGATCGAACGGACCGTAGACGGTGAAGGTGACCCGGCCACCGGGCACCGAGGACGAGACCCCGGCCGCGGCGTCCAGCGCCTCGCCGAAGGAGGCGGCGGACGGATGCGGCAACCCGGCGAGAGCCAGGCCGACGTGATTCTGGTGCACCCACACCGTGTCGGCGGGACTCAGGTCGACCTGAACTCCACCTTGCAGCGGGGTCACCGCGACGGCGCTTGCGGAACCCGCACCCAGCACCGCGAAAACCGAAGCGGCGCCTGCGACCAATGCGCCTGCGACCATGGAGCGAACTACTCGCATATGTGTTGAGACCTGCTTTCCCGCGATCGAAGTATGAATGGCCCGGTGCTGCCCTGCGCCGGGCCTTGCCAACGGCGACTACTTTATGACGTCGATCACGATCAGGGCCAGTTCCGCACGAATCGGGCAGCGGAAATTCTCGCCCCGAGACACGAGCGCGCCCGCGCTGCTAACGTGGCCCGCCGTGACGGGCGTCGGGTTCGCCCGCGCCTTCGAAATGTCCCGCACGTCGACAATTTGGGAGCTCCATACCTATGTCATCGATTTTGTTCGACTACCTGTTGCCTCTGCTCGGCCCGGAGCAGGCCGCCTATTGGGCGCAGGTTTTCGTGATCAACCCGATCTGACCGCGCGATTCTTTTCTCCCACTACTCGTCGCCTCCCGTTCACCTGACGGGAGGCGACGGTGGTTACAGGCCGCTAGCATGCCGCTGCGTGACCAGAACTACCGCCGCGCTCGCGGCCAGAACCACGGCCGCGCTCGCGGCAGGCGCCACCCTCCTCGCCCTGCTCCTCACCGGTTGCGGGGACGACAAGACCAACGATGCCGGCTCGCAGGCCACCACCACGGCGGCGCAGGCCGCCGCGCAGGTCGACAGCGTGAAGGCGGGCGCGTTCCTCGTCAGCTTCCGCGGCGCGTTCCCCAAGCTGTCCGAAGGCAAGGACGACGCGAAGATCGCGAGCATCCTGACCGAGACATGCGGGGACATCAAAGCCGGTAAATCGGAGGACGACGTCGTCGCGAACATCACCAAGCGCGCGGGCGGCGCCACCCAGCCCAGCTCCGAAGAGGCCAAGGCGATCTATCAAATGGCCAAGCTCATGTGCTGACCCTGCTCTGCGCAGGCGTGCTTCGCACGTGCGAAGCACGCCCGGCGGGCGGGCGGACGAGTTGGTCTGTAAGCCGGATCCTGTCCCCGGCCCTGGGGCCGGGAGGCGACCATCCATCTGGGCACTCCGTCGCCGGGTACCTCGAGCGGTCCACCCGCAGGCTCGGGCGAGCAGCCCTCGAGCGCCTGCGCAGCCGCACCGCGAACGGTGCGACCTTCGACCTTGCTCCGGGCGGGGTTTACCCAGCCGCCCCGGTCACCCGGGGCGCTGGTGCGCTCTTACCGCACCGTTTCACCCTCACCGCACGGCCCGGAGGCCGTGGGCGGTCTGTTTTCTGTGGCACTTTCCCGCGGGTCACCCCGGGTTGCCGTTAGCAACCGCCCTGCTCTGTGGAGTCCGGACTTTCCTCGGCGCCGGGCGGCAGCACAACCGTGCCCGTTCCCAGCGCCGCGGCCGCCCGACCAACTCGTCCGCCGTCCCAGGATACTGGGTACGGTTGGTGGCCATGGAACGTGTCGAGGTCGGCTTCCCATCCGGAAGCGAACAGTGCGCGGCGTGGCTATATCGCCCGGACGGCGCACCCAAACCCCGCCCGCTAGTGGTGATGGGACACGGCCTGGGGGCCAATCGGGAAATGGGACTGGATCGGTACGCGCGGCGTTTCGCAGCCGCGGGGATGGCGGTCCTGGTATTCGACTATCGGCATTTCGGCGCCAGTCAGGGCACGCCGCGCCAGTTGCTGAGCATCGCGCGGCAACGCGAAGACTGGCACGCCGCCATCGCGTACGCGCGCACGCTGCGCGGCATCGATGCGACCCGGATCGCGCTGTGGGGCACGTCGTTCGGCGGCGGGCACGTGCTCTCGGTCGCGCCGGACGACGCCTACATCGCTGCCGTGGTCGCGCAGGTGCCGTTCACCAGCGGACTGTCCTCGGCGCTGGCGAAGGGGCCGATCAGCCTGATCAAGGTCTCCACCATCGCGGCCGCCGACCTGCTGCTCGGGCCGATCCGGCGTAAGCCGGTCCGCATCCGGCTCGCCGGGCGCAAGCGGGCCGCGGCGCTGATGAGCGCGCCGGACGTGCCGGACGGCTTCCGCAGACTGACCGACGAGAGCGAGACCTACGAGCCGAAAGTGGCCGCGCGCGTGGCATTCTCCGCACTGTTCGACGCGCCGGGGCGACGCGCGAAGGCCCTGAAGATGCCGGTGCTGTACGCACTGTGCGACGACGACTCCGTCGCGCCGGTGAAATCGGCGCTGAGCGCCGCCGAACGCACCAAGCACGCGGTGGTGAAGCGATATCCCGCAGGACATTTCGATATCTATTTCGACGAGGTCTTCGAGAAGACCGTGTACGACCAGACCGAATTCCTGGTGTCGGTACTGCGACCGTGAATCGTCCGCGGCCCGGCCGTGCGCCGGGCCGCACGAAACAGCCGCGCTCGAGAGATTGCGGGTGAACACTCGTCGATCGGAACGAGATACCGATGATCGATCCATTGATCCTGGAGGAACGGTGCGGCCGATTGCCGCGCCGGGCACGCTGGTTGCGGTGTGACCTCGCCGCGTCGGCCGACGCGCTCGACCGCGCCACGACGTACACCGCCCGGCTCGAATCCGCGGTACTGGACGGCTGAAGCTGTCGGTGCCCGGCACTACAGTCCGTGCCATGCACTCCGCCACCGCCGCGGTCGCCGATGTCGTGCAGCGGATCACGCCGCTCGACGAGCTCGAGCGACAGCACGTCGACACGACGCTGGATTGGCTCGCGTCGACCGACGACATCTTCCGGCGGGCCAAACCGGCCACGCCGCCGCGACACCTGGTCGCCTATGCCGTGCTGGTCGATCCGGCAGCGCGGGCGGTGCTGCTCGGCAGGCATCGCCTCGCCGGGCTGTGGCTGCCGACCGGAGGGCATGTCGACCCCGGCGAGCATCCGCTCGACGCGGCGCGGCGCGAAGCGGCCGAGGAGATCGGCGTCGAGGCACGGTTCGACGTCGTCGGGCCCGACCCGCTGTTGCTCACCCTCACCACCACCGTCGGCTCCGACGCGCACGAAGACGTCAGCCTCTGGTACGTGATCCGCGGTGACCGCGCCCGCGGCCACGCCCTCGACCCACGTGAGTTCGACGGTGAACATTGGTGGGACGTAGCCGGTTTCGACCTTCCCGACACCGATCCCCACTTCGCGCGTTTTCTCACCAAACTGGACACCGCTCTGCGAGCCACCGCAAGCTGAGGTCGCTTCGAGTCGACGCGGCCGACCGATGCTGTCACGATGGCGCGGATGATTGTCAGGCTTGCGCGAGAGGACGACCTCGCCGGTTTTCTCGAACTGGCGGGGCAGGTCGAGCACTGGTTCGGGGCGTCCGCCGAGGACGCCGAGTTTCGTGCCGCGGTGCTGCGGCACATCGGGCGCGGGACGGCGCTCGTCGCTCGGTCCGCGGGGGCGGAGGTGCTCGGCGGCATCCTGTTCGGGTCGAACCCGCCGGTCTACCGGGTGCGCTGGCTGGTCGTCGCGGAACAGGCTCGCGGGCACGGCATCGGCCGGGCGCTCATCGCGGACGCGATTCGCCGGTACGTGCCGGCCCCGGGGACGCTGGAAGCGGTCACCTTCGGGCCCGATCACCCCTGCGGGGTCGCCGGCGGTGCGCGCGCGTTCTACGAGAAGTTGGGTTTCCACCCCGCGGAGCAGGCGGCTCCCGGGCCGGAGGGTGGATCCCGGCAGGTCTATCGACGGCGCGTGTGAACCGGATCAGCGGCGGTGGAAGGCGCGCCAGAGGATGAAGGCGAGGGTGGATGCCGGGATCGCGGCGAGGATGGGCTTGTCGCGAAGCATTTCCAGAAGGGTGCGGCCAGGGCCGCTCACCGGTCCGGGGATTCCCGCGGCGCCGCGTTCGGCGGCGGTGGCGGCGTCCGCCTGTACCTGCTCGGCACGCTCGGCGGCGCGGCGAACCGACTCGTATATCGGTGTTTCCTTCCGGCTGCCCTCCGCGGCCGCATGCCGCACGGATTCCGGATCCGCATTTCCTCTCGCGCCCGAGCCTTCCGGTGCCTGCGCCGAGGCCACCGTCTCCGGTTTCCCCGTAGCGCCGCCCGCTGCCGCGGGCACATCCTCCGAGATCTGAGCCGAACTCACCGACTCTGTCCTTCCTCCCGCACCAGCGCCATCAGCCTCCGCGGACGGGCCCTCCGACAACCCCGAAGTCACCGTCTCCGGCTCCCCCGCCGCGCCTGCGGCGCCGCCCGGCCGCACAGCGGCATCCTCCGAGATTGGTGCCGAGGCAGCCGGCTCCGACTTCTCCGCCGGACCGCCCGCCTCAGCAGGCGCATTCTCCGAAACCTGGGCCGAACTCACCGACTCGGCCTTCCCGCCGGCACCAGCGGCACCGCTCGGCACCGCCGTGTCCGCCGCACCCTTGGACGGCTGCCCGGTTTCGGCAGGCACATCACCGGTGCCCCGCACGTCGTCGGTCCCCTTGTCCGCGGAATTGCGATCGGTCATGGCTGCCTCCTGTGCTCGGCGTCGCGGTACGGGACGGATGTCTCGGATGCCGTCGCGGCCCGGATACCCTGCGGATGGGCGGGCAAACCGGGCCTCGGCGGCCGCCACGCCATCTCGAATTCCACTCGCGGGTCGCCCGGTGCGATCGGCCCGCTGCCCCCGGTCCGCACGAAGCCGTTGCGCAGATACACCCGCTCGGCGAAGGCATTGTGCTCGGCGAACTCCAAGTGGACGACGTCGTGCCCGCCCTCGACCGCCCAGTCGAGCACCGCGCGCACCAGCCGGTCGGACACCCCGGTCCCCCGCGCCGACGGCGCCACCCACATCGAGATCAGGTGCACCCCGCCGCGTTCCGGGTCGGGCATGCCCGCGACGGTCCCCACTTCGGTGCCGTCCCACCGGGCCACGAACTGCGCTCGATCCGACAGCGCGCGCCGCCAGCCGCTCTCGGTCCGGGCCTGGGCCTCGGCGAGGGTGCTACCGAAGAACTGCGGCGCGTCGGTCAGCGCCGCGAGCCGGATACGCCGGAATACCGCCCAGTCATCGGGCACGAGCAATCCGATCTCGGGCATTGAGACGTCCATCCGCATGTCTCTACCCGGTCGGTGGAGTCGGGCACAACGAAATTCCGTCGAGCCGTCGAGGACGCAGAGTCCCCCTCACCCGTGACCGCCACGATTCTGTGTTCCGGGACGGGGTGAACAGCCACCGTCGGGCCTGCCATCCTGATCCGGACGGCACTCGTCGCTGTCCCTGCCCAGCCCGCACCGCTGCTCGCTCACCAGTTCCGCGAAATCCGCGAGGGGACCGAATGCCGTGACCGCATCACCGGCCCGCCCACGTGATCCGCGCGTCGAGCAAGCGGCCGAGGCCGGACTCGTCGGCGAGGCGGGGTCGGTCGGTCCCGTGGGTGCTCACCCGAGCCTGCGGAGCCCGGCCGATTCCAGTCCGGCGAAGATCGCGACCGCTGCCGCGCCGACGAGCAGGAAAGCCACGCCCGGACCGGTCAGCGCGAGGACGTTCGTACCGGCCAGTCCGATCATCCCCGCTGCCGACAGCGCGTTGACCGCGACGACCGCCCGCGCGTGGCGCGCGGACACCACGGGGCGTCGCGCGAGCGTCAGCAGTGCGAGCGCGCCACCGACCATGACCACTCCGAACGCGATACTCCAGCCGACCGGCAGCCCGAGCGGGTCGCGCAGCACTCCTGCTCCGGCCAGCAGCACCCCGCCGAAGATCCCGGTGCTCCAACCGTCCACGCGCAGCGCGGTTCGCAGGAACGCGGCGCTCCCCTCGCGGCGAGCCAGGGTGGCTGGTCTCATATCGCACTCCGTTCATCGATCCGGCGGGGCCTATCGGCTCCCGCTGCCAACCCTGCTGGCCGGAGGTCGGTGTCGCAATGACCTCGGAGGTCATGGCAACACCGCGCGAGCGAGTGCTTAGCTGGTCGAATGACAGCGGTGCGGACACCATCGAGAGCGGGCATCCTGCTGCGTGAATGGCGGCAACGGCGCAGGCTGAGCCAGCTCGATCTGGCGTTGGCCGCGGACAGTTCGGCGCGGCACCTGTCGTACCTGGAGACCGGCCGCGCCGCGCCCAGCCGGGCGATGGTGCTGCGGCTGTGCGACGCGCTGGAGGTGCCGCTGCGCGAACGCAACACCCTGCTGGTGGCAGCCGGTTTCGCCCCCGCTTACCTGGAGAGCGGTTTCGACGACGCCCATCTCGCGGCGGTCCGCACCGCGCTGAACACCATGCTGACGGCGCACGAACCGTACCCGGCGGTGGTCATCGATCGGCTGTGGGATGTGGTGACGGGCAACGCGGCGATGGGCGTGCTGATGGACGGCGTTCCCGAACACGTGCGGGCGCCGCGGCTCAACGTCTACCGGCTGGTGCTGCACCCCGACGGGCTCGCGGGCCGGTTGGCCAACCTCGCCCAGGTCCGCGCCCTGTTCCTGGAGCGGCTCGGCAGGCAGGTCAGCGCGAGCGGCGACGCGGAACTGGCCGCGCTGCACGACGAGGTGGCGGCCTATCCCGAGCCGGCCGGAATCGACGAGTCGGAAGCGGGGGCAGGCGCACCGCCCGGCCCTTTCGAGGTGCCGATTCGGATCCGCACTCCGGCCGGCGAACTGTCGATGTTCAGCACGATGGCCACCTTCGGCGCACCCGCCGATGTGACGCTGTCGGAGCTGGCCATCGAATTGTTCTATCCCTTGGATGATTTCACCGCGGCCGTACTGCGCGGGGCGGCCGCGGCGAAGGCGTGAGCGAACCTCAGGCGTCCAGCATGGATTCGTCCCATTCACGGTCCAGATCGGGGTCGGCGGCCGACAGCACCTCGTCCAGCCGCAGGCCCAGCTCGCCGATGTTCGGCTCGGACATCATGTTCAGGTGATCGCCAGGAACGTCGATCACCGTGAACCGGCGCGCCGCGTACTGTTTCCACCCGTTGTCGGCGCTGTCGAACATGCTGCCGACGGTCTTGTGCGCCAGGTCGACGCCCGGCGGCAGTCCCTCGGTCGCGCGCAGCAGCGTGATGTCGCGGTCGTAGGGCTCGAGTTTGTAATCCAGCATCGATGAGTAGTTGGCGAAGAACACCTCGTAGAGCCGCCGGATCGCCTGCGGGGAGCTGTCGGCGGGCAGGATGCCCGAGCGCACCGACTCCGCCAGCATCGCCGCGAACAAATCCTCGGAATTGTGCACGTCGGGCTCGAAATCGACCAGCGCCGACTGGCTTCCGCGCGCGTACCACAGCAGTTCCAGGAAGAACCACCGGATGAGTTTCTCCTCCGGGATCGGTGTTCGCGTACGCGCGCGCAGCGCCATCGTGTCCAGCAGCGTCACACTGGACACCTCGTCCTCGGGGAGCCTGCGGGCCATTTCCAAGGCGACATAGCCGCCGAACGACCAGCCCGCCAAGTGATACGTGCCGGTCGGATGCACTCGCCGCACCGCCTCCAGGTACGACTCCGCCATCGCGGGAATGGACTTCTCCGGCGCGCTGCCCGAATCCGCGCCCGCCGCCTGCAGCCCGTACACCGGGCGGTCCGGATCCAGGTGACGCGCGAGAGCCAGGTAGCACAGCACATTGCCGCCGATCGGGTGCACCAGGAACAGCGGCGGCTTGACCCCGCCCACGCTGATCGGCACCAGCGGGTCGAACGTGCGCTGCACGTCGCCCGCGCGCACCAGCGTGGCGAGCCCGGCGGCGGTGGGCGCGCCGATGAACGCGTCCAGCGGCACCTCGACGCCCCATCGGCGCGACAGCGCCATCACCACGCGCATCGCCCCGATCGAGGTGCCACCCGCCGCGAAGAAGTCGTCGTCCACGCCGATCGAGCGCAGGCCCGCGTACTCGGCCAGTAGTTCGACCGCCGACCGCTCGTAGTCGTCGGTGGGCTCTCGCCGCGCCGACACCGACTCCGCGGCGTCCGCACCGTAGGCGCGCAGCGTCGCGTCGTCGCGCTTGCCGCTGGGCGTGCGAGGCAGTTCGTCGAGCCAGGCGAACCGCGACGGCACCATGTGCGCGGGCAGCATCGAGCGCAGGTCGTGCCGCAGTGCGGCGAGGTCGGTCTGCTCGGCCGCGCCGACCAGGAACGCGATCAGCGAGCCGTCGATACCGCCGAAACCGCGGGCCACGACGGCGGCCTCGGTGATGCCGGGGAACTTCTCCGCCAGGCTCAGGATGCACAGCTCGACTTCGGCGGGTTCCACCCGGAACCCGCGGATCTTGACCTGGCTGTCGCTGCGGCCCAGACAGACGATGTCACCGGAGAACAGCCGGACACCGAGGTCGCCGGTGCGGTACCGGATTCCGCCCGCGTGCGTGGCGACGAACCGCTGCGCGGTGAGCGCGGGCCTGCCCTCGTAGCCGCGAGCGATGCTGCGGCCGCCGAGATAGATCTCGCCGATCACGCCATCCGGCACCGGCCGCAGCGCGCTGTCGAGCAGTTCCACGGTGTCACCGTCGACGGCGCGGCCGATGGGCGGCAGCGCGGGGAACTCGTCGGCCGGACCGGTGAGCGTGAACTTGGTCGCGACGTGGGATTCGGTGGGACCGTATTGGTTCTCCAGTACCAGGCCCGGAACCACTTTGCACAGCGCGCGGATCTCGTCGGTGATGCGCAACTGTTCGCCGGAGGAGATCAGCACCTTCAGTTCGGTCGGGAACATCCGGTGCCCCACGGCGGCCTCGGCGAACGCCTGCAAGGCCACGTACGGCAGGAACAGCCGTTCGATGCCCTCCTCCACGACGGTGTTCAGCAATTGCTCGACGTTCGATCGCAGATCGGCCGAACTCACCCGCAGGGTGGACCCGGCCGCGAGGGTGGTGAAGATCTCCTGGAACGACACGTCGAAACTCAACGGCGCCAACTGGAGTGTGCTCAGCAGACCGGTGCCGGTGGCCGCGCGATTCTGCCAGTCCACCAGGGAGGTCAGGCCGCGATGCGGCATCGCGACGCCCTTGGGCTCACCGGTCGACCCGGAGGTGAACAGCACATAGGCCACCGCGTCGGGCGACACGTGGTCGGGCAGTTCCACTTCCGGCTCGGGCGCGGAGTCGTCGAAGAGCGCGGCGCTGTCCAGGACCAAGGCGGCGTCGTCGACGATGTCGCGGTAGGCGCCATCGGCGATCACCCGGTGCGGGCGGGCGCGGTCGATCATCAGGTTCAGCCTGGCCCGCGGGTAACTGACATCCAGCGGGACGCACGCGGCCCCGAGCCTGGTCAGGGCGAGCACGAGCAACACCAGTTGCGGACGACGCCCCATCAGGATGCCGACCCGGTCGCCCGGTGACACGCCGAGTGCGGCCAGGCGCCGGGCCAGCCGATCGGAGCTTTCGATCATCTCGTCATAGCTGACCGATTCGTCGTCGCCGGCCAGAGCGACGCGGGCGGGATGCAGCGCCGCCGCCTCGGCCACCAGAGTGCCCACGTCGTGGGCGGTCGCGGGGCCGGCGCCACGGTCGATCACCGCGTCGGGGTCGGCGACGATGCCTGCCAGCATGCGCAGCTGGGTGAGCGCCACGGTCTCGCACTGTTCGGCGGTCAGCGTGTGATCACCGTCGACCCGCAACCACATCCGGCCGTCGCGCGGGTCGGTCGCCGCGGTCACCAGCAGCTGGAAGTTGGTCTCCTCGCGGGCGTCGAAATCCAGCAGGCGCACGCCGTCCAGCACCAGCATGGGCTGGAAGACGTGATAGTTGACGAAGTTGAACGCCGTCTCGAAGACCGGCCCGCCGTCGGCGAGGATCGATCGCAGCGGGTAGCGACGGAACGGATAGGCCTCACGCTCGCGTCGCGCGAGCTGCTCCACCGCGGCGCGCCACGTGGTCGCGGTGCTGTCCAGCCGGATCGGCAGCGTGTTGAGGAACAGCCCCGCCACGCGTTCGGCGCCGGCGCGGTCCGGGCGACCGTGGCTCACCACGCCGGTGGTGACGTCCGTGCGGCCGGTGAGCGCCCGCAGCGCCAGGCAGTGCGCGGCCAGATAGACCGCCTTCTCCGGCACCTGGTGGCGCGCCGCGAACGCGGAGACCCGTTCGGCCAGCCTGCGCGGCACCAGCGCCCGTGCTTGCGGCACGCCCGCGACCACGGGCTGGTGCACCCCGAGCGCGGTGAGCGCGGTGGGTTCCGCCCCGGCCAGGGCGGTCGACCAGTATTCGCGTGCGGCGGCGTCGTGCGCCGCGCCCTGCTCGGCCTGCGCGTACTCGGCGAGCACGGTGGCCGGATGGGCAGTGGCCTCCACCTGGGTCCGGGTCATGCCGATGTGGTTGAGGTAGTCCAGTAGCAGTTCCAGCACCGACGTGGCCACACTCCAGCCGTCCAGGATGGCGTGGTGGAAGCTCAGTACCAGGTCCACCGTGCCGACCGGCTCCTGCGGGCCGGGGCGGACGAAGACCCGGATGGCGAACAGCGGAGCGAGCGCGATGTCGTACTGCGCGTGGGCGCGCTCCTGGAGATAGATCTCGATCAGGTCTTCGCCGTCCGCCTCGTCCATGTCGCCGAGGTCGACGATCTCCAGCTCGTAGTGCGGGGCGGCGTGCACGATCTGCAGCGGGACCGAATACCTGCTCAGCTCGAACGACGAGCGCAGCGCGGGTTGCCGCCGCACCAGCCGGTCCACCGCGTCCCGGAATTGCGATTCATCCCAGGGGATTTCGAGCCGATAGCGGAACACGTCCTTGTAGGTGACCGAGTCGGCGCGCTCGATGCTGTGATACAGCATGCCCAGTTGCAGGGCCGTCGCCGGGAACGCGTCCTCGGCCTGGTGCAGCGCGGCGCGGTCGATCAGCGGCACCGTTTGCAAGGGGGCCACGATGCGCCCTCGCTCATCGTGGCGGTCGTCGCGCACGACCCTGGCCAACTCGGCGATGGTCGGCGCCTGGTAGAAGGCGTCCACGTCGAAGTAGAGCCCGGCGCGTTCGGCGGCGGTGCGCACGGCCAGCGCGAGGATGGAATCGCCGCCGTGAGTGAAGAAGTTGTCGTGCACGCCGATCGACTCGACGCCCAGCACGGTGCGCCAGACCTGCGCGAGCCCGGTCTCCGCCGCGGTGCGCGGCGCGCCGCCTGCCGCCTGCTCGGCGCCGTGGCCGAGGACGAGTTGCTCGGCGAGTGCGCGCCGGTCCAGTTTTCCGTTGCGGGTCAACGGTATCCGCTCCACCCGGATCAACCGGGACGGCACCATGTAGCGGGGCAGCCGGGCCGCGAGTTGCTCGGCGATCTCCTCGCCGGAGACGTCGGCGCCGACGAAATAGCCGACCAGTTGCACGCCGTGCACCTCTGAGACTTCGTCCACCACGGCCGCCGCGCGCACCCCGGCGCAGCCGAGCATGGCGTTCTGCACTTCGCCGAGGGTGATCCGGTTGCCGCGGATCTTCACCTGGTCGTCGAAGCGGCCCAGGTACTCGAGGTTGCCGTCGGGCAGCCATCGCGCCAGGTCGCCGGTGCGGTAGCGGCGGCGGCCCGGCACCCCGCGGTCGTCGACGAACGCCGCCGCGGTCAGCTCGGGCCTGCCGCGATAACCGCGGGCCACGCCCACACCCGCGATGTTCAGCTCCCCCGGCACGCCGACGGGCACCCGGCGGCCGATGTGGTCGAGCACGAGCAGGTCGATGTTGGCGATCGGACGGCCGATCGGCACCACGTCCAGCGACTCGTCGGCCGGGCAGTCGAAATAGGAGACGTCGACGGTGGCCTCGGTCGGGCCGTAGAGATTCACCAGCTGCGGCGCTGTGGCCCCGGCCGCGGCGAAGACGGCGTGGAACCGGCGTACCAGCGCCGGCGGTAACGCCTCGCCGCTGCAGAACACCCGGCGCACGCTGCCGATCCGCGCGACCGTCGCCGGGTCGGCGGCCAGCTCGTCGACGAACGCGGCCAGCATGGAGGGCACGAAATGCAGCACCGTCACGTGGTGCGCGCCGATCGCGTCGGCGATGCGGCGCGGATCGCGCTCCCCGCCGGGTTCCAGCAAGGCCACCCGAGCGCCGGTGATCGCCCACCAGAACAGTTCCCACACCGACACGTCGAAGGTGGCCGGCGTCTTCTGGAGGATCACGTCCGCGGCGTGCAGGGGGTAGCGCCGCTGCATCCAGGTCAGGCGGTTGACCACCGACCGGTGCTCGATCATCACGCCCTTGGGCACGCCGGTGGAGCCAGAGGTGTAGATGAGGTAGCCGAGATCGGCCGGGTGCGAGACGCTTTCGACGCCGCGCGCCGGGACGGTGTCGGCCACCGCGATGCTGGTGACGCCCAACTCGTCGTAGACCGCTCGATGCCGCGGCCCCGCCACCACGAAGCGCGCCCCGCAGTCGGCGAGCACGGTTGCGATGCGGGCGGCCGGGAAGTCCGGGTCGAGCGGCACGTACGCGCAACCGGCCCGCAACACGCCGAAGATCGCGACGAGCATCTCGGTCGAGCGGGGCAGCACGACGGCGACGCACTCGTTGCCGGTCGCGCCCAGCGCGTGCAATCCGGCGGCGAATCCATCGGCGAGCGCGGACAGTTCGGCGTAGCGCAGCGGCTGTTCCCCCGAGCCCGCTATCGGTTCGATCGCGATCCGCTCGGGATGCCGGGCGGCCACGTCGGCGACCAGCCGGTCGATGGTCGTGTACGGGAACTCCTCGCGCGGGCCCGCTTCGAACGCGGCGATGGCGGCCTGCTCCCGCGCGGGCATCAGCGGCAAGGCCGAGATCGGCACTCCGGGCCGGTCCAGCGCCGCCACCAGCAGCGCGCCGATGCCGCGCACGACCGACTCGAACGGGAAGTTCTCGTCGAAGACGTCCTTGTCGTAGTAGAGCTGGAGGTTCAGCGAACCGTCGCGGGCGTGCTCGACGCCGAGGATGTTCAGCGCTTCGAGCACCGTGCCGGGATTGACGATGTCGAGGGTGCCGAGGATCTTGTCCAGGTGATCCGACGGCGGCATCTTGATGTAGGAGTACGCCACGTCGAACAGCGGCGGCGCCGTCGGGTCGCTGCTGAGCGCACGCGCCAGGTCGCCGTACGGAAAACGCTCGTAGCGCTTGAGTTCCCGGATCTGCGCGGCCACCTCGGTGGCGACCGCCGACAGCGGCTGGTCCGGGTCGACCCGGATGCGCAGGGGCACCACGTTCGTCCGGTGCCCGGCGGTGCGGAAGGTCTCTGCGCTGTGCCGGTTGAGCATCGGGACCCCGATCACCACCTCCTCGGAGCGGTGAATGGTGGTCAAGTAGGCGGCCAGCGCCGAAACGGTGAACGCGAAGACGGAGAAGCCGGTGGCCCGAATGCGGTCGAGGAACGCGGGTTCCACCACTACGCGCCGGCGGCCCCGGTTGACGTCGGGGGTGCTCGCACGGCCGGAAAAGAGCGCGGGGACCACGCCTTCGAAGCGGCGCAGCAGCGCGTCCCGATCCGCCACCCACTGCGCCGAGGACAGATACTCCTCGTGCTCGGCGGCGATCTTGCGATAGGTGGCCGCGCCGCGATCGGTCTGCGCGGTGACCGGATCCGGCTCGGCGAGCTGTTCGAGCGACAGGTCTTTGCGGCTGTAGTTGTCAACCAGGGCGCTCCACAGCGCGTTCACGCCCCAGCCGTCGATCATCGCGTGGTGCATCGCCACGTAGAGATGGAAACGGTCGGGCCCGTCCACCAGCGCGGCGATCCGGAACGGCTGGCGCGGCGGGGAGGGCGTCACATTCGCCCGGTTCACCCAGTCGCGCCGCGCCGCGGCGGGATCCGATGCCCAACTGAGATCGACCAGCTCGACCTCGGGTAGCTCGTCGCAGACCCACTGCCAGAAGCGGCCTTCGGAGAACTCGAACCTCAGGCGCAGCGCGGCGTCACCGAGCAGCGCCCTGCGGACCACCGCGCGCAACCGGGCCATATCGAATGGCTCGTCCATGAACGCGCAGTAGGCGTTTCGGGTGACCGGTGCCGGGGCATACCGGTAGGAGACCGACAACACATCGCGCTGATAGGCGCTGACCGGCCAGGCTTCGGGGGGTCTTTCGGAAGTAGCACTCGGTTCGAATGGCACAGTCACTCCTATCGCGACAGTCGCGGCACCGGCCGTGCGCAGATCTACCCAAGCCCACCCTGATCACTGTCACGCAAAGCTGCTACCACGCTTATCAAGTTATCGATATCGCGAATCACGGCATCGGCTCTGCCGATGCCGCGACTCTGCTTTTGTTATCGCGGTGTATGCGCGGCCGGTCAGCAGGCCGACAGCAGCGCGCGCACGCTTTCGTCGGCGAGACGGTCGGCCCGGTCGCGTGATACGGCGGGCTCGACGTAGCCGATATTGAGGGACAGCTCGTTGTGCGTCGCGTTGGCGGTGGCCATGATGAAACCGCTGACGGACATGCCGGAGACGAACTGCGCGCCCTCCAGCTGCCAGGAGCCGATCTTGTCCGGGAAGGGGTAGTCGCCCAGGTAGGTCATACAGAGATGACCCGGGCCACGGGTGTCCATGAGTTTCACCGTGGACGCACTGGCCGACACCGACTTCGGCGCGGCCACCTTCAGCAGGTTCAACGCGGACAGATGGTCGCGCCGATCCATCCGCGCACCGTACTCCCGCTCGATCTCGGCGGCGATCTCCCACAGCGACGCCCACGGCGCGTACTTCGCCGGGGTGGCGATCATGCCCTGATAGGTGCCGACCTCGGTGTCGCCCGCGGCGCCGTCGAGATGGTCGCGGAAGTTGACCGAGCTGCCGACGGTGTACCAGGTGGCCTTCTCGGTGCCCGCCTCCCTGGCCGCCGCGATCAGCAGGGCGGCGGAGAGGGCGGCCTGCAGGCCGACGCCGTGGCGATCACAGCCCGCGGTGAGCGCGTCGAGCCGGTCGGCGTCGAGGCTGCGGTGCACCACCCGGCTGCGCCGCTGTGCGGGCGGCGCCAGCGTGGTGGGCTCCAGCCTGTGCGGCTTGCGCAGCTGCGACTTCTGGTCGCGCAGGAACGAACCCGCGGTGCGCAGCGCACCGCCCGCGCCCTGGAAGCGCGGTGGGAACAGCTCCTCCGGGCCCGGCCGCACCGGGGCGGGCGAGAAGTCGGCCGCTTCCCCGGCGGCGACTTGGAGCACCTGCTTCGCCACCGACAGCGCGCTCTCGCCGTCGGCGATGGCGTAGTGCAGCGTGACGATCAGCTCGTTGGTGCCATCGGTCTCCTTGATCAGCACCGCCCTGGCCAGCGGGCCGGTGCGCCAGTCGAACGGCTCGCGCAGTTCCACCTCGTCGGCCTCGGCCAGCCAGTTCGTGCTGTCCTCGGATTCGATCACACGCAGCGGAATCGGCGCCTGCGCCGGCACGAAACGCGGTGCGGTGCCGTCGGATTCGGCGGCGACGGCGACCCGCAAGAGCGGATGTCGGCGCTGCACCTCGTCCAGGCCCGCGCGGATCTGCTCGACCTCGACGTGCCCTCGGATCCGCACGCGCGACAGGATGTGCAGCGGCGCCAGCTGATCGGCGATCCAGTGCCAGCGTTCGACCGGCGAGAGCGGGCGCGGCAGCCGCGCGGTCGGCCCGTCCGGCGCCGGGAAGGACATCGGCTTGCCGAGTTCGCGCAGGAAGAATTCGGTGGGCGCGTGCCGGAAGTAGGTGTCGCGCACCCGCACCAGGCGCGGGTCGGTGGTCTGCTCGATCTTGGCCAGCGAAGCCGAGCCGTTGACGAACATGGCGGTGCGGTCGGCGCGCAGTTTCTCGTAACGACGCAGTCCCGCGACCGGATCCAAGGAGTTGCGCAGCACACCGGCCAGCACCACCGCGTCCTCGATGGCAGCGTTGGCGCCCTGGCCGAGGCTGGGCAGCATCGGGTGCGCCGCGTCGCCGAGCAGCGTCACCCGGCCGCGGCCCCATTGGGCCAGCGGCGGACGGTCCTGCGCGGGCACGGCCAGGATCGCCGCCTCGTCGGTCTGCTCGATGCAGGCGCGCACCTCCGGCGCCCAGTCGGCGTAGAGGCGCAGCAGCTCCTCCTTGCCGCCCTGCCAGTTCGCGGCCTCCTCGGCGGGCAACGTCTTGGTGCCCCACCAGTACACCCGGCCGTGGCCGATGTCGTGGATGCCGAAACGCATTCCGGTGCCCCAGAAATGCGCCGAGAGGCCGCGGGCGACGTTGGGATGCTCGAAGGGGATGCAGGCCAGCCAGCACACGAAATTGCCGGGTCGCGGCTCGGCGCGGCCGTGCAATTGGGCCCGCACCACCGAGTGGATGCCGTCGGCGCCGACGAGCAGATCGCCCTCGGCGACCCGGCCGTCGGCGAACTCGACGCGCACGTGCTCGCCGTCGTCGACGAAGCGGGTGGCTTGCGCGCCGACGAACGTCGGTGTGTCACCGATCTCGCGCAGCAGCACGTCGTGCAGGTCGGTACGGTGCAGCGCGACGGCGGGAGCGCCGAGTTGGGCGTCGAGCCGGTGCACGGGGAGCACCCGGATCGGGCTGCCGTCGGGGTTGCAGAAGCGGAAGGTCTCTACCCGGCCGCCGCGTTCGAGCAGTTGCTCGTCGAGCCCGAGGCCGAGGGTGCGCAGTGCGTTGATTCCGTTGGCCTGCACGGAAAGTCCGAAGCCCTGAGCCCGCAGCTCGGGACCCGCTTCATACAGTTCGACGCCGAAACCCGCCTGCCGCAGAGCAGCCGCGGTGGTCAGTCCTCCGATCCCTGCCCCGAGAACGACAACCTTGATCGGACTGCTCATCGAACCTGCACTCTCATCGAACCACTCGACGGCACAGGGGCTTCCTACCGCGACGCGGCGCGAGCGACACTGCCCGCGCGAAACCGCCCCACCGAGCAGCACTGATCGAGGCCACTGCGGCGACCCCGACCAGGCAGCTGGACGCCTGTGCCTGACCGACCGGAAGCCTACCGCTACTCGCCGCGCAAGGCAGAGTTGAAGTGAGATTCACCGCATCGCGCGATTGTGAAACGCAAATGTGTTGCAATGGGGCATAATTCGCCCTCCGCGCACCACATTCGCCCTCGATTCGGGCGCGGCGGCGGCCTCAGAGGTAGGACGTATCGTTCACCAGACGCACCGAAGACCCGCCGTCGAGATAGAACTCCGCTATCGATAGCGACGCCAGATCCAGATGCAACCGGTACAGCAACGCGGGGCCGACATCGAGGGCCAGCCGAAGCAATGTCTTGATCGGAGTCACGTGGCTGACCACAACCACATTGGCGCCGGGGTAGCGTCCGAGCAGATCGCGCAGCACGGCCTCAACCCGCTCCAGAACCTCCTCGAAGCTCTCCCCGCCGGGTGCCGCGACGGTTGGATCGCCGATCCAGCGGGCGTGCAGGCCGGGATCGCGCTGCGCGGCCTCGGCGAAGGTCAGCCCCTCCCACTCGCCGAAGTCGGTCTCGATCAACCCGTCGTGAACCTCCACCGGGACCCCGAGCGCGGCGGCGGCAGCCTCCGCGGTCTCCCTGGCCCGGCCGAGCGGAGAACTGATCACCGCGGCGATACCGCCTTTGGCGGCGAGCATTTTTGCGGCCCGCGCGGCCTGCTCCCGGCCCAAGGCGGTGAGGGGCGGATTGCCGCGCCCGGAATATCGGCGCTGCAACGACAACTCGGTTTGACCATGGCGAAGCAGCAGCAACCGGGTGGGACGACCGGTGGCACCGGTCCACCCCGGGCCGTGCTGTGCGGATTCGGATTGCTCGGCGTTCGCGTCCCTGGCTTCATCGATCCGGCTCGGCAGATCGCGTTCGGTGACCGCGAGGGCCGGGTCCGCGGCCTCCCGCGCGTCCGCGGCCTGCGCGGCAGCCGCCGCGACGCCGGTGCCCTCGTCCATGGCCTCGTTCGCCAGCCGGTCGGCGTGCGAGTTCTCCGCGCGGGGAATCCAGCTGTAGGTGACTCGGCCCAATCCGGCGGCGATCCTGCGGGCTCGATCGGCGAGCGGGATCAAGGCCGCGTGCTTGATCTTCCAGCGACCGGACATCTGCTCGACGACCAGCTTGGAGTCCATGCGCACCAGCACCGACTCGGCGCCCAGTTCCGCGGCCGCCTCCAATCCGGCGATCAACCCGCGATATTCGGCGACGTTGTTGGTGGCGATGCCGAGGAACTCCCGGCGCTCGGCGAGCACCCGGACGCGGCCGGCGTCGTAGACCACCGCACCGTATCCGGCCGGACCGGGATTGCCCCGCGATCCGCCGTCGGCTTCGACGATCACCTCGGGCAAGCTCATCGCTGTGCCCGGACAACCGGTCGCGGCGAGCTCACAGCCCCGATTCCTTGGTCCGGACCAGGATCGCACCGCACTCCGGGCAGCGCACGACCACGTCGGGTGCGGTCTTGGCGATCCGCGCGATCTCGCCGCGATCGAGTTCGATGCGGCACGCGCCACAGCGGCGAGCCTGCAGCAGCGCGGCACCCGCACCGTGCTGTTCGCGCTGTCGGTCGTAGATAGCGAGCAGTTCGCCGGGCAGCTTCGCCACTGAGCCCGCGCGATCGGTCTCGCAGCGTGTCTGCGCCACGTCCAGATCAGCGAGCGCCTCGTCGCGCTGACGCAAGGCGACGGCGAGTTCCTCCTCGGTCTTGCTCAACCGCGCGCCCGCGTGCTCGTAGTCGGCGGCGGAGGCTTCGCGCCGCTCCATCACCTCGAGCAGTTCGTCCTCCAGCACCGAGCGGCGCCGCTCCAGGCTGCCCAGCTCGTGCTGGAGCTCCGAAAGCTGTTTGGCGTTCACCGTTCCCGCGGCGAGCATGGCCTTGTCGCGCTCCTCGCGCTTGCGCACGGCCTCGACCTCGCCCTCCAGCTTGCGGATGTCGCGGTCGAGATCGTCCAGCGCGATCTGCACGGCCACCGCGGCGTCGGAGTGCGCGTTGCGCTCGGCTTCCAGTCGCGCCACCTCCTGCTGCTCGGGCAGCACGGTGCGGCGGTGCGCGATCCGGGTCAGCTCGGCGTCGACGGCGGCGAGCCGCAGCAACTCGGCCTGGAGCGGGGGTTCGACATTCAACGCGGGCAAACTCCTGGACGGGGTGGACGGGACTGGTGTTCAACCGTACCCCGCCGGACCGGCGGACCCGCGTCAGCCGCCGACGGTGCGGGTTTTGATGGCGTCGCGGGAGATGTAGACGTCGTACTCGCCGGGCACCGCGATCACCGCGTTGCCGTAGGCCGAGCGCACGAACGGCTGGGTCCACCAGCGGCCCTCGCGCATGTCGGCGAAGAAGTCCTTGTCGCCGTCGTTGAGGAAGATCTGGTTCTGCTGGGTCGCGACGCCGTCGAGGCGCTGTCCGTACAGGCGGCTTATCCGGTAGCCGGAGTGGAAGCCCAGGGCGTTGACCCACGGCTCCAGCTCGACGATGCCCGCTTGCAGCACCCACATGTCGCCCTCGACGCGGTAGGTCTCGCGCTGTTCGGGATGGTCGTCGTCGCCGTACAGGATGAGATCGACGTCGAGCTGGTGTTCCTGCCCCGCCACCGGCTCGGCCACCACGTGGGCCGCCTTGATCTCCCCGGTCAGGCCGAGGTACGTCTGCACCAGGGTCGCGATCCACAGCAGCACCGCCGCGACCAGCAGCAGCGCGAGCCCGCCGGTCCCGCGCGCGAGCAGCGGCCGCATCCCGACCCTGCGCGCGGCGATCAGGCCGGAGACGATCAGCGCCACACCGGCGACCAGCAGCAGGATCAGCCCGATCTGCACGAGCCCGAAATCAACCGGGAAGTTCATGCGGTAGTTGTACCCCGCAGGAACTACTCGATTCACCCGAACCGCCCAACCTTTTCCGGCACGGCGCGGATACGCCCCGACACGCCGTTGCCGGTTCGTCGCCGCGACAACGGTTTCGGACGCGGACGTGCGGCGCTCAGCCCGGCGCGCGCACCGTCCACGGGTCGGTGCGCAGCGTGGACACCCTGGTCTCCAGACCGGGCAGGGCGGTTCGCACCACCGTCTCGGCCTGCGCGCACCAAGGGAATTCGGTGGCCCAGTGCGCGGCGTCGACCAAGGCGGGACCGCCCTTGCGCAGGTGCTCGTCGACCGGATGGTGGCGCAGGTCGGAGGTGAGGTAGACATCGACGCCGAGCCCCGCGGCCCTGCCCAGGTAGGAGTCACCCGCTCCCCCGCACACCGCCACGGTGTAGACGGTGCGGTCAGGATCACCCGCGGCGCGAACACCCCACGCGGTGGGCGGGAGGGCGCGGCCTACGCGTTCGGTGAAGGCGCGCAACGATTCCGGTTCCGGCAGGGTGCCGACACGGCCGATGCCGAGCGACGACGGCAGCTGGGCGCGTTCACTGATGTGATAGGCCGGGTCCGCGCTCGGATGGGCGGCGCGCAGCGCGGCGAGCACGGCCGAACGCGCCGCGGGCGGTGCTGTCACCTCCACCCTGTCCTCCTCGACGTGCTGGAGTTCGGTCAGGGAGCCTTGCTCCGGAGTCGGCCGGAACTGCCCTGTCGCGGGCACCCGCAGCGCACAGTCGCAAGCGTGTTCCCGCCTACCCGCTCCGGCGGCGAAAAGCGCGGCGAGCACCGCGTCGGTGTGCGTGCGTGGCACCTGGATCACCCAGTGATCCACGGCGGATTCGGGTTTCGCGTCCAGTGGGCCGGTCACCGTGAGGCCGAGCGCCGCGGCGAGCGCGTCGGACACGCCGGGGTCGGCGGAGTCGGCGTTGGTGTGCGCGGTGAACAGCGCGCAACCGGAGCGGATCAGCCGGTGCAGCAGCGCGCCTTTCGGCGTGCTCGCCGCGACGGTGTCGACGCCGCGCAGCAGCAGCGGATGGTGCACCACCAGGGCCTGCGCGCGCCAGTCGATCGCCTCGTCGACGACCGCCGCGGTGGCGTCGACCGCGAACAGCACCCGGGTCAGTTCCTCGGCCGGGTCACCGCAGACCAGGCCGACCGAGTCCCACGGCTCGGCCAGCGCGGGCGGGTACGCCGTGTCGAGCGCACCGATGAGATCCGCGAGCGTGGTCATCGTCCACCTTCCTTCGCTTCCGTTCTGTACTGCCGCACTGGTTCTTTTCCGGATCGGCATCGATTCCGGGCACTCGCCCATGTCCCGAGCGCGCGATCGCCGTATGGCTGACGCGAGTCCGGAGACGACGGCGATTCCGGCCGAGACCTCCGCCGCGGGGGGAACGCCGTATCCGGTGCACAGCCGGGGCGAAGCATCGAACCCATACTCCCCCGCCTGATCGAAGTCGTGTGCCTACCGGACATCGGCCGACCGGATCGCGGCGACCAGCCGATCGACCTCCTCGACGCCACGGACCGCGACGCGCAGGTGGTCCGGGCCGAGACCGGGGAAGGTGTCCGCACGACGGACCGCGATGCCCTCGGCAGCCAGGTGTTTGCGCAGCAGTTCACCGTCCGCCACGCGGAGCAGCAGGAACGGGCCCGCCGCCGGCGTGTGGACTTCGACGCCCAGGCCGGTCAGTCGTTCGATCATCGCGGCGCGGTGCACGGCGAGCGTCCCCGCCCGGCGCTCGGACTCCGCCACGGCCGCGGGACTCGCGGTGGCGATGATGGCCTCCAGTTGCAGGGTGCCCAGCGGCCAGTGCGGCCGCCCGTGGTCGAGGCGCGCGAGCACCTCCGGCGCGCCGAGGAAATAGCCGCAGCGCAGCCCCGCCAACGCCCACGTCTTGGTGAGGCTGCGCAGCACGAGCAGGTCGGGCGCGGAGTCGGCGGCGAGGGATTCCGGCTCGCCCGCCACCGCGTCGGCGAAGGCTTCGTCGACCACGATGACGCGGCCCGGCCTGCGCAGGGCGCGGATGGTGGCGGCGGGATGCAGCACCGAGGTCGGGTTGGTCGGGTTGCCGAGCACCACGAGGTCGGCCTCGGCGGGCACCGTGGCGGGATCGAGCCGGTAAGGCGATTCCAGTACGACCCTGATGACCGGGACGCCCGCCTCCCGCAACGCGAGTTCCGGCTCGGTGAACGACGGGTGCAGCACCGCGGCCGAACGCGGCGCCAGGCGGGGCAGTAGCGCGAACCCTTCCGCCGCGCCCGCCAGCAGCAACACCTCGCCGGCACCACGGCCGTGCCGGGCCGCGACCGCGCGACGGGCCGCGTCGGCGTCCTCGGCGCTCGGATAGCGGCCCAGCTCGGACAACCGCTCGGCCAGACGCCGCCGCAGCCACTCCGGTGGTGCGAGCCCTTGGACGTTGACCGCGAAATCGAGCATGCCCGCCCGTGCGTCCACGTCGCCGTGGTGACGCAGTTTCGCGCGATCGACGGTGTCCTCGGCCACGAGAGCACACCCTACGTGGCGGTCCCGGAGCAGAACCGGCCAGAATGGCAGGCGTGGGTCAGCTGCACGTCTCGTTCGTCTGTACCGGCAACATCTGCCGCTCTCCGATGGCGGAGAAGATCTTCGCCTCGCACCTGTACCGGGCCGGGTTGGCCAACCGGGTCCGGGTGAGCAGCGCGGGCACCGGTTCCTGGCACGTGGGCGCCGACGCGGACCCTCGCACCAGCGCCACCCTGCGCAAATACGGATACCCGACCGGGCACGTCGCCGCCGTGTTCGGCGCCGAGCACAGCGACGCCGACCTGGTGGTCGCCCTGGACCGCTCCCATCAGCGTGACCTGGCCCGCCTCGGCATCCCTGCCGAGCGGCTGCGGTTGCTGCGCGCCTTCGACCCCGACGCCGACGACCACGACGTGGCCGACCCCTACTACGGCGACGCGGCGGACTTCGAACTCGTGCGCGCCCAGATCGAGGCCGCCGTCCCCGGCCTGCTCGACTGGGTGCGCGCCGAACTGGCCGCCGAACCGCCCGACCTGCGACCCGTCCCCGACGAGCGACACTGATGCGCAGGCTCGCGTTCCTGTTGCGCCCCAGCTGGCTGATCCTGGCCGTGCTGGTCGCCGCGTTCGCCTATCTGTGCTTCACCGTGCTAGCGCCGTGGCAACTCGGCAAGAACACGGCCACTTCGCACCGCAACCAGCTGATCGCCGACTCGGTGCGAGCCGATCCCGTCGACGTCACCACCGTGCTCTCCGACACCGGGAGCGGCGCGCACACCGAATGGCGGCGGGTCACCGCCACCGGCAGTTACATGCCCGACTCGACGGTGTTGGTGCGGCTGCGCCACCTCGACGGCGCTCCGGGGTACGCGGTGCTCGCGACGTTCCGCCTGGCCGACGGCCCCCTGCTGCTCGTCGACCGCGGTCTGGTTTCCGCCGTCGACGGGACACGCCCGCCGCAGATCCCCGCACCGCCCGCCGGGCCGCAGCGCGTCGAGGCCAGGGTCCGGATGTCCGAGGGCGTCACGCCGGGTAAGGATCCGAGCGTCCAGGACGGCTATCGCCAGGTGTACTCCATCGACACCACGCAGGAATCGACGGTCCTCCAGCAGCCCCTCACCCCCGTGCCCACCGGCGGCGAGCGCGGCGGTTACCTCCAGCTGGGCGAGAACCAACCGGGCGCGTTCACCCCCACCCCGCTTCCCCAACTCGACGCGGGCCCGTATCTGTCCTACGGCCTGCAATGGCTGGCCTTCGGCATCATGGCTCCCCTCGGCCTCGGCTACTTCGTCTACGCCGAGATCCGGGAAAGAAGGAAAGAGAAGGCCTCCGCCGCGCCACCCCGCTCGCCGTCGCCCACCGAGCCGGCCCGGTCCGGGTCGATCCCCTCGCCGGCTCCGGCCGCGCCGACTACGGAAGCCCGCCTGGCCGACCGCTACGGCCGCGGCCGCGGTTGATCCCGGCGCCGCGGCCATTCGGCATTACGCGGCTCGACGCCGTCCGAGTTCGCGTCAGGGCTGATGCGGCCCGAGCAGATCCCAGCGGTTCCCCGCGATGTCCAGAAAGACCGCGACCCGCCCATACGGCTCGGCGCGCGGCGCGCGCACGAACTCGACACCGAGGGAAACCATCCGGTCGTACGCCGATTGGAAGTCCCCCACCTGCAAGAAGAACCCGACCCGCCCCGCGACCTGCTGCCCGATCACCGCGGCTTGCGCCCTACCGTCGGCTCGGGCGAGCAGAATGCCCGTCTCGGCACCGGGCGGCCGCACGACCACCCAGCGTTTCGGGCGGCCGTCGTTCGTGAGCGCCGCCGAGTCCTCGACCAGCTCGAATCCCAGGGTGTCGACGAAGAATTCGATCGCGGGGTCGTACTCCGCCACGACGATGGTGATGAGCCCGATCCGCACCGCGAAAGCCTATCCCGCCCCGTCGACCGCACCCGAAGACGTCGCGGTCCTCGGGAGTTTCGGCTCGGGGTGGTCGCGCCCGGCGGCAGCGACCCCACGTCGGATCACTCAGCGCCGGGTCGCGGCGAGGGCGGCGGCGAGCAGAGTGGCGGTGAGTTGCACAGCCTCGGAAAGACGAACGGCGCGGCGCAGGTCGTGCGCGGTGGGAGCCGGGCCGTCTCCGAGCACCGGGCGCATCTCCACACCATGCGGGTACTCGGTACGGCCGCCCAGCCGGACGCCGAGCGCCCCCGCCATCGACGCTTCCACGACTCCCGCGTTGGGGCTCGGATGCCCGGCCGCGTCACGCCGCCATGCGGCCAGGACGGCAGCGGCCCGCCCGCCGATCAACGGGGCGAGCGCGGCGGTGAGCACGCCGGTGACCCGCGCCGGGATCAGATTGGCCGCGTCGTCGACGCGCGCGGCGGCCCAGCCGAAGCGCCGGTAGCGCAGGTTGCGGTAGCCGATCATCGCATCGAGCGTGTTGATCGCGCGGTACCCGAGCAGACCTGGGACGCCCGCGACCGCGCCCCAGACCACCGGGGCCACGGCCGCGTCGGAAGTGTTCTCGGCGATGGACTCCAGGGCCGCGCGGGCGAGCCCGTCCGCGTCGAGCGCCTGCGGATCGCGGCCGCACAGCGAGGGCAGCAGCGCGCGAGCCCCCTCGATGTCGCCACCCTCCAGTCGATCGGCCATCGCGTGCCCGGCCCGGGCCAGGCTGCGTCCACCCAGCACGGTCCAGGTCGCGATCGCGGTCGACGCCCACCCGCCGCGCCGCACGGCCACGCCGAGCCCGACCACTGTGCCGACGGCCAGCGCCTCGTGCACCAGCCCCGCCGCGCGCCGGTCGGCGTAGGTCACCGATTCCAGAGCCGCCACCGCCGAGCCGAATCCGGCCACCGGATGCCACCGCCGCGGATCGCCGAACGCCCGGTCGAGCGCGAATCCGAGCAGCAACCCGAGCGCGGTAGAGGTCCCCTTCTGCACCCGGTGAGGCTATCGGTCGGGTGACCGGCCCCACGCAGACGGCTCACCGCTCGAAGCCATGTCACACTCTTTTCCCCTGCGTCGTCGATCCGGTGACGCACCATAGACTCGCCCCGGCAGGGGCCGAACGACGAACAGGCGACCAAGTGACTTCCGAACAGCGTGAGCCCCTCGACCAAGCCGAGCTGGCCCGGCAGTTCGAGGAGCACCGCGGGTATCTGCGCAGGCTCGCCTACAGCACGTTGGGCAGTCTCAGCGACGCCGACGACGTCGTGCAGGAGGCGTGGCTGCGGTTGCAGCGCCAGTACGAGGCCGGCGCCGCGGGCGAGATCGACAACCTGCGCGCGTGGCTGTCCACCGTGACCGGCCGGCTCGCCCTCGACCACCTCGGTTCCGCCCGCGTGCGCCGCGAACAGTACGTCGGCGAATGGCTGCCGGAGCCGGAGGTGACCAGCTGGGAGGATCCCGCCGACCGGATCACCCAGGACGAGCGGGTCACCACCGCGCTGCTGGTCGTGCTCGAGTCCCTGTCGCCCGCCGAGCGCACCGCGTTCGTGCTCCAGGACGTGTTCGGCATGAGCGGGCCGGAGGTCGCCGAGGTGGTCGGCCGCACCCCGGCCGCCGTCCGCCAGCTCGCCTCCCGGGCTCGCAAGCACGTCGAGCAGGGCACTCCGCGCTTCCCGGCCTCTCCGGACGAGCAGCAGAAGGTGGTGTCGGCCTTCGCCCTGGCCTGGCGGTCCGGCGATCTGAGCGCTCTGCTCGGTGTGCTCGACGCGAACGTCAGCCTCACCGCCGACGGCGGCGGCAAGGTGCCCGCGATCCGGCAGCCCGTGCACGGCGCCGAGATCGTGGCCAAGCTGCTGCTCGGCTGGTACCACGCGCCGTCCGCGGCGGGCGCCTGGGGCCGCGCGGTGCTGGTCAACGGCCAACCCGGGCTGGTTGTCTTCGACGGCACCCACACGGGCGTCTTCGCCTTCACCGTCGACGACGGTCACATCGTGTCGATCGACGTGGTCCGCAACCCGGACAAGCTGCGTGACCTGCCCACCAGCGGCGAGCCGGACTGGTACCTGGGCGAGGGCCTCGCCGGGCAGGAGTAGTCAGCCCGCGACGCCGAGCGGCCGCGAATACCCATGCGCGGCGGCGACTTCCGCCGACAGCAGCCGCCCGGCGTCCGCGGTGAGCCCGTGTGCCAGATCCGGGTGCGTGGCGCATGCCTCCTGCCAGCCGAGGTCGGCGATCGCCCGTACGTAGGGCAGGGTCGCGTTGGTGAGCGCGATCGTCGAGGTGTGCGGCACCGCGCCCGGCATGTTGGCGACGCAGTAGAACAGCGAATCCGCCACCCGGAAGGTGGGATCCGCGTGCGTCGTCGGGTGCGCGGAGGCGAAGCAACCACCCTGGTCGATCGAGATGTCCACCAGCACCGCGCCGGGGCGCATCCCGGCGACGAGGTCGTCGGAGACCAGTTCCGGCGCACGCGCGCCGGGAACCAGCACCGCGCCGATCACCAGGTCGGCCGACAGCACCGCCCGCCGGATCTCCGTGGCATTCGACGCGACGGTGGTGATCCGCCCGTCGAAGCGGGCGTCGAGTTCGCGCAACCGATGCAGGTTGGTGTCCAGCACGCTGACGCGCGCGCCCATGCCCATGGCGACCGCGGCCGCGTTCGATCCCGCGACGCCGCCGCCGAGCACGACGACCTCCGCGGGACGCACGCCGGGGACGCCGCCGGGCAGCAGCCCCGCACCGCCGAGCGGGGCCATCAGGTGATACGCGCCCACCTGGGCGCCGAGCTTGCCCGCGATCTCGCTCATCGGAGCCAGCAGCGGCAGCGAGCCGTCGGCGGCGCGGACCATCTCGTAGGCGATCGCGGTGATGCCCGAGCGCAGCACGGCGTCGGTGCACTCGCGCGACGCGGCCAGGTGCAGGAAGGTGAACACCACCTGATCGCGGCGCATCCGCGGATACTCCGGCGCGATCGGTTCCTTCACCTTCAGCACCAGCTCGGCTTCCCGCCACACCTGGTCGGCGTCCGGGACCAGGCGGGCCCCCACCGCGGCGTAGCCGGCGTCGGGGAATCCCGATCCGACGCCCGCGCCCGCCTGCACCAGCACCTCGTGTCCGTGCCCGACCAGCTCCCCGGCGCCTGCCGGAGTCAGGGCTACCCGGAACTCTTGCTCCTTGACCTCCCGTGGAACTCCGATCCTCATACCGTCATCGTCGCCCCGCCACCGCGCCCGCGCCACGACCGACGCGCCGAACGCGCACGGCGACCACCCGCGCCCGCGCCGCAGGCGAGTTTCTCGGCACGTTGCCCAGCTGAGCGCGGACGGCATTGCTCACACGATCGCGGCGCGGCCCAGCGGCGGTATCCGCAACTGCTCGGCGCGGCCGCCGTCGCGGAAGACGTGCCCCAGGTAGTCGAGTGTCTCGCTGAAGTGCGCCCAGCCCTCGGCGTGGACCGGCACGATCGCCGCGTCGCCGAGCAACTCGGCCGCCCGCAGCGCGGTGCGCGCGTTCAAGGTGACGTCGGCGTCGCCGAAACGGCCGATGTTCGCGGCGCCGATGTTGAGTACGGCGATGTCGATGCGGCCGATCCGCTCGACGATCTCGCGCACCACGTCGACGGAGGCGTTGTCACCGGAGACGTACACCGTCGGCTGTCCCTCGGCGCGCAGCACGAAGCCGGTGACGATCCCGGTGAACGGCTCACAGCCCTCGGGACCGTGCAGGGCGGGCACGCCGGTCACCCGCACGCCGTGCACCGTCACGGTCTCCCAGTTCTCCAGTCCGCGCACACCTTCGATCCGGGTCGCGGCGCCGGGCGTCGACAGTACGGTCGGCACCGTGGTCAGCAGTTTCCGGCCGGAGTCGTCCAGATTGTCGGCGTGTTCGTCGTGCGAGAGCAGCACCACGTCCACCGGACCCACCTCCTCGGCCGACACCGCGGGGCCGGTGAGTTTGTGCAGTGTGACGGCGCCCGGGTAGTCGCCCGGCTCGTCGAAGGTGGGGTCGGTCAACCAGGTGCGGCCCGCGTAGCGGAACCGCAGTGTCGGACCGCCGATGTGCAGGACTTCCAGGCCGGTGCGTTCGATCGTGTCGCTCATGCCGTTGATCTTGTCCCGCGCAAGTACCGGAAAACAGTGGCCCGCGAGCCGCTTAACGTTAAGATCGGGCCATGCGCACGGTGGCCGTCTTGGCGTACGACGGAATCAGCCCGTTTCACCTGTCGGTGCCCAGCCTGGTTTTCGGCCGCGTCGGCGTCGAAGGATCCGCGCCCTATCGGGTGGACGTGTGCGCCGAGCGGCCCGGAAGCCTGGGCACCCCCGCCGGATTCGACATTCATGTGCGGCACGGACTAGAGACGCTGACCCGCGCCGACACCGTCGTGATCCCGAGCTGGCGAGCAGGCGAACCGCTGTCCAGCGAACTGAGCGCCGCCCTGCGCGCCGCCCACGCGGGCGGCGCCAGGATCGTCGGGTTGTGCCTCGGCTCGTGGGCGGTGGCCGCCAGCGGACTGGCCGACGGACGGGAAGTGACCACGCACTGGGCCTCCGCCGCCGAACTGGCCCGCGCGTTCCCGGCTGTCCGGGTCCGCGCCGACACGCTGTGGTCGGATCTGGGCGACGTCGTCACCTCGGCGGGCGTGGCCGCGGCGCTGGACTGCTGCCTGCACCTGGTCCGCGGTGATCTCGGCAGCAAAGCGGCCACCGAACTGGCCAGAGCACTGGTCACCGCTCCGCACCGCAGCGGCTCCCAGGCGCAGTACATCCCGGTCGCGGTCCCCGACGCCGCCGACGACGATCCGATCGAGCGCGCCATGGTCTGGGCGCGAACCCATCTCGGCGACCCGGTCGACCTGGATCGCTGGGCCCGCGTCGCGCTCATGTCGCGGCGCACCTTCACCCGCCGCTTCCGCGACCGCACCGGCACCAGCCCGCAGCAGTGGCTGCTGCTCCAGCGCACCGACCGGGCACGGCTGCTGCTCGAGTCCACCACCGACACCGTGGAACGCATCGCCGTCGACACCGGCTTCGGCACGGCGGTGAGCCTGCGCCACCACTTCCATCGCATCCTCGGGACCAGCCCCGCCGCCCACCGCACCAGCTTCCAAGGGCAGTGCTGAGCGGTTGCACTAAGTTCGTGACCATGCGGATTCAGCTGGGCGAGCATGCGCCGGAGATCGAGGAGAGCGCGTGGATCGCGCCGAACGCCACCGTAATCGGCCGCGTGCGGCTCGGCGCCGAGGTGAGCGTCTGGTACAGCGCGGTGCTGCGCGGCGACTTGGAGACGATCGAGGTCGGCGCGCGCAGCAATATCCAGGACGGCTGCGTGCTGCACGCCGACCCCGGCTTCCCGCTCACCGTCGGCGCGGGGGTCTCGGTGGGCCACAACGCGATCCTGCACGGCTGCACCATCGGCGACGACGTGCTGGTCGGCATGGGCGCCACCATCCTCAACGGCGCCGTCGTCGGGCCGGGCAGCCTGATCGCGGCCAACGCGCTGATCCCGGAAGGGGCGCGGATTCCGCCCGGTTCCCTTGTGGCGGGAGTGCCCGGCAAGGTGCGCCGGGAGCTCGGCGCCGAGGAGCAAGATCGCATTCGCCTGAATGCGACTGTCTACCTAGCAAATACAGCTCAACATCGCACGGGAAATCAGGTGTGAAACAGGACACATTGATCAAGTGTCCAGTCAAGATCGCTGATAGCATTCAGCCAGCGTGCCCGGCGACCCGGGCTCTCCTGTCGACACGGTTGTCGTGCGACTTGTAGCGCAGTGGTGAACCCACCCGGGTCGGTGGGTGGGCGAGCGTGAGGCAGGAGGTATCACGGTGTCGTACGTGCAGTCGGGTGTGCACGGGCCCAAGGGCCGGATCAGCGTCGCCGACATCGCGGCCCAACCCGGCGGAGTCGAGGCACTCCAGCGCCGGGTTCATGAATTGCGTTCCCGCGGTGTGGATTTCGCCGCGAACGCGATCGAGAAGGAGATGGCCGAGCTGGACCTGCCGTGCCGATGACTCCCTTACCACGGTCACCGCGGTTCACGATTCCGCGGTGACCGTGGCCAGTCCGGCCGTGGTGTGCTGATCCAGCGCCATCAACGCGGCCCGTATCCGTACCGGTTGCCAACCACCGTCGAGCCTGCGCAGACGCACCGTTCCCTCGGTGCGATGCCGCGCCAGGTCCTGTGACATGGTCTTCGCGGTGGCCAGATCGTCCGGATGGATCTGCGGCCTCGGCTGCCCCGGCCGGTCCTCCCAGGCGATGTCCGGCATGGGCGCGCCGATCCACCGGATCAGCCGCAACGAGCGCAGATTGACGATCGCGCGGTACTCGCCGGGTTCGGTGGCGGCTTCCAGCAGCGTGTACTCCAGGATCGCGGGCGGCGGCGCCGCGGAGACCGCGGTAGCCGCGCCGATGTCCTGGGTCACGCCGCGCAGCAGCACGTGACACTCGCCGCGGTCATCGGGCTCGGCGACGATCCGGCAGGCGAAATGCGCGGCGCGCAGCGCGTCGTCGTCCCGCCGGACGGTCCATACCGCCTGGTGCTCGGTGCCCGGCGCGGAGTTGACGATCTTGGCCAGCGCTTCGCTCTCGTCGCGGTTGGTCACCAACCGGGTGAACGCGCCCGCGATGGCCAGCTCGGCGGCGCGGTTCTCCGGCGCGACGCCGTACAGGTCCAGCAGGTCGGGGCTGCGCACCGAGCGGTTGGTCGTGAGATCGAAGTACCACGCCCCCATCGGGTCGGCCGCCGTGACCGGCTCCCGCCGCGGGCCTACCCACAGCCGGACCGCATGCGCCCGCCGCGGCGAGATGAGCAGCGGCTCGGCCAGCACCGTGCGCCGCCCGTCAGCGGAGACTTCCGCCACCGGCACACCGGTCGCGCATGCCCGCCCGAGTGCCGCCTCCGCGTCGGCCAGCGACAGCGGATTGCGCACGATGTTGGTCAGCGGCACGAACGACTTCGGCGCGGACCCCACCGCGATCACTCGTCCCGGAGAACCCGAGAAACACTCGACGAGAACCCATTTCGTCACCACTCTGGTCCCCGCGCTCCACTACCGCGCGACCCGTCCGGCTTCCCCCATAGAGTGAAATATGTTCGGCTGGTTGTCATTTCGTCAATCCCCATCCCTGACCGCGATCAGGAACGGAATACCATGTCCAGCACCTTCTCGTGGTACGACCCGGCGATTCTTGTGACCAGGTCCACAGCGATGGCGTCCAGTCCGACCAGAATCTTGGCCTCGCCCCGCGCGGCGCCACGCAGGATCGTCCGCGCCGCGGCGGCGGGACTGGTCCGCGCCACGTGCCCTTCGAATCGGCGCACCACCTCCTCCGCGTCGATCCCCGGCGCGACGCTGGCCGACCGGGCGATCCCGGTGAGCACGCCACCGGGGTACACCCCGGTGACCCGCACCGAGCCGCCCGCCGCACGCATGTCCTGGCGCAGCGAGTCGGTGAAACCGCGCACGGCGAACTTCGCCGCGTTGTACGGCGCGTGCCGCGCCACGGCCACCAACCCGAAGGCCGAGGACATGTTGACGACGTGCGCGCGATCGGCGGCCAGCAGATGCGGAAGGAAGGCCTTGGTCCCGTTGACCACACCCCAGAAGTCGACAGCCATCACTTGTTCGAAGTCGCTGAACGGCGACTCGAGCACGCTGCCGACGTGCAGGATGCCCGCGTTGTTGAACAGCGCCTCCACCCGGCCGAAGCGCGCGACGGTCCGCTCCGCGTACGCGAGCACGGCCGCGCGGTCGGTGACGTCCACGGCGCTCACCTCCGGCTCCCGGCCGGTGGCCGCGCACAACGCCCCCGTCTCGGCAACAGCCTCCGCCGACTTGTCCGACAGTGCCAGCCACGCCCCCGCACCGGCCAACGCCACGGCCAATTCCCGGCCGATACCGGAGCCCGCGCCGGTGATCGCCACGACTCGATCCGCGAAATATCCCATGGCTCAACCCCTTTCCGCACCGGCCGAGGGTCAGGGCCGGACGCCGACCACAGGCTAGCCAGTCGAACATGGACACGCGACCTACTCGGCGGGACCGGCCGTCCGGCGATGCCCGCTCACGCTTCGCCCACTCGATGAAATAATGGACGTTCCCGTCCGCACCGTCGCGACGCCGCGCCCACCGGCCACGGCCCGGCCGCCGCGCCGAACCCACTGGAGATCCGATGCCAACCATCTCGCCCATGCTGCAACGCATCCTCGAGAAACCGGTCGCCGACGGCGAGAAGCTCCTGGAAAGCGCGCTCTCGGCGTTCCTGGACTTCGGCATCAAGCGGACCAGCATGGGCGAGATCGCCCGCCGCGCGGGGATCAGCCCGGCCACGCTGTACCGGCGCTACGAGTCCAAGAACGATCTGGTCGAGGCGGTCAGCGTGCGGGAGGCGCAGCGCTTCGTCGCCTCGATCGAAAAGCAGGTGCGCACCGTCTCGGGCAACGACGATCAGCTGGTGGAGATCTTCGTGGCGTTCATCGGAGCCATCGCGGGCAACGAACTGCTGCGCAGGTTGCTGCGGACCGAGCCCGACCTGATCCTGCCCCGGCTGACCACCGAGGCGGGGCCGATCCTCGCCGTCGGCCGCGACTACCTGGCCGAGAAGCTGCGTGAGCTACGGGATGCCGGTGGCACGCACGACTTCGATGCCGATCTGGTCGCCGAGATCATGGCCCGGCTGGCGCTGTCGCTCGCTCTCACCCCCGACGGCCTGATCCCGGTCAGCGATCGCGGCGCGGCGCGCGAATTCGCCCGCCGCACCCTGCTGCCGATGGTCGGCGTCGGGGTCCGCGCGTAAGCCGACGCCGAACGCGGCGGCCACCCGCTCGTCCAGCTCTGCCTGTGCCGCGAGATCCGGCACCCGGCCCTCCACGAACTCACGGACCAGATCGATCACACCCGCCGACCGGCTGGCCGCCGGATCGGGCACCGGCAGCCGCGACACGTACTGCGTGATCCACCGACGCCTGCCCGAGTACAGCCGATTGCCGCAGACCACGTCGTAGAACCGCAACCCCAGCGCCGAATTGGCCACCCCCATCAGCAGATACGCCAAGCGCGTCGCCTCGGCGGGCAGATCGGCCAGATCGGGCAGCGAGATCCAGTAACAGTCGCCGTTGACCACCGCGCCCGAGCCGTCCAGCGCGAAACGCGGCCGGTCGCTGATGTCGGGGAAGACCAGCTTCGGCTCGCGCCACAGGTGCGGCCGCTGCGGGACCCAGATCTCGTACCAGGCGCGACCGCTCTCGGTGACGTAGCGGCGTCCGGCCAGCGTCTCCCGATGGGAACGCAGATACGCGGCCGCGGCGGGATATTCGTCGAGATCGATCGGCGTGCGGCGTGCACTGGTCAGGTCGTAGGGATACAGCACGCGCACCTCGCGGGCGCGGGTAGTCCGCCACGGCGCGAGATCGTGGTGGGTGATCAGGTCGAGCAGCAATTCGGACTCCGGACACGGCTCGGCCTGAGCCCAGCGGTCGGAGATGAACACGCGGTCGGCGGTCGTCTTGATGCCCACTCGGATGCGCGCCACATCGCCGAAAGTGCGCCAAGTCGTCTCCGCTATCCGCTCCAGCCAGGAATCGATCGCGTCGTGCGACATCCGCCACGCGACCTCCGGTTCCCGCGCCACACCCCGGCGAGTCCTTCGTTCCGCCGTGAACTCCGGTGGCCCGTCGCGTCCGCGACCGGCTCCGGCGGTGTCCGGGGACGTCGACTCCCGGGGTTCGGTCGCCAGCTCACCGACCTCGATGACGAAGGTCCGGCCGTTGTACTCGACGATCGAGCCGCCCGGGTCGACCAGCGCCTCGAACAGCGTCTTCTCGCCGGGTGTTTCGCCGGTGGCCTCGTAGGCGGAGACGTAGCGGCAGCCGTCACCGTGCCCGGCGCGCCGCGCGATGGCGATCGCGGGGAGCACGGCGGCGGTGAACAGTTTGGTGTCCCCCAGGTCGTACAGCTCGACCGGAGCCAGGTCGGTCACCAGCAGCCGCCGGATGTTCGCGCCTGCCTTGGTGGTCAGGAACCGGTTGGCGCACAACAGGCCGAGCACGCCTCCCGCGGCCAGCAGCCGCGGCAGCGTCGCGACGAACGGATGGGTGAGGTCGATCCGCCCGCGCAGGCCGAACCGCTTGCTCAGCAGCTGCGCCGTCGATCCGCCCAGCTGCTGGGTGCGCACATATGGCGGGTTGGTGATCACCGCGTCGAACGAGCCGTCCGCGAGCTGGGCCTCCACCGCGAGGAAGTCGGCCCTGCGCCATTGCGCGGCGATCCCCGCCGCCCGTGCGCGCTCGCGGGCGACCGCGAGTGCTCGGCCATCCAGGTCGTAGCCGACCAGCACCAGGCGGAGGCCGGGAAACCGGATCGCGACCTCGTGGTGCACGGCGAACAGCAATTCGCCGTCACCGCAGGCCGGATCGAGCACACGCAGGACACCGGCGTCCGAGAACTCGGCATGGCGTAGCAGCCGTTGCGCCAGGAACCGGGCCAGCACAGGGGGCGTGTAGTGCCTGCCGTGCCGTTTGCGGTCCCGCGCGGCGGGAGCTTCGGACGCCATATCGGGATTCTGCCTCGTCGCGCCGCGCCGATCGCCGTAACTCGGACAACAGGATCGCGGAACCGCGCGCGTCGCGGCCGACTCGCCCGTCCCGGGTGACCGCCCGGCTTTCGCGGCGGGGTGTTCGATGCTAGCGTCTGGTCTCGAAATAAGACTGACAAAGGAGGCGGGGGAATGACAGTGACGACAGACGACTTCACGGCGCTGAGCCGGGTGCTCGACGAACGGTGGACCTGCAGGCAATTCCATCCGCAGCCGGTCGAGCGCGACACTATCCATGCCCTGTTGCGGCTGGCCCAGCGCACGCCGTCGTGGTGCAACACCCAGCCCTGGCAGGTCGTGGTGACGGAGGGGGCCGGCACGGATCGTTTCCGGAAGGAACTCGTCGAGCACATCGCGACCGCCACGCCCGCACCGGATTTCGAGTTCCCGGCGCAATACACCGGGGCGTACCGGGACCGCAGGCGGGAATGCGGAAAGCAACTCTACGAAAGCGTCGGCATCGCCAAGGGCGATCACGAGAAGACCATGCGCCAAGCCGTGCGGAATTTCGAACTCTTCGACGCGCCGCATGTGGCGATCGTGACCAGCGAAGCCGATCTGGGCATATACGGAGCGGTGGACTGCGGTCTCTACATCGGCAGTTTCCTCTTGGGCGCCCAGAGCCTCGGCCTCGGCGCGGCGCCGCAGGCCGCGCTGGCCACCTACTCCCCCTTCATCCGGGAGTACTTCGGTATCCCGGAGCAGCGCAAGGTCGTCGCCGGAATCTCGTTCGGATACCCCGACCTCGAGCATCCCGTCAACGGCTTCCGCACCACCCGGGCCGAGCCCGACGACGTCGCCACCTGGTTCGCCGACTGATGCGGCCGTGCGCGGGGCTCGCCCGGCGAGGTCGCGCCGACGGAGTATTCCGCTGCGCCCGCCGTCGATCACCGCGCTTTCGCTAGCGCGCGCGACCCGCGGCGGCCTCGCTACCGGTGACGCCCAGCAAACCTGGTCCCGGTTCCGGGGTGACCTCCCGTGCGGTGAGTTCGGTTCCACACGAATCGCATTCGAGCTTGACGTGCGCCTCGCCCGCGCAATCGCGATGGGCGTAGCGCACCGGAGGCCCTTCGGGCGCCATATAGGTATCGCCCCAATCGCGGATGGCCAGCAGGATCGGGTAGATGTCGTGACCTTTGGGGGTGAGGCGGTACTCCTCGTGCGCGCCCACGGCGGCCTTCTGTTTGACGAGGATGCCGTTGTCGATCAACCGGTCCAGACGATCCTGCAGCCTGCTGCGCGAGATCCCCAGTGCGCTCTGGAAAGCGTTGAACCGCCGGATACCGGAGAAGCAGGACTTGAGGATCAGCAGAGTCCAGCGATCACCGAAGATCACGAGCGGGCGCGTGATCGAGCACGGCACGTCGGCCAGTTCTTCGTAGCGCACCTCCCGATGCTACCGACCACCGAGCCACCCTCGCCCCGTGAAACTTCACGACCTCCGCCTGCCCGGGCACGGACACCTTCCAAGCCACCGAATCGACGCACGCCACCGCCGATTCGCCGGCCCGCTTTACGGGCACCGGGAAACGCGAAGCGGGCCCCGGGAGTACCGGGGCCCGCTTCGGTGGGTGGATCAGAGCGGGATGTTCTTGTGGTGGCTGGCCCTGGCCGGCGCCGCCGCGAGGGCCGCGGCGATGACGCTGCGGGTCTTCGCCGGGTCGATGACCTGGTCGACCACACCGATGGCGATGGCGCGCTCCACGCCGCCCGCGATGCGCTCGTGTTCGGCGGTGAGCCGCTCGTGCAGCGCTTCGCGCTCCTCCTCCGGCGCGGCCGCCAGCGCCTTCTTGTGCAGGATGCCGACCGCGGCCTTGGCGCCCATGACGGCCACCTCGGAACCGGGCCATGCGTAGACCGCCGTCGCGCCGAGCGAACGGGCGTTCATCGCGATGTAGGCGCCGCCGTAGATCTTGCGGGTGACCAGGGTGACCCGCGGTACGCGCGCCTCGGCGAACGCGTGCAGCAGCTTCGCGCCGCGCCGCACGACGCCTTCCCATTCCTGGCCGACACCGGGCAGGTAACCCGGAACGTCGGTGACCACGATCAGCGGGATGCCGAACGCGTCGCACAGCCGCACGAAACGCGCCGCCTTCTCCGCGCTTTCGGAGTTCAGGCAGCCGCCGAGGCGGATCGGGTTGTTCGCCAGCACGCCGACGGTGCGTCCGCCGAGACGACCGATGCCGGTCACGATGCTGCGGGCATACAGCCCCTGCAACTCCTCGAACGACGACTCGCCGTCGACGTTGTCGAGCAGCTCATGGATGATCGGCTTCACGTCGTAGGCGCGCTTGGCCGATTCCGGCAGCATGGCCTTCAGGTCCACGTCGCCGTGCTCGGCCGCGACCAGGTCGAACTCGCCCTGCTCGGCGAACATCGACACCAGGCGGCGCGCGCGGTGCAGCGCGTCGGACTCGTCGTCGGCCACGATGTGGGTGACGCCGGACTTCTTGCCGTGCGTCTCCGGGCCGCCCAGGGTGGCCATGTCCACCTGCTCGCCGGTCACGCTGCGCACCACGTCCGGGCCGGTCACGAAGACGCGGCCTTCCGGAGCCATGATCACGATGTCGGTCAGCGCGGGACCGTAGGCGGCGCCACCGGCGGCGAAGCCGAGCACCACGGAGATCTGCGGAACCAGGCCGGACGCGCGGACCATGGCCTCGAAGACCAGGCCGACCGCGTGCAGCGCCTCGACGCCCTCGGCCAGGCGAGCGCCGCCGGAGTGCCACAGACCGACCACGGGGACACCGGAGTCGATGGCGGTGTCGATGGCGTCGACGATGTGCTTGCAACCCTCCACGCCCATCGCGCCGCCCATGACGGTCGCGTCGGAGCAGTAGGCCACGGTGCGGACGCCGTCCACCTCGCCGATGGCGGCGAGCACGCCGGACTTGTCGCGCGGGTGGAGCGGAAGAATGGTCCCGGGATCGAAGAAGCGCTGGAGTCGACCGAGCGGATCACGCGGGTCGGTCGCAGTCTCTTGATGCAACGCGGGAGCGATGATTGTCATCGCGTGGTCTCCTCACCTCGATGAGTGTGCCGCTGCTGCGGCTGCGTATGTCGAACCACGGCGGGGCCGGGCCAGTTCAGCTGGCCGACCCCGCCGGGATCGTTGTGCAGTCGATCGCGCGGCTATGCCCGACCGAAGGCGAGCGCCACATTGTGCCCACCGAATCCGAAGGAGTTGTTGATCGCGTACTCGATCTCCTGACGACGGGCTTCGCCCTTCACCACATCGAGGTCGATCTCCGGATCCTGGTTCTCCAGGTTCAGCGTCGGCGGAACGATGCCGTCGCGGATGCTCATCACGGTCAGCACCGACTCGAGGGCGCCGACGGCGCCGATCGAGTGGCCGAGCGCCGACTTGGGCGCGTACACCGAGGCGTGGCTGCCCACGGCCTTGTTGATCGCGTTCGCCTCGGCGGTGTCGCCGATCGGCGTCGCGGTCGCGTGCGCGTTGATGTGCGTGATGTCCTTCTTGGTCAAACCCGCGGACTGCATCGCCCTGGTCATCGCCCGCGCGGCGCCGTCACCCGTGGGATCGGGGGCGACGAGGTGGAAGCCGTCGGAGGTGATGCCCGCGCCGAGCAGGCGCGCGTGGATGGTCGCGCCACGGGCCTTCGCGTGCTCTTCGGTCTCGATGACCATCAGCGCGCCCGCCTCGCCGAAGACGAAGCCGTCGCGATCCTTGTCGAAGGGACGCGACGCGCCCTTGGGATCGTCGTTGCGGGTACTCATGGCGCGCATCATGGTGAACGCCGCGATCGGCACCGCGTCGATGAAGCCTTCGACGCCACCGGTGACGACGATGTCCGCGTCACCCATGACGATCATGCGCCAGGCGTTGGCGATGGCCTCGGAGCCGGACGAGCATGCCGAGACCGGAGTGACCACTCCTGCCCTGGCCTTCAATTCGAGACCGACAACGGCCGAAGGGCCGTTCGGCATGACCATCTGCACAGCCAACGGCGAGATCTTGCGATAGCCGCCGTTCTTCAGCTTGTCCACCGAATCGATGAGGGCGTCGCCGCCTCCCAATCCGGTGCCGATGGCCACACCCAGCCGCTCCGGGTCGACTTCCGGGCTGCCCGCGTTCCGCCAGACCTCGCGACCGAGCACGGTCGCGAGCTGCTCGACATAGGCCATGCGCCGGCATTCGACACGAGACAGCAGGGTGTCGGGCCGGACCTTCAGGTGGCCGCCGATGCGGACCGGAAGATCGTATTCCTCGACGAAGGAATCCTCGAGAACGTCGATGCCGCTCTCGCCGTTGAGGAGTCCCTTCCACGTCGCATCGACGTCACCCGCGATCGACGTGGTCGCCGCAAGGCTGGTTACGACGACGTTGGGGAAATTCCCGTTCAAGGTGGAAGGAGTGGTCACTGTTTCGGCCCTACTCGGCGTCGAACTTGGCCTTGAGCTCGGCCGCCGCGTCAGCGTTCTCGGCCTCGAGCTTCTGGATGTAGGCGACGGCGTCGCCGACCGTCTTCAGGCTGGCGAGATCCTCGTCGGGGATCTTGACGCCGTACTTGTCCTCGGTCTGCACCGCGATCTCGACCATGGACAGCGAGTCGATGTCCAGGTCATCGACGAAGGACTTCTCGACCGTCACCTCGGAGGGCTCGATGCCGGTCACCTCTTCGATGATCTTGCCGAGTTCCTCGACGATTTGTTCCTGGGTCAGAGCGGCCACTTCGTGGCTCCCTTCTTGATACTTTGTAGGGCTCTACTGGTTTTTTTCGGATCGAGCGCGGAAATGGTTACCGCCTCTCGGTCACGACCTCGCATCTGAATGCATGGTCGCGGAGGAAAGCTAGCCGGATACGGTCAGCTCAGCCAACGCGGGGAGGTCTTGCGGGGTCTTCAGGGCCAGCGTGGGCGTGCCCTTCAGCTCCCGTTTCGCGATGCCGACGAGGGTGCCCGCCGGCGGAAGCTCCGCCACTGCCGAGACGCCGGCTTGCCGGACGGTCTCGGTGCACAGGTCCCAGCGAACTGGCCGAGTGACCTGCGCGGCGAGCTTATCTATCGCGTCACGTCCGGACGCGACAGGCTTGCCGTCGAAATTCGAGAGCAAGGTCCTGGTCGGCTCGTTCGGCGTGATCTTCGTTATGGCATCGGTCACAGCATCCTGCGCCGAGGCCATGAACGCCGTGTGGAACGCGCCCGCGACGGGCAGCGCGCGAACCCTGGCCTTCTCCGGGGGGTTCGCGGCGAGCTCGGCGAGAGCGTCCAACCGACCCGCGGCCACGATCTGACCCACCGCGTTGCGGTTGGCCGGGACGAGGTCGAGTTCGGTGAGCCGTTCCAGCACGACGGCTTCGTCGCCGCCGAGCACCGCGGACATCCCGGTCGGCTCCAGTGCGCACGCCTTGGCCATCTCCGCTCCGCGGATGGCGGCCAGCCGGACCGCGTCGTCGGCGGAGATGACTCCGGCGACCGCGGCGGCGGCGAGTTCACCGACCGAGTGCCCGGCCACGATGGTAGCGGCGGGAAGCTCGTCGGGCGAGATCTCCGAGAACGCGAGCAGCGCCGCGGCGACCACCAGCGGCTGGGTAACGGCCGTGTCGGTGATCTCTTCGGCCGTCGCGGTGGTACCGAGACGGACCAGGTCGAGGCCGGAGGCCTTGGACCACAGCGTCAGGCGCTCAGCCGCGCCGGGAAGGTCGAGCCAAGGCGCGAGCATGCCGGGTGTCTGAGAGCCCTGTCCAGGGGCGAACAACGCGATCACGCCTCTAAGAAAACACTGTGAGGCGGGCCGCACGAGATGTCGACGCGAATGAAGGTTCGGAAGCGCTTTTGTGGGGGTTCCACAAAAGACCACGTGGGCTGTCCGAATCGACCGATTCCGCGGAGGCGTTACAAGCCCTCGGGGCTGAACGCGACCGGAGTTACCTCTGGGGCAGGAGACGACGATTCGTTACGGGTTCGTGTCAAACGACCTACGGTGGCGGCGATCCGGAGCACATACGCGTCTCTCGGATTCAGCGGATCACGGCCCGTGATCTCGCCGATGCGCTTGAGGCGATACCGGACCGTATTTGGATGGACGTACAGCTGACGCGCACACGTCTCGACCGCACCGCCGCAATCCAGATAGGCGTCGAGAGTGTCCGCCAGCGACGACCCCGCCGCGGCCAACGGTAGGACAAGGTACTCGTTCAGCGCGTCGATCGCAGCTCGATCACCCAACAAAGCGCGTTCCGGCAGCAATTCCGCCGCGTGCACCGGCCGGGGAGCCCCGCGCCAGCCCACCACAGCCTCCATCCCGGCCAGCGCTTCCACCGCGCTGGCGTGCGCCGCGCCGAGGGTGCGGGTGGTCGGCCCGATCACCACCGGGCCGTCGGAGAACACCTCGGCGAGCAGATCGGCCAGGAACGGGGAGACATGCGAGGTCTCCCCCAGGTGCCCGGAGACGACCATCACCAGCCTCGCGCCCTGCACCACCGCGAGCGCGGCCCGCCCGTGCCGCGCCGCGATGGAATGCACCGACCCCACCGACGAGACGCCCTGCTCGCCGGGCGGGGTGCCCACCAGCACCGTTGCCGGTGCGGTGGCGTCCCAGTTCAGCGTCGCGGCCCGGGAGAGCATGTCCGGACCGGTGTCGCCGCGCACCACGGCGTCGACGACGAGCGCCTCCAGCCGGGTGTCCCACGCGCCGCGCGACTCGGCGGCGCTGGCGTACACCGAGGCGGCGGCGAACCCGAGCTCGCGCCCGTACCGCAGCACCGCCTCGGTCAAGGCGACCAGCTGCCGGTCGTTGCGCGCGAGCGCGGGCAGCCACTGCTCGAAGAACTCCATGGCGACGCGCACCATGTCCACGGTCTGGCGCAGCGTCAACCGCCGCGCCAGATCCTGCGGAATGACCTGGAAGGCGTCCAGGCTGAACCGGATGTCGCTGTCCGGGTCCTGGAGCCATTCCAGGAAGTTCACCACCGCGGTCTGCACCAGCATCTGCACGCCGGCCCGCTGCGCGGCGTCCAGATCGGCGAAGAACGGCAACCGATCCTGCATCGACCCCACCGCCTCGGTGGAGAGGCGGCCGGAGAACTGCTTCACGCGTTTGAGCAGCGTGTCCGGAAGGGGGTCGCGGGTCTGCCGGTTCGGGGAGAGCGCGCCCGTCGGCAGATACACCTCGTGCTCGGAAGAGCCTTCGGAGATCCGTCGCGGCCGCGGCGGTTTACGGTCCACCATCCAATATTCCGCTACGCGAGGTCTTCGTCCGAACTCACCGCTGCCTTCGGCGCGGCGTCCACGTCGGCGATCCCGTACTTCGCCGCCGCTTCCACGGCCTTGGCCGGGTCGAGCTTGCCGGTGCGGCCGAGCCCGGCCAGCGCCGCGACCACGATGGACTGCGCGTCGACGTTGAACACCCGTCGCGCGGCCGGGCGGGTGTCGGAGAAGCCGAACCCGTCCGTGCCGAGCGTGGTGAAGTCGCCGGGCACCCACTTACGGACCTGGTCGGGCACCGCGCGCATCCAGTCGGTGGCGGCGACGTACGGGCCCTCGGCGCGCGAGAGCGCCTCGGTGACGTACGGGAGGCCGGGATCGCTGCCCGGATCGCGCAGTGCGGCGATCTCCTTGTCGATCGCGTCCTTGCGGAGTTCGCCCCACGAGGTCACCGACCATACGTCCGCCTGCACGCCCCACTCCTGCGCGAGCAGCGCCTGCGCGCGCAAGCCGTCCGGCACGGTGACGCCGGAGACCAGGATCTGGGCGCGCACCTGGCCCTCGCCTCCGCGCTTGTACAGGTAGACGCCCTTGAGCAGACCTTCGACGTCGATGCCTTCCGGCTCGGCAGGCTGCGGGTACGGCTCGTTGTAGAGGGTGATGTAGTAGAAGATGTCCTCGCCGCCGAACTCGCCCGCGCTGCCGTGCGGATGGGTGCCGGGCAGCGGCGCGGCGCCCTTCGGCGCGGCGCCACCGCCGTACATCCGGCGCAGGCCGTCGCGCACGATGTGGGCGATCTCGAACGCGAACGCCGGGTCGTAGGTCACCACGGCCGGGTTGGTCGAGGCGAGCAGCAGCGAGTGCCCGTCGTTGTGCTGGAGGCCCTCACCGGTCAGCGTGGTGCGCCCGGCGGTCGCCCCGAGCACGAAGCCGCGGGCGAGCTGGTCGGCCGCCGCCCACAGGCCGTCGCCGGTGCGCTGGAAGCCGAACATCGAGTAGAAGATGTACAGCGGGATCATCGGCTCGCCGTGCGTGGCGTACGAGGTGCCCGCCGCGGTGAACGAGGCCGTCGACCCCGCCTCGTTGATGCCCTCGTGCAGGATCTGCCCGACGGTGCTCTCTTTGTAGGCAAGCATCAATTCCGCGTCGACCGATGTGTACAACTGGCCGTTGCGGTTGTAGATCTTCAACGATGGGAACCACGAGTCCATACCGAAGGTCCTGGCCTCGTCGGGGATGATCGGCACGATCCGCTTGCCGATCTCCTTGTCCCGCAACAGCTCCTTCATCAGCCGCACCAGGGCCATCGTGGTGGCGACGTTCTGCTTGCCCGAACCCTTGCGCACCGAGCGGTAGGCCTCGTCACCGGGCAGCTTCAGCGGCTTGGCCGCGGCGCGCCGCTCGGGCAGGAACCCGCCGAGCGCCTTGCGCCGGTCGAGCATGTACTGGACCTCGCGAGCCTCCATACCGGGGTGGTAGTACGGGGGCAGGTACGGATCCTTCTCCAGCTCGGCATCGCTGATCGGGATCCGCTGCAGGTCGCGGAAGTCCTTGAGGTCCTGCAGGGTCAGCTTCTTCATCTGGTGCGTGGCGTTGCGGCCCTCGAAGTGCTTGCCGAGGGTGTAGCCCTTGATGGTCTTGGCCAGGATCACCGTCGGCTGGCCCTTGTGCGCCATCGCGGCCGCGTAGGCCGCGTACACCTTGCGGTAGTCGTGGCCACCGCGCTTGAGGTTCCAGATCTCCTGGTCGGACAGGTCCTGCACCAGCGCCTTGGTGCGCGGGTCGCGGCCGAAGAAGTGGTCGCGCACATACGCGCCGTCGTTGGCCTTGTAGGTCTGGTAGTCGCCGTCGGGGGTGCTGTTCATCAGGTTCACCAGCGCCCCGTCGCGGTCGGCGCCGAGCAGCGCGTCCCACTCGCGGCCCCAGATCACCTTGATGACGTTCCAGCCCGCGCCGCGGAAGAACGACTCCAACTCCTGGATGATCTTGCCGTTGCCGCGCACCGGCCCGTCCAGGCGCTGCAGGTTGCAGTTGACGACGAAGGTCAGGTTGTCCAGACCCTCCATGGCCGCGACGTGCGCGAGGCCGCGCGACTCCGGCTCGTCCATCTCGCCGTCGCCGAGGAACGCCCATACGTGCTGGTCGGAGGTGTCCTTGATCCCACGGTCGTTCAGGTAGTGGTTGAAGCGCGCCTGGTAGATGGCATTCATCGGGCCCAGGCCCATGGACACCGTCGGAAACTCCCAGAAGTTGTTCAGCAGCCGCGGGTGCGGATAGGACGGCAGCCCGTGGCCGGGACCGCCGTGGCTGTACTCCTGCCGGAACCCGTCGAGCTGATCGGCCGACAGCCTGCCCTCCAGGAACGCGCGGGCGTAGATGCCCGGCGAGGCGTGGCCCTGGATGAAGATCGAGTCACCGCCGCTGGGATGGTCCTTGCCGCGGAAGAAGTGGTTGAAGCCGACCTCGTAGAGCGCCGCCGAGGACGCGTAGGTCGAGATGTGGCCGCCGACGCCGATGCCGGGGCGCTGGGCGCGATGCACCATGATCGCGGCGTTCCAGCGGATCCAGGCGCGGAAGCGCCGCTCCACCTCCTCGTCGCCGGGGAACCACGGCTCGTTCTCGGTGGGAATGGTGTTGACGTAGTCGGTGGAGGTCAACGACGGGATGGCGACACGACGTTCACCGGCCCGCTCCAGCAAGCGGAGCATGAGGTAACGCGCCCGGCCGGGGCCCTCCCGGTCGAGCATCTCATCGAACGACTCGAGCCATTCGCTGGTTTCCTCCGGGTCGATGTCCGGTAGGTAGGACGCCACCCCTTCGCGGATCACCCGCACCCGGCCGCCCGGCTGCGGCGCGTGCGACCCGTGGGGATCGCTGCTCGCGGCGGGCGCGGGGGCGGAGCTGTTTCCGGCGGATTTCGCCGGTGCGGAAGAGTGGATCAGGTCGGTCAAATCTGCTCCTCGTACAGGGGTGGACATGCTGATGGCGTCGGTATCCCCGGGCGGGTTCGCTGGTTGGCGGACCGCCCGTTTACGAAAGGTTCGGGCGCACCATCCATCCTTGCCGATGGCGCGTCCCAAATCATCATGTCAGCCGGAAATCCAGTACCGTTCGACAGGCAAGGTGAGCATGAGAGCGTGGCAGCCCTGAGGAGCGGGAGGACGATGAAGCTGCTGAACCCACGCGGGTTCGGAATGGTGTGCGCCACCGGCGCGGTCGCTATCGGGGTGGTCGTCGCGGGATGCGCCAACCGGGTGGACGGCGTGGCCGGTCCGAACGCGAGCGATCTGGCGGCGTACAAGACCGAGGCGGCGTCCTCGTCGGCGGCGGCGACATCCTCCCGGCGCGCGGCGGCCCAGGGTAAGGCCATCGCCGACAACTGTGGTCAATTCCCCACCACCACCGGAGCGGGCGTAAGCAAGTACAACGACTTCGTCGACGCGCACGATTCGAACGCGCCCGACTACGACGCCAAGCGCGACTCGGCGGTGCAGACCCTGGAGGACGCCGCCAACAAGGTGGAAAGCGGCGTGAACTCCGCCAGGGACGCACTGCCCGTGGACTTGGCCGGCCTGTTCACCGAGTACGTGAACGCGGCACGCGCGCTGGCCGCCGAGACGCGCAAGATGACCTACACCGCCCCCGTCGCGGCGCTCAACGACGCCAGCAGGCGGGTCAACGACGCGCGCAACGCCGTCCGCGACTCGTGTCCGAAGCGCTGAGAAAGCCCTTGACACACCATCGCAACGCGACATTCGGTAGCTATTTCGCCGGATCGGCTTGCGCTGAAGCCCATAACCATGTTCGCTTGCAACTATCTACTGTCGGGAGTTGAGGAGGACACCACCGTGGTCGCCGCGGCGGACGCGCAGAACTACGCTCAGAAGCTTGGCATTTCACACGGCTTGGTTGTCCAGGAATTGGGCTGGGACGAAGACGTCGACGACGACCTGAGGGCCGACGTCGAGGACGCGATCGGCGGTGAACTCGTCGACGAGGACTCCGACGAGGTGATCGACGTCGTGCTGCTGTGGTGGCGCGACGGGGACGGGGATCTGGTCGACGCCTTGATGGACGCCATCGCCCCCCTCGCCGACGAGGGTTTCGTGTGGGTGCTCACCCCCAAGACCGGACAGCCGGGCCACGTCGAGCCGAGCGAAATCGCCGAATCCGCACCGACCGCAGGTCTGACCCAGACCTCGGCGATCAGCCTCGGCTCATGGACGGGTAGCAGGCTGGTACAGCCCAAGGCGCCCTCGAAGCAGCGCTGAGCCACCGCGCTATGGTTTCCACCAGGGCGGTGTCGCACGCCCGCCCGGTGGAGACCCGACACGATGGAGGATTCGCTATGCCGCTCGAGGTTGGCACTGTCGCGCCGGACTTCACGCTGAAGGACCAGAACAACCAGGAAGTCAGCCTGTCGGACTTCCGCGGGAAGAAGAACGTCCTCATCGTCTTCTACCCGCTCGCCTTCACCGGGATCTGCCAGGGCGAGTTGTGCAAGGTCCGCGACGAGCTGCCCAAGTTCCAGAACGACAACGCGGAGATCGTGGCGATCTCGGTCGGCCCGCCGCCCACGCACAAGATCTGGGCCGCCGAACAGGGCTACACCTTCCCGCTGCTGTCGGATTTCTGGCCGCACGGCGCGGTGGCCCAGGCCTACGGCGTCTTCAACGAGAAGTCCGGCTACCCCAACCGCGGCACGTTCGTCGTCGACCGCGAGGGCTTCATCCGCTTCGCCGAGATGAACGGCCCCGGGGAGCCCCGTGACCAGGCGGCTTGGGAGAAAGCGCTCGCCGCGCTAGATTCATAAGCCGCCGGTAACGGTCCGGGCGTATAGCTCAGCGGTAGAGCACTGGTTTTACACACCAGCGGTCGGGGGTTCGATCCCCTCTGCGCCCACAGGAGACAAGCTTGCGGCGGTAGCGGCACCCCTGCTGCCACAACGACGCTTCGATTCGAGGTCTCACCGAACCGGCCCCGATTCGCACCTCTCGGGTGAACTCCGTCGGCACTACACGGGCAACGCATCAATCGGCCGTACCCGAGGCGGGAACCCGGTGGATGTCAGGTGACGTGGAGTGTCAGTTCGGTTCGGCCCGCGGTGACGACCTCGACATGGATGTAACCCCGGGCCGCCGTGTACTTGCCGGTGCCGCCGGTGATCGCGATGTCGTAGGCGCTCGCGCCGGGCGTGCGGGGATCGGTCACCGTCGCCTTGGTGGTGATCCGGCCCTCGGGCAGGGACAGCGCGCCGTCACAACGCATCTGTACCGAAGCGTTTTCGGCGATGGACACGACCGTGCAAACCCCGGAACCGCGGCCGAACCCGGCCTCGTCGCGCCGAAGATCGTCGATGTGAGTCACCTGATCGCCCGGACCGAGTCGCTGGTCGCCATCCCGGTCGAAAAACGAGGAACTCGTCTCGATCGCGGTCAACTCGATCACCTCAGCGGCCGCCGATGCCGCCGCCGGGCCGGTGACCACCGCGGCCGCGACCACGGCGATCGCCCCGCCCTGAATCCTGTTCGCCACTCGCAGACCTCCCGGTGCGGTTCGGTTTGAAGCGGTACAGCCGCACAAGATATCCGGCACCCGCCGCCCCCGGCCGCCACCGCGGCATGTGACGGCGTTTCTTGTCTCATCCGGCCTCGCGAGACCGCCGTGCTGGCAGGATCGGCGGGTGCGCCGCCGTCGTCTCAGTCCACCCTGATGGGGCTGCCGCCCTCGAAGGACGAGCCGTAGTGGATTTCGCCGATCCCGATCGGCTTCGCGGGATCTCCATAGGTATGCCCGGCGGTCACTTTCAGCCGCGAGGAGCGGGCAAGCCCACCCAACTGCCGATGTCCCGGAAAGTAGAGAGCGACCCGATCTTCCAACTCTTCGACGGGCCCCACGTCGTGAGTATGCGTGTAGAGGATGCCGAGCGGGCACCCCCAGTGCGGCCAACCCTCGCTACCTGCCGAGATCCAGCCGGCGTGGGTGTCGTCCGAATCGATGAAGAGCTCCCAGTGGTGAACGCCGGGCAGCCGCGGCACATAGTGCGAAGCGATCCAGACCACCAAGTCGGAGATCGTGGATGTGGCCGGGAACATCCAGCGTTGGCCGTGCGGGAGCGCGTCGTCGCCGGCGTTCAGCGACCCACGATCGAGGAGCACTTCCACCCAGCCCGACACGAACCGAATACTTCCAAAGGCAGGCGGCGATGCGGAACAGGCGCGCCGCGCGTTCGCGGCTCGTTCGGCGCGTTCATTGCCATGATCGCAGGTAGCGGGGTCGGTATCGTCGCGATATGCCCGCGTTGATCGCTCCGACGACACGTCTGCATACGGCCTGGCTCGAGGCGCATGAGGAATGGGGGCCCGGCCCACACGAGGACGGCTTCGGACTGCGGCCGTCCGACGAGGTGAAAACGCCGACGGGTTTCGCGGCCTGGGTGGCTCGGCTGGACCACGAATCGAATCGGGCGGTGGACGAGACGGGCCGGGCGCGGTGCACCTACCGATGGATCGTCGAGGGTGACCGAGTACTCGGCGGGATCGCCTTGCGGCATGGGTTCGACGACTTCGTGCGGTGGGCCGGTCACATCGGCTACGGCATCCGGCCGTCCGCGCGGCGGCGCGGGCTGGCCACCTGGGCTCTGGGCCGGATGCTGGACGAGGCGGGGAAACTCGGCATGGATCGCGTGTTGATCGTCTGCGCGGCCGACAACATCGCCTCGGCGAAGACCATCGAGCGCCGAGGCGGCGTTCTCGAGCGCATCGTCGATACCCAACTCGGTCCGGCACGGCGTTATTGGGTCGATATCGGGGCTCGTGACCGGGGGGCCGCCCGCCATGGCCGACAACAGACAACGGCCACACCGGGGCAGTGAGGAACACCCCTCGGTCGGGGTCGAAATTTTCCTGCCCTCCCGTCTGCGGTCGTAAAATGATCGGCACGAGTCCACTCCTCGAGGAGGTCGGCGATGACCGACAGCCCACGATCGATTGCCGCGACCGACAAGGCGCTCCCTTCGGGTACGGATGAGGAGCGATTCTCCGGCTACGGAGTGATGGGAATGCCGTTCGCCAGCGGTCACTACCTGGCGCTGCGGCACTTCCCTGCCAGCTCGGTCGGCGCGGGGTACGACGCGGTGTGGCATCGTGACCCCGACGGCAAATGGGTGATCTACAGCAGTGTTTCCCCCGCGACCAGCTGCGCCCGCTATTTCGGATCAGCGCTCGAAGACGCTCGGACCGAGGATATCTCGGTGGATTGGACCGGGCCCGCGACCTTCACAGTGCGGGTGGGCGACAAGATCGTGTGGGATCTTCAGCTGGGACGATCGGTGGCGACAGCCGCGATGACGAGTCTCGGCCGCATGATGCCCGCCGCTCTGTGGCGACGTCCCGCCGTCTTGTCGCTCATGTCGCGGGTGGCGGGGCCGGCGCTCGGCGTCGGGCGGGTCCGGCTCAACGGCACGTCCCCGAACGGTCAATGGTTCTCCGCCAATCCCCGGATGCTGTGGACCGTCGAGAACAGCACTGCCCGGATCGACGGAATAGATATCGGCCCTCCGGGACCGCTGGCCGAGCAGGCCAAACTCGGTGACTTCTGGCTGCCGCAACGCGGAATGTTCGCCGTGGGCGAGTCCTATTTCGAACAATACGATCCGACGCGCCATCATCCGGCCCGCCCCGGTGCATGACGGTCGCGCCGGTTCCGCTGCTCAACGGTTTCACCGGACCGCCAGACACGTGCGGTCGGCGCATCGCGGCCATGCCCGGGTAGACCTCAGCGTTCCGGGCGCGGACGCCGAACGAATAGCCGGTGGAACAGTCAGCCCGCTCGACGTCCGGTGACCAACAGGTACTCCCACTCCATCCGCCCGTCGCCCAGGTCGTGCTGGGACGCGAGTTCCGCGAGAGCCCGGTCCAACTGCGCGATCTTGTCGGGTTCCCCCGCAATGGCCTTGTACACCGCGACCGTCGGTCCGTAGTACGTCTTGAAGAAGTCGCGGAACTCGGCGGCGTCGGCGAAACGGTCGATGACCGCGTTCTCCCGGCGTAGCTCCAGGTCGGCGACGCGATCGCCGAGCAGCGACCGGACATGCGCTTCGTCGCCCCAGAGCGGGGGCGGCTGCGCGCCGGGCGGGGGCGGCGGAGCGAACGGTTTCATCGTGGCGAACATCTGCCCGATGAATCCGGAGGGCGTCCAGTTGATCAGCCCGATCGTGCCGCCCGGTTTGGCCACGCGTACCAGTTCGTCCGCGGCCGCCTGGTGGAACGGCGCGAACATGACACCGACGCAGGAGATCACCGCGTCGAACTCGGCATCGTGGAACGGCAACGCCTCGGCATCGGCTTCCTGCCACTGGAGGTCGACGCCCCGGTCGGCGGCGATGCGCCGACCCGCCTCGAATAGTTCCGGCGTCAGATCGCTCGCCACCACATCCGCACCGGCCTCGGCAGCCGGGATCGCGGCGTTCCCCGACCCGGCCGCGACGTCCAGCACCCGTTGACTCGGGCCGATACGGCAGACCTCGACAAGCCGACGGCCCAGCCCAGGGATGACTTCGGCGGCGATGGACGAATAGTCGCCCAGGGCCCACATCTCGCGATGCCGCCGCTTGAGATCAGCGGAGCCGGATTCGGTCATCTGACGCTCCCTCTGTAGTCGGCCGTGAACACTGCCGCGATCGCCATCGAATCTTCCGCGCCGGCCACGATCGCTCTCGCTGACTGTGGGCGAGCGCATTCTCACGAATCAGCGCGGCTCATCGAAACCGTGAGCCGAGCGAGTGTTACCCGGCAAAGGTCACAACAAACGGGGTCACCTGCCGCGACAGGTCAGCTACTGCCCGTCGAGTCGCTGTCGGCAGAGTTCGTGCGGCCCGTTGGAAGATATCCGCCCCGGTCGAGGGCCACGGCAGCCGCCGGGCGACGCGAAGGACGTGTTGCCATTTGCCAGGGTGCCGGGATTACTGTCGGGATATGCCGAGCGAGCCCCCGCCGTCCATCCCGTCATTCCATGTGAACGCGATTCCCGACGCTTCGCACCCTACTACCGACGATCCGATAGGCGCGCTGGTCGGCATCCTGGATCTCCAAGCGGCGCTGCCGGGTATTCGGCGCATGCGCGCGTGGGCGCACGAGGTTTTGGCCATCCGACCCGGCGAGCGCGCACTGGATATCGGCGCCGGAACAGGCACCGAGGTGATCGAACTGGCCCGCCGAGTCGGGCCGGGCGGCGAAGCGGTCGGCGTCGACCCGAATCCCGCGATGCTCGCGATCGCCCGTGGGCGCGCCGAGACGGCGGACTCTCGGGCCCGTTTCGTCGAAGGCACCGCCTATCACCTGCCGTTCCCGGACGGCTACTTCGACGCGGTGCGCTGCGAGCGCGTCTACCAGCACCTCGACGACCCGGCCGCCGCCACCGCCGAGATCGCTCGAGTCCTGCGGCCGGACGGGCGCGTGCTGCTCATCGACAGCGACTGGCAAACAGCCATCGCGCATCCCGGCGACGACGATGTGATGGCCCGCCTGTCCACGTCGCTGCTCGCGACCACCCCGAATCCCAAATCGGGCCGAAGCCTGCGCGGCCTGCTCACCGCCGCCGGTTTCGCTATCGACGACATCGGATCGGAGGCGGTGATCTGGGATCCGCAGACCATCCGCCCCCTCTTCGCCCAGATGACCGAGCGCGCCCGCGCCGACGGCGTGATCACCGAGCGGGAACGCGACGACCTGGCCGCCACCATGGAGGCGGGCATCGCCAAAGGCGACTACCACCTCTCGGTCACCATGTTCGCTGTGCTCGGCCACCGAGGAGAGTGAGCCGCCCGGCTCTCACCGTTGCCGCCCCGCATCCGGCCGGATACGCCCTGCCTCCACGAGGACCCGCCACGCAGCCGTCTTGCGCGGACATTCCCCCACGCGACAAGCACGGTGCCGCTGCATGGTCATCTGCGCCTCCCCCACGCCCATCGCGTGATCAGGGGCGTCATGCGGGAAACCCATCGGCCAAACCGTCGTGTCCATGTCTCCGCGCTCCCGTTCCACTCGCCGGGTGATCTCGTCCACGCTGCGCCCCTCCGGCAACCGAACAGGCCACAGCCACAAGGTCATGCCGACCAGCGAGGTGAGCAGCACCGCACCGATCGCGACCGTCAACAGTTGCCACCCGGTCACGGCAACCTCCGGTACGGGTGATCGATGGGCAGCAGCGACGGCCACCGATACCCGCGCGGATACGTCTGCTCGAGAGTGATCAAGTCGCATAGTTCGGTGACCGCACGGGCGAACGGCTCGACATGAGCCAGCCCCGGCACGATCACCGCGACCGCATCCGCCACCCGGATATGCTCGACCGCCAGTAGAGCCGTCGCCCGGACCGCCGTAGCGAAGACGATCAGCTCCACCACGAAATACCCACGTGCAGTGGCTATTTCACGGATCAACCACTCATCGCGTTGCTCGTCCGCACCGGAAACCTCGCGCCGAATGAAGCCAAGCGCGTTCGGCCCCGTCGATGTGGCGCTGGTACAACCGCCTTTACCGTCCATCCCCTGTCACTCCCCTGCTCGCTGTGTTGTTGAGCACCCGCCGCCGAGGAGTGTGAACGGCATCGACTCGGCGGCGAGGCTGGGCACCAGCGTGCCCGCCGAGCGGGAAGTGACGATTACAGAGCGCTATACCGGGTGTGGATCAATGCCGAGGCTATTCGCCAACGTCAGAAGGCGACTGTCGATCGCCTTGCGGTGCGCGCGGCGAGCAATCGCCGCCACGGAATCGAGAACCATCGGGTCCATTCGGGTTCGTTGCGGGTCGACCATTTCAGCCTCCGAGAAAGCCCGCACCGCCTCGGCATCATTGCCTGCGGCGGTGAGAGCGTGGCCGTAGTCGGTCCAGAAATAGACGACTCGATTCGGCGCACGAACCGGCCGTGGATCCACGGTGCGAGCCACCCTGATCGCCGTATCGCTGTCACCGAGTTCACTCGCCACCGACACATGCCAGATCGCCGCGCTGGTCGGGCCGAACCACAGCCGACCGAACCCACCGTCCTCGGTCTCACCGAGCGAGCGCGCCTCCGAGTACGCCTCATCGAGCAGGTCGGAGGCGGTACCGCTCTGTCCCGCAATCGCATTGGCGATGGCCCCCCTGCACAGCAGGTTCCCGTATGCCTGCCGAACCGCGGTCGCACCGAGGAAAGGCTGCATCTCTGCCGCGGTACGGGACGCCAATCGACCAGCCAATGCCGCGTTCTCCGGCGGCATCGCGTTCAGTCTGGAAATCTCCGCCAAACCGATCCACTCGGAATGTTCCAGATTCCGAGCACACCGAAGCCCTGCATCCGCGATCCCCGAGGCAAGGTCAGGAAACCCCACCCCCTTGACCAGGAATCTGGCGTTGAACGTCAACTCGACGAACTCCGGCCCACCGAAGTAGAAAGCATCCCGCAGCAGGTCGGCCATGCCCGGGGCAAGCGCGGCGTAGTCCGCGTTATTGCGCAGGATCGTCGAACGGGCAACCGCTTCGCGTACAGCCTCCCGTGGCCGTTCCGGCTTCCGGCGTTCTTCCACCGAGATCTCGACGTAAGCCGACCTGATCTCCGGAATCGCCGCCATGGCAACAGCCTTGGCCGGATCCGTCGGATCTCCCGGTTGCCCCAGCAGCTGCGCGACGGTGACGTTCAGCGCACGAGCGATGGCAACCTGCGTCGCCCGCCGATCCAAAGCCCGCTGCCCACTCTCGATCTGCGAGATATAGCCCTGCGTCAACCCGGCGCGATCAGCCAGCACCTTCTGACTGATCCCACCCCGCCGCCTGCGCCAGTACCGGATGCGTTGCCCGGTGTGCTCCATGTCTCGAGGGTAGGTCGTTGCCGGCAGGGGTACCAGCCCGAACCCTCAGAACAAATGACACTGGTCGGGCGGCAGGACGCGCACCACGCACAGGCCGACGATGCCGAAGAACAAAACGCTCGCGATCGCGCCGCGTACCGCGTCGACGACGCCCGGGGGCACTTCCACGGCCGCCGCGACCGGTTCGGCGGTCGCCGTCGCAGGTGCGGCGGTCGCGGCCGTCAGGGCGATCGCCGCTGCGGCGATGATGCGCATACCGGCATGCTTCATGGTCGACTCCTCGTGCTCGGCCCCGACCGTGTCACGACCCTATCCCCGTCGGCGAAACCCGGGCAGACGCCACTTCCGGTGGCACAACGGTGATACCTACCCCACGTCCCGGCGCAGCCAAGTGACCTCGGCGCCGGTTTCCGTTCCGTAGCGGTAGATTTCGAGGTCCTCGTCCCATGCGGTGCCGAGGGCGCGGTCGATTTCGGCGGCCAGGTCGTAGGCGGAGTACTTGCCGAGTTCGCGGGTGGCCTGGAGCATGGCGCGCAGGCGCATCTCACCGACCATGACGTCGCCGTTGGCGCTCGTGGAGCCATGCCACAGACCGAGGCCGGGGACGAAGCTGTAGCGTTCGCCGTCCACGCCGTCGCTGGGGTCCTCGGTCACCTCGAAGCGCAGAACGGGCCAGGAGCGCAACGATTGGGCGATCTTCGAGGCGGTGCCGACCGGACCGATCCACTCACTGGTGGCGCGCAGTTGGCCGTCGGCCGGTTGGGCGGTCCAGCGCAGCTTCGCCGGGGCCCCCAGGGCCGAGGTGAGTGCCCACTCGACATGCGGGCACAGCGCGGCAGGCGACGAGTGGATGTAGACCACACCCGCCGTCGCGTCCGCGAACTGACTCGATGCGCGCACCACCAATACCTCCAGCTTCGACGAGGACCGTCTTCCCCAACGATTCGTCGGACTGGCGTTGCCTGAGTGTACTGGAGTGCCCGAAGTTACACGTGTTACTTCGCGACCGTGTTGCGACCGGCTGTCGCCTCCGCGATCACGGCGTCGCTCAGTGGTGGCCAGGCCGCCCGCGCCCAGTCGCCGAAATTCTCGTCGCTCAAGGCGAGACACGCCAACCCCGTTTTCGGGTCAACCCATAAAAATGTCCCGGATTGGCCGAAATGTCCATAGGTTTGTGGCGAATTCGTGCCACCGGTCCAGTGCGGAGACTTGCCGTCGCGGATTTCGAAGCCGAGACCCCAGTCGTTGGGGCGCTGCGAACCGTATCCGGGCAGCACGCCGTTGAGGCCGGGGAACTGGACGGAGGTGGCCTCCGCGTGCGTCTGCGCCGAGATCAACCGGGGATCCAGCAATTCGGCGGCGAAGCGGGCCAGGTCCGTCGCACTGGACCGTCCCGCATGCCCGGCCGGACCGGCCAGGACCGAAGCGGTCATGCCCAGCGGTTCGAACACGGCGTCGCGCAGGTACTCGTCGAACGCGATCCCGGTCTGCGCGGTGAGGAATTCGGCGAGCACTTCGAAACCCGCGCTGGAGTAGATCCGCCGCGACCCGGGCGACGCCTGGATGTCGGTGGTGTCGAACGCGAGTCCGGAGGCGTGCGCCAGCAGATGACGCACCGTGGCGCCGGGCGGTCCGGCGGGCTGGTCGAGGTCGACCGCGCCCTCCTCCACGGCGACGAGCACGGCGTAGGCGACCAGCGGCTTGGTCACCGACGCGAGCGGGAACACCCGCTCGACATCGCCTTCGCTCGCGACGCCGCCGTCGGCGGTGACCACCGCGGCCGCCGCGTGCCGAACCGGCCATTCCCGAATCTGCTCGAGTGAACGCACCCTGCGAGCCTACGAGAACCGGGTAGCTACCATCGACTCGCCATGAGTGAAAAGCCCACTGTTCACGGCGAGGTCGCATCAGGTTTCGAACCGGTCGCCGACGCCTTCCGCCGCAACTTCGAGCGCCACGGCGAAATCGGCGCCGCCGTAGCGGTCTACGCCGGTGAGCGCCCCGTGGTGGACTTGTGGGCCGGCTTCCGCGATCGCCGGCGCACGTTGCCCTGGGAGCGGGACACGATCGTTCCAGTGTTCTCCTCGACCAAGGGCATGGCGGCGTTCACCCTCGCCACCGCGGTAGCCAAGGGTCTGCTCGACTACGAGCAGCCGGTGGCGAAGTACTGGCCGGAGTTCGCCGCCCACGGCAAGGACGCGATCACGGTGCGCCAGTTGATCGACCACCAGGCCGGGCTGTCCGGCCTCGGCGAGATCGTGCGGCTGCCCCAGATCGCCGACCTGGACGGCCTCGCACGCATTCTCGCGGCGCAGAAACCGGCCTGGCGGCCCGGCACCAGGCACGGTTATCACGCGATCACCCTCGGCCTGTATCAGGGCGAGCTGCTGCGCCGCGTCGACCCGCACCGCCGCACGCTCGGACGGATCTTCGCCGAGGACATCGCCGCACCGCTCGGTGTCGATTTCTGCATCGGTCTGCCCGCCGAGCAGAGCATGGACCGCATCGCCGCGATGTCGGCCACCCGCGGCCTGGACGTGTTGCGCTACGAGCGCGATCTCCCGCTGCGGATCGGCGCGGAGATCTACGCCGGACGCGGGCTGTCGCACGCGGCGCTGACCAACCCGCGCTGCGGGGCTCCGGCCCGGGCGACCCGGCGCGAGTTCCTCGAGGTGGAACTGCCCGGGTCCAATGGGGTGGGCAACGCCCGCGCGCTGGCCAAGGTCTACGGCGCGGCCGCCGGTCGCACCGGGGTGCTCCCGATCGACGACGCGCTGCTGGACCGGCTCGCCACCGACCGGACCGCCGACGACGTCCCCGCCGAGGACTTGGTGCTGCACACCAAGAGCCGCTACCACCTCGGCTTCCGCAAGTCGCGCGGTAGCTTCCGCTTCGGCTCCGACAAACGCGCCTACGGCACCACGGGCCTCGGCGGTTCGTTCGGCTTCGCCGACCCGGCCACCGGCTTGGGCTTCGGTTACACGATGAACCGGCTGGGCCTTGCCGTCCTCGACGACGTCCGCAGCCGCAACCTGCGCGAAGCCCTGCTGCGCTGCCGGATCTGAACTCCGGCGGCACGCCGGGCCTCTCGCCAACCGCTGTCCGGCGCGCGGGCTGCCTACACTCGGGAGGCACCCGCCGACCTGCTACCGACCGTGGAATCGAGGGAGCTCGTGGCAGACCGACCGGCCACCGTGGACGCGTATCTCGCCACGTTCCCCGACGACGCGCGCGGCATCCTCGACGCGATCAGGCGCACCATCCAGGACGCCCTGCCGGAGGCCACCGAGGCGATCAGCTACGACATCCCCACCTTCCGGTTGCACGGCCGCAACGTCGTGCACTTCGCGGGGTGGAAGCAGCACGTCAGCCTCTACCCGATCCCGGACGGCGATCCCGCGTTCGCACGCGAGCTCGAGCCGTACCGGGCGGGCAAGGGAACGCTGCGGTTCCGGCTCGGCGAACCGGTGCCGTACGACCTGATCGCACGGATCGTCACCGCGCTCGCCGAGCGGCGGTGAGGCGCTCTACCAGTCGGCTTCGGTGTACTTGATGATCCCGCGGATGTTCTTGCCGTCCAGCATGTCCTGGTAGCCCTGGTTGATCTCCTCCAGGGAGTAGCTGCGGGTGACCATGTCGTCCAGGTTGAGCTGGCCGGCCTTGTACAGCGACAACAGGCGCGGCGCGTCCTGGCGGGCGTTGCCGCCGCCGAAGATGCAGCCTTTCACCGTCTTCTGCAACATCGACAGCAGGAAGCTGTTCAGCTTGACGTCGTTCTCGTCCATCCGGCCCATCGAGGTGACCACCAGGGTGCCCGCCTTCGAGGTGAGGATCAGGCCCTCCTCGATGTACTCGCCGTGCATCTCGCCCATGGTCAGGATGACCTTCTCGGCCATCCGGCCCTCGGTGGCCTCCAGCAGCGGCATGATCGCGGCGGCCATGCTCTCGTAGGTGTGCGTGGCGCCGAACTTCTGCGCCTGCTCGCGCTTCCACGGATTCGGGTCGATGGCCACCACCTTCGACGCACCCGACAGCACCGCGCCCTGTAACGCGCTCATGCCGACGCCGCCGATGCCCGCAATCACCACGGTCTCGCCCGGCGCCACCTGCGCCACGTGGGTGGAGGAGCCGAAGCCGGTGGGGACGCCACAACCGACCAGGCAGGCCACCTCGAACGGAATGCTCGGATCGATCTTCACCACGGAGGTGTGGTGCACCGTCATGTACGGCGCGAAGGTGCCCAGCAGGCACATCGGGATGACGTTCTCGCCGCGGGCCTGGATGCGGTAGGTGCCGTCGCTGATCGCCTGCCCCATCAGCAGGCCGGCGCCCAAGTCGCACAGCGCCATGTGTCCTGCCACGCAGGCCGGACAGCGGCCGCAGGCGGGGATGAACGACAGGATCACGTGGTCGCCGACCTGCAGGTCGGCCGGGCAGTTCGGGCCGAGCTTGGTGATCACGCCCGCGCCCTCGTGCCCGCCCATGACGGGGAAGGACGGCATCGGGGTCGCGCCGGTCACGATGTGGTGGTCGGAGTGGCACATACCGGCGGTTTCCATCCGGATCTGCACCTCGCCGGCGACCGGGTCACCGACCTCGATCTCCTCCACCGACCACGGCTGGTCGATCCCCCACAGGATCGCGCCCTTCGTCTTCATTCCTGTCGACCCTCTCGCATGCACGTGCTTTCATGTGACTGCACCCACAGTACGAGAAAAATGTAACGCGTTCTAGTACCGGTCGGAAAATTCGTCGGCAAAGCGTGACAGCATCGCCGAACGCGTTACAGTTCGGCGATGCGTTCACCCCCGCACATCGTGTACGTGGTGCAGGAGATCATGGAGGATGTACCGGGCGAACGACTCCACCGTGAACTCCGCTCCGTCACTGCGCGCACCGCGCAGACCGCGCCGCTCGGGTGGCACCGATTCGAAAGCCAGCGCCGCCCGCTCGGCGGCCTCGGCCAACTCCCCGGCCACCACGGCCGGATCCTGCTCGTTGTAGCGGTCGGTGACCGCGGCCGCGTCCTGATCCCAGTTCGGGAAACGCGGCGGCTCCCCCTCGGGGTCATCGGTCAGCATCAGGCCCAGGCGAGTGTCGGACATGCGGCACACGTCGCGCACGTGCGCGCCGTACTCCAGCGCCGACCAGGTCGATTCGTCCGGCCGCACGCGCACGCCGGGGCGGTCGAGCACCGCGGCGAAACGGACGGCCGTCTCCCGGATCAGCGCGGGCACGGCTTCGTAGGCGGTCGCGGCGGCGTCGAAACCGCATTCGGGACAGGGGCGGCTCAACACCCAGGTCCAGTCCTTGACATCGGGAACGATCGGCATGCGCTCAACCTAGGCGCGGCCGGACAGCGCCTTCCACCGATATCCGGTCAACTATCGGGCACATCCCGACAGTCACTCCATCAGCCGCCGCGCCCGCTCGAAGAGTTCCAGCGTGATCGCGTGCAGGAAGTCGCCGACCTGCTTGGGGGCCTTGCCCGCGAAAGCTCGGGCGTGCGTGCCCTCCAGGACGATGCCGAGCTTGAAGCAGGCCAGTACGGTGTACCAGGGCATCGCGCTCAGGTCGCGATCGGAGAACCGCCCGTAGTGCGCGATCATCTCCTCGGCCGTCGGCAGACCGCCGACCGCGCCGAGCTTGCCCACCAGCGCCGCGCCGGTGGTGCCGGGCTCCGGGCGGGTGGCGATCTGCCAGCCCAGGTCCAGCAGCGGGTCGCCGATGGTGGACATCTCCCAGTCGACCATCGCCGCCACCTGCGGGCCGTCGAACTCGAACATCATGTTCGCCAGGTGGCAGTCACCGTGCAGGATGCCGGGAGTCCACTGCGCGGGGCGATTGCGGTCCAGCCACTCGCCGACCGCCGCCACGCCGGGAATCTCCGGACCGGGGTAGCCCTCGTTGGCCGAATACGACTCCAGCTCACCGAGCCAGCGCGGCACCTGGCGCTCCAGGAAGCCCTCCGGCTTGCCGTAGTCGGCCAAGCCGAGCGCCTGGTAGTCCAGCGCACCGAGCCGCGCGATGGCTTCGACCGCCGATAGGCCCATCTGCCTGCGAACTTCCGGATCGCCCGCGTGCAACTCGGGCAGTTCGTTCTGCGGATTGAAACCGTGGATCGGCTCCATCAGGTAGAAGACCGCGCCGAGCACCGACTCGTCGGCGCAGGCCGCGATCACCCTGGGCGCGCGGACCTCGGTGCCGCCCAGCGCGCCGAGCAGCCTGGCCTCGCGCCGGATCACGTCGTTGCTCTTGGCGCGCAGATGCTTCGGGCCACGGCGCAGCACGTACGTGCGGCCACCGCGCGTGAAGCGGAGCATGATGTTCTGCGTTCCGCCACCGAGCGCGATCACATCCTCGAACTCACCCCCGGACAGACCCTGCTCATCCATCCACTTTCCGACGACGGCGAAGTCGACGACCGCGGGATCCACATCGACCGGTTGCGCAACAGACATGTCCCACATTGTGCACCACCCGCCGACCCGAACTGAAGGCAGACGACAACAGTTAGCTCCGACCGGTGCGGCGTAGGGTTTCCAGAACCATGCACACGCTGTTGATCGACAACTACGACTCGTTCACCTACAACCTGTACCAGCTGATCAGCGAGGTGAACGGCGTCGAGCCGACGGTCGTGCGCAACGACGAGGCGCGCACGGTCGCCGAACTCGATCTGGGCCGCTTCGACAACGTCGTGGTCTCGCCCGGACCGGGGCGGCCGGACGTGGCCCGCGACGTCGGAATCTCCGCGGCGGTGATCGGCGAGAGCGACCTGCCGTTGCTCGGGGTGTGCCTGGGCCACCAGGGCATCGTGGTCGCGGCGGGCGGCGTGGTCGCCGAGGCGCCCGCCGCCAGGCACGGGTATCTCGATCGCATCGAGCACGACGACCGCGACCTGTTCGCCGGGATTCCGCAGGGTTTCACCGCGGTGCGCTATCACTCCTTGTGCGCGCTGCGACCGCTGCCGGACGATCTGGAGGTCACCGCGCTGTCCGGTGACGGCGTCGTGATGGGTGTGCGGCACCGCGCGCGCCCGCAGTGGGGCGTGCAGTTCCATCCCGAATCGATCGCGAGCGAGTTCGGCGCGGCGCTGCTGCGTAACTTCGCGAAGCTCACCGCCGCGCATCGAAGCGGGCGTGCTTCCTTGGTGGGGAACCCGTCGGTCGCCCCGGCGCGTGATCGCGTAGCGGAGCCGGTCCCGGCACGACCCGCCCTTCCCGACGCGGCCTCACCCGTGCCGCTCGCGGCCGCGCAGTTCCCCGCCGCGGCCGTCGAACTCGATCGGGCGTCATCCGCTGGGCGCACCGGTCCGATCCGCTCCGTGCCGCGGACCTACCGGCTCCAGCGGGCCGTGCTCGAACGGCCGATCGATACCGAGCGCGCGTTCGTGCAGTTGTACGGCAACTCCCCGACGGCGTTCTGGCTGGACAGCGAGCATGTTGAGCCCGGAGCCGACCGGTTCTCCTTCCTGGGCGACGCGAGCGGTCCGCTGGCCGAGGTGCTGCGCTATCGCGTGGGCGACGGCGATGTGACCGTCGAGTCCTCCGACGGGCATCGGCGCACCGCGCCCGGCGGCATCCTCGATTTCCTGGCCGCCGAGCTGCGCACGCGCCGGCTCGAATTACCCGATCTGCCCTTCGATTTCGTCGGCGGCTACGTCGGTTATCTCGGTTACGAGGTGAAAGCCGACTGCGGCGGGAACGCGGTTCACCGCGCCCCGACCCCGGACGCTCAGTGGATCTTCGCCGACCGGATGGTGGTGGTCGACCACGTCGGCGGGCGCACGCACCTGCTGGCGCTGAGCGATGACGTGGAGACCGCCCGATCCGCCGCCGACTGGCTGCGCGACACCCGCGAAACCCTGAACACCCTCCCGACCTGGACGAATCCGCCGCCGCTCGAGGTGCCGCCGGACGATGACGCCGTCGAGCCGCTGCTCACCCGCGGCCGGGAGCGCTATCTCGCCGATATCGCGGTCTGCCAGGAGCGACTGCACGCCGGCGAGTCCTACGAGATCAACTTGACCGACAGCGCCACGATCCCCGCCTCCGCGGCCGACGGCCTCGATTTCTACCGCACGCTGCGCCGGTGCAACCCCGCCCCGTACGCCGCCTACCTGCGCTTCGACGACCTCGAAATCGCCTGCTCGTCGCCGGAGCGCTTCTTGAAGGTCGACCGGCGCCGCATCGTGGAGAGCAAGCCGATCAAGGGGACCGCGCCGCGCGGCGCGACACCCGAGCAGGACGAGCGCCTGCGCCGCGAGCTGGCCGACAGCCCGAAGACCAGGGCGGAGAATCTCATGATCGTCGATCTGCTGCGCAACGATCTGGGCCGGGTCTGCGAGATCGGCAGCGTGTATGTCCCGAAGCTGATGGCCACCGAGCAGTACGCGACCGTGCACCAACTGGTCTCGACGGTGCGCGGCAGGCTGCGCCCGGAGGTCGGCGTGGTCGATTGCCTGCGCGCCTGCTTTCCCGGCGGCTCGATGACCGGCGCGCCGAAGCTGCGCACCATGGAGATCATCGATGCGCTGGAAACCGAAGCGCGCGGCGTCTATTCGGGCACGATCGGTTTCCTCGGGCTCGGTGGCACCGCGGACCTCAACATCGTGATCCGCACCGCCGTGCGCTACGGCGGACGCTGGCGGATCGGAGCGGGCGGCGCCATCGTGCTCGACTCCGACCCGGCCGACGAGTACCACGAGGTTCTGCTCAAGGCGGCCGCCACGTTGCGCGCGGCCGCCGACCACGCGCGCCGCTGAACGCGAGCGTCCTTCTCGACTATTTGCGCCGCTTCGTCGGCTTTCGCCGGGCGGGCTGCTCGGCGGGTTGTTCTTCGGCCGCACTCAGACCGGCCAGCTTGCCGAGCAGGGCGATTCCGGGCAGTTTCGCCAGACGCCCGAACACGTCCTCACCCAGCGAGATCATCGCTTCCAGCCGGGGCAGCAGCCGGTCATAGGCCGCGAAGGCCGGATCGGCCAGGGCCAGGGTGCGGTCGAGCCGATCGATGGTGGAGTTGAGCCGCTCGATCGCGGTCGAGAGGTTCTCGATGAGGCCGGGCAGTTGCGCGGCCAGCTGCGCGGACGCGGGCGGCAGCCGCACCGCCGTGTCGAACGCCGAGGTCGCGGTGAGCTGGGCGGCTTCCAGCGCTTGGCCCGCGGCCGTCTGCGCCGCTTCGACCGCCGCCTGGGCGGCGGCGAGCACGTCGGCGGGGCCGGGCACGCGCCCGCTGGGCAACTTCGGGGTCGGCGGCTTACGACCCGGGCGTTTCGGGTTCGTCATGGGGAACACTGTGCCGCACGCCCCGCCGAAGGACCTCCCCTCGCGCGTTCGGCGTGTCGGAGGGGCGTGGCATAGTTCGAGCACAATGAAACTCAGCAAGGGCGCGAACGCAGCGGTACCGACATCCCTTCTAGCCGTGGTTGTTTCATGGCGATCGGAGCACGCGGTGGACGCGCACGCCTTGCTGCTGGACGCGAACGGCACGGTCCGCTCTGATCGAGACCTGGTGTTCTACAACGCGCCGCGGCACGTCTCCCAGGCGGTCACGCTCGATCAGGAACCCGCGCCGGGCACCGCGCGGCTGAGCGTCTCGCTGCCGCGCACCGAAGCGGACGTCGAGCGCATCGTCGTCTCCGGGTCGGTGGAGGGAAGCACCTTCGGCGACATCCAGGAGTTGTCCGTCGCCGTGCACTCGGTAGACGGGGTGGTCGCGGCGTTCGAGATCGATGACGCGGAGGCGGTCTCGGCGCTGATGTTCGGCGAGTTCTACCGTCGCGACGGGCAGTGGCGGTTCCGCGCGATCGGCCAGGGCTGGTCCAGCGGGCTGGCCGGGTTGGTCGGCGAGTTCGGCGTGCGGGTCGACGACCCGTCGGCGCCCGCCCGCACCACCCATCCCACCAACCCGTTCCGGGTGCACCGATCGGCCGCGGCGGCACCGGCTCGAGAACGACTTCAGGCCACCGCCGACTCCGGCCTCGGCTCGGCCGAACGGGCCGATCGCCACGACTTCGCCCAGCCCCGGCACGTCCCGCACGGGTCGTTCTCCTCCGGCCAGTCGCGCAGGAACGGCGAACCCGCCGCGGCCGAGCGAACGAACGCGTCGAACGCGTCGAACGCAGCCGCCGAACACGCTCCGACGCAACGCGTCCGCGAGCACGACCACCAGGCCGAGAACCCATCCGGGCGATCCGAAGGGTCCGAAGCGCCACGCCGCGGCACACCCGCATGGCCACGCACCGAAGTGCTCGGCCGCGCGGACACCGCTCCCCTCCCGCACACTCCCCGTCCGGTCGATCTCAACCGCTACACCCCCGAAAGCGCACCTCCCCCTCCGCCCCCGGACCCCGAACGCGCGGACTGGCACCCGGATCCGGAGAACCCGCAGCGCATGCGCTGGTGGGACGGCGCAGGATGGACCGAGGACCGGTATCTGCCCCCTCCGCGCGGCGACCGCCACTGCGCTCGCTGCGCAAGCCCGCTGCGCCGCAAGTTCTTCGGCGGGTTCGCCCCGTGCCAGAGGTGTGCCGAGGAGATCGAGGAATACCTCGTCCATTGGCACACCCGGGCCTGGCGGGTGCTCACCGGCCACGGTCCGCGTGGTCCCGAGTGGGCGGCGCTGTGGGCGTCGTTGCGTTATCAGCGGATCGACGCCGAAGCCGGACGCGCGGCGTTGCGCGACGCGGCGCTCAGCTATGTGGAGCGGCTGGTCACCTTCGCCTTCGCCGACGGCGAGGTCAGGGACGCGGAGCTGGAACTGTTCGAGCAGGCGGTCACCGAACTCGGCCTCGGCGGACCGCTGATCGATGATCTGCGCAGACGGATGCATCGCGGCAACACCCTCTATCGGTTGCGCACGGGCGACCTGCCGGTGGTCCGCACGCCCGGACTGCACTTGGACCCCGAGGAGAAGGTGCACCTCGACCTGCCCGCGACGCACGTCCGACAGCTCGCGCGCGGCCCGAAGCTCACCGAGGGCAGGCTGATCGGCAGCAACAAGAAGCTGCGTTTCGTCGGCGCCGACACCGGTATCGAGATGCCTTGGTCACGGGTGGTTTCCGTGCACGCGGAGCAAGGCGCGGTGGTGATCGCGGCCACCTCGGCGCGCGGCGGCGCGACGTTCGCCGTCGACGATCCGGACTACGTCTCGGCCGCGCTGGAAGGCGCGCTGCGCGTGGCCAAACGTCTCGTCCTCACTCCGGGCCAGCGTGATACCCGCAGCATCTCGCAGGAAGTGAAGGCGCAGGTGTGGCAGCGCGACGGCGGCCGGTGCGTCGAATGCGGCGACGGGCACTACCTGGAGTTCGACCACATCATTCCGCTCAGCCGCGGTGGCGCGACCAGCGCGGCGAACCTCCAGATCCTGTGCCGCGCGTGCAACCGGGCCAAGGGCGCCCGCATCTAGCCCGGTCTCACTCGGTGAGCAACCCCGCCGTGCGGCCCAGATCGGCGAGCATCGCGTCGAACAGGATCTCCGGATTGTCCAGCGGGATCGGGTAGTTACCGAAGACCTCGAGTGTGACGTGCCCGTAGAGCCGCGCCCAGATCTGGATCATCAGATACGTCACCCCGAGATCCAGTTTCTCGGCGGGGAATTTCTGGCTCGACTCCGACAGCGCGGCCAGCAGTTCGGTCTGGAAGTGCACCAGGTCCTCGCGCAGTTCCGGCGGAATGACGTCGGTGGACGGCGTGACGATGTCGTAGGTGGCCAGCAGCCTGCCCGCCGTGGCCAGGAAGACCCGGCCGAAGGGCTCGTCGAAGCGGCGCAGCGCGCGGGCCTGCCCGGCGCCGGGCGAGGCGAACACCAGGGTGAACTCCCTGGTGTGCGTCAGCGCCCAGCGCCGGAAGCCACGGCAGATGGCGAAGAACTGCACGGCGCCGTCGTCGGGCAGCGTGGCGATCTCGGCGGTCAGTTCCGCCGCCAGGTCGGCGCAGAAGTCAAGCCGCAGTCGCTCCAGCAGGTCTTCCAGCGAGTTGTAGTACCGGTACAGCGCGGGCGCGGTGACACCGAGTTCGCGCGCGATGGCGCGCAGGGTGACCGCATCGGGCCCGCGTTCGACCAACAGCGCGCTGGCCACCCGCCGGATGTCGGTGTCGGTCACCACCGGCGCGCGACCGCGTGGTTTGGACTGTTGCACCGATCGATTCAAGCGTATTCGACTTCCCAGCGCTTGATTCCGTTCAGCCAGCCCGACCGCAGCCGCACCGGCTCGGCGACCTGCCGCAGGTTGGGCATCACGTCGGCGATGGCGTTGAACATCAGATCGATCTGCAGCCTGGCCAGGTTCGCGCCGACGCAGTAGTGGGTGCCGGTGCCACCGAAACCCACGTGCGGGTTGGGATCGCGCAGCACGTCGAAGGTGAACGGATCCGCGAAGGCTTCCTCGTCGAAATTGGCCGAGCTGTAGAACAATCCGAGCCGCTGCCCTTTCTTGATCTCCTGGCCGCCGAGCACGGTGTCCTGGGTCGCGGTGCGCTGGAACGCGGTGACCGGCGTGGCCCACCGGACGATCTCGTCGGGCGCGGTGCGCGGGCGCTGCTGCCGGTAGATCTCCCACTGCTCGGGGTGGTCCACGAACGCTTTCATGCCGTGGGTGATCGAATTGCGCGTGGTCTCGTTGCCCGCGACCGACAGCAGGATGACGAAGAACGCGAACTCGTCCGAGCCGAGGTGCTCGCCGTCGATGTCGGCGTTGACCAGCTGGGTGACGATGTCCTCGGCCGGGCAGGCGCGCCGCTGCTCGGCCATGTTCCAGGCGTAGCCCATCACCTCGGCGGTGGCGGCGTGGTGATCGCCATCGAACTCGGGGTCGTCGTAGGAGATCATCTGGTTGGACCAGTCGAAGATCTTCTTCCGGTCCTCCTGCGGGATGCCGAGCAGCTCGGCGATGGCCTGCAACGGCAGTTCGCAGGCGACCTGTTCGACGAAGTCGCCGCTGCCGGACTTCTTCGCCTCGTGCACGATCCGCGCGGCGCGTTCGGTCAGCGCGGCGCGCAGGCTCTCCACCGCGCGCGGGGTGAAGCCCTTGGAGATGATGCGGCGGGTCTTGGTGTGCTTGGGCGGATCGAGATTGAGCAGCAGCATGTCGCCGAGCATGTCGATCTGCTCGCGCGTGGTCTCCTCGTTGAACCGGATGATGGCGGTGTTCTCGTGCGAGGAGAACACCTCGGGATTCTTCGAGATCTCCTTGATGTGCGCGAGCTTGGAGACGACCCAGTAGCCACCGTCGTCGAACCCGCTGGCCCGATCGGGCTGCGCACACCACCACACGGGGGCGGTGCGGCGCAGTTCGGCGAACTCTCCGATGGGCAGGCGGGTGGCCAGCAGGTCGGGGTCGGTGAAGTCGAATCCCGTCGGGATCGAGGGCGTGGTCACGGTCACGGCTAACTCCTACGGCGGTCTGGGCGCAGACCTGACAACGATGCAGGGGACACGGTCAAGGAGATGCAACCACAGAACCAGGCTTCGTGAACAGTGTTTAGTAAAACCTGTTTACTTTTTTCGGCGCATCCCTCGGCCCCGCCTCCCCGGGGTGACACGCAGACCGGCTCGTCAGAGCATGATCAGCGGCGGTGGCTGCCAACGCCGCTGCAAGACGGCCGCTTTCGGTGCGAACAACGCCAGTGTCAGCGAGAACGGGTCCGATTCCGGGATGGGCAGCCAGTTGCCCCCGGGGACGCCGGAACCCGGATCATCGTGCTGGAGCGTGAGGTCGAGGGAGCCGTCCGGGTTGAGCACGACGGGCACATGGTGACCGATCGAGTAGATCTCGGCCGGATTGGACACCAGGTAATCGGCGGCATCGTAGACGGCCAGCGACCAGAACGCGTCCACCGGCGGCAGCTCGCCCGAGGCGAAGTGCAGCCGGAAAGGACCGGAGCCGGCGGGGACCGCCGTGAAGAGGTAATGCGCGTCCTCGGGCAGCGGGATGCCGAGCGCGCCGAACGCGGTGACCGCTCGCAGCAGATAGTCGGTGCCGTACCGGCCCGCCCCGAGGTCGGAGACCCAGCCGTTGTCGTTGACCGTATTCGCTCCCAGCGTCACCGGGAGCTGCTGCTTCACGGTGTCGGCCGCGGCGGTCAGTTCACCTTCGGAGATGCCTTCGACCGCGCCGCCGGGCCGGATGCCGATCGCCGCGAAACGGCGCATGGCGGGCTCGTCCACGGGAGCGGGCGGATCGACCGCGAGCACCGCGCACATCCGATCGAAGAAATCGCGCGCGTCCATCCCCATGACCTGATCGACCGGGCGTCGCATCTCCGATTGCCCACTGGGCGGCGCGCTCGCGGGCGGCTCGGCGCCCGCCGTCCACGCACTCAACGGAACCAGCCGCAACCTCTCCTGCACCGAGCGCACGACCGAGAGGTCCTTCTCGCCGTCGACCTGGATACGCACGATCAGCCACACCGTCGGCGTGGGCATCGGCAAGGGCATGAGACCTTCTGGCAGGGCACCCGACCAGCCCGGGCCGGTCACCACGTAGGTGAACGGCGCCGACGCCGACCGGGCCTGCGGCCGGACACTGCTCGGGTTGTGCACGTTGTTCGTCCAGGCGTCCAGCACCTGCGCCAGCCAGAACCGGCCCCCTTCCATCGGGGGGACGCTCAGCACCATCGGCTCGTTCGTCACGTCGAGCCACGCGGTCGAGTGCAGCGTGTCCGGGTCCGGGCGCGCCACGTTCCGTTGTGCGTGGGTCGGCAACGAGGTCGCGTGCTCGAACCGGTTGACGGGCGTGGACGCCTCCGCCGCCATCCGGGCGACATCCATCAGCACCAGCGGAAAGCCGAACACATAGGCGTCCTTGGCGATCGCTCCGGCCGCACTGGTCACCGTCGGATGGGCCGAGTCGTCCTCGTCCGATCCGCCGCACGACGCCACGCCGAGCGCGGCCACCGACGCCGCCATCCCCAGCACGGTGCGCCGCGACAGCGCGGATTCACGGTAGGTCCGGTCGTCCATGATCCTGTTCCGTCTCCGATCCGATCGGTCGCCGAGCCGGGTCCGTTCCGGAGTATAACCGCCTCCGGCGGGAAAATAGCTGGTCAGCGCCCTGAGCGGTCCTCGGGCCGCAGCGCGCCGAGCATCGGCGAGCGGCCGGGAACGTGCGGAGGGGCGGAGTGCGGGTCAGAGCACCGGCACCAACGGCGGCGGCCGCCAACGGCCGTGGATGGCCTCCTGCTTCGGCGCGTACATCCGCAGGGTCAGCGAGAATTGACCGGCTTCGGGGATGGGCAGCCAGTTCCCGGCGGGAACAGAAGGGCCGGGATCGGTGTACTGCAACGCGATGTCGGTGGACCCATCGGGGTTGAGCATCACCGGCTCCGGATGGCCCACCGCGTAGATCTCCGCGGGGTTGGGCACCAGGTAGCTGTCGGCGTCGTAGGCGGTCAGCGACCAGAAGTTGTCGACGGGCGGTAGCTGCCCCGGTGCGAAGTGCAGCCGGAATCGGCCCGTGCCGCCATCGCCGGTGCCGGTCGAGGCGAACAGCGTCGGATAGAAGGCGTTCTCCGCCGGAGTCGCGCCGAGAGCCACCCTCGCGATGGCGGCGCGGAGCAGGTAGTTGGTGCCGTACCGGCCGACGTCGGGGTCGATGAGCCAGCCGTTCTCGTTGACCGTCCGCGCGCCCAGATAGACCGGGATCTGCTGCTGAGCGGTGTCCACCGCCGCGGCGAGCTCCGCGTCCGAGAGGCCTTCGACCGCGCCGCCGGGCCGGATGCCGATCGTCTCGAACCGCCGCATGGCGGGGTCGTCCGCCCGCGCGGGCGGATCGACCGCCATCAACGCGCACATCCGATCGAAGAACACCTTCGGGTCCATCTCGTCGACCCACTCCGGCGGTGGCTGCGCGATCCCCTCCCTGGGTGGCGCGGCGGGCGGCTCGGTGCCCGCCACCCACGCGCTCAACGGAGCCAGCCGCAACCGCCGCTGCAGGGAGCGCACAGCGGGCAGATCGCTCTCGCCGTCGACCTGGATCCGGACGATCAGCCACACCGTCGGCGTCGGCATCGGCAACGGGGTCAGCCCGGCAGGCAGGTCCCCCGACCAGCCCGGGCCGGTCACCGCGTAGGTGTACGGCGGCAACACCGATCGCGCCTGCGGACGGCGACCGCTGGGGTTGTGCACGTTGTTCGTCCAGGCGTCCAGCACCTGCGCCAACCAGAACCGGCCCCGGTCCATCGCGGGCACGCTCAGCACCATCGGCTCCTTCGCCAGATCGAGCCACGCGGTCGACCGCAAGGTGTCCCGGTCCAGCCGCACCACCTCGCGCTGCGCCGGGGTGGGCAACGACGACGTGTGCTCGAACCGGTTGACGGGCGTGGACGCCTCCGCCGCCATCCGGGTGACGTCCATCAGCACCAGCGGGTACCCGAATTCGTAGGCGTCCTTGGCGATCGTGGCGGCGTCCCTGGGGACAGGATTCCTGTGCTCGGCCTCGCCACATGCCGCCAATCCGAACGCGGCCACCGATGTCGCCGCGATGCCAAGCGCCGTGCGCCGCGACACCGTGAGCTCGCCCTCGGTCCAGTCGTCCATGATCCTGCTCCGCCTCCGATCCTATCGGGCACCGCGAGATCCGCACCGGAGTATAACCGCCCTCCGCAGCGAAAATCGCAGGTCAGCGGGGCAATCGCAGGAGGGGGAGCCGAGTTCGGCGGAGTCCCCGGCGAGTGCCGCGGGCGGCGATCCCTCGCGGCACGCTCGTCGTCACCGACGAAGGCGCGCCGCCAGGATCGCCGCGAACGCCTGCGGTCAGAACTCCAGAACGGTGTTCATGATGGTGCCCGCGCTCGTGGCGACCACCCCGCCGAGCATCGCCCCCGCGATCATCTTCGGCGATTGCAATCCGCCGCCGCTCCACTTCTCCCAGGCGAATCTGCCGCCCGCGTAGATGATGCTGACGATGCCGGACGCGAGCGCGAACCAGGTCAGATACCGCACGAACTGTAAGAGCTTGTCCGCCAAGGGCGGAGCCTCCGGGGTCGGATTGCCGATCTGCGCCAACGTCGTGAACGAATCGCCGACCGACGCCAGAATGATGCTCACCGTCTACTCCCTCTACGCTCGAATGCAACCCTGCGTCGACCAGTCGCTATGCGAAAACTGTTCGACCACCGATGAATTCGGCCACGCCCAGGATACGGGCATGTGGCCCGCCGCGGTGTGCGCACGGTGCGGATCCTCCGCGGCCGGACACGAGTTCGGCTACCCGGGTGAGGGCAGGGGAAACACGAACTTCCCTGCGCTGCACCGACCTGACTGCATCGGGGCGAGCGAACGGATACGATCTTCTCAGCGATTCACTTGCCCCTGTCCCGAATCCAGAATGAGCGAACGACGATGATCATGGCCGCCGCTTTCGACACCTTGGCGCAGATCGGCAATCCCACCCCAGAAGCGCCGCCGATCTCCGACAAGTTCCTCCAACTGGTCCGCTACCTGACGTGGTTCGTACTCCTGTCGGGCATCTGCGGCATCATCTACGCCGGTGGGCGCTTCGCCTGGGAGAAGTGGACCGGCGGCGGGCTCGAGTCGCCGAAGATGGTGGCGGGAGCCATGATCGGCGGGGTGATCGCCACCAGCGCCGGCACCATCATGAACGCTGTCATCGGCTGAGCCGCGGCGGAGCGATCACCGCCTGCCATAGCTTCTCGCTATGACAGGCGGGGGATGCTCCGTGGGCAGGGCAGCTGCGGGCTCGTTGCGGCGATGACGCCCACGCGCGTTCAGCGCAGGATGTTCGCGTTTCGCGCGGCGCGCAGCCAGTCCGGGAACTCGCCGAGCAAGCGGGCGTACAGCTGCGCGTCGTCGACCTGATCGATGTCGTCGAGTGCGAAGAACCCCGCGTTGTCGACCGCCCGGTCGGACAATTCGTCCAGGGTGCGCAGCAGACCGTAGTTGGCGCGCCCGAGGCCGACGAACTGCCAGAACGCGGGCAGCCGCGACGCCTCCCGCATGAGCGCGGCGATCTCGCGCTTCTTGGCGAAGCCCCCGTCGGTGAAGAACAGCACGAGCGTGGGGCGACCGCCGGGGCGCAACGAGTCGATGATGTCGCGCATGATCGGCAGCTCCTCGTTGCGGGCGCCGAGCGCGTCGTAGTCGATGCCGCCGTGGGTGCCGGTGAGGTGCAGATAGGTTCGTGCCCACTCCTCACCGTGCTCGACCGTGATGTCGGGCAGCTTGGCGAAGGAGCGGGCGTAGAGATACGCCTCCAGAGTGCCGTCGTCGTCGAGCTGGGTGGCCACCGGAATCATCCGCTGCACGACGCGATGCACCACCTGGTCGCGATACTGCCGGTTCATGCTGCCGGTCTTGTCGACGACCAGAACGACGCGCGCGCGGATGCCGAAAGCGTTCCTGTCGATGAGGACTTTCGCGACCTCCCGCTTACGCAGGTCCAGCTTCGCCCGCTTCTCGAAGGAGAGCTGCGCCTCGCCGGGGACGGTGAACACGTCCGTCGCCGGGGTGGACCCGGCCGCCGGGCCCGGCTCGGCTCGATTCGCGGACGAGGCCTCCACCGCCGGGGCGTCGTCCACGCTCACGCCGTGATCGGTGACCAGCGCGGCGAATCCGCCCGCGTAACCTTGCCCGACCGCTCGCACCTTCCATCCGCCCTGGCGGCGATACAGTTCGAGCGCGATCACCACGGATTCGCTGCCCAAGCCCTCGATGCGGTACTCGTAGAGCACGTTTCCCGCCGCGTCGGCGACCGTGGCGACCGGAGGCGCGACCCCGCCGAAGGTCTGCGCCGGATCGTCGAGAGTGAGCACCGCGCGTACTTGCGCGATGTCCACAGGCAGGTCGCTCAGCGAAACCGACAGCGCGCCGGGCGTTCCCTGCCCCAGCGACACGCCCGGTGCGCTCGGCTGATTGAAGAACACGAAATCCGCGTCCGAGCGCACCCGTCCCGCTTCGGTCACCAGCAGCGCCGACACATCGACCGCGGCCTCGGTGCGCACCGCCACCTGCACGCGCGCCACATCCAATGCCCCGTTCTGACCTTTGACCAATGCCGCGCCCACCGAGACTCCCAGCCGTCGTCACTCCGAAATCGCCACCGGGATCAGCGTAAGTCCACCACCGGGAGGATGCGGAGTGTTCGCCGCGCCGAGACCGGCTCATGCTCCGACGAACTCGCGATCGCCGTAGCGCACCCTGGCGAAATCCCAGCCCCCGCCGATTCGCTCGACGAACTGGCGGGTTCGCTCCAGATCGGCGAGATCGGCGACCAGGATCAGCGTGCCGTCATCGGTGACCGAACCGCCGATCAGTCGCTCGCGTACCTGCGGGTCCGCGACCAGGCCGTCGTGGAAACGCCGCACGTCGACCCCGGCGACGTCCACCGTGAACGCGTCGACCCCGGCCGCGCCCGCGGCGCGGTGTTCGAACGTCAGCACCGACTCCTGCCCGAACCGCACCCGCACCTCATCGGCGATCCGGCGCAGATCGCCGCCCACCGCGCAGGCCAGATGGAACGCCCGGGAGCGCTCGTAGGTCGCCAGCTGCCGCTCCTGCGACCAGAACACGCCGCTGACCAGCGTCGACCCCACCGGAAGCGCGACATTGCGCAGCGTGATCGCCCCGACCTCGAATGCGAAGTCCGTCAACCCATCCCGCAGAAGCGGATCCGCCGGATCGGTGATGGTCCCGGTGTTGCCGGTCGCGAACAGCTCGGCGGTGGGGCGCAACGGGTCGCCCGGCACGCACGCGCCGGGCGCGGCATGGACGGCTCCCACCGCCCCCGCCGACACGATCGCCGACACCGCCACAACCACCGCAGCAACCCGTGACCTGATCATCCGCTTCTCCTGGCTCGACACCGCCGACGGCCCATCCCCTCCACCTGGACCTATTCCAGCAGAGCGCGCACACCGCCGTCATCGAATACCGCGGACCGGTGTTTCTCAGCAGAGAACTGCCGGCACCATCGCCGGAATCTCCATGGCGGGCACCGGTATTCCAGCTCGTCTCGGCCGCCGCCGGGCTCTACCGCATCGTGGGGCTCCTACAGCGGGTGCCTCCGCACCAGCGACCTGCAAGGCCAACGCACTCCTGGGGTTACTGGCAGCGACCTGCACACTCCTGGCCGGTGATCGCCGCGGCGCTGGCGATCGAGGACTCCCCCGCTCCCGGTTAGCGGGTCATCACGTCCGGGACGATTCCGCGGCGCCGGTGATGTTGCGCGCCATCCCGCCGAAGATGACCGCGTGGAACGGCGCGATGGATTTCCAGTACAGGTGCCCGGCCAACCCGTGCGGTTCGAACAACGCGCACTGGTGATAGGTGGCGCCCGGGCCGTCCGGTTCAACCGTGAGCTCGAGCCATGCGCGGCCCGGCACCCGCATCTCGGCGCGCAAACGCAGCATCCGTGGTCGCTCCAGCCGCTCCACCCGCCACCAATCCAGCGCCTCCCCCTCGTGCAACCGGTGCGGGTCGCGGCGGCCACGGCCCAGACCGACGCCGCCGGCCAGCCGGTCTATCCATCCGCGCAGCGACCAGGCCAGCGGGAACGAATACCAGCCGTGTTCGCCCCCGATCGCCTCGATCACCCGCCACAGCGTCGCCGGGTCGGCGTCGGTGTGCCGTTCGCGCACATCCCGGTAGAGCGAACCGCCCGACCACTCCGGGTCGGTGGGCAGTGGATCCGACGGTGCGCCCGGCGAACGGGCGTCCGACCACCTGGTCGGCACGTCCAGATCGCGAATCTTCTGCAACGCCAGCGTCACCGCCCGCCGATAGCCGGTCGGCCCTTCCGGCGGGTCGGGGATGAGGTCGGCGATAGCGTGGTCGTGACAGACCACGTCGTTGATCAGCGATTCCATCAACGGCACGGCGATCGCGCGGGGCACCGGGGTCACCAGATTCACCCACTGCGCGGACAACCACGGCGTCAGCACCGGCACCGGCACGATCAGCCGTCGCGGCAGCTGAGCCACTTCGGCGTAGCCGCGCATCATCTCCATATAGGTCAGCACGTCCGGACCGCCGATGTCGAACGCGCCGCCGGCGCCTTCGGGCAGCGCTGCCGCCTCGGTCAGGTAGTACAGCACGTCGCGCACCGCGATCGGCTGGATCCGGTTGCGCACCCAGCGCGGGGTGACCATCATCGGCAGACGCTCGGTCAGGTAGCGCAGCATCTCGAAACTGGCCGAGCCGGAACCGATGATCACCGCGGCCCGCAGCACCAAGGCTGGCACCGAGCCCGCCCGCAGGATCTCGCCGACCTCGGCGCGGGAGGCCAGGTGCCGCGACAACCGCTGCGCCTCCGGGACGATGCCGCCCAGGTAGACGATCCTGGTCAGCCCGGCGTCCGCCGCCTCGGCCGCGACCAGCGTGGCGGCCTCCCGGTCCACGGTGGCGAAGTCGGCCCGGGTCAGCGAGTGGATCAGGTAGTACAGCACGTCCTGGCTGTCCAGTGCGGCGCGCACGTCGGCGGCGGAGGTCGCGTCACCGGCCACCACCTCGACCCGATCACGCCAGGGCGCGTCGGCGAGCTTGCCCGGTGTGCGAGCCAGCACCCGTACCGTGTGCCCGGCGCGCAGCAGCTCCGGCACCAGGCGGCCGCCGATGTAGCCGGTCGCACCGAACACCACACACCGCACGGCAACCACCCTTCCGATGACCTGCTCAGGTGATGACCCCGGGCTGCCGGGTCAAACAGCGCGTTCCTGAGCCGTGTGGCGCGGGCGGGCCGCCGCGAGCCCTGATCGATCGGGTCCGCACGTGCCAGACTGGGCCGGTGAGCGAACGTAGCAAAAGCCACGGACCGGACAAGCCCGCACCGCGGGATCGCGGCGACGTCATCGGTGCGGGCCTGGTGTGGCTGGCCAAGTGGGCGCTGTGCATCGTCGCCATCGCGGCGGGCGCGTGGGTGCTCGGATTCCTGGTCGCCCGGCTGTGGGTGGTGATCCTGCCGGTGGCGCTGGCGATCGTCGTCGCCACCGTGCTGTGGCCGCCCGTGCGCTGGCTCACCGCACGGGGCCTGCCACCCGCGGCGGCCGCCTCGATCGCGGTGCTCGGTTTCATCGGGGTGCTGGCCGGCATCATCGCGCTGATCGTGCCGTCGGTCGTGGATCAGGCGCCGGAACTGGCCGACAAGTCGAGCGCGGGCGTCGAGCAGGTGCGTGACTGGCTGCAAGGCCCGCCACTGAGAATCCGGGACGAGCAACTGGATTCGGCGGTGGACGCGATCGTCTCCCGGCTGCAGTCGAGTTCGGCTCAGATCGCGAGCGGTGTGTTCAGCGGCGTGACCACCGCGACGTCGGTGCTGGTCACCCTGTTCCTGGTGCTGGTGCTGGTGTTCTTCTTCGTCAAGGACGGACCGCGTTTCCTGCCCTGGTTGCACGGCGTCTCCGGCAGCCGCGGTGGCAAGCACCTGGAGGAGGTGCTCGGCCGGATCTGGGTGGTGCTCGGCGGGTTCATCCGCACGCAGGCGCTGGTCAGCCTGGTCGACGCGGTGTGTATCGGCGCCGGGCTGGTCATCCTCGGAGTGCCGCTGGCACTGGTCCTCGCGGTGATCACCTTCCTCGGCGGATTCGTCCCGATGGTCGGCGCGTTCGTCGCGGGTGCGCTGGCGGTGCTGGTCGCGTTGGTGGGCAACGGATTCGTGACCGCGCTGATCGTGCTCGGCATCGTCATCGCCGTGCAGCAGCTGGAAGGCAACGTGCTGCAACCGGTGCTGCAAAGCCGCAGCATGCAGCTGCACGCGGTCATCGTGCTGCTGGCGGTCACCGCGGGCGGCTCGCTGTACGGGATCGTCGGCGCGTTCCTGGCCGTCCCCGTGGTCGCGATGGCCGCGGTCGTCCTGCGGTACGTCGGCGAGCAGATCGACGCGGCAACCGCGCCGCCGGAGCCGGAGCCGGAGAGCGAGACCGCGGACTGACCGCGTCGCGGGAAACGCCATCGTTGCATTCAGTCCGAATGTAACTCTCGCCGTCGCCCGCCGCGGTTCCTAGCGTCACTGGACATGACAACTGATGTGAGCACCCCGCTCAACGACATCGCCGACGCGACGGCCAGGGCCGTCGCGGACGACGCGGCGAACGCGCTGGTGGTGTTCCGTGCCTCCGGAACCACGGAGGGGACGGTGGGCAGTGCGATCACCCTCGGCAAGTACACCGTGCGCGTGGACGAACCGCCCGCGCTCGGCGGCGCGGACACCGCGCCCAATCCGGTCGAGGTGTATCTGGCGGCGCTCATCTCGTGCCAAGTGGTGACCTATCGGTTCTGGGCGCAGCGCCTCGGCATCACGATCGATGATTTGTCGGTGAGCGCCGAAGGCGATCTCGACGTACGCGGATTCTTCGGCTTGGATGACAACGTCCGCGCCGGTTTCCAAGCGGTGCGGGTGACCGTTCGCATCAGTGGACCCGACACCGAGCAGCGCTATGCCGAACTCCGGCAGGCCGTCGACGCGCACTGCCCCGTACTGGATCTCACCACCGGGCGCACCCCGGTCGACACCACCCTGATCACCGATTAGCCGCCGCCCCACCCCGATCGATCACCCACCAGAAGGAGGACCTCCCCGATGACCGAACCCGACCTGTCCCAGAACTGGAGCTTCGAGACGAAGCAGATCCACGTCGGACAGATTCCGGACGGCACGACCAACGCCCGCGCGCTGCCGATCTACCAGACCACCTCCTACACCTTCCGCGACACCGCGCACGCGGCGGCGCTGTTCGGTCTGGCCGAGCCCGGCAACATCTACACCCGGATCATGAACCCCACCCAGGACGCGGTGGAGCAGCGCATCGCCGCACTGGAAGGCGGCGTCGCCGCACTGCTGCTGGCCTCCGGGCAGGCCGCGGAGACCTTCGCGATCCTCAACATCGCCGGAGCGGGCGACCACATCGTCTCCAGTCCCCGGCTCTACGGCGGCACCTACAACCTCTTCCACTACTCGCTGCCCAAGCTCGGCATCGAAGTCTCCTTCGTCGACGATCCCGACGACCTCGAGCAGTGGAAGGCCGCCATTCGCCCGAACACCAAGGCGCTCTACGGCGAAACGATCTCCAACCCGCAAAATCACATCCTCGACATCCCGGGCATCGCGGGCGTCGCCCACGACAACGGCGTCCCGCTGATCGTGGACAACACCGTCGCCACGCCGTACCTGATCCAGCCGCTGGCCCACGGCGCCGACATCGTCGTGCACTCGGCCACCAAGTACCTCGGCGGACACGGCGCGGCCATCGCGGGCGTGATCGTGGACGGCGGCAAGTTCGACTGGACCGGTGGCCGGTTCCCCGGCTTCACCGAACCCGACCCGAGCTACCACGGTGTCGTGTACGCCGAGCTCGGCGCGCCCGCCTACGCCCTCAAGGCGCGCGTGCAACTGCTGCGCGACCTCGGCGCGGCGGTCTCGCCGTTCAACGCGTTCCTGATCAGCCAGGGCTTGGAGACACTGAGCCTGCGGATCGAACGGCACGTGCAGAACGCCCAGGCGGTGGCCGAATTCCTCACCGGCCGTTCGGAAGTCACCTCGGTGTCCTACGCGGGCCTGCCGTCCTCCCCGTGGTACGAGCGCGGCCGCGCCCTCGCACCCAAGGGCACCGGCGCGGTGATCGGCTTCGAACTCGCCGGCGGCGTGGACGCGGGCAAGCGATTCGTCGAGGCACTGCGGCTGCACAGTCACGTCGCCAACATCGGTGACGTGCGCTCGCTGGTGATCCACCCCGCCTCCACCACCCACTCACAGCTGACGCCGGAAGAGCAGCTGAACGCGGGCGTCACGCCGGGCCTGGTCCGCCTCGCCGTCGGCATCGAGGGAATCGACGACATCCTCGCCGACCTGCGCGCCGGATTCGCCGCAGCCTCCTGACGCGGTGCGCCCCGGGGTGATCGGCCCCGGGGCGTCGGATGACCTCTGGTCAAGCCGCGAGCGGCCAGCTGTGAGAGCGGGCCGTCGCCGCGCGGGTTCCTACTCCGGCGCGTTTGCAGAGCGGTCCACCCACTCCGCGTACTCATCGGGGCACCATGCGATGGGCTGGCCGGTCAGCTCCGGGTTGTCCCAAGGGTGCAGTTCCTTGATCCTGGCGGCGAGCTTGTCCCGGGTGGTGTCGGAGGTTCGCAGCTCGACGCGCCACTCCTGGCCTTCACCGGATTCGCCGAGGTGCCAGAACACCGACTTGATCGGGCCGGTGATGAACGCACCCGCCGCCAGCTTCTCCGTTACCGCGGCGCGAGCGATGGATTGGGCAGCGTCTTCGGTGGGGGTAGTGGTCGTTACGGTCCACACACTCGGAGTTGCCATTCCGACAGATTATGGGACAGCACGCGTCACGGCCCGGCGATCAGTGGTGGTCGACCCGGGGCACTCTGCTCGGCCGCGATGCGGACCGGAAGCCGTGCAGCGGGACGGAAACCCGTTTCCCCGCCGGTTTTCCTGAACTCCGTCAGCAATTGGGCCGCAATCGCGAACGTCATCGGTTGCCGTACGAGCCACCGATATTCGATACCCGCCGCACGGATTCGATTGGCACGTGCAGCGGTTCCCCGCTATCGGAAAAGAAATCCGAATTTCGCGCATCCGTAGGGCTTTCTGAATCGAACTAGAAAGGTAGGTATATGTCCTCTTCAGAATGAGGTGGGTAAGTCCATGGGCATAGCAGTACCCGAAACTCCAGCACACCCCTTCTTACGCCGCGCCGCCACTCTGGTCGTCGCGGGCGCCATCCCGTTGTCCGTGGTCGGCGCGGCGACCGCCACCGCTGATCCACTGCTGCCGGAGATCTCCGTCCAGCTCCCGTTCGCTCCGGCGCCCGCCGTCGGCGTCGTCACCCCGGCGGCGGATCCCGCGGACCCCGGAACCCTTCCCGCCGAGGCTGTTCCACCCGCGCCTCCGGTTTCGGCAGGCCGCAACGACCTGAGCGTCAACCGGCCGATGCCGGATCCCAACGTGCTCGCACCCATCGAACCGCAGCGGCTGCACCTGCCCAACCCCGCCGCTCCGGCTCCCGCGGTCGCGCCGATCGAGGCGCCTCCCGGGACACTGCGCGTCGGTTCGGTGGTGATCGGCCGGCCGGACTTCCTGACTCCCGAGCAGGGCAAGATGTTCAACGACGCGATCGCGGGCCCGGAAGCGAGCATCGCGCAAACCCTGGATTCGGCAGGCTTCGAGCCGTCGCGCTCCGATCGCATGGCCGCCGATCTCATCGGTTCCACCGCCATGGGCGCCTCGGTGGGCAGCATGGTGGCTTCGCCGGTCGCCTCGATCGGCGCGGTCATCGGCGCCGTCTGCGGCGCCATCGCGGGCCTGCCGATGTTCCCGACCGGGACGGTAGCCGTCATGGCCTTCGGCGCCGCCATCGGGTACGGGTTCGTCGCGTCCCCGGCCATCGCCGTCGGCGCGGCTGTCGGCGCGGGTGTCGGTGTGCTTCAAGGGCTTCTCACGCCGCCTACGGTTCCGGCCTCGTAAATTCGCTTTTCCGGCGGCTCCGGCACCGCAACGCACCGCGCGGACTCGCCGATTTCCACTGCGCACGTTTTCGCGAAGACCCGGTTTCGACCGGGTCTTCTGCTTCGCGAGGAATTCCGGATGTTTGGCCGTGCTCTATCGGGCTACTGCGCAAAAGACCGGTTGAAGATGGTCGGCCGGTCTCTTCACAAGGAGGTTGTGACATGAGCACAGTCGACAAGGCGAAGAACAAAGCCGATAAAGTCGCTGGTCAGGCCAAAGAGAAGGTCGGCGAGGCGACGGGCGACCGGGGGAAGCGCGACGAAGGCCGCACCGACAAGGTCAAGTCCGACCTGAAGGACGCCGGCGAAAAGGTCAAGGACGCCTTCAAGCACTGACCGCTGCTGAACAGCGCCGCGGATGTAGTCCGTCCGCAGCGCGGCGCATGGCAGGTGCGAAGGCGGAGGTACGCCTCCCCGAGCGGATGACCGCACATGCGGTCATCCGCTTTTCTTCGGCCGCCTCCCGCGCTCCACCCCGGGCGAGGCGGCCGCCTGACGAGTTCACCTCGATCCGGGGACCTGCTCGACGCCACCCTGGCGCGCCCGCTGCGGCTACTTGTTCAGCGACTTCGGCTGGTCAGCGGCCCGCTGAGCAGCGCCGGAGGTCGCGCCGTCCTCCTCGACGAGCCGCAGTTCGCTCGGCCACCAGAGCTTGCGCCCGATCAGGGCGAACAGCGCCGGGATCACCACCGTGCGCACGACGAAGGTGTCGAGCAGGATGCCGAGGCCCACCACGATGCCGACCTGGGTGAGCGTGATCAGCGGGAGGACGCCGAGCACGCAGAACACCGCGGCCAGCACGATGCCCGCACTGGTGATCACCGCGCCGGTCACCGACACCGCCCGCACCATGCCGCTCGTGGTGCCGTGCCGCGGCGTCTCCTCGCGCGCCCTGGTGACCAGGAAGATCGTGTAGTCGACGCCGAGGGCGACCAGGAACAGGAACGCGAACAGCGGCACGCTGATATCCAGCGCCGGGAATCCGAACACGTGCTCGCTCATCCAGCTGCCCAGCCCGAGCGCGGCCAGCGCGCTCAGCACGGTGACCGCGACCAGCAGCAGCGCGGCGGGCACCGCGTGCAGCAGCGCGAGCAGCACCACGAGCACGACGACGAGGATGAGCGGGATGACCACCTCGCGGTCCCGGCTCGCGGCGGTCTGCACGTCCAGCGCCTGGGCGTCGGTGCCGCCGACCAGCGCGTCGGCTCCGGGCACCCGCGCGACCGACGCGCGCAGCGCCTCGATCGTGTCGAAGGCGCGCGCGGAAGACGGAGGCGCGTCGATCACCACCGACCACCGGGTCAGTCCGGTCGGCGAGGTCCCCGTCTGCGAGGTCAGCACCACGCCATCGGTGCGGCGCAACGCCTCATCGATCCCCGCCGCCGCCTCGCTGCGAGCGAGGACGATCGCGGGATCGGAAGCCCCGGAGGGGAAATGCCGCGCGAGGGCGTCGAATCCCTCCACCGACTCCGCGCGGACCCGGAACTGCTCGGTCTGCGAGAGTCCCACCTGCGTCGACAGCAATCCGGTCGCGCAGACCGCGAGCACCACGATCGCACTGCCCGCGACCAGCGCGGGCCTGCGCACCACCCGCGCGGCGATCGCGTGCCAGACGCCTTCCTCCGCCGTGTCGCGGTCGTCTGCCTGCGGCACGAAGGGCCAGAACACCTTGCGCCCGCACAACGCGAGCACGGCGGGCAGCGCGAGCAGGACGAACACCACCGCCACCAGCAATCCGAGCGCGGCCATCACACCGAGACTGCGTGTGCTCGGCACCGAGGCGAGCAGCAGCACGAGCAGCGCGGCGACCACCGTCACGTTGCTGGCCAGGACCGCGGGCCCGGCGCGCCGCACCGCCTGCCGCAGCGCCGCGCGGTGGTCGGATTCGTGGTGCAGTTCGTCGCGATAGCGCGATACCAGCAACAGCGCGTAGTTGGTGCCGGCGCCGAACACCAGCACGCTCGTCACACCGGAGGTCGAGCCGTCGAAGGTCAGGTCGGTCAGGCGCGCCAGCGCGGTTCCCGCGCCGGTGGCCACCCGGTCGGCCGCACCGACCACCGCGAGCGGCACCAGCCACAGCACGGGTGAGCGATACGTCGCGATCAGCAGCACCGCGACGACCACCGCGGTCACCGCCAGCAGCGTGACGTTGGCGCCGGAGAACGAGTCGGCGATGTCGGCGCCGAAGGCCGGACCACCGGTGACCTGGAGAACGAGCCCGTCGGGCAAGCCGTCCCGCGCGGCGGAACGGATCTCGTCGATGCGGTCGGTCAGCGCGAATCCGTTCAGGTCGGCGTTCACCGGAACCTGCCCGATCGCCGCCTTCCGGTCCGGCGCGGCGAGTAGGTCGCCCGGACCGGGCGGGCGTCCCGACGCGCGGGAAACCGCCGCGGCGGTGGCGTTGCGGTCGTCGTCGGTCAGTTCGCCGTCGTCGGCACGGGTGACGACGACGATGGCGGCGGCCGTCCCGGCGTCCGGGAACTCCTCCAGCGCCTGTTCGACGTGCGCCGCTTCCGCCGAGGACGGTAGCGCGGTCGGGGCCTGCCCGGCGGACTCGTTCTCACCCACCGCACCGATCAGGCCTACCGAGGCGGCGGCGAGCACCACCAGCAGCACCCACGAGGTCCGGGCGGTCACCACCGACGCATAGCGATCCCAAGCGCTCACCCCGCAACTCTCTCAGAAACTGAAATATTAAGCAATCGAGACACCGACTGAACTACGCTGACCCCCGTGTGGAAAAGGATGCGCCGTTGACCCCTGAGCCGAACGCGGACCGGCCGGACCGTGATGGATTGGAAGCCGGCATCGCTGCCGACATCCGCGCTCTCACCGCGATCTCCGAGCAGATCGGCCAGGTCTTCGCGCGAACACACCAACTGCGCGCCAACGACTTTCGCGCGCTCATGCACGTGGCGACCGCCGAGATCGAGGGCGCGCCGCTCACCGCGGGCGGGCTCGGCAAATTGATGGGGATCTCCTCATCAGCGGTGACCTACCTGGTCGAGCGCATGATCGACTCCGGTCACCTGCGCCGCGCCGCCGACCCGACCGACCGCAGACGGGTCATCCTGCACTACGACGAGAACGGCATGGACGTGGCCCGCGGCTTCTTCACCCCGCTCGGGCGGCAGACCCGCGCCGCGATGGCCGAACTGCCCGACGCGGACCTGGCCGGCGCGCACCGCGTCCTGGTCGCCGTAGTCCGGGCGATGCGCGAGTACCACGACGAGCTGACCGGCGAGTGAACGCCGCGCGCGTGCGTCAGTCCCGCAGAGCCTGCTCGCGCAGCGATTTCAACGTCTTCGACAGAATCCGCGAGACCTGCATCTGCGAACAGCCGATCCGCTGGGCGATCTGCTCCTGGGACATCGAGTCGAAGAAGCGCATGACCAGCACCTGCTTCTCGCGCTCCGGCAACGCGGCCAGCAGCGGCTTCACCGCCAGATAGTTCTCCACGGTGCCGAAGTCCGGGTCCTCGGCGCCGAGCGAGTCCAGCAGCGAGGGGCCGCCGGATTCCGAATCGTCGGTGTCGGAGGCGGCATCGATCGAGGAGGTCTGGTAGGCGTTGCGGGCGATGAGCGCCTGGGTCACCTCGTTCAGATCGGCGCCCAGTTCCTCGGCGATCTCCCGCGCCCGTGGCATCCGGCCCAGCCGCTGCGACAGGATCTCCACCGTGGGACCGATGGTGGACTGGATCTCCTTGAGCCGGCGCGGCACTCGCACCGACCAGGCGTAGTCGCGGAAATGCCTGCGCACTTCGCCCATGATCGTCGGCACCGCGAACGACAGGAAGGTCGCGCCGTGGCCCGGATCGAAGCGGTCGACGGCGGCGAGCATGCCCACCCGTGCGATCTGCAGCAGGTCCTCGAAGCTCTCGCCGCGCCCGCTGAACTTGCGCGCGATGTGTTCGGCCAGCGGCAGGCAGCGCTCGATCAGCTCGGCGCGCACGGCCTCCCGGCGCGGATCGTCCGGGGCAAGCGCGGCCAGTTCGGCGAAGAGCGGCTCGATATTGTCGTAGCTGTCTCCGCGCGATTTGCGCTTGGCACCGGCCTGATTCGACTCGCTACGCATTATTCGAGCCGCCGCGGACCCAACGGAAGTCGACGACAGTCGGGTAGCCGCCCGCGGCGGAGTCGTGTGCGCCTCGGGTGGCCGAGACCGAATCCGTCAGCGTCGCGACGATGTGCCAGCCGAACCCGGACTCGTCCGGGCTGGTGTCCGACACCGTGACGGTGGACACACGCACCTCCACCGCGTCGTCCTCGAAGCCGAACCCGCACTCGAGCTCCGCCCCGTCCACCGCGTCCAGCACCAGCGCGCTGGCCACCTCGTCGAGGGCCAGCCGGATATCGGTCACCTCGTCGATGCCGAAATCGGCCATGAGCATGACGGTCTCGGCCAAGGCACGCAGCATCGCCAGCTGTTCGGAGACCGCGGGCACCCGCACGCTGATCGTGCCGGTCCGCGTAGTAGCGGGAGGAGTCCCCTCACCCTTGCTCATGCACCGCTCCCAGAAAGTCGCGCCGTCCGTCGGAGCGCTCAGCCTACGCCCTCTCGTCCACTCGCTTCGATCGGCCACGGCACAACGCGTGCGTCTTCGCCCGCGGCGACAGGTCACAACGGCCCGCGCCGGCTCCCCACCACGGTCGACAATGCGGATGACCTGCACTTTCCCCCAGGGTGGCAGACTCCGCCTCCTCGGGTCCGGTGCTCGATTACTCCCGCCCGGATCATTCGGTTCCCGGGGCCGGCAACGGCCCTACCCGTTTCGGCGGAAGCCGACGACGTCCGTCACCGACCGCACGCACCAGATCGGTGTAGGCGATCTCCAATTCCGCCAGCCGGGTCCATGCCGCGTGCATGCGCTCGCCACCCGGATCGTCGTTCATCAGCAGATGGAACGCCTCTTCCGCCACGGCGGCCATCCGGTCGATCATCACGCCCAGGCTGACGTCGTGCAGCCGCACACCCGGCGCGGCGGACGGCAGCTGCAACGTCGCCCACGTGTCGATCCGGTCGACCAACTCGGCACGGCGCCGCTCCAGCTCGGCCAGGTCTCGCGCTTGCTCACGGCGCTGCCGGTGTAGTTCGGTCAGCTCGCGCGCCCACCGGCTCACCGGGCCCTGCACGTGCTGACCGCCCAGCGCGCACAGCAGAGCGCTCGGGCTCGGCAATGCCGAGTTCTCGGACAGCTTTCGTGGTCGCGCACGCTGGACCAGCATCGGCTACCTCCTCGGCACGACCACACCGGTGCCGCGGCCGGTCGTCGAAGCCTTCTTCAGGACAGCGTTCATTCCGGATCGGGCATGCCCGCGCTGGGCGCAGGCAAACTCACAGTGGCGCAGTGAGTTCGAGATGTATGCCGTCGGGATCGGAGAACGAGAGGATCGCGATGCCGAAATCGGCCATTTCCTTGATCTCGCCGTGTTCGATGCCCGCCTCGGACAGGCGCGCGGCCGCGGCCACCAGATCGTCCCGCGCGGGGACGGCGAAGCTGAGGTGGTCCAATCCCACACGCTCGGAATCGAATCGATCCGTCGCGGCGGCCACCGGGCGCAGGCCGAGCAACATCCCGTTGGCCTGGAACACCACCCCGCCGAACAGGCGCATCGGGTCGGCGCGCACCGCCGGATCGTCCGGGCTGCCAGGCGATTCGGCGGCGATCGGGAAGCCGAGCACATCTCGGTAGAAAGCGCGGGAGCGCTCGATATCGGTCACTGTCAACCGGATGTGGTGCGTCCCGGTGGTTTCGATCATGGTCACGCGAACTCCCAAGCGTCGAGGTACTGCGGGCTCGAACGACTCCGCGGGCGGCGAGCCGTCTCGCGATGACAGTAGGACAGAACTTGCGCGGAACGGAGTGTCGTGAACGACATCTTCGGTACCGTTTCCGACATGGACGTCGTCGTCTTCGTGGTGGACGGCGTAGCCGATTTCGGATACGCCGCCTTACTGGAAACCTTCAACACCGCCAACGCCGTGCGCACCGAACTCACCGACCCGCCGCAGCCGTGGCGGATCCGCAGCGCGTCGTTCGGCGCCACGGTGCGGTCGGGCAACGGCAACACCGTGCCGACGATCCCGCTCGACGAACTCGGCGACGAATTCGAGCTGATGATCGTGCCCGCGGTGAACGTGCTGGAGGCCGCGGCGCTGATCGAGCTCATCTCCGCACCGGCCAGCCGTCCCGTGCTCGACCGGCTCGTCGCCGCACGGGATCGGGGAGCTCATCTGGCCGCCGCCTGCACCGGAACGTTCTTCCTGGCCGAGGCGGGCGTGCTGGACGGTTCCGCCGCGACCACGAGCTGGTGGCTCGGCCCCAGCTTCCGGCGCCGTTATCCGCGCGTCGAACTGGACGAGGGCCGGACGCTGTGCCGCGGCCATGGCGTCACCACCGCGGGCGCGGCGCTGTCGCACATGGACCTGGCGCTGTCGCTGATCGCCTCCAGGAGCCCGGCGCTGGCCGAGCGCGCGATGCGCTATCTCGCGGTCGGCGCGGGACGACCGCAACGCGAGTTCATCGTTCCCGAGGTCATCGCCAGGGGCGATTCCGTCACCGCCGCCTTCGAACGCTGGGTTCGCGAACATCTCGGCGAGCATTTCCGGATCGCCCACGCCGCCCGCGCCATCGGTGTCACCGAACGCAGCCTGCAACGGGCCACGCACGCCGAACTCGGCATGTCCCCCACGGAGTTCGTGCACGACATCCGCCTCGAACGGGCCGTGCACCTGCTGCGCACCACAGCGCTCACGGTGGACGCGGTGGCCGCCAAGGTGGGCTATCTCAACGCCGGAACCCTGCGCGGATTGTTCCGCCGCCGTCGGGGCATGTCGATCTCCGAGATCCGCATGACGCGCGTGTCGTATTGAGCCGAGCGCCGGAAGCGGCCGAGGAACCCGCGCGAGGAGGATCCCCGTGACCGATCAGCAGTACACGACCACATCCGACGAGCCACGATCCCCCGCGTCCGCCGGGCCGAACACGCACGACACCGCGCGGCTGAGCGTGGTGATCGCCGCACTGGGCGTGGTATTCGGCGACATCGGGACCAGCCCGATCTACACCATCCAGACCGTGTTCAACCCGCGCGACCCGCATCCGGTGCCCGTCACCACGGACAACGTGTACGGCGTGGTCTCGCTGATCTTCTGGTCGGTGACCATCATCGTCACCGTCACCTACATCCTGCTGGCCCTGCGCGCCGACAACGACGGCGAGGGCGGCATCATGGCGCTGATCACGCTGCTGCGCCGGTGGGGCTCGCAACACGGGCGGCGCCGGACCGCGGTGCTGGCGGCGCTGGGCATCTTCGGCGCTTCGCTGTTCTTCGGCGACAGCATGATCACTCCGGCGATCTCGGTGCTGTCCGCCGTCGAGGGAATCGAGGTCGTCGAGCCGTCGCTGCGGGAGTTCGTCGTGCCGATCACCGCGGTGATCATCGTGACTCTGTTCCTGGTGCAGCGCCGGGGCACCTCCGCGGTGGGCCGGGTGTTCGGACCGGTGATGATCGTGTGGTTTCTGACCATCGGCGCGTGCGGGGTGGCGGGCATCGCCGCTCACCCGCAGATCCTGCGGGCCCTGTCACCGACCTACGCGCTGGGTTTCCTGTTCGGTCATTTCGGCACCGCCTTCTTCGCCTTGGCCGCGATCGTCCTCGCGGTGACCGGAGCCGAGGCGCTGTTCGCCGACATGGGTCACTTCGGTCGCCGCTCGATCACCCGGGCCTGGCTGATCCTGGTGTTCCCGGCGTGCATTCTCAGCTATTTCGGCCAGGGCGCGTTGATCCTCGGCGATTCCCGCCACGTCAGCAGCCCGTTCTTCCTGCTCATGCCCGCATGGGGCCGGCTGCCGCTGGTGCTGCTGGCCACCGCGGCGACGGTGATCGCCTCGCAGGCGGTGATCACCGGCGCGTACTCGGTGGCCTCCCAAGCCGCCCGGCTCGGCTACCTGCCCCGGCTGCGGATCGCGCACACCTCCGAGGCCACCGTCGGCCAGATCTACGTCCCGTGGATCAACTGGCTGCTGATGGTCTCGGTGCTCACCCTCGTGTTCGCCTTCCGCAGTTCGGCGGCGCTGGCCTACGCGTTCGGTATGGCGGTGACCGGCACGATCACCATCACGACTCTGCTGTTCTTCTACATCGCCCGCATCAGATGGAACATCCCGCTGTGGCTGCTCGCCGTGGGCGCCGTCCCGTTGGTGTCGGTGGACCTGCTGTTCGTCGCGGCGAATCTGACCAAGCTGGTGCACGGTGCGTGGCTGCCGCTGCTGATCGCGCTGACCGCGTTCACCGTCATGACCACCTGGCAGCGCGGACGCGAGATCGTCAGCGCCGAACGCGAACGGCGGGAAGGGTCGCTGCGCGAATTCATCGATCACCTGCACGCGGGCGACGACCCGTCGATACGCCAGGTCCCCGGCACGGCCGTCTTCCTCAACCGCGGCAAGCGAACCGCGCCGCTGGCCATGCGGGCCAACGCCGAACACAATCACGTACGCCACGCGCACGTCGTGATCATGTCGATCGAGACCGAGCCCGTACCCCGCGTTCCGGCCGATCAGCGGATCAGCGTCGACTCCCTGGGCTACACCGAGGACGGGATCATCCACGTCCGCGCCCGCTTCGGCTACATGGAGGCCCAGGACGTGCCCGGCGCGCTGGCGCTGCTCGACCCCGCCGTCACCGAGGGGCCCTTGCAGCTGGACCGGGCGTCCTACTTCCTGTCGAAGATCGAGCTGCGCGCCGGTGCCGAACCGACGATGGCCGCGTGGCGCAAGCGGCTGTTCATCGCCACCTCCTACATCACCGCCGACGCCGCCGAGCAGTTCGGCCTACCGCGCGAACGCACCGTCATCATGGGCGCGCACATCGAGATCTGAACGCTCCGACCACGGCGTCCTCAGACGGCGGACCTCGGGCGCTTCACGAGCGCAGTCGGCCCGTGAGCAGGAGCGCGGTGCGCAGGCCGCGCCGGGGAGTCGCGCCGGCTCCGGCCGCCGCGCGGGCGTCGAACTTGCGTTCCGAGGCGGTCTCGGGGGCGTCGTCGGAGGTCGCGGTCAGCAAGCTGTCCGGGAGGGCCAGCTTGTGGATGGTGCGCAGGGTGAGCAGGTACTGCCGGATCAGCGGCCCGGTGGTGTAGGGCAGATCGTATTTGTCGCATATCGCGCGCACCCGCACGGCGATCTCGGCGTACCGGTTGCTGGGCAGGTCCGGAAACAGGTGGTGCTCGATCTGGTGGCACAGATTCCCGCTCATGAACGCCAGGACTGGTCCGGCCTCGAAGTTCGCGCTGCCGAGCATCTGCCGCAGATACCACTCGGCCTTCGTCTCGTGCTCCACCACGGCCGCGGTGAATTTCTCCGCGCCGTCCGGGAAATGACCACAGAAGATCACCACATATGCCCAGAGATTGCGCAGAAGGTTGGCGGCGGTGTTCGCAGTGAGCGTGCGTCGCCAGCGCCGCCCGCTCAGCGCCGGAAACAGCACGTAGTCCTTGCCCGCCTGCCGCGCGATCTTCCGGATCAGTGCTCTGCCCTGGTCGGCCTCCTCCGCCGGCCCGGGCGCGCGGGCACGCTCGGAGGCCAGGTCGTGCAAAGCGATGCCCCATTCGAACGTCACCGCCAGGAACAGGTTCTGCAACGGTTGCAACAGCAGTCGCGGCTGCCATCGTTGATCGCGGGTCACCCGCATCACGCCGAAGCCGATATCGTCGTCCATGCCGAGCACATTGGTGTACACGTGATGGCGATAGTTGTGCGCGTAGCGCCATTGAGACGACACACCGGCCATATCCCATTCCCAGGTCGTGGAATGAATTTCCGGGTCGTTCATCCAATCCCATTGGCCGTGGCATACATTGTGGCCGATCTCCATGTTCTCGATGCTCTTCGCCACCGCCAGCGCCGTCGTCCCCAGCAGCCAGCCGCCTTTCGTTCGAGTACCGGCGATCACCAGCCGGGACGCGGCGTCCAGGATTCGCTGGAACGCGATCGTCCGGCGGATATAGGCGGCGTCCCGGGCTCCGCGTCGTTCGAGGATGTCCCGGCGAATCGCATCGAACTCCCGCCCCATCGCTTCGATATCCGTCTCGCTCAGATGCGCGTAAGCCGCGACCTGCGTGATTGCCATTCGTCAGTACCTCGTCTCTGGAGCACTTCGCCGCGACGAGCAGACATCTCCGGACGGTCGAGTTCGGAGTCAGTGGGTGAACGCCTGCTTCAGCTTGCGCCCGGCCAGTGCGATGGTGCCGCCGGGACGTCTGCCTCCGGCGTCCGTCCTGCGACGGCTGTCTTCGTCGGTCTTGGCCAGCAGCGTCCGTAGATGCGAGCGGCCCGACCGAACCTGGTGCGCGATTCTGTTCTTGATGGTCATCGAAGGTTCCCGTCTTCCGGTTGCGCGGCGACGGACTCGTTCGATCGGCCGACAGCGGATGCGCGAACCGGTTGTCACCAGTCTACGGTTTATACCGACTCGGGTCTACAACGTAGATGTACGTCGTTGACAACACACTTCCGCCCGGGCTGGAGCAGTGTGACGCTCAACCCGGCGAGCAGGATGTCGATGCCGCGTTCGAGTTCGGCTTCGCCGTCGTAGGCGGCCAGGACGGGCGCGAGTTCGCGCAGCAGGGGGAACTCCGCCAGCGGGAGGCGGTACAGCCCGAGTCGCAGTACGTCGTCGGTCTCCTCGGGACGCTCCACGATCTCCTGCAGCTCGTTGAGAACGTGCCCGTACAGGAAGCCGAACACCGCACGGTAGACATGCAGCGCGTCGGCGCCGGAGAACCCGGCACGGGTGAGCAACTGAAGGAT
>NZ_JBIDDF010000017.1:0-156356 GCF_043205035.1 Nocardia sp. NPDC047654
GGGCGGCGTTGGTGTATTTGGCCGAGTTGCGGATGCCGATCAGTATCGAACTGCCCACGATGAACCGGGACATGACCCAACCACACCGCTGACCCCGGGCGAGCGCGAGGCCGTTCCCGGACGAGTCTCCGGGCCGGTCCTCGGCCGGTCGGCGAGGAAGCGCACGCCGGCGGGCGCCGACGCGCTCTCGAATCGCCTCTCGAGCGCGCCGGCGGTAGCGATGAGGAGTCCCGCGCCATAAGCGCCGGTAGCGCGGCTGGGCACTGCGGGATGTGAGCAGTGCATTCCGTCCTGAGTGATGAGGAGTTCGGCAAGCATGAGCCATAGGACGCTCGGTCCGCCGCATGGCTCGACCGCGAAGCGATCGATGTCCGGAACTGGAGCGGGGTACGCCGTGTCGATGCCGCCCACGGATCGAACAGTGCTGTCGATATGACAACCCCCCAGCACTTCCGGCATATCCACATCGAATCGGGAGCCTTGGTCCTGGACTACCAAGCGTGCGCGGAACAGGCCAGGAGCGTAGCCGCCAACTTGGCACAGAGCCATCCGGAGCTGATCGTCACCATCGATGACGACGTCCACGTCGGGTTGCCGACGCTGCCCTGCGGCGATTTGTGGAAGTGAATCCCGCCGGCGCGGACTCGCCCGAGCAGGCCATCGAGGCAGCGGCGAGACAGCGGAGCCGATCGCGCCCGGGCGGTCGGTCCGAGGATCGTCGCGGCCGGAGTCGCTGTCTACGTGAATACGCGTAGGTAAACGGCGATCGGCTGCGTCGGTCGTCGTAGCCGATCGCGCGCTCGCGCGGGAGCGCGCGAACTCGGGGATGCCGTACCCTCACGGCATGGTTCTGCGGGCGGTGTCGCGACGGTTGTCTGCCTGGATTTCGCGTCGGCCCGCCTGGTTCCCGGATGTCCTGCTGGCGCTGTTCGTCACCGTGATCCAGGTGCAGAGCGCCGCGATCCCGGTGCCGCTCGAGCCGGCCTACACACCGGTGTCGAGTTTCGGATACGCCCTGCTGATCGTCAGCGGCCTGGCCGTCGCCGCGCGTCGCAGCCAGCCGGTCGCGGTGTTCGTGATCACGGGGCTGGCGAGTGTCGTCTATTTCGGTCTCGGCTTCCCCGACCGGCTTTCCTATCTGGGCCTCTTCGTCGCCCTGTACACCCTCGCCGCGTATGGCGACGGGCGGCGATCGCTGCTGGTCGCCGGTGCGGGCATCACGGTGCTGGCCCTCGGCTGGCTGATCGCCGCGGCGGACATCCAGCCGCTGGTGGCCATCGGGTGGGTGTTCTTCCGGATCGGCGCGTCGGTGATCAGCACGATCCTCGGCGAGTCGGTCCGATCCCGCCGGGTCATCGCCGCCGATGCGCAACAGCGCGCAGAATTGGCCGAAAGGTCCCGCGACGAGGAAGCCAGGGCGCGGGTCGACGCCGAGCGGCTGCGGATCGCACGCGAAGTCCACGACACCGTCGCGCACGCGATCGCCATCATCAACGTGCAGTCCGGCGTCACCGCCCATGTGCTCGACAAGCGACCGGAACAGGCCCGCGAAGCACTGCGCACCATCGAACAGACCAGTTCGCGGGCGCTGCGGGAGATGCGAGCCATTCTCGGCGTCCTGCGCGACGGCGACGAACGTGAGCCCTACCCCGGTCTCGGCCAGATCGATGAACTGGTCGGCAAGGCCCGCGACGCCGGGCTCGACATCGCGTTCGAGCAGACCACCCCGGTGACGCCGCTCCCCAGCGCCGTGGGCAGCGCCGCGTACCGCATCGTGCAGGAATCGATCACCAACGTGATCCGGCACGTCGGCCCGACCAGGGTGACGGTGGCGCTCGAACCCGCCATCGACGCCTTGCGGATACGAGTGATCGACGAAGGCCGCGGCGACGCGGCGCGCGTCCCGGCGCACGCGGGCGGCTCGGACCCGACCGGCCGCGGCATCCTCGGGATGCGGGAACGCTGCCGGTTGCTCGGCGGTGAACTCGACGCGACGCCGCGTCCCGGCGGCGGGTTCGAGGTCACGGCCCGATTGCCGCTGACTCCGGTCGGATCGCGCTTGTGAACTCGACGCCTCCGATCAAGGTTCTGCTCGCCGACGACGAACGCCTGGTCCGCTCCGGTTTCAAGGTCCTGCTCGACCTGGAGGACGACATCATGGTGGTCGGTGAAGCCACCACCGGCGCGGAAGCTGTCGAACTCGCCCGTGCCACTCGCCCCGACGTCGTCCTGATGGACATCCGCATGCCCCGACTGGACGGGATCCGCGCCACCGCCCAGATCGCGCAGGCCACCGGGATGGAGCGGGTCAAGGTGCTCATCCTCACCACCTACGACACCGACGAGAACGTCTTCGACGCCTTGCAGGCGGGCGCGAGCGGATTCTTGCTCAAGGACGCGGGCCCCGCCGAGCTCTTGCACGCCATCCGAGTGATCGCCGCCGGTGACGCGTTGCTCGCACCGCGGATCACCCGCCGCCTGATCGGCCAGTTCACCGCGCAGCGCAGGGCTGCGAAGTCCGCGCAGGACCGGCTCGCCGTGCTGACCGACCGTGAGCGCGAAGTGCTGGCCCTGGTGGGGCAGGGCATGAGCAACGACGAGATCGGCGCCGCGCTGTTTCTCAGTCCCGCCACCGCGCGCACCCATGTCAGCCGCGCGATGGTGAAACTGGGTGCGCGCGACCGCGCGCAGCTGGTCGTGATCGCCTACCAGACCGGGCTGAGCGGTCCCACCTCTTAGGGATCGGGTTCCTCCGCGTCCGAGTGCCGGCGCGGCCCACGGGCAACGAGCGGTGCGTGCATGAGATCCCCGCGATTCGTCGGGTGGTTGTCGCGGTACATCGTGGCCGCGGTGAGTGATTCGTGAACCGGATGCGCGCTCGGCTACGACGACCGACGCAGCCGATCGCTATTCGTATACGCGCATTCACGTAGACAGCGACTCCCGTCGCCGGAAGCCGAGCATGCCCGGCGAGCGCGACGATCGACGGCATGATCTTGGATCCCGAACTCGAAGCAGCTGTCTCGTTCTTCCCCCCGGCCGACCTGAGCGACCCCGTCACCGCCCGCAAACGCCTCGCTGAACTGGCCGCCGCGATCCCGGTACCGGCCACCGCGCACCTGCGGATCGAAGATCGCACGGTGCCCGGCGACGTCGATGTGCCGATACGGATCTATCGGCCACGCGGGGCGCGAGGCGCGATGATCTGGCTGCACGGCGGCGGATTCGTGATGGGTGATCTGGACACCGAACATCCGTGGGCCACGATGCTCGCCGAGAATTCCGGCGCGACGGTGATCTCGGTGGGCTTCCGCTTGGCGCCGGAACATCCGTTCCCCGCCGCCCATGACGACGTCTACGCGGTGCTGGCCTGGACGGCCGAGCACGCGGCCGAACTCGGCATCGACCCGGCGCGGATCGCGATCGGAGGCCACAGCGCCGGCGCGGGACTCGCGACCGCGGTCGCGTTGCGGGCGCGTGACCAGCAAGGGCCGCCGATCCGGTTCCAGCTGCTCAACCAACCCGTCCTCGATGACCGCCAGCAGGCGTGGTCGGCGCGTAATTTCACCGATACGCCCTTCGTGACTCGGGCGAAGGTGGCTCAGATGTGGCAGCACTACCTGGGTTGCACGCCTGCCACACCGTACGCCGCGCCCGCGCGGGCCACGGATCTATCCGGTCTGCCACCCGCCTACATCGCCACCGCCGAGTTCTGCCCGAATCGCGACGAAGACATCGACTACGCGCTGCGCCTGCTGCGGGCGGGCGTGCCGGTCGAGCTGCATCAGTGGCCCGGCACATTCCACGGGTCGCAGGCGATCCTGTCCGCCGAGGTGTCCCAGCGCCAGAGCGCCGAACTCGCCGCTGTCCTGCGCCGCGCCCTGGCCGATGCCTCGACCGGCTCGCAAAAGCATTCAGCCGCACAGTGATCGATGAAGGCCGGAGAACGATGAGCACCATCGACCTCGCCGAGGCGAGGAAGCAGTCCATCCCACCCCCATCGGCTGCCGAACCCTCGGCGCAGCGGAGCGCGACGGAGTTGCTGCGCCCATACCTCGGGGGTTTCGCCGCCGTCGTCGTCCTCCAGATCGTCGGCGCCGTCGCTGGTCTGGCGCCGTTGCTCGCGGTGGTCGAACTGGGCCGAACGCTGTTGTCGCCGCACCCGATCGATCACGGACATATCCGGATGATCGTGCTCGCGGGTGCGGCCGGACTGTTCGTCCGGCTGCTGTGCACGGCCGCGTCGTCCGGACTCGGGCATCTTCTCGACAGCCGGGTGCAGCTGTCGTTGCGCAGGCAACTGGCCGCACGACTGGGCCGGGTCCCGATCGGATGGTTCTCCCGCCGCCGCACCGGCGAGCTGGCGACCATCGTGGGCAAGGACGTCGACGCCGTGCACCCGCTCATCGCCCACACCCCTGGCGATCTGGTCGCGGCCTTCGTCGTGCCGCTGGTGTCTCTGATCTACTTGTTCACCGTCGACTGGCGCCTGACGTTGATCACGCTGATACCGGTGGTGCTGGCAGTCGCGCTGGTCCCCCTCATGATGACCCCCGCCCGGCTGCACGCACAGAAGGAGTTCGACGCGGGGATGGGCCGGATCGCGAATGCGACCGTCGAGTTCGTGCAGGGCATCTCGGTGGTCAAGGCGTTCGGCTCCGGCGAGCGTGCCCACCGGAGATTCCGCACGGCCACAGACGATTTCGCGGACTCCTTTCTGCGCATGGTGCACGGTCTCGCCGGCATCGGCGCGGCGATGCAGGTGGTGCTGTCGCCGCCGTTCGTGCTGCTGGTCGTGCTGATCGGCGGCACGGTCCTGATCCAGGGCGGCTCCCTGGCTCCGGCGGATCTCCTGCCGTTCCTGCTGCTGGGGCTCGGCCTGACCGCTCCGGTCGCGGCACTGGGTCACGGCTTCGACGATCTACAGGCCGCGCGGCGCGCGGTCGGCCGGATCCGGGACGTGCTCGCGGTGCCGTCGCTACCGGAGCCCGCGCTCCCGGTCGCACCGCAAGGGAACCGGGTGGAACTGCGTGACGTCCGATTCGGCTACGACGCCGATCACGAGGTGCTGCGCGGGATCGACCTGGTGCTCGAGCCGGGTACGGTCACCGCCATCGTCGGGCCGTCGGGAAGCGGGAAATCCACCCTGGTGCGGCTGTTGCCCCGATTCTTCGACCCGACCCACGGTTCGGTCCTGCTGGGCGGTGTCGACCTGCGCCGACTCGGCAGCCGGGAGCTCTACCGGATGGTCTCCTTCGTCTTCCAGGACGTTCGCCTGCTGCGCGCGTCGGTCGCGGACAACATCGCGCTGGCGGTACCGCGGGCCGACCTCGACGACGTGGTGCGCGCGGCCCGGCTGGCGAACATCCACGACCGGATTCTCGAGCTGCCGCACGGCTACGACACGGTGCTCGGCGCCGATGCCGGTTTGTCCGGCGGTGAGGCGCAGCGGATCTCGATCGCCCGCGCGCTACTGGCCGACGCACCCGTTCTCGTGCTCGACGAGGCGACCGCCTTCGCCGACCCGCAGACCGAACAGGCCGTGCGCCGAGCCATGACGACACTGAAGGGCGATCGCACGATCCTGGTCATCGCGCATCGTCTCGAGACCATCGCCGACGCCGACACCGTCGTGATGGTGGAGAACGGATCGATCGTCGAACGCGGCACGCCCGCCGAACTGCTGGCACAGAACGGGAAGTTCGCCGAATTCCGGCGATCGCACCGAGCCGCGCGCACCGATGTGGTCGAAACCCTCGGCGGCGTGCTACGGCGCGAGCTCGGGCCACGGAGCGGGCAGTGGAACGCGACCACGCGGCGGCCCGCGGACGTCGCCGATCAGACATCGCAAGGAGGCGAGCCCCGATGATTCGCATGCTGCTGCGCGTGCTGGGACGCGAGTACGCGCGGCCCGTACGTCGCACCGTGGTCATGATGACGGCCACCTCGATAGCGGAAGGCCTGTCCTACGCACTTCTGGTTCCGCTGTTGCGGGCGCTGTTCGGCGACACGCCCACGGACGCCTGGCCCTGGCTGATCGCCTTCGGCGCGGCGATCGCGGGCTACGCGGCGCTGCGCTATCGCAGCGATCTGTCCGGATTCCTCGTCGGGACCACGCTGCTGCGCGGTGTCTATCGCCGATTCGGCGATCACCTGGCTCGATTGCCCCTCGGCTGGTTCACCGCCCGCCGCGTCGGGGAGGTCTCGGTGCTCGCGAGCGAGGGTGTGCTGCAGGCGATGAGCGTGATCGCGCATCTGCTCGCACCGATGATCTCCGCGAGTGTGACGCCGCTGACGATCGTCGCCGTGATGCTCGCCTACGACTGGCGCATGGGGCTGGCCGCGCTGGCCGCCGTACCGGTCGTGGCGGTGATCCAGCTCTGGACGGGACGCTCGATGGCCGCCGCGGACGCGGACCGGAGCGAACGCGTGAAGGAGGCGACGGGGAGAGTCATCGAATTCCTTCAGGCGCAGCCGGTCCTGCGTGCCGGCGGCCGGACCGCCGAACGATTCCGGATGCTCGACGATTCGTTGTCGGCGCTCGAACGCGCCTCCCGCCGCGCCATGCTGTCGGCGCTGCCCGGCATCGTCGGCCTGACGCTCACGGTCCAAGCGATGTTCACCGCGCTGCTGGCCCTCGGCGCCTACCTGGCGCTCGGCGGGCACATCGGTGCGGCGGAGATCCTGACCCTCCTGGTGCTGGCCGCCCGCTGCGCGGATCCGCTGCTGTCGCTGTCGGAGATCGGCGGCAAACTCCGCGGCGCGCGTTCCGTGCTGGCCGGTCTCGACACGGTGTTGCGCACCGAGCCGCTGCCGGAACCTCGCAGGCCGATCCCGCCGACCGGTCACGACTTGGCGTTCGAGTCCGTCGTCTTCCGGCACGGCGGCCGCACCGTGATCGACGACGTGTCGCTGTCGGTACCCGAGGGACAGCGGGTCGCGATCGTCGGACCGTCCGGTGCGGGGAAGAGCACACTGCTGCAACTGCTCGCACGGTTCTACGACGTGGACGACGGCACGGTGCGTGTGGGAGGCGTCGACGTGCGCGCGATCGGCACGGATGTGTTGATGCGGCGGTTCGCCATCGTCTTTCAGGACGTCTATCTCTTCGACGGCACCATCGAGGAGAACGTGCGCCTCGGCCGTCCCGATGCCGACGACGCCGAGGTGCGGGCCGCGGCGGCCGCCGCCCGGCTGGACGAGGTGATCGAGCGGCTGCCCGGCGGCTGGGCGACGAATGTCGGCGAGGGCGGAGCGCTGCTGTCCGGCGGTGAGCGGCAACGGGTTTCGATCGCACGCGCGTTGCTGAAGAACGCGCCCATCGTGCTGCTGGACGAGGTGACCTCCGCGCTGGACCCGGTGAACGAGGCGGCTGTGCACGACGGTATCGAACGCCTGATGGCGGGCCGGACGGTGGTGCTGGTCGCGCACCGGCTGCGGACCGTCCAGCGCGCCGATCACATCGTCTTTCTGGACAACGGCCGGATCGTCGAAGAGGGCAGTCACGACCAGTTGGTGCGCCGGGGTGGCCGGTACGCCGATTTCTGGGCGATGTCCATGGCAACGGCAGCGAGCGAATGAGCCGGGATGTCGTCACCGCGGCCGGGATCAGCGGCGGTGACGAGATCCCGGCTCCACCCCGGGCGGCCCGGTCACGCGGTCGGCGGTGCGGCCGGGCCACGCGTGCGCTTCGTCCAGCGGTGCAATCCGCCCGGCCTGCGCAGCATCAGGACACCGATGGCGGCGATGGCGATGCCGCGCGGCGCCTCGTAGATGAATCCGGACAGCCCCTGGGTGGCGGGGATGGGAAGGAAGAAGCCGGCCATGCCGAGCAGCGTGAGCACCGCGATCCATCGCGGAACGGTGTGGTGGCGCAGCAAACTCGCGCCCAGCAGGCCCATTCCGGCCAGCATGACCAGACCGCCGATCGAGTTGAACAGCGCGAACGCGGTCGTGTCGATCATGTTGTCGTTGCCCGCGATCAGGTGCGCGGTCGCGGGATCGGACGCGAAAGGGTAGGCGACGAACAATTCGACGGTGAGATGTCCGGTCGCCGTGACGATATTGCCGAGCAGATAGGCGACCGTGCCGACGAACCCGGCCGCGCCCAGTCGCGGGCGCAGCCACGCGTACATGCCAGGCAGTCCGCACACCAGCAGGACGGTTCCGATGCCGAGCAGGATCTGCGCGATCGGCGTACCCGGACTGGTGAGCGCTTCGACCGAATGGCCCTTGCCCGCGACGATCGGGTGCAGTGAGCCGCCCGCGATGCACAGGGCGCCGCCGATGGTCAGCGCGGCGCCGCACATCCGCGTTACAGTCTCGCGAGAGGGGCCGGCGACGGTCCCATCGTCGCCGGTGGCCGGGGTTGGCAGGAGTGCTTGCGTGTGTGTCATGAGCCAAGAGTCGACGAGGGCGCTGGTGTGACGCTGGTGCGCGGCGGGTCCGGCGACGACTCACCCGCCATCGCGGTGCTCGGTCCGCTGGAGGTGCGCGGCCCGGACGGCGACCGCATCGCCATCCCGGCGCGCAAACACGCCGATCTCCTGGTCATCCTCGCGGCCGAGCGCACCGCCCGCAGCGCGCACTATCTGTGCGAATTGCTCTGGCGCGGAAAACCGCCCGACAGCGCCCTGGTCACCCTCCAGGGTTATGTGTCACGGTTGCGCCGGGCGCTGCGGACACTCCCCGACGTCCGGATCGAGACGGGCCCCAACGGCTACGCGCTGCGGTGCGGCGGTTCGGGCACCGACCTCGACCTGCTCGACGTGCTGTCCAGGGACGCGAGGGCGGCGCACGCCGATGGTGACATCGAACGCGCCGTGGCTCTACTCGAGCGCGCGTTGCGCCTGTGGCGCGGCGACGCGCTGCCGGATGTCGGCGACATCGCCGAACTCGCTCCCGAGCGCACGCGTCTGGACGAGTTGCGATCGGAACTGGTCGAGTTGTGCGCCGAGGGATTGATCGTGCTGGGCCGGGCCCGGCACGCGGTCACCCTGCTCACCGATGAGCGCGAGCGGCATCCGCATCGGGAAGGCACGGCACGGCTGCTGGCGCTGGCGCTGCGCGACTGCGGACGGATCCCGGAGGCGCTCGACGTGCTCACCCGGTTGCGGCGCTCGCTGCGCGAAGAGTTGGGGCTCGATCCCGCGCCCGACACCACCCGGATCGAGCACGAGATCCGCAACCCGCCGACGCTCTCGCCGCCGGGGCGCTCGGCACTCGTCGGACGTGACGACATCGCCGCAGTCCTCGACCGCGCCCGCGAGCGGTCACAGCGGGGATTGACCGTCGTAACCGTGCGCGGCGCACCCGGCATCGGCAAGACAGCCGTCATCGAGGACACCGTGCGACGCCACGGCGACGCGGCCTTCTTCACCGCGGGCAGCAGCGGGATGGGTTCCCCGGCTCTGGCGACGCTCACGCCGTGGCTGGATCAGGCGGCGCTGGCCGGGCGCGCGGTTCCCGAGATCCCGACACCGCGGGCGCTCGCCGCGCTCTTCGCGGAGGTGATACGGGAGACCGGCCGGATCGTCGCGATCATCGACGACGTGCAATGGGCCGATCCCGACTCGGTGCGGATGATCGCGGCGGCCATGCGCGTACTGCGCGGCCATCCGGTCCTGCTGTTGCTCACGGTGCGGCCCGAGCCGCTCCCGGCCGAGGTGGACGCCGCGGTGCGGTTGCTGCACTCCGCGGGCGCCCATGTCGCGGTGGACCTGCCGCCGTTGTCGGACGCCGCGGTGGACGAATTGGTGCGCGCCGAGGTGAGTTCGGCCGGTCGGCGGGTGCGTGCCCAGATCGTCCAGGTGAGTGGCGGCAGTCCGTTCGTCGCGGCGCAACTGTGCGACCTCGTCCGAACCGGTCGCCGGTTGGATGTCGGTGGGGCGGCAACCGAGATCACGGCGGCGAAGCTGGGCGCCGTTTCGCCTGCGGCGCGGGCGCTCGCCGAGGTGTTGGCCGTCATCGGCCCGGACGCCCCGGTCGGATTGGCCGCCGCCGCCGACGGCGCGCCGCGTTTCGATGAACGGATCGGCGAGCTCGTCGCCGCGCGAGTCGTGTCGGTCGAGGGCGGCGCCGTCGCCTTCGGGCATGAACTCGTGCGCGCCGCCGTGCTGGCCACGATCGGTGAGGTACGCACCGCACTGTTGCACAAACGGATCGCGGACGCGCTGGCCGACCTGCGGCCCGACGCGCTCGCGGCGCGGGCATTGCATCGCAGCGCCGCCGCGCTCGATTCGCTGGATCCCGCCGCGGCGCAGGTTTGTGCCGCCGCGGCGCGGGACGCACTGCGGCGCGACGCGGCTACCGAATGCGCCGAACTCGCCGCACGCGGGATCCGGCACGCGGGATCCGGCGACGTGGAGTTGTCCATCGAATTGGATCGGCTCGCCGGACAGGCGCACAACCGCCTCGGCCACTTCGACGCGGCCGCCGCGTGTTTCGACCGGGCCGGGTGGCGATGCGGTGAGCACGGCGACTGGGCCGGGCTGGCGCGAACCGCGCTGCTGGCCGCGCCCCGCGGCGTCGCCGGGTATTTCTCCGGCTACGGCGTGGTGCAAGCCGGTTCGTCGGGGCTGCGAGCACAGGCATTGGCCCATCGCCTCGATCTCGACGCCGATCTGGTCGCCGAGGTGGAGGCGATCGAGGCCGCCGACCGTGCGATTCACGGTCTCGCGGGCGATCGCGACGTCTTGGCCGACGCGCGGGCGCGCAGCGCACCGGGCAGCCGGTCGTGGCCACAGGTGTTGCTGGCCGAGTTCGTGTGTACCTGGGACCCGACGACCGTCGCCGACCGTCGCAAGATCGCCGAGGAATTGGAAGAACTCGCGGGCCACGACCGCGCCGCGCGGGCGACGGCGGTCCATCTGCGCCGTGTCTGTGCCCTCGAAGCGGGCGATATGCGACTGGTCCGCAGGCTGTCGGCCGAATTCGCCCGGCTCGCTTCCGGCGGCGGCACCGACCTCGCGGCGACCCAGTTGTGGTGGCAGGTGATGCTCGCCGTGCTGCGTGGCGACTACCAGCGGTCCCGGGCGCTGATGACGAAATTCGCCGCCGATCTCGGGACGGTCGACGATCAGGCCCGGTTGCTCGCCGAGGCCTCGGTGCTGACCAGCAGTTCGATCGAACTGTGGCACCGGGGACGCCTCGCCGAGGTGCTGGCCGACGCCGACCGCATGGCCGAGGACTTCGACGAGGACTTCGCGCTGGTGGTCGCGATGGCCGCGGCGGAGATGGGTGACCACGACCGGGCGATGTCGTCGATCGAGTCGGTTGTCGCCCTGCCGGGGAGGTGGCACGGCCCGCGGGTCGTGGTGCGGGTGCCGCTGCTGCTCGAGGCGCTGCTCGCGGTGGGGCAGCGCGCGCCGCGGTGGCGCGGCCGGGTGGCCGAGCTCACCGCCGAACTCGAGCCGCTGACCCAGGGGTGGGGTGAGACGCTGCTCGTGCAATGGCCCGGACTGGTGTGCCTCGGGCCGTCCGGGCTCTATCGCGGTACCGCGCGTGGAATCCTCGGTCTGCCCGGCGCGCACGACGAGGTGGTCGCGGCGCGGCACCGGGCGCGCGCACTCGGTGCGCGGCCCTACGAGTCGCGCGCCGAGGACCGGCTGACCCGCTGGCCGTTCGCCTGAGCGCCACGACTCTTGCGCGACGCGCCGTTCGGTGGGGTAACGGGATTCAGTGCGCTTCGCGGATCCAATCCCGGTAATGCGTCGATGCCAGGTGTGCGTCCGGCCCCGCGGTGAGCACATCTCCGGTGACGGCGGCGAACATGCCCGCGGTGTCGTCGGTGACGACGGTCCGATCGTCGTGCTGGGCGGCCAGGGTGAGCCTGCCGAGTTCGTCGAGGGTGAAGACATCCGGACCCGCGAAGTTACGAACCCCCAGCAAAGGCTCGCCGGTGGCGACCTCGACGACCGCGTCGACGACGTCCGCGGCGGCGATCGGCTGGATCGGGGTGGCGGGCAGGCGGACGGTGTCGCCATCGGCGGTCCAGGACAGCACCGCGTCCATGAACTCGAAGAACTGGGTGACGCGAACGATGGAGTACGGCGTCGGCCCCTGCCGGAGCAGCTCCTCCTGGAGGGTCTTGGCCCGGTAGTAGTCCAGCTGAGGCACCTGGTCGACCCCCACGATCGAGAGGACGACCTGGTGGCGGACACCTGCGGTCTTGCCGGCGGCGAGCAGGTTGTCCATGGAGGTGCGGAAGAAGTCCAGGGACGCCTCGTCGAAGGTCGGCGAGTTCGCCAGGTCGATCACGACTTCGGCGCCTTCCAGTGCCTGGTCCAGGCCTTTCCCGGTGATCAGGTCTACACCGGTGGACATCGCCGCGGGGACGGCCTCGTGCCCGGCAGCGGTCAGCTTCCGAACCACCTGCGAGCCGATCCGCCCGGTTCCGCCGAGCACTGTGAGCCGCATGGTTCCCGCCTTTCCCGTTGTGCCACCGGCCATTCCGGCGGTTCATGGCGGGTGGCCGTGCGCCACGAGCAGTCGACCGACCGTCCGCGGTCGAAGCATTCCACCGGCGACCGGCGGCAGGGCGGCTTTGCCGACCCACACGACAGAACCGTTATCGGTTCGTTCCGGCCGAGAGACCGGAGAGGTGGCAGCTCACCGATCGTCGAGCCGCCCGGGGCAGGTGCGACGGCGCCGGATCATTCCTCGGTTTCCATGTGCGAATCGATCCGCGAGAGGATCTCCTCGATGCTGTCACGCACCCACAGGGCCAGCCGGTCGCTGTTCATGGCGGTGGCGACCGAGGCCGGGTCATCCAGGGGTAATCACAGGCCGGGAGCGGCATGCTGTCCTTCTGTTACTGGTGCGATCGCGGGCGGTGGTGCCACGGGGCGTCGCCGGTGACGTCGCGGCGGCCGTACCCGGAGTGTGGAGCGGGGAGAGTGCGGCCGCCATCGTGGCCGCGCTGGTAGGGGGCGGATCCGGCGCCCCGGTCCGCGAGGCGGCGCTCGCCCTGGTGCGCGCCGCGGAGCGCGGAGAGGCCGGACGCGCCGCGCTCGCAGATGCCTACCTCCAGTTGATCATGGCGGAAGTGGCCGTCGGCGAGTGAGCGGCGCGGGGCGGAGAGCTGCCTCGGCGGCATCTCGCGACTCCTGTCATCAGCGGGAGAGAGCGGTTTCGCGCTGCATACGGGAGAGCTTCTCGGGATTGCGCACGGCGTAGAGCCCGGTGACGAGTCCGTCATCGACGCGCAGCGCCAGGACCGTGTCGATCTCGCCGTTCACCCGGACGATCAGCGCCGGGTAGCCGTTGACCTGTACCGGTTGCCTTGCTGCCGCGGCGAGCCTGCCGAGTCCGGCAGCCAGCACCCGGGCCACATTGTCGGCTCCCATGACGGGCGACAGCGTGGCCTGCACGACGCCGCCGCCGTCTCCGAGCAGGACCACATCCGGTGCGAGGATGTCGAGCAGGTTCTGCAGATCGCCTGTTTCGATCGCTCGCTGGAATGCCTGGAGTGCGTTGCGGGTCTCGGCTGCTGATACGACTCCGCGCGGACGGCGTGCGGCGACGTGCGCGCGCGCCCGGTACGCGAGCTGGCGGACCGCGGCCGGGCTCTTGTCGACGGCCTCGGCGATCTCCTCGTACGCCAGATCGAACACTTCGCGCAGGACGAACACCGCCCGCTCGATCGGCGTCAAAGTCTCCAGTACCAGCAGCATCGCCATCGACACGCTTTCGGCCAGTTCGGCGTCCTCGGCCACATCGGGCGCGGTGAGCAGCGGCTCGGGCAGCCACGGCCCGACATAGGACTCCTTGCGCCTGCCGAGCGCGCGCAGCCGGTCGAGCGCTTGGCGGGTGACGATCCGGACCAGGTACGCGCGCTGATCCTGGACGATGCCGAGATCGACGCCCGCCCACCGCAACCAGGTCTCCTGGAGGACGTCCTCGGCGTCGGCGGCGGAGCCCAGCATCTCGTAGGCGACGGTGAACAGCAGGTTCCGATGGGCGACGAACGCCTCGGTCGCGGGGGCGGGGCGTTCGTCGGTCTCGCCGGGCGTGCGCCGCGATGTACCGGCCATGGTGTGGCTCCTGTTCCGTCTCGACTGACTCACCCACTAGACGCCGGGCCGCGCCGCTTCGTAACAGGGGGAGGCGGTGGCGCACGTCACATCGGTGCGTTGTCGCGAGTTCTGCGGCAGCCTACGTCTCGGCGTCCTCCGGGGCGGCGATCGTGAGGACCGCGTCGGCGATGTGCGGGTTGCGTTCGAGTTCGCGTTCGAGCGCGCGCAGGGTGAGGGCGATGCTGGACTCTGCCGGGTCGCCCACCAGATCGACACTGGCGACCAGGAAGACTTGGCGCGGGCCGACGTATTCCAGACGTACGAAGCGCACCGCGGCGACATCGGGCATGGCCTCGATGCGGGCGGCCGCGGCGGCGCGTAGTCCGGGCGAAGCCGGTTCGCCCGTCAGGAAGCGCCGGTTGCGGTCGATGAGCACCACGGCGATCACCCCGAGAAGCACACCGACGAGCACCGATCCGAGTGCGTCCCAGACCGCCGCGCCGGTGAGCTGGTGCAGTCCCATCCCCGCGAAGGCGATGACGATGCCGATCAGCGCCGCGCTGTCCTCGGCGAAGACCGCGCGCAATGTCGGGTCGGAGGTCTCGAGCACGTATTCGAGGATGTCTCGATCGAGACTCTCGGCCTCGCCGCCGAGCTGGCGGGTGGCCTGTAGCCACGAGGTTCCCTCCAAGACGAACGCGATCCCGAGGACCAGGTAGGCGATCGCATAGTCCTGCTCGCCCTGTCCTTCGTGCAGCAGTTCTGTGATGCCGTGCCACACGGACACCGCGGCACCCGCGACGAAGAGCCCGACCGCCGCGAGCAACGACCAGACGTACGCCTCCCGCCCATACCCGAGGGGCCGCTTCGCATCGGCAGTACGCGCACTTCGACGGTTGGCGACCAGGAGAAAGATCTGATTGCCGGTGTCGGCCCACGAATGAGCGGCCTCGGCGACCATCGACGCCGAGCCGGAGAGGGTCGCGGCGACCGTTTTGGCCACCGCCACCGCGAGATTGGCGCCGAAGGCGACGATCACGGTGCGTGTGCTCTCCCCGCCGGAGGCGGGCGAGGGTTTCTCGTCGTGGAAAGCGTTGGCTCGCTCCATCTACGCCAGTGTGACATGAACCGCGCCGGATCATCGCGAGCGCGCATTGCGGTGGCGGGATCCACGAAGTGTGGAGCGCTCGGCTCCCTGATTCGGTGTGTCGGTGCGTCCGGTTAATCTGCCGACATGGTCGAACCGGACGCGGCGCTGCGCCGACTGACACGCGACGCGCGAAAGCTCGTGCAGCCGTACGGCTTCGAGGGATCGGAGGCCAAGTGGGTGCGGGTGGCGGCGGGCGGCGTGGCCTCGGTCGGCCGCAGCCGGACACTGCGTACCTGGACCGATGGCCGCCAGGAGTTGAGGTTCGGCTTGACTCTGAGTGCCACACCCACCGCTTGGTGGGAGTTCTGTAACTGGCGCAACGCGCAGCGGAGCCTCCCCTCCGCGCCGCTCGAGCAGGCGAGCGGCCCCGGCCTGATCGACGAGCACGGTATGGCGGACGACCTGACCGAATTGTGGTCGCTGCGAGTCGACCCGGCACACCCGGGCCAGGCGCGGCAAGCGGACGTCGACGCCGTCCGCGCCGCACTGCCCCGGCGCGTACACGCCTACGCGCGCCGTGCGCTGCGGCTGCTGGAACCCGGTCGCTACCTGGAGGAACTTCTGGCCTTGCCGGACCCGCGAATCCGAACGTGGGAGGCGATCGTCGTCCTGCTCGCCGACGGCGACCCCGGACCGCGACTGGAAGAAGCGCTCATCCGATTCCGGGCGTGCTTCGCGGAAGGAGACGAGGCAGCCTACGCGGAGGACGTCATCGCATACGCGCGGGGCCGCGCGGCCCGGGTTCGAGCAGGCACGACCATGGTCGGTCCCTTCGGCTGATCGGCGTGGCCCGTCGGCGAGTCCGGCGCTCATAGTCGCTCGTGAGATCGATTCGGCGGCGGGCGTTTCGCCGGGAAATGTCCTGGCACCCACCGTGGATGCCGGCGAACTGTCCGGCGGAAGCGGCACGGACGGCCGGTCGCGGGCCAACTTGGAGCGAACCCTGGTCGGTGGCCGGTGAAGGGATTTAGAGTTATCGGCTATGGGTGGTAGGCATCGGAAAGATCGGGGGCGGAGCAGCATGGACTTCGCGGCGGTCGCCCGTGACGTCGCCGCGGCGTGGCGTGATCCGGAAAGCCCGACCGCGCGCGAAGGATTCGCTGTTCGTGCGCTGGCAGCGCAGCCGCAGGTACCGGGATGGATCGTGTGGCTGTACGAGCACGCGGGCGAGCAGTTGGCGCGGCTGGAGTACCAGATGCATTACCCGCTGGACTACGGCGGTCCGGGAGTTCGCACGAGCGAGGAGTGGCTGATCACCCAGCGCGCCTATCTCGCCGAGCGCTCGGCTCGCGCGGTCGAACGCGCCCGCCGCTTCCACGGTGACCGTCCCGGTGTGGTCTACGCCCACGGCCCGGAGTTGCCCGATGACGAGGATTTCTACGACGCCCTCGAATCGGGCAGGGAATGGACCGGGCATTGGTATTCCCGCGACCCGATCGAGGCGTGGGACTGTCCGGGAGTGCCGGCCTGACCTGATCGGTGCAGGCCGAGCCCACATGAGCCCCTTGCGGGGCCCCGGGGGGTGGAGGGCGCCCACCCCCCGGGTGGGTGGGGCGCCCTCAGGGGGTGGACACCCGCATCCCAATGGGACCGTAGCGGCTTGCGGGCCGGCTCCGTGGTAATTCGACGGCGGCGTCGAGCGGCCACCAGGTTGTCCGCTGCCCACAACGATCAGGAATCGAGAAGCGCCGGTCGCCGAGCGGTAATTAGCGTTATCGCCATGGATACCACCACCGAGCAGCCCACTATCGACTCCGTCATTCTCGAGATGCCCGATCCCGCGGCCGGCGCGAGCTTCTACGCCGCCGCGTTCGAGCTCGGCGACAAGGTGCGCGTGCGCGCCTCGGAGGCGCCGACGAACGGGTTCCGCGGCTTCATCCTCTCGCTCGTGGTGTCGCAGCCGAGCACCGTCGACAGCCTCGTCGGCACCGCGCTCGACGCGGGAGCGACGACGCTGAAGCCGGCCAAGAAGAGCTTCTGGGGGTACGGCGGCGTCGTCCAGGCTCCGGACGGGGCGATCTGGAAAATCGCGACGTCGGCGAAGAAGGACACCGGCCCGGCCACCCGGGAGATCGACGATTTCGTGATTCTGCTCGGGGTGGACAACGTCAAGGCGACCAAGCAGTTCTACGTCGATCGCGGCCTGACCGTGGCGAAGAGTTTCGGCAGCAAATACGTCGAGTTCGATGCCTCGTCGTCGTCGGTCAAGCTGGCGCTCTACGGGCGTCGTGCCGCCGCCAAGGATGCCGGCGTCTCGCCGGAGGGCGCCGGCTCGCACCGGCTCGCCATCGGCAGCGATGTCGGGCCCTTCGCCGACCCCGACGGGTTCGCGTGGGAGGCCGTGGCCTGAGCCCGAGCGAGGCTGTGCGCGCATTTCGGAAGGACGTCGAGAACACTTACCGGAAAAATGTTCCCCACGCCCGGTAGCGGTGCGCGGAGATGGCGGTGAGCGGTTCCGCGGCCAGCGCCCCGGGGGTGACCTGCGCGAAGCTCGACACGTCCCGCGATAGATGGGACTGGTCGGTGTAGCCGCAGGTCGCGGCGACCTCGGCGGCGGGGCGGCCGGCCACCAGCCCTTCCACGGCGTGACGGAATCGGACCAGCATGGCGGCACGCTTGGGCGTCAGCCCGATCTGGGACTCGAACCGCGCCCACAGCCGCTTGCGGCTCCATCCGCACGATGCGGCGAGTTCGCCGACCGTGACCTGTCCGCGGTCGGCGAGGATGCGATTCCAGCCGGCGACTACTTCCGGGTCCGGTGTCCGTGCCGGGTCGGCACATCGCAGCAGAAAAGATCGCGTCAGCGCGAATCGCTGTTCCCATGTCGCCGCATCCGCGAGTTGCTCGCGCAGCCACTGCGCCCGACGTCCGAAGAGGTCTTCCACGCCGACGACCGCCGCGCGGCCCAGCTCCGCCGGTGCGATATCCAGCAACGAATAGGCCCGCGCTGGTGTCAACCGCACCTCGACACACTCGACCCGCTCACCGCGGATACGCATCGTTCCGGGCGGATATCCCGAAACGAACCCGGCGAATGCCCGTCTGCCGCCATTGCTCTCGACGACCAGTTCGCTGCCGCCGAACTCGAACAGCACCGTGACCGCCGGTATCCCGGTGACCCGCAGGTCCAGCTCGCCGCCCCCGCGATCACGGAACCCGATCATCGCCGCCCCACCCGCGTGCTCGCCCGCGGTCGCACGCCCGAAATCCCAACCCGCACCGCGATCCCGCTCGAACCCGACCACTCCCACCCATCCAGGCTAACCGGAGGGGTCGATGAAGATCGGAGTCGGTGAGATCGGGAACCGCAGCGCGCCATGCTCGATCTCGAGCGGCACCTCCGGGCCGAGGACATCCACCGCGTGCGCGCTCGCCTGCCTCAGGTCCGGCCAGTCGGACCGAGGTCGCATCCACCAAAGATCGGACCGTCCCCAACCGGCGTAGGGCGCGACGCCGAGCCGGGTGTTTGTTCCCGTTTGCGGGGTATACGCGGGCTGGGTGAACGGAGGTGGCTCATGCCTGAGATCAATAGCCGTGAGGACCGAGAATGGTCTGCGACGGAGTGGGCGCGTGCGCGGTTCGCGCGACAGATGTTGCAGTCGGTTGCTCGTCCGGACCGGGTCGCGGAGGTCATCGCGGAGATCGTCGGTGAGCGTATCGAGGTGGGCCCGGTTCATGCCGGTCCCGGCGGGCTGGTCGGTGTCGCCGCGACGGGTCGGCCCGGGAAGGTCCGGGCCGAAGTGTGTGACGACGAGGGTTGGGACGTCGCCGTGGAGGTGCCGATCACGCTTCGGCTGCGGACGGACTTCGCCGGAGTCATCGGGTGGTTCGCCGCGGCGGTGCGGGTACGCATGCGAGTGGAGCTGGTGCTGGAGGACCCGTGCGCGGTGTTCGTCCGTACCGAGGAGGTGAGCGAGGAGCAGGTGGACATCAGGGTCCGCGCAGTGGATGCCCCCGCCCGTCTCCTCGGTCGGCTCGGGGATGTGCGTTCCCTGCTCGCCGAGCATGTCGTCGCCTATATCGAGGATCTCCTGGCGAGCCCGGAAATCCGCGCGGTGCGGCGCATCGACGTCGCGCGAGTCATCGAGCGTGCGTGGGAGGCGGGACTGATCGTCGACCCGGTAGCTCGGCCGATGCCCCGCAGCGCCTGAGGCGCGGCACCTGTCGGCAGCGGTCAGCGTCGCCAGAAGACGTGGTGCACCACTCCGCTCGGGCTCGGGATCCGCTCCAGGTGAAACCGGTCGACGAGTTCGTCGGGGCTCGCCCACAGCCTTTCGCCGCGACCGAGTTCTACCGGCGCGACAGCGATATGCATCGTGTCGATGAGATCGGCGTCGAGGAATTCCCGGACGACGGCGACACCTCCGCCGATGCGCACGTCCTTTCCCTCGGCGGCATCGAACGCCTGGGCCAGCGCGTCCTTCGGAGTCGCGTCGAGGAAATGGAACGTGGTGTCTCCCAGCGTGATCGACGGTCGCGGATAATGGGTGAGGACGAACACCGGCGTATGGAACGGTGGTTCGTCCCCCCACCATCCTTGCCAGTCGTAGTTCTCTCATGGTCCGCGCTGCGGGCCGAATTTGTTGCGCCCCATGATCTCGGCGCCGATGTTGTTGTGGTAATCGCGGGTGAAGTAGTCGTCGAGACCGTAGCTGCCGCCCGGATCGGTGCGGTTGGGCCAGTGCGCGGTGGCGCCCGCCCATGACCAGAGCGGCCCCGGATCGGCGTGGCCGAACGGGCGATCCAGGCTTTGCCCTTCCCCTGATCCGTAGCCATCGCTGGACACGTTGAAGTTGTGAACGCGGACCAACTGTGCCATTGGCGCTCCCATCTGGTTGCAATCTGCAATCAGGAGAATCTAGCCGCACTGATCTCATATTGCAATCAGTCGCTCGGTGTTGCGAGTTCCAGGGGCGTGGAGAGGCCGCTGGCAGCGGTCGATACCGGCGCTCGACGACCTTCCGGGAAAGACTCTGCGACACAGCCGATCCGGCGTGCCGGAGGCGAAGAACGCCAGGCCCCGTTTCCATCTCGTTCACGTGGGTAGCTCGGACTGGGAACGCGCGTAAGTTTGCGTGGGTCCTGGACTTCGGTGGTGGGAGGCGATGCGTATGCCGGGTTCGCCGGCTGCGGGTGCGGATCGGGCCGGGTCGTGGGGATTCCGCTCGGCTCGGTTGGAGGAACAATGACTCGTTCACTGCTGAAAGTCGTCGCCGCGGCGGCGCTGGCGTGCGGCCCGGTCTCGGTGGGCGCCGGCGCGGCGGCCGGTGTTCCACAGTTGCCGCTGCCGCCGATCGGGGGTGGATCGGGCATCGCGATCGATGACGAAGCCGAATGCACGCTCACCACCATCGGGCACGACGCGGCCGGCCGGTTGGTCGGTCTGACGGCGGGACATTGCGGCGAACCCGGGGCGCGCGTCACGTCCGTGACCTATCCCAGCTACGGGGTGCTGGGTCGATTCGTCTACGCCGATCACGAACTGGATTACGCGGTCATCGAATTCGATGCCGCACGGGTGGTTCCCGCTCGGGAGGTCGGAGGGTTCCTCATCGACGGGCTCGGCGCTCCCGCGCGGTTTCCCGACGTCGTCTGTAAAAAGGGCCGGACCACCGGCCAGACCTGCGGTGTCGCCTGGGGTGACATGACGGGCGACAGCAGTGACACCTGGACTCAGATGTGTGTGCTCAAAGGCGACTCCGGCGCGCCGGTGGTGATCGGTTCGACTTTGGTCGGGATGGTCAACGCCTACTTGGGCATGGGGTGTCTCGGGCCGGAGGTGGGAACCGACATCAACGCCATTCTCACCGACATCGATTCCCGTAATGACGTAGGCGCCGGTTTCCGGCCCATCTGAGCCGTGGAGGCCGTCGCCGCCCCGACCCGGGGCATGGCGGTGCGCGGCCCGCTCGACGGTGCCGCCAGCGGGCGGGGGGGTCGAGCTCGAAACTGCTGGTGATCGACACCGGGGCCCGCCTCCGAGCGGCTAAAATCCACATATCATGGGGCAACGCAGGCCCACACGCGGAGTCGGTAATCTGCCGTCGTCGGTCACGAGTTTCGTGGGCCGGCAGCGGGAGATCCGCGAGGTCCGGGCACTGCTGGCGACCGCGCGCCTGGTCACCCTGACCGGAGTGGGCGGGGTGGGGAAGACCCGCTTGGCCACCGAGGTCGCCGCTGCGTCCGGCCGCTCGTTTCCGGATGGGTCGTGGCTGGTGGACCTGGCCGCCGTCGATGATCCGCAACTGGTGGCGCGGGCGGTAGGGGCCAGTCTCGGGATCCCGGATCTGTCGCACCGGACCGCGGAGGAGCAGATCGTGGAGCGCCTCGCCGACCGGCGGGTGCTGATCGTGCTGGACAACTGTGAGCACCTGCTGGACGCGTGCCGCGTGCTGTGCCACCAGTTGCTGCGCGCCTGCGCCGGGCTGCGGATCCTCACCACCAGCCGTGCGCTGCTGGGCGAGCCGGGCGAGCATGTCTACCCGGTCCGTCCGCTGTCGATGCCTGCTTCGGACGAGTCCGTGACACCCGTGGCGGTGGCCGGTTTCGACGCGCCCACGCTGTTGGTGGAGCGTGCCAGGGCGGTGCGTCCCGACTTCACGGTCACCGAGCGCAATGCGGACGCGGTGGTGCGGGCCTGTGAGCGGCTGGACGGGATTCCGCTCGCGATCGAACTGGCCGCCTCCCGGCTGCGATCACTGTCCTTACAGACGATTCTGGACCGGCTCGAGGATCGGTTCGCGCTGCTGACGGGAGGCGCCCGCGCCGCGCTGCCACGACAGCGGACGCTGCGCGCTTTGATCGACTGGAGCTACGAGCTGTGCACACCGGCGGAACAGTTGCTGTGGACGCGACTGTCGGTCTTCGCCGGAGTTTTCACCCTGCACGCCGCCGAGGGCGTCTGCGCAGGCCCTGACCTGCCCCGCGAGCAGGTGCTCGACCTGATCGATCACCTCGTCGCGCAATCGGTCGTCGTCCTCGTCGCGGCGGACGACCAGACGCGGTATCGACTGCTGGAAACGATCCGCGAGTACGGATGGCAGCGGCTGACCGAGCGCGACGAGGCCACCGCGCTGCGCGACCGGCACCGCGACTACTACCGCACGCTCGCGGAGCGGATCGCCGGGCAGTGGAACGGGCCCGGCCAGGAGACCGGCCTGGCGGTGTTGCGCGCCGACCGCGCGAACGTCCGGGCCGCGCTGGAGTGGGCGACCAGCACTCCGGCGAGTTCGCGCGAGGCGCTGGCTCTGGTGACGGCGCTGCGCTATCACTGGTGCGCCGATGGGTTCCTCGGCTCGGGACGGCGCTGGGTGGACCGCGCGCTGCGGGTTGCCGTCGACGCCGACCCCGAGCGGATCCACGCGCTCTGGGTAGCGGGGTGGGTGCGGGTTCTGCAAGGTGACCTCGACGCCGCCGACGCGGCGCTCGACGAGTGCGTGGCCCGCGCCACGGAAGCCGGAGATCGCCGCGCGCTCGGCTGGGCGAGTAGCCTGCGCGCTTCCGCCGCGGGCTTCCGCGGCGACCTCGCCGCTGCCGTGACCGGCTTCGAGCGAGTGGTCGCGAGCTTCTCCGAGGATGACGAGCTGGTCCGGCTGACGCTGTTCCAGCTTGCGGTCGCCTACGGCCATGGACGCGATCCGAGGGCGGGCGCGACGGCTCGGCGCGCGATCGAGCTGGCCGACCGGCGCGGCGAGCAGTGGACCAAGTCGTACGCGGTGTGGGCACTCGGCTACGACCAACTCGTTCGCGGCGACTACGACCAGGCGATGGCCTCCGCTCACGCGGCCCTGGAGATTCAGCGCGAGTTCAACGACCATGTGGGGACCGCGCTGATGATCGAGCTGCTGGCCTGGACGGCGGCCGCGCGCGGTGAGCACCGCCATGCGGCCCGGCTGCTGGGCGCGATCCATGCGATGTGGCGGCGAATCGGGACGTCGATCGCCGCGTTCGGGCCGTACATGCCCGAACAGCACACCGCGTGTGAGCGCAGGGTGATGGACGCGCTGCCGGAGACGGTGGTGCGTGCGGAACGGGTGCGTGGCGAAGGGCTCGATCACGACCAGGCGATCACCTACGCGCTCGACCGGAGCGCGAGCGGCCCGCAACCCGCGCAGCTGCGAGCCGGTGTGCTGACGGCACGCGAGCGGCAGGTGGCCGAGCTGGTCGCGCAAGGTTTCAGCAACCGGCAGATCGCCGAGCGGCTCGTCGTATCGCCTCGCACCGTCGACCGGCACGTCGAGAATATCCTCGGCAAACTCGGCTTCTCGTCTCGTACGCAGGTCGCGGCATGGACGGCACGCCCGCGCTGAATCCCGGCTCCGGCGGGCACGGCTCATGCCGCTTCGGGTGCAGCGAACTGCGGAGATGGGTGTAGAAGTGGGTATTTTCACCCATGACCGCGCGGTGCCGGGTCTGTGATGCTCGTCAGATCGGGACGAGCAGGAGGTCGGTTTTGACAGCGGTTGACAGCGGCGTGAACGCCCTCGGCGGTCAGGCGAGTGGTATCACGGGCGGGGAACGACGGGAGCGTGGCAAACGATCAGCCGACCGCGCGGCGCCGGTCGGCGTCCGGTCGATCGACGGTGATCGCCGACCGCGCGTGCGATGGGGGGCCACCGATGGATGAGGTCCGGACCGAAGCCGACGGCCTCGGCGTCACCTGGCGGGTATTGCAGGATCATCTGATCTCCATCGTCGCGGTGCACAGCGCGTCCGATCCCGCGCCGATCGTCTCCTTCGGCCCCGACTCCTATCCGGATCTCGTGCAAGCACGAGAACTGCTTCCGGAGCTGACCAGGTTGTGGGACGCGGTGCGGCACGATTTCTGGGCGAAGCTCATTCCGCCGCCACCCGGATCATCGAGATCACGGCGATGGGCGTGACCGCGGCAGCTCGCGCCGCACGGGCGCTGTCCTACGACGTACCCAGGCGACCGTAGAGCCCTATCGCCGTGTCCAGGCGCCGCGGGCCTCGGCCTCTCGCCCCGAAGCGGCGAGCAGCACGGCGGCGTTCTCGTTGTGCCCACAGCGCTTCGCACCGGGTACGGGGTTGACTCTCCCGCCACGGGAGAGTCCACCATGTCGGCAACGCTCCCTTCGTCGCCCGCCACACGCGCGGCCGCGCCCGTCCGCGCGGCACGTCCCGTCGGGTAGGGAGGAGCCGCGAGATGACCTGATGATCTGCGCTCGGGAAGGCATGGCATGGCATGGCCACGGTGATGAACGTCGACGCGCGCGGTACGCAGCACTGCGAGACGACGGCCCTGGGAGTGCTGCTACGGCATCAGGGAATCGATCTGTCCGAGCCCATGCTGTTCGGCCTCGGCTCCGGTCTGTCCTTCGTCTACTGGGACAGCAAGAACATGGGCTTCCCCTTCCTCGGGGGACGGGTCAAGCCTTTCGACCTCACCAGGAACCTGGCCGCCGCGCTAGGACTGGAACTCTCGGTCGAGGAGACCACGTCCGCCCGCCGCGCTTGGGAGAACGTGGTGGCCCCCATTGATGCCGGCCTCCCCGTAGGACTGCAACTCGACAGCTACTACCTGGACTACTTCAGCTCGAAGGTGCACTTCGGTGGTCACGTCGTCGCTGTGTACGGCTACGACGACCATGACGCCTACCTGGTGGACACCGACCAGCAAGGCGGAGCGGTATCCACCAGCCTGACCGGCCTCGCCCGGGCCAGGGCCGCGCGCGGCCCGATGACCGCCAGGCACCGGTCCTTCACCCTCACCGCTGGGCGGAACCCGCCCTCCCCGCGCAGCCGTATCGTTCCCGCCATCACCGCCTGCGCCGAGGCTTTCCTCAACCCGCCGATCGCCAACCTCGGTCACCGAGGCATCGAGAAGGCGGGCAAGCTGGTGCCCACGTGGCTCCGGCGCACCGACGACCCGCAGCGGGACCTCGCCCAGGCCGCCCGCTTGATGGAGAAGGCCGGCACCGGCGGCGCGCTGTTCCGTAACTTCTACCGCGACTTCCTCGCCGAATGCATCCAGACCCTCGACAGCCGCCACCTGCGCACCGGCCACGGGCTGTACGCCGAGGCAGCCACCCTCTGGACGGAAGTCGCGGCACTGATCGCACAAGCCGGTGAATCGGGCGATGAGCGGCGCCTCGTACAGGCGGGCTCCGTTCTCCGGGATCTTTCGCGGGTCGAGTACGAGGCCATGCAGGCGCTGAACCGCCTGGGACGGTAGCGCTTCGAACGCCGCCCCTGCCTGTCGGCGCCTGACGCGGAGTATCGCTGGTCAGGTGGCTGAGCGGAGTTCTACGCAGCATTCCCCGGCCTTGGGCGCGAGCACCGCGTCGATCGTGTCGGCCTCGAGTCCGGCGAGCACGCCTGTCAGATAGGCGTGGTTGAGCCCGCACACCAGCTCGGGTTCGGCGGCGGCGAGCGGATGGAACGGGCAGTTGCGCAAGCGCAGGCAATCCGGTGCCGCACGGGTGGGTTCGAAGCCCTGTTCGGCGAGCAGCGATCGAAGGACCGTGAGCGCGCGTTCGGCGCCGAGCCGTCCGGGCCGTACCTGCTCTCGGGTGGCCCGGCCGAGAGCCGTGCCACGGTCGGTCGCCACGCGGCGCGCGGCGTCGCGCGCGGTCTCACCGGAGTCATGAGTGAGCACCGCGCCCATCAGTATCTCGGCCAGGACTTCGTGGCGGCGTTCGGGGATGCTCACCCGCACCTCGGTGCCGGAGGGCTCGTACACCTTCGGTGCGCGCCCGACTTTCCGGAGGCCGTCGAGCTGCTGGTAACTCGCCCGCAGCAGTCCGGCGGCGACGAGCTTGTCCAGATGGAAGGCCGCGAGTTTGCGCGAGATGCCGACCTGCTCGGCGGCCTCGTCACGAGTGACCGGACGACCCGCGCGGCGGATGAACCAGTACATGCCCCGCCGCAACTCGTCGTCGAGCGCGGCGACGGCGCCGATCGCCGATTCACTGGTCACCCGGCCATGATAGCGCCCATTGTGTTCGCCGGAACTTCGCAGACACCCTCGTGAGGTGGGTGACTTGACCCACAGCCCAAATAACGCCAATAATCTTTGGTGTAAATAAAGCCAGGGTGGAGGTTGCTATGAGCAGCGACATGCGGCAGGCCAAACGTCCGGTGAGCGCGATGCTCGCCGGGCCCTACGGTCATCCGTTCCATCCGATCCTGGTGACCGTGCCCATCGGAGCCTGGGTGGCGAGTTCGGTGTTCGACATCGCCTCGCACATGGTCGAGGACCCGGCCTTCCTCGCCCGCGGCGCGGTATGGCTGATCGCGCTCGGCGTGCTGGGTGCGCTGGCCGCGGCGGCGATCGGGTTGCTGGATCTGTTCGCCATCCCCACCGGCACCACGACGTTCCGCACCGGGCTGGTGCACATGAGTCTCAACCTGGTCGTCACCGTGGCGTACGCGATCAACTTCTGGTGGCGCCATACCGGCAGCGGTCCGGACGGCGCTGTCCCGGCGGGCCCGCTGCTGCTGTCGATCGTGAGTCTCATGGCACTGGCCGTGTCGGGTTACCTCGGCGGCAAGCTCGCCTACCACTACGGCGTCCGGGTAGCCGACGAAACCACCCAAGCCACCGGCTACCACAGGTGAACCCCTATCCCAACCCTTTCCGTCAGGAGACACCATGGCCATCGCGGCATTGATTCTCTGGCTGCTCACCGCCGTGGGCGGCTTCGTGCTGCTCGGCACCTGGATCGCGAGAGGCGGCGCTCGGCAACCGAACAGCAGCCACCTTCCCGCGCCGGTCGTGTTCGGGCACTTCTTGCTCGCCGTGGCCGGCCTGATCGTGTGGATCGCCTACCTCGCCCTCGATGACGACGCCCTCGCCTGGGTGGCGTTCGTGCTGCTGATTCCGGTGGCACTGCTCGGATTCGCCATGCTGCTGCGATGGCTGCCCGTTTACCGAGCGCGCGCGGCCGCTGAGGCGCCCGAACCGGCCGAGCGGCATTTTCCCGTCGCCGTCGTCGGTGGCCACGGCGTCTTCGCCGTCGCCACCGTGGTTCTGGTGCTGTTGACGGCACTCGGCGTGGGCGGGAGCTAGCCGTGCTACAGCCCGCGCTCCGCGTCGTCCACGAACCCGCTACGCAGGTGGACCTGGCCGCCGCCGAGGACGCCGCCCGGCGATTCCTGACCGCGCTCGGGGTCGGCCTCGACGACGAACACCTGCACGCGACTCCCCGGCGGATGGCCCATGCGTACGCCGAACTGTTCACGCCCCGTCCGTTCGACCTGACCACTTTCCCCAACGACGAGGGCTACGACGAGCTCGTGCTGGCTCGCCGCATCCCGCTGCGATCGGTGTGCGAACACCACCTGCTGCCGTTCGTCGGCGTCGCCCACGTCGGCTACCTGCCGGGCGAACGCATCCTCGGGTTGTCCAAACTCGCCCGTATCGTCGAGCATTTCTCCCACCGGCCCCAAGTGCAGGAACGACTCACCAAGCAGATCGCCGACTGGCTCGCCGAGAATCTGCAACCGATCGGCGTCGGCGTCGTCATCGAAGCCGAACACACCTGCATGACCCTGCGCGGCGTCCAAGCAGCCGGTACCACCACGGTCACCTCGACCTTGCTCGGCACACTGCGGGAAGACGCCCGCTCTCGCCAGGAATTCTTCTCGCTCACCGGGATCATGCCCTGAGCGACCACACCGGGCTCGCTCTCGCTGTCAGACCGTGATTCACCGGGTACGGCGATCGTGGGTCGCGCCGACCGACTCACCCGATCCCCGGATGGTGGATCGCAGGCACCGGAGCTGCCCTCGGCACACCGTCGGTCGTCGCCGCGCTCGCGTGCCGAGCCGCGGCCAGGCGCGTGAGCGCGGCCTCGGTGAAGACCGACAATCCGAGGTCGGGGTTGTATCCGTGAATCTCCTTGACATCGAGTTCGGCCAGGAAATAGAGGATCTCCGTCGAGATCAGCTGCCCCGGGACCAGCACCGGGAAGCCCGGCGGGTAGGGGACGACGAAGGTGGCGGACACCAGCGGCCTTCCCTTGGCGAGCTGTCGCCCCGCGTCGCCGAGCAGAACGTGCTCGCGGTCGGACTCCGCGTACCCGGCGTAGAAGGCCGATCGCATGTCCCCGAACGAGCTGGCGCCGTCGGGACGGAACGCGCTGTCGAACGCGCTGAAGTCGGGCAGCGCAGGCAGATCCTTGGTGATCTCGTCGACCCGGCGCTGTTGCAGGGCGCGATCGGCCTTACCGGCCGCGTTGCGGCCGCTCTCGAAGTCGGTAGCCACCCGGCGCAGCACGTCGAGCAGGTAGTGCACGCTCGACCAGGTGACGCCGATCGTGAAGATCAACAGCACACTGTTGATCGAGGTCTTGTTGATCTGGATGCCGAACCGGTCCATCAGGATCTTCTCGCGGAAGTCGTAACCGTTCATGCCGGTCTCGCCGATGAACAGGGTGACCCGAGTCGGGTCGAGCACGAACTGATCGGACCGCCACGCCTCATTCCACTCCGCCAAGCCACCCTGTCTGACCTGCCGGTACGAGCTGACGGCGGAGGGCCGGAACTCGCCGGGCACCAGGTCGGCCTCGTCGAGGATGCGGAACCACTTGCCGATCAGCCGGTCTTTGCGGACGCGGTGGCGGAACACCAGCGCCATGTCGTAGGCGTGCCGGACCAGCTGGAAACCCTCGATGTCGACCTGCCGACGCGCCAAGTCCAGCGACGCGAGCAGTTGCTGGTTCGGCGAGGTCGAAGTGTGGGTCAGAAACGCCTCGGCGAACGCCTCGCGGACGAGGGCTTTGAAATCCTGGTCGCGGATGTGGATCATCGACGCCTGCCGAAGCGCCGACAGCGACTTGTGGGTGGAATGCGTCGCGTACACGCGTACCCGAGCGCGCTCGGGATCGGGAAGCAGCCGGTGGTCGCTCCACTCGGCCCGGTCGACGCCCCGCATCGACGCACGCCATGCGCGGTACTGCTCGGCGTATCCGGACGACGACAACGCCGATTCCAGTTGCTCGGCGGCGACCATCGCGGTCCGCTGCCGTGCCCACGGCACCGCAGTGGCGAAGGCGTACCACGCCTCGTCCCACAGGAAACAGATGTCCGGCTTGATCGCCAGGACCTCCTCCATCACGCGCCGGGGGTTGTAGACGATGCCGTCGAAGGTGCAGTTGGTCAGCAGCAGCATGCGCACGCGGTCCAGTTGACCGGCCGCCTCGAGGTCGAGCAGCGCCTTCTTGATGGTCCGCAGCGACACCGCTCCGTAGATCGCGAACGGCGCGAGAGGGTAGGCGTCCAGGTACATCGGGTACGCCCCGGCGAGTACCAGGCCGTAGTGGTGCGACTTATGGCAGTTGCGGTCGATCAGAACGATGTCACCCGGCCGGGTCAGGGCCTGCACGACGATCTTGTTCGCGGTGGACGTCCCGTTGGTCACGAAGTAGGTCTGATCGGCGCACCACGTCTTGGCGGCCTTGTCCATCGCCGCCCTGATCGTGCCGTGCGGGTCCAGCAGTGAGTCCAGCCCGCCGGAGGTGGACGAGGTCTCGGCCATGAAGATGTTGCGGCCGTAGAACTCGCCCATGTCCTGGAGCGACTTGGAGTTGAAGATGCTCGCGCCACGCGCGACGGGAAGGGCGTGGAATTGGCCTACCGGCGCGGCCGCATAGGCGCGCAGTGCGTCGAAGAAGGGGGTGGCGAACCGGCTCCGGACACCGGCGAGCACCGTGCTGTAGAGGTCGGTGGCGTCGTTGAGCCGATAGAACGTGCGATCGTAGACGTCCGGCTCTTCCTCGGTCTCGGCGGCGATCGACTCGTCGGTGAGCAGATACAGGTCGATATGCGGCCGCAGCTTCCTGATCCACTCGCCACACTCGACCCAGTCGCGGGTGCGGTCGGTCACGACCACGTCGTCGTTGACGCCGAGCAACGTGGTCATCAACGGCACCCGGTCGCGGGAACGAAGCGGTAGGTCATGCCGGATGATCGCCGCCTGGATCTCGCCGTTCAACGCGACGGCGGTGATGGCGTCCTCGACGCTCGCCACGACGAGCAACTCGAACTGCACGTCGTCCGACGGGTCGCGAAGCGCCCGCAGGCTCTGCGCCAAGCCCTCGGGCGCCTTGGGCGGGGAGTCGTCGCCGAGCAGAACGGTGTAGAACTTCTGCTGTTTGGCCCGCGCCACGAGTTCCTGATCGGCCAACGGCGCGGCGTCGTCGAACATGGCCGCGCGGTCGCCGTACTCGGAGAGCAGGCGTACGGCCAGCGACACTTCCTCGGTGAGCCGCACCGTGGCGAGATCGGCGACATACCCGCGAAACGCCGCCAGCCTGGCCGCGCCCGGGTACAGCCAGTACCGCTCATAGGCGCCGAGACGGTCGAGGAGGCGCCGCACCCGCGCGGCTTCGCGGGTGGTATCCAGGCCGGCGCCGTTGACATCGGCGAGCCTGCGGCACGCGTCGTCGAGCAGATTCCACGTGTCGATTCGCGAGTACGACGGGTTCGCTACCGCCGCCAGCGCGGAAACACTGAGCCCCTTCGGGCGCTCGCCGTCTCGGTGCATGTCGTCAGTTTCGCCCCTCCATCGCCGGGCGAAGTGATCCGTCGAATGCGGCGGATCACGCTGGAACATCTATCCCCTGCGAATATTGTGCTCCGCCGAAGATCGAATTCCTAGCAGGCGAGAAATCCCGCCCCGCCGGTTCGGCCGGCGCGCGTCCACCGATGAGCCGCTCCGGGTGCGATCGGCCGCGCGTCGGCGGTGGCGCTGCCCACACCGCGTCGCCTGAGCCCACCGGAATGTCGGTGGGCTGGAGTAGGCAGAGGCTATGACTCGATCCACCGCAGATCAGGACCCCTTCCGGCCCGCCCCGAGCCCCCGCCTGCTGGACGTCCGTCGCCTGTGGGCCGAACCGGAGGCGCTGGCGAGCCCCCGTGGGCAGCAGGTGCGCGCGCGGTTCCCCGACGCCGAGATCATCACCGTCGCCTCCCACTGGAAGATCGACCAGCTGCACGGCAACGCGGGCAACGTCGACCGCTGGATCCGGGTCAAGACCGAGGACCTCGTGCTCGGGATCAAGAAGTCGCTCACGGCCCGGGCCAACGGCCGTTCCGCCGATTGGATCGCGCCCTCGACGTCCAACGGCTGCGCGATGGCGTGCGCCTACTGCTACGTCCCCCGCCGCAAGGGCTATGCGAACCCGATCACGGTGTTCACGAACATCGACAAGATCGTCGGCTACCTCGAACGGCACGTGCGCAAGCAGGGGCCGAAGACCGTGCCGAACCAGTGCGACCCGCACGCGTGGGTCTACGACCTGGGCGAGAACAGCGACTGCTCGGTCGACGCCCTGGTCAGCGACAACGTCGCCGACCTGATCACCGCGTTCGGCGCGTGGCCCACCGCGAAGGCCTCGTTCGCCACCAAGTACGTCAATCGCGACCTGCTCGACCTCGACCCCCGCGGGCGGACCCGGATCCGTTTCTCGCTCATGCCAGAGGCCGACGCCCGGTTACTCGACCTGCGCACCACACCGATCCGTCAGCGCATCGCCGCGATCGATGACTTCGTGGCAGCGGGCTACGAGGTGCACGTCAACTTTTCTCCCGTCGTCGTCCGCCCCGGCTGGGAGGAGGACTGGGCGGAGCTGCTGGAGGAGCTCTCGGACGGCACGGGCTCCGCCTTCAAGGCCCAGGCCGCTGCGGAGATCATCATGCTCACCCACAACGAGCAACTGCACGAGCTCAACCTCGGCTGGCACCCGAAGTCCGAGGACCTGCTGTGGCGGCCGCCCATTCAACAGGCCAAGCGCTCCCAGTCGGGCATGTGGAACGTACGCTACCGCAACGACGTCAAGGCCGCCGGTGTCGAGACTCTGACGGGACTCATCGCCCAGCGGACGCCCTGGTTGACGGTGCGTTACGCGTTCTGAACCGTCAGGATGCCCGTCGCCGAACGTCGTCCGGGGCGATGGTTGTGAACAGGTGCCAGACGTGCGCCTGCGCTCCGGCCGGTCGATCGGTGAGGATCCCTCAGCTACGCAATGCGATTGACGGCTCACGACCGGGGTATGGCGAGGACAGTCGCTCGCTCGATCAGTGTGCGGGCTCAACTCGACGAATCGGAGAAGAAGATGCTCGGTCTCGGAATCCTCGGTTGGATCATCATCGGCGGTCTGGCCGGCTGGATTGCCAGCAAGTTTATGAAAACCGATGCTCAGCAGGGCATTCTGCTCAACATCGTGGTGGGCGTTGTCGGCGGCCTGCTCGGTGGGTTCCTGCTGAAGCTTCTGGGAGTCGATGTCGAGGGCGGCGGACTGTGGTTCAGCTTCTTCACCTGCCTCGGCGGCGCGGTGGTCCTGCTGTTCCTGGTCGGGTTGGTGACCGGCCGTCGCGGCGCACTGCGCTGAGACCCGCGCTCGGCGGCGTAGAGCCGAACGCGCGCTTCGAACGGCCCGAACCCTTTCGAGGTTCGGGCCGTTCTTCGTGAGAGCGCGGGGACCGGCCACGTGAATGCTTGCGGGGCAGACGATCCGCCACGTGTCGAAGCCGACCCGCGTCACCGGCCGACGCACCATAGTCGATATTCGGCCACCGGAAGGCGGACGCTGGCGTGGCACGATCGTTTGCCCACCAGCGGGTTTCGTGCCCGGCGTCCGCCGTCTCGCCGGATCGGATCAGCAGTTGGTTGCGCGGCCGGCCGGGTCGCTGGTGGTACTACCAGCGCGAGAGCCGGGCTCGAGGCAGCGAGGTAACCAAGGCCGACGACGTCGCGGCCGATCCCCGAAGACGGATGCGAGAAAGCTTGCGCGACAAGCCACGTCCGCGACAATGCTCCGTAGACGACTACGCTCACCGCAATATCGGCATGGGGGCACGTGATCAGCGAGGGGAAGGCGTAATGGAGGATCTCGCCGCGCGATTCGAGGAGCTGGGTCGCCTGGTACCGATCCCCGATCCATGGGACATGACGGAATACATCGCGCGGGTGGCAGCGTACCGGGAACGGCCGATCACGCTGTCCCCGATCGACGTCGGCGCACTTTCGGGGAACGGATGCGGCACCGGAAGCGGCCTGTGGATCGCCCGGGAAGACGACGACGTGATCATGTATGGAGCCGACACCGAATGGCACGCCGATCACATCATCGCGCACGAGATCGGTCACATGCTGCTCGGCCACGGCGGGACCGCGAGCGGTCCCGGTGCCGGTACGGCCGATCTGCCGTTGCGCGAATTGATGCCGTCGCTGTCGCTGGAAACCATCCGCGGCGTACTGCGCCGCCAGGACTACGGCAGTGAGCGCGAGCGCGCCGCCGAAACTTTCGCCGACCTGCTGCTGGTGGAAGCGATGCTGCCGAAGCGGTCGGGGAGCCGGTTCCGCTCGACGTTCTTCCGAAACCGGCACCGATGAGATGACCTCCCCGATCCCGGTTTGGATCACCTGGCCTGTCCTGACAGGTCTCATGTTGGTGCTGGCCGGCCGGTGGTGGCTGTTGGGGGACAGCGTCGTCGACCGGCTCGTCAACCGCGCGCTCGCCGCCGGTATCTGCGAACACCTGTTGCGGGAGGCGCGGTTCGAACAGGCACTGGTCTGGCTGCTGCCCGGAGGTGACAGTGACGTGGTGAACCTCGCCCGGCAGCTCTCGCTGGGAGCGACCGTGTGGGCCGTCTCGAATATCTACGGCATCGCCGAATTGTGGGCGGGCGCCGACCCCGCCCACACGTGGCGCAGGCAGCGGCGTTATTACCTCCTCTCGATCGTCGTCACCGTCGTCATCCTGATCGCAGGGGCGCCCGCCCGCCGCGCTGATCAGTTGATCGACAAAGCCCTCGGCTGGCCGGCTGTCGTGGTCTGGGTCGCGTTTTCCCTGCCGCTCGGCGCTACGGCCCTGCTCGTCGGACGGGTGAGCGTGCGCGAGATGCGCGCGGCGGGGGACATCACCTGGCAGGAACGCGCCCTGTACGCAGTGGTCCTGTGCACCGCCGTGGGCATGGGGATCGTGGCGGTCGTCTACCCGATCGAGACCGCCTGCGATGTCGTGACAGGCCGGCCGTCATTCGATCCAGAGATGCACTGGAAGGCATGGAGCGGCTTCCTTCTCTCGGCCGTCGGCGCTCCCGCCGTGGTCACGGTGCCGCTGATCAGCACCCTGCTCAGCCGCCTCGGATGGGACCGCACCGGCCGATACTGCCGCCGCCTGCAACCGATGTGGGCCGATCTAGCCGCAGCCGTACCCGAAATCGTTCTGGAGACGCGCGACCGCGACGGCCGAACGGACCCGGCCATCCGTCTGCACCGTATGACGGTCGAGATCCGAGACAGCCTGCTGCATCTCAAGCGCTACAGCGACAGCCCCGACGATCTGGCCGCCACCGGCGCTGACCCACATATCCATGCCCGCCGCGTCGCCGAGGCGATTGCCGCCAAAGCTGCCGGGCGCCCCCCGAGCGCGAACCGGATCACGCCCCGACACCAGATCCGTCCGGGCGCGCGGGATCTCACCGCCGAGTTGCGCCGGCTGCTCGCACTCGCCGAGGCATGGCCCCACGTCCGCGGCCTGACCGAGCCGCCGTAACGCCGGTTACGCGGACCGGGACCCGCCTCGACGCCGCTACGCCGCGGTGGGCGCGGTCACGCCGGCCCACCGCCGCACCGCTACGGCACGAGCGCCGGCTGGTCCACGGCCCACAGCCACGACCCGTCCGGCTGGCGACGGGCGATCTCGACCGTCACCTCGCCGGTGGTCAGCGTGGACGCTGTCAGTGCCAGGTCGCCGCTCACCAACGCTGGATGTTGCCTACCGGGCGAGAGCACCGGCGCGGCCGCGACGAATTGTTCGTACACCTTGCGGATCTCCGCATGTCCGGTCGCGAGGTTGCCAGGTGGGAACGCCAGCACAGCGTTCGGCTCATACAACGCCACCAGCCCATCGACGTCGCCCGCATTGGCGCGCTCGATGAAGTACCTGCCCAGATCGTTGGGGTCGGTGGCCACATTCTCGATTGTCATGGTGATCAGCCTCCCAATAAATCACGACATCCTCTGTCGTGTATTCCGGTAAGTTTTCCGGATGCGCGCCGACCGATTGGTCTCGCTGGTGTTGCTGCTGCGTCAGCGCGGTCGGTTGACCGCTGACACGCTCGCCCGCGAGCTGGAGGTATCCACCCGCACCGTGCTGCGCGACATCGAAGCCCTCTCCGCGGCCGGCGTCCCGGTCTATGCCGAACGCGGACGGCACGGCGGTTTCGCATTGCTGCCCGGTTTCCAGACCGAGCTCATCGGGCTGAACCACGACGAGGCGCTCGCCCTGCTCGTCGCCGGATCACGGCGCGGCGCACAGGCATTCGGACTCGGCTCCGCGCTCGCCTCGGCCATGCGCAAGGTGGTCGACGCGCTACCGGAAAGCTATCGGGCCACCGCGACAGGCGCGGCCCAGCGATTGCTCGTCGACCCGGAGACCGACCTCCTCGCACGCCGGCTGGTCCGCGAAGAGGTTCCCGACACCATAGTGAGCGAGATCCGCCGCGCGGTGTTCGCCGGACACAAGCTGCGCATCCACTACGCGGCTGTGGCCCAGACCCCGAAGTGGCGAACGGTGGACCCGATCGGCCTGGTCACCGCACGCGGCCAGGGCTACTTGCTGGCCACGATGTCCGGCGCGGACCGCACCTACCGGCTGTCGCGGGTGCTGGCCGCCGAGGAACTTCCCGAACCCGCGCAGCGACCGGAACGAGTCGATCTGGACCGCGCCTGGCAGGAACGCAGCACGCAGTTCCGGACCGGCGGCGACCGAGTCACCGTGCTGGTCCGGGTAGACCCGGCACGACGGGAAGACCTGGTGCGCACCGCACTCGCCGTCCGCGCCGAAGAAGCCGACGCAGACGGCCGGCTGCGGCTCGAGGTGAGCTTCCAAGATCGCAGACACGCCGAATGGGCGCTGTGGCAGCTCGCCACGGGCGCCGAAGCCCTCACCCCGCAGTGGTTGCGCACCTCCCTGCGCGACCGCGCCGCGGCAATCGCCACCTGCTACGGAGAGTCGTCCGGCCGAACCGGAACAACGTGAGTCGTCCTCCTGCATGGCCGGACACCGGCTCTCGACCGCCTGCAGGCGTTTTCAGATCTCTGGTGCGGACTCCAGCCCGCCGGGCCGTGGCGTTCCCGATGCCTTCAGGGCGCGGGCTATGACTGTCGATCCGTGTTCGACGAATTCGGTGAGTCGCCGACCTGGGCCGCACACCTCGGCTTCGCCGACCAAGCACACCTGACCCGCACCGTCCGCGAGCACCTCGGCCATACCCGGACCGCCCTGCGCCGACTCGTGCGTGCCATTTGCGGGGAGTGGATCGTCGAGGGATCTCGGCCTGGCGGTCACCGGCGGATCGCGGCTATATTCCCGACGTCCGGGTCGAGCCCCGCTACCGGGCGGCCCAGTGGTGCGACCATGTCGCTCCAGCTGCGGAACGCGGTATCCCAGCCGATTTCGTCAAGCCATTGCTCGACATCCTCGCCGAGGCCGCCGGCTGCGCGCGGAGGGGCCGCATCGCCGGAGACGAGGCGGCGCAACTCGGGATACGGGCCTGCCGTGGCGTCGACCTGGAATCGGCTGACGCCGAAACGACTTCCTCGACAGGACAATTCGGTAAGTGTCCGAACGACTCGACGGTTCTGCGCCGGCGGCATGTAGGCAAGCGCGCCCTCGTCCACCCAATACGTCGGGATATCGGGACGGAAACCGTGCTTCCTCAGCGGCGTTGCCCAATCCTCCGCCAGATCCATGGCGATGACCTGGCGTCGACATGTCGGGGTGGAACCGGCCCGGGTCAGTACAGGCTCCTTGAACGCGAACAGCTCGGGCAGGTCTATCTCGAAGACGTGTATGGACTCCGGCAACTCCATCCGGAAGGCACGAGTGTCCAAGCCGGCGCCGAGCAAGACGATCTGGCGACAACCGGCGTCGATCGCCTCACGTACCCGATCATCGACCAACCGCACACCGAGGCTGCGCCCGGGATAGAACTGCTCCGCGACCGTCTCCAGCCGGGCCCAGCGCTCGGGTTCGAAATCCGACCGGGCGGCGGCGACGAACTGCTTCGCCAACGGGTCGTCGTACAGCCGATCCGGCCGCTCGGATTCGCGTGCCCGGATCATCGCGACCCCGATCGCGGTCATGGCCACGCCCATGACGGGTGCCTTCTCTGCCTGTTCGGTCATCGGTTCTCTCCACAGCTTCGATTTAACTTGCCGACCGGCTAGTTACTTGGGCTAGGAGGAGACGTTATGCTTCACCTAGCCGGTCGTCAAGCAAAATCGAGGACTCCCATGGATAGGCGTCGCAGCGACACCAGGGAACGAATTCGTTCCGTCGCCATGGAACTGTTCTCCGAACGCGGTTATGAGAAGACGTCGTTACGGGAGATCGCCGAACGCCTCGGCATCACCAAAGCCGCGCTGTACTACCACTTCCGCACCAAGGAAGACATCGTCGCAAGCCTCTCGGAGGATCTGCGCCGCGGCATCGACGACATCGTCGAGTGGGCCGAATCCGCACCACCGGGCCCCGAACGCGCCCGGCAGATCGTCACTCGCTACGGCGGACTGCTACACGGGCTCGGCAAGGACATGATCCGCTTCTGGGCCGAAAACCAGCCCGCCTTCCGTGACCTCGGCTTCGGGACCAGCCTGCGCTATCAGTTCCGAGTCCTCGCCGGCCTGATGACCCAGCCCGACTCCTCGCCGCTGGCGGAATTCCACGCCCGCCAAGCCCTGCTGGCCATCAGTTGGAGCCTGTCCATGATGGGCGACCTCGACATCAGCGACGAGGTCAGCTACCAAGCCGCCACGGGTATCGCCTCGAGCATCGTCGACCGCATGGGACAGCGGTGATCGGGCGCCGTCGACGGCCGCCGGCTTCGGGGAGGGTGAACCGCGGTCCCGCACCGCGAACACCACTCGATCCGTTCGCCGCGGTGGGTTTCAGCGCACTGCTGTGCCGGCGTTGCGTAATACTCCGCCTGTTGTGATCAGCGCGGCACGGCCGCATGCGCTGCGGCCCGTGTCACCGCCCGACGAGCCGCCATTCGCGCGAAGCACACCGAAGCACCGGATGTCGAAGCAGGCCGGTATCCGATCACGCGCCGGTCGATTCGTCTTCACCAGGGCACTGGGCCGTCCTCGCTGAACATGCCCGCTGTCGGCCCGTCGGCGCCGAGCGTGGCCAGGCGCACCAGGACCGCGGCTCCCTGTGCGACCGTCAGGAACCCGGTGTGATTGTTGCTGTCGGTGCCGACGTAGCCGGGGCAGGCGGCATTCACGAGGAATCCGTCCTTGCGCAATTCGTTGGCGTAGTTGACGGTCAGCGCGGCCAGAGCGGATTTCGAAGGGTTGTAGGCGGCCGACGGAAGCAACCCCGCGAAGGGGCCGTTCGGGTCGCTGATCAGGGTGAGTGAAGCGGCGTGGCTGCTGACGTTCACGATGCGCGGCGCCGGCGACCGCCGCAACAGTGGCAGCATCGCGTTGGTCACCGCGATCACGCCGAAAACGTTGGTCTCAAACACCGCCCGGACCATCTGCAGGTCGACGGTACTGGGAACCTGATCGTGCGCATCCTGCGGCGAAACCTGTCCGGAGCCGGTGATTCCGGCGTTGTTGATCAGCGCGTCGAGTTGTCCGAAACGCTCCTCGATCCGCTTCGCCGCCTCCTCGATGGTGACCGGGTCGGTGACATCCAGGACGATGGCGTGCGCGTCGCCGCCTGCCGAGCGCAGTGCCGCCGCGGCTTGCTCTCCACGCAGCGGATCCCTGGCTCCGAGCAGGACGGTCGTACCCAGTGCCGCGAGTTGTTCGGCGGCCCCGCGGCCGATCCCTTTGTTCGCCCCGGTGATCAGCGCGACTTTCCTGTGTGTGGTGTGCCCGCTCATGGTCGGCTCCTAGCTGCTCGTCGTGTATCGGACGAACACAAGACGCCGGCGACCCGAGCGCCATAACAAGGGCGGGCATGTGTCGTGCATCACCGGTGGTGGAACGAATCAGGCGGAGCCTGCCGCGCCGGCCACGGCGTCATGCAGCGGCACGAGGCCCGCGACGAGCAGTTGCAGGCCGAAGCGGAATTCGCTTTCCAGAGTTTGCCTCGGCAGGCAATCGGAGACGGCGATCGTGGCGGGGAATCGCACCGGATCGAGCTGACGATAAAGCGTGGTGATTGTCGCGGGGTTTATGTTGGCTTCGGTGTCGTGGCCTTGGAGCTGCGCGGCGAAGCCGACGACATAGCGGGCAAGGGTGGCGTAGACGAGTGCCGCGGACTCCGGGGGAAACCCGTTGGCGAGCAGTGTAGTCAGGACTCGCTCGCGCAAGACCAGCGAATTGGGTCCGATCGGCACCTGCTCGATGAGCAGGGGCGCGATCCCGCGATGACGGTGCAGGACCGCGAAGATGGCCTCCGCGGCGGTGACGCATGCGCGCTGCCAGTCGCCGGCGGGTGTGTCGTCGATTTCGATCTCGCCGAGGACCGAGTCGACCACGTGGGCGATGAGTTCGGCACGATTGGCGACCGCTCGGTAGAGCACGGCGGTGCCGGTTTCGAGACGTTGCGCGAGCGTTCGCATCGACAGCGCGTCGGCGCCTTCCTCGTCGATGATGCGCAGTGCGGTCGTCACGATCCGCTCGAAGGGGACCCGTGGACGGCCGGGGGAGCGGCGAGCCGGGGTCTCGACGGCGTCTGAGTCGGCAGTGGTCACACTCGCATTGTTGCGCATCGCCAAGTTGGACACATGACCAGAACGCGCGCATCCGCAAGCACACCGGCGACAAGCGCGTCCGGCTGTCGCACATCGGCCGGACAACGGTATTTCGCCCCGACATTCGCCTGGCGGACCGGTACCGGACGGGACGGGTATTCATTGCCGGTGCCGCCGCTCATGTCCATCTCCCCGCGGGCGCACCGGACAGTCTGCTCGATACCTACGAGGCCGAGCGGCAGCCGATCACGGCCGGAGTCTTGGGCTTGTCGACCAAGAAGTACGAGGGCCTGGCCGAACTCGACCCGTCTTCGATCAAACGCGGCGACGACGACCCGGGCTAGGCCTTGCCAATTTCTGTTTTCGCCGCCGAACGAGCAGGATCCCGCGCCCATATCTGAAACGCCGGACGGTCCGGTCCGGGGTGCCGCGACGAAGTAGCCCGTCGTCGTGGAGTGCTCCGAGTGGGCTCGACGCCATTCACGAAGCTGGTCATATGGGTCGGGGGTACACTGAATTCGCGACAGGTTGTCGGCGGATTTCTGAAACGATCCGCGCTCGCACCGGTGGCGGGCATTGTCCGGCCGCGTTCTTGCCGACTGGAACTTGACCGGGATATTCGCCCGCCGACGATAGCGCCGACTCTCGACTGTTGGCCTGGCTGAATAAACCGGTGTGGGGCCACCCGCTCGGGCGGGGTCGGAATGTAATCACCGTTTGCCAGTCGGGTGGTCATGGGACGGCGCAATGGATGACACATTGATGGGTGGCGGGGATGCCACGAGGGATTCAGCCGAGGCGTTCGGACGCTATCGGCTTCTGTCGCTGCTGGGGCAGGGTGGCATGGGCCAGGTGTGGCGGGCGCACGATTCGCTGACCAACCGGGTGGTGGCGCTCAAGGTGCTGCCCGAGCGCTTCGCCGATGACGAGCAGCTGCGCGAGCGGTTCCGTCGGGAGTGCCGGGCGGTGGCACAGTTGAACGAGCCGCACGTGATCCCCATCCACGACTTCGGCGATATCGACGGTCGGCTCTATTTGAATATGCGCTTGATCGAGGGCACCGACCTACGCACGGTGATCACCCGGGAAGGGGCCCTGTCGCCGCGGCGGGCAGCGGCAATCACTGCACAGGTGGCCGGCGCGCTACAGGCGGCCCACGACGCCGGGCTTGTCCACCGCGATGTCAAACCCTCCAACATCCTGCTGAGCGACGACGAGTTCGCCTCCCTGATCGACTTCGGAATCGCCCACGCCGCCGACGACCGTACGCTGACCACTCTCGGCGAGACCATCGGAACCGTCGCCTACATGGCGCCGGAGGAGATCAGCACCGAGCTCAAGGCCGATGGCCGAGTGGACGTATACGCGTTGACGTGCGTGCTGTATGAGTGCCTGACCGGCCGCCCGCCGTTTGTGAGCGCATCGGGACCGCAGGGTGTGATCGCCCATCACCTGCACAGCCCGCCGCCACGTCCCAGCGCCAGTACTCCCGATGTACCGACCGCGTTCGATGCGGTCATCGCCAAAGGAATGGCCAAAAACCCGGACGATCGTTACCAGACCGTGCGCGAGCTGGCCACGGCGGCCTGCGCCGCGGTGGACGGTGTCGTGGCCGGCGACACCGGGGGCGCGGCTGCGCGCCGTCGGCGGCGAATCGGATTGTCGCCCAAGACCGCTAAGCTGGTCGCCGCCATGGTCGCGGTGACGGTGGTGGCCGTCGCGGCTGTCGTCGCCGGTGTCCAACTGGGCTCGGGCGGCGGTGGCAACTCGCCCACATCCGACGGCTCGGCTCAGACTCCGCTGCCGTTCGCCGACGTCGGCCTGCCCACCGATGTGGCGGTCGACGCGGCCGGCAACCTATATGTCACCGACATGGGCAACGATCGGGTGTTGAGGTTGGCGGCGGGCGCGTCGACGTCGACGCCGCTGCCGTTCACCGGCCTGAATAATCCCCAGGGTGTGGCAGTCGACACGGCGGGCAACATCTACGTGACCGACACGAGTAACGATCGGGTGTTGAGGTTGGCGGCGGGCGCGTCGACGCCGGCCCCGCTGCCGTTCACCGGCCTGAAGAATCCTCAGGGTGTGGCAGTCGACACGGCGGGACACGTATACGTCGCCGACTGGGGTAATGATCGGGTGTTGAGGTTGGAGGCGGGCGCGTCGGCACCGACGACGCTACCGTTCACGGGGCTGCGAGATCCCCAGGGTGTGGCGGTAGACGCTGCGGGCAACGTATATGTCACCGAATTGGGCACTGAGCGGGTGTTGACGTTGGCGCCGGGCGCGCCTGCGCCGACCACGTTGCCCTTCATCGGGCTCAAAGATCCCCAGGGTGTGGCCGTCGACGGGGCGGGAGACCTGTACGTCGTCGACTGGGGTAACAAATGGGTGGTGAGGTTGGCGGCGGGCGCGTCGACGCCGACGCCGCTGCCGTTCACGGGCCTGAAGAATCCCCAGGGGGTGGCGGTCGACACCGCGGGCAACGTATACGTCACCGACCTGGGCCCCGATGCGGTGGTGAAACTCCCGGTCGGCTGAACGCCCGTTCCGCTCGATTCGGGGGATCCGGACATCTGCCCCAGCACAATTCGAGAACCCGCCGACCGACCGGTGAGCGCGCTGACTCGGCCTGCGGTGCACCGATCTTGCGTTTCGGCCGAGGCTGCTACTTCGACAGCATCAACCGATGCCACCGCGAGGTGGTTGTCGAGCGTCATAGAGGACTCGAGGGGCTCTGAATTCGTTGCAGCTTGGTCCAGCCGGCCCAGCCTCGCTTCGTCAGCAGTTCGATGAGTCGGCGGGCCGGCGGTGCGTTGTCGAACGCCCGCGTGTCCAGCAGCTCGACCAGCGATGGCTCGAGTTCGATGTCGTCGACATACCATTCGCCCCGCTCGTCTGCCATCTGCGTGATGTATGCGGCGATCTGGTCGGCCAGCACGACCAGCTTCGGGTCGTCGTCGGTCCGGTCGAGTGCCTGGCTCAGGGTGAGATAGAACTCGACTAGTTGTCGATCGCCGATCTGCTCTCGCTTACGCGTCATCCACTCGGGGACTCGTTCGGGTGAGTGCGCGGCCAGTACGATCCAGCCGTCGCGTTCGACCTGGACAATCCGCTCGTCGACCCCCAGCGCTCGCAGTCGGTCCAGAAACTCGACGACTTCTGATGGCAGTGCCAGGTTGTCTCCAGCGGCGAGGTGGGCGATCCGCTCACGGTGCCGCTGTCGCTCACGGATCTCCGCCCGCAGCCGCTCGTCGATATCCGCGACCGCCGCGGCGAGCTCCTGTTCGTTGGCCCGGAGTAGTTCTTGCACGCGTGCCAGTGGAACCCCGGCCTCGGCGAGGGTCCGGATCTTGATCAGTTCGACCACGGCTCCAGCGTCGTATCTCCGATAACCGGAGTGGTCGCGCTCTGGCTCCGGCAGCAGCCCCTTGGCGTGATAGTGCCGTACTGCGCGCACTGTCACGCCGGCATGAGAGGCTAGCTCGCCGATGGTCAGCATCAGACCAGTGTGCCTGGACCCGGGGTGGTTACGAAGTGGTCTGGCTCGCTGGAGCTTGTGTGCTCCGGATGATCTGGGCGATGTCCAGGGCATGGGTGATGACCAGGCGGTGATCGGCGTCGAGCCAGGACGTGGAGATGTCCGGCCGCTCGTGGACGAGCCGTTCGATGCCGGCGCGCCAGTTCCCGTTGCGCCATGTTGCGTGCGCTTCGCCGCTGTCGCCTGCCATCGAGGCCGACATGATCATGCTGATCGGACGATTGATCTTCCGGTAACTGTCGAGGATCGCGGAGCGCATCGCATCCACCTCTACATTCAGGTCGAGGATTTCTTGTGCGGTGAGCAATATCTGACGTGCGGTGCCGTTGGCGCGCTGGACCTCTTGCCGCAGATTTTCCGCCATTGCCGCGAATTCCGGCAGGTCTGCCTCGGTGATGAATGGTTCGGGCACCGGGTTCGCCCCGTCGATGAGGACGAGTTCGGCGACGGTGTCGCCATGCTCGGCGGCGTAGTGCACGATCAGGTCCGCGCCCAGCGAGTGGCCCACGAGCACGGGCGCCGAAGGCAGGCCGAGACGCCCGAGCTCCGCCATCACGGTGATGAAGTCGCCGAGGAATGCTTCGAAGGTGTACCGGTCGGCGGCCGATGCGAGGCCGTGGCCCCGGAGGTCGAAGGTCACTACGTCGTGGTCGCACCGCAGCAGTGTGGTCAGCTCGTGCAGATCGTCCTGGGTCGACAGCAGTCCGGGACACAGGACCAGCGGTCGTCCCCGGCCTCCGCGAGATACCGGGATCGTGACACCGTCGTGGTAAACGGTGAAGTGCTGCATTACATCGGATTCCGCTGGCATGCCGATCATGATGCGGGGTTGCCCCTGCGTCAAAGTCAACCTCGGGCCGACACATTCTCCTCACCCGGCAACCAACCACCAGCCCGTGAACAACCGACACGATGATCAAACCTGCGCCGGGTCGGTAGCAGAACGCCGGACCTTCGCTCGGGACAGTGGCATTGCGGCAGAGGGCAGATGTCTCCGGACTATTCGGCGGCTGAGGCACACCGGCCTGACGTGGTCCGCCGACGCGGGGGTGCCGTTGCATCGGCTCCAGAAGATCGCCGGGCACCGGGATCCTCGGATCACCGAGCGCTACTTACATCCGGACATCAAGTCCTCGCAGGATTACGGCAGACTGCTCTCCCAGCATCTACGGTCCCACGGAGTCCCCAACTCCGCGTGGTCGGCCAATGAAGAAAGCCCCTCCGACGCTGGTCAGAGGGGCTTTCTCGTCTGTCGGGGGTGGTGGTCATGTCGGTCTCCTCAAAGATTGAGCGTGGTCCCATGTGGTTGGCACCGGTGCCGGGAATGAGGTCGGTCGATCGCGACCGCGTGCCCGGGCACCGATGTTGTCAGCGGCTGGGTTGGGACACATGGCAGTTGGTCACCTTGGGATCGACCCCGGCATAGTTCAGTGGCCCCGCCAACACGGTCACCACGATGGTCCCGACCCCCGCGCAGTTCTGTTCGGCGTGGGAGATGTATCCGCGTTGCCGCGGCGGCGATCGCGCCGATGATCAGCCATACCAGCACCAGCGGTGTCAGCCACCGCATCACTCGCCTCCTGGAGTCGGCGGATGAACCGAGACCGGGCGTCAGAAGTAGTGGCGTCGCCCGCCGACGGCGCGGCCCATCGACCCCAAGGCCAGGAGCACCAGACCGATGATGAGGACCACGATCCCGATGACCCAGAGGATCTGGATTTTCAGCAGGAAACCGACGACGAGAAGAATGATTCCGAGAATGATCATGGTCGATACCTGGTTTCGGTGGGAGAGTGACGGGGCGCGGGGCTGTGCGGTGAGCCACCCCGTTGGTCGCGTGGGGAATCAGTGTTTGAAGGCGTCCTTCATCTTTGCTCCGGCCTGCTTGGTATCGCCCTTGGCCTGACCGATGCGACCCTCGGTCCGCAGGCGAGTGTTGCCGGTGCCCCGGCCGACCAGTTTCTTGGCGACGCCCTTGGCGGCTTCGGCCTTGTGCGCGATCTTCTTACTTATGCTCATGATGGTGGTCCCTTTCGCGTGTGCTGTTGTCGCGGATGCGGCGAACATCTATTGCGGGTGGCGTCAGCCGCGCCCCGAGTGCGGGTTGCCGGCGGCGTGGCGGTCCCTGGATCGGTTGCCTAATCCGGAAAGGTGGAATCGGTCGCGACGCGCAGCACCGTCGGCTCCGGTATCTCGAGTGTCGTCGGGGCGGGGGATGCAGTGGCGCGCCGCCGTTGCTCGTCTAGGTGGCGCTGCCGGTCCGCGAGGTCGGCGGTCCCGGCTCACCGCGGTGGTCTCGCGGCGCGATACCTCGAGTTCACCGCGCGCGGTGCGGTCGCGGCGAGCGGTGCGCCGAGCACCGGCCAACAGCAGACTCGGCCCGACCAGTCCGACCGCGATGCCGTAGAGAAACAACAGGTCGGTCGAGCCGGTCACGTGGTGGCCGAACACGGCGAAATTGTCGGTCATTGCGTAGTTGACACTCCCGTTGGCCAACACCCCCGCGAACCCGACCATGACGGCCGCGACCAGAACGACCAATCCGATGATGACGATCATTGCGCTACCCACCAGATCCACGCTGTAGTACTCACTCAACCACCGCACACCCACTGAGTCAACAACGTAGAGCTACACTTCATGGTCGCCCGATTTGCACCGACGTGAGCGCCAACTCCGCACCGAAGCAGGGATGCACTGGACACGACTTCGAGGAATCACCGAAGGCGGCTTCGAAAGCTGGCACATCCCCGAACTGGGAAAATGAGCGATCAGACACCCGAGCCGACCCGGCCCCGTATCTACCGCCTCCAGGGAAGGCGGGGCTAGGATGACTGCACGGCACAGCCGCGCAACGGACACCTTTCGGACCCTTAGACAACCCCGCCATCGGGTGGGTTCTCGGGACAACGGCCCCGGCCCGACAGTAGCCGGCCTCGGGACCGTGCTGCGCACCCCGCAGACCGGCCCTCGCACCCCGGCGGAGCTTTTCACCACCACGGATACGGGGCGAGCACCATGCCTGACAACAATCCGTCCTCAACGTCGGCCGGCGCATCGCCGTCGGCATCGTCTGGCAACTCGTCCTCGATAGCGGGCCGGGTGGCCCAGAACAGCATCTTCGAACGCTTCGCCCGCGCCGGCTTCGTTGTCAGTGGCATCGTGCACCTGATCATCGGCTACATCGCCATCCGGATCGCCCTCGGCGGCGCAACCGGCACCGCCGACCAATCCGGAGCCATGACCGAACTCGCCTCCAAGCCCGGCGGCGTCCTCGCCCTGTGGGTGGGCGTCGTCACGTTCGTACTGATGGCGCTGTGGCGGCTCGCCGAAGCCGCACTCGGCAGCGCGTCCAAACCCCAAGCCGACAACAAGAAATCCGAAACGATCGATCGCGTCAAGGCGTTCTCACTGGCGGTGGTCTACTTCGCATTCGCATTCTCCGCGTTCGGATTTGCCCGCGGCAGCGGCAAGTCCAGCAGCGGCCAGAGCGCAGGAATCACCGCCCGCATGATGCAAACCACCGCCGGCACGATCGCCCTCATCGCAGGCGCGCTGGTCATCATCGCGATCGGCGGCTACCACATCTACAAAGGAGCCAGCCAGAACTTCCTCCAAGACCTCGAGGGCACCACCAGTGACCTGGTACGACGGCTGGGCACGGTCGGATACATCGCGAAGGGGCTGGCCATCGCCGCCATCGGATTGCTGGTAATACTCGCCGTCAACCAATCCGAGCCCGACAAAGCCGCAGGCCTCGACGGTGCCTTCAAGACTCTCGGGGCCCAACCCTACGGAGCAGCGCTCCTCATCGCGGCCGGCCTGGGCATCATCACCTATGGCCTCTACAGCTTCGCCATGGCCCGATACACCAAGATGTAGTCCCGGAGCAATCTTGCGAAAAACAACGACAATGGCTTGACCAGTGGTGACTCCCGCCGGGTTTGGTGCTCACCTTCTTCGTTGGGAAGGCTGGGCAGACGATGTCATCGAAGTACGACGAAGCGGCCGAGGCAGATCGGGGAAGCGCAGCCGTCGTCGACGAGGCGCAGCGATTCTGCAACGGCCTCCGAAACCCCATAATGGCGCAAACCCGCGCAAATCCCGGCCGCCTGCCCATGGCTTTGCCCAGACTGGGAATGTTGGGTCTGGCGGGCGGCTGCAGGTGCCAGCTACTGCCAGGCCCAACGCCACGACAACTCTCGCGACACGCGTGAACCCCAGCTTCCAGGCACACCGGATGCGCGAGATCTAACATGCCTGCTGTCACAAGCACTTCCGTGATTCGTGACAGCGCAGAGGACAGATGTCGCGCCCGGCTGATTTCGGCTGGCGTTGACAACAGCTACGCACCGTAAGGCCTCGCTCGGCACTTCCCTCGCCGAGCAAAGTCTGCGGGTGTCCGCCGATGCGAACCCCCGTGATCCACACATTCACACGGTGATGGCCAGGCCCGCCCAACCTCGCGACTCTCCTAGGGCGGGCCTTCACCGTGCTCCGTGTGGGAGTGTCAAAACTCTTGTGGGTGAAGGCGATTGGTTCCACTTTCGGGGTGGTCGGTGTGGTCGGTGATGCGGTCGCCGTAGTTCAGGGCGAACTGCTGTAGGGCTCGTTTCCAGCCGGGGGTGTGGCCGCCGACGTTGGGCCGGTTCTTGCGGCGGTCGCGGATGACCAGGTAGAGCACCTTCAACGCGGACTGGTCGGTCGGGAAGTGCCCGCGGCGGCGCACCGCTTGCCGGAACCGGGCGCCCCGCGATTCGATCATGTTTGGTCGTGTAGACGACCCGCCGGATCTCCGACGGGAACTGCAGAAACGTGGTGAAGTGCTCCCAGGAACCGCGCCAGGTCTTGACGATCATCGGGTAGCGATCGTCCCATTCGGCGGCGAACTCGGCGAACCGCTGTTCGGCCGCCTGCGCCGTCGGGGCGGTATAGACCTGGCGCAACTGCTTGCTGATCGTCCCCCAGTGCTGTTTACCAGCGTATTTGATCTAGCCGGTGGACTCCGGTAGTCCCTTCAATCCGTCGCAACAGACGATGCGCACATCTTCGACGCCTCGGTTACGCAACTCGGCGAGCACCGCCATCCAATGCTTGGCGCCTTCACCACCGTGGTCGACCCAGAGCCCGAGCACGTCACGGGCACCGTCGATGCCGATGCCGATGCCGATGCCGACGGCGACGTAGACCGGGCGCGAGGCGACCTGACCATCGCGGATCTTGACCCAGATACAGTCGATCATCACCACCGCGTACCCGCGATCGAGCGGACGAGACTGCCATTCGGTCAGCTCGTCGGCCACGGCGTCGGTGATCTTCGGGATCGTCTCCCGTGAGATATCGGCGCCATATATCTCGCCCAGATGCGCACGAATCTCACGGGTCGTCAGTCCCTTGGCACACAGGCTGACCACCGCCTCGTCGAACCCGGCCACGCGGCCGGCATACTTGGGCACGATCCGCGGCTCGAACCCTCCGGTGCGGTCCCGGGGCACACCCACGGTGACCTGCCCGATGTCGGTATGCACCCTCTTGCGGCTGGTGTCGTTGCGATAATTGCCGCCCTCGGTTTCGGCTGCCGCCGCACGATCGCCTCTGGCGTATCCGAGGTGCTCGGTCATCTCCGCTTCCAAAGCGGCCTCGATGACCCGGCGGGTCACCGCCGTCAGCAGACCATCGGCGCCGGTCAGCGACAGCCCCTCGCTGCGGGCCTGCTCCACCAGCTCGTGCGCGATCCGGACACCCAGCCCACCCCCAACAGCGCGAGTTGTGTTGTCGTTCAGAGTGATCCTTCCTCGCCGAAGCGGCAGCAGGCTACTTCAGCACCCGTTCGGATTCACCTCCACCCCCAAAGTTCCTGACGGTCCCCCTTTCGTGACCACACCCCATAGGTCTTGGGGCTTTCGGGCCACGGAGAGGTGCTCGTAGCGTTCCCGGTATTCGATGTGGTCGGGGAGTAGCCACTCAAGGGAGGATTTCTTGAAACGCTGTTTCGTCTCGGCAGTGGTGCTGGTCTCGCTCGCCATGCCGACCTATCTCGCCCCCGCGGCGTCCGCTTCGACGTACGCTTCAACCGAGTTCGTGGCGCTTGGTTCAGCCGCGGTCGGTCGCGCCGAAATGAGTTGCAGCTCAAAGACTGTAATGTCGCCGGCCGCCGACGCGCTAGCCGCCGCCTCGGCAAATCCGAAAGCCGTTTCGGATGAAGCGCAGGAATGGGATGGTGACCATACTGCGATCGATGTCCAACTCTGTCTGGACACCGGGGGCTCCCTGGACGGATCGATCTGTGTCGGGGGCCCCTACAGCGGATACATCACGCAGTAGCGTGTCCGCTCACGTCGCTCGAATTCCTGTAATCGGAGGGCCGGGCCGTTGGTCGACTAGTGAAAGCGTGACCGGTTTGCGTTGCGCGGCAGCACATCGTATGAGGATCATGATGACTGACCGCGGTTTTGAGTCGTCCACCCACCGAGCGGTGGTAGGTGCCGGGTTGTTGTGCCTGCTGCTGTTGGCCGGCTGCCGAACGGAGAAGGACCACATACCGGATCTTCCCCACCGGATGGTCTCATCGACCGGGCAGGCCTCACCATCGGCGGGGGCATCCGGTGACTTTCAACAGCTTCCTGATACACCAGCGCCCACGGAGGGAAGCGGCAAGCGGTGAACAAGGAATGGTTCTTTGCCTTGATTCCTTTCGGGCTCGGGATGGTGTTTTTTACGGTCGGCTTGATCTTTGTACGCCGCACTCGTGCGCTGCGGCGTTCCGGTGCCAAGGCGTATGGGCATGTGGTCCGCTTGTCGACCAGTGCTGGCGGACACGGCACGCTATACCATCCTGTCGTCCGGTGGATCACCTCCGACGGGCATACCGTCGAGCAGACAGCCGCGGTGGGTAAGTCGTGGATCGTCCACTTTCGCCCGGGCACACGAGTCCTCATTCATTATGATCCGCGCGACCCGGGCCGCATGATCATCGAGGGCTACAGCGGCGGCTCCGAGTGGCTGTTCTGTCTGCTCGGGGGGTCGGTCATGGTCGTGACAATCACGGTGTGCGTGGTGGCGGCCTTCTGACTGTGCGCGCTCGAGGCCTTTCGGGGTCGTCGATCCTCGCGGCATAGTCAGCTGTTGGTGGCGTGCAACTCGGCGCGCAGACCGTGCTGCATCTTTGCTACGGAGATTACCGGCACAAAGAGCTTCTCGCCCCGCGTAGTCTCGCGCTGGCGGTGACTTTGTAGAAACGCCGTCGCACGAGAAGTTGCGTGCTCGTGCGGTGCCGCTGCCACCCGCGCACATCCCTTGTGCCTACGGCGCTCACCCGGTTCCCGGTGGATCCGGCGTTCTACCGGCCGCTGCGCCGTGGACCCGGACTGGCGCGTCATCGCCGGGGTCGTGTCGCCGGAGGGCGACGTCATCGACCGGGGGTGGGGGTGCGTTCATCGGCGCAAGGTGCCGGTGGTGATGAGTGCGTTCAGCGGGTTGGTCGCCGCGGTGATGGTGGCGCTGTGGGTGCTGCTGGCGAGAATGCCGTGACGGGCGCGGTCGGGGAGGGTGCTTAACACCTCTCGCGTGTTTCGCGGGGAATCGAGCACCAGGGCGCCGGTCGCGCGGTGGGGCTTGCGGCAAGATCCGGTTCATGCCGCAGAATTGCCCGGCTACGCCAGAATCTGTGGAAAGAGGGAATGTCCGAATGTCGGATTTCGACGTGATCATTGTGGGTGCCGGTCCGGCCGGTCTGACCCTGGCTACTGAACTGAGCCTGGCCGGTGTGCGGCCCGTGGTGCTGGAGAAGCACCTGGTGCCCCGGGAAACCCAGAAGGCCAGCGGAATCGGCGGGCGGATCCTGGACGTGCTGCGCTACCGCGGGCTGCTGGAGCGCTTCGAAGCGGCCAGCAGCGACCCGAATATCGCGCCCCGGTTCCCGTTCGGCACGCTGCAGCTGGACTTCACGCAACTCGCCGATCCGCCGATGCGCGCGATGCCGATCCCGCAGCACGTCATCGAGCGATTGCTCGACGAACGCGCTCGCGAACTCGGCACCGAGATCCGCCGTGGACACGAGGTGCTCGGCGTTACCCAGGACGCGGCCGAGGTCACCGCGGAGGTCCGTGGTCCGGAGGGGACGTACCAGGTGCGCGCCAGCTACCTGGTCGGTTGCGACGGCGGCCGCAGCCGGATCCGCGACCTGGCCGGAATTCCGTTCCCCGGCACCACCTATCCGGAGGTCAACCGGCTGGGCCAGGTCCGGTTGGGCGCCGCGGTCACCGTGCTCGACAACGGCGATATCGACGTGCCCGGGCTGGGCCGGGTCGCCGCGGGCTTCACCCGCAACGACCGGGGGGTGTTCGCGTTCGCGATCGACCCCGAATCCGGGACGACGAGCCTGATGGCCACCGAGAACGAGACCACCGAATACGACGACGAGGAGCCGCTGACCCTGGCCGAGCTGAGCGCCAGCGTGCGCCGGGTGCTCGGCGTCGACCTCCCGATGACGGACCCGAAGCGGCTCTCGCGCTTCACCTTCAAGGATCGGCAGGCCGAGCGGTATCGCGACGGCCGGATCCTGCTGGCCGGCGATGCGGCACACCTGCTGCCCGCCACCGGCACGGCGCTCAATGTCGGCATGCTCGATTCGGTGAACCTGGGCTGGAAGCTGGCGGCGGCCGTGCGGGGCCGGGCGCCGGAAGGCCTGGTGGACAGCTATCACGACGAGCGGCACATGGCCGGTGGCCGGGCCCGGCTGCAGACCCGGGCGCAGGTGGCGCTGCGGCGCGGCCGCGACGACGCCGACGAAGCGCTGCGGCAGGTCGTGCAGGAGTTGCTGCTCGACGAGCCGGCGCTGCGCCGGATGGGTGGACTCATCGGCCACAGCGACATTCGCTATCCGATGCCGGGCGTCGAACACCCGTTGGCCGGGACCTTCGCGCCCGATCTCGCCCTGCACACCGAAGCGGGCGCCACCAGTGTCGCGGAACTCATGCACAACGCGCGGCCGGTGTTTCTCGATCTCGCCGACCGGCCGGAGTTGCGCGCGATCGCCCAGGAGTGGAGTGATGTCGTCGAGATCCACAGCGGGAAAGCCGAAGACCAGCCCGCCGACGCCCTGCTGATCCGTCCGGACGGTCACCTGGCCTGGGCGGCGGCGATCGGCGAACCAGCCGCCACCGCCGCGGACACGCTGCGCGCGGCGCTCACGCACTGGTTCGGTTCACCGGCCGGTGCGACGTTGGGCGCTGCAAGCGAAACATGTTGATGTCAGCGGTATCTGGCATATTCGATATATGACGACGGGGGCACAGGATCGGCGCGGCAGTTTGTGAACCGGGGACGACTACCAGGCTCTGTTCGCCGCGTTGGCGACTTCAATCCCCGATCGCGAGATCGCGGCGCAACTGGCCGGTCACTCGACGGGTTGCGCGGGCGGGCGAAGTTTCTGCTGTTGGACAGCTATTCGTCTGCGGTGGCCATTGCGCAAGCTGCGCAGATGGCTTCGGAGCCGGGTTTCGGCTGGGAGACCCTCGCCCGCGGCGCGCACGCCTTCGCGAACAAGCCCTACAGGTCGGATTCGAAACGTCACTGGCGATCTGAAGCTGTTGGTACAGCAGGCTGTTGGCGGTTACGTGGCGCCGAATGTTGGTGAGACCGGCGGCACGCTCAGTTGGCCTTGGCGCGGGCGTAGGCGCGGGCGGCGCGAGCGCGGTCGCCGCAGCGCGTCGAGCACCACTGACGGCGGCCGTGGCGGATCAGATAGCGGTTGCACGGGGCGGAGTCGCAAGTGGTCAGGAAATCGGCGTCGGAACTGGTGAGCAGGTCGGCGGTGTCTGCGGCGAGCGTTGCGAGTGCGCGGTCGAGGATCTCGTTGGGTGGACAGACCGCAGCGCGATAGGGCCCGTTCGTCTCATCCCATTTCAGCAGCGGGGCTGTCGGGGTTCTGCTCATCGCGTCGTTGACGGCGGCCAGTGCTGCCGGGAGTGCAGGCTGGCGCCCGACGCGGGCAGCGAACAATGCCCTGATGTGTTCGCGTAGTGCGCGCAGCTGCGTCGCGCACATCTCCTGCACTCCCGCATCGGAGGGGGCGAGGCCACGTTCGGCGAGCCACCGATTCGTCGAGGTGGGAGTGCCGAGCAGGTCGATGAAGTGCCCACCGGGGAGCGCATAGGCACTGTCGGCGAAATCGAGGGCGAGGTACTGCCCGGCCCCAGGTGCGGGCGGCAAGGCGGCCTCGTTGGTCGTCTCTCGCGCTACTCTCACAACTCTCATGTTACGGCTTGCTTTTATCCGTGAGAACCACCTATCTTCTTCTCACGTATAAGTGGTGTTTTATCCGTGAGGAGTTCGTTGTGGCATCCCCCGCAGGCGTAACCGACCAGCATGTCCGCGTCCGCATCTTCGGCGGCCCGACCGCCCTGTTCGAATACGGCGGACTGAAATTCCTCACCGACCCGACCTTCGACGCGCCCCGCAGCTACCAGCAGCCCGGCGGCCTGCTGACCAAGACCGCGCCGGCCGCAGCCACCCCGGCCGACCTCGGCCACGTCGACGTGGTTCTGCTCTCACACGACGAGCACCCCGACAACCTCGACGACTCCGGCCGCGCCCTGCTCGCCGACGTGCCGCTCACCCTCACTACGCCGGGTGGCGAGCAACGCCTCGGGAATGGGGCCAAAGGCTTGGCGGACTGGGAGTCGATCGAGCTGGCTCGCCCGGGCGGCGGCAGAATCGCCGTGACCGGCGTGCCTGCGATCCACGGGCCGGGCACACGCGAGGAGGTCGAACGCGTCACCGGCCAGGTCGTCGGATTCGTACTGACCGGGGAAGGCCTGCCTACCGTCTATGTCAGCGGCGACAACGCCTCACTCGCTGCGGTCGAGCAGATCGCCGAGCGTTTCGCGCCGGTCGACACCGCCATCCTCTTCGCCGGAGCGCCCCGCTTCTCCGTTCTCTTCGACGGCCTGCCGATCGTCCTCGACAGTGCCCAGGCCGCCGCGGCCGCCGAGATCCTCAGTGCGCGTCAGGTTGTTCCCGTTCACTACGACGGTTGGGCCCACTTCACCGAAGGCCAGGCCGAATTGGTCGCGGCTTTCACCGCCGCCGGACTCCGCGACCTCCTCGACCTCGGCGAGAGGGGCTGAGTCCGTCGTGACGACTTCGGTACCTGCCCACCTCGGTGACGTCCCCGGCTCTCAGGCCCAGCGTCGCACCCTGTTCGTCCTTGTCGCCGCGCAGGCGCTGAGTGGTGCGGGGCTGGCGGCGGGCCTAACTGTGGGTGCACTGCTGGCGCAGGACATGCTCGGCTCGACCAGCCTGGCCGGTCTGCCCAGTGCGCTCGGCACCGCGGGCTCCGCACTGGCGGCCGTGACCGTCGGACGAATCTCACAAGCCCGCGGCCGCCGCCCCGGCCTGGTCGCCGGCTACCTGGCCGGCGCCGTCGGCAGCGTCGGAATCATCGCGGCCGCTGTCGCGGACAATCCGATCCTGCTGTTCGTCGCGCTGTTCGTCTACGGCGCCGGCACCTCGACCAATCTGCAAGCCCGGTATGCCGGAGCAGATCTGGCCGACCCCGCGCATCGCGCCAGTGCCGTATCCACCGTGCTGGTCGCCACCACACTCGGCGGCGTGGCCGGCCCCAACCTCACCGCGCCGACCAGCGATCTGGCACACGAACTCGGCATTCCGCAACTGGCCGGGCCGTTTCTGCTCGCCAGCGCCGCATACACGTTGGCAGCAGTGGTACTGGCCATCTGGCTGCGCCCCGACCCGCTGCTACTCGCCCGCACTCTCGAGGCCCAACGCGTCGCCGCGCAGCCTGATAATGCCGGCGTTCTGCCGCGTCCAGCGGTCGAAAAGCGCGGCTGCGGCGTGTGGGTGGGTGTGATTGTCATGGTGCTCACCCAGTTCGTGATGGTCGCGGTCATGACAATGACACCCGTTCACATGCGCGACCACGGCCACAGCGCCACCGCCACCGGTCTCGTCATCTCCATCCATATCGGCGCGATGTACTTGCCATCGCCGCTGACGGGCCGGCTCGTAGATCGCTACGGCCGCTCGACCATCGCAGCGGCCTCAGGGTTGACCCTGTTCGGCGCCGGAACAGTCGCCGCCGGTGCCCCCCACGACTCCGTCACCCTGTTGACGGCCGCACTCACCCTGCTCGGGCTCGGCTGGAATCTCGGCCTCGTCGCAGGCACCGCGATCATCACCGACGCCGCGCCGCTGGCGACCCGCGCCAGCACCCAAGGCATTGCCGACGTCACCATCGCAATCGCCGGCGCCACCGGCGGCATGACATCAGGACTGGTCGTCGCCGCTGCGGACTACCCCACGCTGGCCATCATCGGCGGCATTCTGGGACTGGCCATCGTGCCCATGATCGTCGCCACAGCACGCAAATCCCTACCCGACTAGCACGACCGTTGAAGTTCACTACCTGTGGTTGTTGGTGTACTCAACCGGACTTGGGCGTGACCTGACCCCGTTGGAGGCCGCGGCAAGGACCGCAGTCCGATGACGGTGTGGTGGCTCGACCATGGCCACGAGGATTTGTTCAGCTTTCTCGCCGAACATGAGCTGCTGGCCGATGAGCCGGATCTGTTGGAGGCGGCCCTCGACCTCGACATCCTCGTCCCAGGTGCTGATCGCCGACCACCCTGGATGGCCGGCTTCGTCTGGTCGTCGTCGTTGCCGTCGGTCCGCATGCGTGGATGCAGGTGTACACGCCGGTTGATGAGGTGGCGTGGGGAAAGTTGCGGGAGTTGTCGGCGATGAGTCCGCAGGAGCGGCGGCGTCCGTGGGCGGAGCATCGGGAGATGTATCACACGCTGAGGTTCGTGGTTCCTGCGGTGCCGTGGGCTGTCCAGATCCGGATGCGAGGAACCGCCGGCTGTGCTTACTCCGACAAGAAGATCGCCGAAGGCAAGGCCCGGAGGAAACGAAGCGCTTTCTCAAATGCCGCTTGGCCGATCTGTGCTGGCGGACGATGGCTCGGGACGAACGACGCACCGGACCAACCGAATCCAGCCATCACGCCGACGCGGCTTGACAGATACAGAGGTATCGCGAGTTGATGGCGCTCACCCGTTCAGGCCCCGGCGACCGGTTCGGGTAGCGCGGCAAGCTGGGTGGTCAGCTTTGCGCGGATCGCGGTGATAGCGTCGAGACCCAGCGGCAGTCGCAACGGCGGCGCGGAGGATCCGACGGCGGCGATGATCTGCTGTGCCGCATGGGAGGGGTCGCCGTGCGCGCTCGGGTCCAGATCGCTCAGGCGCTCGAGCGCCGCCTCGACGCTGTCGGCGTAGTCGGGTTGCTGCACGGGTGTCATGTCCAGCGCGGCAACGAAATTCGTGCCGAACATACCGGGCTCGACGATCGTGACCGAGATGCCGAGGTGTGCGACTTCCTTCGCCAGGCCCTCGTTCATGCCCTCGACGGTGAACTTGGTGGCCGCGTATAGACCCAAACCCGGCGAGGGAGCGGCGACACCGGCCACCGACGAAATCTGCACGATATGGCCACGTTTCTGCGCACGCAAGACCGGCAAGCAGGCACGGATCACGTTCAGTGATCCGAACACATTCGTCTCGAAGGCCGCTCGTACCGCACTGTCGGGGATCTCCTCCAGCGCCCCGAAAACCCCGTAGCCCGCATTGTTCACCACGACATCCAGACCGCCGAAATTCTCTACCGCCTGCGCCACCGCCTGCCGGGCCTGCTCGGCGTCGGTGACATCCAGCGGTACGACCAGAACGTGACCGGGATGGGCCGCCGCCAGCTCCTGCAACGACTGCGATCGCTCGGGAGTGCGCGCGGTCGCGACCACCCGGCCACCGCCGGCTGCCACTGCCCGGCTGATCTCGTAGCCGAATCCAGACGACGCACCGGTCACCAGCCACACCCGATCAGCATTCACGATGAACCTCCTTACCAGCCATTATTTACGATACTGACCATATCGTATTCAAAAGGATAGACTACTGCCATGGCAGAGTCGATGGGTGCGCGCGGGCCAGGACGACCACGTAGCGAGCGATCACGCAGAGCGGTACTCACCGCAGCGCGGGAACTGCTGACCGACCGCGGGCTGCCCGCGCTGAGCATGGACCACATCGCCGCGCGAGCCGGCGTCAGCAAGAACACCATCTACCGGTGGTGGCCAACCAAAGCGGCGGTGTTGATGGACGCCTTCACCGACGCCTTTGCTGACCGCGTGACGGCCCCCGACGATGGCGATGCCCTGACCCGGCTACGGATCCAGGTCCGGCGCGTGGCGCAGTTGATGAACACACCCGAGGCCCGTCGCCCATTCATAGCCCTGGTCGCAGCCGCCCAGCACGACCCCGAACTTGCCGCCGCACTACGCGAACGGTTCATCGACAGCCGACGCGCCGACGTGAGCCGGCTCATCGCCGCCGGGATCACCGACGGCCAACTCCGGGCCGACCTCGACACCGACGTCGTCATCGACCTGATCTATGGGGCGCTCTACTACCGGCTCCTCGTCAGCGGCGCGCAGATCGACCCGGCGTACGCCGACCGGCTCGTCCAGGCGCTGGCTCCCGTCCTGCGAACCTGAACAGCCAGCCGGCTGGTGGGGTTCTTTCCCCGACCAGCGGATTCGGAAACTCATTCCCCCTTTCTCTCGCATCCTGGCGGGGCCCCCTAATACTGCAACGGCACTCGGTTCGGGTTGTGTGCCTGCTTGGTTGTGATGTTGTTGCAGCGGAGTCTGATTCGATGTACGCGAGATCGGTGGCCGGTTCACGCGGTCGGAGCCGCGGGGCCGGGCGCGGAGTCTGTGACCGGGCTGATGGCGGGTCCGGAGCGGAAGAACGGGTGGACGCCGGCCGAGTGGGCGGGTGAGGTGAGTCCGGACGGGATGCAGCGATTGTTGCGGTGGGCGGACTGGGACATCGACGGAGTGCGCGACGACGTGCGCTCGTATGTGGCCGAGCGGCTCGGTGAGAAGGATGTGGTGCTGATCGCTGATGCCATCCGGACAATCGGGACGTCCTGGAACGTTGGGCTCGCGGCGACGAGGGCGAAAGTATGAGACGGAAGCGAACCCGGCCGCACGCGCCGAGCACGAGGCAGCGCTGATCCGCGGAGTGAAATCGGAAGGCGCGAACGCGGGCGCCGCGATCCGGGTGGCTGGAGCCTTGGGCGGAAACCTCTTCGAGCTCGGTAACGACCGCACCGTGACGCCGAAATCCCGGAAGATGAACTTGCCCCACGGGCTGGTGTACGTCGACTATCCCACCATCAAGGAGATGGCGATGGCGGTGGACTGGGCACAGGGCGGCTTCCTAGCGGTCCTGGAGGCCCACCCGGGGTAATCAGGCTGCCGCTCGCGGACTGGGCTGCGGCCGTGGGAGCCGTCGACGCGCTCACCGGCGAACCAGCACAGGCTGTTCCAGATGAGGTGCGCTCGCTGTTCGATCGGCTCGTGCAGTACGGCAACAACGGCTACGGCGACCGGCGGGGAAACTACTTCGTCCGGGAACTGGTCCCCGAGATCGCGGCAGACATCCGCGCGACCGGCTACACCAACGATTTCATCGCCAGCTACCTGCTCGCCTACGGGCTGACCGAGGACAACGAGAAAAGTCTGCGCAAGGTGATCGGCTTGGTCACATCCTGATCGCCGCCGGAGTCGCCGGTGGGCTGGTCACGCCGCCGATTTAAGAGCACCGGTTGTGGAAGCGGATGCACGAGTGCGGCCGACGATCTCGGTCGTCAGCTCGGATGCCGGGCTTGTCCGTCGAGGACCGTGACGTTCGCCAGGACGGCTGTATGCAGGCGGGTGTTCTCGGTGGCGAGTTCGTGGATGAGCTGGGCATAGACGACAAGTTGCTGTTCGAGTTGGGCTTTGTCGGTGCGTAGTTGCTCGTTGCGGGCGGTCAGGTCGACGACGCGGGCTTGAGATGCTGATAGGCGGCAGGCACTCCGTTGGCCTGGGTTCGCTTGGACTGGAACTCCTCCCGTAGGTCGGTGTGCTTGTGGGTCAGCACCCAACGTTTGACTCCGGCTTCGGCGGCCAGTTGCAGTACGGTCAACGCGCCGGTGGAGTTCGTGGGCGCACCGGACAGCAGCCGTTCCATAGCCGCGCGGATCGCGGCGCGCTCCTCGTCGTCGGTCATGGTCACCTGGTGCTCCGATGCTCGGCGATGATCTTCTCGATCCGGGTCAGCTCCCGCTGCTCCCGCATGGACCGGATCGGCGGCGCGAGCGGGTCGGCCACGGCGAGACGCAGTTGGTCGGCCTGCTGGGCAAGTTCGGCGATGTCACGGTCAGTGCGTGCGATGTTGGCGCATGTGGGACGACAATTGGTGATGTCGGGGGTGCGGCAGGTGCCCTGGTCATCGCCGACGAGCCGACAGGCAGCTCGCGCGGGGTCCAGGACACAGGTCATGGCGTTGCCTTCGTAGATCTGAAGATCGGGGTTAGCCAGCAGTGCTGCCGCGTCGCGGGATTGGCGTAGCACTCGCCCGGCGAAGCGGGTCGCCGATTCGACACGTTGGCGGTAGGCCTCGGCGGCGGGGCCGGAGACGTGCTCGCCGTCGCGCAGACGTTGGTGGGCGTCACCGGGGTCGCCGTAGTATCGGCCGAATTTCGGGCGGATATGGCGTCGCCGCTGGTCAGTGGGTGCGGGAAGTGCCGGGGCCGATGAGGCTGGTCAGTTCGCGCATCGCCTGCGGAGATGGTTTGAAGTAGCGGCGCAGGTTCTCGGCTTTGCGGTGGCGCGATTTGGCCATTAGTTCGAGCAGGCTTGCGCCGGATTCGCCGAGGTGTGTCAGGCCGGAGTGTCGGAGTTCGTGCAGGTCCCAGCCGGTGCCGGGCCCGTCGGTGGCGGTGGCGGCGTCGAGTAGGTCGCGGGCCTGGTCGTAGGACAGCCGCGCGAGTCCGGTGTCGGGGCAGAGGTCGCGGTCGGCGAGGTATTTGCCGGGCCGGGGGCGGCGGTGGGTCACGAATACCGGCCCGTGGGTGCGGTCGCGGATCAATCTCGGAAGTAGCCGGGCGGTGCCGGCGTCCCAGTACACGGTTTCCAGGACGTGTTCGTGGTGGGTGGCGCCGCGGCGGCGGGTGCGGGGTTTGGCGCCCTTGGATTTCACCCGGGCGCACCGGCCCGCCAGGTCGAGGTCCTCGATGTTGAGCTGGAGCAGTTCCTCTGCGCGAGCGCAGGTTTCGTACAGCATCCGCCACAGCGTCTTCTCCCGCAGATGGACCTCGCGGCGGGAAGTGAGCCGGTCGATCGAGGTCCGCGAGCGCACCGGTGTCTCGGAGTCCGGCGGGGTCGATCGCGCGGCCGACGCCGGGACTGCCGGGGTGTTCCAGCCTTGCTCGTGACACCAGGCAAGCCATTTCGCGACCGCGGCGCGTCGCGCGTTCCAGGTATTGACCGCCGCTTGGCCCCATAGAGTTTCGAGGGCTGCGCCGATCTCGTGGTCGGAGACCGAGTCCAGGGCCCGACTGGGGCCGGGTAGTCCGTCGGGACAGTGGCCGTCGAGCTGGTCGACGGTCTTGACGACCGCGATGCCGTAGGCACGGCGGGTGTTGCCGGGCCCGATGGTGTCCAGGAACGCCTCGGCCGACGAGCGCAGGGTGCGCGCCGGTGGGGTGCGCAGGCGGGTCACGCTCGCGGCCATCGGTACCCACCTTTCCGGCTTGTCCCGGATAACAGGGCCGGGTCGCGTTGTACTGCGGCAGGATCGCCGCAGGGCAGATCTGACGATACCCCGGATAACAGGCCGTTATCCGGGGTAGGTTCGCATCCGCCGAGTAGTGCTATCAGTCGCGCGGTTGCGGCGTAGGCAGAGCTGTGTCAAGCAACTGGGAACCAATCACCGATGCCCCCCTCCAGGAGGTCGAAGGCGCGTTCTGCCTCGGCGACTGCCACCGGATGCCGCTGGGCTGCGCTCTGGCCGTTGACCAGTGCGTGCCAGTTGGCCTCACTGAGGTTGCGTTGTACCGCGATGATCGCGCTGGCCGCGAGCCGCGCGTCCAGTTCCTTTGCTGGCCCGAGTGTCTGGGCGAGTGCAACCTCTCCAGTGGTGAGGAAGTGGGCAAGGCGAGCGGTCAACGCTGGGGTATTCAGTACCAATCGATAGCAGGCCAGCACCTCGGGCACGTCGCACAGGCCGGTGCTGGGTTCGTGATTGTCCAGGCCGGCGCGGAAGGCGGCTCGCAGAGCAGCCAGGGGTGCCTGCCCGTGTGCCCGGTTTCGTACCGCGCGGGCAGCCTCATCGACGTGGTCGGCGAACCGGTGTACGACGAGGTCCTCCTTGGAGGGGAAGTATTTGAACAGTGTGCGCTTGGACACCTCCGCGGCGGCCGCGATGTCCACAACCGACACCGCGTCGAACCCCTCAGCGAGGAACAGTCGGAGGGCGGCGTCGGAGATAGCTGCGTGAGTGTGCTGTCTCTTGCGCTCGCGCAGGCCCGGTTCGGGGGTCATGTCAGATAGTCTAGCCAAAATATAAACCGAGTATATAAGTAAACTTGGTGTACTTTTGTTGGTATGCGAATCGGCGTTGCCCTGCCAACGGACTACTACAACCAGCTCACCCCGGGTGTGAATCCCGTCGACTACCTGCTCGACCAGGCCCGCAAACTGGCCGGGCTCGGCGTGCCCGCGGTCTGGCTGACCCAGCGGTTCGACTACGACGCACTGGCGGTTGCCGCGCTGATCGGGCGCGAGTTGCCGGACATCACGGTCGGGACGGCGGTCGTCCCGATCCACCCACGCCACCCCAACGCACTGGCCATGCAGGCGCAAACAGCGCAGGCGGCCAGCAACGGCCGCTTCGAACTCGGCCTCGGCTTGTCGCTGCCGGACATCGCCGCCGGCTACGGCAACACCCACCCACGCATCCGCTACCTCCGCGAATACCTCACCGCCCTACGCGATCTGCTCCACACAGGCGCAGTCGACCACACCGGCGAGACGCTGGTGGCCAAATCACCGACACGCAGCATGATGCCGACGGTCCACTCACCGGTGCCTGTGCTGCTGGCCACTTCGGGCCCGCTGACCCTGCAGGTCGCAGCCGAACTTGCCGACGGTGCCCTCCCGCTGCTCACCGGTCCCAACACCCTGGCCGACTTCACGATCCCCACACTTGCTCGACACGCCGCGTCAGCCGCTCGGCCGACGCCCCGCGTGATCGGCATGGTGGGCGGCGTAGTCACCGCTGACGTCGCCGCCGCACGCGATCGCGCGGCGCAGCAGATGGACAGATACGGCCAGATGCCGACCTACCGTGCGTTGCTGGACCGTGAGAAGGTCTCCGATCCAGTGGAATTGGCCGTCATCGGCGACGAGCAGACCATGGTCGACGCGGTAGCTCGTTACGCCCAGGCCGGCGCCGACGAGCTGATCTTCGCGCTGACCGCAATGGGGTCGACGCGCGACGAGGAGCGAACCTGGGCGTTACTCGGCGAATTGAGCAGAACCCAGCCGCGCCTGAAGGCGAGCTGACCCGGACCAGCCGGCTGGCGTTGTCGATACTCGACACCCGTGACGGCAATGCCCATGAACCCTGTGCCCGACTGTGGAGGTTGTGGCGAGTACCCGCAGCATCCTCTTCCAACTCGAAGCCTCGGCCGTCATCGGCTGTTGCAGGAGCAGGTAACTGGACGTGGCGTGATCAGAACAGGGTGTCGCGTACACGTAGCGGCCGGTATCCGGTCGGGCCGAGTGCGGCGAGTTCGGCATCGATGTCGACCTCGATGGCGCCGAAGAAGTTGATGTTCTCGCTGTGAGCCGGGCTGATATGTGCCAGCACATCATCATCGATCCGGCGCCCGGCCCGGCGCATCTGCTCGACCGCGAGCCCGTAATACTCGGTGGTCCAAGCGATCACGGCGTTGGTGGCCAGAGTCAGGCACCACAGTTGCTCGGTCTGGTCCTCGAGCTGCCGGACGCGGATCACACCCTCGTGCGCGTAGAGCAGGTCCCGCCGCAGAGCGTGGAGGGATTCGCCCTTGTTGAGCTGGCGGGAAATCTTGCGGCGGTAGTCTCGATAGTTGAGGTTTTTCTGGTCTCTGATAACGCATGTCGTCGAGCAACTGCTGGCCAGCCCGGAGCCGCTCGGCGATCGAATCGCTCGTTGCGCCGACCCGCAAACCGGCCACTCGTGCTCCAAGACCCGCGCCGGTCGTCGTCGACGCACTCGGCATCCACTACTCCACCGCTCACCGGCACGTCGCCCAGGCCGGAGGTACCCGGGAATCACTACGCCCTCGGCGACCACGACCGGTGACGACCACGCTCATGGCCGAAGACTGACTACTCGAATAGGGGTCGCTGTCAGTCGCCTGATCAGCTGCCTCGAAGGAGCTCGATGTAGCAGATCTTCCACGTGTTGTCTTCTTTGGCGTAGCTGTACTTGCTGACGGTCGTTGATCTCGTCCGATCGCTCTTGTATTCGCCGGTCACGGTGACCTCCGCGGTAGCGTTGTTGCCGTCGACCGTGATCTTGTTGACCGACCAATCGATGATCCGACCGCCTCCGAGGCCCGGTGCTGCATGCGCCTCGGATGACATGAAGAAGTCGTGCAGCTCTCCGCAGCTAACTCGTTTGCCGGTATCGACGTCGAATTTCTCACCCGCGACGAGAAGACTGTGCGTGACCGATCTGATGGCATCGGTCGGATTATCGGAGCGGCTCGAACCTCCGCAACCAGCGATTCCAACGGCCAACCCGGCAACGAGTAGTACTGCCGCACAGAGGCTGACGAGAGGGTGCTGCTGTCTTCGGATGTTCATACCTGGTCGCCTTCACACGTTCTGTTGACCGAACGGCAGATAGCATGCATGTCCGTGGCCCTGCTCGTGACAGAAGTACGCCTATCGGTGGTGACACGCAGGGCAGTGGATCAGAACGGCGCGTCGCTGACGTAGGAGTGGGTTCGGTTAAGTCGCACCGCGAATGCTGCACCGACAATCAGGACAGTTGAATACACGGGGCATGCCAGTCTCCCCTTCGGGCCTGCGCTGCCAAGCCCGGCCAAGCTGGACGATGTCGTGGGCAGCCTGGTCGGATGCGTGGTGATCGCCAATCGGCGATCAGAGGCGACCTCAGGTCGCCAACCTGCAAACCACAACCGCGCCGTACTCGGCCCCATGAATCTCGACACCCGCTGGGCCCGGCCAGGATGACCGATGGGGGCCTGGGTTGGTCGCGAATCGCCGCGTGGTGGAGGGTTCGGGATTTTCCCTGCACGCAATTCCAGCTACGGCTGTAGCCCTAGGTGTGTGAGGGCGGTTCGCGGCTACCGTATGGACGGTCAGAATCGAGTGAAGCCGGTGAGCGCTCGCCGTACCGTCACCTCGCCGACGGGTCCAGCACGCAGCCCGTCGAGCACCTCGTCGGACATCTCGCCGTAGGTCTCGAACGACTGAATGCTGCAGTGCTCCATCACCTCCCGGATGTAGGGGTCGGACAACTTCCAGTGTGCGAGCACTGCCTCCGAGTCGCGATAGAGCTGGAAACTGTGTGCGAGCCCGCGGTCCTCGTCGAGAAAGACCTGCACCATCAGTTGCGGGCCATGCTCTTCGACGAACGCTACCGCCCGCTGTACGGCCTCCTCGAACTGTTCGAGATGACCGTCGGTTATCCGCATGGTGTTGTGGAACAGAATGGTCATTCCTCAATAATTGAACCTCGATCATGGTTGAGGTCAAGTCGAACCTGCTCGACGTCTCATCTCATACAGCTGCCGATGACCTCCCCTCGGCTCGTGGCCTGCCCCAGCAGGCGATCGTGGATGCGACGCCAACAGCTAGTTGAGGGAAGCAGCGAATTGAGCGAACCGGCCACTGTTCATAAATTGATGGTGGATTCAACTGGCCAATGCGACACCGGGTGGATTGCTGTCTGGTTGTGAGAGTAGCTGCTTGAGTGCTTCGGCAGGGCTGCGCCAGCCGAGACGTTTGCGGGGCCGGTTGCCGAGTTCGGCGGCGACGAATTGGAGGTAGTCGGGGTGGTAGCCGGACGGGTCGGCGGACACCGACGCCGCGTGGATCGTCTACCTCGAACAGGACAAGGGCAACAAGCCCAAGACCGTCCATGCGGTGGGAATGCGCGCCGGGCGCGGACGGGCTGGACAACGGCTACGAGCGCTTCGTGCACCAGGTCTGCACGCGACCAGGCGAGGTACACGATTCGCTAGTCTGGAATACCTACATCCGACCGCTCGTGGATCCGTTCGTGGAGACCACAACGACTTCCGGTACTGCGACGAGCTGCGTCGGTTCGTCTTCCGGCGGTTCGATGACCGGATCCTGAGTGGCTTGCCGGTTCGGGGTCTCCGTAGTTGATAGCGGCGGTGCGGCGGCACTTCTCCAGAGGGAGACTGGTTACAAGCCCCGCGACCAGTCGGCCCTGGGTCATCACGCATCAGCCACCATCCGAGCAGCGGGACGCCGACGTGCCGAGCGGCACCGAGACGATCGGCTCCCGCGTGAGCTCCACAACCTGACGGATTCGACTGATCTCAAATTGTCTAGTAGTTTCAGTATTATCTGAAACTACTAGAAGGATGGACGAGATGAGTAGGTCGGATTCCGACCGTGAGCGAGTGCTGGAGTGGGTCGAGCAGGTGGCGATGTTCTGCACCACGGAGTACGGGGTGCCGCCGATCGCGGGTCGAATCCTGGGATGGTTGCTGATCTGCGATCCGGCGGAGCAGTCGGCCGAACAGATCGCGGTGGCGGTCGGCGCGAGCCGGGCGTCGCTCGCGACCAATATGCGGGTGCTGACCGACGCCGGTTTCGTGCGGCGACGCACGAAACCTGGCGAGCGTACCCACTACTACCGGATGGACGACGACGCCTGGGAAACGGTCGTCCGGCGCCGTGTAGCGAGCCTGGCCGCATTCCGCGACGTCGCCGCCGCCGGAATGGAATTGGCGGGGACCGATACGGCGCGTGTTCGGCGACTGCGGACCGCGCACGAGGTCTACGACTGGATGACCAAGCGTCTCACCGAGGAACCCCTTCCCTTCCGAAAGGACGACAAGTGACAACCTCATCGACGCGCGGCGAGCGGACGGCGATCGTGGCCGGTGGCGGCATCGGCGGACTTGCCGCCGCAATCGGGCTGCGGCGGGCCGGATGGTCGGTCACTGTGCTGGAACGCCGCCCCGATCTTGGCGAGATCGGGGCCGGCTGGTCGTTCGCACTCAATGCCGTACGCGCGGCGGACGCACTGGGTGTCGGCGACGACTTGCGCGCGGTGTCGGTCCCGACGCAGGCCGGGGCGACATTGCGCACCCCCGACGGCCGCTATCTCATGCGATTCCGCCCGGATCTCGACATGGCACTGCTGGCGAACCATCGTTCCGATCTGCACCGCACACTGCTTGCGCACGTGCCTGCCGAATGCGTGCGCGCCGCAGCCGAAGTCACCGGTATCGAGCAATATGAGGGCGGGGCCGTGGTCGCCTACCGCACACCGGATGGTCCAGAGCAACTCACCGCTGAGGTGGTCGTCGGAGCTGACGGGATTCACAGCGCGGTACGCCGATCGGTCTTCCCGGATGCTTCGGGGCCGGTTTTCCAACGTATTCTGTGCTGGCGCGGCGTCTCCGCATCGGGTTCGGTGTGGCCCGTCGAGGGATTCCAGACCTGGGGCCGTGGTGCGCGGTTCGGCGCCCACCCGTTGCCCGGACAGCGCGTGTTCTGGTTCCTCACCGTCCGCCAGGATCAGCCCGGCGCCCGATACGACGACGATCCGGCCGAGATCCGCCACCGGATCGGCGATTGGCACGACCCGATAACCGCCCTGGTGGATGCGACACCTCCCGAATCGATACTGCGGCACGATATTTTCGACCTCGATCCACTGGACACCTACACCGACAATCGAGTGGTGCTGCTCGGTGATGCCGCTCATGCCATGACGCCGTTCCTGGCCCAGGGTGCCTGCCAAGCATTCGAAGACGCGACGGTGCTCACCGCGCAACTCTCGGGCGATACCGACATCCCCACAGCCCTGGCGCAGTACAACCGACTCCGCCGACCGCGCAGCCAACGGGTACAACGCCTGGCCCGCCGAGACCCGAAGATCAGCCTGTCCACCAACCCACTCGCATACGGGGTCATGACCCGGCTCACACAGATGGCCGGCGGCGCCGTCGCTGCCCGCAAATCCGCGCGCCTGTGGGACTGGACCCCACCCGCCCTGGACCAACACCACGCCAATCCAGTCGAGGGTGAATGACGGGACTTACGAACAGATCATGTTCGGTAGCGGCGAGGTGCGATGCGCCGCCGACGTCTAGCTGCCGCACGGCAGCCGCGACCCGGGCCCGCTTCCGGCGATAGTCATGGACACGGCGTGCACATGGTCAAGGAGGCCCTGCGGCCGCATGCGGACTACCTGGTTCGCGCCGGATACGCTGTGCTGGCAATCGATTACCGCAGCATCGGGTCCAGCGCAGGCGTCCCCCGCGGGCAGGTCTTTGCCGACCGCTACGTCGAGGACTTCCGCAACGGAGCCTCCTACCTGGAATAATGCGAGGACATCGACCCCCAGCGATCGGAGTGTGGGGCCACTGTCTCGGGGCGACAGTCGCCGTCCAGTCGCGGCTATCGACCGCAGAATCGGATGCGTCGCCTGCCAGAACCGCAGCATGTCCAACGGCTGGCGAGCCATGGAAAAGGGCCACGGCCGCGCCGGTGTACAGACGCTGCTCGACACGATCGACCGAGACCAGCAGCAGAGATTCACCACCGGCGCCGGACTGCGCATCCCACTGCTCAGCACCTGCGACCCCGCATCGTCGACTACCTCGCCTTGGCCGAAAAGAGGCATTCCCCACCTTCGACGAGGTAGAGGCAGAGTCCCTCGCCGATATCCTGACCAAACCACCGCCCGCTACTCCGGCCACAACGACCACAAAGCCAGCGAATCAGCTGACCAGGTCATCGCAGGCAGACCGCCCAGAGTACGCGCCAACATGCTCAGTATCGCCGCCTGAACGGCGGCAACCCGACCTGCCCGGCGCAACAGCGGATTTCTCAGATGCTGCGAGCGCGAGATAGATTCGATCGTCAACTGTTTGAGCGATCGGATGGTAGGCGCGAATACCCCTGAACGAGCCCCGAACCGCCGCAGACCGGTGCGGGGCTCATTCGGATTCGATAGGCCTGCCGACACCGTCGTGGTGCCATCGACCCTCGCGCCAGCGCGGCCGACCGCCCCGCCGAAGTCGCGCTTCCTGTCCAACTGCTGAGCAAGACGCGCGTGGCCCAGTTCGTTGTGATGCGGTGCGCGACGACTGGTTCGGACTGGCGCCAATCCTTGTGCATCACGTCGCCGCGATCACTCGCGGTGATGAGTGCGACTGGAATCGCAAACATCGCTTTAGCAAGAGCAGGGTACCGGTAGTAGGCGCCAGTTGTGGCGGAGTTGTTGGTCGTCAACGTTTCTCATTGTGGAGTGGCGAGTGGTTCGGCGATGCGTGCCGGGGTTGTGACGAGTGCAGCGCGTTCACCCGTGCGCCCTCCCGGCCCATGCCATGATGCGAGAAGCCCAACGCTCACCCGAAGGAGACAACAGTGCGACTCACCCGCCTATTGGCTTTGCCCGCCGTCGCGCTGCTCGGTTGCTGCGTCATGCTCGCCGGCTCGTCCTCCGCCCTCGCTGAGGGTCCCGGACTCGACGTCGCGGCCTTCGACTGTCCGCAGCCTGACGGACTCTTCCCTTACCCCGGGGATGTGACGAAGTACGTTCAGTGCTCGAACAATGTCCCGACCGTTTACAGGTGTCCGGACGGACTGAATTGGAACCGGACTGGCCAGTACTGCGACTGGCCGGCCAGCGCGGGCGCGGTGGCTGAAGTCCGGCAGCGGTAAGAGCGACGGAAAGAACAGCTCAGGATGTGGAGTGGCCCAGGCCAGGGTTCGGGTGTATGTCCGCAGCTGGCGGCGAGCGGCGGCGTGACCGGATTCCGTCGCGGCCAGTGGCGCTTGTGTTACTTCGGCGGACAAGATCTCTGGTCGGCAGTTCGAGCAGCGGCGAGTTCTCGTCGCGTTCTCGAGCTGCGCTCGCAGTACTTGCGAAGCGTGGCCAGCGTCTATGGCCGGGATTACTCCTGGAATCGGTAGCCCATCCCCGCCTCGGTGAGCAGATGCTTGGGATGTGACGGATCGTCCTCCAGTTTGCGGCGCAATTGCGCCAGATAGACCCGCAGGTAATGGGTTTCGGTGGCGTAGGAGGGGCCCCATACTTCGCGCAGCAGCTCTCGCCGCCCGACCAGTTTGCCGCGGTTGCGGACCAGCATTTCGAGCATGCCCCACTCGGTGGGGGTGAGGTGCACGGTCTCGCCGCGCTTGGTGACCTTTTTGGCGGCCAGGTCGACGGTGAACGATTCGGTGGTCACCACGGGTGCGGAGGCGTCGGGGTCGGTAGTGCCGCGGCGTACCGCAGCGCGTAGCCGGGCCAGCAGTTCGTCCATGCCGAAGGGTTTGGTGACGTAGTCGTCGGCGCCCGCGTCCAGCGCTTCGACCTTGTCGGCGGAATCGGTCCGGGCCGACAGCACGATCACCGGAGCCGAGGTCCAGCCGCGCAATCCGGCGAGCACCTCGATGCCGTCCATGTCGGGCAGGCCGAGGTCGAGGATCACGACGTCGGGGTGCCGGTCGGCGGCCGCGCGCAGGCCCGCGCCGCCGGTCGTGGCGGTGATCACCTCGTAGCCGCGGACCGACAGATTGATCCGCAACGCGCGCACGATCTGCGGTTCGTCGTCGATGACGAGCACCTTCGTCGCCACCGCCTCGGGCGTCTTCGCCACCGCCGCCTCCTGTGTCGTCACGTGGACACCTCACTCACCCGCGCGCGTCGTCTCGGGCGCGACGGCGCTGCCCGTGCCGTCCGCGTCCGGCGGCTCGCCGCCGGGCAGGTCGACCAGCATGGTCAATCCTCCGCCGGGGGTCGGCTCGGCGTGCACGGCGCCGCCCATGGCGTCGACGAACCCGCGCACCACCGACAGGCCCAGGCCGACGCCGGTGGTGTTGTCCCGGTCGCCGAGGCGCTGGAAGGGCTCGAACAGCTGCTCCTCGGTGCCGTGCGGTACGCCGGGCCCGGTGTCGACGACGGCGATCGAGACCCGGTCGCCGGTGCGTTCGGCCGTGACCCGGACCGTGCCCGCGCGTGGCGCGTGCCGCAGCGCGTTGTCGATCAGGTTGGCCAGTACGCGTTCCAGCAGGCCGCTATCGGCGAGCACCGAGACGTCGCCGACCTCGATGCGGACCCGGTCCATCGCGGCGCGGCGCAGTCCGCGCGCGCCCATCCCGACGCTCACCAGCGCGCGATGCACTGCCTCGTCCAGGTAGACCCGCCGCAGCCGCGGGGTGACCACGCCGACCGCGAGCCGGGAGGAGTCGAGCAGGTTGCCGACCAGCGCGGTGAGCTGATCTACCGATTCCTCGATTGTCTCCAGCAGTTCGGTGGTGTCCTGCGGGGAGAACTCGATGTCGTCGCTGCGCAGGCTGGAAACCGCCGCTTTGGCTCCGGCCAGCGGTGTGCGCAGGTCGTGGCTGACCGCCGACAGCAGCGCCCGTCGCAGACGGTCGGCTTCCAGCAGGGCTGCGGCGGCGCCGGCCTCCTCGGCCAGGCGCGTCTGTCGCACCAGGGCGACTGCCTGGTTGGTCACTGCGTTGAGCACCGGACGGTCGGCCGCCGCGAGCGGACGGCCGGCCAGCAGCAGCCAGTGACCGGCATCTGCCGCCTCGACCACGGTGTCGGCGTCCGGCAGCCGCCGTGGCGGGTCGATTCCCACCTCTGCGAGTACCTGGTCACCGGCTACCAGGGCGACCGCGCGCTGCGCGAAGACCTCCCTGATCTGTTCGAGCAGCCGGGGGAGATCCGCGCCGTGCAGAATCGCGCCGGAGAACATGGTCAGCAGCTCGGCTTGCCGGGACGCTTTGCGCGCCTGGCCGGTTCGCTTCGCGGCCAGATCGACCAGCGCCGCTACCGCGACGGCGACGATGAGCAGCACCACCACGGTGATGAAGCTGTTCGGCTCGGCGATGGTCAAGCTGTAGCGCGGCGGCGCGAAGAACCAGTTCAACAACAGGCCCGACAGCAGCGCCGAGAACGACGCGGGCACCACGCCGCCGAGCAGCGCCACCGCGACCACGCCGACCACGAACACGGCGCTGATCCCGCCCAGATCCAGCACGTCATCGAGGTAAGCGGCGCTGATAGTGCAGACCAGCGCCGGTACGAGAACGGCGGCGAGCCACGCGGCCACGGGTCGGCGCGGACGCAGAGCCGCGTACCGGAACCCGCGGTGGACCTGCTCGTGCGTCACCATGTGCACGTCGATCTTGCCGGAGCGCTGCACCACTGTGGAGCCGATGCCCTCGTCGAACATCCTCGCCCAACGCGAGCGACGCGATGTGCCGAGTACCAGCTGGGTGGCGTTCGCCTCGCGGGCGAACTCGAGCAGGGCGGTGGGGACGTCCTCGCCGGTGACGGTGTGCAGCGAGGCGTCCAGGCTGGCCGCCAGCTCACGCAGCCGCGCCATACGCTCGGTGGAGATCCCGGCAAGGCCGTCGCCGCGCACCACGTGCACCACCACGAGGTCGGCGCTGGATTTGGTGGCGATCCGGCTGGCTCGGCGCACGATGGTCTCCGATTCCGGGCCGCCGGTCACCGCCACGACGACGCGTTCGCGTGCCTCCCACAGCTCGGTGATCTGATGGTCGGCCCGGTACTTGGCCAGCGCGGCGTCGACCTGGTCGGCCAGCCACAGCAGCGCCAATTCGCGCAGGGCGGTGAGGTTTCCCGCCCGGAAGTAGTTGCGCAGCGCGGCGTCGATCCGCACGGCGGCATATACGTTGCCGTGGGACAGTCTGCGCCGCAGCGCTTCCGGCGTGATATCGACCAGCTCCACCTGATCGGCTTCGCGCACCACTGCGTCGGGCACCGTCTCGCGCTGCTGGATGCCGGTGATCTGCTCTACGACATCGTTGAGGCTCTCCAGATGCTGCACGTTGACCGTGGAGATCACGTCGATGCCCGCCTCGAGCAGGTCCGTCACGTCCTGCCAGCGCTTCTCGTGCTTGCTCCCCGGCGCGTTGGTGTGCGCCAGCTCGTCGACGAGCACCACCGCTGGAGCGCGCCGCAGCACCGCCTCGACGTCGAGTTCCGGGAAGGTGCTGCCGCGATACTCGATCAGTTTCGGTGGAATGCGCTCGATGCCGTCGAGCAATTGCGCGGTCTTCTTCCTGCCATGGGTTTCGACCACCGCCGCGACCACGTCGCGGCCCCGCTCCAGCCGCCGGTGCGCCTCGCCGAGCATGGCGTAGGTCTTGCCGACTCCAGGAGCGGCGCCGAGGTAGATCCGCAGCTGACCGCGTTTCACGTGTCCATCATCGCGCGCCGCGCGTCCTCGGCCGTACCGCCCTCGGTCGTTCCGGCGCGCTGTGCCGGGTTCCGGACCGCGCCCCTCGCACGTCACCGCCGCGCATGGTTCGCCTCGATCACCACGGCCTGGCGGGCGCGGGCCTGCTCGCGGGCGCCGAGCGCGCGGATGATCAGCGCGCAGCAGACGAACAAGACGACTACGGCTACTGCCGACATGACGATCCTCTCTTCCCGCCCGGCGGGTGATGCACCGGCCGCCCCGGCGTTCCCGGCCTGGCCGGCTCTCCACTTCTACCTTCGTCGCACCCGCGGACCTCGATTTTTACGGTGTGTTGACGGTTCACCCGAATACCTTGACGCGTTACTTGCGGACCTTGCCGGGGTGTCAACGAACCGCAAATGCCGTGGATCGGGGCGTCAAGAAGTCGTCAGGAAGCGACCGGAAAGGCCGGATGGGCGCTTCACTCGCTCTGTCGCGCCGAAGCATGGCGCGCGGATGGAGGTTGTCGAGCTATGTCGGTCGTGGTGTTCACCGCGCTCACCGTGGCGGCGTTCGCGCTGCTCGGGCTGGTCCAGCGCGGGGTGGAGAAGTTGTGACCGCGAATCTGATCGGTTTGGTTCTGGCCGTCGGCGTGGCCGTCTACCTGATCGCGGCGCTGCTGTTCCCCGAGAGGTTCTGAGTGAGCACGACAACCGCCGGGGTCGCTTTCGTGGTGGCCTTGATCCTGGCGCTCGCGCTGGTGCACGTGCCGCTGGGGGATTACATGTACCGGGTGTACGAGGGACGTCGGCATTCTCGTGTCGAACGCCTCGTCTACCGCGCGATCGGCGCGCAACCCGACGTCGAGCAGCCGTGGCCGGTGTACGCACGCAGTGTGCTGGCCTTCTCGGCGGTCGGCATTCTCTTCCTGTTCTTCTTCCAACTCTTGCAAGACAGATTGCCGCTGCACCTGAACGATCCGGGCACCGAGATGACGCCCGCGCTGGCCTGGAACACCGCGGTCAGTTTCGTGACCAACACGAACTGGCAGAACTACTCCGGTGAGTCCACACAGGGGCACCTGGTGCAGATGGCCGGTCTGGCGGTGCAGAACTTCGTCTCGGCGGCCGTGGGCATGGCGGTGGCGGTGGCGCTGGTGCGCGGGTTCGCCCGCAGGCACACCGGCGACCTCGGCAACTTCTGGGTGGACCTGGTGCGCGGCACGCTGCGCATCCTGTTGCCGATCGCGTTCGTGTTCGCGCTGGTGCTGGTGGCGGGCGGTGTGATTCAGAACTTCCAGCTGCACGATCAGGTGGCGCAGACCCTGAACGGCACCCAGCAGACGATCACCGGCGGCCCGGTCGCCAGCCAAGAGGTGATCAAGGAACTCGGCACCAACGGCGGTGGCTTTTACAACGCCAACTCCGCGCACCCATTCGAGAATCCGAACGCGTGGACCAATTGGGTGGAGATCTTCCTGCTGTTGGTGATCAGTTTCTCGCTGCCCCGCACCTTCGGCCGGATGGTGGGCAGCCGCAAGCAGGGCTATGCGATCGTCGCGGTGATGGCGACGATCGCACTGATCAGCGTCACGCTGACCAACCTGTTCCAGCTGCAGCACCACGGCACCGTGCCGACCGCGATAGGCGCCTCGATGGAAGGAGTGGAACAGCGCTTCGGTGTCTCGAATTCGGCCACTTTCGCCGCCTCGACCACACTGACCTCCACCGGCGCGGTCGATTCGTTCCACGACTCCTACACCAGCCTCGGCGGCCTGATGACGATGTTCGACATGCAGCTGGGTGAGGTCGCGCCGGGCGGCACCGGGTCGGGTCTGTACGGCATGCTGATCCTTGCGGTGATCACGGTATTCGTCGCGGGCCTCATGGTCGGGCGCACACCGGAGTATTTGGGCAAGAAGATCACGCCGCGTGAGATCAAGCTCGCCGCGTCGTACTTCCTGATCAGCCCGCTGATCGTACTGATGGGCACGGCCGTGGCCATGGCGCTGCCCGGCCAGCGCGCGAGCATGCTGAACTCCGGGCCGCACGGTCTGGCGGAGGTGCTGTACGCCTTCACCTCGGCGGCCAACAACAACGGCTCGGCGTTCGCGGGCCTGACCGGCAACACCGAGTGGTACAACACCGCGCTGGGTCTGGCGATGCTTTTCGGCCGTTTCCTGCCGATCATCTTCGTGCTCGCCCTGGCCGGTTCGCTGGCGCGGCAAGGCGCCACGCCCGAGTCGATCGGCACGCTGCCGACGCACCGGCCGCAGTTCGTCGGCATGGTCGTCGGCGTGACGGTGATCCTGGTCGCGCTCACCTTCCTGCCCGCGCTCGCGCTCGGGCCGCTCGCCGAAGGAATCCACTGACATGTCCAGTCCCGTCATTGATGAGAACGTCGCCGCGCAGACCGTGCTCGCGCGGCCGCGGCGGGGCACGAGCGTCCCGAGTGGAGTGCTCGACCCGAAGCTGCTGCTGACCTCGCTGCCGGACGCGGTGCGCAAGCTCGATCCACGCACGCTGTGGCGCAACCCGGTGATGCTGATCGTCGAACTGGGTGCGGTGTGGTCGACCATTCTCGCGCTGGTGGACCCGACCTTTTTCGCCTGGGCGATCGTCGTGTGGCTCTGGCTCACCGTGATCTTCGCGAACCTGGCCGAGGCCGTCGCCGAAGGCCGGGGAAAGGCGCAGGCGGATACGCTGCGCAAAGCCAAGACCGACACCATCGCGCGGCGGTTGGTCGAGTGGTCGCCGGGTGCGCGGTTGGTCGAGGAACGGGTCGCCGCGCCGGACCTGCGCCGCGGCGATCACGTCGTGGTCGAAGCCGGGCAGGTGATCCCCGGTGACGGCGACGTGGTGGAGGGCATCGCCTCGGTGGACGAGTCGGCGATCACGGGTGAATCCGCCCCGGTGATCCGCGAATCCGGCGGTGACCGTTCGGCGGTGACCGGGGGCACCACCGTGCTGTCGGATCGGATCGTCGTGCGGGTGACCCAGGAACCGGGCCAGAGTTTCATCGACAAGATGATCGCGCTGGTGGAAGGCGCGAGCAGGCAGAAGACGCCGAACGAGATCGCGCTGAACATCCTGCTCGCCGCACTGACGATCATCTTCGTCTTCGCGGTCGTCACCCTGCAGCCGATGGCGATCTTCAGCAAGGCGAACAACCCGGGGGTGCCGGACACCTCGGCGCTGGACGGGCACGGCGTGACCGGCATCGTGCTGGTCTCGTTGCTGGTGTGCCTGATTCCCACGACCATCGGCGCGCTGCTGTCGGCCATCGGCATCGCGGGCATGGATCGGTTGGTGCAGCGCAACGTGCTCGCCATGTCCGGGCGCGCCGTCGAGGCCGCCGGGGACGTGAACACCTTGCTGCTGGACAAGACCGGCACCATCACCCTCGGCAATCGTCAGGCCGCGGACTTCGTCCCGGTACCGGGCGTGAGTACGGACGAATTGGCCGACGCCGCACAGCTTTCCAGCTTGGCAGACGAGACCCCAGAGGGGCGCTCCATCGTGGTCTACGCCAAACAGGCGTACGGGCTGCGGGAGCGGACGCCGGGTGAACTGATCCACGCACACTGGGTCGAGTTCACCGCGCAGACACGGATGTCGGGCGTCGACATCGATGGCCGCCTGCTGCGCAAGGGGGCGGCGAGCGCGGTCACCGAATGGGTGCGAGCCCATGGCGGTTCGGTACCGAGCGAACTCGGCGCGACCGTGGACGGGATCTCCGCGGCGGGCGGCACTCCGTTGGTCGTCGGCCGGGTGGCCGACGGATCGGCGGACGTGCTCGGCGTGATCCACCTCAAGGACGTGGTCAAGCAGGGCATGCGGGAACGGTTCGACGCGATGCGCCGGATGGGCATCCGGACGGTGATGATCACCGGCGACAACCCGCTGACCGCCAAGGCCATCGCCGACGAAGCCGGGGTCGACGACTTCCTGGCGGAGGCGACCCCGGAGGACAAGCTCGCGCTGATCAAGCGGGAACAGGACGGCGGACGGCTGGTCGCGATGACCGGTGACGGTACCAACGACGCACCCGCCCTGGCGCAGGCCGACGTGGGCGTCGCGATGAACACCGGCACCTCGGCGGCCAAAGAGGCGGGCAACATGGTCGATCTGGACTCCGATCCGACCAAGCTGATCGAGATCGTGGAGATCGGCAAGCAGTTGCTCATCACCCGGGGCGCGCTGACCACGTTCTCCATCGCCAACGACATCGCCAAGTACTTCGCCATCATTCCGGCGCTGTTCGTGACGCTGTTCCCCGGTCTGGACCGGCTCAACGTCATGCGCCTGGCCAGCCCGCAGTCGGCGATCCTGTCGGCGGTGATCTTCAACGCCCTCGTCATCGTGGCGCTCATCCCGCTCGCGCTGCGCGGGGTGCGCTACCGGCCGTCCCACGCGTCGAAGTTGCTCAGCCGCAACCTGACCGTCTATGGGCTGGGCGGCGTCATCGCGCCGTTCCTCGGCATCAAACTCATCGACCTCGTTGTCCACTTCCTCCCCGGGATGTCCTGACATGCGCTTTTCAACCTGGATCCGACAGCATCTCGCCGCATTGCGCGCCTTGCTCGTGCTCACGGCGATCACCGGGATCGTCTATCCTCTCGCGGTTTTCGCGGTCGCCCAGTCGCCGGGGCTGCGGGAGAAGGCGGACGGATCACTGGTCGACGCCAACGGAACGACCGTGGGCTCCAGCCTCATCGGGCAATCGTTCGCCGACGCCGACGGCGCGGCCCTGGCGCGGTACTTCCAGAGCCGCCCGTCGGCCGCAGGCGACGGCTACGACCCGATGTCCACCGCGGCGAGCAATCTCGGACCGGAGGACATCGTCGACACCCCCGCCCGCGCGAGCCTGCTCACCACCGTGTGCGCCCGCAGCAAGGAGATCGGCGGCCGTGAGGGGGTCGACGGCAGCCGTCCCTACTGCACGAAAGATGGTGTGGGCGCGGTGCTCTCGATCATCGGCCCGCGTGGCCCCGACGGGGATGTGTCGCATCCCGTGCAGGTCGTCAGCGTCAACGAGGCGTGCGGAGCCCAGCCGTTCCTTGGCACGTATCGCGGGGTGCGAGTCGACTGCGCCGAACCCGGGCGGGACTACTCCGTGGGCCGCATCGTGCCGATTCGCGGCAACGCCCCCGATGCTCCGGCGGTGCCCCCGGATGCCGTCACCGCGAGCGGCAGTGGGCTGGACCCGAATATCTCTCCCGAGTACGCGGCCATTCAGGTGGCGCGGGTCGCGAAGGCGCGCGGCGTGACCGAGGAGCAGGTGCGCGCCTTGGTCACCAAGCACACTGCTGGTCGAACACTAGGATTCCTCGGGCAGCCGCAGGTCGATGTCCTCCGCTTGAACCTGGAGCTGGATCAGCGTCACCCCTACCAGGGTTGAGTCTTCGCGAAAGTACGAGATCGACCGCCTCCGGCCACCCTCGATACTCCGTGACAGGGTTCCAGTGGTAACCGCGCGAAAACAACGAAGTCCGGGTAGCAACTGGTCGGGGTGATTCCTGGTTCCGGCCGCGGCGCGAGGTGTTCGGTGCCCGGCTCGGCTACCGCCGAGATTGGTCGGTGTGCGGGAGGGCCGGGTTCGTGGCGACGAGGGTGTTCGCGAGCGAGGAGTCGGAGCGTCCGCGGAGGTCCCCGGAGATCAGCAGCGAGAAGTTGTGCCTCCGTCGCGCCGCGTCTTGTCGACTTCGATCGCGTCTACGGCGCGATATGGTGCGGGCCCAGGTTGAGAAGGAGCACGGCACATGGTTACCGAGACACAGGCCGGTTCGCCTGCGCACACAGCGGGTCGCGGCCCGGTACGTGCCGCGGTGGTGGTGGGCGCGTTGGGGGTGGTGTTCGGTGATATCGGCACCAGCCCGATCTACACCTTGCAGACGGTGTTCAACCCGGCGGATCCGCATCCGGTCCCGGTCAGTACCGCCAACGTGTACGGGGTGGTCTCGCTGATCTTCTGGTCGGTGATGATCATCGTCACCCTCACCTATATCTCGCTGGTGATGCGCGCCGACAACGACGGTGAAGGCGGGATCATGGCATTGATCACGCTGCTTCGGCGTCTCGGCGGAACACGTGGCCGCCGCGCAGCCGCTGTCCTGGCCGGCGTCGGAATCTTCGGTGCCGCTCTGTTCTTCGGCGACAGCATGATCACGCCCGCCATCTCGGTGCTGTCGGCGGTGGAGGGACTGAAGATCGTCGAACCCGACCTGGAGAACCTGATCATCCCGATCACGGTGGTCATCATCATCGCCCTGTTCGCTGTTCAGCGCCGCGGCACCGCCACCGTGGGGCGAGTGTTCGGGCCGGTGATGATCCTGTGGTTCCTGGTAATCGGCGCCCTCGGCATCGCGGAGATCGTCCGACATCCGGAAATCTTGAAGGCTCTGTCGCCGACATATGCGCTGAGTTTCGCCATCGGGCATTTCCACATCGCGTTCTTCGCCCTGGCCGCCATCGTCCTCGCGGTCACCGGCGCCGAGGCCTTGTATGCCGATATGGGCCACTTCGGCCGCAAGGCCATCACGTGGGGGTGGATGGGGCTGGTCCTGCCGGCCTGCACGTTGAGCTACTTCGGGCAGGGCGCACTGATATTGGGTGACCAGGCCACCGTCAGTAGCCCGTTCTTCCTGCTCGCTCCCGGCTGGGCGCGGCTACCGCTGGTGCTGCTGGCCACCGCCGCGACAGTGATCGCCTCCCAAGCGGTGATCACCGGCGCCTTCTCGGTGGCCTCCCAAGCCGTGCAGCTGGGGTACCTGCCGAGGCTGCGCATCGCGCACACCTCGGAATCGACCATCGGGCAGATCTACGTTCCCTGGATCAACTGGCTGCTCATGGTGTCGGTACTGACCCTGGTCTTCGCTTTCCAGTCCTCCGCCGCGCTGGCCTACGCCTTCGGTATGGCGGTGACCGCGACGATCACCATCACGACACTGCTGTTCTTCTATGTGGCCCACACCAAATGGCGCACCCCGCTGTGGCTGGTGCTGCTCGGCGCGATCCCCCTGCTGGCCATCGACGCACTGTTCCTGGCAGCGAACCTCACCAAGCTCGTCCACGGCGCCTGGTTACCGCTGCTGATCGGCGTCACCGCGTTCACCGTGATGATCACCTGGGCCCGCGGCCGTATCGTCGTCACCGCCGCACGAGAGAAGGCCGAAGGACCGCTACGCGAATTCATCGATCAACTCCGGCACCGGGAACCACCGCTGGCCCGAGTCCCGGGCACCGCGGTTTTCCTCAACCGCGGCAGCCGGACCACACCCCTGGCGATGCGCGCCAACGTGGAGCACAACGGCGTCCTACACGAACACGTCGTGATCCTGTCGTTGGAGACCCAGCCCGTCCCCCGCGTCGCCGAAGCCGACCGTGTCCGCATTGATGCGCTCGGTTACACCGAGGACGGCATCATCCATGTCACCGCCTATCACGGGTACATGGAGCCTCCCAACGTGCCGCGCATTTTGCGTCGGCTGGATCCGGCCCGCACCGAAGGCCCCATCTCGGTGGACGACGCTTCCTACTTCCTGTCCAAGATCGAACTGAAGAAAGGCGACGCGGCCACCATGGCGGCATGGCGCAAACGCCTGTTCATCGCCACCTCCTTCATCACCTCCGACGCCGCCGACTACTTCGGGTTACCCCGGGAGCGGACCGTGATCATGGGCTCCCAGGTCGAGGTATGACCAGTCGAAAGCCACGACTCGCCGCCGCCGGCAACCAGGATGCGACCGACGAACTCGTCCAACTCGCCTCTGAACGCAACGACATCGATAAATTGCGCGAGCTCGCCGCCAACGGCAACACCGACGCCGCCGACCTACTCGACGAACTGACCGAGGAATAGTCAGCAGCCGATCGTCTCCACCCGACACGCTCCGAGGTCCGGTCGGGTGGTGTTCGTTTCTGGCACAGTCCCTGACCGCGGCTAGAGATGTCGAGATTCGCAACGAAATCGCTTCGCCGCCGCGGGCAACGCGACGCCGCTTACCTTCTCGCGGAACTGTCAGCGGAGTAGTGACCCGCTCCCGGCAGTCGCCCGCCCCCCGAGCCGGTGCAGGGCTGGGGTCGCCGAGCAACCGGCTCCGGCGGTCATTCCCTTCTCTTGCCGAGGTCCGTGCTGATGGAATCCTGATAGATGTCGGCGTGGGTTTGTGAGTCTTTCACCAGGTCATCGCAGAAAGCTGCGACATCGTCACCGATGAGTTCCAGAACTCCTTTGCCGGTCGCGACCCCTTCCTCGAAGAAATCGAGCATGCTCGACAGCAGGCTGGTCCCACCGACCAGTTCGACCGGCCCGATCTTGAAGAAGTACTTCTGGCTCTCCTCGTAGACGATCTTGTAGTCGGGAGGCAGCGCCTTGACCCGCGCCACGTGCGCCCGCCATTCCCGCTTGCCTTCGATGATGTCGCGAATGCCCACGTCATACTCCTAGCCGGCCCAGTTTTCGTGCCACGTTCTTGTTCAACTGTTCGCGCCACTTGTCGCGAAAGCTCTTCGCTCCTTCTTCGCCGGCGATCGCCGCGCAGAAGCCTTTGATGTCGTCGCCCAGCGCCTCGTGGACACTCTGTCCCTCCGCTGCTGTTTCCTCGAGCAGGCCCAGGACGCCATCGAGGATCGGCATCAAGTTGCGACCCGTGATGTCGGAGTAGAGCGAAAGGTGGGTGCTGATCTCTGCCCACGCCGCTCGATACTCGGCCGGAAGAGTCTCGGCTCGAGCTTCGAAGGCTTTGTATTCCCTGGTCAGATCACTTCCCGTGATCGTCTCCCAGAAGTTCATCGTTCGGTTCCCTTGAGTTGATTGATGCGCGATGAGATGTACTCCCATTTCGACCAGAACGTCGCGAGCTCTGCACGCCCGGCGTCGTTGAGGGCGTAGAACTTGCGTGGCGGGCCGACTTCGGACGGTCGTTTCGACACGTCGACCAGCCCGTTCTTCTCCAATCGCACCAGGATCGCGTACACCGTTCCTTCGACGACGTCGGCGAAACCGAGTTCGTTCAGCCGGCGCGTGATGGCGTACCCGTATGTCTCCTCGGTGCCGATGATCTGGAGGACACAGCCTTCGAGCGTGCCTTTCAGCATCTCCGTCAAGTTGTCCGTGGCGACCTCCTTCGATCGTGACCACTATTCAGTGTCGCTGACTACCACTAGACTGTAACACAGAGTAGTGGCCGACGAATGGGCCTTGACCAATAGGTACTCAGTGTTACCGCGAGCAGTGGTCAGTGGCAGTGAGTAGCAGGTCCGAGAGGTGGTGAGCATGGAATCGACCACGAGGATGCCCGAAGGTAAGCCGCAAGGCATCGTCCTGACGATCGAGGGGGCAGCGGCGTGGGCCGGGGTTGCTGTAAGCCCCGTGCTTTACATCAATGGCCACGTCGCCACGCAGCGGAACTGGCGACGCGTGATCGCCGAGCTCGGGCAGGGCTGGCGCCACATCACCTACGACATGCGAGCCCGCGGCAAATCCGGCACGTCATCGGACTATTCGTTCGAGACCAACGTCGCCGAATCGACGCCGTGCTCGCAGCCAGAGGTGTGCAGCGGGCGCTGGTGGTGGGCTGGTCCTACGGGGCTTTCGTCGCGGCGCACTGGGCCAGCCGCAACCCCGATCGGACCGGGGGGCGGTCCTGGTCGAGGGCGCACAACCGCACGACTGGATCGACGAGATCGATATCGAGGCGATGCGCAAGTTGTGGCGGCGGTTGAGCTGGGTGATGCCGCTGCTACGCCCGATCGGCATGGCACCGCGGATGACCGCAGAACAGATGGCCCAGAGCAACATCGAGGTCGGCGGGATCGCCCGCGAACGTGTCTTGGGCCCGGTGATGGACAACATCACCGTCCCGACCCGGTATGTCAGCGCCTCCGGGTCCTCGCTCGGCAGCAAAGGCGATGAGCAGGAACGCATCCGCGCCAGCCTGCACAAGGTGGTCGAACGCAACCCGAACATCCAAATCCACGCGAAGGTCCCCAGCAACCACGGCAACATCCTGCGCAAAGACTTCCGCGCCATCGCCGAAGCTGTTCGCGCGGTCGCTGGGCCTGACCGCGAACATCCTGATGACAAGACCCACCCGCACTACCACCAGCCGAGAGGGTGTGGCCGAGGCACGGTCAAGATCGTGACCCGGACTCACCCTGTCGACGAACTTGTTGGCGGGAGTGTCGGGTAAACGGCGGATCTGACCCCGGTGTTGGTTAGTTTCCGGTCGGGGTGATCCGGCCTTCGAAGGTGATAGCGAACGCGTTGAGTGCGGGCTTCCACCTCATCGCCCATCGTGCCTTGCCGCGCCCGGTGGGGTCCAGCGAGCGGGTGACCAGATACAGGCACTTCAGCGCCGCCTGCTCGGTCGGGAAATGCCCGCGCGTCCGCACCGCCCTGCGATAGCGGGCGTTGAGGGACTCGATGGCATTGGTGGAGCAGATGACCCGCTTTATCTCGACGTCGTAGTCGAGGAAAGGCACGAACTCACTTCACGCGTTCTCCCACAATCTGACGATCGCGGGATACCGTGGCCCCCACTTCGTGGCGAACTCGCCGAACCGCTCTTTTGCCGCGGCTTCGGTCGGTGCGGTGTAGACCGGCTTGAGATCACGACTCATCTGGTCCCAATACTGCCGGGCGGCGTATCGGAAAGAGTTGCGCAGCAGATGGATCACACACGTTTGCACGATCGTCCGTTCCCAGACGGTGGTGATCGCCTCCGGCAAGCCTTTCAGCCCATCGCACACGGCAATGCACACATCGGCGACGCCACGGTTCTTGATCTCGGTCAGCACAGCCAGCAAAAACTTGGCGCCCTCGCCACCGTCGCCGGCCCACAACCCGAGGATGTCGCGCTCACCGGCCACAGTGACACCGATGACCACGTAGATCGGACGGTTGGCGACCTGGCCATCCCTGATCTTCACGTGAATCACATCGATGAACACGACCGGATACACGCGATCGAGAGGCCGGTTGCACCAGTCGGTCATCTCCGCGACCACCTTGTCGGTAATCGCGGAAACGGTGTCCTTGGACACCGAAGCAGCACCGTAGATCTCGGCGAAAATGCGCCGAGATCTCCCCGGTCGTCAACCCCTTCGCGGTCAGCGACAACACGATCTCATCGACCCCCGACAACCGCCGCTGACGTTTCCTGACGATCTTCGGTTCGAACGTCGAGCTGGTGTCACGCGGCACGTCGATCTCGACCGGACCGATCTCGGTGACCACCGCTTTCGAGCGAGTTCCGTTGCGAGAGTTGCCCGTTCCACGCCCGGTCGGGTCGTGCTTCTCATAGCCGACATGCTCGGTCATCTCCGCTTCCAACGCGGTCTCGAGCACGGTCTTGGTCAGCTGGTTGAGCAGCCCACCCGGCCCGACCAGGTCGATCCCCTGTTCCTTGGCCTGCTTCAGCAGCTGCTCGGCTAACTTCTTGGTATCCGCCGCGTCCTTCTTCGCCACGGCGTCGAGTGTCTCCGACACTGCTCGATCCTTCCCGCCGAACCGTCAGGTCCGGCCAGTCAGACCAAGGTCAAATCCGCCGTTGTTCCGACAGTCCCGTCCCCTGCGGTGTCATCACGATGGTCAGGCCGTCGAGCAGCCGTTCCAATCCGAATGCGAACAGTGATTCCAGGTCCACTTCGGTGTTCGGCTCGGTGAGCTTGGTGATCAGCGGTCGGTCGACGGCGAGCCGGGCAGCGCCCCATTGTTTGCTCGTCATTCCGGTGTCCAGTTCGGCGCGGGCTTCGCTTTCGATGTTCATCGCTGTGCCCCGCACGTAGTTGACCAGGGTGGCGTAGACGTGGAGCCGGGTGGAGGAATCCAGTTCCAAGCCGTCGAAGGCGCGTAGCGTCCACAATCCGTAGGCGATCATTGCCGGCAGGGTGGCCGGGCGGGTGATGGACACCAGCGGCGGTACCCATGGATGACGCTGGTAGACACCCCATTGCAGTTGTGCGGCCACTCGCAGATGTGAGCGCCACGCCGGGGCCGGTTCGGGGTAGTCGATCTCGGCGAACGCGGCATCGGCGAGCAGTTGGGTGAGTTCGGCGTCGGCGTCGAGGTGGCGGCGAAGGGTCAGCGTCGCGACGCCGAGTTCGACGGCTACTGCCCGCAGGGACAGTGCTGCCAAACCGCGGCTGTCGGCGATCTGCATCGCCGCCTGCACGATCTGCTCGCGTTCGAGCCCTGCGGAGTTTCGCGAGGGCAACCGACGCGCAGCGACCACGGCACCGACCCGGGAGGTTGATTCGATGGTGCCCGAGTGTTTGAGGGCGGCCAAGGCTTTGGTGGCTGTGGCGATGGCGACGCCCCATTCGCCCGCGATGGCCCTGGTGGTGGGAACCGGATCGCCCGGCCGCAGCTCTCCTGCGGCAATGCGCCGCTCGATCTCGGCGACGATTCGAAGGTAGGGCGGTCGGGGATCGGTCACACCATCATGCTGGCATGAGTCAGTGGTCGGGCAGCCAGTTGCCGTGCAGGCCCAGCGGTACGCGGGCGGGCAGATGGATACGCGCGACGGGTTCACCGGTGAAGTCCTGGGCGGCCAGCACGACCAGATCGGCGGCGTTGCGGTGCGGATCGTGTATGTAGGCGAGTAGGTATCCCTGGTCTTCCCCCGGCCCGGCGGCCACGAACACGGCCTCGCCCACAGTTTCCTCTGCCCCGAACGCGTGCACATCTACGGTGCCCCGCTGAAAATCGTGTTTGACCAGTACGTTGGTGAAGGCCTCGTGCGGGGCCGCGCCCTCGGATACGAACGGTATCCCGTACAGGGCTGTCGCGGCGGAATAGCCGTAGCGGTGAGGGCGTGCGGCGTAGGCGTCGTTGATGCGGGGAAAGTCCTGTGGCCGGTCGTCGATGCGTTGCTGCTGGACCGTGTCGGTGGTGATGGTCCAACGATCCAGGACCGGCCGGATCGCGCCGGGATCGGCGGGATCGAACGGGCCCTGCGCGGTGACCAGGTCCACGACGACCGAATCACCGTCGTCGTAGGCGTTGAGCGTATGACTGACGTGCACAGGGTCGATATCGTGCCAGCGCACCTCACCACCCGTCCGCGGCATCACGCCCACACGTGTGGGGTGCTCCGGCAGCCATCGGCAGTCGAATCCGTCGAAACCCAGCGGAGTATCCCAGAGCACCACGTGGTTGCCGGTGAGCGCGAAGTCGTGCAGAAACGGGGTCCGTGGCATCTCGATCGGTACGACGCGAACCACCGCCCCAGCGGCATCGGTCACGATGTACTGCACGAACTCACGGCCGGGCATATAGGACAGGGAATGCAACTCCCCAGTGCGTGGGTCGTGTTTGGAGTGGGCCCCTGCGGTGAACCCCTCCGCCGTCGCTCCCAACTGGGAAAATCCCACGGTGTTCAGCTCGTCGTCCAGCAGCGCCGGCGGCAATCCACCCTCCGCCATGGCCAATGTCTGCCCCGCATGTTCGATCACATGCACCATGGGCGCGAATCCCGGGACACGCACGAAACGGTTGCGGTACCACTCGGCCCGCCCGTCACGCAGCCGTACCCCGTGCACCATGCCCTGACCCATTCCCCACACATGCGTGCCCGGGTCCTCAACGGCCGCCGGATTGGGACCGTTACGCACATACCGCCCATCGAGTTCGGCCGGGATACGCCCGGTCACCGGCAGGTCGTAGGCCGTGACCTCCACCTCTACCGGCGCGAAATGACTTTCCAGATACCTCATGAGAACACGGTAGGCACCGGCCCGCCAAAGGCGCTTCCGCACACCACAACCACCGCGCTGTGCACTAGTACAGGCCACCGCGTGGCGGCCGATTACACGAACCCAGCCAACAGCCGCACTGCAAACCTGTCCATAAAAGGACAGAAAAAGAACAACCACATGCCGATCAATATCGTTGACCAGCTATATTCCTTACAGTCTATGTCCAAAAATGCATGGCATTACCGCGCGTTCCAGAAGACCGACCGCGGCTGCTCCGGGTTGTCGAGGCCCGGCGGTCGAACGCTGTCGAAGTACGCCCCGTCCATCAACTCTTGCCAGCGCCGGCACTGGCTCAGCAGACCCTCGGCAGTCCACCCGGGACGGATCGGTGCAGTCGACGAACAGGCAGCGTTCACAGCGCTGGCTCTTGGCAACGAATCTCGATCGCGTATGCCTCTTGTTCGAGGTGTGCACTTGCGCGGGCCGGTATCAGGTGGGTCTGTCGCGCCAGTAACCATCGAATGGGGACGAATTGGGGATCAGCCGGATCCCGGCGCCACGGACGGGTTTGGGGCCCAAACATTCCTGCGTGACGCGACGGCGGCGTTGTGATCGGCTCATCGGGCGGTTCGGGCACGGACGAAGGGGAACTGTACTGGGGTCGGGTTGCCGGGCCGATGGGCTTCGATGAGGTCGAGGTGTTTGGTGAGGCCGGACAGGCTGGTGATCCGGGCTTGGCTGGAGGGAGTACCGGCGAGCAGGATTTCGATTCGGCAGTCGCTGATGACGTTGGTCGGTGTGGAGCGGTCGAGGGTGACCACAATGGTGGTGATCGGTTGCAGGCCTTGGATCAATTGGTCATCGCTGATGTCGGAGGGCTCGTAGTTGAAGGTGAGAACTTCCGGGCCGGAGCATTCACCGATGAAGCTCCAACCGCGGACACGCAGCATGATGGCCAGCCCGCCGAAGACACGCATGTCTTCTTCGGCCAGCGGGTGCCCGCAAGTGGTGCCCAAAGCCTGCAGGACGCTGACCGGCGGGTAACGGCCATGCCAGATCTGCGACTGCATCACGGTGAGACCAGCTGCCCGTGGTGTCGCACGGTGGCGGTTTGCGTGTGCTGTGGCCATGGCCAGTGATGTTCGCAGCTCGGTTGCCGATCATCGTGCTGACACGCGCAGCCAGTGTCGTACCGGCCTTGCTGGTGTGGTGGTCAGTGCTGTTGGTGCCACATCCAGGGTGTATCTGGAGTTTGCCGAACTGGACGCTTGTGAGATTGAAAGTGGTCCGAACTGTGGATTGGATCGGCAAATGCCTCTGGCCCCACAGCGGTTCGAGGGTGTGAGCATTATCGTTCGCCTCTTCCAGTGACTTCTCGCCCAGCGGTCAGGCGATCACCCAGCCCACGCCACGCCGAATCCGTTGACGGTCGCCGAGTTCTGCCGAGTCGTCGCGGCATAATCTCTCGACACGTTGTGGGAGAAAAACCGACCGACCGACTGTTCCCCAGGGTGGCTGATGTCGCGGTTTGCAGCCCTTTGATACACGTTTCGACAACCGAGAGACCGGACAGCTTGCTGTCGACCGAGGCATGACTGTCGGATCCACCCAATGATGACTCGAACCGCGCCGATCGCTGATTCGGAGAGGAGTGATTTTGGGTTTCACCGAAGTCGACAGCGAGGACGCTGTCGCCGAAGCCGTTGTGAGCGTGCTCGAACGCGACAATGTGCGTGATTCCACGCTGTGGCCGAAACTCGCCGAGTCCGGCCTACTCTCGGTAGCGCTGCTCGAGCGCTGCGGCGAGGACACGGGCCTGCTCGAGGTGTCGGCCATGCTCACCGAGCTCGGCACCGACGCTGTGCAAGTACCGGCCTTGGCAACGCTCGGATTCGGAGTGCTACCACTGGCGCAAACAGCTCCCAAAAGCTTGACGCAGAGAATATTCCGTGCTGTAGCGCAGGGCGCGATACTCACCGCCGCGCTCAATGAACCCGGTTCACCGTTCGTGGCGACCCCGAAGACAGCAGCGGTCCTCGGGGGTGGGTCGGTGCGCATCACCGGTCACAAGGTGTGTGTGCCGTATGCCGAGTCGGCACGCTGGATTCTGGTGCCCACGGATCGCGGTGTCGCCGTCGTGGAATCCTGCACACCTGGTGTCAGGTGTGTCCGAAGCCCGGGTGTGAGTAGTGCACCGGAGTATTCGGTGTACTTCGAGCAGGCCGAGATCCCCGCAGAACAATTGTTGATCGACGGCGCCGCGCCACTGCAGCGGCTGGCGGTGGCAACCATCGGGTCCGTCGCCGACGGGCTGCTGAAAGGACTGCTGAGGGTGCTCACCGAACACATCCGCATCCACCGTCAGTTCGGGCTGGCACCCGCCGCATTCAACGCGGCGAGACGAGAGTTCGAAGAGGTCCATGACGTGTCGCGGCTGCTGCAGACAGCATTGCGCTCGGCGATCCAGTTGCTGTTACAGCGAGACGACCACCCCCAGTACGACGAACGCGTCCGCGACGAACTCGGCACGCTCGCTCACTGGATCACTGCCCAGTTACCCGCAGCGATGAGCAAATGTCATCGCCTGCACGGCGGCCCAACTACCGCAGAGCCGTTCCACCGCTACTACGCACAAGCCCAAGACCTGGTGCGCTGGCTCGGCGATCAGTCGATCCCGATGTTCTCTCCCCCGGGAGAAGGTCCAGCACTCCCAAGCTTGAGGCCGGCCGCAGATACGGAAACGGGAGACCTCATGGCCGGCGTAGCGGTGGCGGGAAGGCGGACCTGACCGATGCCGAGCGGGTATGGCCGGCGCGTTGCTACTGCCTCGCGGTAGAAACGGCGCGCCGCCCACCACTGCGGACGAACGGCAGCTCATCGACGGGATCCGGTGGCGGACTCCGGGTTGGTTGCCGTGGCGCGATAATACCATCGCGGTACGCCAACGGGGGGCGGCGATGTACGAGCTTTCCGGCGCTGGCGCATCAGGAGGATGTTTCGGACAGTCCCCACGCGCCGAGCGGGTCGCGGGAGTACCAGTGCCCGGTCCATTCCCGACCGGACTCCAGGGCGGCATAGAACTCCGCGTCATCCGGCAACTCGGGGGTGTGAGCGTGCACGATTCCGGGCTGAGCGCGGTAGAAGCGGCGGGCGCGTTCCACCGAGCGGGCGGCGTATTCGGCGCGGTAGGCACGCTGGATGATCAACCATTCCTCGGTCATGCGCGCGCCCGCGCTGCCTCCGTAGTCGAGAGGGTAGTGCATCTGGTACTCCAGCCGCGCCCACTGCTCGCCGGCGCGGTCGTGCAACCACGCGATCCACGCGGGCAGTTCTGGCTGCGCGGCAAGCGCACGGGCAACGAATGCGCTTCCTGCGGTGGGGCTTTCCGGATCGCATCGCACCGCGGAGGCAGCGGAGTCGATGCGGTTGCATTCCAGGTCCTTCCGATGCCTACCTCCCATAGCAGCCAACTATAGATCTTGAATCGGGTCGCTGGTGCCGGTTCCTTGCTCGGCGAGGGAGGTACCGAGCGAGGCCTTACGGTGCGTAGCTGTTGTCAACGCCAGCCGAAATCAGCCGGGCGCGACATCTGTCCTCTGCGCTGTCACGAATCACCGAAGTGCTTGTGACAGCAGGCATGTTAGATCTCGCGCATCCGGTGTGCCTGGAAGCGGGGGTTCACGCGTGTCGCGAGAGTTGTCGTGGCGTTGGGCCTGGCAGTAGCTGGCACCTGCAGCCGCTCGCCAGACCCAACATTCCCAGTCTGGGCAAAGCCATGGGCAGGCGGCCGGGATTTGCGTGGGTTTGCGCCATTGTGGGGTTTCGACCGCATGATCCGGCTGGTTTCGGTTTCGGCGCCCGCACCGAGACATCGATCCTCACCGGATAGCCTGGTTATTCGCAGGGTTCGACGTTCACGACGTACTCGAGGTCTTTGATCTGGTCGGCTACCCCTGCCGGGGGCACAGAGGACGACGCGGTCGGTGCCGCTCGTGCGACCAGGCCCGGCTGGGCCCGCGCCACCGGCGGTTCCGGTCTCGGGCTGGCGATCGTCACCGAGATCGTGCTGCCGTGACCGAACCCGGAGCGCTGACGATGAGTCCCATCTCGAGGATATCGCCCACGATGCTGATCGTCTTCCCGGCTGCGGTCAGGCCGGTGCTGCGATGGGCGATCGTCCAACGCAGCCATTGCGTGAAACTTCAGCAGCTGGAAGACCGAGAAGACGGTTTCTGCCGGGATGCCATCCGGGGCATCCTCGGCGAGCAAACCGGCAGCGCCCTCACCTCCACCACCTCGCGGGCCGCGGGGCGACGTGCGCGACTCGGCAAGATCGATCGAACGCCCTGCCTTCGAACTGCACTGCCCGCACATGCCCACGCGCATGCGCACCGAAGCCGACGCAGGCCCAACCTGAGGTTCCACCGCTTCCTTGGAGGGCTCTGAGCATGGTCCGATAGGACCGGGAAGGAGCCCCGCGTGGCAGCACCGAAGAAATACCCGGACGACCTGAAGGCACGAGCGGTCCGGCTGTATCTGGAGTCGGACCCGAAACCGACGATCCGCAAGCTCGCCCAGCAGCTGGGTGTCCATCACGAGGCGCTTCGGAACTGGATCCGCCAGGCCGGTACCGGTCAGCGACCGCAGCCAGCGGCGACGGATTTGGCCGAGGAGAACAAGCGGCTGCGTAAACAGGTCGCCGAGCTGGAGCGGGTCAACGACATTCTGCGTTCTGCGAGTGCGTATTTCGCTTCGGAGCTCGGCCAGACCCGGAGGTGATCGTGCGGTTCGTCAAGAACAGCGGGCACCCGGTCGAGCTCGTATTGCGGGTACTCGGGATCGCCTCGTCGACCTATTACTGGTGGTGCAAACGCCTGGAACAGCCCTCGGCGCAGCAGGTCTCCGACGAAGCATTGCTTGCCGAGATCGTCGATATCCATACCAGCTCCGGCGGCACTTACGGGTCTCCTCGGTGCATGCGATGCTGGCGCGGCGCGGCATCTCGGTCGGCCGCAAACGGGTGGAGCGGGTGATGCGTGGCGCCGGGTTGCAGGGCGCGTTCCTGCGGAAACGGTGGCGCACCGCCTCGACCCACGGTCGGGCACCTGCCCGTCACGATGATCACGGCTGGTGTGGCCGATCGTGCGGTGGGCGCCTGGATCGCCGACGGGTGCAGTAAGTCGACGGTGAAGAACACCTTGGCGGTGTGGGGCCGCGTGATGGATCAGGCGGTGCGTGATGAGCTGATCGACCGGAATCCGGTACAGGTTTCCGGCTGGCAACGGCAGTTCGCGCAGGTCGAGGACGAGTTGGAAGACCCGCGTGCACTCGCCCTGCCCGATTGGCAGACGCTCACCGCGTTGGCGGATGCGCTCGTCGCTGCGTCGGCGGACAACTACCGCGGTTGGGGTGAGGTGGTGATCTTCGCAGCCTGCACCGCCACCCGCATCGGCGAGGTCTCCGGCTGCCGGGTCACCGATATCGACGTGGATGACTGGGTGTGGACGCTGCGACGGCAAACCACTCCTGGACCGGGCGGGATGCAGGACAAGGGCACGAAAGGGAAACGGGCACGCAAGATTCCGATCATCGCGGAACTCCGCCCGCTCGTGTCGCGCCGGATCGCCGCGATAGGGGACAAGCCGGAGGCGCGGTTGTTCGTCGGCCCCCGCGGCGGACGCATCTCGACCGGCGTCCTGCGGCGGGCCACGCACTGGGACGACGTGGTCGCCGCACTGGGCTACGAGCATCTGCGGCGGCACGGGCTCCGGCACACCGGCCTGACGTGGTCCGCCGACGCCGGCGTGCCGGTGCATCGGCTCCAGAAGATCGCCGGACACCGCGATCCCCGGATCACCGAGCGCTACCTACACCCGGACATCAAGTCCTTGCAGGATGACGGCAACCTGCTCTCGCAGCATCTACGGTCCCCACGTGGTCCCCAACTCCGCGTGGTCGGCGAATGAAGAAAGCCCCTCCGACGCTGGTCAGAGGGGCTTTCTCGTCTGTCGGGCTGACAGGATTTGAACCTGCGACCACTTGACCTGGGTTCAAGTTTCCTGGACCGATCCGAACCCATCTCATCGTGCCTGTTCAGAAGGCAATTCCGGCGAAACTCGGTGCTGGAGAAGCCCCATCGTATCCGGACATTTCCCGCCGAAAGTGTGAGATTTTGGTGAGATGGGTCAAGTCGGTCGCATGCGTCGCCGTTTTGGGCCCCGGGCATGGACAGAGGGTGCGGGTTCCAGCTGGCTTTGGGTGGCCCACCTGCGGTATCTGGCCGCGGTCGGCTGCGTACGCCCGATCGTGAGTTACGCGCGTCCTTCGGCGTGTCGGTGAGTGGACACACCGAAACATTCTCAGGGCGGCTATTTCATAGCAAACTTCGGTCTGCGGCGTATAGGCGGGATTTCCGTCCCTCACCGAGCGTGCGCCTCAAGCGAGGTGTCGCTCGGCTTGCTTCCTCGAACACGTCACGGGGTGACCGGCCACGCCCGGGGCTTCATGCCAACGGCTGAGTCACCCTCGAACCGGGAACGTGTTACCGGCTTGAAGTGCCCGCAACATGTTCGTTGCCTTGGAAGCCTCGGATGTCGGAGGTGCGGCGCTTGCCGATCCATCGGCGGGTACCTGCAGGTTGCGCGAGCACTGAGGTCGTGGTGGTGGACTCGGGTGCGAAACAGCGCGCGCGGTTGGCAGGGACGCCGGGGGCTGGTGTGGCGGCGTGATTGCAGTGGGTGGCCCGGTCGGACCCTCTGATCGGGCGAGTAGTTCTCCGACTGCGCCGGTCGCCTGAGGTAAAAACAGGTATACCGCGGGTCATTCGGCCGTCGCCCACCGCGTCTTTCCAGAACAGGCTGGAGCGGAACCGGTCAGCATCCTCTCGTGGAGGCCCGTATGCACCCGCCAGACCTGAAGCACCCTGCGAATTCCCTCGGCGACGACAGGCAGCCGTGCGCGGATGACATGTTGATGATTCACCGCTGCGTGCGGTGTGCCAAGCTGCTCGCGCCGATCACGTCCGGGTGTTCGTCCTGCGGATCCGACGAGCTCGAGCGTGTGCCGTCGTCTGGTGCGGGTTCGGTCGTGTCGTGGCGGGTGGTGGATCGGGCCCCGACCGACCGGCGAGGCGGGTTGGTGCCGCTGACGATCGCGATCGTGGCGTTGGACGAAGGTCCGTGGGTCTGCACCTCCCTGGAAGGGGAGATCCCCCGATCGCCGAACGGGGCGGTGCGCGTCCGGTTCCAGCCCCATCCGTGGGAGGACCGGTTCCCTGTCTTCGCGGTCAGTGCAGATCCGCGGGCTCGACATATCGGTCCATGACCACCGGGAGGGTCAACTTCTCACCGTGGACCCTGATCACCGGAGTAAGGAGAGGGTTGTGGCCGACCGCGAGGGATCGGCGAATCTCAGGCAGGACCGAGCCCATAGCGCCGTATCTACGACTATTTTCTGGGCGGCAAGGACAACTACGCGGCCGATCGAGAGGCTGCGGTCGTGCTCGCCCACGCTCGGGCACTTAGAAGGCCACGTGGCCTTCTAGGCGCGCCACCATCGGGTCCCGGTCCTCGTAGCTCCAGATCACCGGTTCACCCCGTCGCCGTCGCAGTGCCGGTACGTGGCCACTCCTTTGAACGGGCACACCGTGCTGAGCCCTTCGGCGCGCGACAACGGAACCAGCAGGACCTGCTGCCGCAACTCCGGGCACTGGGTGCGTGGACGCGGGCTGGCGGGGGGCGATGCCACCCTCGTTGGTCTGGAGGAATGGCCGGGCGTGGCGGTTCTGGGGCAAAGGGCGGTGTTGTGTCGCCCGTGCGGGTGTCCGCGAGGAGGAAGCGGAGATTGATATTCCGTCGGTAAGAATTCTCCGGCGATAGGCTGAGGGAAAGAGGAGTGCATCTGGCGGAAGGTGGGAGCGCGACACGGCCTATGACCGGAGACGATCCGCTGCAGACGCGCCGTGAGGTGGTATCACCGGTCACGGTGGAGTTGGACGCCGCTGGTTTCGAGGACGCAGTGGAGATCGGTCGCGGGGGTTTCGGGGTGGTGTATCGCTGCTGGCAGCCGAGGCTGGATCGGATGGTGGCGGTGAAGGTGTCGACCGCGGATCTGGATGCGGACAATCAGGCGCGGTTCTTGCGGGAGCAGCGGGCGATGGGCCGGTTGACGGGGCTGCCGAACATCGTCACCGTGCTGGAGGTCGGTACGACGTCCAGTGGGCGGCCGTATCTGGTCATGCCGTATTACCCGCGGGATTCGTTGGATGCGTGGATTCGCAAGAATGGTCCGCTGCCGGTGGAAGGCGTGTTGGACATCGGGGTGAAGATCGCGGGGGCCTTGGCCGCCGCGCATCGGCTCGATATCGTGCATCGGGACGTGAAACCGGGCAATATCCTGCTGACCGAGTACGGTGAGCCGGCCCTGGCTGATTTCGGTATCGCCCACATCGGCGGTGGGTTCCGGACTGCTGCGGGTACGTTGACCGGTTCACCCGCGTTCACCGCGCCGGAGGTTCTCGAAGGCGAAGTCCCGACGCCTGCGGCGGATGTGTACGGGCTGGGGGCGACGTTGTTCTGCGCGTTGACCGGTCATGCGGCGTTCGAGCGCCGGAGCGGGGAGAACATGGTGACCCAGTTTCTGCGAATCACCACCCAGCCGGTGCCAGATCTGCGGGAGATGGCTATCCCAGGGGAGGTGTCGGCGGTGGTGGAGAGCGCGATGAGCCGTGACCCGAAGAGGCGGCCGTCGGCGGCGGCTCTGGGGGAGAGCCTTCGGCAGGCGCGGCAGCTGCTCGGATTCCCGTCGGGTGAGATGGCGTCGGAAGGCGAGATACCGCTCGTTCATCGGGGCCGCGAATCACTGACCGGAGGAGGGATTCGGCCGGTCGCGGCGGTCGGCCGGATTGACCAGGGCAATCTCCCGTTAGAGCTGACCAGTTTCATCGATCGCCGCCGCGAGTTGGCGGAGGTGAAGAATCTGCTGGCGGCCTCGCGGCTGGTGACGCTGACGGGGATCGGGGGGGTCGGGAAGACGCGGCTGGCGCTGCGGGCGGCGTCGAAGGCCCGGCGGGACTTCATCGGCGGAGTGTGGTTGATCGAACTGGCCGACGTGTCGGACCCGGCGTTGCTCGTCGGCGTCGTCACGGCCGCCCTGGGTGTGCGGGATGTTCCCGGCGCGCCGTTGGTCGAGGTCGTGGCGCGCTTCATCGGTTCGCGAGACGTGCTGCTCATTCTGGACAATTGCGAACAGGTGGTGGAGGCGGTAGCGGAGCTGGACGAGACGTTGCTGCGGGTCTGCCCGGGACTGCGGTTGCTGGTGACGAGCCGGGAGCCGCTGAATATTCCAGGGGAAGCAGTGCTGCGGGTGCCGCCGCTGACGGTCCCCGATCCCGAGCGTGAACCGGCCATCCGGGAGATGCCCCGTTTCGACGCGGTGGCGTTGTTCGCCGACCGCGCCGCCGCGGCCGTCCCCGGTTTCGAGCTCGACGAGGACAACAAAGCCACTGTCGCCCGGATCTGTGCCCGGCTCGACGGCTTGCCGCTGGCGATCGAATTGGCCGCGGCTCGGATGCGCACGATGTCGGCCGCCCAGATTCTCGAGCGCCTCACCGATCGCTACGCCTTGCTGACCCGTGGTAGTCGCACCGCGCCTACCCGGCAACAGACGCTGCGGTGGTGCATCGACTGGAGCCACGCGCTGTGTACTGCGGCCGAGCAGCGGATGTGGGCGCGGCTGTCGGTGTTCGCCGGAAGTTTCGAGCTCGACGCCGCCGAACAGATCTGCGGTGGGGATGCGGTGCCGCCGGATCCGCTGGAGGTGTTGTCGTCCCTGGTCGACAAGTCGATCCTGATCCGGGAGGAATCGAACTCGGTCGTACGCTTCCGAATGCTCGAAACGGTCCGCGAGTACGGCCGCGCGAAGCTGCGCGAATTCGGCGAGGACAAGGGTCTGCGCCGACGGCATCGGGACTGGTATCAGCGGTTGGCGTTGAACGCGGAAGCCGACTGGATCAGCGACCGGCAGCTCGACTGGATCGCGCGACTCGAGCGCGAGCTGCCCAACTTCCGTGAGGCGCTGGAATTCTCCTTGTCCGAGGAGGGCGAGGACGCGGCGGCAGCGGGATTGCGCACCGCCGCCGCGCTGTTCCAGTTCTGGTCTTTCCGCGGTATGTTCTGGGAAGCCCGGTCTTGGCTCGACCGCGTCATCGACCACTCCGGCCCGCAACCGCCCTCCGAGCGCCTCAAAGCATTGTGTGTCGGAGCGTGCATGGCGGCGTCCGTGGAGGATTTCGAGTCGGCGGCCGTACTGCTGGAGCAGGGCCGGATACTTGCGCGTCAGGCTTTCGCCCACACGGTGACTCCGGCTATCGAGGGGCGGATCGAATACACCGCGGGGTTTTTGGCGATGATGCGCGGTGACGCGGCTGCGGCCTGCGATTTGCTCATACAGGCGGTCGAGATGCTCCGCTCCAATGGACCCGACGATATTCTCGTCAGCGCTTTGACCGTTGCCGGCTGGGCATACGAAGTGCGAGGTGACATGGCTCGCAGCGCCGAGTGCTACGGCCAGGTGGTTGCCATCACGGAGGCGCGAGGCGAACTGTTGTATCGATCGATCGCGCTCCGTGGTTCGGGTGTTGTCGCGTGGCGGCGAAACGAACGCGACCGTGCCCGGCAACTGCTCGAGCACGCTTTCCGTGTCAGCGCGCGGGCGCACAGCCCGGTGACCATCGCCTACGCTCTCGAAGCGCTGGCCTGGACAGCAGCCGACCGCAGTGCCGAGCGTGCGGCCGTCCTGATGGGGGCCGCACAGCGAATCTGGCCCTCGGGACCCCGCGAAGGAGTCTTGCTTCCGGCCACGGCGGTCTTCCATGACGAATGTGAGCGGATAAGTCGTAGTGCGCTCGGAAATCGGCGGTTCGACGCGGCTTTCCGGCGAGGACAGATGATGGACACCGACGCTTGTGTCGCCTATGCACTCGGCGAGAGAGCGAGTGACACCTCGCCGACATCCGTGAATTTGACCAAGCGCGAACGGCAAGTCGCCGACCTTGTCGCCCAGGGACTGAGCAACAAACAGATCGCGGCCGAATTGGTGATCTCCCACCGCACCGCCCAAGGCCACGTCGAACACATCCTGACGAAACTCGGCTTCAATTCTCGCGCTCAGATAGCGGCCTGGGTCGTCGGTGAAGCCGAAAACCGCAATTCTTGATTCCTATCGCCGTTGTCCACCTGATTGCCCGCGGTTCGCAGCGCTCGCAGCTGACGCGATGGACGGAGAGCCAGGCTTGTGTCTGGACATGGGTGAGGTCGGGATGGATGGCCTCGGCGGTCGCGAGCAGCTGCGGCAGCAGGGTACTTGCGCACGGCCGCCGCCGAGTACCGGGCGGCTTGCGTAGAGATGTTGACCGCAGCGATCACGGCGCCGATGTGGTCGCGGATCGGCGCGGCAAGTGACCGCAGCCCCTCCTCGAGTTCCTGATCGACGATGCAGTAGCCGTCGGCGCCCAACCTTGGCCACTTACTTGCGCAATCTGTCGGTGGTGATGATGGCCCGTGCTGTGAGAGGGTGCGAGGGTGATGTGTGCGAGGTAGTCCTCCAGCGAGGCGTCGGACAGCCCGGCCAGCAGCACCCGGCCCATCGAGGCGGCGTACGCGGGGAAGCCCCGGGCCACCGCCCGCCGCTTCCTGCTCACCCTGGTCCGTACACCACGTCCGCGCCGTCGAGAACGTGCGCGGTGATGCGCAGCCAGACCCGACCGGGCCGGGCGGGCGTCTCCGGGCCGCAGGAGGCGATGATTCGGCCGCTGCGTGCCGGCGATGTGGCCGTGCCGGTGCCGGCGCAGCTGTGAACAGGAGCTTGCCGATGACCGAACACTCGGGTTTCGCCGCCCGTCCCGACTATCGGGTCGATGTCCACGCCCGGCGCAACCTGGTCACCGTCGAATTCGGTGATCGCATGGTCGCGGAGTCCACGAGAGCGCTGCTGGTCGACGAACAGGACCACGGACTGGTGTTCTACCTGCCCCGCGCCGATGTGCTGGTTCCGTTGCCGCGCGCCGAAGGGCTCAGCACGGTGTGCCCGTTCAAAGGAGTGGCCACGTACCGGCACTGCGACGGCGACGGGGTGAACCGGTGATCTGGAGCTACGAGGACCGGGACCCGATGGTGGCGCGCCTAGAAGGCCACGTGGCCTTCTACCAGGACCGGGTGCGGCTTCGCGTCGAAGTGGCGACGCCCGCGGTGAGCTGGCGTACGGCCTGAACCGCGGGTGACGTCATAGGCTGAGCTGATCCGGCCGCACGGTGTCGTGCCAACCGCAGGGCAAGCCGCAGGTGGTGGAGACGACCGTCTCACGCCGACCGTCCCGGTAGGCACGGACTGTCGCGGAGGCCTGGGCGAAGTGGCCGCAGCGTGGGCACTTCTGAAAGTAGTCCAGGATGTCGTGGACCATGATGGCGTCGAACGGTTCCTCACTGCCGGTCGGCCGTGGCGTGTCGGCCGGGCGAAGGCCGGGCCGCGTTCGCGGCTCGGGTGGGCGTGGTCGGTTCATCGGCTCGGACTCCCGTCATTACAGGTGGCGGATCAGCGCGCGGTCACGGCGTCTCGAGGGCATCAGAAATGCGCGGCACCGCCATCGATGGAGAGTGGCACTGCGGTGATGTACTTCGACTCGTCGCTCGCCAAGAACAGCACCGTGTCCGCGATTTCTTCCACGGTTGCGGACCAGCGGGGCAAGAAGGGGGTGCCCATGCCGTTGAGTAAGGGATTGGTCTCGCCGGCGGCCGCCATGGCGGCCCGCATGTTTCCCGATCCCATGGGGGTCTCCACAGCGCCGGGATGGATGCTGTTGACGCGAATGTCGTGCTTGCCGAGTTCGGCGGCGAAGGCTCGAGCCATTCCGGTGACGGCGTGCTTGCTCGCGGTGTAGTGCACCATGAACGGCTGCATCTTCGCACCGGCATAAGAACTGGTCAGCACGATCGAGCCGCCGCGCCCGCCGACGACGAGGTGCGGTGCCGCGACCATGACGGTGTTCCACACGCCGATCACATTGGTGTCGATGACATTCCGGAATTCCTGCGGGCTGATCCCGTCCCAAGGGTTGGGAACGCAGATTCCGGCATTAGCGATGACGATATCGAGTCGGCCCAGTTCGGCCACTGCGGCATCTGTGGCCGCTCGCAGAGCGTCGATATCCCGCACGTCGGCGATGGAGGCGATAAGCCTGCCGCCCCGTTCCTTTACCAGGCGCGCTGTTTCGTCCAAATCATCCGGGGTGGGGGAGTCGTAGGGCACGCCAGGCAGCGGGCCGGCCAGGTCCAAAGCAATGATGTCGGCGCCCTCACTGGCCAGCCGCACTGCGTGCGCCCGGCCTTGGCCGCGCGCCGCACCGGTGATGAGCGCGACTTTGCCCGCTACACGTCCTGCCATGGTGGGTCCTTTCATGGGGTTGTTCCTGCCGGATTCCGGCGAGTCCGGTGGTGGTGGCGAGGTGTGCCCCCCGGTTCATGCTGTGCTCTTGACGACCGTCCTCCGCCACTGTCGTCGCAGTTCGGGTTGTGAAGGCGAATGTTCGGCCGGCGAGGGCCAACTTGTTCCTCGGGTGCGTGTTTTGTCGCCCTGTATGCGCGAATCTCCGGTGGTCGGTGATGGCGGGGTGCTCGGCACCGCGGGCGCCGGCCTTCGCGTACAGTCCGCCGATCGGTCGGCATTCGTGATTGCGACCTCGGTCCTGTTGTCGGTGGAAAGGCGCTGCCTGGACGAGCTCGCGAACATATCGATGAAGTTAGCGGATCGCCTGGCCGCGAGGAAGGCTTTGGTAAATTTAGTTAGTTTATTGATCTCATGCGGAGGTTCTGGTCTACTGCGGTGGAAGCTCCTACGACGGCCGTCGTGAGAGCGATCGGAGTCGATCCAAGAGGCTCGACAACTCGGGTCGAGGAAGGAGTGATCGTGAAGTTCCTCTACTCGATGAGCGGTACGGTCCGGGAGAACTCCGCGTTCTCGCGAGTACGAGGGCTCTGACGGAACTGGCCCGCGCGGCGGAGGAGGCCGGGTTCGATGGCTTGTCGTTCGACGACCATCCGGCCCCGCCGCGGCGACGGCGTGCAGATCCGGGAGGGCATGACTGTTTCGACCCGTTTGTCGCCCTGGCCGCTGTTGAGGCGGGAACCACGTCACTTCGATTGTTCACTTCGCTAGCGGTGCTTCCGTACCGCAACCCTCTTCTGCTTGCGAAGATCACGCCACGCTGGACATCGTGTTTGGCGGCCGGGTTGAGCCGGGCCTGGGTACCGGGTACCTGCCGGACGAGGCCGCAGCTCTCGGCGTCGACTTCTCTTGTTCGGCCCTTCGACGCAGAAGCAGATGTTGCGGACAGCTACTGCAGCTGGAGCAGGAAGGTGCAAATCCGCATGGCCTCCAAATGATCGAGCTCGACACCGGAGCAGTGACACGCGGGAAGCTGGCCGGCCAAGTTGCGGTTGTCGTCGGCGGCGGGCAGGCGCCAGGCGAGACCATCGGCAACGGGCGTGCGGCGTCGCTGACCTACGCGCGGGCGGGCGCTCGGGTCTTGGTGGTGGACCGGGACCTGGTCAGCGCGGAGCAAACGGTGCGGATGATCGTCGAAGAAGGCGGGATCGCGCAGGCTCATCGCGCCGATATCACCGATGAAGAGGATTGCCGTTCGATCCCTGCTGCAGCTGTCACCGCATTCGGCCGGATTGATGTTCTGCACAACAACGTCGGCATCGTCCCCGGCGGGTCGACCGAACAGTTGAGTGTCACCCAGTGGCGCACAGGGTTGGAGATCAACCTCACCGGAATGTGGTCTACCTGCAAGTACGCCCTGCCGCACCTGCGTGAACAGGGCCACGGCGCCGTGGTGAACATCTCTTCGCCGGCGGGCCTGCTGGCCAGCGGTGAGGCGATCGCCCATTCGACCGCCAAGGTTGCCGTCAACTCGATGACCCGTGCACTGGCGCTCGAGTACGCGCCGCACGGGGTGCGGGTGAACTGTGTGGCTCCAGGAATGATCGATACCCCGATGGGCGTGGATCGAATTGCCGACGCCACCGGCAATTCCCGGCAGCAGGTAGCGGCCGCGCGTGCATCGAAGCTTCCCATGGGGCGCCAGGGCACGAGCTGGGACGTGGCCAACGCGGCCCTGTTCCTCGCCTGTGATGATTCGGCCTTCGTAACCGGGGTCGTTCTGCCGGTCGACGGCGGCGGTGCACTGCGGACCGGGGCCCGCTGAAGCATCGCCTCTGCAATCAGAGCAGCGGCATGAGCGGTGCAGGTTCGAATGTCACCGGTAGTTCGGCCAGGGCTCGCTGGAAGAGGCCCGGACGCCACTGTAGTTCGTTGCCGGCCACGGCGAGCCGAAGTTCGGGGAGGGCGTCGAGCAGCTGATCGACGGCGCTCTGCGCCATCAGATAGGCCATCGACCGGGCGGGACAGGCATGTGTCCCCGCGCTGAAGGCCAGGTGGGACCGGTTGCCGATGTGGTCACCGGTGGCGATCTCCGGATCGCGGTTGCAGCCGGCCGCACTGACGATGACGGGCTGGTTCGCGGGTAGCCAGACGCCGTCGATCAGGATCGGTTGCCTGGGGTAGGTAATGCTGTTGTTGGGCAGCGGCGGATCTTCGAAGAGAGCCTGGTCGAGCGCATCTCGGGTGGACAGAGCACCGCCGACGACTCCGTCGCCGAACCTGTCGTCGATCAGCAGCAGCCGCAGAGTATTGGTGATGAGGTTTTGCACCGGTTCCATCCCGATGCCGTAGAAGACCAGCAGTTGTTGGAGGATCTCCTCGTCGTTCAGGGTGCTGCCGTGGCGGAGGAGGCTGGTGGTGAGGTCGGGTCCCGGCTCGGCCCGTTTAACCGCTACCAAGTGTCGCACCGCGTTCTCGAATGCTCGGTTACCGTCTTGGGAATCCGTGCCATCGAGAATCGCCGCGACGCTGGCCGCGGCTCGCCGGCTGATCTCCGGTGGGCATCCGAGCAGCTCGTTGATGACCATGAAGACGAGCGGGCCGGCGTACTGTGTGACGAGGTTTGCTGCGCCGGTGGTGCAAAAAGCGTTGATCAGCGGCACAGCGGTGCGTTGGACTACGCCTTGGATGGTGTGCAGGTCGAGTTCATCGAGAGCTGTGCTGACGACTGTGCGCAGTCGAGCGTGATCTTGTCCGGCGCTGCGCATAGCGATCGGGCGCCAGCGCAGAACTTCCAGTACCGGGCTGTCAGTCGGTACGGTTACTTCCCAGGCGCGGGGATCGGCCGGGAAACGCGCAGGGTCGTTGAGGATGGCCAAACCTGCTCGGTAGCCGATCACAAGGGTGGCGGGTACACCGGGCGATAGTTCGACCGGGACGAGCGCGCCGTATTTTCTGCGCATCTCCAGGTACGCGCCGTGTGGGTCGGCGCTGAACTCGGAGGAATACAGCGGGACGCGCGGGGCATCGGTCGATACGAGATCCGACGGGGGTGTGATCAATTCGTTCTCCGGGCACGGGAGGATCGGTGCGACAGCTTGCGGCCGAAAAGCTGTTGGTCCGGCTGCTCAGGACATTAGCGCAGTCCGCTGAATCGGGACGGGTGATCATCGGATACGAGCGTTCTATCGTGACGAGGCGACCGTTTCGTCGTATCTGGCATACCTCTACCCGGGCGGTCTGGAAACAGCGTTGTCACCGGACAGACTGCCCGTCGATCCAGACGTGACGGACGAGCGTTGGGTCTGGTGCGTCGAGGGCGGCTTGCAGTGGTGTTTCGAGCAGGACGAGATCGGCGGCAGTTCCAGCCCTCACCCGGCGAGACCGCAGCGTACCGTCGCGCAGGTATCCAGCGAATACGGTTTTCACCGGAACTCGTTCGTCCGGGCACAGGTCGCGAGTCGCGGCGGCGCGCATCACGGCCCAGGGGTCGATGGGGCCGTAAGGTGCATCGCTGCTGGGCAACACCTGGACCCCAGCGGCCAGCAGACGGGCGAAGGGATAGAGGTAGGGAAGGTCGTCGGGTTCGACTTCGTCGATGTATCTCCGGCGGTTCACCACCGGAAACGCGGGCTGAGTGACGACGGTGAGCCCGCGTAACAGTTCAGGCTCGGGTACGACAGCGCCGTGTTCTATGCGGTCCCCCTGACGGACGCCCGTTTCGTTGAGAACTGCCAGGGTCAACAGCAGCGAGGTCCGGGTCACACAGTGCACGGCGACGGGTAGATTGCGTCGCCGTAGCGTGCGGACACGGTCGAGGAGTTCGTCATAGGTCGGGAGGTCGTGGTCGTGTAGCAGGAGTTTTCGTTCCCCCAAGAGGGTCACACGCTGGGGCAGGTGTGGGGGTATTTCGGTGAGTCCGGGTGTCGCGTCGGTGACTCCGGTAAGGCCGAATGCAGCCAGTTCGTCGCCGAGCGCGCGCAGGTCGCCATGCGGCGGCCAGGTCCCGCGAAGAAGTTCGTCGAGTCGCCAGAGCCGTCCGGTCGGGATACCAGCGGAGTCACGTTCGACACCGGGTAGATGCGGGAGCGGCTCCAGTTCGCTGAGTGCGCAGGTGTTGAGCATCCACAGCGCGCCGGATCGGTGCTGGACTCGTACGGGGCGGTCGGGCACGAGCTGGTCGAGCGTGTGGCGATCGACGGACTCGTTGCCGCCCACCGCGCGGATCCTGGCCGCGTGGGAATCGAGTAGAGCGTCCAAGCCGCGTGAGCAGTCGACGGATTCTCGGGCAGCGGCGGTTGCGTGCAGATGCAGGTGGTGGTCGTGCAGACCGGGTACGAGTGCTCCGCCACGCCCCTCCACCTCGGTCTCCCCGTGGGCGGCCAGCGCGCGCCCCACCTCGGTGATCCAGCCGCCGACGATTCGGACATCGACAGCTGTTGTCCCGTTGGGCAGTTCGACATCGCGGATCATCCAGCTCACAGCAGTGACTCCAGCGTATGCGCGCCGTGAGCCGGAGCGGTTCTGGTTGTGGTTCTGCGGGGTGGGTTGAGGACCGGGAACGTCCCCGCCGCACAGTCGACCCACCAGTTCTCCCCCCTGCGGGAAACCGAATGCGGTTCCGGTGGTCTCATGGCCGCTGTGGCGGCAACGTCGTGCATCGAGATATCGACGAGCCGTGCGTGGGTGTCGAGCAGAGCCTCGGAGGCCTCGGCCGCGGCAATTACGCCGGTGAGCGGATCCGCGATGGCGTCGCCGCACGGCAGCGGGGTGCCGTCGCTGTCGACGAGGTACAGGCCCGCGCCGGCGGCGATATCGTCGCCGAAACCGACCCGGTCGGACTGCCGCCCGCGGGCGGTGATCGACAACCAGGACACGCCGGATCCGACGAGCGCTTCGGCATCGAGACCGAGGCGCTGCAGCGCGCGGGGCCGGGATGCTTCGATCACCAGGTCGGCACTGGCCACCAATCGGGCGAGGCGGGAGCGGTCCGTCGCGCAGCCGAAATCGATCGCTACACAGTACTGACCGCCGTGCAGAAGGGAATAGAACTCGGTAGGGCCGCGGCGGGCACCGTCTGGGCGATTGATGCTCTCGACTTTGATCACTTCGGCACCGCTGCATGTGAGCAGGTGGCTGCACAGCGGGCCTGCCCACAGGGCACTGAAGTCGACGATCCGAGGGCGTTCGCGGATCCATGTCCGGTGACCACCGGTGTTGCGCCGTACCGGTTCCCGCTGGGGAACCGGTACTTTGTCCGGAATTATGCCTCCCGGCAGACCGAGCAGGACCAACCGCTCGTCCGCCTCCGCAACGGTGGTGCGGCGGGCCCAGTCCTCGACCGCGGTCCACGGATTACCCGCGATGTCCGCTTCGACGAGGGCGGGGACCAAAGCGATATCGGCCGGTCGCGCCAGCGAAAGCCCGATAAAGCCGTCGCCGGCGCGGACGGCTCGGTAGTGCCCACCGCACGACCAGGGCGCGTTCCTGGTGAAGCCCGCAATGGCGGCCCGCTCGGACAAAACGGTGACATCCGGAAGATCCGCGCAGGTGCCAGTGCGTGCCAGCGCGGCCGCGCCGACTCGGGCCAGCGCCTGCTCGACAACGAGGGCGGGATGGCCGGGGGAGGCGAGGGGTGGGCCGCTAGGCCGCCCGGTCAGCGCCATCGCGCCGGAGCGTGCCCAGGCGGCGAGTGCCTGTGCCGTCACATCATGCTCCTTCCAGGATGGCGTTGCGATGAGCATGCTTCGTGGTGGCCGCGGAGGCGGTGCCCGGCGTCACCGATCGAGCAGGCTCGGCAGGCGCTTTCCCATGATTTCGGTGGCCTCCTCAACGATCGCGGTGACAACCTCCGCGCACGACCCGATCTCCTCGATCAGTCCCTGTGCCATACTCGCCCACCACATGCCGTCCTCCATATCGCCGGCCCCGAGCACGTTGGCGCGGCCGCGGGTGCCGGAAGCGAGTTCGGCGACGTCGGCGAAGGTAGCGCCTGGTCGGCGTCCGATCTCTGCGATCCGCTCGGAGATCCCGTTGCGGGCGACGCGAGCGGTGTTGTGGAACTCGCGGAACACCAGCAGCGTATCGCGTTCGGTATTGGCGACGATCTGCTGTTTGACGTTGGTGTGGATGGGTGCCTCGGTGGTTGCCATGAACCGGGTGCCCATGTTGACTCCGTCGGCGCCCAGGGCGAGCGCGGCGGCCAGGCCGGCGCCCGTCGCGATACCGCCGGAAGCGATGACGGGTATGTCGAGCCGCGCGACGGCCGCTGGGATGAGCACCAGGCCGGGCACATCGTCCTCGCCCGGGTGTCCCGCGCATTCGAACCCGTCGATGCTGATCACGTCGACCCCCTTGCGGGCAGCGGAAATCGCGTGGCGGACGCTGGTGGCCTTGTGGATCACCTTCACTCCGGCCGCCTTGAAGTCCGGCAGGTGCGGTTCCGGGCTGGAGCCCGCCGTCTCGACTACCTTCACGCCCGACTCGATGATGACAGCACGGTAGTCGTCGTAGGGAACCGGTTCGATCGTCGGCAGAATCGTGAGGTTCACCCCGAAAGGTCGGTCGGTCAGTTCCTGGGTGCGGGTGATCTCCGCGGCCAGGGCCTCCGGAGTCGGCTGGGTCAGCGCCGTGAGGAAGCCGAGCGCTCCTGCTTCCGCGACAGCCGAGATGAGTTCGGCGGTGCCCAATCCGGTCATCCCGCCGCAGATCAGGGGGTGGTCGATGCCGAATAGCTCGGTGACCCGGGTTCGAATCATGCGTGTGCCCTCTCCTACACGATGACCGTCTGAGGTCATCAGTAATCTGATTATACTTATTATGAAGGTATTGAATGCTGCAGAGTGAGGAGCACACCGATGGCCCTGCGGGAACCACCACGACTTGCGTCCATGCTGCCCGTCGATGCGCTGGCCGGCCGGGTCGCGCTGGTCACCGGCGGCGGGTCCGGCCTCGGGCGGGAGACGGCCACGGCCTTCGCGCGCTGCGGCGCCGCTGTGGGCCTGGTCGGCCGGACCCTGGCCAAAGCCGAGGAATCGGCGCGGCAGATCGCTGCGGAAACCGGAGTCCGGGTGATCGGGGTGGGTGCGGACGTGCGCAAGGGAGATGAGGTCGCCGCGGCATTCGAAGCGGTGGAGCGCGAGCTCGGGCCTATTTCCATCCTGGCCAACAACGCCGGAGCGAACTTCGCCGCAAAATCGGCGGATCTCTCGCCAAACGGTTTCGCGGCGGTGTCCCGAATCGCGCTGGAAGGCACCTTCATCACCTCGGCCGAATTCTTCCGCCGGTATCAGGACGCCGGTCTGCGGGAGGGTTCCATCATCAACAACGGCGCGCAATATCAGGCCACCGGCTATCCGGGGGCGGCCGCGTCGTCGAGCGCCAAGGCTGGGGTAGCCACACTCACCCAGTCGCTGGCCGCCGAATGGGCCGGTGACGGGGTCCGGGTGAACAGTATTGTCGCCGGGTGGTTTCCGCACGAGGGATCACGGACCGCCACCGCCGAGGAGGCCGACGCCAGAGTCCGGCCCCGGCTCGTGGCCGGCCGGGTGGGGAGGTTACGGGAGATCGGCTGGCTCGCGACGTTTCTCGCGTCGCCCTACGCCGCTTACGTAACTGGCCAGAACTTCCATCTGACCGGTGCCGACCATCTGCGTAGGCGCCCGATCGGTTTCCCCTACCTGCCGGTCGATGAGCGTGACAACCTGTGGGAATCCGATCTCACCGACGGCACAGAATTCGAAACGGAGGAGCTGCGATGACGCGCGGACTGCCCACCCCACCGGCTGATGTGCACCTCGCACTGCCCGCGGCCACGCTGGCCGGCTCCAAGGCTGTGCTCATCGGTTCCGGGTTCGCGACCCGGACGGCGCACGAGGCGCTCGCCGCGCTCGGTGCCGACGTGGTATTTTCCGATGCCGCCGATCCGGGGGAAGCAGCGCGGTGGGTAGGGGCTGCCGACGCCGACATTCTGGTCTTGGGCGCCACACTGTCGCCACCGCGCCCGGCCGAGGATATCGGCCCGGCCGATTGGCGCGACGGCCCCGGCCGGGAGCTGGCGACCGCCTTCGCGGTACTCAGCGCCTTCGGGGCGCGTCGCGGCGAACGAGGCGGCGTCGCGCTTGTGCTCCTGGATCCGGTGGCGCTGCTAGGCGGGCCGGGGGTGAGTGCGGCGGCGGCCGCCCACGCCGGACTCGTTAACCTCGCGCAGTCGCTCGCCGTCGAGTGGGCACCGCGCGATATCCGCGTGAACGCGCTCGCGGTCGGCCGCTTCGAGGGCGGCGACAGCTTCGGCGGCCTGCCGGGGAACATTCCGGCCCTGCGGCTGGGGCAGGCGCGGGAACTCGGATGGATGGTGAGTTATCTGTGCTCGCCGTTCGCCGCCTACGTCACCGGTACCTGCGTGACCATCGACGGCGGGGACTCGCTACGGCGCAACTTGCTCGAGCCGCGGTACTCGCCCGGGGAGTTCCTGGCGACCGCTACATCGCCTGCGGCGCAGATCGTCTGAGCACACTCAGAGTATTTCGGATCGGATCGGATCGGCTCGGAGCCCTGCGGCGGGCCGGTGCACGCGACCGCGGCGGTTGACAACGGCAACCACGCCGACGACCGCCGCGGTCGCCAGTACCGCGGCTGCAGGCCCCGCAAGATCTGCCAGCAGGCCGTCGAGTACGGCGGCGAGTGGGCGTGAGCCGGTGAAGCACACCAGCCACAACGCCATGACCCGTCCACGGTAGGCGGCCGGGATCCGCTCCTGTATGGCGGTGGTCAGGCCGGTCAGGGCAACAGTCATGCCGATCCCGACGACAGCGAAGCCGATGAGGGCGGCGACCGGATTGTGGACGACGGCCACCGCGATCAGGCCGGTGGTGAGCAGCCACAGTCCGGTCGTGCCGCCGGACCATCGCGGAGCGAACCGCTCGATCAGAGCGCCTGCGAACAGCCCGGCGAAGGCGCCGGAACCGAATGCCGAGGTGATCAGGCCGGCGTACTGCTCGCCCTGTCCCAGTGCTTCGGCCAACGGCGGTCCCAGTGTTGTCGTCGGTTCGGTGCCGATGCCGATGGCCGTGACCCCGATCAGAAGGAGCAGTAGCGGTCGGTCGGCCACGACATGGCGCACCGACGACCACACCGAGAAACTCTGCTGGTCCCGGTCGATGTGCTGTTCTGTGCTGGCTTGGAATCGCTTGCGTAGCCAAGACGTCGGCGCGACGAAGATCAGGTGCGTCGCGGCGGCCAGGGCGAATATCAGCGCAGGGTCAGCTACCAGCATCAGCAGCGCACCGGCGGCGGGGCCCGCGGCCCGTGACACCGTGAGCGGTGCGGTGTTGAGCCGCATCGCCCGGGGTAGCTCACCTGTGCGAATGATCATCGGCACGATCGCTTGGAGGGCCGGCCCGCTGAGGGTGAAGCCGATACCGGTGATAAGCGAAGCCGCCACGATCGGTCCCGGGCCGAGTCCGTCACCGGTGAGAAGTACCCATCCCGCGAGCCCGGCGGAGCCGATTGCGCAGACGATCCGGCCGAGCACCATGGCCGACACCAGATGGCCCCGGTCGGCGTACTTGCCGCTGAGAGGAGCGAGCAGGACCTGCGGGGTGAACTGCACCGCACTGACGATGCCGACCCACAATGCCGACCCGGTGATCTGGAAGACGAGGATCGCAGCGACCACATTGTGCACCCATACGCCGACCCCGACGGCGAGTTTGCCCCAGAAGATCGTGCCGAAGAGGGGGTCGAACAGGAGCTGGAAGGAGTTGCGTGGCGGTAACTGCGTCGACTGATCGGGTGAGCCCGTTTCCCGGGCGGAAGTCACTGCTGCACCTCATGTTTCGGGCCGGGAGAGCGGTTGGGCATCTTCACGGCAGCCGACTGTGTGGCGCGGGCGTCGACGCGCACCAGCCGGTGGCGGAACCGCCAGCGGCCCTCGTGCGGGACGAGCACGTCGCGGTACCTGCCCCAGTGGTCGAGTCCCTGCGGGCCGAGTACCTGGAAATAGGCGGCGGTCCGTATCTCTGTGTCGGTCACCAGCTCGAAGTCGATATTGATGACGAAATGCCGGATGAAAAAGCCTGGGGTCTCCGCCGTGCCCCGGTCGCGCTGGTTGGCGGCGAGCCTGGTGACGATCTCATCGCGGCCGGTGGCGGTCCATGCCGAGTGCACCTCCAGCGTCCCTTCGGGAGTGAAGCACGCGGCCAGCTCGTCGAGTCGTCCTCGGTCGCCGGCGATGGCGTAGCGGGTGATGGTGTCCCGCACCGATTCGCGGGCGGCGAGATCGTGGATGTCGGGGCTCATGCGACGGGAAATCGGTGGTCGGTGGTGGTCATCATGCCTCCTGGGTTCGGTACGACGGATACACTTACGTTGTATCAGTAAGTTCATTAAACGATTGACGCGCTTGTCGTGCGACCGAAAGGAGCCGCTGTGCCGGAAGCAGTAGTCGTCGCGGCCGTCCGCACCCCTGTTGCCACCGCCGGAAAAGGCACGTTGAAAGATGTGCCCGCTGAGGAACTGGCCACCCTGGCAGTCGGTGCGGCACTGGAGCGTTCGGGGCTGGCGTCGGAGGACATCGACGATGTGGTCTTGGCCGAATCTCTGTACGGCGGGGGTGTGCTGGCCCGCTATGCCGCCGTGCAGGCCGGTCTCACGCACGTCCCGGGCCAGGCGGTCAACCGGCACTGTGCGGGCAGCTTGACCGCGGTGGCGAACGCCGCCGGCTCGATTCGCAGCGGGATGGACCGCGCGGTGATCGCCGGAGGCGTGCAGTCGAGCTCGACCAAGCCGACGCTGAGCTGGCGAGACCTCCCCGGAAGGGAGCCGCGCGAGGGGATGCTGCCGACGTTCCCCTACTACGACGGTTACACCGATGACGTCACCGTGACGGTCGGCTGGAACACCATGGTGGAGGCCGGGCTCACCCGGGCCGAGGTCGATGCCTGGGCTCTGCGCTCCCATCGGCGGGCCGTCTCGGCCATCGACGCGGGTGTCTTCGCCGATGAGATCGTCTCGGTGCCGCTGGTCGGCGAGGGGGGCGCGCGGCAGGAGTTCGCCGTCGACGAGCATCCGCGCCGGGATACGACCGCCGAGCGACTCGCCGCGTTGAAGCCGCTGCACCCGGAAATTCCAGATTTCGCGATCACCGCCGGTAATGCCAGCGGTGTCAACGATGCGGCGGCCGCGCTGATGCTCGTCGGCGACGATCTGGCAGCGCAGCGCTCGTTGCGGCCGCTGGCCACGGTACGTGCGTGGGCCTCGATCGGGGTAGCGCCGCACCGGATGGGTCTGGCGGCCACCGAAGTGATCCCGGTGGTGCTGAAGCGGGCGGGGCTGGACCTGGCCGATGTGGACCTGTTCGAAATCAACGAAGCATTCGCTCCCGTTCCCCTGGCCTCCTGCCGTTTGCTGGATATCGATGAAGAAAAGGTCAATATTTTCGGCAGTGGCTGCAGTATCGGGCACCCGGTCGCGGCGTCCGGCGCTCGGATGTTGACCACACTGACCCACGAACTGCGTCGGCGTGGCGGGGGGATCGGGCTGGCGGCGATGTGCGCCGGCGGCGGAATGGGAGGCGCGGTACTGCTCGAAGTCCACTGAGTTCCGGGGTTGGCCGGGTCCCCGGTATCGCGAACCTCAATCCTCTAATATAGTTAGATGAATAATCTAATGAGAGGATGTGTAATGGCCGACGCTGCCGACCACGACGGGATCATCAAGGAGGAGGACGTCGCGCAGGCCCGCAAACTGTGCGGCCACTACTTCGCCGAGAAGAACGCCGAGCTCTACACTGCCGCGCACGCGGACGCCCTGCGCAACTTCGCGCAGGGCTACGGTGACGACAACCCGCTCTACACCGACGAGGAATACGGTGCAAATACGCTCTGGAAGACTCAGATCGCACCGCCGTTGATCGGCGTGGCGGTCAACAAGCCGCTGCTGGGTGATCCCCGTCCGGCGGATCTCAAGCGACCGGCCTTTCGCGGGGTGCACAATTTCGTGTCGGGCACCGAATGGGAGCTGTACCGGCCCGTGCGATCCGGTGACACGCTGTACACCTTTCAGGGCTACGAGTCGGTGGAGGAGAAGGAATCGGAGTTCGCCGGGCGAACCGTCATCATCAGACGGCGCCACATCCGGATGAACCAGAATGGGGAAGTCGTCTCGGCCGCCCGGGTAATCCTCATCCATGCCGAGCGCAAGGCTGCCCGGTCGCGTAAGAAATACACCATCGAACCGGCTTCCTATACCGCTGCCGACCTGGCCCGCCTCGACGAAATCTACGCGGCCGAGCATCGGCGCGGCGCCGAACCGCGCTGGTTCGAGGACGTTTCGGTCGGTGACACCCTGGGTCCGATCGCCAAGGGGCCGCTCACCTCTACCGACATCATCGTCTTCCATGCCGGCGGTTACGGATTCACTCCGTTTGCTCCGACAACCAGTCGTCTCGCCCACCGCAATCGTCATCGCATCAAGTCGTTCTACGTGGACAACGCTCAAGGGGTTCCCGATGTGGCGCAGCGGGTGCACTGGGATTCGGACTGGGCGCGACAGGTCGGTGCGCCCATGGCCTACGACTACGGCGTGATGCGCGACTGCTGGCTGTCGCATCTGGTCACCGACTGGATGGGTGACCATGCGTGGCTGCTGCGGCAGTCCAGTGAGATCCGCAAGTTCAACTACATGGGCGATTCCCACGTGCTCACCGGCGAGGTGGTCGCCAAGCGGGTCGAGGACGGACATCCGGTGGTCGATCTGGAGTTGCGCGGCCTCAATCAACGCGGGGAGAACACCTGTCCTGCCACTGCCACCGTTGTGCTGCCGAGTCGTGAACACGGGAATGTCCGGCTGCCCGATGTACCCGCCGATCTGGCCGAGGAAGCAGCGCGCATGATGCGTCGCCACCACGAACTCCGCGCCGCCGCGCGGGGCTGAGACATGCAGGAGTCGATATGACTATCAAGGGCCTCGGTACCGCCACGAACACGGCACTGATCATCAGCGAGTGTCAGAACGGGATGACCGATCCCGCGCACTCGACCAATGACCTGCTCTCCGGGCAGGTCACCAAGCGGAATGTGATCGGCAATATCGATACCCTCGCCGCCGGGCTCCGGCGGCTCGGCGTGCCGATCTTCCATGTCACCTTTCAGGGGCTGACCGGTTTTCGAGGGTGGGCGGCCAACAGTCCCCTCACTGCCAGTATTCGGAAACGGCCGCTGGTCGAAGGGCATGTCAGCGTGCGGATCAACCCCGGTATCACTGTCGACCCGGACGACATCATCGTTGCGCGCCATCGCGGGCTGACTGCCTTCCACGGCACGGAACTGGAATATCTGCTGCGCAACATGGGTGTACAGAGCGTTGTCGTCACGGGGGTCTCGCTCAATGTGGCCCTTCCCGGGAGTGTCATCGAGGCGGTCAATCGAGGTTTCTCCGTCGTGGTTCCGCGGGACTGTGTCTCCGGAGCAACCGACGAGACGCACGATTTCGTACTGACCCACATGCTCCCTGTGCTGTCCACCGTCACCACCTCGCAGCAGATCCTGACGGAATTCGCGATGGGTGATGCCGCGAAATCGTGAATCAGATTACTCCTTGCAATCGTCTAACTGATATGGCAGATTGCTAGTGATAAGCAACACATCTGGGGCCCCAGTGGTATGGAGGCCGAGAATGGAGCAGTGATGACAGCAGTGCATGCAGAGGGGCGGCCGGATATCCCGGCGGAGCTCGTCTTCGACTACGACATGTACTGGGATGACCGGATCGCCGCCGACCCGCACGAGGGGTGGCTCGCTCTGCGCGCAGAGACGCCCGATGTATTCTACACCCCCCGCAACGGCGGGCACTGGGTCGCGGTCGGCACGGACGCGATCACCGCGATTCTGCGTACACCGTCGACGTTCTCGAACTCGAATCAGCTCATCCCGAAACGGGATGCGATGCCCCGGATGATCCCGGAATCACTCGATCCACCCGAACACCTGCTGTACCGACGTCTGATGATGACCTACTTCGAGCCGAAAGCGATCGCTCATCTGCGCACGCAGGCCGAGCAAATGGTGGATTCGCTGATCGCGGAGGTGCGCGACAAGGGTGAATGCGAATTCGTCTGGTCGATTGCCCGCCCGATGCCGGTCAAGGTATTCATGCAGTTCGTCGGATTTCCACTGGAGCGGTTCGAGGACTTCGTCGGCATGATCGACGCCTACTTCGGCGGCCGTACTCCGGAGACCGCCGCGCCTATTCTGGCCGCGATCGACGATCTCATCGAGGAGAAGAAGCGTCACGACACGGGCGATATCTTCTCCCGGCTGGTACGTGCGGAGTTCCAGGGCCGGTTGCTGACCCACGAAGAGCTGCAGTCCATGGGCTTTCTGCTCTTCCTCGCGGGCCTGGACACCGTCACCACTGGGATGGCGTACGGGATACGGCATCTCGCTCGGTTTCCCGAACACCAGGAGGAACTGCGCCGGTCGCCGGAGCTCATCCCGAATGCGGTCGAGGAACTGCTGCGGGCCTACACCTACACCTCGGTGCCCCGGCTGATCACCCAGGACGTCGAACTCTGTGGCGCCCCGATGAAGGCGGGCGACATGGTGCTCCCGCTTCTTGCCTTCGTGGGCCGGGACGGGTCTCTGAACGAGCGTCCCGACCAGGTCGACTTCCATCGAGAGAAGCGCACCCACTTCGCCTTCGGCAGTGGTGGGCACACTTGCCTGGGCCGTCATCTGGCCAAACTGGAGCTCAATGTGCTCTACGAACGCTGGCTCGCCCAGATGCCGACATTCCGGCTCGACGAGTCCAAGCAGGTCGGCCGGGTGCGAGGTGGTTCGGTGACGGAGATGCCGCACGTGTGGCTCACCTGGCAGCCGCAGTGAGCACGGCCGATTCGTCGGCGCCCCGCGACATCGTGGTGGTCGGCGCCGGTCAAGCGGCCGCCCAGGCCGTCGGCGCGATCGCCGGCGCCGGCCATTGTGGGCGGGTCACCGTCATCGGGGACGAACCGGTCGCGCCGTACCAGCGCCCACCGCTGTCCAAGGGCTACCTCAAGGGTGCCGTCGACGCCGAGCGGCTCCGCCTCCGGTCGGCCGACTGGTACGAACAGCACGGTGTGGACCTGCACACCGCGCAGACCGTTGTGAGCCTCGATCGCCGACAGAAAACCGTCACGACCAGCGGCGGGCGCGTGCACTCCTTCGATGTGGCCGTGCTCGCCACCGGCTCCCGAGCCAGGAAACTCGCGGTACCGGGGACTGATTTGCCCGGCATCCACCGTGTCCGCACCCTCGCCGATATCGACGGACTGGCACCCGGCATGGTGGCGGGGAACCGGCTGCTGGTCGTTGGCGCCGGATTCATCGGGCTCGAACTCGCCGCGGTGGCACGCGGTCTCGGCCTCTCAGTGGTGATCGTCGAGTCGGCGCCACGGTGCCTGGGCCGGGTGGCAGCGCCGGAGACCGCGGCCGTACTGGCCCGCGCGCATGAAGAGCGTGGTGTCCGATTCGTCTACGAACGTACGATCGTCGGCTTCACCGGCAACAAGCGGGTCGAGTCCGCTCACATGGACGACGGGTCCGAAGTGCCCTGTGATCTCGTCGTCGTCGGAATCGGCGCCGTGGCCAACCAGGAACTGGCGGCCGCGGCTGAAATCAACTGCGACAACGGCATTCTGGTCGATCTGGACGGTCGCACCAGCGATCCGTCGATTTTCGCGGCCGGTGACTGCACCAACCGTCCACTGGGCCAGGACGGTACGCGTGGGCGTCTGGAAAGCGTTCACAACGCGATCGAACAGGGAAACCTGGTCGCCGCCGCTGTCCTGGGACTGCCCCGGCCCAAACTCGATGTGCCGTGGTTCTGGTCCGATCAGTACGACCTGAAATTGCAGATGGCCGGCGTCGCCTTCGATCCGGACCGGCTGGTCGTCCGGCAGGGACCGAACGGTTCCGGGTTCGCGGCATTCCACCTCAAAGGGAGCCGGGTGCAGGTCGTCGAAGCGATCGACGCCCCCGCCGCCTTCATGGTCGGTAAACGCCTGATCGCCTCCGGCCGGGAGGTGCGGGACGAGCACCTGGCCGATCCCGAATTCGATATCAAGCAGTTGATGCGGGCGAGCTGACGCCCGCTGGAGGTTCACATGGTCACCATTACGTTCCGGTGGGCCGACGGGTCCGAGCGCACCGTTGAGGCCAAACCGGGAGAATCGGTCATGGAAGTGGCAAAACGCCATGATGTCGACGCTATCGTCGCTGAATGCGGTGGCAGCTGCGCGTGCGCGACCTGTCACGTGATGTTCGAGCCGAAGACGTTCGCGAAGGTCGGAGACCCCTCGGAGATCGAGGCTGCGATGCTCGATTTCGCCGAAGAGCGCAGCGAGACCTCACGCCTGTCCTGCCAGATCCAGGTGGAACAGGAACTGGACGGTCTTGTGGTTCAGCTGCCCACGCGGCAGCAGTGATCGCGAAGGCAGCGATATGACGAAACACCTGCGAAGCGCGGTCCGCCGGATCTCGCTCATCCTTCTCGCGCTCACCCTGGCCGCATGCGGTTCGGCCGAGCGCGGCGTCAACAGGACCCCTGATCCCGGCGCCACCTTGAATACCGCCAATATGATCTCGACCGAAACCCTTGATCCACATATGATCCAGAACGAGCTGGTGTACCTGCTCTCGGCACCGTACCTCGCCTACGACCAGCTGTTCGTGCTCGGCCCGGACGGCGCGCCCCAGGGCCGCCTCGTTGAGAAATGGTCAGTGTCCGAGGACGGCCTGCGGGTGACCATGAAACTGCGTGAGGACGCCAGTTTCCGGGACGGTAGTTCACTCGACGCGGCGGTGGTCGTGGCGAATCTGGAGCGGGCGCGCACGCTGCCCAGCCCGCTGATCAAGTCCCAGATGGCTGCCGTGGTGGGGAGCGAGGTGACCGCGCCCTACGAGGTCGTCGTAACCTTGGGCGGCCCGACGCCGGTCCTGCCCTATTTGCTGGCGGGTGGCGCTGGATACATCATGAATCCGGTGCTGTTCCGCGAGGGCGACCCGGCAACGCAGACTGACGGCTCGGGTGCCTACCGCGTGGAAAGCTTCACGCCCCGAGAGCGAGTCAGCTATGTGCGCGACCGCGACGACTACTGGGACCGCGAGGCGGGTAAGTTCGCGCGACTCGTGCACCGCGCGATCCCGGACGCGACCGCGTTGGCCAACGCCTTCGCGGCCAGGCAGGCCGATATCGGCCAGATGCAGCCCAACGAGGTGAGCAGCCTGACCAGACGTTCCGATATCACGCTGCATCGCGCCGGCGCAGCCTACGCGATGGATCTCTACCTGAATTTCACCGAGGGACCGCTCATCGATCAGAAGGTCCGGCAGGCGGTCAATCACGCCTACGATCGGCGCGCGGTGGTCGACGTCATGTTCCCGGGGTCCGAGCCGCGCTGGCAGCAGGCCCGGGCTGGCCTTCCCGGATTCGATCCGGCGCTCGAGGAAATCTACCCCTATGACGTGGAGCGGGCTCGGGCGTTGCTGACCGAAGCGGGCTACCCGGGCGGAGTGGAACTCGGCGAGGTACTCGTCAGCTCGTCGGCACCACAGGGACTGGAGGATCTTCTGACTCAGCAGCTGGCTGCGGCGGGAATCAAAATCACCACCCGCCGGGTCGATGCGCTGCAGGCGTACCAGTTCTGGAACCAAGGCCGTAATGCCGGCATGATCGCATACGCGAGTTACGGGATGGAGTACAGCCTCGGCGCGTCCTACCGCTGGAAACTCCGCCAGCCCGGCACCATGCCCGCCGAGTTCACCACCCTGCTCACCGCCGCCGCGGACTCTCGCTTGCCGGACGCCGAACGGGACAAGGGATATCGAAAGGTGTCCGACTATCTCGCGCGGCAGGCGCTGTCCGCGCCGCTGGTCTGGGTGAGCTATCCGTGGCCCACCAGCGACCGGGTGATCGGGTTCGATCCCGCCACCACGAACTACAACCGCAACGTCGGGCCCCACGACTTCCGGCATGTCGCCGTGGCCGCCCGCTAGACGTTTCGCACCATAAGGAGAGCAGGACAATGGACTCGAAAGTCGCATTCATCACCGGGGTCGCCCGTGGTCAAGGCCGCGCCCATGCGGTGAAGCTGGCGGGCCGGGGCTTCGGGATCATCGGCATCGATATCTGCGCCGATATCCCCTCGATGGATTACCCCAACGCGAGCCCCGAGGATCTGCAGGAGACGGTCCGAGCGGTCAAGGAGGCCGGCGGCGAGATCGTAGCGCTCCAAGCCGACGTTCGGGACCGGGACGCACTACAGCGCGCGCATGACGAAGGGGTCGGGAAGTTCGGCCGGATCGACGTGCTGATCGCCAATGCCGGCATCACCAGGTTGTCGACCGGCGGAGACCGGGCGACCATCTGGAAGGATGTCATCGACGTGAACCTCACCGGGGTGTGGAACACCGTCGAGGTCGTCCTGCCGACGATTCGCGCCGGCGAGCGTGGCGGGTCGATCGTCATCACCAGTTCCTCGGCCGGGCTCAAGGCCACGGGCACCGACAAGGCCGGGGCGCAGGCCTACACCGCAGCCAAACGCGGGCTCGTCGGCCTCATGCAAGTCCTGGCAAACGAGTATGCGCCGGAACGGATCCGGGTTAACACCATCCACCCGACCGGCGTCGTCTCCGGGATGACCGTCAACGACTCGATGAAGGCGCTGCACGAAGCTGCCGCTCGCGGTGAGAAGACGACGATCGGCGCCATGCAGAACGCCTTGCCGATCGACATTCTGCAGGCGGAGGACATCGCCAACGCCGTGGCCTGGCTGGTCTCGGACGAGGCCCACTACATCACCGGTGTCGCGCTGCCGCTGGACGCCGGCTACACGGTCAGATAGTTGCCCGAGACTTGGATAGGAGCACCCGAATGACATTGGTGACCCCGAAGGCTCACCTTCGGTACGGCGACAAGGTACTGGACGAGGGCAGCGGGGGGTTCTTCGACCACCGGCACCCCTTCACCCAGCAGGTCCAGGCGCGGATTCCGCTGGCGGGGGCCAAAGAGGTCGACGAGGCGGTCGAGCTCGCCGACTCTGTAGCCGGGGAATGGCGACGCTGGAGCCCCGAGGCTCGGCGCAACGTGCTGAACAAACTGGCCGATCTGCTGCTGGAGCACCGGCAGGAGTTCGCCGAACTCGCCGCGCTGGACGGCGGCACCCCGACAAGCTACGGCCTCGGTGGGGTCGACAATGCCGTGAATTGGACGCGTTACTACGCCGGCTGGTGCGACAAACTGTCCGGGGAGTTGCTGTCCACCCTCGACACCCGCGGGCAGTTCGCCTACACCGCCCCGGAACCGTACGGTGTCGTCGGCATCATCATCACCTGGAATGGTCCGCTCATCTCACTGGGTATGAAGGTCGCGCCCGCACTTGCGGCGGGGAACTGCGTGGTCGTCAAACCTTCGGAGTTCACGCCGTTCGCACCGGATCTGTTCGCCAGGCTGGTCCGGGAGGCCGGGATTCCCGACGGTGTGTGCAGCATTCTGTCCGGTGGTATGGAGGCCGGCGAGGCGCTTGTCGCACATCCGAAAGTCAAGAAGATCTCGTTCACCGGTGGGCCGGTCGCCGCTCGACACATTATGCGGAGTTGCGCTGAACTGCTCAAACCCGCGGTCCTCGAACTGGGCGGGAAATCGGCGGCGCTGGTGTTCCCCGACGGCGGCGACCTCGATATGCTCGCGGCCCGCGCGCTGCGCTGGAGTATCGGCGTCTTCGCCGGTCAGGGCTGCGTCCTGCCCACGCGGCTGCTGGTGCACGAGGATATCTACGATGACCTTCTCGACAAGCTGGTCGAGCAGGTCCGTGGCTACAAGGTGGGCGATCCCTTCGATCCGGAGGTGACGGTAGGGCCGCTGATCAACGCGGCGGCGGTCGAGCGAGTCTGCGGAATGCTCGACCGAGCCCGAAGCGAGGGCGCCGGGCGCATCGTTTTCGGTGGTGGACGGCCCGGCGGCGAGCTGGCCGACAAGAACTTCGTCGAGCCGACCATCATCGCCGACGCCGATCCCGAGCACGAGATCGCTCAGGTCGAGATCTTCGGCCCGGTGCTGCTGGTCATGAAGTTCTCCACCGAGGACGAGGCGGTTGAACTGGCCAATGCCACCCCGTACGGGCTGGGTGCCTTCATCCACTCGACCGACCTGACCCGGGTGCACCGGCTGGCCGAGCGACTGAACGCGGGGGGCATCTACGTCAACGGTGCCAAACCGAACCTGCCGCACACGCCGTTCGGTGGCCTCGGGCTCAGTGGTTTCGGTAAGGAGGGCGGTCGGGCAGGTATCGACGAATTCGTCCATTACAAGACGGTCAGTATCGTCGAGAACATCTAGACGAGTAAGTCCGTACCTCGGACATGGGCGGAAGGCGTCTGAAGTCATTGTGTGACGAGCAATCTCGACGCCCTCCTGACGGCACTGCACGGGAAAAGCGATGATGAATCGGCAGGTCCGCGCTGGATGGGGCGGGCGCCGGTTGCTGACCGATTCGGGACTGGTGTGTCTGGCGGTGGCCCAGTCGCCGCTGGGGTTCACCTCCGAGGCGCACTGGCTGCGATACGCCCGCGCGCATCTGACCCGGATCCGTATCTGCCGCAGCAGTCCGGCTACAACAAGCGGCTGCGGGACACGCTCGGGCTGGTCAAGCTGGTGATCCGGATGCCGGCTCGCTCCGGCGATTTTCGGCTCGATTATTGCTGGACCGCGTTGACCGACTCGATCAGCTGACGGACCTTCTTCAGCGTGTACTCGCTATGGCCGCCGCGAACCGGCACCAGAGCCTGGTCGGCGCACCGAATACCCGGTCACTGATCGCGTACGACCACTGACCAGAGCTTCGGACTTACTCGTCTAGCAGCGAAGTGTCGCCGCGAGGCCGACACCGCGCAAAAGCCGGAAATATACCGGATCTGAAAGGAACAAAGATGAGGAAAATCGTCACGGTGGCCGCGGGTCTCGTCGCCGCGGTCGGGATCGCTTCCGGCTCGGCCGGTGCCCAGCCCGGAGCGGAGGAGGCGGTCGGTTTCACCGCCCACGCCACCGATACCCAGTCCATCATCACGACCGATGCCGGATCGATGGTCGTCGAGGACGGCGTGTTCAAGATCAAGGCCGCCAACGGTGACGTGCTCACCGGCACGCCGCTGACCTTCCGGGTCGACGACTTCGAGTTTCCTATCGTCGCCTATATCGCTGGTCGCACCGCCACTCTGACCCCGCAGTTCGATATGGCGCACGCGGTCTACAAGCCGGTGGCCCTGCCATTCGAGGACAAGGCGCCGTGGAAGAACGACTACGACCGTGAGCAGGCTGCCTGGGCTCGCATGACCAGCACCATCGTCATGGGTGCCACCATCGGCACTCTGATCGGCGGTATCGGCGGCGGCGCCGTCGGCTGCGTCCTTGGCGGCATCGCGGGCGCGACCGTCGCCTCGGCGGCGATCGTCGGCCTGTTCGGTGCGTTCATCCCAGCGGCGGCCATCGGCTGCCTCGGCGGCATCATCGCGATCGGCGCCCTGGGCACCCTGGCGGGCCAGATCCTGGTCACCGCTCCGGTGGCGATCGGTGCCGCCATCCAGTACTTCGCCACTATCAACCAGCCGTCGGTCGCACCGGCCAAGTAGGTAGCGGGGAGGAACACCCAGCTCGTGCGCTGGGGGACGACAGACCCCGTCCGGCCTTCGAGCCGGGCTGGGTTCGCGTTTCACGACGACCAACAGCCGTACCGCAGTACGAGTGTGCCGGGCCGACGCAGCTGACGGAACTGTCAATCTGCGCCCGTGGAGATCCCGATACTTACTCGAGACAGCACGTGCGACAACGTTCGACAGTACTGACACAGCGAGCGGTTCGGCATAGCGCCATACGCCACTTGCAGTCGGAACCGCTCTGCGTCATCCGCGCTATAGGTAGGAAGAAGCGGCCCACAACCCGTGACGATTCATCTCGGACCCGAGGCGTCGCGGATCTTGTCCACGACGCCGGCATTGTCGTTGTCGGTGATCTGCCACCCGTCTGGTGTGCACCCCGGTCCGGATGCCGATCCTGTGGTCGCTTGCCGACCCGAAAGTTGGTGAAACGCGAGGTTCTTCGGCCATGCTCGCAGCTGACACCGCGGTGGCTGCCGAGCATGAGGGCATTCTGCTGATCTGTGACAAGGGGTTCGCCGGTCACGAGTTCGAGACGCTGATCAGCGAGTACGGGATCACAACGCTGCGGCCCTCACGCAAGGACGAGAAGGCCCGCTACGGTGAGCCGCTGCTGAAGAAAGGTGCGCCAGCTGATCGAGTCGGTCAACGACACCCTCGAAGGCCAGCTCGACCTCGAAGACCACGGCGGACGCTCCTGCCAGGGAGTAGCGATCCGCGTCGCCCAGCGCGTGCTGGCGATGGCCGCCGCGATCTGGCACAACCACACCATCGGCGCACCGGTCACCCCGGTCACTGATCTCCTACGACCACTGACCGGGCCGGGCGCCCCGCCGCGTGCGGGGGTCACCGCTCATTATCATTCTTTTTCAGCTCGAGGCGCTCGACGAAATCCTTGGCGCGCAGCAGCTTGCCGGTCCAATCGAGTGCTCTACCGCTGGTGACCAGGTGGACGACCGCCGCCGACGGCACCTCCATCTCCACCAGGCGCGCCCGGTGCTCTGGGCTCAGGTTCTTCAACGCGGCCACCCGTTCGGTGCGGACCGAGCCGGGGTCGAGGGCGACCACCGCGACGCGTTTGTCGCGCAATTCCCCGGCCACCACATTCGTCAACCGGTTCACCGCGGCCTTGCTCGCCGCGTAGGCAGGGGAGAAGAGCCGTCCGGCCGCCAGATCATCGGAGAGATCACCCGCTCGCGAGGAAATGTTGACAATCGTGCCCCCACCTCGGTCAACCAGGTGCCCGGCCGCGGCACGCATGACCGCGAAGGTGCCGTGCAGGTTCGTGTCGAATTGTCGCTGCCAGTCCTCCCAGGACATCTCGGCGAGCGTGCGGCCCCCGGAGCCGGTGGCGGCCGCGTTGTTGACCACCGCGTCGAGGCCGCCGAACTTCTCTACGGCGCTGTCGACGAGGCGGTCGGCGTCTGCGGGGATCGAGAGATCCGTGGCTATCGCGATCGCGGAACCGCCGGCGGCCTCGACGTCGCGCACCGTTTCGGTGAGACTGCCCGTCGCTCCGGACGGGTTCAGCGTGCGGGCGGCGAGAACGAGCTGGTGTCCCTGTTTGCCGAGGTCCAAGGCTATCTTGCGGCCGATCCCACGGCTGGCGCCGGTGACGATGACGACTAGTGGTGACATGACCCGAGTGTATCGGATCGGTAACTTCATTTAACCCTTTTGTTGTAAAAAGATCTTATTCATTTAACCTAATCTGAGTATGCGGACGCCACGGTAGGCGCGCCCGGGTACGAGGTGAGGAGAGTTCGTAATGCCACGAATGCGGCGGCTGGGTCTGGTCGGCGCGGTCCTTGCGATGCTGATCGCGACGGGCTGCGGGGGGTCGGGGTCATCCGGTGAGGTCGACAAGAACGCGGCGCTGCGCGCGGCGTGGACGGTCGGCATCACCACACTGGACCCGCATATGCAGTCCTCGGAGATCATTGCCGACCGGTTCGGCCTTTTCAGTCTCTATGACCGGCTGTTCACTGTGAAGAAGGACGGCTCACTCGGGCCGATGCTGGTTCGGGACTGGCGCTATGCGCCCGATGGCAGGTCGCTGTCGATGACGCTGCGCGAGGATGCGAGCTTTGCCGACGGCACCGCACTCGACGCCGAGGTAGTTCGGGCGAATCTGGAGAGGGCCCGGACGCTGGACAGTCCGGTGGTGAAGGGTCGGATGTCGGTGGTCGAGGCCATCGAGGTAACCGGTGAGTACGCGCTCACGGTGCGTTTGAAGCAGGACAGTTCGACGCTGCCGTACGCGCTCGCGGAGATCTCCGGGATGATTATGAATCCGAAGCTCTTCCAGCGGGGGAACCCCGCGGTCCAGGCGGACGGAACAACTCCGTATCGGGTGGAGAGCTTCACCCCCGGCGAGAAACTGGTATTGGTCCGGGCCCGCGACGACTACTGGGATCCGAACGCCTGGCAGATCGGGCGCATCGAACACTCCCAGATCGCCGATTTCAATGCGATGGTCAATGCGGTGCGGGGCGGTCAGATCGATATCTCGCAGTTCCAGCCGAACCAGGTGGCGTCGCTGGGGAACGCGCGCAAACTCCAGGTCATCCCGGTGCCGACGAGTCAGGGCTTCGATATCGCGCTGAACTACGACAAAGCGCCACTGAACGATGTGCGGGTCCGGCGGGCCATCAACTATGCCCTCGACCGCAAGGCGATCGTCGACGTGTTCTATCCCGGCTCGGTCGCGAAGTACCAGTACTACCGGGAAGGTATGGCGGGCTACGATCCGCAACTGGAGAACACCTACGCCTACGACCCGGTGAAAGCGCGTGCACTTCTCGCCGACGCCGGCTACCCGAACGGGCTGGACATCGGCAACGTACTCGTCGACACCTCGACGTTACCGGGCGTCATCGATGTGGTGCGGGAACAACTGGGCGAGGTGGGGATCACCCTGCGTAGTGAGGCGGTCGAGGTCATGCGGAGTTTCCAGAGGTGGCCCCGCGGTGACGATGCCGCGAGGATCCTTTCTGTCGCCGGCGGCACCAGCCCTGTTGTCGGAGCTCAGGAAAACTGGCGAACCAAGACGCGGAACGCCGCAGCTACAACGCCGGAATTCGAACGGCTCTTCCTAGCGGCAGCGCGGAATACCCAGACCCCTGGGGAAGCACAGGCTGCGGCCCGGGCGGTGAACAGGTATGTGGTGGAGCAGGCATGGCGAGCGCCGCTCGTCTGGCAGAACGCCATGTGGGCGGTATCCGACCGGATCAAGGGATTCAGCGCGGATATCGACTTCGCGACGACCCAGGGCCCGTACGACTGGCGCTATCTCACGCTCACCAAGTGAACAACCAGTCCGAGTGAGCGGGCGGACCGGGATGCCCGGTCCGCCTGGCCCGGGCGCGAAGGAGTGGAATATGGACCTGGGTATCAAAGGTAGGGTTGCGCTGGTCACCGGCGGTAGCCGGGGAATCGGCCGGGCAACGGCGATCGAACTGGCCCGGGCCGGTTGCGATGTCGCTGTGGTCGCGCGCAATAAACCCGCCATCGATGAAGCGGTCGGAGAGCTTCGCGGGCTGGGCGTGTGTGCGGTCGGCATATCCGCCGATTGCGTTACCGAGGACGGGGTGCGTGAAGCCGTCGCCCGCACCCGTGCCGAACTCGGCGATCCGTCGATTGTCGTGTTCAATGTGGATTCCGGGCCGCGCGGCGCCTACGGGCAGGTGAGCGACGACGATATGCTCGCGGGCTTCCGTCACAACGTGCTCGCACTCAAATGGCTGGTCGACGAGACCTCGGCAGCGATGCAGCAAGCCGGATGGGGCCGTTATCTGTCGATCGCCACCATGGCGTTGCGTCAGCCCCATCGGGCGCTGTCGCGGCTCGTGGCCGATACGACCCGGATGGGTACCGCGGGGCTGAACAAGAACCTGGCGAACCACCTCGGACCCTCCGGTATCACCTGCAACATCCTCGGCACGGGTTCGATCGAAACCGCGGCATTCCAGGCGACATTTACGCAGAAGGCCGTCGAGCTGGGCATCTCCTACGAAGAAATGGTCGAGCGCAAGGTGGCCGATATTCCGGTGGGGCGACTCGGTAAGCCGGAGGATATGGCGGCCGCGGCGGCGTTCCTCTGCTCGGATCGGGCAGGGTTCATCACCGGGCAGCTGCTTCTGATAGACGGCGGCCGGGTCGAATCCGTGTTCTGATCCCCGATCCGGTTTCCGATGAGGGCGGGGCCTCCGGTTGCGGACGGAGGCCCCGTTGCGGCGCGTTCAGGCGAACAGATCCACCACGGGCTTGTTCTTCAAGCTGCCCTTGAACAGATAGGTGGCGGCCACCTCCATATGGTTGCGCCAGTGCTTCTCGGCGCCGTCGGCATCCTGCTCGACCACCAGGTCGATGAAGCGCTGATAGGCGCGGATGACGCGCTGGAAGCGCTCCGGTGATTCGTCCTCGTCGAAGCTGAGCGCTACCCGAAGATAGAGATGGGTCGAAACGATGTCCTGCAGGACCCCACCCTGAATAGCCATGGTCTTATTGCCCGACCGCTGCAGGATCAAGGTGTGGAACCGGTAGGTGAGATCGGACCAGCGCTCTGGCTCCGGTACTTCCCGGTGCCCCGCCGCGGTGACCCGCTTCAGTTCATCGACGACACTCTGTAGGTCGGCGATGTCCTGGTCGGTGCGCCGGCGGGCCAGCATTGCGGCGCACGCGGGCTCCGACACCATCCTGGCCTCGTAGACATCGTCGATGGTGGTGCCCTGGAACTGCAGGAGTAGGCCGACCGACCGTGCGGCCACGGAGATATCGGGTGCCATCACCTGGGCACCGCCGCGGCTGCCGCGTCGCACGCTGATCAGCATCTCCGCTTCCAGAATGCGGTAGGCCTCACGCAATGTGGGCCTGGAGACGCCGTACTGATCCATCAGCTGGGTCTCTGGCGGCAGCGTTTCGCCGGGGGTGAGTTGACCGCGGACGATCTGGCGACGCAGATCGGTGGCAATGAGCTCCGCGGTCTTCGGTGCTCGCATGAGACGCCCCACCTGCGGAGCGGCACCGGGTTGTTCAGTCATAAAGCCATATTAGTTGAACTTGTTTCCAAATGACGGATCGTACGTCCGTGTTGCGGAACCCATCCGTTAAAAGCGTATAATTAGTTAGCCATTAACTCATGGCCGATGCCGCCGCTTCTCCCTTCCAACTGCGCGGCTGTGGCCCGACTCTCGCCGATGGAGCAGCTCTATGACCGATGTGACAGCCGAACTCGAGGTCGAACGCCGGGCGGACATCCTCTGGATCACCCTGGACCGGCCGACTCGGCGCAATGCGCTAACTGTGGACCTCGTCGAGGCCATCGGTGACGCCCTGGCCGAAGCGGATCGCGCCGGGGATATCCGTGCCGCCGTCCTCACCGGTGCAGGCTCCGCCTTCTGCGCCGGTGGTGACCTGCCGAGTCTCGCCGCGGTGGCCGAGGGCGGGCCTCGGTCGGCTACCGACGCGATATACAGCCGGTTCCACCGGATGGTCGGACTGCTCGGGTCGGTCGCATTCCCGGTTATCGCTGCTGTGAACGGGCCCGCGATGGGCGCGGGTCTCGACCTGGCCATGGCCTGTGATCTGCGGATCGCCAGTGCCGAGGCGAGGTTCGCGAGCTCATGGATCAATGTCGGCTTGGTACCGGGTATGGGTGGCGCGCATCTGCTGACCCGGGCCATCGGCAGTACCCGGGCCGCGGAACTCGTTCTGCTCGGGCGCACGATCGATGCCGCTACCGCGCACTCCTGGGGTCTGGTGAATTCGGTTGTCGCGCCCGAGGAACTGCACACCGAAGCCGAATCGGTCGCGACTCGCCTGGCCGGTTTCAGTCGTCCGGCCGTGCAGAGCAGCAAGGCGTCGCTGCGCCGTGCCGGCCTGTCCGCGTTCGACGCGGAGTTGGCCGCGCTCGGCGCCGTGCAGGGCGGCCTGCTGGTTGGTGACGATTTCCGGGCGGCCACCGCGGCAATGACGCGGGGTGCCCGGTGAGTGCCGCTGACGTGGGGCGCCCCGCGCTCGAGCTCCGGGGCGTCCTCGAACAACTGCTGCCGGTCCATCGCGCGCAATGGGGGATGGACGACTCGTTCGCGGCTCGGCTGGCCTGGCAGCGCCTGCTCGCCGATGCGGGGTGGGCCGCACCGGCCTGGCCCCAGGCGTATGGCGGAAAAGGGCTCGACGCGGTCGACCGCGTCGAATGCGACCGGGAGATCGCCGAGTCCGGCGCATTGCCGATGGCCGGTGTCCTCGGGCTGCAGAACGTCGGGCCCGCCCTGATCATGTTCGGCGACGCCGACCAGCAGTGCTCCCTGGCGCGCATCCTGCACGGCGACGAGATCTGGGTCCAGGGCTTCAGCGAGCCCGGTGCGGGCAGTGACCTCGCGGGCCTGCGTACCCGCGCCGACCTCCGTGGGGACACCTTCGTCGTCAACGGGCAGAAGGTATGGACAACCGCCGGTATGGAAGCGACCCATATGTTGCTGCTGGCACGCACGGATCCGGACGCACCGAAGCATCGAGGTATCTCGGCGATCCTGGTCGACCTCGACACTCCGGGCGTCGAGCGGCGGCCGCTGCGGCAGATCACCGGAGAATACGGCTTCGCCGAGTTCTTCTTCACCGATGTGGAGATACCCCGCGCCGGTTTGCTCGGGCCGCTACACGGCGGTTGGGCGGTGACGACGAAAACGCTGGGCTATGAGCGCACGGGAGTCATCAACAGCGCGGCGCGGCTGGAGCGAGAGGTGCGCGAGCTCGCGCAGACGCTGGAGGTTCGGGACGCCGTCCTGCGGGATCAGCTCACTCAGCGCTGGATCGAGGCCCGGCTCACCGCTCTCATGGGGGCGCGGGCGCTCGCCCGGTTGCGCGACGGCGAGAGTCCGGGTGCGGAGCAGTCGATCATCAAGTTCGCCTGGAGTCAGGCGACCTCGCGGCTGGGGGAAACGGTTCTCGATGTTTCCGGGCATGCCGGAATCCTGGCGTCTTCACCGGCGGCGCGCCGGTTTGTCGCGAGCCGCTCGTCGACGATCGCGGCCGGGACGACAGAGATCATGCGAAACCTGCTGGCCGAGCGTGTCCTGGGCCTTCCTCGGGAGCCCGGGTGATGGGCATAGCGCGGAATCTCCCTCAGCACTTGGCGCGGGTATCAACGCTAAGATATAACTATTTATACTGAATCATCGAATGGAGGTGGCTGTGGTAGGTCTGCGTAGCCGATATGCGACGTTGTTGGCGGAGGCGCCCGACGAAGCGCGGGCCGTCGACTTCGAGGATCGGTGGCACCACTGGGTGGCGATGCGTACGCTCGCCGGCCGCCTCGACGACCTCCTCGGTGACCGGGGACTGGCCGCCGCGAGCCGGGTCGGTTTCGTGATAGAGAACCGCCCCGAGCATGTGGCGGGCGTGCTCGGGCTGCTCGCGTCCGACCGCTGCCTGGTCACGCTGAACCCGCTACAGCCCCCGGAACGACTTGCCGCCGATATCGCGAAGAGTGCGCTACCTGTCGTCGTCGCCAGTACTGCGATCCTGCGCGACGAGGCAATCCGTGCGGCGATCGAATCCGTCGGCGCGGTGATCGAATTGCGCCCGGACTGGAAGCTCGAACACTGCGGCGGGGAAGTATCGGAGGACGCGATCGTCGCCAACTCCGGCGTCATGATCGAAATGTTCACCTCGGGTACGACCGGCCCGCCCAAACGGATCGAACTGACCGATTTGCAGCTGGACCGGGCGGTCTCGGCCACCGCGCAACCGCCGGACAAACGGTTGCTGCGCAGCAGTGTCAGCTTGGTGGTTGCTCCGCTGGTGCACATCGGCGGACTCTTCAGCGTGCTGGCGCCTTTTTACGCCGGCCGGTCGATCGCGATGTTGCCCAAGTTCTCGGTCGGCCCGTGGGTGGAATTGGTGGCACGTCACCGTCCGCGTGCGGCCGGGCTCGTCCCCGCGGCGCTGCGAGCCGTGCTCGACGCCGATGTGCCCCCCGAACGGATTGCGAGCCTGCAGGTCGTGACCTGTGGTACCGCGGCGTGCCCACCCGAGCTCGCTGCCGCCTTCTACGACAGGTACGGGATCCGGGTACTGATGACCTATGGGGCCACCGAATTCGCTGGAGCGATCGCGGGTTGGACCAAGCCCATGCACGAGAAATGGTGGGACGGCAAGCAGGGAAGTGTCGGACGGGCCCGTCGTGGTGTCGACCTGCGCGTGGTCGGTGAGGACGGGCGCGAGCTGGTGCCCGGTCAAGAAGGCATCCTCGAGATACGGACGGCCCAGTCGCCCCAGGGGCCTGGAGTATGGGTGCGCAGTAGCGACCGGGCGGTCCTCGATAACGACGGGTTCCTCTTCATCAGAGGTCGCACCGACGACGCCATCATCCGCGGAGGCTTCAAGATTCAACCCCGCCTCATAGAGGATGCGCTGCGGCGCCACCCGGGGGTCCGCGAGGCCGCCGTGGTGCCATTGCCGGACAAGCGCTTGGGGCACGTGCCCGTGGCCGCGGTCGAAGTAGCGGCGAACGGCGCCCGGCCGACGCCGGAAGACCTGCGCAACCTCTGCCGGGACGTGCTGACACCCTACGAGGTGCCGGTATTCGTCGCGGTGCTGGACGAACTGCCCCGAACACCGTCGGCGAAAGTCAGCCGAATCGATCTACTGGACCGGATCACCGCCGAGATGGACCGGGATCCCGCCGAGGCCGCGCGATGAGAGCAAGGATCGCGATGGCGGCAAGGATATTGAGGAAGGTGATGCCATGACCACCCGGGCAGCAGCCGATACCGCCATCGTCGGTATCGGAGCTACTCCCTACTATCGGCGCGGTGAGTCGTCGCCGCAGTCGATCAACGAGCTGGCCGGCAAGGCGATCGTCGCCGCGTGCGAGGACGCCGGACTGTCAGTGAAGGACATCGACGGATTTGCCTACTACTCGACGGCTCGCGCGGGCTACGGCGGGAATCTGGAGACCGGCGAATTCGTCGAGATGCTGGGAATTCCGGAACTGCGCTTCACCGCGACGCTCACCGCCGGTGGCGGCGGCTCCGCGGGCGCGATCGGGTTGGCCCGCGCGGCGATCGTGGCCGGTGACGCGGACGTCGTCGTCACCGTGATGGCGCTCCAGCAGGATGTGATCCGCCTTGGCGAGATCACCGCAACCAAACCGGTGGAGCCGTTGAACTCGTTCGTGGTGCCGTCCGGTATCTCCGGGCCGGGCCACGCGCAGTCGATTCTCGCGCGCCGGCACATGCACCTGTACGGGACAACCCGCGACGCGTTCGCCGAGGTTGCGATCTCCACTCGTCTGAACGCGGTCGACCGCCCGAAGGCGCGCTTCCGTGAACCGCTCACCCGGGAGCAGTACTTCGGCGCCCGAATGATCTCTGAGCCGCTGTGCCTCTACGACTTCTGCCTGGAGAGCGAGGGCGCAGTCGCGGTGATCACCACGAGCATGGAGCGGGCGCGGGACCTGAAGCAGAAGCCGGTTCCGGTGCTGGCCGCCGCGCACGGCGGTGTCCGCGAATGGGGCCGCGCCTTCAACTGGTACGGGATGCCCGATGAGTACTTCGCTTCTTCCGGGCACCGCCCGATCGCCGAGCGCCTGTACAAGAAGGCTGGTATCGGTCCCGCTGATATCGATGTGGCGCTGCTCTACGACCACTTCACCCCGATGGTCGTCATGCAACTGGAGGACTACGGCTTCTGCGCCAAGGGTGAAGGTGGGGCGTTCGTGGAGAGCGGAGCCATCCGTTACAAGGGTGGGTCGATCCCGGTGAACACTCACGGTGGTCAGCTCTCCGAGGCCTACATAGTCGGGATGACTCATATAGTCGAGGGCGTTGAGCAGCTGCGCGGGACCGCTGTCAATCAAATCGCGGACGCCGAACTAGCCCTCGTGACCGGCGGACCGGCCACCCTGCCGGTCAGCGGACTGATCCTGGGAAGTGACCGATGACCACACTGTCCACCGTGCGGCCGGGAGAGACCGTCCGCATCACCACCGATAGCGCGACCGAGCCGTTCTGGCAGGCGGCCAAACAGAGGCGCCTGGTGGTGGCGCGGTGCGGGCGATGCGGACACCATCGCATGCCACCCACCCCCTTCTGTCCCGAATGCAGCTCCACCGAGACCGAATGGCCGGAGCTGAGCGGTGCGGGAGAGGTCTACAGCTACGCCGTGATCCACGGTTTCCCCGGCCATCCCGACCTGGTCCTGGTCGCCGCGGTTGTGGATCTGGCCGACGCGCCCGGGACCCGTCTGGTCACAAATATCGTCGGAGTGGATCCGGAGACGGTCGAGATCGGGATGCCGGTGCGGGTCGATTTCACGCCCATCGCCGACGGCTGGTTGCTTCCGGTGTTCCGGGCAGCGGAAGGAGATGCCGGTGTCATCGGCTGAAGAACAGGAAGAGCTGCGCAGTCTCGTTCGGGGGTTTCTGGCGGATCGCTCCTCCTCGGCTCGGGTGCGGGACCGCATCGAAGCCGGCGCCACCCGCGACGACGCGGTCTGGCAGCAGATGGCGGACCAGTTGGGACTGCAAGCCATAGCGATCCCCGAGGAGTACGGCGGCGCGGGGTACGGGCCGGTGGAGCTCGGTGTCGTACTCGAGGAAATGGGCCGACGGCTGTACGTTGGGCCGTACTTCTCAACTGTGGCGCTCGTGGGGCAACTGTTGACCGAGACCGGTGACGAAGAAGCCCGGAAGCTCTGGCTACCCTCGATCGCCGACGGTTCGCTGACCGCAACCCTCGCTGTCACCGAGGAATCGGGGTCCTGGGATCCGGCGACCTTCACCACGCGGGCCGACGCCACAGCCGCGGGCTGGCGGTTGACCGGTGTGAAGTCGTTCGTGCTCGACGGGGCCTCCGCCGGGTTGATCGTCGTCGTCGCCGCGACGCCTGACGGGCCGGGCTTTTTCGGCGTCGACTCGAGCGCGCCCGGCCTGAGTGTGACCGATCTCGACGGCCTCGACCTGACCCGGTCGCTGAGCCGGGTCGAATTGGCGGACACTCCGGCGGTTCGGATCGCCGCCGAGGCCGACGGTACGGCTCTGGTAGAGCGCGTGCGTGATCTGGCCGTGGTGGCGCTGGCCGCCGAACAGGTGGGCGGCGCCGCGGAAGTGCTCGAGATGGCGGTGGAGTACGCCAAGCTCCGCGAACAGTTCGGGCGGCCGATCGGGTCGTTCCAGGCGATCAAGCATAAATGCGCCGATATGCTGCTCGAGGTCGAATCGGCGCGCTCGGCCGCCTACTACGCGGCCTCGGTGGTGGCCGCGAGCGGGACCGAATCCCGGATCGCGGCCGCGCTGGCCAAGGCATACTGCTCCGAGGCCTACACCCATGCCGCGAAGGAGAACATCCAGATCCACGGCGGGATCGGGTACACCTGGGAACACGACGCGCACCTGTATCTCAAGCGGGCCAAGACCACCGAGGTGCTGTTCGGCTCACCGGTGGAACATCGCGCGCGGCTGGCCGATCTGATCGGACTGTGAGCGTGAAAAGCGAAAGCGACGAGGAGTTCCGCGCTCGATTCCGTGCCTTCCTGCAGGAAAGTCATCCCGGCCGTGGACCGAAGGATCCACAGGAACGCGTCGCCTGGCAACGGGCTTGGCAGGCAACGATGTTCGACCGCGGTTTCGCCGGACCAAGCTGGCCGGTGGAGTACGGCGGTATGGACCTTTCCTTCCCTAAACAAGTCATCTACCAGGAGGAACTCACCCGCGCCCGGGTACCGCGGGCACTCGGAACCGGCCAGGGCATCGTGGCCCCGACCATTATCGCGTACGGCACCGAGGACCAGCGAAACCGCTGGCTCGCGCCGATGCTGCGCGGGGACAAGATCTGGGTACAGGGCTACTCCGAGCCGGGGGCCGGTTCGGATCTTCCCGGCCTCACCACCTCGGCGCGGCGCGAGGGTGACGAGTACATCGTCAACGGCCAGAAGGTGTGGACCACCCAGGGACCACTGGCTGACGTGATCTTCGCGCTTGTGCGAACCGGAACTCGCGAGTCCCGTCAGGAGGGAATCACCTACCTGGTGATCGACGCGCACGCACCCGGCGTCCAGATCCGGGAACTGCGTGATATCACCGGAGGTCACGCGTTCGGTGAGATCTACTTCGACGACGTCCGGGTGCCGGTCGCGGACCGGATCGGGGAGGAGAACGGCGGGTGGCCGCTGGTGCGGACCAGCCTCGGCCACGAGCGTGCCGCCGGCGCGATGAACCAGGCCGCCAACTATCGGCGGGTCCTCGACGAGTTCATCGAACTGCTGCGTGAGCGCGGTCTGGACCGGGACCCGCTGGTCCGTGACCGCATTGCGGAACTCGAAACGGAGGTGCGGATCATGCGGTACAACGCGATCCGGGTCGTCTCCGACATCATCGCCAAGGGCGAACCAGGTCCGGCTTCCTCTGTGTCGCGGTTGCTGATCACAAGGTTCGAGCAGCGGCTGCACGAATTTGCGGTCGAGGCCCTCGGTCCCGCCGGACTGGTGGGACGCGGCTCCGTGCACGCCGTACAGCGGGGTCGATGGCTGTACGGATTTCTTCGAACCCGGGCCTCCACGATCGGCGCCGGCACGGCGGAGATCCAGCGCAACACCGTCGCCGAGCAGGTGCTGCGGCTACCACGCGATCCAGGCATGCCCGCGCGGGTGTGACGCCTTGCACAACAGAATCAATCATTTATAAAATTCAGCCAATAGTGGGCGGGCGGATCGCGATGTCGGGGGCACCGGTTCGGCAAGCGTGAAGGAGTGACAATGACCGAATTCGATGCGGTGGAAGGCCCGCTGGCCGGGATCCGGGTCCTGGACCTCACGCTGACTCTCCCAGGTGCCATGGCGACGCAGTTCCTGGCCGACGGGGGTGCGGATGTCCTGATGATCGAGCCGATCGGCGGTAGCCCGCTGCGAACCACGGCTGGGTGGCCGGGGCTCGCGCGCGGTAAGCGCAGCCTCGAACTCGACCTGCGCGACAGCGAGAACCACGACCGACTCCGTGAATTGGTGGCCGAATCCGACGTGGTGCTCACCGCGCTGCGCCCTGCGACCGCGGAACGGCTGGGTTTGACACCGGCGCGTTTCGCGGCCTGGAATCCGCGGGTGGTCAGCGCAGCCGTCACCGGATTCGGGGCCCGGGGCCCGCTGGCCCATATCAAGGGCTACGAGGGGCTCGTGATGGGGAAGTTCGGCTTCTACCAGAGCCTGCACGACGCCACCCCGCGTCCCGGGCAGGCATTTATCAGCACCCCGTACGCATCGTGGGGCGCCGCGCACACAGTGGTGCACGGCATCCTGGCCGCACTCTACGAGCGTGAGTTCTCCGGCCACGGTCAGCACGTCGAGGCCGATCTCATCCGGGGTGTCGCGACCATGGACACCTACAACTGGTTCAAGGAATTGGTCGGGCAGCGGTGGCCGGGTGCCTTCGCCAACATGGGCGGGCCCTGGGACGATCGGGCTCGACCACAGGCCCGGCTGATCTACAGCCTGCTCATAGCCCCGACCAAGGACGGTGTCTGGCTGCAATTCGCACAGATCCAGCCCCGGTTGTTCAAAGCCTTCATCGAGGAACTCGGACTGGCAGAGGAGCTTGCCAAGCCCAAATGGGAAGGGATGCCGGATTTCCCGGATGTGGAGCGTCGGGTGGAGCTCTGGGAGATCATGATCGAGAAGGTGCGGGCCCGCACCTACGCGGAATGGGAACAGGTCTTCGACCGCAATCCCAACATCAGCGCTCAGGGTTTCCGGAGCCCCGCCGAGGCGCTGAACCACCCACAGTTGCAGCACGAGGGGCGCGTGGCAGTGATCGAGAACCCTGAGCTCGGCCCGGTGCGTCAGCCTTCCACGATGATCCAAGTGGATGGGCACGCGCTCGTGCCGCTGCGACCGGCGCCGCGCCTGAACGAGCATGCCGACCGCGCGCCGGCGAAGGCACCGGTGTCCGATGCTCCGGCCGAGCCGCCCGCCGGCCTGCTGCCTTTGACGGGTGTAACGGTCCTCGAGTTCGGGATGATGTTCGCCGCCCCCTACGGTGCGACCCTGCTGACCGATCTGGGAGCACGGGTCATCAAGGTCGAGTCGCTGGAAGGCGACGAGATCCGCCGGCTCGTCGCCTTCCCCGAGGCCGGTGGGTCGAAGGTGTTGCAGGGCAAGGAATCCGTGGCCATCGACATCTCCACGCCGGAGGGCCGGGAGATCGTTCACCGGCTGGCCGAGCGGGCCGATATCGTGCTGCAGAGCTTCCGCGCCGGCGCCGCTGCGCGCGCCGGAGTGGACGCGGAGACCCTGAAGGCAATCAATCCCGACCTGATCTACCTCAACGCGCCGGGCTACGGCACCGACGGGCCGTTCGGTGGTGCTCCGGCCTACGCCCCGTCGATTGGTGCCGCCTCCGGGCTCGCGCTGTCGTCGGTGCCCGGTGCGGCCGGGTCTACGGAAACGCTGGACGAGATCAAACGCAGCATTCCGGCGCTGCACACCGGTGGGATGAACCAGAGCGTGCAGGCCGACGGTGTCGCGGCGCTCGGTGTGGCCTCGGCGCTCCTGCTGGGCCTGCTGGCCCGGCGCCGTGGGCGGCCGGTCGGCACCATGACCACGACAATGCTCGCCTCGTCGACCGTGGCGCTGATGGACCGAAATCTGAGCTACGAAGGGATGCCGGAGATTTCGGAGCCGGATCCGGAGCTCTACGGGCTGTCGCCGCTGTATCGGCTGTATCGAGCCGCGGACGGCTGGATCTTCCTGGCCGCCCCGGCGGAGCGGGAATGGGACTCTCTGGTGCGCGGACTGCGGCCCTGGACCGATCTATCCGGCGACGACCGATTCGGCACCGTCGCCGAGCGTCGGGCCCACGCCGACGCGCTGTCGGGGGTTCTCGCGCAGGTGTTCGCGCAGCGGCCCAAACAGGCGTGGGAGGACGACCTGACGCTGGCCGATATCGGCTGTGTCGCCTGTGCCGACGAGGTACCGGAGAGCAATCTGCAGAGTGACGAGGGTTTCGCGCTCGGCCTGAGTACCGAAGCCGTCAGTCCGGTGTTCGATGAGTACCGGCGACTGGCTCCCGCGACGACGTTCTCGCGGTCTGCCGTCAAGGCCGATTCGAGCTGTCTTATCGGCCAGCACACCGACGCGATACTCACCGAGATGGGAATAGGCCCTGACCGTATCGCGGAACTGCGCGAACGCCGCATCGTCGGCTGATCGGGCCGTGTCGGCGCGCCCCGTCGCGCCGGCACGGGTGGTGTCATACGGCGGTCAGGCCGGCCTGTTCGGCGAATTCGGCGACGGCGTCCACTGCCTCGGCCGGGCGTCGCCACGGCGTGACCACCAGCCGGTCGATGCCGAGCGCGGCGTAGGCGTCTATCAGGCCGGCGTCGAAGCCTTGGCCGAACGGTGTGATCGCGGTCGTCTCGAACGCCTGCTCGGTCCGGCCGAGCTCGGCACGAAGTTCGCCGATCCGGCGCAGGCACACGGCGATCTGCTCGACCGGCGCGCTGGACCCGAACCATCCGTCGCCGCGCAGTACCGCGCGGCGCAGCGAGGCCTCGCTCTCCCCGCCGACCAGGAAGGGGGGCCGCGGACGGGAGACCGGTTTGGGCTCGAACCCGACCTCGTCGAAGCGGTAGTAGCGGCCCGCGTATCGCGGGCGCGCTTCGGTGAACAGTAGATCGAGCACTTCGAGCAGTTCATCGGTCCGCTTACCCCGGTTGCCGAATTCTCGGTCCATGATGTCGAATTCGTCCTTCATCCAGCCCACTCCGAGGCCCAACGCGGCCCGGCCGCCGGAGAGGACGTCGAGTGTGGTGAGCGCGCGGGCAAGGTGCATCGGAGCGTGCAGCGGGGCAACGAGTACTCCCGTGCCCAGTGTGACTCTGCTGGTCACCGCTGCCAGATGGGTCAGCGTAGCGAACGGTTCGAGGAATCGGGAGTCCGGGCTGAAGGGTGGGCGGCCGCCATTGCGGGGGTAAGGAGTCTGCAGCCGTACTGGAGTCGCGACATGCTCGCCGTACCACAGCGAGTCGTAGCCGAGTTCTTCGGCGCGCCGCCCAACCCGAGTGAGATCCGCGGCCCGTACCGGGACGATGTTGAGACCGAATCGCATCGTGGAGCCTCCGCTCGTTCGCTGTGCCCACAAGAGCGGGCAAAATAAGTTAACTAAATAAACCAAACTATCTTGACAAGCTGATTTTGCCTTGCGAAGGTGATCTGCACGTGGCGCACGTCACGTCCGGCGGTGCTCGATCTCGGCCGGCTCGTTCCGAAGGAGGCGAACTCTCCTTATGCTCCGTTTCTTCGGGACGCGAGTGGTGTCGGTCGCACCGCTCCTGTTCCTACTCACGGTCGTGGTGTTCGCACTGGTCCAGATCGCCCCGGGCGACCCTGCGGCGATCATCGCGGGTCCCGACGCCTCCGCCGAGGCGGTTGACCGGATTCGTCAGGACCTCGGCCTGGATCGGCCGGTTCTGGTGCAGTACCTCGACTATGTCGCGAACGCACTGCAGGGTGACCTGGGTACCTCGTACTCGACCGGCGAGTCGGTATCGGACCGGGTACTCACCCGGCTGCCACGCACCGCGTCGATCGCCGTGCTCGCCATCCTGATCTCGGTGCTGCTGAGCATCCCCATGGCGGTTTTCGCAGCGCTGAAGCGCAACTCCTGGATCGATCGGATGATCACCAGTACGTCGGTGGTCATGCTGGCGCTGCCGCCGTTCGTGCTCGCGGCCCTGTTGATCGCGTGGTTCTCGCTCGGCGGACTGCAGATCCTGCCGCCCGGTGGTTACGCCGAGATGAGCGAGGAGGGTTTCACGGAATGGCTGCGCTACGCCATCCTCCCGGCGATCGCGATCTCGACGATCAGCATTGCCGAACTCGCCCGCCTGGGCCGCGGCTCGCTGGTGGACATCCTCGAAGAGGACTACATCCGGACTGCCCGGGCCAAGGGCCTGTCGAGCTGGCTGGTCGTGGGTAAGCACGCGGCCAAGAACGCCGCCATCCCCTATGTCACGATTCTCGGGCTCCAGGTAGGCCGCATCGTCGGTGCCGCCGTCATCGTCGAAGCTGTCTTCAACGTCCAGGGCTTCGGGCAACTGGGTGTCGAAGCAGTGCTCACCAGGGATCTTCCGACGATGCAGGGGGTGGTGCTCATCAGTGGTGTGTTCGTGATCGTGACGAACCTGCTCGTCGACATCTCCTACGGCTACTTCGACCCCAGGACCCGCACATCATGACCGTGAAAACCGTCGAACGACGTTCGCTGCGCATCTCCTACCGCCCGGGCCGCACCGCCCGCCGCTTCGCCCGTGACAAGGTGGGTGTCACCTGCCTCGTCCTGCTCGCGGTGGTGCTGCTGCTCGGACTGACCTCCCTGTTCTGGACCCCCTACGACATCACGGCACAGACGCTGGTCGATCGCCTGCAGCCACCGTCCGCGGATCACTGGCTGGGCACCGACTCGCTGGGCCGCGATATTCTCAGCCGGCTCATGGCGGCCACGTGGACCGCGATGCTGTCCTGTTTCATCGGTATGGGCATCGCCGTGCTCGGCGGTGTAGCGCTCGGTATTCTCGCCGGATTCCTCGAGGGGCTGCTGGACTGGTCGTTGAGCCGGGTCAACGATGTTCTGCTCGCGCTGCCGCCCCTGCTGTTCGCGGTGGCCATCGTCGGTGCGCTGGGGCCGAGCCTGACCAATGCCATGATCGCAGTCGGGGTACTGCTATTGCCTCGGTTCTTCCGGCTCGCACGAATCACCACGGTGCAATGCAAGCGAGAAGACTATGTCGAGGCCGCCCGAGCTGCCGGCGTCGGTAATCTGCGCATCGTTGTACGGCACATCCTGCCGAATATCGCGTCGCCTCTGATGGTGCAGATATCCTTCGCCGCCGCAGTGGTGATCGTCTCCGAAGCGGGCCTGAGTTTCCTGGGTCTCGGCGCTCAATCTCCCACGGCGAGCTGGGGATCCATGACCCGCGAGGGCTTCGACCGGCTCGCCGAGAGCTCCTGGAGCATCATCCCTCCGTCGGTGATCTTGGTCGTTGCCATTCTGCTGGTCTCGCTGCTGGGAGACGCCCTGCGCGATGCCGGCGGTCGCCAGCAAGCCGGACGATCGTGAGGACATGAGATGACAGAACTGATGAAGGATATCGACTCGACCGTGCCCGGGAGTCGCGCAGTCACCCCGGTGCTGGACCTGCGCGACCTGAAGGTCGAAGTGTCCGGTGACGGTCGATGGACCACGTTGGTCGACGGCGTGGACCTCACTGTGGCGGCCGGTGAAACCGTCGGTCTCGTGGGCGAATCCGGGTCTGGAAAGACGATCACCTCGCTCGCCGTGATGCAGCTGCTGCCGGCGAACGCGCGCTTGACCGGGTCGGTGCGCCTGGGCGGTCGCGAACTGGTCGGGTTGCCGGAACAGGAGCTGAGTGCCTTGCGCGGTGGCGCCATGGGCATGATCTTCCAGGAGCCCCGGCGCAGCTTGAACCCGGCGTTCAGCGTCGGGGATCAGGTGGCCGAATCCATCCGCCGGCACGAGGGAGTGGACCGGAAGGCCGCATGGGCGCGTGCGGTCGAGCTGTTCGATACTGTCGGCATCGCCGACGCCGCTCGCCGGGCGCGGGACTATCCGCACCAGTTCAGTGGTGGCATGTGCCAGCGCGTAATGCTCGCGATAGCCCTGGCCTGCCACCCGAAACTGCTGATCGCCGACGAGCCGACCACTGCGCTGGACGTCACCGTGCAACGCCAGGTTCTCGAGCTCATCGGCGACCTACAGGCCGAGTTGGGGCTCGCGGTGTTGCTCATCACCCACGATCTCGGTGTGGTGGCCGAGGTCTGCGACCGCGCCGCGGTGATGCACAGGGGTCGGGTCGTCGAGCACGCGAGTGTGACGGATCTGTTCGATCGGCCGCAGGACCCCTACACGCGCCGGCTCCTCGCCGCCCGAGTACTTCCCGATCCGCCGCCGGCACCGGAGGCGGCCGGTGAACCGGCCGATGTCCTGGTCGTGCGTGGGCTGCGCAAGGACTTCGTACTGCAGCGCAACGCATTCGGTCGCCCCGCGCGCGTACATCATGCGGTACGCGGCGTGGACTTCTCGGTGAAGGCTGGGGAGACCCTGTCGGTGGTCGGTGAATCGGGCGCCGGTAAATCGACGGTGGGGCGGATGGCGCTGCGCCTGGTGGATCCGGACGCGGGCCGGATCGACATCCTCGGGCAGGACATCGCGCGGCTGAAGGGCGCGGAGTTGCGCCGAATGCGGGCGAAGGCCACGATGATCTTCCAGGATCCGTACAAGTCGCTGAATCCGAAGCGGCAGATCGTGCACGCGTTGGCCGAGCCGATGCTGGTGCAGGGCGGTTACAGCCCAGCTGAGAGGTCCGAGCGGATTCTCGCTCTTATGGACCGGGTGGGTCTGGGGCCGCAGTTCCTCGAACGCTACCCGTACGAGATGTCGGGTGGGCAGTTGCAGCGGGTGGCGATCGCGCGGGCTCTGATCACCGACCCGCAGATCGTGGTGTGCGACGAACCGGTAGCCGCGCTGGATATGTCGATCCGGGCGCAGGTGATCGAGCTGCTGCGCGAGCTGCAAGTCGAGCGGAAGCTGGCGTACCTGTTCGTTTCGCACGACCTGTCGCTGGTCCGAGCGATCTCCGATCGGATTGCGGTGATGCGACAGGGTGAGATCGTCGAAATCGGTACGCCGGATGAGCTGTTCGCCAATCCCCAGCATGCGTATACGTGTCAGCTTCTCGGCGCAGTGCCGGCTCCTCATCCGCGGGAACGTACGTTCCGAGTGGTGCCGGCGGCATGACAGGGGCACAGGAGCAGGGCGGTGAGCCGGCTGGGGGAATATCGGTGCCGCCCGAGTTGACCCCGCGTGGCCCGCTGGGGCCCGCACCCCGGCGTCGGCCGGGCTCGGTGCGCCGGACCTCCACGATAGATATGCGCTGGCCCGCGGGGCCGGGCACCCAGTTGCGGTTGGACGGGCGGGTGCGCGATCTGCGTACTCCTCTCGGCGGAGGTCCGCCGGAGATCCTCGATTTCGCCGGTTTCGCTGCGGGGGTCGAGGCTGCCACCCGGATGTTGGAATGGCTCGAGACGGTACCGGAGCACCCGGGTACCGAGGCGCTGATCGGCCTGCGGGGTGGCAGTAACTCCCGCGGGGTGCTGGCCGAGGTGATGGACGCCGAGGCGGCGGCCGGCGCCGGATCGTATCTCCTGCTCGACGACATCGCCGGCGCCACCCTGATTGCCGGTTTCGCGTACTCGCGATGGTTCTCCGAGGGCGAGGTGGCCACCATCAATCGGCCGCCACTGCGCCCGATGACCGGAGTATGTACCGGGTTCATGCCCGGCTCCGGCGCGCTCATGCCCGACGGTACTGGCAGATGGGACCGGCACACCGCACCGGTACCGGAACTCGATGCCGGCGACGACTCGTGGGCCTGGCACGAGCTCGAGCGCATCACCGCCATGTCTATGCGCCGGGCGCGCCGGATCGATGTCTGGCTGGAAAACGAGACGATCATGATCGACTCGATGTTCCAGGACAGCGCCACGGTGCCCGGCGGTGGCCGCGTCGCCGTCCACGAATACCGCCTCACAGGAGAGGCCGATCCGCACGGTACGGTGCGGCGACTGGACGCAGAGCCGCGGGTGCTGCCCTACCACGAATGCCCTCTGGCGGCACGCGGGTTGGAATCGCTGATCGGGCTGCCGCTGCGGCAACTGCGCACCGAGGTGCTGAACCGGCTGCCCGGAGCGGCCGGCTGCACCCACCTCAACGACGCCGCCCGGGCACTGGCGGAGGTTCCAGCGCTCGTCCGAAGTCTGGTATCCGAAGCGGAAGACTGATGTGCCCCGGGGAGTTCTGTTGTGCCGTGCGCACGGAGCGGTAAGGCCGTGGCGCGGGTGGGCAGCCCGCGCTGGTCAGTCCAGCAGAAGTCCGGCGGTATCGGTGGAGACGGGCGCGGTGAGCATGCCCACCCAGCCGTCGACATAGCTCAGCAGGCGGACCTCGCTGAGGTTGCGGCCGGTCCGGGCATGCTCGCCGAGTAGGTTCAGCACGCTGTTGGTTGTTTGGTAGGAACGGCTCCGGCGCACGCGCTCGGGCAGATGCGCGACGGAGTCCGCGATGAGCCGCTGCAGATCGGCGTTGTTCCAGGACGAACCGATCTGTTGCGGCCAATAGCGGGTCCGTACCTCGGGTTGCTCGGAGAGACGGGCCAGGAACGCCGCGTATCTGCTGCCCTCCCGCACAGTGTTGGCGAGCGGCCGGACCACTACCCACACCACCGACCGTGGGTCGTGTTGCCGGCCGGTGCGGACCAGTTCGTCGATCATCCGGGCGCGCTCCTCATCGATCCGAAGCTGCCGGTCGAGCACGATCGCGCGCACCAGTCCGTCCTTGGAGCCGAAGTGGTAGGCGATCGCCGAGGAGTTCGACTGCCCGGCCCGGTTGCGGATCTCGCTCAGGGTCACACCCTCGACGCCGCGTTCGGCCATCAGTGCCTCGGCCGCGTCCAGTAACCGGGTGCGGGTGGCGTTACCTGCGGTATGTGAACGCCGGGATGGGGCACCGCGCGGCGGCGGTGTCGAGATCGTGCTGTCGGGCGACATAAGTTAATTGACCCTTCTCAGCTTATGGCTCTTGGCTGGTGACACTCCTGATGGTATCAATGAAAACATAAGAAGACGCTATTAAGTTTGTAGCGAGCCGTGAGAATAGCGGTTCGGTACCCAGCAGGAGGCTGTGATGACCAAGATCTGGACCAACTCCGGTGATTCCCACTTCCTCGAGCCCGCCGACCTGTGGCAGACCCGGTTGCCGCAGCGCCTGGCCGAGCTCACCCCGCGGAGTGAGAAGGATCCCGACGGCGAATGGGAGACGGTGCACGTGGACGGGCAGTCGTTCCGTCGCAAGCTGCCCACCTCCGCGCTGGCGGAGTTCAAGGAGGACTCCTATCGGGCAGTGGGAGTGCGTGACGCAAAGGCGCGCATCGGCGACCTGGACAAGGAGGGTGTCTGGGGCGAGGTGATCTTCCCGTCATTGGGTATGTGGGCGTCCACCTTCCGGACCCCGGAGCTGCTGAAGGCGGCGCTGCGCGCTTCCAACGAGTGGGCGCTCGAGGAGATCGTCCCGGTATCCCCGCGATATGTCGTGACCGCCCAGATCCCGACTCTGATCGTCGAGGATGCTGTTGCCGAACTGGAATGGGCGGCCGAGCAGGGCTTCCGGACGGTGTTCCTGCCGACGACGCCGCACCCCAAGGCGCCGGACTGGCACCGCGACGACTGGGAGCCGCTCTGGGCAGCCGCGGAAGCCGCGGATATGGTGCTGTCGTTCCATGTCGGCACCGATCCGGTCGACATGGCCTCGGCCGGTGCGGGCATCGTCTACCGGGGCCCCGGCGGGGCGGTGCTGAACTATGCCGAGACCACGTTCTCGGGGCAGCGCGCGATCATGAAAATGGTCGCCTCCGGAGCATTGGATCGGCACCCGAGGCTGCGGGCGCTGATCTCGGAAGGTGGCGCGACCTGGATTCCGTTCCTCGGGGACCGGCTCCTCGAGGGCTACCGTCAGCACTACAAGATGGTGCGGCCGAAGCTCTCGCGCGATCCGAAGGAAATCTTGATGACGCAGGTCTACGCGTCGTTCCAGCACGACGAGACGGCGGTCGCGGCACACGACGCGATGGGCTACAAGAACGTCATGTTCGGCTCCGACTACCCGCATATGGAGGGCACGTTCGGGCACACCCAGGACACTTTGAAAAGCCTGTTCGACGGTGTCAGCGAGGAGACCCGGCTACGTATCACCCAGGGCGCGTTCTACGACTTGTTCCCGCAGGTGCCCCCGGTGCCGACCGGGGACAACGTCTGAGGCGGCGCGGTCCGGGCCGAGCAACGAACAGGAGAGTGGATATGGACGACCACGACGAAAGCGCGCTACACGAGAAGCCGTTGGAATTCATGACCTCGATCGCCAACGCCGGGGGTTACTGCGACGGACAAGCCGTCCTGCCCTATGAGGACAAAGCGGGCTACTACGCCTTCTGCTCCTGTGGTAACTGGCGGGTGGATGCCGAGTCGCAGGAGGCGGGCCTGCGGCTGGCGCGAGTGCACACCGGAAGCGTCTCGGCATGACGGGCGCGGCGGGCGGCGCACAGTTCGCTGTCGCGGACCTGGCGAGCGTCGAATTCGAGCAGGAAACCACACCGTGGCTCATGATGGCCGAGCGATTGCGTGCCTTCCTCGACAACGTCGCCGCGATGCCCGCCGACGACCGGTTGGTCGCGGAGCTCGACGAGACGCTCGAGACATGGAACAAGCGGCTGGCTCCGGCGGCGGTAGGGGAGGGTGAACGGACGTTCGGTCGTGCGATGCGCGCGCACGGCCGCGGACAGACGATGGCGCCGAAGATCGTCTACGAGCACGTGGACGCGACCGGTGCCGAGGGCACGGTCCGCTTCGGCAGCTACTTCCTGGGTCGCAACGGTGCCGCCCACGGGGGTGCCATCCCGCTGATGTTCGACGAGATCCTCGGCCGGTTGTCGAATGCGGGCGGTCGGGCGGTCGGGCGCACCGCGTACCTGAAGACGGATTATCGCGCGATCACGCCCGTCGACACCGAACTGCGGGTTCATGCCTGGCTGGTGTCCGAAGAGGGTCGTAAGCGGGTTCTGCGCGCGGAGTTGCGGCACGGTGACGTGTTGTGTGCCGAAGCCGAGGGATTGTTCATCGCGCTGCGACCGGGTCAGCCCTAACGAGCAACCGTCTGGCAATACTGCTTAATTATCAAACTCTTTATGCTATTCTCGTGCTTGGCGTGAGGTGCGACACGGTGGAAAGGTGGATCATGGGCCAGGACGTCACAGGTGAGGTGCTCGTCGAGCGCAGGGACGGAGTCCAGATCATCACCATCAACCGCCCCGGGGCCAAGAACGCTCTCGACGGGGCGGCCGCCCGCGCCATCGCGGCGGCGGTCGACGAGCTCGACGAGGATGCCGAGTTGCGGACCGCGGTTCTCACCGGCGCGGGTGGGACGTTCTGTTCGGGTATGGATCTGAAGGCATTCACCGCGGGCGGTGAGAGCCCGGGTCTGCCGGGCCGTGGATTCGGTGGGATCACCGCTCGACGCCCGCGTAAGCCGCTCATCGCCGCGGTCGAGGGCTGGGCGGTGGCCGGTGGATTCGAGCTTCTACTTGCGTGCGATATGGTCGTCGCCTCCGAGAAGGCACGGTTCGGTGTTCCAGAGGTGAAACGCGGACTGGTGGCCGCGGCCGGTGCGGCGTTCGTGCTGCCGCAGCGACTTCCGCATGCCGTTGCCATGGAAATGCTGCTCACCGGCGACCCGATCGACGCCGGCCGGGCGCGCGAGCTGGGACTGGTCAATCGGCTGGTGCCGGAAGGTCGAAGTCTCGCGGGCGCGCTCGAGCTGGCTCTCGCAGTGGCCGGGAATGGTCCGCTCGCCGTCGCGATGACCAAACGTCTCGCGCTCGAAGGGCGGGATTGGACTTTCGCGGAGGGTATGGAGAAATCGGTATCCCTGACCCGCGAAGTATCGGCGTCCGCGGACGCCCGGGAAGGTGCACGAGCATTCGCCGAGAAGCGTAAACCCGTGTGGACCGGACGTTGACGATACGAGCCCGTGCAGGACTCGGTACAGCAGGCACGTGCAGCAGGAGGTAAATGTGCAGCTCAAGATGGGACAGGCGCTGACCAGCGCGGTTGACGACACAGCGGTCATCGTGACCAAGGCGCCGGCCGGGGACGTCCTGTTGACGTGCGGCGGCGTGGAGATGGTGCCCAAAGGCGTCCAGGGCGGCGGTGAACCCGACCCGTCTCAACTCGGCGGATCGCTACTCGGTAAGCGCTATGTCGATGCCGGCGGTGTGCTCGAGGTGCTCTGCACCAAGGGCGGGCGCGGCACCCTGGCGCTCGACGGCGTCGCGCTCGAGGTGCAGGAAGCCAAATCGCTTCCGGCGTCGGACTGAAAGGCCGTCCGATATGCGTTTGTCCATGTTGCTCGACATGACCTGCGACGGTTTCGGTGAGCGCGCGCTCATCGGCCGTACCGGCGCCACGATCAGTGCCACCGGCCTGCGGGCCCGGGCCGGGTCCGGAGCGGCCCGGCTGCACGCCGCCGGGGCCGATGCGGTGGTGTATCTCGCGGTCAATGGCCCGGCTTTTCCCGTGGCAATGTTCGCCGCGTCGCGCGCGGGTATTCCCTTGGTGCCGATCAACTACCGGCTCGGAACCGAACAGTTGCGCAGGCTGCTGGCGCGGCACCCCCGAGCCTTCGTGATCGCCGACGAACCCGGGCACGAGGCATTGGCCGAGCTGGGGCTCGCGGCGGTCACCCCCGACGAGTGGCTGTCCGATACCGCCGAACCGGTCGCGGTCGAGCCGGAGGAACCTTCGGACCCGGACGCGACCGCGATCGTCATCTACACATCGGGCACGACCTCCGAGCCCAAGGGAGTTCTGCTACGGCACGCCAACCTGGTGTCCTATGTGGTGGGCTCGGTCGAATTCGGCGCGGCGTCCCCGGACGATGTGGCGCTGGTGAGCGTCCCGCCGTACCACATCGCCGCGGTCGCGAACGTCATATCCAACCTCTACGCCGGTCGTCGTACCGTGGTGCTCGAGCAGTTCCGGCCGGAGGAATGGCTGGAGGTCGCGCGCACCGAACGGGTGACCAACGCCCTGGTGGTGCCGACAATGCTGGCCCGCATTGTCGACTGCGCCGCGGACAAGTCGGTGCCCGACCTTCGGACCCTGGCCTACGGCGGCGCGCCGATGCCGTTGTCTCTCATCGAGCGCGCGTTGCACGCCTGGCCCGAGGTCGGCTTCGTCAACGCCTATGGTCTCACCGAAACGAGCTCGACTATCGCGGTGCTGGATCCAGAAGACCACCGCGCGGCACTCGCCGCCACGGATCCGGCGATCCGGGCCCGGCTGGGTTCGGTCGGCAAGGTGCTGCCTTCGATCGAGATCGAGATCCGTGACGCCGACGGCAACACGCTGCCCCCCGGCGTACCCGGACGGATCTGTGTACGGGGAGAACAGGTGTCGGCGGAGTACGCCGGCATCGGCCGCATGGTCGACGACGAGGGATTCTTCGACACCCGCGATCAAGGTCATCTCGATGAGGGAGGCTACCTGTTCGTCGGCGGCCGGATGGACGACACCATCATCCGTGGTGGCGAGAACATCGCCCCCGCGGAGATCGAGGATGTTCTGTTGCGGCATCCGGCCGTGGTGGACGCCGTGGTCGTCGGTGTGCCCGACGACCAGTGGGGGCAGCGGCTGGAGGCGGCCGTGGTCACCCGTGACGTGGTCGACTCCGGTGAGTTGCGCGAGTTCGTCCGGGCTGCCCTGCGCTCGAGCAAGACCCCGGACCGGATCTGGTTCTGGCCGGAGTTGCCCCGCACCGAGACCGGCAAGCTGATCCGGCGGGATGTTCTCGCGCGCATGGCGGAGCAGGTGTCCGAGCCGGTATGAGGGAACAGGAAGGGGCCGGTCGGCGCGTCAGGCGTCGGTCGGCCCTTCCTCTTGTCGGGGAACCGGTTCGGCAGATCGAATCTTCTCCTGTACCCGGGTCGCGGTGCTGCGCACCGCCTCGATGACCGCCTGTGGCGAATCGAGCGGAAGGTGATGGTGACCGTCGGGGACCGCGGTGATCACCGCCGTGGGCAGGATCTCGGCCAGCCGCCGCGCGGCGGCGGCACTGGGGACACGGCTGAGTTCGCCGTAAACGTAGGTGACGGGGCAGGCCAGGCGACGTAGTGCGGTGTCGACGATGTCGTCCTCGAAACGCCACAGTGCCTGGGGGTCGAATTTCCAGCACCAGCGGCCGCCACGGCGGGTCAGGGCGTAGTCCGCGATACCGCGTAGTTCCGCAGCACTCGGGCGTGGTTGCACGGGAAGCAGCCGGAACCGGTCGCGCGCGGTCTCCTCGTCGGCGTAACTACCGGTCCGGCGATCCGAATCGGGGCGCTCGGGCCGATCGCCCGGTACCGGGAACAGAGAGTCCAGCAGCACCGTGCCATGGATCTCCTTCCCGGCGGTGGCCGCAGCGACCACAGCGGCACGGCCGCCCATCGAATGACCGACCAGGACGACGGGGCCGTCGGCGAGCCGGGCCGCGGCCCGGATCTCCTGGCCGTAGACGGTGGGACCGTAGGTGTCGCGCCAGGCGCTGTCACCGTGGCCGCTCAGGTCCAGCGTGATAACCCGGTGGTCCGTGCTCAGGTCGGGAACGACGAGATCCCACCAGCGCCGGTGAGCGCCCGCTCCGTGCACGAGCAGCAGCGTGGGCACGGTGAATTCGCTCGCAGCACCGGTGATGCCGTATCGCAGTCGGGTTCCCGCCACCATCAGATCTCCGGTCCGTTCGGCCGGTGCGGTGGGTGGCGCCGGCATCACAGCCCGGCCCGCCGCCGCGCGGCGAACAAACCTGCCTGCGCGACCAGCTCCGCCCGCAGCGCCTCGGCGAGATCTTCGGTGACCGACGTATCCGCGATGGACTTGGCCGCGGCCAGTGCCTCGGGATCGAACCCGGCCATAGTGCGGGCGAGCTCCAGTACCCGCTCGTCCAGCGCCTCGGGCTCGACCACAAAATCGACCAGGCCCCAGCGCAGCGCCTGGTCCGCGTCGATGCTCTCGGCGGTCATCGCGAGGAATTTGGCGCGGGACGGCCCGGCCAGCCGGGTGGTCAGCGGAATACCCCCGGTGTCGGTGACGAGCCCGTGGCGGATTTCCGGGAAGGCCAGCCGCGCTGTGGGATCGGCTACTCGCAGATCGCAGGAGAGCGCGGTTTCCAGTGCGCCCCCGAGCACGTAGCCCTTGAGAGCTGCGAGCACCGGTTTCGCGCTGTGCAGGATTTTCAGCTGGCGGGCCTGGGCGCGGGCGATGAACTCCTCGTCGCTCGCGCCGTCGGGTCGCTGTCCCAGTTCGCCGACATCCCGTCCGGAAGAGAAGGAGCGGCCCTCGCCGCGCAGCACGATCACTCGTACTGCCTCGTCGGCGAGCGCGCGGTCGAGCGCTGCCTCCCATTGCCCGGTCATGGCATCGTTGCGGGCGTTGTGCTTGGCCGGGCGGTTGTAGGACAGTACGGCGACCCCCGCGTCGATGCGTTCGAGGACCAGGGGTTCGGCGCTCACTGTTGGGCCGCTTTCATCTGGGCCAGTTGGTCCTCGACGCTGACGAACTCCGGCATCCGCAGCCCGCGACGCAACCAGTTGCCACCGTCGACCACCAGTGTGTGGCCGGTGACGTAGGACATATACGGGCTGCACAACAGGGCCGTCGCCCACCCCAGCTCCCGGACTTCACCTGTCCGGCCCGCGGGTATGCGTCCGCCCTCGGCGGAGTAGCCGTCGGGACGGGCGCTGCGCATGGCGGCGACGTGATCGTCGTGCGGGAACAGACCCGGTGCGATCGCGTTGACCCGGATCTCCCAGGGCGCCCATTCCACTGAGAGCGACTGGGTCAGGTTGACGACTCCCGATTTGGCGGCCGCGGATGCCGCTGTACCGGGACCGCCGGTCCACGCGTAGGTGGCGGCGATATTGACGATGGATCCCCCCGTGCCGGCCGCGATCGCGCGGCGAGCGAACTCGGTCGAGCAGTAGAAGGTGCCGTCCAGCACGATGGAGGTGATTGCGCGCCAGCCGTTGGGTGACAAGTCGCGGGCCAGCGCGGGGAAGTTGCCCGCCGCATTGTTGACCAGGATGCCGATGCCGCCCAGCTGGGCTTCGATCGCATCGAAGCAGGCGGCGACCGCGTCGGGCTCGCGGACATCGAGCGAGACGCCCACGGCGGTGCCGCCGGCCTCCTCGACTGCGCGGATACCCGCCTCTCGGTGCCCGGCGTCGCGACCGGCAATGGCGACGGCGGCGCCGAGCCGGCCGAGTTCGGTCGCGATCGCCTTACCGATACCGGTGCCGCCTCCGGTGACCAGTGCGACTGTGCCGTCGAACGTTCCGGGCGGAAGGGGCGTGCTGCCCAGGGGTGGCACTTGGATCGGCATGGGACCTCCTGGCGGAATAGGACTGCTCGTCGGGCAACGAGTCCATTAACATATATATCAGTTATCCGATTGTAGGAGGTATGGCGGCAGTGGGCGAGGAGACGGTGGGTTACGAGACGATCCTGGTCGCGCGAACCGGCGACGGTGTCGCGACGGTCACGCTGAATCGGCCGGAGGCGATGAATTCGTTCAACCAGCGCATGCGTGAGGAGTTCGCCGCGGTCTGGGCCGAACTCAATGCCGACGACGAGGTGCGAGCGGTGGTGCTCCAAGCGGCCGACGGGCGGGCTTTCAGTACCGGGATCGATGTGAAGCAGGGGCTCGTTCATCCCGAGAACATCTGGGCCAAGCGGGATCCGGGGGAGATGCTCGGACCGAAGTCGAACAAGGTGTGGAAACCGGTGGTCTGTGCGGTGCACGGGATGGCTGCCGGTGGTGCGTTCTACTGGATCACGGAGAGCGATATCGTCATCTGCTCGGAGGAGGCGACCTTCTTCGACCCGCACGTGAGTTACGGCATGGTGGCAGCTCTGGAACCGATCGGCCTGTCCTATCGGGTGGGGGCCAGTCACGCGCTCCGGATGGCCCTCATGGGGCTCGATGAGCGGGTGACCGCGTCGACCGCATTACAGATCGGTCTGGTCACCGAGGTGGTGGCGCGCGCGGAACTTCGGGCCCGGGCGCATGAGATCGCCGCTACGATAGCGGCGAAACCCACCTCCGCGGTGCAGGGAACGGTCCGGGCGTTCTGGGAATCTCTGGATGTCGGCCGCTCCACGGCGTTGGAGCGCGGCCTGGCGTATGCCACCATCGGTAGCCCGGACGGGATCCGGACCGTCGACCGGTCGACCTACGTCAAGCCGCGGCCCCGGCTGCGGTAAGCGGGGCGGGTGCGCTCGGAGCGCACCCGCTACTTGGCGCCTTTCGGTGTGAACCGCAATCCGCCGTCGAGCCGGATGGTCTCGCCGTTGAGGTAGATGTTCTCGCAGATCTGCTGCGCCAGCTGCGCATACTCGGCGGGGCGGCCCATTCGCTTCGGGAACGGCACCGCCGCGCCCCACATTTCGTCCAGTTCCACGGGATCGGCGTTCTTGAACGCGGGTGTGAGGAAGGTGCCGGGGGCGATGGTCACCACTCGGATGCCCAGCGGGGCGAGGTCGCGCGCCAGCGGCAGGGTCATCCCCACGATGCCCGCCTTGGCGGCGCCGTAGGCGGCCTGGCCGATCGTGCCCTCATAGGCGGCAATCGAGGCGGTGTTGATGATGACGCCGCGTTCGCCGTCGTCGAGGGTTTCGGACGCGGCGATCGCCTCGGCGCCGAGCCGTGCGATATTGAACGTGGCGGAGAGGAACACGTCGATGACCCGGGTGAATTCGCTCTGTTGCTGTGCGACCCCTTCCTTGTTCAGCACTCGCTTTCCGCCGGGGCCGCCGTGCGCGGCGACCGTGACGCGCAGTGGCGCCATATCGGCGGCTGCGGCGAGGGCCTCCCGGACGTCGGCTTCGTCGGTGACGTCGGTGCGTACGAATACCGCTCCGTCCCCGAGCTCTTCGACGACGGTCTTGCCCTTCGTTTCGTCGAGGTCGGCTATGACGACCTTGGCGCCCGCGGCGTGCAGACGCCGCGCGGTCGCTGCCCCGAAACCTCCACCGCCGCCGGCGACGAAGGCCGAATTTCCAGCGAGCTGCATATGCTTTCCTCTCAACGGGCCCGGGTCCGTGCGGAACCCGGGGTCACCGGGTGTGGCTGATCACGCCCTCTTGGCGCGTGGTGGCGAGCAGATGCCCGTCCGCCGCGTAGAGCTGTCCTTCGGTGAGTGCTCGTCCGCTGCCCGCCCACGGCGTGTGCTGCTGGTGTAGCACCCAATCGTCGGCCCGACCCGGTGCGTGGAACCACACCGAATGGTTCACGGTCGCGACGACCGCGCCGGGATCCTGGACCGTTACACCGTGATGCATGGCGGCCAAGCCCAGCATCAGATAGTCGGTCAGGTACAGCAGGGCGGCCTGGTGCTGCGTGGGATCCGGCGGGAGCGGGGTCGCGCTGCGCAGCCACAGCGACTGATGCCGGGGAGTCCGCTCGCCTGTCGCGACGCGGGCCCGGTACGGCCCGCCCGGGAAACGGAACTCGACCGCGCCACGTTCGGCAAGATCCAGGTACCAGTCCAGAATCTCGGCATCACCGGCCAGCTGTTGCGCGGGGTCGGGGATCTTGCCGGGCTGCGCAGGCATTTCGAACGGGTTGTCGTGCGTGAATCCGCTCTGCTGCCGGTGGAACGACAGGGTGGTGTCGGCCACCTGCCGTTCGTCTTGCCGGGCTTGGACCCGCCGAGCGGTGAAACTGCGTCCGTCGCGCAGCCGGGTCACCGTGTACACGGTGGGGGCGGCGGAATCGGCCGGGCCCAGGAAGTGGGTGTGCACCGCGTGCAGTGGGCGGTCCGCCTCGACTGTGGACGCCGCGGCGACCGCCGCCTGGGCCATGGTCTCGCCGCCGAACTTGCGGCGCGATGGATGTGATCGAGGTGCGGCGCGAAAGTGGTGCTCGCCGATCCGGTCGAGTGTCAGGATCTCGGCCAGCGTACCGAAGGGCGCTCGCGCGGTCTCGACGTTTTGTGGCATGAGCTATATCGTATAATTATCTAGCGATATTGTCGAAGTGGATGACGACGATCGAAATCGGTGCTGCGACCGCGGGTGGCGTGGATATCCAGTCGCGGGGTGAGTCCGCCACTGAAGGAGTGACATGGATCTGAAGTTCTCGCCAGAGGACATCGCCTTCCGGGAGGAGGCGCGGACCTGGCTGGAGGAGAACCGTCCGGCCGAACCCCGGCCGAACGAGTGGCCGGATGCGCGCGACTTCGACGTCGCCTGGCAGAGGACTCAGTTCGAAGCGGGCTGGGCCGGTATCTCCTGGCCCGCGGAATGGGGCGGCCGCGACCTGTCGATGCTGCAGCAGCTGCTCTGGTACGAGGCCTACGCGAGGGCGCACGCGCCGGGTCTCGGTGTGAACTTCGTCGGAATGAGCCATGCGGGTCCGACCCTGATGGCTCGTGGCAGTCACGTGCAGCAGGCCGCGCACATCCCGCAGATCCTGCGCGGTGAACAGATCTGGTGCCAAGGGTTCAGCGAGCCGAGCAGCGGCAGCGACCTGGCGAGCCTGTCGACCCGCGCCGAGATCGACGGCGACGACCTGGTGGTCAACGGCCAGAAGATCTGGACGAGCTATGCGAATGTCGCCGACCGGCAGGAGCTGCTCGTCCGCACGAACCCATCTGCCCCCAAACACAAGGGCATCACTTGGGTGATCTGCGATATGTCGCTGCCGGGCATCGAGATCCGTCCGATCCGCAACATTGCCGGCCAAGAGGAATTCTGCGAGGTCTTCTACAACGATGTTCGCATTCCTCTGACCAATGTGGTCGGCGGTGTCGACAACGGCTGGTCGGTGGCCATGTCCACGCTGTCGTTCGAGCGCGGCACCGCGTTCATGGCCGATATCGTAGAACTCGCCAATACCCTCGAGCGGCTCGTCGAGCAGGCCAAAGCGGCGCCGGCGCCGCTGGGCAAGGGCCGCGCGTACGACGACGAGGCCGTCCGGGTACAGGTCGCCGAGCTTCGCGCCGAGGTCGCGGCGCTGCGCGCGCTGAACTACGCCACGGTGTCGCGGATCGCGCGCAACGGCAAGCCCGGAGTCGAGGGGTCGATCGTGCGCTACTACTTCTCGCAGCTGTTGCAGCGCACCCAGGCTCTCGGCGTCGATGTGCTCGGTGCGAGCACGGTCGGGCCGGAGCGCTTCTCCCCGTGGGCACGGGGGCAGCTGAACGCCTTCCGGGCCTCGATCGCCGCGGGCACCAAGGATATTCAACGCAACATCATCGGCGAGCGCATGCTCGGCCTCCCCAAGGACAGGTAGAGACCGCATGGACATGCTGTTCACCGCCGAACAGGAGGGGATGGCCGCCTCCTTGGCCAAATTTTTGACGACCGTACTGCCGCGTGCGGCGCTCCACGCGGCCGACCGGCCCGGCCAAATATTCGATTCACTCGCCACGGAACGCTATTGGTCGGGCTTGGCGCAGATGGGAGTGTTCGCCCTCGGCGTCGCCGAGGGCGCGGGCGGCACGGGTCTTGGTGTCGCCGACCAAGTGGCTGCTTTCCGCGAACTCGGCCGGCACGTCGCGGTGGGCCCGGTGCTCGGCACCGTGCTCGCCGCGCAGGCCGCCGCGGCCGTCGGTGACCATGCGCTGTGCGAATCCTTCGTGGAAGGCGGCGCCCGGGCGGCGATCGCGTTCGGGCAATCGGGCACCGAACCCGAGGTGGGCTCGCGGATCCTCGGGAGCTTCCGCGTGCACGATCTGGAAACCGCCGATCACATCCTCGTGCTCGACGGAGAGGCGGTGGCCCTGATCCCGGCCGAGGGGCTGGAGGTGAGCGCTGTCGACGCGGTGGATCCCACCGCGCCGATGACGATCGCCGAAATCGATCGGCCCGCGAGTCTGGTGCATATCGATGCGGGCGTGTGGCGGTGGGGCACGGTCCTGCAGGCGGCAACTTTTTGCGGGCTGGCCGAAGCGGCCCTGGCCAACTCCGCCGATTACGTCAAGACCCGGGAGCAGTTCGGCAAGCCGATCGGCGCATTTCAGGCCGTGAAACATCGGTGCGCGGAAATGGCCGTGCGCGCGGAAGCCGCGTTCTTCCAGACCGTCTACGCCGCACTGGTCGAGGACGAAGGACACGCGGAGCCCGACTTCCATGCGGCGGCCGCGCTCGTGGTCGCGCGCGACGCCGCCCGACTCAATGCCGCCGACAACATCCAGAACCATGGTGGCATGGGCTTCACCGCGGAGGCCGATCCGCATCTGTTCGCGCGCAGGCAGATCGCGCAGAACAATGCTTTCGGTTCCCGCCGACACCAGTTGGAGGTCGTGGCCCGGGCGGAGAATCCGCTGTGACGCCCAGATACCGCGCGGGCGTGCGCGGATGAGATGGAGATCGTTTTCTCGCAACTGGCCACGGAGTTCGCCCGAGAATCACTCGAACCGGGAACCTTGGTGGCGCGGGGGAACGTCGCGGAGTTCGAGGCGCCCGCCGGTGTCTATAGATGTGACGGGGAGGGCGCCTACTGCGCACTGTCGGTGGACGGTGACGAACAGTGGCGGAAGTTCTCCGTTGCCATCGGCCGAGACGACCTCGCCCTTGATCCGAGGTGCGCGACCTCCGCGAATCGCGTCGCGAACCGCGAGGGTCTCGACGCGATGGTTGTCGACTGGATGGCCACGCGTACGCCAGGCGAAGCACAGCGAGTGCTCCAAGAGTCCGGCGTCTCCGCCGCGGCGGTCGCTCATGTCACCGACCTGATGAGTGACCCGGCTCTGGTAGCGCGTGGTCAGATCGCCCTACTGGCGCAACCCGGTTACGACGAGGCGATACCGGTCACCGCCGGGCCGACACTGTTCGAGAACCTGCCTGCGCCCCGCGACCCGCTCCATTGATGGCGCCCGTGCCGTACTGCGTGAGTGCCTTGGGATTACGGACGTCGAGATCGGTTCACTCGCCGAGTCGGGGGTGGTCGAGATCCGGGACGAGCCGCCGGCCTCTCCTCGCTGACTGCGGGGACATGTGTTGGGGGGGGGGGGGGGGGGGCCGGGGGGGGCGGGGGGGGGGGGGGGGGCGGGGGGGGGGGGGGGGGGGGGCCGCCCGGGGCCCCCGGGGGGGGGGGCCCCCCCGGCGCGGGGAGAGGCGGGGCGCCCCCCCCCCCCCCGCC
>NZ_JBIDDF010000018.1:0-135345 GCF_043205035.1 Nocardia sp. NPDC047654
CACACGGGGGGTGAAGAGCCGGAACCAAATAAAACATTTGGCACTGACATTCATCGACACACTATTGAGTTCTCAAAGAACACACGCACACACATTCACCCCGAACATTCTCGGAACTTCAGTGAGGCAACTTTTCCAGCTTAGCTCAGTGGTGAACCCAGTTGCAAACTGGGGTCGCGGCCGAGCCATGTGATCGCCAGGCGCTCCTCGTCCTACCTCGTTTCCCTGGCCTCCGGCTCAGCGTTTCCGCTCAGCTCCTGGGCCCCGGGTCGGTGTCCGTGTCGCTCTGACTTGGAATAAGTTACGTGTCTGCGTGCACGATGTCAAATCCCCTGGTCATCACGCGTTTTCAGGGAAACGATCGATAACTCGCGCCCATCGGGATGGGCGCGAGCGCTCAATCCGCGGCGCCGACGCGCGTGACATCGCCGCCCAGCTCCTGCAGCTGCTCGACGAAATTCGGATACCCGCGATCGATATGGAAGACGTCGTGCACTTCGGTGGTCCCGTCGGCGACCAAGCCCGCGAGGACCAGACCCGCGCCGGCCCGGATGTCGGAGGACCACACCGGAGCACTCGACAACCGAGGAATCCCGCGCACCACCGCGTGGTGCCCATCGGTGCGCGCGTCGGCGCCGAGCCGGATCATCTCTTCCACGAACCGGAAGCGCGCCTCGAAGATGTTCTCGGTGATCATCGAGGTTCCGTCCGCGATGGACGCCAGCCCGATGGCCATCGGCTGCAAGTCGGTCGGGAAACCGGGGAACGGCAGGGTCGAGAAGTTCACCGCGCGCGGCCGCTCGGCCTGAACCACCCGGAAGCCGTCCTGCTCGAACGAGATGCGCGCCCCCGCGGACCGCAGCTTGTCGAGCACCAGCGACAGATGCTTGGGGTTCACGCCCGTGACGCGGATGTCGCCGAGGGTCATCGCGGCGGCGATGCCCCACGTCGCGGCCACAATGCGGTCACCGATGACGCGGTGGGTGGTCGGCGCGAGACGCTCGACGCCCTGGATGGTGAGCACCGAGGTGCCCGCGCCGCTGATCCGCGCCCCCATCCGGACGAGCATGTTGCACAGGTCGACGATGTCCGGTTCGCGCGCGGCGTTGTCGATCACCGTCTCGCCCTCGGCCAGCACCGCCGCCATGAGGATGTTCTCGGTCGCGCCGACCGAGGGAAAGTCGAGCCGAATCCGGGCGCCTTGCAGCTCGTCGGCCTTGGCCACCACGCAACCGTGCTCGATTTCGCTGGTCGCGCCGAGCAGGCGCAGGCCGGCCTGATGCATGTCGAGCGGGCGGGACCCGATGGCGTCACCGCCGGGCAGTGCGACGACGGCGCGCTTGCACCGCGCCATCAGCGGACCCAGCACGCACACCGACGCGCGGAACTGCGTCACCGCGGGGAAGTCCGCGTGGTACTTCGGTTCGGCGGGCGTGGTGATCGACACCGTCCCGCCGTCGATGGCCACGTCGCAGCCGAGGCCGCGCAGCACATCGCCCATCAGCGGCACGTCGAGGATGTCCGGGCAGTTCGTGATCGTGGTGGTGCCCTCGGCGAGCAGCGCAGCGGCCATCAGTTTGAGGACGCTGTTCTTGGCGCCCCCCACCGTGACCTCACCGACGAGTCGATTTCCGCCGGTAACCAAAAACCGTTCCATGCCGCCTCTCCGCGTATTCGGCGCACTGTTGGTGCAAGGATAGTTGGGGCGGCGCACTACGGTGCCGCCTCTCCACGACTCCCCTCGCCTCCGGACGTTTTCGCCGTTGGAGCGAGTGCCGCGAGATGGGCGTGTTCTGTGGTCGACGGGGTGGTCCCGACGCCTTGCCGGCAATACCCCGTGATCGCCCGGGTACTCGCCTGCGGTCCTACGCGATCAGGCGCTCGGCGGTTCCCCGCCGGGCTTCCACAGGATATCGCCGCCGGGATTGGCCACCCGGCTCAGGATGAACAGCAGGTCCGAGAGGCGATTGAGGTACTTGGCGGGCAGCACCTCGGTGTCCTCCGGATGCGCCTCGATCGCCGCCCACGCCGAGCGCTCCGCTCGGCGCGCGACCGTCCGGGCGGTGTGCAACAGGGCAGCCAGCGGCGTACCGCCGGGCAGAATGAACGAATCGAGCGCGGGCAACGCGGTGTTGAACTCGTCGCACCATGCTTCGAGCCGATCGATGTAGGGCTGAGTGACCCGCAGCGGCGGGTACTTCGGCTCCGCCACGACGGGTGTGGAGAGGTCCGCGCCTGCGTCGAACAAATCGTTCTGTATCTGCCGCAGTACCGCGAGCATCGTCTCGTCGGGCCCACCGAGGGCGATCGCCACACCGATGGCGGCGTTCGTCTCATCGCAGTCGGCGTAGGCCACCAAGCGTGGGTCGGTCTTCGCGACCCGGGAGAAGTCGCTCAATCCCGTGGTCCCGTCGTCGCCGGTCCGGGTGTAGATCCGGGTCAAGTGCACGCTCACAGCACAACCCTAGCGGGCGCCGCCGGACCTGGGTCCGCCGAGAGCCGTGGGCTACAGACCCGGCATCCGCCGCGTGCGGTCGGACGGGCGGGATTCCACCCAGGACAGGAAAGCGGTCAGGGAATCGCGATCCAAGGCGAGTTCGAAGTCGCCCGAGCGGTCCGACACCGCGATCACGGCGATGTCGTCGGTCATGATGTCGTACTCGTCGCCGCGCGGACCCCGGCGATCACCGATTTCGATGCCCTGCCGCCGAATGGCGGAGTCCGGGCCGAGTTTGAGGCTGGTGAGTTTGAAGAAGACCAGACGGTCCTCGTCGTAGCGGATCAATCCGTGGCGCCATCCTTGACCGCCGCGGGCGGGCAGGACACGCAGGATCGCGGCGGTTCCGCCGCGCCGCAACATGATGAGGCGGTAAGTCGAGGCAAGCGCGAGGAACACGAGCGTGAGCACCAGAATGATCAGGAGAACCATCCCGGTTTGCAATGCTGTTCGTCCCTTCGCTACGCCGCCGTGTGGTCCACACGGCATTCGATTGGCGGGTGTTCGCAGGCCCTTCGTGGTGACGCGGACTGCCGCTCGGCGAGCCTGATGTTCACACCGCGTGCGGTCATTCAACCACGGCACCGAGTTTACAAATGGCCCGGCCGTGTCCGACTCGCCTGAAAGACGCTGTCGGCGGTGAAGGGATTCTTCACCGCCGACAGCAGTCGTGCTCGAAAACAGGTTGTAACTACGCGTTCGCCGTCTGTTCGACCGCGCGCACGCGGGCCTGAGCCGCCTTCTGCTGCTCTTCGCTGGCGTCGGAGTCGGCCAGCACCCGGCGGGCCTCCTCGACGTCCACCTCGTCGGCGAATTCCGCCGACTCGGCCAGCACCCGAACCGAGTTCGCGGTCACCGAGAAGAAGCCGCCGTGCACCGCGGCGACGACCCGCTGACCGTCGGTGTCGACGATCGTCACGGTGCCGCCCTCGACCAGCTGGCCGAGCAACGGTTCGTGGCCGGCCATGATGCCGATCTGGCCCTCGGTGGTCTGCGCGCTGACGAACGTCGCCTGGCCGGACCAGAGCAATCGTTCGACCGCGACGAGATCGACTGACATTTCCGCCATCGGTGACTACTTTCCGAGGATCTTCTTGGCGGCCTTCTCGACATCGTCGAGACCACCGCAGCTGTTGAAGGCCTGTTCGGGGTAGCTGTCGAACTCACCCTTGCAGACGCGGTCGAAGTCGTCGATGGTCTGCTCCAGCGGCACGACCGAACCCGGCTGACCGGTGAACTTCTCGGCCACGATGAAGTTCTGGCCGAGGAACTTCTCCAGACGACGGGCGCGGCCGACGAGGACCTTGTCCTCCTCGGACAGTTCGTCCATACCGAGGATGGCGATGATGTCCTGCAGTTCCTTGTACTTCTGCAGGATCCGCTTCACCTCGTTGGCCACCCGGAAGTGCCGGTCGCCGACGATCGAGGCCTCCAGGATGCGGGAGGTCGAGGTCAGCGGGTCGACGGCCGGGTAGATGCCCTTCTGCGAGATCGGGCGGGAGAGCTCGGTCGTCGCGTCGAGGTGGGCGAAGGTGGTCGCCGGAGCCGGGTCGGTGTAGTCGTCGGCGGGCACGTAGATGGCCTGCAGCGAGGTGATGGACCGACCACGGGTCGAGGTGATGCGCTCCTGCAGCTCACCCATCTCGTCGGCCAGCGTGGGCTGGTAACCGACGGCGGAGGGCATGCGGCCGAGCAGGGTCGACACCTCGGAACCGGCCTGGGTGAACCGGAAGATGTTGTCGATGAACAGCAGCACGTCCTGGTGCTGCACGTCGCGGAAGTACTCGGCCATGGTCAGCGCCGAGAGGGCGACGCGCATACGGGTGCCCGGCGGCTCGTCCATCTGGCCGAAGACGAGGGCGGTGTCCTGGAGGACGCCCATCTCCTCCATCTCCAGGTGCAGGTCGGTGCCCTCACGGGTGCGCTCACCGACACCGGCGAACACGGAGGTGCCGGAGAACTCCCGCGCGATACGGGTGATCATCTCCTGGATCAGAACGGTCTTGCCGACACCGGCGCCACCGAACAGACCGATCTTGCCACCCTTCACGTACGGGGTGAGCAGGTCGATGACCTTGATACCCGTTTCGAGCAGCTCGGTCTTGCCCTCGAGCTGGTCGAACGACGGCGGCTTGCGGTGGATGCCCCACTGCTCGCCGTCGCGGCCGAGGCCGGGGGTGTCCAGGCAGTCGCCCAGCGCGTTGAAGACGTGGCCCTTGACCACGTCGCCGACGGGCACCGAGATCGGCTTGCCGGTGTCGGTGACGGTGGCGCCGCGGACCAGGCCGTCGGTCGGCTGCATCGAGATGGTGCGCACGATGCCGTCGCCGAGGTGCTGGGCGACCTCCAGAGTCAGGGTCTTGGCCACCGAGGTCAGGGCGATCTCGGCGTGCAGAGCGTTGAACAGCTCGGGAATGGCTCCGCGCGGGAACTCGACGTCCACGACGGGGCCGATGACCCGGACGACGCGACCTGCGGCGCCGCCGGTCCGGCTCGTGTTGTCTTGGGTGACAGCTGCGGTCATTGGTGTTGGTTCTCTCCGTGTCGATGTGCGGCCTTCGGGGGCCCTACGTGCCCTTCACTCAGGCCGCGAGTGGCGCTTAGTCGCGGTCCGAGCTCGACGCCAGCGCGTTCACGCCGCCGACGATTTCGCTGATTTCCTGCGTGATCTGGGCCTGGCGCACCGAGTTGGCCTCGCGCTGGAGCACACTCGCGAGTTCGTTGGCGTTGTCGGTGGCGGCCTTCATTGCGGTGCGCCGAGCCGCTGACTCGGATGCCGCTGCCTCGAGCAACGACGCGTAGATGCGCGTATTGACATACTTCGGCAGCAGCGCCGCCAGCAGCACATCGGCGTCGGGCTCGAATTCGTACTGCGCGTGGACGTCCGCCGTCGGTGAATCCGACACGATGTCCTCACCCAGGTCGAAATTCTCGTCGACGTAGCTCACCTGGATCGGCGCCAGACGGCGCACCTCAGGGCTCTGCGTCAGCATCGAGACGAAGCGGGTGTACACGACGTGCAGCTCATCGACGCCGGCGATGTCACCCGTCCCGTTCGGAGCGGGCACCGCTCCGTCGGAGCCGGCCATGAAGGCGTCGACCAGGTGGTGGCAGGCGGACGAAGCATCGGAGTACTTCGGCTGCTGCGAGAACCCGGTCCACGCCGACACGTACGAGCGGTTGCGGAAGGCGTAGTAGGTCAGGCCCTTGTTGCCCATCACGTAGAGCACCGGCTCTTTGCCCTCGTCACGCAGGGTGGTCATCAGCTCTTCGGCGCGCTTGAGCACGTTCGAGTTGTAGCCACCGCACATGCCGCTGTCACTGGTGATCACCAGCACGGCCGCCCGGCGCGGGTTGGCGCGCTCGGTCAGCAGCGGATGCGAGAGGTTCTTCGACGCGCTCGCCAGCTCGCTGAGGACCTTGGTGATCTCCTCCGCGTACGGCTTCGCGGCCGCGACCCTGGCCTGAGCCTTGGAGATTCGCGAGGTCGCGATCAGCTCTTGGGCCTTGGTGATCTTCTTGATCGAATTCACACCACGAATGCGGGAGCGCAATTCACGCAAGCTTGCCATCAGCGGTTCACACTCCCTTCATTCGCTGCGTGGGATTGACGGCATACGCCGAGCACGAGGAGGTCGCGCACGCTTCCTCCTTCGTGCCCGTCGCGTATGCCGCGGATCGAATAGCGCATTTGCCGGCTCGCGTTACTTCTCGACGTGCTTGCGGGTCACCGACAGCGACTCGACCTCTTCGTGGTCGAGCTGGCCCGCCTCGGCCTCGTTCACCACGGGAGTGCCGTCGGAGGTGAGGAAGGTCCCCAGGAACTTCTTGGTGGCCGCCTCGACCTGCTCGGCCGCCTCGCCGTCGAGCACCTTGCCGCCCTCGATGGCCTTGAACGCGTCGGCGGCGCTGCGGTGCAGCTCCTCCAGCAGCTCGGCGTTGAAGCGGCGGATGTCACCGACCGGGATCGAGTCGTAGTGGCCGCGGTCGACCAGGTAGATCGAGATGATCTGGTCCTCGACCGGCACCGGCGAGTACTGGTCCTGCTTGAGCAGCTCGACCCAGCGGGCGCCACGCTCGAGCTGCGCCAGCGAGGCCGCGTCGAGGTCGGAGGCGAACGCGGAGAACGCCTCCAGCTCGCGGTACTGCGCCAGTTCCAGACGCAGCGAGCCCGCCACCTTCTTCATGCCCTTGGTCTGGGCGGCGCCACCGACGCGGGAGACCGAGGTACCGACGTTGATCGCCGGGCGGACGCCCTTGTTGAACAGGTCGGACTCGAGGAACACCTGGCCGTCGGTGATCGAGATGACGTTGGTGGGGATGAACGCCGAGATGTCGTTGGCCTTGGTCTCGATGATCGGCAGACCGGTCATCGAGCCAGCGCCCAGCTCGTCGGACAGCTTCGCGCAACGCTCCAGCAGCCGGGAGTGCAGGTAGAAGACGTCACCCGGGTAGGCCTCGCGGCCCGGCGGGCGACGCAGCAGCAGCGAGATGGCGCGGTAGGCCTCGGCCTGCTTGGTCAGGTCGTCGAACACGATGAGCACGTGCTTGCCCTGGTACATCCAGTGCTGGCCGATGGCCGAACCGGTGTAGGGGGCCAGCCACTTGAAGCCGGCGGAGTCGGAGGCCGGGGCGGCGACGATGGTGGTGTACTCCAGCGCGCCGTGCTGCTCCAGCGCGGCCTTCACGCCCGCGATGGTGGAGCCCTTCTGGCCGATGGCGACGTAGATGCAGCGCACCTGCTTGGTCGGGTCGCCGGTCTCCCAGTTGGCCTTCTGGTTCAGGATCGCGTCGATGCAGACCGCGGTCTTGCCGGTCTTGCGGTCGCCGATGATCAGCTGACGCTGGCCGCGGCCGATGGCGGTCAGCGCGTCGATCGCGGTGATGCCGGTGGCCAGCGGCTCCTCGACCGGCTGACGCTCCAGCACGGTCGCGGCCTGCAGCTCGAGCACGCGCTGTTCCTCGGACTCGATCTCGCCGAGGCCGTCGATCGGCTGGCCCAGCGGGTTCACCACGCGGCCGAGGAACTTGTCGCCGACCGGGACCGAGAGCACGTCACCGGTCCGGCGGACCTCCTGGCCCTCCTCGATCTCGGCGAACTCGCCGAGGATGACGGCACCGATCTCACGGTCCTCGAGGTTCAGCGCGACGCCGAGCACGCCGCCCGGGAACTCGAGCAGCTCGTTGGCCATTGCCGAGGGCAGGCCGCTGACGTGCGCGATGCCGTCGCTGGTGTCGGTGACCACACCGACTTCTTCGATGGAGGTCTCGGGGGTGTAGCTCTGGGTGTAGCTCTCGATCGCGCTACGGATCTCGTCGGAGGAGATCGTCAGCTCCGCCATGTTCTTCCTGCTCTCGCTGTCTGGGTCTGGAATGTCGGGGGTGGTGGAAGCGCGCTAGGTCAGGGCCCGGCGCATCTTCTCCAGTCGGCCGATGGCGCTGCCGTCGATCACGTCGTCACCGACGCGCACCACGACTCCGCTCAGCAGATTCGGGTCGACCTGGATGTGCACCGTGGTCGCCTTGCCGTAGATGCGCCGCAGCGAGGCGGCAAGCCGGTCGCGCTGCTGCTCGGTGAGCCCGATCGCGGCGCGCACGTGCGCGACGATCTGATCGCGGCGCCCCGCCGCGAGGTCGGACAGCTCGTCGAAGGCGGCGCTGATGCCCGACCGCTGCCTGGTCACCACCTGCTCCGCCAGGGTCAGGGTGATGGGCTCCGTCTTGCCGGCGAGCAGCCTTTGGATCAGCTCGCCCTTGGCCGAAGCCTGCTGTGACCGATCCGACAGCGCCTGCTCCAACTCGGGGTTGTCGCTGATGATCCGGCCGAGCCGGAACAGCTCGTCCTCGACCGCTTCGATCCGGCCGCGCTGGGCCGCCGACTCCAGCAACGCCTCCTGTCCGAGCAGCACCAGGGTGTCCACCAGATCGGAAGTGCGCGACCAGTTCTCGGCCACCGCGGTGGTCAGCACTGCCAGCGTGGCAGCGCTGACCTTGCCGCCGAAGACCCGCTCGCAGAGTTCCGCACGCGCGGAACCCGGCACCGACACGTCCGCGAGCGCCACACGCAGCGAACGCTGGTCGTCCAGCACGGCGACAACGGCGAACAGTTCCGAGCCCGTCGTGGCCGCGGCACTGTCGCTTCCGGTCAGAGCGGCCCGAAGCGCCTCCCGAGACCGGGCACTGGCCTCGCGGCTCGCTGCGTACATGCTTCTCACTTTCGCGTCGTTACCTTCCGACCCCGATGCCTGCGTCCGTCTGGTCGAGCTCGTCGAGGAAACGGTCGATCGAGGCGGCCTGCTTGGCCTCGTCCGAGACCGACTGCCCGATGATCTTCTCGGCCAGGTCGACGGCCGTGCGGCCGACTTCGTGGCGCAGCTCGGTCAGGATCTGCTGGCGCTGGGCTTCCAGCTGGGTGTGGCCCGCCGCGATGATGCGGTCGGCTTCCGCCTGGGCCTCCGAGCGCATCTGGGCCAGGATCTCCTGGCCCTGGGTACGCGCGTCCTCACGGATGCGCGCGGCCTCGAGCCGGGCGTCGGCCAGCTGCTGCTGGTACTGCTGCAGGGTGAGCTGAGCTTCTTCCTGCGCGGCTTCCGCGCGAGCGATGCCGCCTTCGATCTTCTCGGAACGCTCGTCGAGTGTCTTCATCAGGCGCGGGATCACGTACTTGTAGAACAAGAACCCGATGATGATGACGCAGACGATCGACCAGATGATGTCGTACGTTTCGGGGATGAGAGGATTCACATCCTCTCCCTCCGCCGCCGCGAGCAAAACTGACTCGTACATCGGAATCAGAAAATGAAGCCGGCGACGAGACCGATGAGGGCCAGGGCCTCGGTGAACGCGATACCGAGGAACATGTTGGTACGGATGGTGCCCTGCAGCTCAGGCTGACGCGCGATGCCCTCGATGGCCTTGCCGACGACGATGCCGACGCCGATGCCGGGGCCGATCGCGGCGAGACCGTAGCCGACGGCGCCCAGGCCCTTGAAGGTGCTCTCGTTGGTGGCGGCTTCCTGGGCCAGGTAAGCGAGGCTCATGAGTCTTCCATTCCCTTTCTGTTGCTCACCCGCCGGTCGGCGTGGTGTAGCAGGTTTCCGGTAGTTGTGTCGGTCAGGTCAGTGGTCGGCAGCGTGCTGTGCGAGCCCGATGTAGACGGCGGTCAGCAGCGCAAACACGTAGGCCTGCAGGAAGATGACCAACAGCTCGAACAGGGTGAATCCGAGTCCCGCGAGCAGCGAGAACGGCGAGAACACCTTCATCCAAGAAGTGGCGTCGAACAGGAAGAACCAGGTCGCGCTGAAGAACAGCACGAGCATGATGTGGCCGGCCAGCATGTTCGCCATGAGTCGGACGGTCAGCGTGAACGGACGCAGGATGAAGGTCGAGACGAACTCGATCGGAATCAGCAGCACGTGCAGTGCGGCGGGAACGTTCGGAACGACGATGCTGCTGCGCATGTAGTTGAGGAATCCGTACTTCTTGATACCGACGTAGTTGAACGTCAGGTACGCGATGACGGCCAGCACCAGCGGCATGCCGATTCGGGCGTTCGACGAGATGTTCAACCCCGGAACGACACCCGAGAAGTTCAGAAAGAGGACCGTGAAGAAGATCGTCGCGATCAGCGGGAAGAACTTCCGTCCCGATTCCTTGCCGAGGACCTCGTCACAGATCTGCTCCTTGACGAAGACCAGGCCGATTTCGGCCACATTCTGCAGGCCGCGCGGAACGATCCGGGGCGAGCGGAATGCCAGCACCATCACGACAGCGAGAACGGCCGTCATCAGAATGCGGATCAGCATCAATCGATCGAGTTCGAACGGCGTTCCCTCGAACAGCACAGCTGGAGGGAAGAAGTCGGTAAGCGACGGCGCGTGGAACTCGGCCGCCAGAGTGGTGACGCTCAGCGTTCTCTCCCGTGTTCGGGCCGCGGGTACGGTCATTCCCGCGGTTCGATCGGACATTGACGATCAATTTGGGTCGACTCAGGTCGGCTCGAAGTTCGTCAGCAGCTGGGCGGTGGTTTGATTTCCACCAGGCGTCTGTACGTGTGTCGGCGACATTCGTCGACATGCAGAACCGGAAACCCTCGGAGCCCGGCACGGCAGTAAGCATAGCGGCCCATGCAGGGGATCTCGGCGGTGACCCCTCACAGATCCCCGACTTGGTCGCTTGCTTACCAACACTTTACCAAGTCATCTACGACAGCGTGTAGGGGGTGGGGTGTTTTCGTTACTCCCGGGTACCGGACGCGGTGTCCGGGTCGGTGGTCGTCACGTACGGAACCTTCTGCCGGACAACGCCGTACGTCTCCGCGCCGAGCACGATGACCAGGGCTCCGACCACCGTGAGGAACAGCACGACGCGATCGTAGAAGTGGAACCGCTGGAGGATCGCGACGACGATCAGCGCCACCAGGACCTTGCCCGCCCAGCTGACCAGCATGATCAGGCCGGCGGTACTCGGCGGCAGCTTCGCGCCGAACAGCACGACGGCCGCGGTGGTGAGGATGAAACCGCCACCGATCGCGGCGCCGAGCACGGCGCCCCACACTCCGGAGCCACCCGCGACGGCGGCGCCCAGCGCGACGGCCAGGACAACCAGCACGCCCAAGCCGATCAGGCCGTAGCGCAGCGCGGACCGCAGCGGCGCGTCGGGGCCGGGCACGGGTCGGGGTGTGAAGCTCACAACCGCCGACTTTACCCGGACGCCGATCCGTCACCCGCCGGGTCCCCACGCCGCAGCCCCGGAATGGCGGTGATCACCAAGGCGAAAACCAGCCCGCCCGCCATCAGCAACACGACCAGCGTGCGGTCCATCAGCGAGGTACCGACCGCGCCGAAGGCGAGCACACCGACCCACAAATAGATCAGCAACACCACGCGGCGGTGCGAATGGCCGATCTGCAGCAAGCGATGATGCAAGTGCATTTTGTCCGGCGTCGAGAAACTCACGCCCGCGCGAACCCGGCGCACAATGGCGAGCAACAGGTCGAGCACCGGAATGAACATCACCGCGCCGACCAGCAGCAGCGGGGAAAGCAGACCGACGATGTCGCGCGGGCCGTACCCCTGCAACGGGATTCGCCCCGACGCGCCGGTCGACACCGCGGCAAGCATCAATCCGATCAGCATCGAGCCGGAGTCGCCCATGAATATGCGCGCGGGCTGGAAATTGTGCGGCAGGAATCCGAGGCACCCACCCGCGAGCGCGGCGGCCAGCAATGCCGGCGGGTAGGTGTCCACCGAGCCGCCCTGCTCGTTCATCAGTCCCAGGCAGAACACGAAGACGGCCAGCGCCGCGATCAGACCCAGACCGGCCGCGAGGCCGTCCAGACCGTCGACGAAATTCATGGCGTTGACCAGGGTGACGGTGACCGCCACGGTGACCAGCCCGCCCTGCAAGCCGTCCAGCACCACCGTGGTGTTGCTGAACGGGTTGTAGATGACGTACCAGCCCAATCCCATGACGGCCATCACACCCGCCGCCGTCACCTGGCCGGCGAACTTCGTCAGCGCGTCCAGTCCCCAGCGATCGTCGACGATGCCGACCAACACGATGACCGTGGCGGCCACCAGCACGGCGATCGGGATGTCGGGTTTGTAGTCGAAGCCGCTGCGCAGCGCGGGCAGCTGGTGGGCGAACAGCACCGCGGCGACCACACCGATGTACATGCCGACGCCGCCCATCCGCGGAATCGGCTTGACGTGCACGTCCCGGTCCCTGGGCACGGCGACCGCGCCGAAGCCGATCGCCAGTACCCGCACCCCACCGGTGGCCAGGAACGTCACCACCGCGGAGATGAGCAGCACGACGAGCAGCTCCCGAAGCGGGACGACGGCACTCGAACCCATCATCCGCGCTGCTGTGCGGCGCCGCTGAGCGCTTCCGGCGACATGCCGAGCACCTCGGCGATGTCGGCGACCGGCACCGCGCCCACGCGCAGGATGCGCGGCTGGTCGGCGGTCAGATCGACGATGGTGGAGGCCACCGCGTGTTCGGCAGGGCCGCCGTCGAGATAGACGCCGACCAGCTCACCGAGCTGGTCACGGGCTTCGGGCGCGGTCTTCGCCGGGGGCTGCCCGGACACATTGGCACTCGACACCGCAAGCGGGCCGACCTCACGCAACAGCTCCAGCGCGACCGGGTGCAGCGGCATCCGCAGCATCACCGTCCCACGCGTGTCACCGAGATCCCAGGCGAGCGAAGGCGCTTGCTGCACAACGAGACTCAGGCCGCCGGGCCAGAACGCCCGGATCAGCTCGCGCGCCTGCGGGCGCACCGAGAAGACCAGGCCGTCGATGGTGTGCCAGGAACCGACGAGCACCGGCACGGGCATGTCCCTGCCGCGACGCTTGGCCGCGAGCAGCGAACTCACCGCGGTGGCATCGAACGCGTCGGCGGCCAGCCCGTACAGGGTGTCGGTGGGCAGCACGACCAACCGTCCGGACTTCAGGGCGCTGGTGGCTGCGGACAGTCCGGCGGCGCGCGAGTCGGGATCCGCGCAGTCGTAGACGGTACTCACGGCACCCATCCTGGCATGCTGGGCGGCTGGGCCGAGAACTCAGGCCGTACTAGTCGGCCGATACGGAGCTGCGTCAGGTCTCGCCTGGCGCGCCGAGCAGGTTCTGGGTGTGCCCGACGAGTTGCCCATGTGCTCACGAAATCAGTCGTCGAGTCGGCCGGCGGTCACCGCACCCGGGTCCGACCACAGTCGATGGATGACTTCGGCTCCGAACCGTGCCGGAGCCGCGGTTGGATCGAGCGCGCACCCTCGCGGTCCGGTCGGCTTCGCGTCTCGGATGCGGAAGCGCTTCCGGCTTCCGTGCGAACGCGCGAGGCGCCCGCAAAGCGGAGGCGCTCCGGCCTGAGGTGAACGAGCGCGGCGGGCAGCGGGTCGGTAGGCAGCGTAGGTGCGCGGAAGGAGCAGACCGGTTCGGATGTGTTTCCGGCGACAGACGCCCGCAGCGCGGGTCAGGTGTGAGTGGCGGCGACGAAGCGAGGTTTGCCCGCCAGGTCCGGGTGTTCGACGACGTCGGTGAAGGCGCCGGTGGCGGTGAGGAGGGCGGCCACGCCGGAGCCGTTGGTGTCGTCGTGCTCGATGGCGGTGGCGCCGCCGGGGCGCAGCAGCCTGGTGATGTTCGGGATCATCCCCCGGATGACCGACAGCCCGTCCGGGCCGCCGAACAGGGCGACCGACGGATCGTGCTCGGCCACCTCCGGGTCGAGGCGAGCGCCCTCCGGGATGTAGGGCGGGTTGGACAGCACGATGTCCACCCGGCCGTTCAGATCGGTGAGCAGTTCCGGATCGGTGGCGTCGTCGGCGTAGAGGGTGATGGGGGTATCACCCGCGGCGATGCGGTCGTCGGCGTTGCGCCGCGCCCAGACCAGTGCGGCGGGATCGAGTTCGATGGCGTGCACCTCGGCGTCGGGGCGCGCGTGCGCGACAGCCAGCGCGAGCGCTCCTGATCCGGTGCACAGATCGACGACGATCGGCGCGTGATCGTGCGGCAGCGCTTCCAATTGCGCCAGCGCCCACGCGTACAACAACTCGGTCTCCGGGCGCGGCACGAAGACGCCGGGGCCGACCGCGAGGTCGAGCGCGCCCATCACGGCCGTTCCGGTCAGATGCTGCAACGGGATTCGCTCCGCACGACGGGCGACCAGCTCGCGGAACGCGTCCAGCTCGTCCGGCGCCACCAGCGGGCTCAGCGCCAGCCGGGTTCGCTCCACACCGAGAACGTGCGCGGCCAAGTGCTCGGCGTCGGCGCGGGGGCTGTGCACCCCCGCGGTCCGTAACGTCTCGATGGCGTCGTTGATGACGGGGCGCAGCGCGACTCGGGTCGTAGACATGGCACCGACTCTGCCCGAAAGACGGTTATTCCGCGGCCATACGTGCTTCCCGATCCGCCTTCCCGAGAGCGTCCAGCAGCGCGTCGAGATCCCCGTCGAGCACGGCGTCGAGGTTGTGCGCCTTGAAACCGATCCGATGGTCGGTGATCCGGTTCTCCGGGAAGTTGTAGGTGCGGATCCGCTCGGAGCGGTCCACCGTGCGGATCTGGCTGGCGCGGCCCGCCGCCGCCTCCTGATCCGCCTGTTCTTCCGCCAGCGCCTGCAACCGCGCCGCGAGCACCTGCATGGCGCGCGCCTTGTTCTGCAACTGGGAGCGCTCGTTCTGGCAGGTGACGACGATGCCGGAGGGCAGATGGGTGATGCGCACCGCGGAGTCGGTGGTGTTGACGCCCTGACCGCCCTTCCCGGAGGAGCGGTAGACGTCGATGCGCAGATCCGACTCGTCGATCTGCACCTCTTCGATCTCCTCGGGCTCCGGATAGATCAGCACGCCCGCCGCCGACGTGTGGATGCGGCCCTGCGATTCGGTCACCGGGACGCGCTGCACCCGGTGCACCCCGCCCTCGAACTTGAAGCGCGACCAGACACCCTCGCGCGTCGCGTCGCGGCTCTTGATCGACAGCGTCGCCTCTTTGTAACCGCCCAGGTCGGACAGGGTGACGTCGAGGATCTCGACCTTCCAGCCGTGGCGCTCGGCATACCGCACGTACATGCGGGCCAGGTCGGAGGCGAACAGCGCGGACTCCTCGCCGCCTTCCCCGGACTTCACCTCGAGCACGACGTCGTCGCCGTCGTGCGGGTCGCGGGGGGCCAGCAGGTCGGCGAGCGCCTGTTCCAGTTCCTCGACCTGTTGTTCCAGCTCCGGGACCTCCGCGGCGAACGCGGAGTCGTCGGCGGCGAGTTCCCGTGCGGCGGACAGATCGTCGCGCGCGGTCTCGAGCTTGCGATAGGTGGCCATGACCGGAGCGAGCTCGGCGAACCGCTTGCCGACCCGGCGCGCGGCGCCCGCATCGTTGTGCAGCGACGGATCGGCCAGCTGCGTCTCCAGGCCCGCGTACTCGGCCAGGATGTCGTCGATGGCGGACGGTTGCGTCACAGTGCTTCCTTCTCCTGATGCCGGTCCCTACAAAACACCGACGCCCGGCCTGCGCAGCAGGACCGGGCGTCGGCGAGGAAGCTACTTGGCGTCGGCCTTCTTGCCGGCACGCTTGCCGTAGCGGGCCTCGAAGCGGGCCACGCGGCCACCGGTGTCGAGGATCTTCTGCTTGCCGGTGTAGAACGGGTGGCACTGCGAGCAGACCTCGACGGTGATGTGTCCCGACTCCTTGGTGCTGCGAGTCTGGAAGGTGTTGCCGCAACCACAGACGACCGTGGTGTCGACATACGTCGGGTGAATTCCTGCCTTCATGGATGTCCTCTCGATTGTGGTCGCCGGGTCGCCCGCGCGCGCAAGCGCTGAGCGTGAACCGGAACCGACTAGGCGGGAGCTCTGCTCACCTGAGCAGACGCAACGACGGTCCAGTATGCCAGAACTGCCGTTACGCTCCCAAAACGCCCCCGGCGGGTGGTTTGTTCCCGCCCAGGTAATCCCCTACCGTTCCCGCCCCTGGAAGTCCGGGCACGCGAATCCGCGCCGCCTCCGGGACCCTGAAGTCGGGTAGTCCGCTACTCAGGAACGTGAACAAATTCGTTCATAGAGTTGCATACCTGGTGCACATCGGCGCGCCGAGACAGGAAGGAGACCTGGTGAACATCCGAATCGCGTCCGCGATCCTCGTTCTGCTGACTCTCGCGGTCGCCGTCGGTTTGTTCGCGCTCCCGGCAGGCACGCCCTACCCGGCGCCGGAGAACGCCGTGTACATCCGGGCTTCCGGGTCCGCCGCGCCGAACTCCGGGGTGGGGACGTGTGCGCTCGTCATGAGCTTCCTGATCTGCGGCGCCGCCACGATCGGTGTGGCGTTCTTCGGCCCCGGAGCGCCGAAAGGGTCCCGCATCAGCGGGACCCTTTCGACCGAACAGCTGGTCAGCTCACTCGTCGAGCGCGCCGGGCGCGGTCTTGCTCACCTGCATCAGGAACTCGAGGTTGTTCTTGGACTTCTTCAGACGGTCGATCAGCAGATCGATCGCCTGGTGCGAGTCCAGGCCGGACAGTACGCGGCGCAGCTTGTGCAACACCGCCGCCTCGTCGGGGTTGAGCAGTAGTTCGTCCTTGCGGGTACCGGACGGGTTGACGTCCACCGCGGGGAACACTCGCCGCTCCGCGATCTTGCGGTCCAGCTTGAGCTCGGCGTTACCGGTGCCCTTGAACTCCTCGAAGATCACCGTGTCACCGGTCGACCCGGTCTCCACCATCGCGGTGGCGATGATCGTCAGCGAGCCGCCGTTCTCGATGTTGCGCGCCGCGCCGAGGAACCGCTTGGGCGGATACAGCGCGGTGGAATCCACACCACCGGAGAGGATTCGACCCGAGGCGGGCGAGGAGTTGTTGTACGCGCGCCCGAGCCGGGTGATCGAGTCGAGCAGCACGACGACGTCCTTGCCCATCTCCACCAGGCGCTTGGCGCGCTCGATGGCGAGTTCGGCGACCGAAGTGTGGTCTGACGGCGGACGGTCGAAGGTCGAGGAGATGACCTCGCCCCGTACCGAACGCTGCATGTCGGTGACCTCTTCTGGACGCTCGTCGACCAGCACCACCATGAGGTAGACCTCGGGGTTGTTGGTCGCGATCGCGTTCGCGATGTCCTGCAGGATCGTGGTCTTACCCGCCTTCGGCGGCGACACGATCAGGGCGCGCTGGCCCTTGCCGATCGGCATGATCAGGTCGATCACACGGGTGGTCAGCTTGTTCGGCTGAGTTTCCAGCCGTAGGCGCTGGTTCGGGTACAGCGGGGTGAGCTTGCCGAATTCGGGACGACGCTTGGCCGCCTCGACGTCACCGCCGTTGACCGTGTCCAGTCGCACCAGCGGATCGAACTTCTGGCGCTGGTTGGACTGTTCGCCGTCGCGCGGAGCGCGCACCGCGCCGGTGATCGCGTCACCACGGCGCAGGCCGTTCTTGCGGACCAGGTTCATCGACACGTAGACGTCGTTCGGCCCGGCCAGGTAACCCGACGTGCGGACGAAGGCGTAGTTGTCCAGCACGTCGAGGATTCCCGCGACCGGCTGGAGGACGTCGTCCTCGCGGATCTCGAGCTCACGGGCCTCGCCGCCACCGGTCTCGCGGTCACGCCCACGACGACGCTCACGGAAGCGGCGTCCGCGCCGTCCGCGACCGCCTTCCTCGTCGTCACCGCCGCGGCCGCCCGCGCTGCCGTTCTGGCTCTGGCCACGCTCGCCCTGGCCACGGTCACTCTGACGGTCGCCCTGGCCGCGCTCGCTCTGACGGTCGCCCTGGCCACGGTCACTCTGACGGTCGCCCTGGCCACGGTCACTCTGACGGTCGCCCTGGCCACGGTCGCTCTGGCCACGCTCGCGGCGACGCTCGCCGCCCTGGTCGGCGTCCTGCTTCGATTCGTCGGCACGCGTCTCGGCGGGTGCGGTCTCGTTCGCCGATCGCGCCTGGTCACGGCCACGGCGCTGCCGGCCACGGCCGCGCTGGCCGCTCTCCCTGCCGGACTCCTCGGTGGTCTCGGTCGCCGTGGACGATGCCGACTCGGCCGCGTTCGTGGCGGCGGGCGCGGAATCGGCGGGGGCCGTCTTCGCCGGGGCGGGAGCCTCGGTGGGCGCGGCCGAAGCCGCGGGCGTCACGTCGAGGGTCGCCTGCTCGGCCTTGGCCGGCGCCGCGGAAGCGGCGGTCTTGGCGGGGGCATCGGCTTTCGCGGGGGTGTCGGCCTTGGCGGTTACCGCGGACTTGGCCTCGCTCTTGGCGGGCTTCTCCGCCTTGGCTGCCGCCGCCCTTCCGGCGGCCTGATTCTCCTTGATGGCGGCGATGAGATCGCCCTTGCGCATCCCGGAGGTGCCTCGGATACCGAGCTCCCCCGCAAGCGCGCGCAATTGCGGCAACAACATTCCAGTCAGCCCCGATCGTGCGACGTCGGTGTGTTCGCTCATCTTCGAAATCTGTCCGGATTCACTTTCGCGGTCGCCCGTCGGGTTCGATTCCACGCCGGGTGTCGCGAGCAGGTCCGTATCTGTCACGGAAATCCTTTCCTTCCCTCGATCGCCGTGTGCTGTTTCGAGGGTTCGTCCCGCAGCCCGGGCATTCTGCCGGACTGGGATGCGTCCGTCCGGGCGCTGTGTGCCGTATCACCTGCTCCGCCGGACCGGCGGCTTCTCCACCATTGGTGAAAGGTGGGGAGAGATCATTCCAGTTGCGCAGCTACGCAGCACCCCCATGGCCTGGAGGCTCGAGCCTGGAGCCTGCTGGAGCGATTGCCCTGATGAAGCACCGGCGTCTGATGCGCACGATGTACGGACTTGCCCAGGATAGCTGTCTATTGCGAATCTCGGCAAGACAGACTCGCCGTCAGTCGACCAGGACACCTTCGGCGATTCCCGGCTCCACCACGCGCAGGCCGTCGGCCGCCGCCAGTTCGCGCAGTTCCGCTGGAAATTCGCTGGTACCCAGGGCCAGGATGGTCGGACCCGCTCCGGAGACGGTGGCCGCGATCCCCGCCGTGCGCAGGCGGGTGATCCAGGCCGTGGTCAGCGGTAGCGCGGGGGCACGCTGGGCCTGGTGCAGACGGTCCGAGGTGGCCGGCATCAGCAGGTCGGGACGCTGCGTCAGCGCCACCACGGCCAGCGCGGCGCGGCTGACGTTGAACGCGGCGTCGCCGTGCGACACGACGTCGGGCAGCAGGCCGCGCGTGTGCGCGGTGGACGAGCGCTCCTCGGGGATCAGCACGATCGGACGCAGCGCGGGATTGGCCTCGAGCCGCACCGCGCGGTAGACGCGACCGTGGTATTCGGTGCCCGGCGCCTCGTCCGCGGGACGCTCGCTCTCGGTCCACGAGACCACGATCCCGCCGAGCACACTGGCGGCCGCGTTGTCCGGATGACCCTCGAATTCCGCGGCCAGCTGGACCATTCGGTCGGCCGACGTGGCCAGCGCCGGGTCCAGCTTCGCGGCCAGTGCGCACCCCGCGGCGAGTCCGCCGACCACCGCCGAGGCCGAGGAGCCCAGCCCGCGGGAATGCGGAATCACGTTGCGGCACACCACATCGAGACCGTCGGCCCACACGCCGGCCGACTCCAGCCCGCGCTCGATCGCGCGGACAACGAGATGTGAAGGGCCCCAAGGGACATCGTCGGCGCCCTCGCCCTCGACCCGGATGGTTAGCCCGGAATCGGTGGTGCGCACCTGGATCTCGTCGTAGATCCCCAATGCCATACCGAGCGAGTCGAACCCGGGGCCGAGGTTCGCGGTGGACGCGGGTACCCGCGCGGTCACGGTCAGACCGGCGGGCAGCGTCGCGCTCATGAGCTGGCTCTCGCGCGAATTCAACTCAGGCCAGCTCTAGTTCGGCGGCGACCGCGACCGGGTCGACCGCGACCGGCTGCACCTGCGGCAGGCCCAACAGCGCGGTGTCGGGATCCTTCAGGCCGTTGCCGGTCACGGTGCAGACCACGGTGAGACCGGAATCCAGCCAGCCCTCCTTGCGGGCGGCGAGCACACCGGCCACGCTGGCGGCCGACGCGGGCTCGACGAACACGCCCTCGGTGGCCGCGACGAGGCGGTACGCGTCGAGGATCTCCTCGTCGGTGGCGGCGCGGAACGCGCCACCGGACTGCTCCTTGGCCTCGACCGCGCCGTTCCAGGAGGCGGGCGCGCCGATCCGGATCGCGGTCGCGATGGTCTCGGGGTCCTTCACCGGTGCGCCGTTGACCAGCGGGGCTGCGCCCGCGGCCTGCACGCCGAGCATGCGCGGCAAACCGCCGGTGACGCCGTCGGCGTAGTACTCCCGGTAGCCCCGCCAGTACGCGGTGATGTTGCCGGCGTTGCCGACGGGAAGGGCGTGCACGTCGGGCGCCTTGCCGAGCACGTCGCAGATCTCGAAGGCCGCGGTCTTCTGGCCCTCGATGCGCGCCGGGTTCACCGAGTTCACCAGGCCGACGCTGGGGAAATCGGCGGTGACCTTGCGGGCGAGTTCGAGGCAGTCGTCGAAGTTGCCCTGCACCTGGATGATCTTCGCGCCGAGCATGACCGCCTGGGCCAGCTTGCCCATCGCGATCTTGCCCTGCGGGATCAGCACGGCGCAGCTCATGCCCGCGCGGGTGGCGTAGGCCGCGGCGGATGCCGAGGTGTTGCCCGTGGACGCGCACAGCACCGCTTGCTGGCCGCGGTACTTGGCGTCGGTCATCGCCATCGTCATGCCGCGGTCCTTGAACGAACCGGTCGGGTTCAGGCCCTCGACCTTGAGGTACACCTCGCACCCGGTGATCTCGGACAGGTGCGGCGCGGGCACCAAGGGCGTACCGCCCTCGTACAGCGTGACCGGCTCCCAGTCGGCCGCGCCCGCGAGCCGGTCGCGGTAAGCCGCGATCAGGCCCGGCCAGCGGGAGTGCACTCCTGCCTGGGGCGCGACGCCGGTCGTACGGCCCCCCGGCTCCCGGCCGCCACCCCTCATGGAGTCGCTGCGCGACGCTGTGGTCATTCTTCGGTGCCTTCCAATCTCAGAACGCTGGTCACAGATGTGACGGATGCCATCTCCGCCAGGGCGGCCACGGTGTCCGCGAGCGCCGACTCCACTGCGTGGTGGGTCACCACGACGAGGCGCGCACCCGAGCCGTGCCCTTCTTGACGGACGGTCGAGATGCTCACCCCGTGATTGGCGAATTCGCCCGCCACCGCCGCCAGAACCCCAGGACGGTCCTCGACCTGCAGGTTGACGTGATAGCGCGTGGGCGTATCGCCGATCGGCGCGATCGGTAGCTCAGCATAAACCGATTCGCCAGGAGCGCGACCCCCGTAGAACTTGTTCCGGGCCGCCATCACCAGATCGCCGAGGACGGCGGAGGCGGTCGGCGCGCCGCCGGCGCCCTGCCCGTAGAACATCAGCCGCCCGGCGTTCTCCGCCTCCACGACGACCGCGTTGAAGGCCCCGGTCACCGCGGCCAGCGGGTGCTTGCGCGGAATGAGCGCGGGGTAGACGCGCACCGAGACGCGCTCTTTGCCGCCCTCCTCCGGCCCGGGCTCGCCGGGACCCGCGTCCACCCGCTCGCAGATGGCCAGCAGCTTGACCGTGCAGTCGAGCGCCGAGGCGGTCTCCAGATCCTCTGCGGAGATCCGCGAGATCCCCTCGCGGTACACGTCGGCGGCGGTGACCCGGGTGTGGAAGGCCAGCGAGGCGAGGATCGCGGCCTTGGCCGCCGCGTCGTAACCCTCCACGTCGGCGGTCGGATCGGCTTCCGCGTAGCCCAGGCGGGTGGCCTCCGCCAGCGTCGCCGAGTAGTCGGCGCCGGTCTCGTCCATCGCGGAGAGGATGAAGTTGGTGGTGCCGTTGACGATGCCGACCACCCGGTTCACCCGGTCGCCCGCCAGCGACTGGATCAGCGGGCGCACCACGGGGATGGCGCCGGCGACGGCGGCCTCGAAGTACAGGTCGGCGCGGCTGCGCTCGGCGGCGGCGGCGAGTTCACCGGTGTAGTCGGCCAGCAGGGCCTTGTTCGCGGTCACCACGGATTTGCCCGCGTTCAGCGCGGCCAGGATCAACCGGCGCGGCGGATCGATGCCGCCGATCACCTCCACCACCAGGTCGACGTCGTCGCGGGCGACCAGTGCGTCGGCGTCGGTGGTCAGCAGGCCCGCGGGAAGACCGCGGTCGGTGTCGAGGTTGCGGACCGCCACCCCGCGTAGCACCACGGGGGCTCCGACGCGGGAACGCAGGTCCTCGGCGTGCTCGCGCAGGATGCGCACGACCTCGGTGCCGACATTGCCCATGCCCAGGACCGCGACACCGATCGGGCGATCGGTCCCCCACGCACCCTTGTTCGCGTTCGCCGTCACGCTTCCACCTCCAAGCTGAGCAGGTCCGCCACCGTCTCCCGGCGCAGGATCAGGCGTGGCTGTCCGTCCCGTACCGCGACGACCGCGGGACGGGTCAACTGGTTGTACCGGCTGGACATCGAGTAGCAGTACGCGCCGGTGGCGGCGACGGCGACCAGGTCGCCGGGGCCGACATCGGCGGGCATCCAGGTGTCCCGGATGACGATGTCGCCGCTCTCGCAATGCTTTCCGACGACGCGCGCGACCACCGGTCCGGCCTGCGACGACCGCGAGACCAGGCGGCAGTCGTAGTCGGCCTGATACAGCGCGGGCCGGATGTTGTCGCTCATGCCGCCGTCGACGCTCACGTAGCGGCGGCGCAGGCCGCCGTCCAGCGAGACGTCCTTGATGGTGCCCACCTCGTAGAGCGTCACCGTGCCGGGCCCCGCGATGGCGCGGCCGGGCTCCACCGCGATCACCGGCGTGGGCAGACCCGCGCGTTCGGCTTCGGCCGCGACCAGCTCGCGCAGATTCGCGGCGAACCGGTCCAGCGGCGGCGGGTCGTCCGACGGCAGATACGAGATCCCCAGTCCGCCACCGAGATCCAGCGTCGCGATCTGCGCGGTGCGCTCGACGCCGAACTTGTCGATGGCCTCCCGCAGCAGGCCGAGCATGCGCCGCGCGGCGATCTCGAAGCCGTCGATCTCGAAGATCTGCGAGCCGATGTGGCTGTGCAGGCCGACCAGGCGCAGGTTGTCGGCGTCGAAGACGCGCGCGAGCGCCTCCATCGCGTCACCGCCCGCGATCGAGAAACCGAACTTCTGGTCCTCGTGCGCGGTCGAGATGTATTCGTGGGTATGGGCTTCCACCCCGACGGTGACCCGGACCAGCACGTCCTGCACCACGCCCGCGCGGATCGCGACGGCTTCCAGGCGCTCGATCTCGATGAGCGAGTCGACCACCACGTGGCCGACCCCGGCGGACACCGCCGCTTCCAGCTCCGCGACCGATTTATTGTTGCCGTGCAACGCGATTCGCTCCGCGGGGAAGCCCGCGTGCAGCGCGACGGCCAGTTCGCCGCCGGAGCAGACGTCCAGCGCCAGGCCCTCGTCCCGGATCCAGCGGGCGACCTCGCCGCACAGGAACGCCTTGGACGCGTAGTGGACTCGCGCGTTCGCCCCGAAGGCGCGGACCATGTCACGGCAGCGGGAACGGAAGTCGTCCTCGTCGACCACGAACAGCGGCGTGCCGAAGCGCTCGGCCAGCTCGTACACCGGCACGCCCGCCAAGTGGACGACGCCGGCCTCGTCGCGAGTGGCGTTGCGCGGCCATACGTTGGCGGGCAGGTCGATCATCTGCTTCGGATCGCTCGGACGCTCCGGCAGGTTCGGTGCGTGCGGAATCTCGGCATGCCGTGGACCGGCGGGATGCGCGCTCATGCTCCGACCTCGCTGTGCTCGCTCACTGAGCCTTCCTTCCTCGCTGTGGTCGATCGGCCGGTCACATGCGCTCCGGCGCGCCGACGCCGAGCAGGGCCAAGCCGTTGGCCAGGACCTGGCGGGTCGCGTTGACCAGAGCGAGCCGGGCCGCGTTCGTCGGGGAGACGGGGTCGTCACCCAGCGGCAGGACGCGCAGGTTCTTGTTGGTCTGGAAACGGTGGTACGCGCCGGCCAGCTCCTCCAGGTAGCGGGCCACCCGGTGCGGTTCACGCAGGCTCGCCGCACCGGCCACCACGCGCGGGTACTCGCCGAGAGTGCGGATCAGCTCGCCCTCCTCCTCCGCCGACAGCAGCGCGAGGTCGGCAGTGACGGAGTCGTAGTCGAACTCGGCGGCGTTGCGGGCGATGGACGCGGTCCGCGCGTGCGCGTACTGCACGTAGTAGACCGGGTTCTCGTTGCTCTGGCTGGCCCACAGGTTCAGGTCGATGTCGATGCTCGAGTTCACCGACGAGCGCACCAGCGAGTACCGAGCCGCGTCCACGCCGATCGCCTCGACCAGGTCGTCGAGCGTCACCACGGTGCCCGCCCGCTTGCTCATCTTCACCGCGACGCCGTCGCGCAGCAGGTTCACCATCTGCCCGATCAGCACCTCGACGGTCGCCGGATCGTCGCCGAACGCGGCAGCGGCGGCCTTCAACCTGCCGATGTAGCCGTGGTGGTCGGCGCCGAGCATGTAGATGCACAAGTCGAAGCCGCGGGAGCGCTTGTCCTGGAAGTAGGCGATGTCGCCGGCGATGTAGGCGGCTTTGCCATCGCTCTTGAGGACCACCCGGTCCTGGTCGTCACCGTATTCCGAACTGGCGATCCACCAGGCGCCGTCCTTCTCGTACAGGTCGCCGGAGTTCTTCAGCCGCTCCACGGCCTGCTCGACCGCGCCGGAGGCGAACAGCGAGCTCTCGTTGAAGTAGACGTCGAAGTCGGTGCCGAACTCGTGCAGCGACTCCCTGATGTGCGCGAACATCAGCTCGACGCCCTCGGCCCGGAACACCTCGAGGCGCTCGGCCTCCGGCTTGCTCAGCGCGTCGGGGTGCGCGGCCAGGATCTTGTCGGCGATCTCGCCGATGTAGGCGCCCGCGTATCCGTTCTCCGGGGTCGGCGCTCCGGTGGCGGCCGCGACCAGCGAGGCGGCGAACCGATCGATCTGCGCTCCGTGGTCGTTGAAGTAGTACTCGCGCACCACGTCGGCGCCCTGCGCGGCCAGAATGCGGCCCAGCGCGTCGCCGACCGAAGCCCACCGGGTTCCGCCCAGATGCACGGGACCGGTCGGGTTGGCCGAGACGAACTCGAGGTTGATCCGGGTGCCCTTCAGCGTCTCCGCGGTGCCGTACGCGGCGCCCGCGGCGAGTATCCGCTCGATGATCGCGCCCTGCGCCGAGGCCGCGAGGCGGATGTTCAGGAACCCGGGCCCGGCGACCTCGGCAGCGGCGACGCCGTCGGCCGCGGCCAGCGCGTCGGCCAGCCAGGTGGCCAGATCACGCGGCTTGGTTCCGGCGCGCTTGGCCACCTGCATCGCGACATTCGTGGCATAGTCGCCGTGTTCGGGGTTGCGGGGGCGTTCCACGGTGACCTCGTCGGGCAGGACCGCAGGGTCCAGTCCACGTTCGACAAGCACCTTCGCCGCTGTCGAGCGAAGGAGATCTGCAAGGTCAGCTGGAGTCACGAGTCTCTATCCTATGGTCTTGGCGGGTGTACACCTCGGGGTGGGCACTGCGCAGCCAGCGGATCCATCAACGTCGAAAGAGCACACTGAGCGATGCCTAGCAGTCCCAGCGCCAAATCGGCCAAGGCCGCCAAGGCCGCGGCGAAGTTGTCCGATCCTCGCAAGCGAGGCAGACGAGGACAGCTTCCGAAGAAGAACCGGCAGATCCCCTGGCCGGCCATCGGCGCGGCCGTAGTAATCATCGCATTGATCGGCGCACTGGCTTACAACCTGGTCCCCAAGTACCGGGAAAAGGCCGACCTGGACAAGTACACGCCGAGCGCGCAGAAGAAGGACCCGTCCGACGGGATCGCGGGTGTGGTGAAGAAGGAATACCCCGCGGGTCTGCACATCGCGTCCAACCAGCGCGTGGCCTACGACCAGGCGCCACCCTTCGGCGGTCCGCACGACCAGTCCTGGGCGACCTGCACCGGCGTGGTCTACAGCAAGCCGATCCGGGTGGAGAACGCGGTGCACTCCCTCGAGCACGGCGCGGTGTGGATCGCCTACAACCCGGACAAGGTGAACGCCGACGGCATCGCCACGCTGAAGACGAAGGTCGAGGGCAAGCCGTACACGATGATGTCGCCTTACCCCGGCCTGGATTCCGCCGTATCGCTGCAGTCCTGGGGTCATCAGCTGAAGCTGGACAGCCCGGACGACAAGCGCGTCGGCCAGTTCATCACCGCGCTGCGGCTGAACAACTACGCCTACCCCGAAGTGGGCGCCGACTGCTCGACCATCGTCTTCGACACCGACAACCCGCCGCCGTTCGACCCGACGCCGCCCGGACCGGACGCGGTGCCGATGGACGGCAAGGGCCTACAGCAGGACCAGTCCGAACTCGGTGGTGCGCCCGGCGGCCTGCCCGGTGTGCCCGGCGTTCCCGGTCTTCCCGGCCTGCCGGGCTTGCCCGGCGCTCCGGTGCCCCCGCAGCCCGCGCCCGTCCCGCCCGCGCCCGTCCCGCCCGCACCCGGCGCGGGGCAGTAGTGGCCGGCGATCGAAATCGCGGAGCCTCCGCTGCGCCCGGTGATCCCGAAGCCACCGGCTCGGGCCGAGGGAAAGCCGCGAGGTCCGGTGGGGGCGAAGCCACCGGGTCCGGCGACCGCGCGGCGTCTACCGAACCCGGCACTCGTGCGGTGACGGGGACCGGTGGTGGCGAAGTCATCGGGTCCGGCACTCCCGAAACCGTCGGCTCCGGCAGTTCGGAAAGCACCGGCTCCGGCGGTCGCGAAGCCACCGGATCCGGGACTCCCGAATCCACCGGCTCCGGCACTCGTGAGGTCACCGGGCCGGACGGTCGCGAAGCCACCGGATCCAACGAAAGCGCAGCATCGACCGGATCGGGCGGTCGCGAAGCGTCGCGCGAAAGCACCGGAGTCGCCCAAGAGGCTCATATTTCGGCCGACAAAGCACCTACCAGCTCCGACACGGGCGAAGCACCAGCCGGATCCCACGATCGCGAAGCGACCGGATCAGATACCCGCGAAGCACCGGCCGGCGTCGGCGGGCAGTTCCGCCGCCAGCGCACCGCCCTGCTGACGCTCGGCATCATCGGGGCCATTCTCATCGGCTTCGCGATCGGCGTACTGGCCCGGATTCCGCTGGACAGGTCCCCGGAACCGGATCCGGCCCCGGTCGACGTCGGTTTCGGCCAGGACATGTCGGCGCATCACGCGCAAGCGGTCGAAATGGCGGGCGTGGTGCTGGTTCGTTCCACCGACACCGAGGTACGCCGTCTGGCCTACGACATCCTCACCACTCAGCAGAGCCAGATCGGGCGCATGCAGGGGTGGTTGCAGCTGTGGGGCGAACCCGCGCAAGGGGTGGACGGGTTCATGGGCTGGATGACCGAACCGATGGGCGGCCACGATCACTCCGGAACGGACATGCCGCACCACTCCGGCCCGGTGTCCGCCATGCCCGGCATGGCCACGCCCGCCGAACTCGCGGCGCTGCGCCAGGCCACCGGCCCCGCCCTGGACACCAAGTTCCTACAGCTCATGCTGCGCCACCATCAGGGTGGTCTGCCGATGATCGACTACGCCGCCCAGCACGCAGCCACCACAGCGGTGCGCACCCTCGCCGAAACCATGGCCACAACCCAGCGCGGCGAATCCGATCTGATGACCACCATGCTCACCGCCCGAGGCGCCGCCCCCCTCCCCTGACCCGAAACCACACCGCCGCCCGCGCTTTTTGGCGGACGGCCACCGATACGATAGGCTGACCCAGCCCGATCGGACCGCCTCCCCGGCCCCGACCGAGCCCTATCCCGCCCTCGTAGCTCAGGGGATAGAGCGTCTGCCTCCGGAGCAGAAGGCCGCAGGTTCGAATCCTGCCGAGGGCACCGCGGGCCGCCTACCAGATCACTGGTAGGCGGCCTTTTCCGTGCCGTAGCCGGAGTCAGTCCAGTAGGCGGTTACAGACACTGGCGTCTGCGCCACGACCGTATGCCCGTTCGAAGTCCTCGTAGCCCGGATCTATCTTGTCGTCCAGGTAGTACGGGACCAGTGCCGCCTCGACGCTGTTGCACACCCATTTCTCACCCGATCCACTGTTCTGCATCAGGAAGGTGATCCAGTGGTGGCCGGTCAGAGGAGCGCCCGCCGAGGCCGTGCATTCGCGGCCTTTGACGGATTCGAAGTGCGGTAAGTCGATCGTGTAGCCGCAGGTGTAGGTGGGCAGAACTTGCGCCTCTGCGGCGGGGGCGGTCACCAGACCGGCGGTAGCTGCCAGCAGGAGTATCGGCAGCCCGAGTCGGACCGTTCGGGTTGTACTCATCGGGGTTCCTGTTCGAAATCGGAATCAATGCTTCCAGCACTCATAAACAGCTGTCTCGCGCGCACCGCGCGGTCAGATCGGGCGGCAGTTGCTCGCGTCCACCCCGGCGTTGAGCACCGCCTCCGCCTCGTAAGCTCCCATTCCCGGATGGATCGGCTTGCCGAGGTGCGGGAATGCGCCACCGCACTCCCATTTCTCACCGGTGACGCTGTTCTCCATCCTGACCGGATAGAAATAGTTACCGTCCAGCGGAGCGCCCGGTGACGCTGCGCACTTGCGCGCTTGCATCGAACTGAAAACCACTAAGTAGCTGGTGATGGGCGTGTACTTGCAGGTATAGGTCGGCAGCGGGGGCTGCGCCACGGCGGCGGGAGCCGTTGCCAGACCAGCGGTAGCGGCCAGCACGAGCAGGGGAAGCCCTAGGAGGGTCGGACGGGTTGCGATCATCAAGGCTCCTACGCGAGAACGAAATGACTATCGCGCGACCCTCACCGACCGGCCTGAAGAAATCCTTAACGACTGGTAAGCACGGACGTCGACCCGCCGCGGCTTCGGTGCTGCCTTTCCGGCTGGAGTGCCCGGACCGGCCGCTGGGAATTCGGTTACCTCCACCGGCCGCGGGATACCGCCGCACTGCTCGCCGACGTCGCCACGCTGCGGGAACTGCCGCTGGTCGAGGTAACCCTCAGCAAGGTTGCAGTAGCTTTATGCCCGGTCGAACCCGCCACGGACCACACCGGCGGTGAAGGTGTCCCATTCGCCGGGCGTGAAGATCAGCGCCGGGCCGGTCGGGTTCTTCGAGTCACGGACGCCGACCGTGCCTCCGGCCAGGTGGGCGACCTCGACACAATCGGCTCCCCCTTGGCTATGGCTCGATTTGAACCAGCGCGCTCCGGACAAGTCAGCGTTCACGGTCGAACTCCCTCGCTATCTCTCGCAACAGGTCACGGCTCGGGCGGACGTCCGGTCCTGCCTGCTGAAGCATCGCGAATGCCTCACGGAATCTGAGCACATCCGCTGGCCCTTCAAGGTACGCGGCGCCGGTGTAGTTCTCGCAATAGATGACCGGGGGCTCCGTCAGCTTGCCACGCCCGTCGCGGGCGAAGTCCAAGATGGTGAACGGCGGTAGGGCTGCCCCGAGCGGAATTCCGGCGTGGAACGGCAGTATCCGGATATCTACGTTGGCCAGAGTGCTCATGTCTGCGAGGTGCCTCGACTGGGCAGTCATGACACGGCGGTTACCGACCACCGTTCGCAGCACGGACTCGTGGAGCACGAACGACGCTCTTGTCGGGTTACGCGATCGGGTGAGAAGGTGTTGCCGCTGAGCACGAACCTGAATACGGCGTTCCAGCTCCTCCTCGGTGTCCTTTGTGAAGTAATGCCGATCGATAGCCCGCGTGTAGTCCGGTGTCTGTAGCAGTCCCGGTATGAGCAATGGCTGATAACTCGCCAATTCTGTCGCGCTGGCTTCCAACCCGACGTACAGGTTGAACCACGCCGGGATCAAATCTCCGTAGGTATGCCACCACGACTTCGCCGGCGTCTGCTCAGCGAGCACCCTGGCGACAGCCGTGTTCTCCCCACTCAATCCATAGATTTCGCAGAGTCCTGAAACGTCACGGACTCTGACCTTTTCGGTCAATCCGCGCTCCAGGCGGCTCAGGGTCGATTTGTTCCACTCCATGAGGGACGCGGCCCGTTCCAGGGTGAAACCCGCTCCCTCCCGAGCCTCTTTCAGATACCTGCCGAGCTGTCGTCGCGGCAGTGTGCTGCCCGTTTCCTCCGCGCGGTCGTCTGCCATGCACGTCTCCCCTGCCGTTGCATTCCGAGATCTCTGTTTGTTGCGGTCCGCGCCGATCGTAGGCGGCGTTGTACAACCCGAGCTGGTGATTTGCGCGAGTTTGCCCACGTAATGTGTTGCCCCGCGCCGAGATCGGCGCCCAGCACATCCTTTGCCGCATGCCACCGGACATCCGACTCAGCAGAACTCAGGCCGACGTGCTGGCAGCGCTCGAACCGGGCGGAATCTTGTCCGTCGACGCGCTGGTGAAAACGGCGAACCTGACCGGATGGCAGGTGCGGCGCACGGTGCCGCCGCTCGAGTCGGCGGGGCTGATCGTGCATGCCGGACTGGTCGGCCGTCGCGGGTACCAGATCACAGCCGGCGGCAGGCGGGCGCTGTCGGCCTATGACGAGATCGACACCACGCGAGCGAGGCCAGATGTTGCGCCGCACGACGTTTGGTGACCACGCCGTTCTCTGGCAGATCGTCCGAGGGGCAAGAATCGCGATCGAATCACTGATCGACCATGCCGCGACGACCCCGGCCTACCGGATGAGAATGGACGGCTCGATCATCGATATCCCGAACGGCGACCCCGGCGTGATCTTCTTCGGGGAGGGCGAACACCGCCCCGACCTCGCCCAGGTCCGCGAGTGGTTCCCCGAACGCTTCCACCTCTGGGACGCGGTCAGATTCGACTACTGGAATGCCGTAGCACCACGTCGATAACGCCGGGGGCACACCACGGACAGGTCTACCCGACGTATGCCGCAGCCGTGTGCCGCTCGTCGACTCACCCGCTGGGAAGCGGTGGTGAATACGATTGCATCGGGTGATGGCCTTTCGGCCGTACGCGGTACGGGCACTATGCGAGCTAGCGGGCATCCGGCTACACGGAGGAGCGTGAACAGTATTGGCTGACGCTGGGACCCGGCGCGGGCGGGTACTGCGCTGGACCGTGACAGGGGTTTTGGTGGCGGTCGCAGTGGTCGGGATCGTATCGGTGATCGGAATCAGCGGAAGTCGGCCGCCGTTCGATCCGGACGCGGTACCCGGCACTCAAGTCGTCTGGGTGACGGCGCCTGCCGGGGCCGATCGGGGGACGTTGGCATTGTGGCAGCGGAACCGGTTTCGGCGGTGGGAGCGCACGTTGGCGGTGCCCGCCTGGGTGGGCAAGGCGGGTATTTCGCGGGAGGCGAGGGAAGGGGCGGCGTTTACGCCGGAGGGCACGTTCGCGTTGACCGAGGGCTTCGGCCGGCTACCTCAGGCAGGCGCGAAACTTCCCTACCTGTCGGTGGATCCGTCGAATACCTGGTGGTGGGTGTCCGACCCGGAGAGCCCGCTGTACAACCAGAAATATCGGTGCGCCGAGAGTGAATGCCCGTTCGACACCACACTCAGCGAGAATCTCGGCCGGACCGATCCGCAGTACAACTACGCGTTGGTCATCGACTACAACCGCTTCCCCGTCGTGCCGAATCGGGGCTCGGCTTTCTTCGTCCACGTGGAGGTCGGCAGGCCGACGGCAGGATGCGTCGCGGTCGGTAACGACGTCATGCGTACGTTGCTGACCACCCTCGAGCCGTCGCGGAAGCCTGTTATCGGCATCTATGCGATCTGAATCCGTTGCCGCGACCAGCTCGATGGCGAGGCTCGGTTACTCGGCCGAACGGAGCGACATCCGCTCGCGCCGCACGGTCACCAGGCCGTCCACTGGCGGCAACTAGCCCGCCAGTGCGCCGCGCCGAGGACAAGCGCGTGCATCGACAGCCGCGAACGTCGAATCCGGCGATCGAGCGACTGACGGCGTTGGATATGTAGACGAGGGGTTTCTCGAATGCCGCCGTGATACGAGCGAAGGGCCCCGGAAGCCGGAGCCCTTCTCGAATGGTGGTTGTCGCCTGCGATCAGAGGGTCACGACAAAGGTTCGGTGGGCTTGGCGGCGGACGTGAGGACGCCGGCGTTGGTGAGGTAGGTGAAGGCGGGGGCCGTCAGACCGGGCTGGAGGAAGTAGAAATGAGCCTTGGTGACGGTGCCGTTCTCGGTGGCGTCGCAGAGGGCGTGCAGGGCGGTGGGGTCGACGGTGAGGGCGGTGAGCTTGCCCGCCTCGTAGTCCATCTCCACCCACTTCGCGTGGATGGCGGCGCTCATGACGCTGCCGGTGAAGCTCTCCCGGTCGGAAGCGGCGCTCAGGCCCATCTCGAGACCGTCGTCGAGGTCGGTCGGCGTGTGCTGCCAGCGGCCGAACTCCCACCAGCGCACGAAGCTGACCGGGCCGTCGACGCCGCCGGGCAGCTTTGCCGTCGGTTCCACCGAGCGCACCCAGGCGGGCGCCGCGGCAAGCGGATCGTAGGAGGTCCCGGCGACCTCGTTGTCCTCGTCCCGCCCGAATAGCAGCGCGCGGTCGCCGGGATATCTGACCAGCGAGTACCAGTTGCCCTCGCCGTCGTCGCTGATCAGCCGGCCACCTTCCACTCCGGCCGTCTGCCCGATCTCCTGTCCGCTCGCGACCCGATCCGTGCGAGTGGCGGCGGTGATCACGTCCAAGACGGTCACGCGCGCCCACAGCACCTCGGGATGCGGCAACTGAAATCCCATGCCGGGCAACGTATCACCGGCCCCCTACGGCGACAACCGATCGGCAACCGGCCGGACAACCCACTCGGCCGCGCGTGCCCACCCTGGCAAACAGGGGCCGACAGGGTGCTCACAGGGGCCTCTCAGGCTCGAAAAGAAGAGGCAAATTCGTAGCTATGACGGGTGGCTGGTGCAGCATCCCGCACCGCGAGTTCCGCCGACCCGGTGAACTCCGATCGCTCGGCGCGTCCGGAACGCAGCGCACGAATAACACCAGGTTCGAGAACACGCCCCGCGGCGGGTCGCCGATCAGGCGGACTCCGGTTCGGATCGCTCGGTGCGCCGGGGGCGCAGCGCGTAGGCCGGAACCAGTTGGTCGCGCACGTGCAGGTCCGGGCGACCGTCGGCGAACTGGATGCTGTAGGTCACCCGTCCCATCCAGTCCCCGTCGACGGTAGGGAACCAGTGCGTCAAGGTGCCGGGGCGCTCGCCGCGCATGACGACTCCCGCGCCGTTCACGTGCCGCGGGGTGCCGGGGTCGCGGACCAGGATCGCGTCCAGCCGCACCCACACCGGGCGCGGCGGGTAGGTCAGTGTCCGGTAGTAGTGGCCGGTCCTGTTCGGGTAGACCAGCTCCGGTCCCGTGCCTTCGGTTCGCGGCGTTTCATCGCTTATCGAACCCATGTTCGAATGTTAGCCGGACATATGCGGCAAGCACCAGGCAACCCGGTCTCGAATCGGACGACATGACTTCGGCCACACGACTATGACGGTCGCGCCCGAGACGTTCTAATATGATCGTTCTAGAACAATCACTTTAGAAGGAGTCGGACATGTCCGTGAAGAGCGAGGTCGTCAAGGGTTTCTACACCGCTACGCAGACGGGTGACGGACCGGCGATCCTGGCCCTGCTGCATCCGGAGTTCGAAGTGCGCACCGCCCCGGGCATGCCGTGCGGCGCGGGCGGCGCCTTCCACGGCCCGCTGGCGGCCATGGCGCGGATCTGGGGCGCGGTTGCCAGGGACTTCGACACCGCCCCGTTCGACGAGACCTGGCAGGAGACCACGGACGGCACCGTCGTGGTGACAGGTCACTATCGCGGCGCGGCCCGCGCGACCGGCCGCGAGTACGAGGCCGAGTTCGTGCACCTGTGGCAGGTCGACGACGAAGGCCGCATCACACGCCTGCACCAGTACACCGACACCGCGCGCTGGCACGCCGCATTGGCCGCCTGACGCAGCGGAAACCGTTCGCCGCGCGTCCGACCACCGCACCGCAACGCGTGTGTCGCGGCCACCCGGTATCCACCGTTCCCGTCCTCGATACCCCTCGCGTACCGAAGCCGCCCGTTGCCCGTTGCCCGTTGCCCGTCCGAACGATCCGACCCGTTTGGTTTCCGCTACCCCGGGCACGCCTTGGCGTAAAGATCCAGCCACCGGGGGTAGACCGGAGGACGAGATGGCTTATCCGCCGGGCGGGCAACCGCCGGATGATCGACCGCCCCACCCGCAACAGCCCTCGCCTGGCCACCCACCCCCCGAGCCCGGCCAGGTACCACCGGGCCAGGACTATCCACCGCCCGAGCCCGGGCAGCCGCCTCCGGGCTATCCGCCCCCGGGGCAGTCACCCTCCGGCCCGGACTATCCGCCACCCGGCCCCGGGCAGCCCCCCTCGGCCCCTGGTTATCCGCCGCCCGGCTACCCGCCCCAGGGATATCCGCCGCCGCCCAAGAAGGGTCACACCGGCTTGATCGTCGGCTTGGTGGCGATAGTCGCTCTGGTGATCGCGGGCGCGGCGATCACGGGGGTGTTCCTGACCTCGCAGGGCAGAGGCCCGCTCGCCTCGGACGAGAAGCGGATCGAACTCGCGATTCGCGACTTCTACGAGACCCTCGACACGCGCGGCTTCCGCGCGGCGGCCGAGCAGGCGTGTGCGCACGAACGCGCCGCGTTCGAGGCGATGTCCGAGAGCGAGAAGAACGAATTCGACAGCACCTCGATTTCGGTCACGATCGATAGGATCGAGGACATCGTCGTCACCGGGGACACCGCGACCGCGAAGGTCACCGGCAAGCTGACCGTCGCGGCACCCGGCGGGCAGCCCGACACCGAATCCAGCACGACCGAGCATCTGACGAAAGAAGACGGCAAGTGGAAGGTCTGCTCCGCGGAGGGCACCCGCTGATCGCATGCACCCACGCATGAGTTGTTGCGGACCGAACCGCAGAACCGTTCTCGGGGCACTCGGCCTCGCCGCACTCCTCCCCTTCGCCGGTCGAACGAAAGCTCGGGCACTGCCGGACGCGGCCGTCGCCACCGATCTGGAAGTCGTGACGATCACCGACACCTCGGTGATTCTCACCTGGACCACGCTCGCCCCCGACCCGGCCGGCCGGCTGATACCCGTCGACGCCGACACCCACGTACGGATCGGTCCCGCCGACTCGGCGCGCGCTCCGGCGCCGGTTTTCGCCGACGACCACCCGACGCCGTTCCACTATGCCGAGATCGGCGGCCTCGAACCGGGCCGCGCCTACCGCTTCGAAGCCTGGTCGGCGGATCTGCGCGCCGCGCCCGCACTATCGCTCACCACGTCCGATCCCGCCGCGCCGGAAGCACGCGGCGAGTTCACCACCCTGGTTCCGCCGCCCGGCCGCAGGCTGCGCACCCTGGCGCTGGCCAACGATGTGCACTTCGGCGAGCAGATCAGCGGGCTGATCGCCGGTGACCTGCCGCCCGGCTTCCGGCAGGGCCCCGGCCTCGCGCCCTATCCCGAGGTGATGCTGGCCGCGGTGCTGGACGACCTGCGCCGTCCCGACCGGGGAGCCGAACTGCTGCTGCTCGCGGGCGACCTGACCGCAGAAGCCTCCGAGCTCGACACCCGCACGGTGCGGGCCCGTCTCGACGGGTGGGGTGCGCTCGGCCGCGACTACCTCGCCGTGCGCGGCAATCACGACCGGCCGCACACGGGCGGCGAGTACGCCGGTTGCGCCCCCGCGCCCGCCGACCACCGTGACTGCTGGGCCGATGCCTTCTCCGCGCGCCAGCAACTCGTCGAGCACGAAGTGGGCGGGCTGCGCGTGCTCGGCTTGGATACCAGCAGCCTGGACGGCGCGGGCGGGTCCATCGAGCGCGCGCAATTCGATCACCTCGCCGAACGTCTGCGCGCCGATCCGGACCGGCCGACCCTGCTGTTCGGCCACCACCCGGTCACGACCGAGTCCGGACTGAGCAACCTCGCCGGACCGGGTTTCGTGCTCGACGGGCGCGACAGCGGTGAACTGCAAGCGCTCTACACCCGCTCCCCCGGCGTCTTCCTACAGCACAGCGGCCACACCCACCGAAACCGCCGCACCAGGCCGGACGCGCCGTGCGCGGTGGAGTTCCTCGAGGTCGCCGCCGTCAAGGAGTACCCGGGCGGCTACAGCCTGCTACGCCTCTACGAGGGCGGCTACATGGTCAACTTCTACAAGACCCGCACCGAGGACGCGCGGCGCTGGAGCGCGCTCACCCGCGGCGAGTACTTCGGACTGCTTCCGGATTACACGCTGGGCACCTGCGCCGATCGCAATCACGTTGTGCCGCGCGACTTCTCGGGGCTGCGGTAGCGGGCGCGCGGGTTCGCCGCATCCGGGAAACGTTTGCGCACGTCGAACGCTGTATCTTCCTTAGGTAAGCCTCAACATATGCAACGGGGAACGTGGTCGGAAGGACGAGGATGAAGCCGGTCAGATGGAAGACGATTGCCGCTGGATTGGTCCTCGCGATGACGGCGCTGGGCAGCACGGCTTGCTCGAATTCCTCCGACGACGCGAACGAGATCACCGTCTACAACGCGCAGCACGAGTCGCTCACCAAAGAATGGGCCGACGCGTTCACCAAGGAAACCGGCATCAAGGTGACGTTGCGCCAGGGCGGTGACACGGCGCTGGGCAACCAGCTGGTCGCCGAGGGCGCGGCCTCGCCCGCCGACGTCTTCCTCACCGAGAACTCCCCCGCCATGGCGCTGGTGGAGAACGCGGGCCTGTTCGCCGACGTGAACGCCGAGACGCTGGCGCAGGTGCCCGCGCAGTTCCGCCCGTCCACCGGCAAGTGGACCGGCGTGGCGGCGCGCTCGACGGTTTTCGTCTACCACAAGAACAAGGTCCAGCCCGGCCAATTGCCTGCCTCGCTGCTCGACCTGGCGCAACCGCAGTGGAAGGGGCGCTGGGGCGCGGGCGTTTCCGGCGCCGACTTCCAGGCCATCGTCGCCGCCCTGCTCGCGCTGAAGGGCGAGGACGCCACCCGCGCCTGGCTGAAGGGCATGAAGGAGAACGCGACGCCGTTCCCGAACAACGTCGCCACCATGAAAGCGGTCAACTCCGGCAGCCCGGACGGCGGCGTCATCTACCACTACTACTGGTACCGCGACCAGGCGAATACGAAGGAGAGCAGCGCCGACACCGCCCTGCACTACTTCAGGAACCAGGACCCGGGCGCCTTCGTCAGCGTCTCCGGCGGCGGCGTGCTGAAGGCGAGCAAGAAGCAAGAGGCGGCGCAGAAGTTCCTGGCGTTCATCGTCGGCAAGGCGGGGCAAGAGGTGTTGCGGGACGGCACGTCGCTGGAATACCCGGTCGCCAGTGGCGTGGCCGCGAACCCGGCGCTGCCGCCGCTGGCCGACTTGCAGGCTCCGGCGATCGACCCGTCGAAGCTCGATTCGAAGAAGGTCACGCAGCTGATGACCGAAGCCGGTCTGCTGTAGCCGTGGCACTCCGGAACGTCGTCGCCGCGCCCCGGGTCGGCAGACCGGGGCCGGTGGTCACGGGCGTCGCGCTGCTGCTGGTGGCGGCGACGTTCGTGCCGCTCGGGTACATCGTTTCGACCGTTTTCTCCACCGGTGTCGATCAGGCGGCGGAACTGGTGTTCCGGCCCAGAGTCGGTGAACTGCTGGGCAATACGGCCGCGCTGGTGGCGTGCACCGTGCCGATCTGCGTGGCGCTCGGCGTCGGGCTGGCCTGGGTGGTGGAACGCACCGACGTGCCGGGGAGGTCGTGGTGGGGGCCGGTTTTCGCGGCTCCGCTGGCGGTGCCCGCCTTCGTCAACAGCTACGCCTGGGTCAGCGTCTTCCCGACCATGCACGGTCTTCGGGCAGGCGTGGTGATCTCCACGATGTCCTATTTCCCGCTGGTCTATCTGCCCGCCGCCGCCACGCTGCGCCGCCTGGATCCGGCGGTGGAGGAGTCGGCGCGGGCGCTGGGCTCGGGACCGGTCGCGGTGTTCGCGCGGATCGTGCTACCGCAGCTGCGCTTGGCCGTCCTCGGTGGCGGACTGCTCATCGGGCTGCATCTGCTCGCCGAGTACGGCGCCTTCGTGATGGTCCGGTTCGACACGTTCACCACGGCCATCTTCGAGCAGTACCAGTCCAGCTTCGCCGGTCCGGCGGGCAGCATGCTGGCCGGTGTGCTCGTGCTGTGCTGTCTGGCGCTGCTCGGGGCCGAGGCGGGACTGCGCGGCCGGGCGCGCTACGCGCGGATCGGCAGCGGGGCTCCGCGCGCCGCGGCCCGGATCCGGTTGGGCGCGGGAACGTTACCGGTTCTGGCCGCGCTCGTCGCGGTGACGGCGGCCGCGCTGGGCGTGCCGCTGTGGACCATCGGGCGCTGGTTGCGCATCGGCGGAGCGGCGGTATGGGATGTCGCCGACATCGGCAACGCGCTCGGGCAGACGGTCGGCCTCGCGGCCGTCGCCGCGCTGCTCACCACCCTGTGCGCGTTCCCGGTGGCGTGGATCGCGGTGCGTTCCACCTCGGCGTTCGCGCGGCTGGTCGAGGGCGCCAATTACATCACCAGCTCGTTGCCCGGCATCGTGATCGCGCTGGCCATGGTGACCGTGACGATCCGGTGGGCGCCCGCGCTCTACCAGACGGCGGGCATGGTGATCGCCGCCTATCTCCTGCTGTTCCTGCCCCGTGCCCTGGTCAGCGTGCGGGCCGGGCTCGCCCAGGTACCGGTCGGCTTGGAGGAGGCGTCCCGTTCGCTGGGTAAATCGGCGCCGGCGACGTTCTTCCTGGTCACGCTGCGTCTCGCGGCGCCGGCCGCGGCCGCCGCCGCCGCACTGGTGTTCGTCGCGGTGGCGACCGAGCTGACCGCAACCCTCTTGCTGGCGCCCAACGGAACTCGCACGCTGGCGATGCGGTTCTGGGGCCTGTCCGGCGAGTTGGATTACGCCGCCGCCGCTCCGTACGCCCTGATCATGATCGCCGCCGCCGTGCCCGTGACGTACTTGCTGTTCACCAACTCGCAGAAGGCGGCCGGGATATGAGTCGCGTTGTCGTCACCGATGTGTCGAAGACCTTCGGTCACACCCGGGTTCTCGGTGGCATCACCCTGGACGTGCCGAACCGCACCGCCACCGCCGTGGTCGGATCGTCCGGATGCGGCAAGACCACGCTGCTGCGCGTGATCGCCGGATTCGAGTCACCGGACACGGGTTCGGTGTCGATCGGCACGGAAATCGTTGTCGGCGAACGCGTCTCGGTGCCGCCGCAGCGTCGCAACATCGGCTATGTCGCCCAGGACGGGGCGCTGTTCCCCCATCTGACCGTCGGCCGGAACATCGCCTACGGCCTGCCCGGCTCGGCGCGCCGCAACCACCGGCGGGTGCGCGAACTGCTGGAGATGGTGTCGCTGCCCGCGTCCTACGCCGACCGGCGGCCGCATCAGCTCTCCGGCGGCCAGCAGCAGCGCGTGGCCCTGGCCCGCGCACTGGCGCGCAAGCCGTCGGTGATGCTGCTGGACGAGCCGTTCAGCGCGTTGGACGCGGGCTTGCGGGCCACGACCAGGCAGGCCGTGGCCGACACGCTGCGCGAGGCGGGCATGACCAGCATCCTGGTGACCCACGACCAGGAGGAGGCGCTGAGTTTCGCCGATCAGGTCGCGGTGATGCGGGAGGGGCGCTTCACCCAGGTCGGGACGCCGGAGGAGGTCTACGCCACGCCGAAGGACCTGTTCACCGCCCGGTTCCTCGGCGATTGCGTGCTGCTGGAGGCGGTGGTCGAGGGCGATGTGGCCAAGTGCGCACTGGGCCGGATTCCGGTGCAGCGCAACGCCGCGAGCGGACCGGCCACCGTCATGCTGCGACCGGAACAGCTCGTGGCCGATGTCGCTTCGGAGAACGAGTCGGAGAGCGGCCGGATCAGCGCGGTCGACTTCCGCGGCGCCGACGTCATCCTGACCATCGACCCGGACGGCGCGAGCACTCCCATCCGGGTACGCCGCGCCAGCGTCGCCGCCCCTGTCACCGGGCAGCGGGTGCGCCTCGACGTGGTCGGCACGGCCGTGGCGTACGCCGAACCGAACGACGCCGTCTGACGCGGAACGCTGGCGGGAACCAGGCATACCGGGTAGGGGCGTGCCTCGAAATGCTCGGCTCGGCGATGACGCGCACCGAGCCGAACACCGAGGAAACTTGGAGCGAGCGGCGGGAATTGAACCCGCGTAAACGGCTTTGCAGACCGTTGCCTAAACCACTCAGCCACGCCCGCCTCGCCTTAGATAGTGCCCCCGGCGGGTAGGCCCGGCCCACCATTGCGCTCACGGTGATCCGAAGCCTGGTCGGATGTCCCCGTCCGCCCCTGGCGGCATGGAATGATCGGAACATGTCTCGGCCACGCCCGCTTCCGAACGACCCGATCGAGGAGGCCCACCGCCAGTGGGTCGGCCACGGCTGGGGAGATGTCGCCGACGGCATGGCCGCGGTGACGTCACTGGTGCGGGCTCAGCAAATCGTGATGGCGCGGGTGGACGAGGCGCTCAAACCCACCGGCTTGACCTTCTCCCGCTACGAGCTGCTCATGCTGCTCAATTTCAGCAAAACCGGTGCGCTGCCGATGGCGAAGGCCAGCGCGCGCTTACAGGTGCACCCCACCAGTGTCACCAACACCGTGGACCGGCTGGAGGCGGCGAAGCTCGTCGAGCGCGTACCGCATCCCAGCGACCGGCGCGCTACCCTGATCGAAATCACCGACGCGGGACGGGAATTGGTGGCGAAGGCGACCGAGGAACTCAACGCGAAGGTTTTCGCGCTCCCCGGATTGCCCCCGGAACGACTGCACACTCTGCTGCAACTGCTCGCCGAATTCCGACACGCCGCGGGCGACTTCGACACCGCCGAGGGAACGGCGCGCTGGTCGGCTACGGCCACAGACTGATTCGACGTACCGGTCGGTCGCATACCCGGTGCTACCGACCGGCGGGTGACGATCGGGCATCCAACCGGCGAATTGCCGGGCATGCCGTCTTGGCAGCGGAAGCGAAAAGGTCCACCATGTAAATCATGGTGCTGGTCTTGGGGGTATCGGCGGGCGCTGGCGGCGCCCATGCGATGCTGACACACTCCGATCAGCCACACCTACCCCCGATCGATCGCTGCGAAGTGCCGCGCCGGGCGGGCGGCGGTGTCGAGGAATCGGTCTTCGAGGCGATCCGCCGGATGAACGGCGCCGCCGACCGGCGTGACGAGCTGATCTCGGGCACGGCGGTGACGTGCCGCTGTCCGCTGCACGCCGACGCCATCCGCGCGGGCGTGCGCGGCCGCGGCGTGACCATCGTCGACGAACCCCTCGCCCAGCTGCGCTATCTGCGCTTCACCGGGCAATTGCCGGACAGCGGCTCGGTGATCCTCTACGACCTGGGCAGCTCGGGGCTGACCATCACGCATGTCGATTGCCGCACCGACGCGATCCTGTCCAGCAAGCGCAGCACGGTGCTCGGTGGCGACGGCTACGACGCGCTGCTGCGCTGGCGGCTGGCCCGCGACGGCGTGCTCACCGACACGCCGACCATCCGGCGTCACCGCGAGGAACTGAGCGAGGCCAGGGTGGTCACCGCCATCGACGACGGCACCGGCGACCGGGCCGTCGTCACCCGCAGCGACCTGGCCGAACTGTGCGCGGCGGGCATCCATCACTCGGTGTCGTTCGTGCGGCAGATCATCGACGAGACCGGTGTGCGGCCGGAGGCCATGGTGCTGCTCGGCGGCTGCACGCGCAGCCCGAGCATTCGCGCCGAACTGGCGGAACTGATCGACCTGCCGATCGTCTACGACCCCGAGCCCGAGTTCGTCTCCGCGCGCGGCGCCGTGCTGCTCGCCGCCGAACGAAGGGGCGGCGACGTGCGGATGGCCCGGCTGCGCGCCGGAGCCACCCTCGTCCCGGTCGCCGTCGACCGGCGCAAACTCATCGCGGCGGCCGCGGTCACCGTCGCCCTGGGCGCCACCATCGCAGGACTGCTCGCCGCGGAGAAGGACGCGCCCACGCCGGAGGGCAACAAGGTGCCCACGCCCGCGGAGATCGTCGCGCCCACATCGGGGCGCTTCGGATAACTCGCGACGAACCCGCCCGGCCGAGGGGATCGGCCGGGCGGGTCGGATGTCAGCGGTTGGTGAACTTCGCCGGACGCTTCTCGACGAAGGCGCTCATGCCTTCCTTCTGATCCTCGATCGCGAACAGCGAGTGGAACACTCGGCGTTCGAAGCGCAGGCCCTCGGCGAGCGTGGTCTCGAACGAGCGGTTCACCGCTTCCTTGGCGATCATGGCGACCGGCAGCGACATCGACGCGATGGTCTCGGCGACCTCGGCCGCGGTGTCGAGCAGCTCCGCCGCGGGCACGATGCGCGAGACCAGCCCCGCCCGCTCGGCCTCCTCGGCGTCCATGTTGCGGCCGGTGAGCACCAGATCCATGGCCTTGGCCTTGCCGATCGCGCGGGTCAGGCGCTGCGAGCCGCCGATGCCGGGGATGACGCCCAGCTTGATCTCCGGCTGCCCGAACTTCGCGGTGTCGGCCGCGAGCAGGACGTCGCAGATCATGGCCAGCTCACAGCCGCCGCCCAGCGCGTAGCCCGCCACCGCGGCGATGGTGGGCTTGCGGAACTGCGCCAGCCGGTCCCAGCGGGCGAAGTAGTCGTCCATGAACATGTCCATGTACGACTTGGGCTGCATCTCCTTGATGTCGGCGCCCGCCGCGAAGGCCCGTTCCGAGCCGGTGATCACGATGGCACCGATCTCGTCGTCGTGCTCGAGTTCGTCGAGCGCGGCGATGACGTCGTCGAGGACCTGTGCGTTCAGCGCGTTCAGCGCCTTCGGGCGATTCAGCGTGATCCAGCCGACCCGGCCCTTGCGTTCCAGCAGAATCGTCTCGAAGTCGGGCCCACCCGTCGCCCGGCCGCCGCCGCCCACGGACTCGCTCTGCGATGCGTTCATCCTTCTGCACCCTCTTGGTCGGATCGGTCACGGATATCGGTGACGATAGCCGAGAAGTCCCGTCCGGCATCCGTCTGGTTGAAGCGGTCGTAGATCGCGGCGGCCAGCAACCCGAGCTGACCGTCGATGTTGTTCTCGCGCAGGGCGTTCGCGGCCAGACCCAGGTCCTTCGCCATCAGGGCGGTGGCGAAACCCGGTCGGTAGTCGTTGTTGGCCGGGCTGGTCGGCACCGGGCCCGGAACCGGGCAGTAGCTGGTCAGCGCCCAGCTCTGGCCGGAGGCGGTGGAGACCACGTCGAAGAACGACTGATGGCTCAGGCCCAGCTTCTCGCCCAGCACCAGCGACTCCGACAGCGCGATCATCGACACGCCCAGCAGCATGTTGTTGCAGATCTTCGCCGCCTGGCCGACGCCGGAGCCGCCGCAGTGCACGACCTTGCCGCCCATCACCTCGAGCACCGGAAGGGCGGCGGCGAAGTCCTCGGCGGCCCCGCCGACCATGAAGGTCAGCGTGCCCGCCGCCGCGCCCGCGACACCGCCGGAAACCGGCGCGTCCAGCGCACGGTGCCCGGCGGCGGTGGCGCGTTCGGCCGCGGTCTTGGCGTCGGCCACGTCGATGGTGGAGCAGTCGATGAACAAGGTGCCCGGTGCCGCGGCCGGAAGCAGTTCGGCGTACACGTCGAGGACGAGTTTGCCATTGGGCAGCATGGTGATCACGGTGTCGGCCGCGGCGGCCTCGGTGGCCGTGCCGACCGGGATCGCTCCGTCATGCTCGGCCTGTTCGCGCGCCGCGGGCACCGGGTCGAAGGCGAGCACCTCGTAGCCCGCGCGCACCAGGTTGGCCGCCATCGGCGCGCCCATGTGGCCGAGGCCGAGGAAACCGATTCGCTTGCTCATCACGCCACCTCCTGGGTCGGCAGACCCAGCTCTCGATCGCCCAGCTCGGCGAAGTATGCGTCCACCTGCGCGTCCGTGACCGCCTCGAGCGTCGCGGGCGACCACCGGGGGTTGCGGTCCTTGTCGATCACCTGCGCGCGAATGCCTTCGACCAGGTCGTGCGACGACAGCGACGCGATGGACACCCGGTACTCCTCGTTCAGCACCGCCTCCAGGCTCGGGGCGGTGCGGGCCGCGCGCAGCGAACGCAGCGTGACCTTCAGGGCGACCGGAGATTTCGCCAGGATCTCGGTAGCCGCCGCCTGCGCGTCGGGTGCCTCGTGCGCCTGCAACCGCGCGACGACCTCCTCCACGGAGTCGGCTCCGTAGCAGTCATCGATCCAGTCCTGCGCGGCGGCCAGCGCGGAATCCGGCGCGTCCGTGGCGAACTTGGCGATCGCGATGTCGGCGCTCTCCGTGCGCAGCGTCTCCAGCAGCGCGGGCAGATGCTCGGAGACGACGAAATAGTCGGCGAAGTTCGCGGCGATGGCGTCACCGGCGCTCATGCGCGCGGTGGTGAGCCCGACGTGCGTGCCGATCTCACCCGGGGTGCGCGCGAGCAGATAGGTGCCGCCGACGTCCGGGACGAAGCCGATGCCCACCTCGGGCATGCCGATCTTGGACCGCTCGGTGACGATGCGGTGGCTGCCGTGCCCGGAGAGCCCGACGCCGCCGCCCATCACGATGCCGTCCATGATCACCACGTACGGCTTCGGGTAGCGGCCGATCAGGGCGTTGAGGATGTACTCGTCGCGCCAGAACCGTCCGGTCGCCGAATCGGCGCTGGTGGCACCGCTTTTCGCGTCGGCGTGGATGGCGACGATGTCGCCGCCCGCGCACAGGCCCCGCTCGCCCGCGCCGGTGACGACCACGGTGCGCACCGCGTCGTCCTCGGCCCAGGTACGCAGCGCGTCGGTGATGGCGAGGGCCATCGAGTGATTCAGCGCGTTGATGGCCTTGGGCCGGTTCAGCGTGATCAGGCCCAGCCCGTCGCGCTGTTCGAGAAGAACCTCGGGTTCACTCGTGGTCTGTCCGCTCATGCCGCTCCTACCAGTGCGCGGGCGACGACCACCCGCATGATTTCGTTGGTGCCCTCGAGGATCTGGTGCACCCGCAGATCCCGGACGATCTTCTCCACGCCGTACTCGGTCAGGTAGCCGTAGCCGCCGTGCAGTTGCAGGGCCTTGTTGGCCACCTCGAAGCCGGCGTCGGTGGCGAAACGCTTCGCCATCGCGCACAGCTCCACCTTGTCCGCCGCGTCGGCGTCCAGCGCCGCGGCGGCCCGCCACAGCAGGGTGCGGGCGGCCTCCAATTCGATGCGCATATCGGCGAGATCGAATTGCAGCGCCTGGTTGCGCAGCAGCGGCTTGCCGAACGCCTGCCGCTCGGCCAGATACGGCACCGTCTTGTCCAGCGCCGCCTGCGCGCCGCCCACCGAGCACGCGGCGATGTTGAGCCTGCCGCCGTTGAGGCCGTTCATCGCGATGCGGAAGCCGTCGCCCTCCGCGCCGAGCAGGTTGGCCGCCGGGACCCTGGCATCGGAGAAGATCACCTGCCGGGTCGGTTGGGCGTTCCAGCCCATCTTCTTCTCGTTGGCGCCGACGGAGATGCCGGGGGTGTCGGCGGGCACGATGAACGCCGAGATCCCGCGCGCACCGTCGTCGCCGGTCCGGGCCATGACGACGTAGACGTCGGTGGAGCCCGCGCCGGAGATGAACTGCTTGGCGCCGTTGAAGACGTAGTCGTCACCGTCGCGAACGGCCTTGGTGCTCAACGCCGCCGCGTCGGAGCCGACCCCTGGCTCGGTGAGCGCGTAGCTGGCCAGCAGTTCCATCGCGGTCAGCCGGGGCAGCCAGCGATTGCGCTGCTCGTCGTCGCCGTAGCGGTCGATCATCCAGGTCGCCATGTTGTGGATGGAGATGTAGGCGGCGATGGCGGGGCAGCCGGTGGCCAGCTGCTCGAAGATGCGCACGGCGTCGAGCCTGCGCAGGCCCGAACCGCCCACGTCCTCGCGCACGTAGATGCCGCCGAGGCCGAGCGGGCCCGCCTTGCGCAGCACATCCACCGGGAAATGCTTCTGCTCGTCCCACTCCAGCGCGTTCGGGGCGAGGAATTCGTCGGCGAAGCCGCGGGCGGTGTCGCGGATCGCCTTCTCGTCGTCGTCGAGGATGAACATCTGGATCAGTCCATCGTCGGGATGACGAACGCGTTGCTCTCCTTGAGCCCGGCGGGCCAGCGCTGCGTCACCGTCTTGGTCTTGGTGTAGAAGCGGATCGAATCCGGGCCGTGCTGGTTCAGGTCGCCGAAGCCGGAACGCTTCCATCCGCCGAAGGTGTAGTACGCGATCGGCACCGGGATCGGCACGTTGATGCCGACCATGCCGACCTGCACGCGCGCGGCGAAGTCGCGGGCGGTGTCCCCGTCGCGGGTGAAGATCGCCACGCCGTTGCCGTATTCGTGCTCGTTGGCCAGCCGCAGGCCCTCCTCGTAGTCCGCGGCGCGGACCACGGTGAGCACCGGACCGAAGATCTCCTCGCGGTAGATCCGCATCTGCGGGGTCACCTTGTCGAACAGCGTCGCGCCGACGAAGTAACCGTCCTCGGCGCCTTCCACGACCAGGCCGCGTCCGTCCACCACCAGCTCGGCGCCCTCCTCGACACCGATCTGGACGTAGTTGTTCACGCGGTTCACGCCGTCCTGGCCGACCAGCGGCCCGTAATCGGCGCCCGGGTCGTCGGAACGGCCGACGTTGAGCTTGTGCACCCGCTCGGTCAGCTTGGCCACCAGGCGGTCGGCGGTCTCCGCACCGACCGGGACGGCCACCGAAATGGCCATGCAACGCTCGCCCGCCGACCCGTAGCCCGCGCCGATCAACTGGTCGGCGACGTCGTCGAGATCGGCGTCCGGCATGACGATCGCGTGGTTCTTCGCGCCGCCGAAGCACTGGGCGCGCTTGCCGTTCGCGGTCGCGGTCTCGTAGATGTACTGCGCGATGGGGGTGGAGCCGACGAATCCGACGGCCTTGACGCGCGGATCGTGCAGCAGCGTGTCGACGGCTTCCTTGTCACCGTTGACCACGTTGAACACACCGGGGGGCAGACCGGCCTCGAGGAACAACTCGGCCAGCCGCAGCGGCACCGAGGGGTCGCGCTCGGAGGGCTTGAGTACGAACGCGTTGCCGGTGGCCAGCGCGGGACCGGCCTTCCACAGCGGGATCATGGCCGGGAAGTTGAACGGGGTGATGCCCGCGACGACGCCGAGCGGCTGGCGCATCGAGTACACGTCGATGCCGGTGCCGGCGCCCTCGGTGTATTCGCCCTTGAGCAGGTGCGGGATACCGACGGCGAACTCGATCACCTCGAGGCCGCGCTGGATGTCGCCCTTGGCGTCGGCGATGGTCTTGCCGTGCTCGGAGGACAGCAGCGCCGCCAGCGAATCCATCTCGTCCTGCACCAGGGTCAGGAACTTCATGAGAACGCGCGCCCGCTTCTGCGGGTTGAACGCGGCCCATTTCGGCTGCGCGGCCTCGGCGTTGGCGATGACCGCCTCGACCTCGGATTTGCTCGCCAGCGGCACCCGCGCCTGCACCTGGCCGAGGTTGGGGTCGAAGACGTCACCGAACTTGCCGGAAGCGCCCGGCACATGCTGTCCGCCGATGAAATGGGTGAGTTCGCGAACCATGCCAGTCCTGTTCTCGTAGCGATCGGGGCACCGCGGTGCGGTATGCGGTCATCCTATAGTTGGACGTCCAAGTATCAGCAAGGCCGAGGGGCCGATGTGATTCATCCCACGGCTACGGCTTCGGCACGGGAACGGCCGGATCGGCTTCCTTCGCCCGCCGCGGCCGCACCAGCCGGAACGCGCCCAACCCGAGCGTGATCGCGCCGATCGCTACGACCACCGCCGCCGCGCCGAGCGAATCGCCGGTCCATTCCGAGACCGCCTCCCCCGCCGCCACCGCGATGGCCACACCGCCCCCGACGACGAGCACCGCCGACCGCTGGGTCGCGTACAACGCGAAGCAGACCACGGCGATCAGCGCCGTGATCCCGTAGGCCCAGGTCCGGCCATCGATGTCGAGACTCTGCGCGGCGGCGACGGATGTGACGATCGCGATCAGGTATCCGATCCGGAGGTCCGCGAGGGCACCGATTCTGGTCAGCGCGAACCACGCGCCACCGAGCAGCAGTACCGCCGCGCTGCCCCAGCTGTCGTCGAGACCGATCACTTCGGTGAGGATCCCCGCGACGGCCGCGGGCACGAAGCAAGCGCAGACCAGCAGTCCGATCACCGACGGCAGCGCGAGGTAACCGAGTACGGCGATCACCGCTCCCGCCGCACAGGCGAAAACCCACGCGGCATCGGTGCTCGCGTTCTCGAGCGCGGTGCCGACGGACCCGGCGAGCGCGACGGACCCGAGCGCGAAGAGCACGGCCGCCAGCCTCGCGCGGGCACTGTTCGCGCTCGTGCGGCCGGTCGGCACCCCGGCGAGCAGAACACCCCCGAACAGCAGACCCGCCGACACGACGGCGAGCACGCCCACTCGGACCGGCCGGTCGAGCGTGTCCCAGGACGAGGCCGCCACCAGGGCGATTCCGCCGAACAGCAAGCCTGCTCCGACATAGGAGGCGATCTCGGCGAGCACCTTCCCACGCGCCACCACCGCCGCCCGCTCGACGGCGAGCGCCGCGAGCACCGCGTCGGCCTGGTCGCGGGTCAGCACACGCTCGGCGACCAGCCGCCCTACCGCGGCTTCCGCCCTGTCGTCGCTCACCATGGGCCCAGTATGTCCGAGTCGGCCGCCCTGACAACACAATCGGCCGGAGCGGAGCATCGCGCACGGATACCACCGTCCGATCGTCACGGCGAAAGGCACCCGGCCCGGTATGCCTTCGACGTCGACCGCCGCCGAAATCCGCCGGCCGCCGACCCGAAACCGGCACGGCGGCAGCGACGCGGACAACCCGTCGGCGACGCTGGCGATGTGATCGCAGTCACCGTACGATTAGTTTGACGTCCTAGTATCGGGCGACAATGGAATCCCGAGAGGAATCCCGTGGCCGACAGCAGCGCGCTCTACGCGCCCACCCACCCCGTTCGCTTCGTCACCTCGGCGGCCCTGTTCGACGGGCACGACGCGGCGATCAACATCATGCGCCGCATCCTGCAGAGCCAGGGCGCGGAGGTGATCCACCTCGGCCACAACCGCTCGGTCAGCGAGGTGGTCGACGCCGTGCTCACCGAGGACGCCCAGGGCGTCGCGGTCAGCTCCTACCAGGGTGGCCACGTCGAGTACTTCGAGTACCTCGCCGACGCCTTGAAGAAGGCCGGAGCCGAACACGTGCGGATCTTCGGCGGCGGCGGTGGCGTGATCGTGGCGGAGGAGATCGCACGACTGGCCGCGGCCGGCGTGACCATCTTCTCTCCCGAGGACGGACAGCGACTCGGCCTGCCCGGCATGATCAATCAGTTGATCCGCGCCTGCGACGTCGACCTCGCGACCGAGCCGCCGGTGCCGGAGGCGGTGCTCTCCGGCGAGCGCGCCGCCTTGGCGCGCGCCATCACCTGCCTGCAAGCGGACGCGCTGCCGGAGGCCGACCGGCGGAAGCTGGCCGAGGCCGCGGCGGCGCGCACCGTGCCGGTGCTCGGCATCACCGGGACGGGCGGCTCCGGAAAGTCCTCGCTCACCGACGAACTGGTGCGCAGGCTGCGTTCGGATCAGCAGGACAAGGTGCGGGTGGCGATTCTCGCGGTGGACCCGACCCGGCGGCGCGGGGGTGGCGCACTGCTCGGCGACCGCATCCGGATGAACGCACTCGACGGCGAGCACGTCTTCTTCCGCTCGCTGGCCACCCGCGGTGGACGCGAACTACCGGACAATATCGATCTGATCGTGACGGCTTGCAAGGCAGCGGGTTACGACCTGGTCGTCCTGGAGACCCCCGGCATCGGTCAGGGCGACGCCGCGGTGACCGACCACGTCGACGTGTCGATGTACGTGATGACGCCCGAGTTCGGCGCCGCCTCCCAGCTGGAGAAGATCGACATGCTGGATTACGCGGACGTGGTGGCGATCAACAAGTTCGAGCGTCGCGGCGCCGCGGACGCGCTGCGTGACGTGGCCAGGCAGTTGATCCGCAACCGCGAGGAGTTCCATGCCGCGCTGGAGGACATGCCGGTCTTCGGCACCAGCGCGGCGACATTCAACGACGACGGGGTGACCGCGCTCTACCAGCACCTGACGGGCCTGCTGGCCGGCCACGGCCTGCGGCTGGAGCCCGGCGCGCTGCCCCGGGTGGACACCCGCACGTCCACGCGCTTCGCCCAGCTCATCCCGCCCGCGCGGGTGCGCTACCTGGCCGAGATCGCCGAGACCGTGCGCGGCTACCACGCCGAGACCGCGGCGCAGGTCGCCGCCGCGCAACGGCTGCAACGCCTCGAGCAGGTGGCGGCCGAACTGCCCGGGGACACGGCCGTCGCCGAACTGGCCGAACGCGCCCGCGCCGACCTGACGCCCGCGAACGCCGCACTGCTGGCCGAGTGGCCCGCCCTCGCCGAGTCCTATCGCGGGGAGGAACAAGTGGTCCGGGTGCGCGACCGGGAGATCCGCACCCCGCTGCGCCGGGAGACTCTGTCCGGCAACTCCATTTCGCGCGTGGCCTTACCTCGTTTCACCGATCACGGCGAGCTGCTGCGCTTCCTGCGCGCCGAGCACCTGCCGGGGCGGTTCCCGTTCACCGCAGGGGTGTTCCCGTTCAAACGGGACAACGAGGATCCGGCGCGCATGTTCGCGGGCGAGGGCGACCCGTTCCGCACCAACCGCCGGTTCAAAGTGCTCAGCGAACATTCCGACGCGAAAAGGCTGTCCACGGCCTTCGATTCGGTGACGCTCTACGGCCACGATCCCGCGGAGCGCCCCGACATCTACGGCAAGGTCGGCACGTCCGGCGTGTCGATCGCCTCGCTCGACGACATGAAGGTGCTCTACGACGGTTTCGATCTGACCGCGCCGACCACCTCGGTGTCGATGACGATCAACGGCCCCGCGCCGACCATCCTGGCCTACTTCCTGAACACCGCGATCGATCAGGCGCTGGACCGCTTCGCGGCGGAGCAGGGACGGCCGCCGACCGACACCGAGGCCGCCGACCTGCGCGCCCGCACGCTGGCCACGGTGCGGGGCACGGTGCAGGCCGACATCCTCAAAGAGGACCAGGGCCAGAACACCTGCATCTTCTCCACCGAGTTCAGCCTGCGCATGATGGCCGACATCCAGGAATGGTTCGTGCGCAACGGCGTGCGCAATTTCTACTCGGTGTCGATCTCCGGCTACCACATCGCCGAGGCGGGCGCGAACCCGATCAGCCAGCTGGCTTTCACCCTGGCCAACGGTTTCACCTATGTGGAGGCGTATCTCGCGCGCGGCATGCACATCGACGACTTCGCGCCGAATCTGTCGTTCTTCTTCTCCAACGGGATGGACCCGGAGTATTCGGTGATCGGCCGGGTGGCCCGCCGCATCTGGGCCGTCGCCATGCGGGACCGCTACGGCGCCAACGAGCGGTCGCAGAAGCTGAAGTACCACATCCAGACCTCCGGCCGGTCGCTGCACGCGCAGGAGATGAACTTCAACGACATCCGCACCACACTGCAGGCGCTGATCGCGATCTACGACAACTGCAACAGCCTGCACACCAACGCCTACGACGAGGCGGTCACCACCCCGACCGAGGAATCGGTGCGCCGCGCCCTGGCCATCCAGCTCATCATCAATCGGGAGTGGGGGGTCGCGATGAACGAGAACCCGCTGCAGGGCAGCTTCCTGATCGACGAGCTCACCGATCTGGTCGAGGAGGCCGTGCTGGCCGAGTTCGAGCGGATCAGCGAACGCGGCGGCGTGCTCGGCGCGATGGAGACCGGCTACCAGCGCGGCAAGATCCAGGACGAATCGATGCGCTACGAACAGCGCAAGCACGACGGTTCGCTGCCGATCATCGGGGTGAACACCTTCCGCAACTCCCACGCCGAACCGCACCGGGAGCTGGAGCTGGCGCGCGGCACCGAAGCGGAGAAGCAGTCGCAGCTGCGGCGGGTACGCGAATTCCAGCAGCGCAACCGGGACGGCGCCCATGCCGCCCTCGCCCGGCTCGAGGCGGTCGCCCGCACCGACGACAATATTTTCGAGGTGCTGATGGAGGCCGCCCGGGTGTGCACGTTGCAGCAGATCACCGACACGTTCTTCACCGTCGGCGGGCAGTACCGCCGCAACGTGTGAGACACGCGAGCGGCTGAGCCATCAGAAGATCCGCACCTCGGGGACGGTGTCCATCAGTGCGGCCCACTCCGGGTACCGGGCGAGCTTCGCCTCGTGCAACGCCATGATCTTCTCGCGCAGGTCGAGATCGGGCTGATCGGAGACATCCGGGCCGATCGCGATCTTCGCGATGTGCGGGATGATCCGCGGATCGCCCTCCAGGTGGACCGGGTCGTACAGGTACCGCTCCAGCGCATCCAAGTCTTCGATGCCGACGCAATAGCCGTGCGTGAACCCCTCGGACGCGTCACCCAGGTTCTGGCCGACGGTCGAGAACGACACGGACTCGACCGACGCGGTGCGGCGCATGAGCGTGAGCACCTCGGCCTTCTGCTCCTCGGTCGTCTCCGGGTGAAAGCTGAAGCGCAGCAGGTGAACTATCATGGACTCCTCCTCGAATTGAACTTGCTAGTTCAATCTAGAGAACTATCTGGTTTATACACAAGATCTAACTCGTCAGTTCAGTTCAGGCGGTCGGGAAGCTGGCGTGCCGAGCTGAGCGCGACACGGCAGCACGGGGCGCATCGACAAGCGGCGGGCGGTCCTGGAGTCGCCTTCACCGTCTTCGCCCGCCCCGGTTGTGCCGAAGCGCGCGTGGCCGCTTGCGCGTCCCGCTGATTCACCGGCCTGTCTCGCGCGGGGCATGTGACAATCGCCGAGCAAACCTTCGGCGCGGTTGGGATGGCAGACATGGAGCTCTCGGGTATACGGATCATCGACGCACACATCCACCAGTGGGATCCGTTCACCACACCGCGAGATTTCAGCGCCTTGGCGAAGCTGCTCCGGCTGCTGCCGGTCCCGGTGGACGCGGCAAAGCGCCTCGCACCGCGGCGCGACCGTGAGTTCGTCGGAGATCCGGTCGCCTACCTGCGGCCCTATCTCCCGTTCGACTACCGCGCCGACGCGGGCAACGCGCCCATCGAGGTGATCGCGCACATCGAAGTCGAATGGTCGCAGCGGGGACCACTGGGAAAGGCCGGGGAGACGGCCTGGGTGGCCGGGCTGCCGCTGGAGGCGGCCCCGCGGCTCGGCGCGATCCTCGCGGGCGGAGACCCGGCCGACCCGGCGTTCGCGGAGTTGCTCGACGCGCACGCCGCCGCGTCACCGCTGCTGCGCGGTGTCCGCACCATGGTCGCCCACCATCCCGATTCGGGCGTGCGATCGTTCACCGACGCGCCCGGCACGCTCACCACCAAGGAATTCCTGGACGGCTTCGCGCGGCTGGCCGAGCGCGGCCTCTCGTTCGAAGCGTGGGTGTACTCGCACGCCATTCCCGACGTCACGGCGCTGGCCGAACGCTATCCCGAGGTGCCGATCGTGCTGAACCACCTCGGCACCCCCGCGGGGATCTTCGGCGCGGTCGGCAAACACACCGGTACCAATCCCGGACTGCGCAGGCAGCTGCTGGTGCGGTGGCGCGACGATCTCGCCGAACTGGCCGCGCGCCCGAACGTGGTCGCGAAGGTGAGCGGGCTGATGATGCCGATCCTGGGCCACCCGATCCCGCCGCGGGGCACGCCGACGCCCACGGGGCACCTGCTCGACCGGATCGGCCCGCTGGTCGAGCACGCGCTGGACGTCTTCGGCGCGGACCGTCTCATCTGGGGCTCGAACTTCCCCGTGGACAAGCCGGTCACCAGCATCGGCAACAGCATCGAGGCGATCGCGACCGCCGTCACCGGCCACGGCGGTGGACGGACGGAATTGGAGCAGGTCTTCCGGACCACCGCGCAGCGCGTCTACCGGATCGCGGACTGAACCAGGACCGGCGACCGGGACGGTCGATCATGTCGGTGCCCGTGGTTACCATCCGCTGCGTGAAAGCTACCGGCACCTTCTCTGTGAGCAATTTCGTCCCGACCGAGGTGGTGCCCGATCCCACCATCGCTACCGCGTTGCCGGTCGGCGTCGCCCTCATCACCAAGCAGTTCGCCGGCGCGATCGACGGCCGCTCCTCCACGATCTTCACCGCCGCGTTCGACCAGGCCACGGGCATGGGCAGCTACACGGCGATGGAGTCGTTCGAGGGCGCGCTCGACGGTGTCGCGGGTACCTTCAACTTCCTGCACGTCGCGAGCACCACCGGCGCGGACCGCACGAACGAGTTCTGCGTGATCGTTCCGCACAGCGGCACCGGTGACCTCGCGGGCATCACGGGCACGGGCGGAATCGGCGTGGACGCCGACGGCACGCACCACATCTGGTTCGACTACGACCTGGGTTGAGCCGCTCGGGCGAGTTGCGCGGTGAGCGTGCCGCGCGCGGTCGCCAAGGAAGGCCCGTACCAGGTGAGGGCCCGGCCCTCCACCAGCGCGACCGGGATATCCGGAAACGCCTCGGGCCCATCGTATTCGGTGAAGACATACGGCTCGTCGGGCAGCACCGCGAGGTCGACGCCCACGGTCAGCTCGGCCTCGGTGAGGCGCGGATAGCGGTCGGGCCGATCGGCATGCACCAGCCGCAGGCCCAGGCGGTGCGCGATGTCTCCGGTGAACGTGTTCCGGCCGACCACCATCCACGGATCGCGCCAGACCGGAATGACGGCGGCTCGGGCCGGTTCGGGCGGCGGTGTCGCCCAGGAGGATTCGGCTTCGGCCAGCCATGCCGGAACACCGGCGCCGAGCACGTCCACGCAGAGCCGGGTGAGCGAGACCATGGCCTCGTCGACCGTCTCCACCTCGGTGACCCACACCGCGACGCCGGCCGCGCGCAGCCGCTCGACATCGATGCGGCGGTTCTCCTCTTTGTTGCACAGCACCAGGTCCGGGGCGAGTTCGATGACGCGCCGCACGTCCGGGTTCTTGGTCCCGCGGACCCGTTCGACCTCCAGATCGGCGGGGTGCGTGCACCATTGTGTGGCGGCGACCAGGACTTCCGAGCAGGTGCGCGCCACCGCCTCGGTCAGCGACGGAACGAGCGACACCACCCGGCGCGGGGGTGTGCGGAGGTCCACGAGGGTACCGAGGTCGTCGCGAGGCAACCCGGACGCTGGGCTCTTCCCTGCCATACGGTCAGCCTATAACAGGGGATCTGCGCTGTTCGGCGCTCTTTCCGGCGGGAAGAGGCCAGGGGCGACCGCTGGACAAGTTCGGCGCAAGGGCAGCGTCCGGGCGTCAGTGGGGCAGTTCCGTGCCGAGTTCCGCTGCGCGAGACTGGATAGCGGCACCCGGCGTCGGGAAGTCTCCGGTCCCTTCGCTCCGCCGGTATCGATCCCGCCCCGACAGACCGGCGGTAACCGACAGCCCCGACGCCGGGTGCCTACCAACGTCAGCGGTCGAACAGCCGATAGAGCGCGGTGAGCTCGCGCAGGCCGGTCGCGGCGGTCGTCTCGTCGGCCGAGGTCATCCGCAGCGCCTTGCGCAGCAGCATCGGATCCAGATCCTCCGGGGCCGGGCGGAATTCGACGGCGGGCAGGTCCGGCAGTGGGATGCGCTCACCGTAGGGGTCATCGGAAGCAGGCGCTCGCGGCTCGCGTTCGATGCCGCCGATCAGGGTGTCCAGGTCGAGCCCGCGGAGAGTCAGGATCTCGCGCGGGTGTTCGTCGAGCCGCTCGGCCAGCAGGTAGCAGACCGCGGCCACGTGCTTGCACGGCCAGCCGGGGTCCGGGCAGGTGCAGGTGAAATCCAGCTCCGCCGCGGTGCTCGGCAGCAGCACCGGTCCCAGCCCGCTCGGCAACGCGCCCGAGGCGATCTCGGCGAGCATGCCCGGAGCCGAGCGGATGGTCTCGATGAGTTCCTCGAGTTCGTCCTCGCGCAACGGGCGCACGGTGAACACCGCGGTGAAGGGTCGCGGTTGGCTGCCCTGCACTTCCGCCGTCACCGCCCCCGGCTCGATCCGGTAGTTCACCACCTGACCGGACCTGGCGTAATTGCGGCCGCGCGCCAGCCGGCCGGGCTCCGCCATCCGCTCCACCGATTCCACCAGCGCCTTGCCCCACCAGGTGCGCCCGAAGCCGCCGCGCCTGCTGCGAGCTTCCACGCCACCGCGCACCGGCAGCTTCTTGCCGTACTCGGAGTAGTCGACGAAAGGACTCATTCGCCCACCGCCGCCGCGCCGAGGGTGAACAGGTCGCGCAGTTCGTCGGTGCTCAGCTCGGTGATCCAGTTCTCTCCCGCGCCAACGGCCAGGTCGGCGAGTTGCCGCTTGCCGTTGATCATCTCGTCGATCCGCTCCTCGATCGTGTCCACGCAGACCAGCTTGCGCACCTGCACATTGCGCCGCTGGCCGATCCGGAAGGCGCGGTCGGTGGCCTGGTTCTCCACCGCGGGATTCCACCAGCGGTCCAGGTGCACCACGTGATTGGCGGCGGTGAGGTTGAGCCCGGTGCCGCCGGCTTTGAGCGACAGCAGCATCAGCGGCGGGCCGTCCGGCGCCTGGAATCCGGTGACCATCGCGTCGCGCTTCTTCTTCGGCACGCCGCCGTGCAGGAACGGGATCGCGGTGCCGAACCGTTCGGCCAGGTAGGGCGCGACCAGTTCGCCGAATTCCCGGAATTGCGTGAACAGCAGCGCCTTCTCGCCGTCGGCCAGCACCGCGTCCACGACGTCCTCGACGAGGGCGAGTTTGCCGGAACGGTGCGCCCCGCGGTGCAGCACACCCGACCCGTCGCCCAGGAAATGCGCGGGATGGTTGCACACCTGCTTGAGCCGGGTGAGCGCACCGAGCACGGCGCCTTTGCGCGCCATGCCCTTGGCGTCCTTGATCTTGGCCAGCATGTCGTCCACGACCGCCTGATAGAGGGCTGCCTGCTCGACGGTGAGGTTGGCCCGCACGGTCATCTCGAGTTTCTCCGGCAGGTCGCTGATCACCGTGGGGTCGGTCTTCACCCGGCGCAGCACGAACGGCTGGGTGAGCCAGCGCAGGCGGCTGATCGCGTTCTGGTCGCGTTCGCGTTCGATGGGCACCGCGAAGCGGGCGCGGAACGACTGGGCGCTGCCGAGCACCTTCGGCATCGCGAAATCCATGATGGAGCGCAGTTCTTCCAACCGGTTCTCCACCGGAGTGCCGGTCAGCGCCAGCCGATGCCGCGCGGGCAGCGACCGCGCCGCCCGCGCCTGTCGCGTTCCCGCGTTCTTGATGTGCTGCGCTTCGTCCAGGACCACGCGGTCCCAATCCTGCCTGCCGAGTTCCTCGGCGTCGCGAGCGAGCAGCGCGTAGGTGGTGATTACCAGATCCGCGGCGGCGACCGCCTCGTCGAGGTCGGCGCCTGCTCGCCGTCCCGCGCCGTGGTGCACCCACACCCGCAGGTCGGGCGCGAACCGTTCCGCCTCGCGCTGCCAGTTGCCGACCACCGACATCGGGCACACCAGAAGGGTCGGGCCGGGCCGCTCCGGCTCGGACGCGGTCTCGCGCTCGTGGACCAGCAGGGCGAGCACCTGGACCGTCTTGCCAAGGCCCATGTCGTCGGCAAGGACCGCGCCGCACCCCATCCTGCTCATGGTGGCCAGCCAGGCCAGGCCGCGTTCCTGGTAGGGGCGCAGCTGGGCCTTCAGGCCGACGGGCGGGGCGAGCGCTTCGGGCTCGCGCGTGCGATCGAGCAGGTCCTCCACCCATCCCGAGGCCGTGACCTCGGTGATCGGCACCTGCGGCACCCGGGAGACCGCGATCTCGCCGAGCATGTCCGCGAAGGTGACCGGAGAGTCGTCGGCATGCGCGGCGACATACCGGGCCGCGGCGGCCAGCGCCTTGTGATCGGCTTGCACCCACTGGCCGCGCAGCTGGACCAGATCGGACTTGCCGCGCACCAGGCGTTCCATCTCGGCCCGGGTCAGCACCATGTCGCCCAGCGCCAGCTCCCAGCGGTAGGACACCAGGCCGCGCAGACCGACCGTGCTCTGCGCGGCGGGCACCGCGCTGTCCACCCGCAACCGCATGCTCGGCTCCGCGACACTCCAGGCGCGCGGCAGCAGCAACCGCACCCCCGCGGCGTGCAGGGCGTTCGCACCGTGCGCGACCAGATCGAGCACCACTTCCGTGGGCAGCAGCAGATCCATGCTGCGCGGATCGCTCGGCAGATCGCGCAACCTCGGATACGCGCGCTTGGCCGCCCCGAGCTTGTCCCCCGCGATCCGCACCAGATTCGGATCTTCGTGTAGCGGGATCGTTCTGGGCGCCTCACCGGTCAGGCGCAGGCAGACCTCCAGCCGCCACAGCGCCACCGATTCGTCGGCGAGGCCCAGTTCGCCGTCCGGTTCCAGCAGCCGCAGCACCAGTTCCGGCTCGTCGCCGGTCAGACTGGCCCGCCAGCGCTCCAGCACCTCGGCGACCTGATAGCTGCCGTTGTCCAGCGGAGTGTCACCGACCAGGGCGGCCACCAGGGGATGCGGCGAGGCCGGCGGTTCGGCCAGTGACCGGGCGATCGGATCGGTCAGTTCGGTGACCATGTCGTCGAGCAGCGCGGCCGGACGCCCGGCCACCCGCAGCGCCTCCGGCATGGCGACCGCCAGTTCGGCCAGCCAGGCCCGTTGCCGCTCCCCGCCGACCAGCCGCCAGCGCACCCACCACTGGCCGTCCTCCCTGCGCAGATCCGGCACGACACGCCCGGCGCGCACCCAGCGTTCGATGCCACGGGCGACGTGCGCGAGGTAACGCAGATCCCCGGACACCAGCTCGACCGGCAGCCGCTGCCGGAGGGCCTCCGCCGCCGCGACCGGAGCCAGCGCGTGCGCACGGACCCGCTCGGTACCGGCGACGCCGTTCGCGACGGCCAGGACCTCGGCACGGTGCCGGAACTTCGACGCCCGCAGCACGCGGCCCAGCGGATCGGGCAACTCCGCGGACGTCGCGGCGACCGGTGCGTCGTGCCAGAGCAGCAACCCGGATCCTGGCGACCACAGTCCGTGCAGCATCACCCCATCCAAGCAGGCGGCTCCGACACGGCCGCGCACACCGCGGCCCGAGCGTTGTGGATTTCTGCGCGATACCGGAACATACTGGAATATCCGCAGGTCATCGCAGAATAATCGCAGCTCGGCGTCAACGAAGCGGAGGAAGCAGCATGACAATTCTGCTCCAGGTTCTCGAGCAGAGCTTCACACCGACGACCGCGTGGGAACGGCGCAAATTCACCTTCGTGCATGCCGACAAGATCGTCGGCATGCGGCTGGACGGGCAGTGCGGCGTATGGCTGGACCTGTCGCGTCCCGGCGAATCCCAGCGGCTGGCCCGCACCGCCGACCCGCGCGAGGCGATCACGTTCCTGCTCACCACCTTCGCCAAGCTCGCCGAATGCGAGGAGCGCGGCGGCTCGTGGGTGATCGGGCACGACGGAACGCATATCGAGTCGATCGCGGCCACCCGGTTCCCGCCGCGCGCCAGCGAGGTCACCGACGACGACCTCCTGGCGCGCGCCTGGCTGTAGGGGCCTTACAGCGGCGGGTCAGCTACCTGTCGCTACCGGCCGTTTCGGATCGTTCGACCACTGCGACCACGACCCGGGATACAACGCCGCCTCCACACCGACGATGGCGAGCGCCGCCACCTGGTGCGCCGCTGTGACGCCGGAACCGCAGTACACGGCCACCGGCCCGGATCCGAACCCGGCGAAACGGTCGCGCAGTTCCGGTACCGCGCGGAAGCGCCCCTCGGCGTCGAGATTGTCGGCGGTCGGGGCGCTGAGCGCACCGGGGATGTGCCCCGCACGGGGGTCGATCGGCTCCACGTCACCGCGGAAGCGCTCGCTCGCGCGGGCATCCAGCAGTACGCCCTTCCAGCGAGCGGCCGCGTCGGCGTCGATCACGGGCAGATGGCCGGGACTCAATTCGACATCTCCGGGCTCCGGGTCGGGCTCGGCGCCGGTCGCGACGGAGCCGCCCGCGTCCACCCAGGCGGGCAACCCGCCGTCGAGGATGCGCACGTCCGCGACTCCCGCCCAGCGCAGCAGCCACCAGGCGCGAGCGGCGGCCATGCCACCGGTGGCGTCGTAGACGACCACCCGATCGCCCTGGCGCAGACCCCAGCTGCGCGCGCACTTCTCCAGTTGCGCGAGATCCGGTAGCGGATGCCTGCCGCGCGCCGGCGACGGCGGCGCGGCCAGTTCGATCTCCAGGTCGACGAACACCGCACCGGGAATGTGACCGTCGAGATAGTGCTGCGGGCCGTCCGGGTCGCCCAGTGCCCATCGGACGTCCAGCAGCCGAAGCCGCTTGTCCGCCAACGCTTCCCGAAGCTCTCCCGGTGAGATCAGTACCGCGCTCAACTCAGCTCCTCGTCCCGAATGACGTCCTCGCGCACCGACTCCCCCACCCTACGCACCGGATGTGCCGATGTCGCCGTACTCTCGCCTCGCGTGCCACCGGCCGGTCCAAGTCAGTCCAGTTTCGCGGCACTGGCAGGCGACACACCCTCGTGACCAGCGGCAATATCCGACCGATGTCGAACCTTTCCGCCGAAGCCACCCCGACACCGGCGCCCGAACGGCCGCCGGCCGGAGCGGCGCCGGCGATCGGCGCGGGCATGGTGACCGCGCTGGTCGGTTTCACCAGCTCGTTCGCCGTGGTGCTGAGCGGGTTGACCGCGGTGGGCGCGAGCCCCGCGCAAGCCGCGTCGGGCCTGCTCGCGCTGTGCGTCACGCTGGCGATCGGCATGATGGCGCTGAGCTACCGCTACCGGATGCCGATCACGCTGGCCTGGTCCACGCCGGGCGCGGCGCTGCTGGCCGGGGCGGGCGCGGTGGCAGGTGGCTGGCCCGCGGCGATCGGGGCGTTCGTGATGGCGGGAGCGCTGATCGTGCTCACCGGACTGTGGCAGCGGCTGGGCGGGCTGGTGGCGGCGATCCCCGTGGAGATAGCGCAGGCCATGCTGGCCGGGGTGCTGCTGCCGCTGTGTCTGGCTCCGGTCCGGGCGGTGCAGACGAGTCCGGCGGTGGTGGCGCCGGTGATCCTGGTCTGGCTGGTGTTGCAACGGTATGCCCAGCGGTGGGCCGTGATCGCCGCCTTCGTGACCGCCGCGGCCGGAGCCGCGATCAGCATCGTGGCGGGGCACCGGCACCTCGACGTCGGCGCGATGGCGCCGCGGCTGGAACTGACGCTGCCGCACTGGAGCTGGCAGGCGCTGATCGGCGTCGCGATCCCGCTCTACATCGTCACCATGGCGTCGCAGAACATCCCGGGCACCGCGGTGCTGGCCTCCTTCGACTACCGGGTGCCCTGGCGCGCGGCGATGACCGTCACCGGACTCGGCACCGTGATCGGCGCGCCCGCGGGCGGGCACGCGATCAATCTCGCCGCCATCAGCGCCGCGCTCTCGGCGGCCCCCGCGGCGCATCCGGACCCGAAGCGGCGCTGGATCGCCGCGTTCACCGCGGGCGCGTCGTATCTGCTGCTCGCACTGGGCTCGGCCGCGCTGGTCACGCTGATCGCGACCGCTCCGGCGGGCACGCTGGAAACCGTCGCCGGTCTCGCGCTGCTGGCCACCCTGGGCGCGGCCCTCGGGGCGGCACTGCGCTCCGAGCACCGCGAGGCGGGCGTCGTGACCTTCCTGATCGCCGCCTCCGGGGTCGGCTTCGCCGGCATCGGCGCCGCCTTCTGGGCGTTGCTCGCGGGGTTGATCGTGCGAAAGGTGCTGCGCTAGCTACGCAAACCCTGCGGACGCCGGTCGCACGCGCCGCGCTACTCGGTCGAGGCGCGCTACTCGGTGAGCGCGGCCTGGAAGCGGCGCATTCCGTCGAGCCAGCGATCGTAGTCGGAACCCTTGTGGCGGTACATCTTCAGCACCTCGGGATGCGGGAGGATCAAGAAGCGCTCGTCGGCCACCCCGGCGAGCACGATCTCGGCGACCTCCTCCGGGGACAGCACCGCGCCCGCGCTGGTGACGGCCTTCACCGCGAGTTCCGCCTCGGCGGCGTGCTCCGGCGGAACGAGGCCGCCGTGCAGCAGCCGCGTGTCCACGCCCATCGGGCACACGCAGCTCACCCGGACCCCGCGGTCGCCGTAGGTGACCGAAAGCCACTCCGCGAAACCGACGGCCGCGTGCTTGGACACCGCGTAGGGCGCCGATCCGAGCTGGGTGAGCAATCCCGCCGCCGACGCGGTGGCGACGAAGTAACCGCCGCCCCGCGCCAGCCATCCGGGCACCAGCAGCCGCGCGGCGCGCACGTGGGCCAGAACGTTGACCTCCAGCGCGGCCGCCCACTGCTCGTCGGTGCTGTCCAGGCCCGCGCCCCCACCGATGCCCGCGTTCGCGAAGTACGCGTCGACCGGACCGAACTCCCTCTCGGCGCGCTCGATCAGCGTGCGGATCACCACCTCCTGGGCCACATCCCCGCCGACCGCGACCGCGCCCGGCCCCAGAGGCTCCGCGACCCGCGCCGCACTCGCCTCGTCGAGGTCGGCGAGCACCACGCGCGCACCGGCGGCGACGAGCCTGGCGGCCAATGCCGCTCCGATCCCCGCGCCCGCCCCCGTGACAATGGCAACTTTGCCCGAAATCTCCATCCCCGCACCTTAACGGGGCGTCACACCGGACCCCTGCCTGAAAGCCGGCGGCCACCTGCCTACCTGCGGATGCGCGGTGGCGAAAGACGCGCGGCGGCACGACGCTGCCGACACCGGATTCTCGGCGAACCGCGATCAGTCGAGGGCCTCAGCTGGAATTCGCCAGGCGGTCCAGCAGCGGAGCGGTGCGCGGGCCCACCAGTTCGCGCATCACCAGCGCCATGTTGGTCCGCTCGACGCCGGGGATCTTGAGGATCTGTCCGGCGATGCGATACAAGTCGTCGGCGTCCCTGGCGACCACCCGCACCGTGAGATCGGTGAGCCCGGTCATGCCGCACACCTCGGTCACCTCGGGCACCTCGGCGAGTTCGTCCACCACGGAGTCGAGGCGGTGCTGGTCGACGACGACCGCGACGAACGCCGCCAGCGGATAGCCGAGCGCGCGGGGCTCGACGCGCCGCTCGAAGCTGCCCAGCACGGCCCCGGCCTCCCAGCGGGACAACCGGGCCTGCACGGTGTTGCGGGACAGGCCGAGCCGCGCGGCCAGCTCCACGCCCGTCGCCCGGGGGTTGGCGACCAGTTCCAGTAACAGCCTGGCGTCGGTGGCGTCCAGGCTCACGCCGGCGTTTTCTCTGGTCATACCACGCAGTATGACATCCGGCCGCCGATCGCAATTGAGCATTCTGCTCATCGACCGGTCGGCCACTTGCGCAGTTCGCATCTAGGGGGATGCTGTGAGGTAGGACACATCAGCGATGTGTCGACCACCTGGTGAGGAGGCGAACACCATGCCGGGCAAGCCTGAGCTTCCGGTGCAGTTGGTGCAGCCGGACGGCCGCCGCGTCCTCGATCGCGAGCACGCGGCGCTCGTCGCCGACGTCGGGCCCGACGAGTTGCGGGCGCTGTACGAGGACATGGTGGTCGCGCGCCGGATCGACGTCGAGGCCACCACGCTGCAACGCCAAGGCCAGCTCGGCCTGTGGGCGCCCATGCTCGGACAGGAGGCCGCCCAGGTCGGCTCCGCGCACGCGCTGCGTCCCGACGACTACGTCTTCTCCAGCTATCGGGAGACGGCGGTGGCCTACTGCCGAGGCGTGCCGCCCACCGATCTCACCCGCCTGTGGCGCGGCGTAGCCCACCATTGCTGGGATCCGCACGCGGTGAACATGACCAACCCCAATATCGTGGTCGGCTCCCAGGGCCTGCACGCGACCGGTTACGCGTTCGCGGCGCACCTGGACGGCGCCGAGATAGCCACCATCGCCTACTTCGGCGACGGCGCCAGCAGCCAGGGCGATCTGGCCGAAGCGCTCGGGTTCGCCGCGACCTGGAGCGCACCCGTCGTGTTCTTCTGCCAGAACAACCAGTGGGCGATCAGTGCCCCGGTGCGGGTGCAGAGCGCGACGCCGATCGCCCGCCGCGCCTACGGCTACGGCATGCCGGGCAGGCAGGTCGACGGCAACGACGTGCTCGCCGTACTCGCCGTCACCAGGCAGGCGGTGGCCAGGGCGCGCTCCGGTGGCGGCCCGTCGTTCATCGAGGCACTCACCTACCGGATGGGTCCGCACACCACGGCGGACGATCCCACCCGTTACCGCTCGGCCGCCGAGACCGAGCAGTGGGCGCGGCGCGATCCGATCGACCGGATGCGCAGGCTGCTCGAGTGCGAGGGCCACTGGAACGACGCGTTCGCGAGCCGGGTCGCCGAGCGGTCGGACGCGGTGGCCCGAGCGGTGCGCGCCGCGACCATCGACACACCCGATCCCGCGCCGAGCGAGCTGTTCGAGCACGTCTACACCACCCCGCATCCGCTGATCACCGAACAGCGGAGGGCGTACACGGAGTACCTGGCCGGCGATCCCGGCGGGGCCTCCGCCCGAGGAGAAGGAGTCCCGCGATGATCACCACCTTCGCCGCCGCGCTCAACACCGGCTTGCGCCGCGCGCTGGAGGACGATCCGAAGGTCCTGCTGATGGGCGAGGACATCGGCCGCCTCGGCGGGGTGTTCCGGGTGACCGACACGTTGCAGAAGGACTTCGGCGACAACCGCGTCATCGATACGCCGCTGGCCGAATCCGGCATCATCGGAACGGCTTTCGGCATGGCGCTGCGCGGATACCGGCCGGTGTGCGAGATCCAGTTCGACGGTTTCGTCTATCCCGCCTTCGACCAGATCGTCTCGCACGTCGCCAAGATCAACTATCGAACGCAGGGAAAAGTGCACGCTCCCTTGACGATTCGCATCCCGTTCGGCGGCGGCATCGGTTCGGTGGAGCACCACTCCGAATCACCAGAGGCCTATTTCGCGCATACTGCCGGGTTGCGCGTGGTGACACCGAGCAACCCGGCCGACGCGTACGCGATGATCCGCCGGGCGATCGCACTGGACGATCCGGTCATCTTCTTCGAGCCCAAGCGCAGGTACTGGGACAAGGCCGACGTCGACTTCGCCGCACTCGACCGCGACGGCGGCCTGCCGCTGGATCGCGCGCGCGTGTGCGCCACGGGATCGGACGCTACCGTCGTCGCCTACGGCGGGACCGTGGCCACCGCGCTGTCGGCCGCGGGAATCGCCGCGCGAGAAGGCCACTCGCTCGAGGTGATCGACCTGCGCAGCCTGTCACCGATCGACTTCGACACCATCGAGGAGTCGGTCGCCAAGACGGGGCGGCTGATCGTCACGCACGAGGCGCCGGTATTCGCCGGGCTCGGCGCCGAGATCGCCGCGCGGATCACCGAACGCTGCTTCTACCACCTGGAAGCGCCCGTGCTGCGCGTCGGCGGATTCGACATCCCCTACCCCCCGGCTAAGCTCGAGAAGCACCATCTGCCCGATCCCGACCGCATTCTCGACGCGGTCGACCGCTCCCTCGCCGCGTGAGGCGGGGTTCGCCGTAGTGAGAGGTGCCGCGTGGAAAACCCTGCCCGCCAGGACCTTCCGTCGTCCGTGCTGGAGTTCCGGCTGCCGGACCTCGGGGAAGGCCTTGCCGACGCCGAACTGGTGTCGTGGGCGGTGGCCGTGGGCGACGTCGTCGAGTTGAACCAGACGATCGCCGACGTGGAGACGGCCAAGGCGGTCGTCTCGTTGCCGTCGCCGTTCGCCGGTCGGGTGGTCGAATTGCTGGCGCGGCCGGGTGACACCGTCGCGGTCGGCGCGCCGCTCATTCGCGTGCGGGCAGCCGGAGCGGACGACGCGGCGAGCGACACGGGCCGCACTTCCGTCCTGGTCGGCTACGGCCCCGAAGCGGAAGCGACGTCGCGGCGGCGTCCCGTCGGGCCGCCCTCGGACAGCGTTTCACCGCCCGGCGAGGCGGACACCGAGCCGCGACGACCGGGCAACGCGGCAGCGACACCCGCCGCGCGAAAGCTGGCGCGCGAACTCGGCTTGGATCTGTGGTTCATCGCGGGTTCCGGGCCGGGCGGCGCGGTCACCGTCGAGGACGTGCGCGGCGCGGTGCCCGTCTCACAGCCCCATCCGGCCGCTCCGGCCGCCGTGCCCGGCGCGGACAGCGAGGCGGTCCGCCCGTCCGTGCGCGAGGAACGCACTCCGATCAGCGGCATTCGTAAGCGCACCGCGACGGCGATGTCGAACAGCGCGCGCACCATTCCGCAGGCCGCCGCGTTCGTCACCGTAGACTGCACCGCGTCGATGGAACTCCTCGATCATCTGCGCAGCACGAAATCCTTCGCGGGCCTGACTTTGACGCCGCTGGCGCTGGTCGCCAAGGCGGCACTGGCCGCGCTCGCGGACTTTCCCGGCATGAACGTCTGCTGGGACGAGGCCGCTGGGGAGATCGTCACCAAGCACTACGTCAACCTGGGCATCGCGGTGGCCACCGAGCGCGGCCTGCTGGTCCCGAACATCAAAGAGGCGCAAACGCTGAGCCTGCGCGACCTGGCCCGCGAGATCGCCTGGCTGGCCGAGACCGCACGCGCGGGCGGCGCGACGACCGCCGAACTGCGCGGCGGCACGTTCACCATCACCAACATCGGCGTCTTCGGCGTGGACACCGGCGTCCCGCTGGTCAACCCGGGCGAGTCCGCGATCCTGTGTCTCGGTTCGATCCGCAAGCGGCCGTGGGTCGTACGCGACGAGATCGCGGTCAGGTGGGTGACCACCCTCGGCGTCGGCTTCGACCACCGCATGATCGACGGCGAGCAGGCGGCCCGCTTCCTGGCCACCACCGCGGGATTCCTGGAGGACCCGCTCACCCTGCTCGGCCGGGCGTGACCCGGCGTTCAGTCGGTGACGAGCGCCGTCGCGGCGGTGCGGATGACCTCCGGGATCTCGACCGGTTTGCGGGTCTCGGCATCCACGTAGACGTGCACGAAGACACCGGTGGCGGACAGTTCCAGCCCGCCGTCGGCCTCCCGGAAGATGGCCAGATCGTAGGTGATGCTGGAGCGGCCGAGCCGGGAGACGCGCAAGCCGACCTGCAACTGGTCCGGGAAGCTGATCGAGCCTTGGTACTGGCAGGAGGTCTGCGCCACCACGCCGAGCGCGGGCAGTTCGCGGATGTCGGTTCCGGTGGCGTGCATCAACCACGCGTTGACCGCGGTGTCGAAGTACGAGTAATAGGTCACGTTGTTCACGTGCCCGTAGTGGTCGTTGTCGGCCCACCGGGTCGGCACCGGCCAGAGCACCGGATACTGCTGCGTCACCCGGCCGACGATAGCTCAGGAGGACGATGCGGTATCCATCGCGCCGCGTGCGGGACCCTACGTGGCTACGCGCGCTCCCTCCTCCGGGCCCGACCGCACACGGCGGTATCCATCGCGCCGCGTGCGGGACCCTACGTGGCTACGCGCGCTCCCTCCTCCGGGCCCGACCGCACACGGCTGAATCCATCGCGCCGCGTGCGGGACCCTACGTGGCTACGCGCGCTCCCTCCTCCGGGCCCGACCGCACACGGCTGTGCCGGTGGTCGCGCGGAGAGACGCCGAAGTGCCGTTTGAACGCCGTGCTCAGCGCGAAGGCGCTGCCGTACCCGACCTGGCGGGCGATGGCCTCGATGGTGGCGTCCGATTCTTGGAGCAGGTCGGCGGCCAGCGCCAGCCGCCATTCGGTGAGGAACGCCATCGGCGGCTCGCCCACCAGATCGGTGAACCGGCGCGCCAGCGCGGCCCGCGACACACCCACCGCCTCGGCCAGGCCCGCGACCGTCCAGCCATGCGCCGGATTGTGCTGGAGCAGGCGCAGGGCCTTGCCGACCAGCGGGTCACCGTAGGCGTGGTACCAGGCGGGCGCGTCGTTGCGGGCGAACCAGGCGCGCAGCGCGGCGATCAGCACCAGGTCCAGCAGGCGATCCAGCACCGCGCTCTGCGCGGGCTCGTCCTTGGCCACCTCGTCGACCAGGATGTCCAACACCCGGCTGTCGAACTCGCCGCGCCGCAACACCAGCACCGACGGGAGCGCGCGCAGCAGGCGCTGGCCTGCCGCGCCCGCGGACTCGTAGGTTCCGGTGACCATCAGGGTCGCCCCGTCCGGGTCGGTCCCCCACTGCCGAACCCCCAGGCTGAGTGTCTCGCAGAGGATCTCACCCTGCGGCGTCTTCGTCACCTGACCGGGATGGATGACGATCTGCGGTTCGGTCGCCGGGTCGTCGGCCACCGTGTACGGCGCGGGCCCGCGGAAGATCGCGACGTCGCCCGCGCCCAGCTGCCGCGGCGCGCCCTCGTCGGTGACGATCCACGCGCCACCGCGGATCATCGACAACACGGTCAGCGGGGCCTCGTCCTGGATGCGCAGCGACCACGGCGGATTCAGCAGCGAACACATCAGGAACGCGCCGCGGGCGCGGGGGCCTTCGAGCAGACTTGCGAGCGCATCCACATGTCCAGAGTAGACGATTGCGCATGTTTATGCGCCGCCGAGCCAAGATGCGTCTCTACCGCGACGGCGTGCCCGCGCGGTGGCGAAGAGAACCGTCAGCGGAAATCCGGAATGTCGCGGCCTCTCGAGACGTTGAAAACATAAACAGACCCGCTCGCGGACGTGGCGCGCAGAGCCGAGCGTCACGCAAGGTCGCACGACCAGGTCAACGATGCCCTGGACCGCCGCCGCGGGCGGGGCTGGCCAGATCGGACGATCCGTCGGTACCGTCGAAATGGTGTTGAGCCCGACGGTCGATCGTCCGATCCGCGTCGCGCGCGCCGCGGTGTTCACGGTCTTCGCGTTGAACGGCTTCCTGCTCGCCATGTGGGTGGTGCACATCCCGGTCATCACCGACCGCACGGGCGTCTCCAAATCCATGCTGGGCATGTTCATCCTGCTGATGTCCGGTGCGGGCATCGCCGGAATGCGGCTGGCGGGTCCGCTCGCCGATCGGTTCGGCAGCAGGACGCTGGTCGGCACGGCCGCGTGCATCGCGTCGGTGGCGGTGGTCGGCCCCGGCCTCGCCACCGGACCGTTCACCCTGGCAGTCGCCCTGTCCTGTTTCGGTTTCGGCAACGGCGCGCTGGACGTGTCGATGAATACCCAAGCGGTGCTGGTGGAACGGGCCTACCGGCGTCCGATCATGGCCGCTTTCCACGCGCTGTTCTCCGGCGGCGGCCTGCTCGGTTCACTGCTCGGCGCCGCCACGCTGCGGGCGGGCTGGGATGTCCGGGTGACGCTGGTCCTGGCCGCGGCGAGCTGCGTCGCGCTGACCCTCACCCTGGTGCCGCGGTTGCTGCGGGAAGCCAGGCACAGCGCGGAAGCGGCGGCGCACCCCGGCCTCGCGACCGTGCACGCGACCGACCGTGACGACACACCGTCACACCACGACTCGACAGCGCACGACAGCGCTTCGTCCCGGCACGACGTCATGCCGATCGGCCCTGACGCCGCGCCGCCGCCGGATCAGCCCGGCCGTGACCGGATGACCGGCGATCACGGCCGAAAGGTATTCGCGCTGGCCGCGATCGCCTTCGCGTTGCTGCTGGCCGAAGGCGTGGCCGCCGACTGGAGCGCGTTGCAGCTGCGTGAGCATCTCGGCGCCGACGCGGCGACCGCGGCGCTGGCCTTCGGCGCCTTCTCCGCCACGATGACGATCGGGCGTTTCGGCGCCGACCGGGTCAGCCACGTCTTCGGCCGGGTCGCGGTGGTGCGCTACGGCTCGCTCATCGCGGCCGCCGGCCTGGCGGTGATCGTCGTCTCGCCGTGGATTCCGCTGACACTGCTGGGCTGGACCATGGCCGGGCTCGGACTCGCGGGCGGGATTCCGCAGATCTTCACCGCGGCGGGGAATCTCGGCTCCACCAGGGCCGCCACCGACATGTCGCGGGTATTCAGCATCGGTTATCTCGGACTGCTCGCCGGTCCCACGGTCATCGGCTGGCTCACCGCCGTGATGTCACTGACCACGGCGATGGTCGTGCCGATGGTCGCCATACTGCTGTGCTGCCGGTACGCGAACGTCGTCGCGACGCCGCGCGCGCAGTGACCGGCTCACGGACTCAACGCCAGCTCGACCATCGGCACCGCCTCGATGCCCGTGCCCGTGGCTTCCTCCACTATCCGGCCCAGATTCCGGTATGACCGCGGGTGGATGCGCCGGTAGTCGTCGAGGACGACGGCGGACTCGTCCGGGCGCAGCACCCGGGACACCGCCGCGACCCTGTAGCGCGCGCCGATACTCACACGACAGCGCGGATCGGCGGTGAGATTGCGGAACCACTGCGCCTGCGCACCGAATCCGGACGCGATCACCACGCGGTCTCGACTCGGCCGCGCGACCGTCTCGAGCACCACATAGCGTGGACGGCCCGAGCTGCGGCCGATGTGCTCCAGCAGCAGGAGCCGCCCTCCGAACAAGACTCCGAGCCGGGCGCGGAAAATCGTGATCGGCGCGCGCACAAACCATCTCGTCCGCAGCAGCCGCGCGCCGATGCTCGTCATCGTTTCAGGCCGGCCGTGCACTACTTGGGTGGTACCAGGCACAGCGTGATCGGCTCGGGCTTGGGGTAGACGATCGTGTCGTTCTCGGTCGCCTTCGCCCCGCACGCGGATTTGTCCGCGGTGCCGCGCACGATCCGGCCGATCTTGAAGTCCGCCGTCGACCCACAGGCCACCTTGGTGCTGGCGCCGAGGAAACCGCCGTCGATGCAGTCGCCTTCCTTGACGTTCAGCCGCAGGCACAGCGTGTATTCGTTGCTGCCGGTCTGGTAGTAGCTGGCGTAGTCCTTGGTGGCGCAGTCCGCGTTCGCGCCGTCGAGCCGTTGCGCCACCACGTAATTGGCTTCGGCATCGGAGCATTCCTTGGTTTCGAACTCCGCTTTGACGGTGGTACCCGACAGCTTCGCGCACTGACCGATATCGATCTTCTCACCGTCCGAACGAAACACGGTGCGACCGCCGATGACCAGCAGGCCGATCACCACGACCACACCCAACACGGCGAGGATCTTGCCCACTCCGCCACCGCCGCTCCGATTCTGCTGCGGTGGCGGTCCCGGCGGCGGGAAACCTCCACCGGGGTAGCCCGGCTGCTGCGGGAACCCTCCCTGTGGCGGATAACCCGGCTGCGGCTGACCGGAGTAGCCGGGCTGCGGGTAGCCCTGTGGCTGGCCCGGCTGGCCCGGCTGGCCCGGAAAGCCTTGCGGCGCACCGGCCGGTTGCTGGGGATAACCGGGCTGCCCCGGCGGTGGGTAACCGGGCTGCCCTGGTGGTGGATAGCCGGGCTGCCCTGGCTGCGGATGGTTCGGTGGTGTCGTCATGGATCCCCTCCCCGGGTCTCGCGTGGTTCCGTGCGCGCAGGCGACGGGCGAACCCATGGAATCTAGCCGATCACCGCGAGCCCCGCCGGACCGGTGAACCGCCGCAACGACTTCGGCGCACGCCAGTTCTCACAGATACAGTCCCGGATTGACCGCATCCCGCGCTACGGCATCAATCCTGGCCTCGCCGTCGCGCACCGCCACGAGCTCGGCCAAGGTCGCGCCGTCCGGATAAGCGCCTGCCTCGCACCGCTGCTCCCGGTCCAGCCAGGCCGCCGCCTCCACGCCGGACAGCCGCCCGATCTCGATCCGCGCCAGGCACCGGCCCGGCCGCGTCACCGCCGGGTGCAGGCGCGACAAGTCCTCGTTGGTGGTGATGGCGACGAGCACGTCCCGGCCCTGGCCGAGCATGCCGTCGGTCAGGTTCAACAGCCGCGAGAGTCCCTGCCCTGCCGCCTCCTTGGCTTCGCCACGGATCAGCTCGTCGCAGTCTTCCAGGACCAGCATCCGCCAGCGGGGCGCGCCCTCGTCGGCATTGTCGACGCCCGCGGCCACGTCCATCAGATAGCCGGGCTTACCGAACATCACCTCGGGATCGAGCACGCAATCGAATTGGCACCAGGCGCCCCAGGCGCGCGCCAGCGCGCGCAGCGCCGTGGTCTTTCCCGTACCGGGAGGTCCGTGCAGCAGCACCAGGCGGCCGCGGACGTCGGCGGCGGTGAGCGACATCAGGCGATCCATCGCGGTGGCGACCTCGCCCGTGTAGTTACCGCGGATCGACGACCACTCGGGCGCCGAGATCGAGCGCGCACGCCGCTGCGGGCCGTGGGTGTTCATGTGCCAGAAGCCCATCTCCACGGTGTCGCCCACCTCCGGCGGCGCCGCCGCGTCCCGGATGGCCTCGGCGAGCAGCTCGTCCGCGAGCGTCTCGCTGACAGCGGTGACCTCGACCATCGCCGAACCGCCCGACCAGCGCACCGACCGCAGCGACCAGCCGGGACCCACCACCAGCGTCGCCCCGCTGTCGTTGTCGCGCACCGTGCGCATTACGCGGCCACGGCCGGGACGCAGCGGCGCTTCCGGCCGCACCCGCTCCAGATGCGCGGTGCGCGCGCACGGGTGATCGCCGCGCAGGAACGGACCGAGCGCGAGGGCATCGATCGCGTCGCGGATCGAGTACGTGGAATCGACTACGACGGTCCACGGCAGCCGCTCGGCGGGATCGGCCGAGGGCTCCCCGGGACCGATCAACCGAAGAGGCTCATGACGTGCGGACACCCGGAGAATGATCCGGGGCGGCCTGCCGCGATGTCCATCGAATTACGAAAGCGCCCCTGCACCGGAAGGGTGCAGGGGCGCTTCGCGGGAACCTCCGGCCTACAGCGCCTTCAGTTCCTCGGTGACCGCTCCGACGGACTTCTTGGCGTCGCCGAACAGCATGGAGGTGTGGTCGGCGTAGAACAGCGGGTTGTCGATACCGGCGAAACCACTGTTCATCGACCGCTTGAGCACGATGACACTCTTGGCCTGGTCGACGTTGAGCACGGGCATGCCGTAGATCGGGCTGGAGGCGTCCTCGCGGGCGGCGGGGTTGGTGACGTCGTTGGCGCCGATCACCAAGGCGACATCGGTGCGATTGAATTCGCCGTTGATGTCGTCCATTTCCTTGAGCGCGTCATAGGACACCTCGGCCTCGGCCAGCAGCACGTTCATGTGCCCCGGCATACGACCGGCGACCGGATGGATGGCGTATTTGACCTCCACACCCTTTGCCTCCAGCAGCGAAGCCATCTCCTTGACCGCGTGCTGCGCCTGCGCGACCGCCATACCGTAACCGGGCACCACGATCACCTGATTGGCGTACGCCATCTGGATCGCGGCGTCCGCGGCGGAAGTGGCCTTGGCCTGCTTCTGCTCACCGCCCGCGCCGCCGGGCGCGGCACCGCCGCCACCGAAGCCGCCCGCGACGATCGCCGGGATGGACCGGTTCATCGCCTTGGCCATCAGGTTGGTCAGGATGGTGCCCGACGCGCCGACGATCATGCCCGCGACGATCATCGCGGTGTTGTTCAACGCCAATCCCGCCGCGGCGGCCGACAATCCGGTCAGCGCGTTGAGCAGCGAGATAACCACCGGCATGTCCGCGCCGCCGATCGGCAACACCACCATCAATCCGAGCACACCGGCTGCCACCAGCACCGCGATCATCCACAGCTGCGACACCCCCGCACCGGTGGCGCCGACGCCGATCACCACCGCCGCGGCGACCGCGCCGAGCAGCAGCAGCAGGTTCAACGGTTGCTGCAATCTGCCGATCCCGATCGGGCGGCCGGGCAGGATCTCCTGCAGCTTCCCGAACGCGATCAGCGAACCCCAGAACGACACCGAACCGATGATCGCCGCGAACAGCGACCCGATCACGATGTGCACGGTCGGTTCCTCGTCGAAGCGCGAGAAACCCTGGGAGTTGATGAATTCCGACCACGCGATCAACGCGACCGTGCCACCGCCGACACCGTTGAACGCGGCCACCAGCTGCGGCATCGCGGTCATCTTGGTGTACTTCGCGGGCGGCACACCCAGCACGACACCGACCACCAGACCGGCGACGATGAGAATCCAGTTGTCGGTGTGCCGGATCGAGATCAGCGTCGCGACCACCGCCAGCGCCATGCCCACCGCGGCGATCAAGTTGCCGCGCACCGCGGTCTTCGGGCCGGTCAATCCCATCAAACCGTAGATGAACATGCCGAAGGCGATGATGTAGAGACCGTTCACCAGATAGGTGACGTTGTCGAAGGTGTGCATCACTCACCCGCCTTCTGCGCAGCAGCGGGCTTCTTGCCCTTGAACATCCCCAACATCCGGTCGGTCACCACGAAACCACCGATCACGTTCAGGGTTCCGAACACCACAGCGACGAACAGGATGATCTGCGTCAGGATCGACGGGTCCTGCACATTACCCAGCGTGACCAGCGCGCCGAGCACCACGATGCCGTGAATGGCATTGGTGCCCGACATCAACGGCGTGTGCAGCGTGTTCGGGACCTTGGAGATCACCGCGAAACCGACGAACCCGGACAGCACCAGGATCGCGATATTCGCCAGCAATTCGGTATACATCAGTTCTCCACCTTCGCCTCGGTCGCGTCGTTCACCTGCGCCGACTCCGCCGATTCGGTCGCGTCCGCCGAGTCGGCCGCGGCACGGGTGACGCAGGAATCCGCCAGCACCTGGTCGCTGAAGTCGGGCGCGAGCTTGCCGTCGACCAGCATCAGCTCCAGCAGCGCCGCGATGTTCTTCGAGTACAGCTCCGAGGCGTGCTCGGGCATGGTGGCGGGCAGGTTCAACGGCGAGGCGATGGTCACCTCGTGCTTGACCACGGTCTGTCCGGGCTCGGTCAACTCGCAGTTGCCGCCGGTCTCACCGGCCAGATCGACGATCACGCTGCCCGGCTTCATGCCCTCGACCGCCGCGGCCGTCACCAAGCGCGGCGCGGGACGCCCCGGCACCAGCGCGGTGGTGATCACCACGTCGAAGCCCTTGATCGCGTCTTCCAAAGCCCGCTGCTGCTCGGCCTTCTCCTCGTCGGTGAGCTCGCGGGCGTACCCGCCCTCACCGGCGGCGTCGATCCCCAGATCCAGCCACTGCGCACCCACCGACCGCACCTGATCGGCGACCTCGGGACGCACGTCGTACCCGGTGGTCCGACCACCGAGGCGCTTCGCGGTCGCCAGCGCCTGCAAACCCGCCACGCCCACACCCAGTACCAGCACGGTCGCGGGCTTCACTGTGCCTGCGGCGGTGGTCAACATCGGAAAGAACCGCGTCGACTCCGACGCCGCCAGCAACACCGCCTTGTATCCCGCCACATTCGCCTGCGAGGACAACGCGTCCATCACCTGCGCGCGCGAGATCCGCGGAATCGCCTCCACCGCGAACGCTTGCACCCCCGCCGACTTCAGCGCGCCGATCTGATTGTCGGCGTTGCGCGGCGCGAGGAAACCGATCAGCGTCTGCCCCGACGACAGCTTGGCCACCTCGGCGTCACTGGGCGGGGCGACCTTCACCACCACATCCGCCGACCACGGATCACCGATCGTCGCGCCCGCCTCCACATACGCTTCGTCGGGAATGAGCGCGCCCTGTCCGGCCCCGGACTCGACGACGACCTCCACGCCCTGCTTCACCAGGCTGGGGATGATCTTCGGCACCAATGCGACACGTCGCTCGCCCGCGTTCGATTCGCGAACGACACCGACACGCGCGCCGCGCGGCGATGGATCGCCTACGCTCTGCGTTGTCTCCACTTGTCAGACTTCCTTCTCTTACCGAGCTTCAGGCAACGGGTAGACGACCGGACGATGTTACCGTCGAGTAAGTTCGCCCAAATCCTCGCAACTGTACCTGGCCGGCCGTGAGCCTAGCTGAGATGCCCGTCACACACGCCGGGCGATTCGCGCCGGTGCGCCGGGGGTTCCCCGGTCGCCACGGAGCGAGCCGTCTTTCATCGAAGCCGCGGTCGACCCATTTTCCTTCTCGCTCTGTGATCGTGGTCGCCGCAGGTGAACACGGCAAGACCGTACGTAAAAGTCTGTTACCAACCTCGAGGTGGGGGCCTGATCGGAGGCCCGGCGTCCCGGTGAGCGGACGTGCGCGTCCTGCCGAACGACGCTCCGGGGGTGTTCCGCTCGGCTCGTACGCCGTATGGTCCAGCGTGTGAACGACTGCGTCTTCTGTCGCATCGTGGCAGGCGAGGCGCCGGCGGCGAAGGTGTACGAGGATGACGCGCTCTGCGCGTTCCTCGACATCCGGCCGGTCGCCCGCGGGCACACGCTGGTCATACCGAAGCGGCACGCCGCCGAGTTGGAGGACCTCGACGCCGAACTCGGCGCGCGGATCTTCCGGGCCGGGCACCGGCTCGCACTGGCCGTCCGGCGCAGCAGCCTCGCCGCCGACGGCGCCAACCTGGTACTCAACGACGGAACCGCCGCGTTCCAGACCGTGCCGCACGTCCACCTGCACGTGATCCCGCGCAGGCACGGCGACAAGCTACGGTTCGCCAAGGGATTCCTGCTGCGGCGCCCGCACGATCCGGTGACCACCGCCGCGGCCATCCGGGACGGCATCGCCGCATTGGACGACGAGGGCGAACGCCCGGAAAAGGAAATCGACGGATGACCGAGACGTTCGATCGGGCCACGCTGATCGACCTGCTGGCACGGCAATGGGACGTGATCGACGCGCTGGTCGCTCCGCTGGACGAGGACCGCTGGCGCACCCCGTCGTCGCTGCCCGGCTGGACCGTGTTCGACGTCCTCGCGCATATGGTCGGCACCGAGTCCTGGCTACTGGGTGACCGCCCGCCCGCCCACGACCCCACCACCGCGAAGACCGATGTGCGCACGCTTCCCTACGTGCGCAACGAGACCGCGGTGCTCAACGAGATCTGGGTGGACCGGTTGCGCCCGCTGTCCGGGGCCCGGCTGCTCGAGTTCTATCGCGACGTCATCGCGCGCAGACGCGCCGCGCTCGCGGCCATGGGCGAGGACGAGTGGGAGAAGGAGATCGTCTCGCCGATCGGGCAGGTGACCTACGGCAGGTTCATGCGGGTGCGGTTGTTCGACTGCTGGATGCACGAACTCGACATCGCCGACGCGCTCGGCGTGCCGGTGGAAGAGGGCGGGCCACGCGGCGAGCTGGCGTTGGCGGAGTTCGCGGGCAGCATCCCGCGCGTGGTGGCGAAGAAGGGCGAGGCGCCGGACGGCGCGCGGATCACCTTCGCGCTGACCGGCCCCCTGGCCAAGACCCTGCACATCGAGGTGGCGGGCCGGGCGCGCTACGTGGACGGATTCGACGAACCCGCCACGGTCGAGATCGGCCTGGACTCGAGGCTTTTCGTGCGGCTCGGCGGCGGTCGGACGACCGCCGAGGAGCACCTGGACGAGATCACCATCCGGGGCGACGCCGAACTCGGGCAACGCATCGTGCGCCACCTGGCCTTCACCATCTGATCCGCGATGCGGCTGTTCCTGTCCAGCTATCGCTTCGGGGCGCACTACGACCGGCTCGCCGCGCTCGCGGGCCCGCCCGGCCGGGTGGCGCTGATTCCGAACGCCTGCGACGCTTGGCCGCAGGCGTGGGCGGGCGCGGTGACCAGTGACATGGCACCGTTGCGCAAGCTCGGCTACCGCCCCGAGGTGCTCGACCTGCGCGAGTACGCCGGTCGGGAAGCCGAGCTGGAACGGAAGTTGGCCGAATTCCCGCTGGTGTGGGTGCGCGGCGGCAACACCTTCGTGCTGCGCGCCCAGTTCGCCCGCAGCGGCGCGGACCGGGTTCTTCCTCGGCTGCTCGCCTCGGATGCGCTCGTCTACGCCGGTTACAGCGCCGGGGCCTGCGTGATGACCCCGGACCTGCACGGCCTGGAGTCGGTGGACGACCCCGGCGAGGTCGCTCCGGCGTGCGGAATCGAACCGCGCTGGGACGGACTGGGATTGGTCGACCGCCGGATCGTGCCGCACATCGATTCGGCCACCGATCCCGACGGTGAGTGCACTCGGCTCGCCGCCCGCTACCGGGCCGAAGGCGTCGCGCACTGGGCCCTGACCGATGAGGACGCGATCGTGGTCGACGGCGCGCGCGTCGAGGTGCTGATCGATCCGGCGGCGTCCTGAACATCCGCAACCCATTGTTCGAGATCGCGCCCGGTTCGAGATCGCGCACGCGGTAGCCGTAGATCCGCACTCGCACCTGCGCCCCGAAAGGGTCTTCGGCGTGCAATAGCGCGCGTCGAGCCGATACAGCCGACGGCTACGTCCGGGTCTTCACGTCGCGTCCGGCGCGAGTTCGGGTTCCGGCTCGGCAGCCCGGCGGAAGACCACCCAGCGCATCGCGCTGTACATGTAGACGGCTTCGCCCGCGCCCGCCAGTAACCGGGACAGGTGGTATTCCAGCCCTAGCGCGGTGAGTCCGCTGCCGACGCCGAGGATGAACGCGAGGTAGTTGACCACGACCACCCCCACGTACACCGTGGCCTGCCTGCCGACCGGCGCGTGGGAATGGAAGTTGAACGTACGGTTCAGCACGAAGGCGAGTCCGAACGCGCCTACGTACGCCACGGTCACCGACAACCACACCGGCAGATCGAACGAGCCGTGCAAAACGGTGAGCAGCGCCAAGTCGACGGCGAAGGTGCCGCTGTTGATCAGCGCGAAGCCCAGGAAGGTCGGCGGGACGAGACGATCCAGCCCCAGCGGCAGCCGCCGCACGACCGCCTCGCACCAGCGGATGAACCGGTCGGCGATCGTATCGGCGGTCTCGGACGGCTCGTGCACGCGACCAGGCTGCCAGCGGCAGATGTCCGGCAGATGAGCAGGCGGCGACCGCCCGGTGGATCAGCTGATCTGCGCCCGGCCGGGACCGTCCTGGGCCTGGTCCAAGCCCGCCCAGGCCGCGAGGCATCGCCGCCGCGCGACATCGTCCGCGTCCGCCAGCAGCGCCTCCAGCAACTCGCGGGGCTCGCGGCGCCAGAGGTCGGCAAGCTCGGCGAGGGCCTCCTTGCCGAAGACACCGGAGCGGTCCAGCGCGGTCAGCCACTCCTCGTGCTCGCCCGCGTGCACACGGCGCAGCACGTCCGGGTCGATGCCGCCCTCGACGAACTCGCTGGAGAACATCGCGGCGACCAGTTCCCGGCGACTGGGTTGTTCGCCCTGCATCCGTTCCATCCCTCCAAGTGGTACGCGGCGAACCGCATGGTCGGCCTGCGCCACGACACGGCGGCGCCGGGAGAACTCGATGCCCCGAACACTAAGCCCCTGTGGGCATTCTGGTCTCCCGACAGCGGTAATACCACTGTGGCGGGTGACATCACATTCCGGGGCTTTCGCGCGCCACACGCGCACGGGTCGGCCGATCAGCAAATCACGGGCACGGGGAGCTAGCGTGAAGTTGTGGACCTGCATGACTTGATCGCCGCCCTCCCCGACGGCACGGTGCTCACCGACGCCGACCTGCTGGCGGGCTACCGCCAGGACTGGGCGCGGGATCCGGACGCCGGGACCGCCCTCGCCGTGGTGCGGGCGACCAGCACCGACGACGTGGCCGCCACGCTGCGATGGGCCACCGCGCATCGTGTCCCGGTGATCCCGCGCGGAGCCGGATCCGGGCTGTCCGGGGGCGCCACGGCGGTCGACGGAGCGATCGTGCTCACCACCGAGCGGATGCGGGATATTACCGTCGACCCGGTCACTCGGACCGCCGTGGTGCAGCCGGGCCTGCTCAACGCCGAGGTCAAGCGCGCGGTCGCGGAGCACGGCCTGTGGTATCCGCCCGACCCGTCGTCGTTCGAGATCTGCTCGATCGGCGGTAACGCGGCGACGAACGCGGGCGGACTGTGCTGTGTGAAATACGGCGTGACAACCGATTACGTGCTCGGGATGCAGGTCGCGCTCGCCGACGGCACCGTCGTGCGGCTGGGTGGTCCGCGATTGAAGGACTCGGCCGGACTGTCGCTGACCAAGCTGTTCGTCGGCAGCGAGGGCACGCTCGGAGTGATCACGGAACTGACCCTGCGACTGCTGCCCGCGCAACCGCCGCAGAGCACGGTCGTCGCGAGCTTCCCCACGCTCACCGCCGCCACCGAGGCGATCCTGACCATCACCGGCGAACTGCGGCCCTCGATGCTCGAGTTCATGGACTCGGTGTCGATCAACGCCGTGGAGGACGAGCTGCGGATGGGATTGGACCGGCAGGCGGCCGCGCTACTGGTCGCGCGTTCCGACGCACCCGGCGAATTCGCCAGGCGCGAGGCCGAGATCATGGCGGCGGCCTGCGAGAAAGCAGGCGCCACCGAGGTTTTCCACACCGAGGACCCCGCCGAGGGCGAGGCGTTCGCGGCCGCCCGGCGTCTGGCGATTCCCGCCGTGGAGAAGCTCGGCCCGCTGCTGCTCGAGGACGTCGGCGTGCCGCTGCCCCGGCTCGGCGACCTGGTGAGCGGCGTCGCCGAGATCGCCGAGCGCAACGCGGTGACGGTGTCGGTGATCGCGCACGCGGGCGACGGCAACACCCACCCGTTGATCGTGCACGACCCCTCCGACGCGGATCTCACCGCGCGGGCGCATCGAGCCTTCGGCGAGATCATGGACCTGGCCATCGCCCTCGGCGGCACCATCACCGGTGAACACGGCGTCGGCCGATTGAAGAAGGCCTGGCTGCCCGATCAGCTCGGCCCCGACGTGATGGCCCTGACCAGGCGCATCAAGGACGCCCTCGACCCGGACGGCATCCTCAACCCCGGCGCGATCCTGTGACCGCCTCGGAACATTCCCCGCGCGCAAGGAGTTCTACTCGAACATGACGACCAGGCTCGAACACAACGTCGCCGATACCCGTTTCGAGATCTACATCGACGACACCCTCGCCGGGTACGCCGACTACGCCGAACGCGAAGATCCCAAGGTCCGCGACTTCCACCACACCATGACCTTCCCCGAGTTCCGGGGCCGCGGAGTGGCCGCCCAGGTCGTCGAATACGCCCTCGACGACTCCCGCAATGAGGGCTTCTCGGTTATCCCCACCTGCTGGTACGTGGAGAAGTACATCGCCGAACACCGCGAGTACGCCGACTTGGTCTCCTGAGCCGCACCGACGCGCTCAACCGCCGCTCGCGGCGAGCAAGCCTCGGATATCGATCTTCGTCATGCCGTGCACCGCGCGCAGAATCCGTTCGGCCGTGTCCGGTTCGGCGTCCTCCAGCAGTTCGCTGAGGGCTTTCGGGATCACCTGCCAGGTCACGCCGAAACGGTCGGTCAGTGAACCGCCGGGCCCTTCGTTCCCGCCATCGGTGAGACCTGCCCACACGGTGTCCACCTCCTCCTGCGAAGCGCACTCGACGTACATCGAGAGCGCTCCGGTGAAGGCCCACCGCGGCCCGCCGTTGTAGGCGATGTACCGCTGTCCGGCCAGTTCGAAGGTGACGGTGGTGGCGCGACCGTCCGCGGCGCGCTGTACGTCGAGAATCTCGGAGTCGGCGATCAGTCGTGTGTAGTGGTCGGCGGCCTGCTCGGCCATGCCGTCGAACCACAGGAACGTGCTCACCTGCATGCTTGTCCTCCTCTGTCGCGGGCCACAGCCCCTGTGAACGCCGTGTAGTCCTTCAGTTCGACCACGTCGGCGACTTTCTCCATGCCTCGCCCGACCAGACGCCTCGGCAGGAACGGCAGCATCCGGATGGTCAGGTTGCGTAGCCGGAGCTGTCCGCGTGAGTCCGGCATCAGACCGCCGTCGCCCGCGGCCCGGGCGAACTCTTGGGCGCGGTCGGCGAACTCGCGCATCTCTCGCTCGTAGGCGGCATAGGCGCGGCGATGGTCACCATCCGCCGCGGCGAGTTCGCCGGCCAGAATGTAGGCACCGACCAGCGCCAGGCTGGTACCGATGCCCGACATCGGCGAGGCGCAGTAGCCGGCATCCCCGACCAGTACCGTCCGGCCGCGTGACCAGGTGTCCATGTGCACCTGGTCGACCCGGTCGAAGTAGAAATCGGGCGCCTCCCAGATCGTGGCGAGCGTCCTGGGGATCTCCCAGGCGTCACCCTCGAAGGCGGAGACGACGATCCGTTTCTGCTCGTCGATATCACGCTTGTCGTATCCCAGCGAGGCCGAGCGCAGGAAGAATCCGGCCAACGCTTCTCCGGGAACGGGTCTCGGGTACAGCCCGGCTGTCCGGCCGGGTCGGCCGTTTCCGCCGGGCATGGTGTACATCAGCTGCCAACCGTCGTGCTCGAGCGCCGTGGTGGTACTGAACAGAGCGATGTAGCAGCCGAGATCGCGGATGTAGCGCTGCTCCGGGCCGAAGACCAGACCGCGGACAGTGGAGTGCACCCCGTCCGCGCCGACCAGCAGGTCGAATCGCCTGGACCCGCCTTTCTCGAAGTCGACGCGCACGCCGTCCTCGTCCTGGCCGACCGCGGTGATCGAGTCACCGAAGACGTATTCGACGTCGTCACGGGTCGCGTCGTAGAGGATCCGGGCCAGATCGGTACGGAGAACGGCCATCTCGGCCACGGGGCCGCCCGAGTGCCCGAAGACGTCGGTACCCATCGTCGCGACGCGCTTGCCCTCGCGATCGACGAACGCCAATCCGCGCGCTCCGGTGTGCGCCTGCCGGACTCGGGCGACGATGCCGGTCCGCTCGGCCACCTGTCGGGCGGCACCGCGGATGTCGACTGCGTGGCCACCGCTGCGAGGTGCCGCCGCGCGCTCCACCACCGTCGGCTGGAAGCCGTACTTGTGCAGCCAGTACGCCAGGGTGGACCCGGCGATCCCGGCCCCGGAGATGAGGACGCTTCGATTCTTCATACGTGCTCCCTGTTCGGAGTGTCCTGCCGACGAAGTGGCGGCGGCTGGTGCACGGCCACGATCCCGCCGCACCAGCTGCGTACGCCGTATCGGATCCGCTTGTCACCGTAGCTCGTACCGCACGAAATACGCTATACGGCAACAAAATAAGTCCACTAGGACGTTCGCGATCGAACTAGTGCACTATGGTCGACAGTGACCTGACACGATGGATCGGAGTAGCTCATGTCGTCATCCGCGCAACGGCCGGATCCGCCGTACCGGACGATCGTCGCGGAGATCCGCGCGCGGATCGTGTCCGGCGACTTACGCCCCGGCGATCGGGTGCCGTCCATCCGGCAGATCGCCCAGCGATGGGGCGTCGCGGTCGCGACCGCGACCAAGGTGACGGCGACCCTCCGCGAAGAGGGACTGGTCGAAGCGCGAGTCGGTTCCGGCACGGTGGTCAGCGCCCGCAAGCCGGCCGCCCCGATGGCGTCCCGCCCCGCCGCTCCATCGGCGCTGCGGCCGTCCGGCCTTCCCGGTCAGACGCTGAACCGGAACCACATCGTCCGCCGGGCCATCAGGACCGCCGACGCCGAAGGACTGGACGCGGTGTCGATGCGACGACTCGCGGCCGAACTCGGCGTGGGCCCGATGTCGCTGTACCGGTACGTGGACAGCAAGGACGAACTGCTGACGCAGATGGCCGACACGGCCTTCGGCGAACTCGAACTACCCGAGCCGGGGCCGGACGGCTGGCGCGCCAAACTCGAACTGATCGCCCGCGGTCAATGGCGACTGTGCCAGCAGCACCTGTGGCTGCCCGAGGTCGTCTCGTTCACCCGTCCTCTGCTCGCACCCAACATGATGGCGCAAACCGAGTGGACACTACGCGCCCTCGACGGCCTCGGCCTTTCCATGACCACCCGCCTGTACGAAGCGCTCACCCTGCACGCACTGGTCCTCACCCTCGCCCGGTCGATGGCGGAAGAATCCGAAGCCGAACAGAACACCGGCATGACCCTCACCCACTGGACGATCGCACTCCGGACACGAGCACACGATCTCCTCGCCAGCGGCCGATTCCCCCTCCTGGCAACGATTCCGGAGTCATCGAACCTGACCGACCTCTTCGAATACGGCCTCGCACGTCACCTCGACGGCTTCGCCGCCCTGGTCACCCCCCACACAGCCATGCGTCCGTGAGTGGCACATGAGCGGGAGGTCTACTCGCGTTTCGCCGCAGCCATGTGCCACTCGCGGAGCTACCGGGTGGGGCGCCAGCTTGCCAGCGGGGAGGCCACCAGCAGTCACCGTGGTCAAGCGAAGGCGACGTGGTCGGCCTCGACCTCCACCGCTTCGGCTCCTGCGCGAGTGAGCCGACCGGCGACAACCTGTTGCGCGGACATCTTCGCGGTCCTTCCACCGCCAATTGCGAGTCCCGCACGCCGATATGACCTTGTCCGAGGAAAGCGACCTCGATCATCACCGCCCGCGAGACGTCGCGTTCCTCAGCCCGCCCCGGGACGGTAAAACGCACCTGTCGGTCGGGCTGTCGATGCGGGCCCGCCAGGCTGGGCACCGGGGGTCGTCTTCGCCACCGTCGCGGAGTGCGGCGGATAGACGTCAGTGGGCGGGTCGACAGCCCGACACCAGGGTTGAAACGGAATGATCCGTTCTGCTACTGTTCGACCAGAACAAAGCATTCCGTTCCCAAAGGAGATCGCCGTGAGCACCATTAAGCCCTTCCAGGTCGACATTCCGCAGGCCGAACTCGACGATCTGGCCGACCGTCTGCGCCGCTCCCTGTGGCCGAGCGAACTGCCCGGCGTCGGCGACTCCTATGGGGTGCCCGAGGATCGGGTGCGCGGTCTGGCACAGTACTGGCTGGAGACCTTCGACTGGCGGACGCTCGAGGCGAAGCTCAACGCCTACCCGCAGTTCACCACTGAGATCGATGGCGAGAACATCTACTTTCTGCACATCCGGTCAGCTCGGGCGGACGCGCTGCCGGTGGTCCTGACCCACGGCTGGCCCGGCTCGGTGCTCGAGTTCCTCGACGTCATCGAGTCGCTGACCGCGCCGGAGTCCGCTGAGGATCCCGCCTTCCACCTGGTGATTCCGGCGCTGCCCGGCATGGGTTTCTCCGGCCCGACGCACAGCACCGGCTGGACCATGCGGCGCGTCGCCAAGGCCTGGATCGAGCTGATGGATCGGCTCGGCTACCAGCGCTTCGGTGCGATCGGCAACGACGGCGGCTCGATGGTCTCCCCGGAGATCGGCCGCCTGGCGCCGGACCGGGTAGTGGGTGTCCATGTGACACAGCTGTTTTCGTTCCCGTCCGGCGACCCGGCCGAGTTCGTCGACCTCTCGGCGGAGGATCTGGCGGCACTCGAACACCTGAAGTGGTTCCAGGACAACAAAATGGCCTTCAACATCCTGTGCAGCCAGCAGCCGCAGACGCTGGCCTACGCGCTCTCCGATTCGCCGATCGGCCTACTGGGCTGGAACGCACAACTTTTCGGTGAGAGTCTGGACGCCGATTTCATCATCGGCAACGTTGCCCTCTACTGGCTGACCGGCACCGCCGCCTCCTCGGTCCGGTACTACTACGAGGAGGCGCACAGCACCGACCGCCCGACCGGCGCGACCACGACCCCCACCGCACTCGCCATGTTCAAGGGCGATTTCCAGTCGATCCGCCGGTTCGCCGAGCGGGACCACAGCAACATCGTCAGCTGGAACTCCTACGACGCGGGCTCGGCGATCGGCGGTCCGAACGATGCCGCAGGCCACTTCGCCGCGCACGAGGCACCTGAACTGCTCGTCGGCGACATCCGGCGGTTCTTCGCCGAAGTCGGCTGAAGTCCGGCCACGCGAGACAGTCACTCGACAGCATCACTGTCACTCGTTTCGACGACTAGGCAGCACGCGTGAGACCCGCTGATGTTTCGACATGGTCGTGAACTATCTGCCCGGACACCCCGAACGTCCCTCCTCCGCACTCGGGTGGTCGAGGCCATCTGTGCGGGTAACGCAGAGGAACAGAGTCTGAGCGACGGCGACGGCCGGCGACAGGTGGTCGTCAGGGGCCGTAGCGCGCTATCGAGCGCGCGACACGGCGATTCCCGCGTCGGAACAATCCAACGGTCAACGGACGTGGTATTCGGGCGACCTGGGCACCGACGGCCTGACGAGGGCCTGAGATGCGTTCCAGGACCGCCCGAACGTCACGTGATCTACCGAAACATCACTTCAGCAGCGCGCGCGACATCACCAGACGCTGGATCTGGTTGGTGCCCTCGTAGATCTGGGTGATCTTCGCGTCACGCATCATGCGCTCCACCGGGAAGTCGGTGGTGTAGCCCGCGCCGCCGAACAGCTGGACGGCGTTGGTGGTGACCTCCATGGCGACGTCGGAGGCGAAGCACTTGGCGGCGGCGGAGATGAAGCCGAGGTTCTGCTCGCCGCGCTCGGCGCGTGCGGCCGAGGTGTAGACCATGAGGCGGGCGGCCTCGATCTTCATCGCCATGTCGGCGAGCATGAACTGGGTGTTCTGGAAGTCGGCGATCGACTTGCCGAACTGCTTGCGGTCCTTGGTGTAGGCGATGGCCGCGTCCAGCGCTCCCTGGGCCAGGCCGACGGCCTGCGCGCCGATGGTGGGGCGGGTGTGGTCGAGCGTTTGCAGCGCGGTCTTGAAGCCGGTACCCGGCTCGCCGACGATGCGGTCACCCGGCACGCGGCAGTTCTCGAAGTACAGCTCGGCGGTGGGCGAGCCCTTGATGCCCAGCTTGTGCTCCAGCGGGCCGACCACGAAGCCCTCGTCGTCCTTGTGCACCAGGAAGGCCGAGATGCCGTTCGCGCCCTTCTCCGCGTCGGTCACCGCCATCACGGTGTACCAGGAGGACTTGCCGCCGTTGGTGATCCAGCACTTGGAGCCGTTGATGATCCAGTCGTCACCCTCCTGCTTGGCCCGGGTGCGCATGCCTGCCGCGTCGGAGCCCGCCTCGCGCTCCGACAGCGCGTAGGAGGCCATCTCGCCGTTGACGATGTCCGGCAGCACCTTGTGCTTCAGCTGCTCGGAGCCGTTCAGGATCAGGCCCATGGTGCCGAGCTTGTTCACCGCGGGGATCAGCGAGGAGGAGCCGCAGACGCGCGCTACCTCTTCGATCACGATGCAGGTGGCCACCGAGTCGGCGCCTTGGCCGCCGTAGGCCTCTGGCACGTGCACGGCGTTGAAGCCGGAGGCGTTCAGCGCGGTCAGCGCCTCCTCCGGGAAGCGGGAGTTGCCGTCGACGTCCTTGGCGTGCGGGGCGATCTCCTTCTCGGCGAGAGCGCGGATCGCGGCGCGCAGCTCATCGTGGAAGTCCTCGAGCTTGAACAGGTCGAAATCGGGGTTTCCCGCCATCGGGCTTCACTCCTGGTCGTCGGTGGTGATCGCCGCTTTCCGCCGAGAAAGCAACGCGTCGGCACTCAGTGCCACATATGAGTCGAGTATACCCATATGGACGCGTATCACATGGGAAGATGATGTGGCACTCAGTGTCAGATTGGTCGCACTCAGCGCCACCTCACAGGGTGCCGAGCTTGCGAACCAGCAGATCCGCTATCTGCCGGGGCGCGGCATCGCGCGGGAACACGGCGACGACCAGCTCGTCGGGGTTCACCGCACGCCCCGCGCCGCGCGGGATCGCGGCCAGCTCCAAGCGCAGGTCTGCGGCGCCCGCGTCCGACTCGCCGCGCACCATCCGGCGCAGCAGGTAGTTGTGCGTCGCCGTCACGGCGGCGGCGAACTGCACCCGCGCCAGATCGGGGACATCGGGCAGCCGCTCGCGCAGGTAGTCGGTGAACAACCGTTCGTAGCGGAACACCGTGACGATCTCGCGCTCCCGCAGCGCGGGCACCCGGCGCACCACCTGATACCGCCGCGCCGCGATCTCCCGCCACTGCGTGAAGCGCTCGAACACCTGCACCACCGCCGCGCAGACCGCCTCCCACGGGTCCTCGCGCGACGCGGACAGGAACTGCTCGGCCTGCGCCAGCTGAGACTCGTGATCGGCGAAGATCACGTCCTCCTTGGACCGGAACTGCCGGAAGAACGTGCGCCGCGAGATCCCCGCCGCCTCGGCGATCTCATCGACCGTCGTCGCCTCGTACCCCTTCTCGGCGAACAACCGCAGCGCCTGATCCACCACCGTGAGCCGAAAATGCGCGGTGTCGTCGCCTCCCCGCATCCGAGCGATATCCCCTGTAGTCACGACCTCACACCGTAGTCAGCAACCGAAACCCCCAGTTCTCCGCGCCGGAGATTCCGCCATTTGCCGCGGTGCCCTCGTCCGTCGAACTCACCACGCAGCAGGTGGCACACACGTTGAACGTGTCGCGGCCCTGCGCCCTCGGTCGTCTCCCGCCCGGTGACCGAGGCGCACCCGCCCAGCCGGCCTGCTCGAACCAGGCGAGCAGGCCGTGTCAGCCCAAGAGCTTCGTGCGCAGGGCGTCGTCCTTCTCCCGCACCATCTGCTCGAGTCCGGCCTGGAACTGTTCCATGCGGGTGCGCAGGGCCGGGTCGTGGGCGGCGAGGATGCGGGCGGCGAGCAGGCCGGCGTTGCGGGCGCCGCCGATGGAGACGGTGGCGACGGGCACGCCCGCGGGCATCTGGACGATGGACAGCAGCGAGTCCATGCCGTCGAGGTACTTGAGCGGGACCGGCACGCCGATCACCGGTAGCGGTGTGGCGGAGGCGACCATGCCGGGCAGGTGGGCCGCGCCGCCCGCACCGGCGATGATGACCTTCAACCCGCGACTCGCCGCGTCACGCGCGTAGTCGAGCATGCGCTGCGGAGTGCGGTGCGCCGAGACGACGCCCACCTCGAAGCGGATCCCGAATTCGGCCAACGCCTCCGCGGCGGCCTCCATCGTCGGCCAGTCGGAGTCGCTGCCCATGATCAGGCCGACAGCCGGGCCGATGGCCACTTCTTCACTCATGCGGATCCCATCCGTCGGTCCAGATCGCGTGCGACATCCAGTGCGCCGCCCGCTCGGCCTTCTCCCGAACCTCGGCCACGTCGTCGCCGAGGATGTTGACGTGCCCGATCTTGCGGTCGGGACGCTCGCCCTTCCCGTACAGGTGCACCTTCGCCTCAGGGAGCCGCGCGAACAGGTGGTGCAGCCGCTCGTCCATCGACATCTCCGGGGCCTGCGGCGCGCCGAGGATGTTGGCCATCACGGTCACCGGCGCCAGCGGCGCGGTGTCGCCGAGCGGGTAGTCGAGCACAGCGCGCAGATGCTGTTCGAACTGCCCGGTGCGGGCGCCGTCCATCCCCCAGTGCCCGGAGTTGTGCGGACGCATGGCCAGCTCGTTCACCAGCAGGTTGCCGTCGGCGGTCTCGAACAGCTCCACCGCCATGACGCCGACGACGCCGAGTTCCTTCGCGAGGTTCAACGCCATCGTCTCCGCCGCGGCGGCCGTGTCCTCCGGCAGGTCGGGCGCGGGCGCGACGACGACCGCGCACTGACCCTTGCGCTGCACGGTCTCCACCACCGGCCAGGTCGCCGCCTGCCCGAACGGCGAACGGGCCACCATCGCCGACAGCTCGCGCTTCAGGTCGATCCTCGCCTCCGCCAGCAGCTGGACGCCGTAAGCGAGCTGGTCGGTGACGATCGCCGCGGCCTCGTCGGCGGACTCGGGCATCCACACGCCGCGTCCGTCGTAACCGCCGCGCACCGCCTTCAGCACGATCCGCCAGCCGTGCTCGTCGCCGAAGCGCACCGCGTCGGCGACCGAGGTCACCGGCGTGAACGCGGGCACGGGCAGCCCGAGCCCGCTCAGCTTGGTGCGCATCGCCAGCTTGTCCTGCGCGTAGACCAGCGCCTGCGGCGGCGGCTGCACGTTGACGCCCTCGGCGACCAGCGCCTCCAGGTGCTCGGTCGGCACGTGCTCGTGGTCGAAGGTCAGCGCGTGCGACCCGACCGCCGCCTTGCGCAGCGCGCCCAGGTCGGTGTGGCTGCCGAGCACCACCTCAGGACTCACCTGGGCGGCCGGGTCCTCGGGGTTCTCGGCGAGTACGCGCAGCCGCTGGCCCAGCGCGATCGCCGCCTGATGCGTCATGCGCGCCAGCTGTCCGCCACCGATCATAGTGACGGTGGGCATTGCCGATGGATCGAAGGAACGTGCGCTCACGTCGGACAATATTGTCATGTCCGGCTCGAATGGTCGGTACCGGTACACTCCGGTCTTGTGTCATTCGTCGACGACGTGGTCAGCGTCCTTCCCAAGCCGGTGCAAGATATCGCGTACCGGCATCGGGAGTTGATCAAATTCGCGATCGTCGGGGCGACCACGTTCGTGATCGACAGCGGCATCTTCTACGGACTCAAGTGGACGGTACTCGCGGAGAAACCGGTCACGGCCAAGATCATTTCCGGCGTCATCGCCGTGATCGCGTCCTACATCCTGAACCGGGAATGGTCGTTCAAGAATCGCGGCGGGCGCGAACGCCATCACGAAGCGCTGCTGTTCTTCGCCGTCAGCGGCGTCGGCGTGGTCCTGGCCTTCACCCCGCTGTGGATCTCCAGCTACGTCTTCGACCTGCGCCAGCCCAACGTGAGCTTCACGGTCGAGAACATCGCCGACTTCATCAGCGCCTTCATCATCGGCAACCTGCTACAGATGGCCTTCCGTTTCTGGTCGATGCGCCGCTGGGTCTTCCCGGACGAGATGGAAGAGCTCGAAGCGGAGTTCGTGGACCTCGTGGAAGAGGAACTCGGCCGCGGCTGAGTCAGCGCGGCTCGGCCACCACCGCGTTGGCCGGACGGGCCTTCGAGGCCCCGAGGAACACCGCGAACAGCGCGGGCCTGCGCCGTTGCAATTCCAAGCGTCCGCCGTCCGCCTCGACCAACGCCCGCGCCAGCGCGAGGCCGACTCCGGTGGAACCGCCCGCGGAGAAGCCCCGGTCGAAGATGTGCGGAGCCAGCTCGTCGCGAACGCCGTGCCCCTCGTCCGCGACCTCGACGCACACCAGCGGCTCACGGCCGACCCCCGGCCGCACCGAGCGCACCGACACCGTGCAGGTCCCACCGCCGTGCATGAGCGCGTTGTCCACCAGCACCGCGACCGCCTCGCGCAGCCGCGAACCCGTGATCGGGGCGCGCAGCGACTCGTCGCCGGTGAGCGTCAGCGTCCGGCCCGTCTCGGTGAACGGGTGGGTCCATTCGGCGACCACACCGCGCAACTCGTCCATCACCGGCACCGGATCGCGATCGGCCGCGTCCTCGTCCCGGGAGGCGCGGACCAGATCGTCGATCGCGTCGGTGAGGCGGTCGACCTGCGCCATCGCCTCCTCGGCCTCGTGCACCACCTCCGGATCGGGATGGGCGGACAGCTCGTCGAGGCGCAGCCGCACTGCGGTAAGCCTGCTGCGCAGCTGATGTGAGACATCCGCCACCAGGGCGTGTTCGCGCTGGAGCCGTCCGGCGATCTCCACGGTCGCCGAATCGAGCACGTCGGAGACGCGGTCCAGTTCCGCGATGCCGTGCCTGCGCGGATCGGGGCGGAAATCGCCCATCGCCAGCCGCGCCGCGCGCGCCGCGACGTCCCGCAGCGGATCGGCGACCCGCCGCGCGGTGACCACCGCGACCGAGACCGCCGCGCCGAGCGAGGCGAGCACCGCCAGCGCGACCACCGCGACCGCCTGGCGCTGCATGGCGTGCATCGGCGCCGAGGGCACCTCCAGGCGCAGCGACGCGGACTTGCCCATGGACAGCGACTCGACCAGCGGGTCGGGCACCTGGGTCACACCGATGTCGCGCCGGGAGGCGTTGTCCTGCTGCGACGGGTACACGATGGTGAGCTTCCCGTTCTCCGGCACCAGCGGCGCCACCGACCGGATGTCCAGCTCGCCGGGCACCGTGCCGTCGCGCTCCTGCGCGATGATCTCCGCGGCGATCCGGTCCAGCCGGTTCTGCAGGTCGTTGCGCGTGATGTCCTCGACCCACAGCCACGCCGTGTAGATCAGCGGCACGCCGAGCACCACCGTGGTGAGGGTCAGCACGGTGAGCATGGAACGCAGGATCCGGCGGCGCACGTCAGTCGGTGTTCAGCCGGAAGCCGACCCCGCGCACGGTGACGATGCGCCGTTCGGCCATGGGGCCCTCGTCGCCGATCTTGCGGCGCAACCAGGACATGTGCATGTCCAACGTCTTGGAACCGCGCAGCTCCGCGTCGCCCCACACCTCGCGCAGGATGGTCTCGCGCGCCACCACCTGACCCGCCCGGTCGATCAGCACCTTGAGCAACTCGTATTCCTTGTTGGCCAAACCGATTTCGACTCCGTTGACCAGCACTCGCCGCGCCGCGGGCTCCAGGCGGATCCCCCCGACCTCGACCGTGTCGTCGCCGATTCCGCTGCGCCGCAACAACGCTCGCACCCGGGCCAGCAGCTCGGCGAGGCGGAACGGCTTGCCGACGTAGTCGTCGGCGCCCGCGTCCAGCCCCACCACGAAATCCACCTCGTCGGTGCGCGCGGTGAGCATCAGCACCGCCAGATCCGCGCCGCGAGCGCGCACCTGACGGCATACCTCCAGCCCGTCCATGCCGGGCAGGCCGAGATCGAGGATGAGCAGGTCATGGCCGCCTTCCAGGGCTCTTTGCAGCACGGCCGGGCCGAAACTCTCGACGGTCACCGAGTAGCCCTCACGGCCGAGCGCGCGTGACAGCGGGGCCGCGATGGCGTCGTCGTCCTCTGCCAGCAGTACAGCGGTCATACGCCCAGGTTACGGGCTCACCGGTAGCTGCGACGGTCGTCCCGGCGCTCGTCGCGGCCGTCGCGATGGCGTTCGACCTCGAACACCTGGTGGTACAGCAGCGCGTGTACCTGCTGGACCGACGGGATGTCGTCGTATTCCAGCGGCTCCGAGGAGGACGACTCGATGATCAGCGTCCCGGTGCCGAGCAGCCGATCGAAGAGTCCGTGCCGGAATTGCACGCTGGAGATCCGGCTCATCGGGATGTCGATGCCACTGTGGGTGAGCACGCCCTGCCGCACCAGCACCCGCCGATCGGTGATGATGAAATGCGTCGACTTCCATCGGATAACCGGTGCGGCACAACGCCATAGCAGGATGGCCAGATACACCACGAGCACCGTGACGAGCAGCGCCGACGCGGTGGTGCCCGTGGCCTTCTGCGAGACGAGTCCCCCTGCGAAACCGGCGAGCGCGGTGGCCACGATGAGCGTCACGATCGGCCAGAAGAGCATTTTCCAATGCGGGTGGCGATGCAGCAGCAGCTGTTCCTCGGGCGCCAGCACATCCTCCGGATAACCCATGTCAGGAACACTACCGCCTGAAGATGCCGGAACGGCTGACACCGCAGCGCGTCATGCTGCACAATCGGCACCCTGCGTGTGACTATTCCGCGCAGTGGCTCTCTGTATCGCGCAACGCCCGGCTCACCATCATCGTCGATTCCGACCGTGGAGGAACGCGTGACCAAAGACCTGACCCCGCTGCAAATCCTGGCCGAACTCGAGCCCATCGCCGAAGAGAATGTCAATCGGCACCTGTCCATGGCGAAGGACTGGAACCCCCACGATTACGTGCCGTGGAGCCAGGGCCGTAATTTCGCCGCACTGGGCGGCGTCGACTGGGAACCGGAGCAATCGCACCTCAGCGAGGTCGCCCGGGTCGCCATGATCACCAATCTGCTCACCGAGGACAATTTGCCCTCCTATCACCGGGAGATCGCGCAGAACTTCTCCGAGGACGGTCCGTGGGGAACCTGGGTCGACCGGTGGACCGCCGAGGAGAATCGCCATGGCATCGCCATTCGGGACTACTTGGTCGTCACCCGCGCGGTCGATCCGGTCGCCCTGGAAGAGGCCCGGATGATCCACATGAGCAACGGCGTCCAGTCACCGGAAGGGTGGGGCGGATTCCTGGCGAGCGTCGCGTACGTCACCTTCCAGGAACTGGCCACCCGTGTGTCCCACCGCAATACGGGCAAGGCGTGCAACGACGCCGTGGCCGACCGCCTGCTCCAGCGCATCTCCGCCGACGAGAACCTGCACATGATCTTCTACCGCTCGCTGTGCGGCGCGGCGCTGGACCTGGTTCCCGACCAAGCGCTGCCCGCGATCACCAGGATCGTGCGGAATTTCCTGATGCCCGGCGCCGGGATGCCCAACTTCCGCCGCTACGGCGTGCTGATGGCCAAGCACGGCATCTACGATCTGCGCCAGCATCTGGAGGAGGTGCTCCAGCCGGTGCTCAAGCAGTGGAACGTCTTCGAGCGCTCCGATTACGGGCCGCGCGGCGAGCAGGCGCGCGACGAACTCGGCGCGTTCCTGGAGAAGCTGAGCAAGGACGTGATCAAGTTCGAGGAGCAGCGCGATCGCGCCCTCGCCCGGGATGCCTCGCGCGGCGTCGCCCAGCGCGTCTGAGGCACGCCGCCGCGCGTTGCCGGCGGCGCGGCGCCCGCCGCGCCGCCGGGCGGTCCGGCGCTCAGTACTGGGCGCGCAGATGCGTGACGTCGCCGGCGGATACCGCTTGCCCGCCGATGAGCAGGCGGCCGTACTCGTCGACGCCCTCGGCGACGCCGGTCAGCGTCCGGTCCCCGGGCAGCTCGGCACGGACCTCGGCGCCGATCGTGGCGCACCGCTCGCGGTAGGCGGCGGCCAGTTCGTCGATCGCCCAGTCCGCGTCGCGCCACGCGGTGAAGCGGCGGGCGAACTCGATCAGCAGGGATCGCACGAGCACCGTGCGATCGGTCTGCCGCGCGCCGGCGATGGTGAGCGAGGTGGCGTGCGGCACCGGCAGTTCCTCATCGGTCAGGCTCACGTTGAGTCCGAGCCCGATCACCACGGCGGGCGCGCCGCCCTCCGCGCTCGCCGCGACCTCGGCCAGGATGCCCGCCACCTTGCGGCCCTCGATCAGCACGTCGTTGGGCCATTTGAGTTCCGCGGGCACGTTCGCCGAGGCCCGCAGCGCGTCGACCACGGCCACGCCGGTCAGCAGCGCCAGCCAGGCGAGCGAGGCCGGGCCGATCCCGGGCAACCGCACCAGCAGCGACATCGCCAGCTGCGCTCGCGGCGGGCTGACCCAGGTGCGCGCGTGCCTGCCGCGACCCTGCACCTGGGTCTCCGCCAGCAGAACCACGCGGTCGGCGGCCGGATCGGCCGCCCGCGCGATCAGATCCGCGTTCGTGGACCCGGTCGACTCGACCACATCGATCCGCGTGAAGAACGACAGCTCGGGCGACTCGACGGCACTGCGCCGCAACTGCTCTGCATCCAACGGTGGCCTCTGCACACCGGCAGGCTACTCGTCGTGCCGGGCGCTACCCGACCAGGTCATACGAGGAGACGATCGGGTCGCGCGCCGCCGCGCCCATCCCGTCGCCGTCCTCCCGCTCGCCTTCGGCCGCCTCGGCCCACACCTCGGGCTCGCCGTACTTCGGCGCCTCCTCGGTGGTCCGGGTCCACGCCGTCTCGGCCGCGTACTCCGCGCGAGCTCTACCCCATTCCCACATGACGCGCTCCTCCCCCGTTCGGAAATCCCTCGCCCTCAGGTTAGGTGGGCAGGACCGATCGGCGATACTCATTTTCCGCCTTCCGGACTCTGCTACCGACCAGGAAGTTTGCCCGGGAAAATTGATCTAGCTGCGGTTTTCTACTCGCCGGTAGCCCGGTCTTGGTTAGAAAGTAAACGCTGGTACTGGTTACACTCCGATGCCATGACGAGTGTCCAGCAGCAGCCCGCATCAGGTCCGGCGGGCTCCCCCGATATCCACACCACCGCCGGGAAGCTGGCTGACCTGCGGAATCGGCTGGAAGAGGCCAAGCACCCGATGGGTGAGGCCGCGGTCGACAAGGTGCACGCGAAGGGCAAGATGACCGCCCGCGAGCGCATCCTCGCGCTGCTGGACGAGGGGTCCTTCGTCGAGCTCGACGCCCTGGCCCGCCACCGCAGCGTCAACTTCGGCCTGGAGAACAACCGCCCGCTCGGCGACGGCGTGGTGACCGGTTACGGCACCATCGACGGCCGCGACGTCTGCATCTTCAGCCAGGACGTGACGGTGTTCGGCGGTAGCCTCGGCGAGGTCTACGGCGAGAAGATCGTCAAGGTGATGGATCTGGCGCTGAAGACCGGCCGCCCGCTGATCGGCATCAACGAGGGCGCGGGCGCGCGCATCCAGGAGGGCGTGGTCTCGCTCGGTCTCTACGGCGAGATCTTCCACCGCAACATCCAGGCCTCCGGCGTGATCCCGCAGATCTCGCTGATCATGGGCCCGGCCGCCGGTGGCCACGTGTACTCCCCGGCGCTGACCGACTTCGTCGTGATGGTCGACGGCACCAGCCAGATGTTCGTCACCGGCCCGGACGTCATCAAGACGGTCACCGGTGAGGACGTCACCATGGAGGACCTGGGCGGCGCGCACACGCACATGACCAAGTCCGGCGTCGCGCACTACGTCGCCTCCGGCGAACAGGACGCCCTGGACTACGTCAAGGACCTGCTGTCCTACCTGCCGAGCAACAACCGCGCCGAGGCGCCGCGGTTCCCGGCCACCGACCCGATCGACGGCGCGATCGAGGACTCGCTCACCGACGAGGACCTCGAGCTGGACACGATCATCCCGGACTCGCCGAACCAGCCCTACGACATGCACGAGGTGATCCGGCGTCTGCTCGACGACGACGAGTTCCTCGAGGTGCAGGCCGAGCGCGCGATGAACATCATCGTCGGCTTCGGCCGGATCGACGGCCGCAGCGTCGGCATCGTGGCCAACCAGCCCACCCAGTTCGCGGGCTGCCTGGACATCGACGCCTCGGAGAAGGCCGCGCGCTTCGTGCGCACCTGCGACGCGTTCAACATCCCGATCATCACCCTGGTCGACGTGCCCGGCTTCCTGCCCGGTACCGGACAGGAATACAACGGCATCATCCGGCGGGGCGCGAAGCTGCTCTACGCCTACGGTGAGGCCACTGTGGGCAAAATCACGATCATCACCCGCAAGGCCTACGGCGGCGCCTACGACGTCATGGGTTCCAAGCACATGGGCGCCGATGTGAACCTCGCCTGGCCGACCGCCCAGATCGCTGTCATGGGCGCTTCCGGCGCCGTCGGATTCGTCTACCGCAAGCAGCTGCAGCAGGCCGCCAAAGAGGGCGGAGACGTCGATGCGCTGCGGCTCGAGCTCCAGAACGAGTACGAGGACACGCTCGTGAACCCGTACGTCGCCGCCGAGCGCGGATACGTGGACGCGGTGATCCCGCCGTCGCATACGCGCGGCCAGATCGTGTCCGCGCTGCGACTGCTCGAACGCAAGATGGTGACCCTTCCGCCGAAGAAACACGGCAACATCCCACTGTGATCGAGCGATACGCTCGATAGGCCGCGCACAAAGGGTGGCATCGGCCTCGGTAACACTTACTCTGGCGTGTACCGGCTTGTTGCAGAGACGCAATGAGTGCATCCGAAGACGAATGCTTCATCCGTAGCTAGTCGGAAAACGGGAATAGCCTGATCAGTCCGCTGATAGAGGCGAAGAGAGGACCTGGCACTGTGACGACCGTGGCAGAAGAAGATGTGTTGAGCGCCGTCGAACTGGATCTCACAGTCGACCCGATCGCAGACGAGACCGGTGCCTCCACCGGCTCCGACGCGTCAGCGCGATCCGCCGAGGCCACCGCTGAGCCGTTCTTCCGTGTCGTGAAGGGCTCGCCGAGCGACGAAGAGCTCGCCGCGCTGGTGTGCGTGCTGTCCGCCGTGGCGAACAGCGCCGCGCCCTCCGGCCCCGCCGGGCCGCCCGATATGTGGGGCCACCCGACGCTGATGCATCGCGGCTCTTCGCCGTTCTCCCCGTACGCCTTCCCACAGCTGTCCCACTTGCGCGGGTGACGCGGCTGATCCTGGCTTCCGCGTCCCCGGCCCGCCGGGAGGTTCTCCGCTCGGCGGGCATCGACCCGATCGTCCGGGTCTCCGCCGTGGACGAGGACGCGGTCGCCGCCGCCCTCCCCGAGGACACGCCGCCACGCGCGGTCGTGGTGGAACTGGCGCGCGCCAAAGCGGCCGCCGTGGCCGCGGACATTCCGGAGCTGGCCGCCGACTGCGTTGTGGTGGCCTGCGATTCGATGCTGCTCGTCGACGGCGAGTTGCAGGGCAAGCCGCACACCGCTGAGGTCGCTCGCGCGCGGTGGGGCGACATGGCCGGACGCAGCGCGGATCTGGTCACCGGTCACTGCGTGGTGCGGATGCGGGATGGCCGGATCACCGCCGAGGCGGTCGATTGCAGTAGCACCACCGTGCACTTCGCCAAGCCGGAGCCGGACGAGCTGGACGCCTACATCGCGACCGGTGAGCCGCTCGAGGTGGCGGGTGCGTTCACCCTCGACGGGCTGGGCGGCTGGTTCGTCGATCGCATCGATGGCGACCCGTCCAGCGTCATCGGCATCGGGCTACCACTGCTGCGCCGACTGCTTGGCGATGTTGGGATCAGCGTTACGCAGCTGTGGGGCCACACGGCCTGACGGCGCGGTGAACGCCTCGGCGTCCCCGCCCGGGGACACCGGCGCCGCCTCCTGGGCCTCGGCGCGCTGAGCCGCGATGAGTTCGAGCCGGGCCACGCACAGCTCCGGTTCGACGAACGGGTGCATCCGCACGTCGATCGTCCCGTGCGCGCCGCCCCGGTCGATCACCTCTTCGAGCAGGCCGAGGTGTACGCCGCACACCACCTCGGAGTGCGTCCGCGCCAGTTCGCGCAGCGGGCACGCCGTCAGACGGATCAGCACCTTGCCCTCGGTCTCCGAGGACGGGTCGCGCTCGGGCGCGAATCCCAGTTCCGACATCAACGTCATCGTGAGGTCTTTGGCGTCCTCCAGCGACTCCACCCGATGGTCACCCACGTCGAGTCTGCTGCCCCAGGCGCGGCCCGCCGCGATCGCGGCCTCGGATCTGCGCCGCGCGTCCGGGCCGAGCTGATCGGCGAGCACCTGCGCCAGGTCCTGATAACCCACCGATCGCTGCACCGCGCTGTATCCGATACGCGGCCGCCCACGGCCGCGCGGCGGCTGCTGGAACTGCCGGACGAGGGATTCCCTGGTGAGCACATCGAGATGGAAACGAACCGTGGTGACGTGCTGTCCGGTGATTCTGGCCAGTTCCTGGGCGTCGAGAGGCTCGCTGGCGCCACGTAGGATCGCGAGCAGTCGCCGCCGCGGCCAAGAATCGGACATAGCTCACCCCTCCTCCCGGGAGACTTTATCGGATGTAGGTGCCCTTTATTCGGCCCTCATCCGATTTGTGATCTGAAACGAGAGTCACTGTCGCCTCACACCTACCATCGCTGTGAGGCCTCGAACCGCTGCCACCGCCGTCCACCCATGCGTGAAGGACCCAAACACCGTGCCCGTCGCTCCGGACCCTCATCCCTCACTCGGTTCCTACGCACACCCTCACCGACTAGTAACCACGGAGTGGCTGTCGGCAAACATAGGCGCACGGGGACTCGAGATCATCGAGGCCAACGAGGACACGCTGCTGTACGACATCGGGCACGTTCCGGGCGCCACCAAACTGGATTGGCGAAGCGATCTGAACGATCCGGTCACGCGCGACTATATCGACGGAACCCGCTTCACCGAACTGATGCGCGCCAAAGGGATAGATCGTGACGACACAGTCGTGATCTACGGGGATCGCGGGAACATCCAAGCGGCGCACACGGCGTGGGTATTCACCCTGTTCGGGCACGAGGACGTGCGCCTGCTCGACGGCGGACGCGCGGCCTGGATCTCCGAGGGGCGCGACACGACGTTCGAACCCGGCTATCCGGTGCGCAGCGCCTACCCGGCCGTGCGCCGGGACGACAGCACCTTCCGCGCGTTCCGCGAGGACGTGTTCGCCCATCTCGGCAAACCGGTGATCGACGTGCGCTCGGCCGAGGAATACTCCGGCGCGCGCGTGCTCGACGCGGCCAGTCCCGAGGACGCGGCGATGCGCGGCGGCCACATTCCCAGCGCCTCGAACATCCCGTGGACCGAGGCGCTCGCCGCCGACGGGAGTTTCCGCTCGCGCGCCGAACTCGAGGAGGTCTACCGCGCGTCGGCCGGCCAGGACGAGGTGATCGTCTACAGTCGAGTCGGCGCGCGATCCAGCCACAGCTGGTTCGTCCTTACCTACCTGCTCGGGCGCGACGGAGTACGCAACTACGACGGCTCCTGGACCGAGTGGGGAAACTCGGTGCGAATGCCGATCGCCAAGGGGGATGAACCGGGCGAAGTGCCGGCACGCGGCGGTTCTCGGCGCACCAGGAGCAGGTGAGTCGGGTACGGTCCCAAACAGCGACCGCGTACGTTGTGATCCGCGACCTACTGTTGAGTAGGGCTAGCCGAGTTCGGCGTCTGTTGGCAGACTGCCTACACTCGCCCGAGACGTAAACAAGTCGATTATGGGAGCGGAGGCTGCACAGCGACCCCACCCCCGGCGAAGCGACCAGAAGAATGCACACAGGAGGCTCAGTGCCCAGCCATGCCAGCGCGCGGATCACAAAGGTACTCGTAGCTAACCGAGGCGAGATCGCCGTGCGCGTGATCCGGGCGGCCAAGGACGCCGGCATCGGCAGCGTCGCGGTCTACGCAGAGCCGGACGCGGATGCCCCATTCGTCAAGCTCGCCGACGAGGCCTTCGCCCTGGGTGGGCAGACCTCGGCCGAGTCGTACCTCGTGTTCGACAAGATCCTCGACGCCGCCGCCAAGTCCGGCGCCGACGCCATCCACCCCGGTTACGGCTTCCTCTCCGAGAACGCCGACTTCGCCCAGGCCGTCATCGACGCCGGGTTGATCTGGATCGGCCCCTCCCCGCAGTCCATTCGCGACCTGGGCGACAAGGTCACCGCGCGGCACATCGCCGAGCGCGCGAAGGCGCCGATGGCCGCGGGCACCAAGGACCCGGTCAAGGACGCGACCGAGGTCGTCGAGTTCGCGAAGAAGTACGGTGTGCCGGTCGCGATCAAGGCGGCCTTCGGTGGTGGCGGCCGCGGCATGAAGGTCGCGCACTCCATCGAGGAGATCCCTGAGCTGTACGACTCGGCCGTGCGCGAGGCCACCGCCGCCTTCGGCCGTGGTGAGTGCTTCGTCGAGCAGTACCTGGACAAGGCCCGCCACGTCGAGGCGCAGGTCATCGCCGACAAGCACGGCAACGTCATCGTCGCGGGCACCCGCGACTGCTCGTTGCAGCGGCGCTTCCAGAAGCTCGTCGAGGAGGCCCCGGCGCCGTTCCTGTCCGACGAGGTCCGCGCGAAGATCCACGCCTCGGCCAAGGCCATCTGCAAGGAAGCCGGCTACTACGGCGCGGGCACCGTCGAGTACCTGGTGCAGGGCGAGACCGTCTCCTTCCTCGAGGTGAACACCCGGCTGCAGGTCGAGCACCCGGTCACCGAGGAGACCGCGGGCATCGACCTGGTGCGCCAGCAGTTCCGCATCGCCAACGGCGAGAAGCTGGAGCTCACCGAGGACCCGACGCCGCGCGGCCACGCCTTCGAGTTCCGCATCAACGGCGAGGACGCGGGCCGCGGCTTCCTGCCCGCTCCCGGCCCGGTGACCGTGTACTCCGAGCCGTCGGGCCCCGGTGTGCGCGTGGACTCCGGCGTGGTGGCCGGCAGCGTGATCGGCGGGCAGTTCGACTCGATGCTGGCCAAGCTGATCGTCACCGGCGAGAACCGCACGCAGGCACTGGAGCGCGCGCGGCGCGCGCTGGCCGAGTTCGAGGTCGACGGCCTGGCCACGGTCATCCCGTTCCACCGGGCGATCGTCGAGGACCCGGCGTTCATCGGTGACGGCGAGAAGTTCGACGTCTACACCAAGTGGATCGAAAACGAGTGGGTCAACACCGTCGAGCCGTTCACCGGTGCGGGCGCCCCGGCCGACGAGGATGAAGACCAGCCGCGTCAGAAGGTCGTCGTCGAGGTCGGCGGCCGCCGGGTCGAGGTGTCGCTGCCGGGCAACTTCACCGTCGGCGCCGGTGCGGCCGGTGCGGCGGGCAACGGCGCCGGTGTGATCCGCAAGAAGCCCAAGCCGCGCACGCGTGGCGGCGCGGGCGGCGGCGCGGCCTCCGGTGACGCGGTCACCGCTCCGATGCAGGGCACCGTCGTCAAGGTCGCGGTGGAAGAGGGCCAGTCGGTCGAGGCGGGCGATCTGATCGTGGTGCTCGAGGCCATGAAGATGGAGAACCCGGTCAACGCCCACAAGGCGGGTGTGGTCACCGGTCTGTCCGTCGAGACGGGCGCGGCGATCACGCAGGGCACGGTTCTCGCGGAGATCAAGTAACAACGTCACGGAGCGGGCGCGGGACCACGAGGTTCCGCGCCCGCTTCGCTGTTCACGCGGCGGTCCCTCCGCAGTCACGCGAGCTGCCTCCGCTGGACCCGAAACGCACACCGAGGTGTCGTATCGTGTTGCGGTGACCAGCTCGACAAGCCTCTCCCCCGTCGTGGAGGTGATCCGCGCGCGGCGCGCAACGGCCGGCCGCGCCGACGGTCACCGCCTGGCGCTGGTGGTAGAGGGCGGCGGCAGCCGGGGCGTGTACTCCAGCGGCATGGTGTCGGCGCTCGAGGAACTCGGGCTCGCCGGGGTATTCGACGCCGTGTACGGCACGTCGGCGGGCGCGATCAACGGTGCCTGGCTGCTGTGCGGCCGCGCGATTCCCGGCATGCGCTCCTGGACCGATCCGGAGATCATGCGCCGCGCCGTCGACCCGGCTCGGCTCCTGCGCGGACGTCCGGCGTTCGATCTGCGGTATCTCGTGCACCAGGTGTACGACGGCGTCGAACCGATGGATTTCGACGCGATCCTGGCCAACTCCACGACCTTCCATCCGATCGCCACCGATATCCGGACCGGGCAGGCGGTCGATCTGCATCCACACATCACCGACAAGCGGACGCTCATGCGTGCGCTGCGCGCGTCGGCGGGCCTGCCCATTCTGGCCGGGCCCCCGGTGGCCCTGGGTAGCTCGGCCTACTTCGACGGCGGCCTCTCCGAGACCGTGCCGATCCGCACCGCGGTCCGCGCGGGCGCCACCCATGCCTTGGTCCTGCGCACCCGGAGGGTGGACGAACGGCGCCCGCCCGCCTCGCGCCTGCACCAGATCATCGGCGGCGGCTATCTGCGCGCCGTGGCCCCCGGCGCGTACCGGGCCTGGCTCGAACGCCCGCGGCAACAGGACCTCGAGGACCGGGCCCTCGCCGAACTCGGCGACTCCGTGCTCCAGATCCACCCGCCCGTCGGCTCTCCGGACGTGGACAGCGCCGCCCGCGACACCACACTGCTCGCCAGGGCCCTGCAAATCGGCCGCACAGCCGTGCTCGGCGCGCTCTCCGCCGTCATCCCAGCCGCCTGACCGACTTCGACCCGCTTCCGCTCCGGCGGGCGCACGGTAGAACATCCGGGATCGGTGATTCATCGCGGGTCAGCTCAACGGCGCGGCGCGGTGGTGAGGCGCGGAGGCGTTCAGGCGATGTGGACTCGCACGCCGCCGGAGAGGACGAAGTCGTGCAGCTCCAAGTGGTCGGGGGTCGCCGTCCTGGGCAGGTCGAATACGAGCTGGGTGGTGGCGGACTGCCCGGGACGCAGCTCGAAGGAGTAGCCGAGGCGCTGCTGGGTGTTCTGCCACATGGTGGCGGTGGCGTTGTGGTCGAAGGGCGTGTTCTGCGCGTCCAGCAGGCGTTGGCCCATCGGCAGGAACCACTTCGTCTCGTCGGAGATATTCCGCACGGCCAGCGTGACGATCAGGAACGAGCCCGTGGCCCGCTGCAATCCGACTCGTGCCACGCCCGTGTCGACGTTCGTCACGACGAACTCGAATTTGCCGTCGCGCACGGGACTGCCCGCCGGCGCCACGGCGGCCGGATCGGATGCGCGGTCGTCCCCGGGTGGCCCGGGGTTCTCCACCGCCACCGCCGAGGGAGGCAAGGTGGGCGCGGGCGCGCCGGAATCACCGGCTCTGGTTCCCGCGGCGATCAACGCGAAGCAGCCCGCCGCGAACGCGAACGGCGCGAGGAACACCACGATCAGCGCGCCGATCATCTTCGACAGGAGACTCCGGCGACGACGCGGCCGACGACGCGGGACCGGAACTCCCGGGCGACGCTGGGCGACCGGCGGGGCCGGACGCTGCACCGCCGGGAAAACCTTTCGCGCAGGCGCACGATACGGCGATGCGACCGGGCCGGGCTTCGGGGGCAGCACGCGAGCGAGCAACCGTTCCTGCCAACCCGGCTGTGCGCCCCGGGCAGGTCCGGCGGGATACGACCCGCGCCCGGGGGCTGGATACGGCTGTCCTGCAACGGGATAGCTGGCGGATGCGGGCGGGCGCTGCGCACCGGCGTATCCGCGCAGTGCCGAGCCGGGAGTCGGAACATGTTGACCCGGTTCAGGATTGGGCGCGACTGTCGACCAGTCGAGCTTGGTGGCCACAAGGGTCGGCGCAGGGCCCGGGTTCGGCAGAACTTTGGTCGGGGTAGGCGTTCGCCGCAGTGGCTCGGAACCCACGGATTCCGGTGCGGCCGCGTCGGCTTTCGAGTCCACGGCTACCGGCTCCGGAGCGGACGCGCCGATCGCGGCTCGCGCGGCCGCGGCGAATTCTCCTGCGGTCGGGAATCTTTCGCGCGGCTCCTTGGCCAGACCGCGAGCGATGACGGCGTCCAGCGCGGCGGGGACGGCGGCGCACATCGAACCGGCGCGTGGGGGCGGCGCCATCAGGTGGGCATGCATCTGCTGCGCGGGATCGGTATCGCCGTAGAGCCGCGCACCGGTGAGGCATTCGTAGAGCACGCAGGCCAGCGAGTAGACGTCGGCGCGTCCGTCCGCCTTTCCGCTGAACCGTTCCGGGGCCATGTACGCGAGGGTGCCGATCGCCATGCCGGTGGTGGTCACGGCCGTCTGTCCGAGCCCGTGCGCGATGCCGAAGTCGATCAGATAGGTGAAGCCACTGGGATGCACGACGATGTTCGACGGTTTGACGTCGCGGTGCACCAGCCCGGCCCGGTGCGCCACATCGAGCGCGGCGGCGACGTGGCCGATGACGCCGATCGCGACGGCCGGTGCCATCGGGCCCTCGGCCACCAGCTTGCCCGCCAGGTCGGCGCCCTCGACGAATTGCATGTCGATGTAGAGCCTGCCGTCGATCTCGCCGAATCGGTGGATCCGCGGCACGTGCGGGTCGCGCAACTGCGCCACGGCTTCGGCTTCACGCTCGAACCGCTTGCGGTATCCGGGCGCGGACGCGAGGTCGACGGGCAGGAGTTTCAACGCCACCCGTCGCGCCGCCACCATGTCGTACGCCAGCCAGACCTGACCCATGCCCCCCTTGCCGAGCGGTCGCTCCAGCCGGTAACCCCCGAATCGCACCTCCCCCATCGCGAACCTCCAGTCACCGTTGACAGCTGGTCGACCCGGCCTCCACCTGCGGCGCGGACAACGGAAATCAGCAGCTCACCGTGCCGATACCGAAGAAGTGGCCTCTTTCGGAGCGTAACCGCACCCCGCCTCGCGCACCACTGTGTGCTCGACGACAGTCCGGCGACGGCCCGCCTACTTACCCGGCTTGGCCTTGGGCTTGCCGTTGCCGTTGCCGTTGCCCGGATTCGCGTGATCGGGCTTGCCCCGGCCGGGCTTGTCGTCCGAGGCGGGCTGTCCGGACTGGTTCGAGTCGTCGATGTTCTCCGCGGCGACACCGCCCGCGGCCGGCGCTGCCGGAAGCCAGCTCGACCGGCCCCCCGTCAACGGAGTGCAGGTCAGCACGAGGCCGTCCACGGTGACGCTGTGCACGTCCACCACCGGGTCGCACGGCTGACCCGCGCCGGGCAGGACCACGGGCGCCGAAATGGGTACCGGCGCCCGCGTGGCCGGTACATGCGACGGCGGCGCGGACGGTTCCTGCTGCGGGGACGGGGCGGGAGCGGAGGCCGGTCCCGCGTCGGCCGCGTCCGGGCGCCCGAGCCACAGCGACCCGGCGACCAGCGCGACGAGCGCCGCGAAAGCCACCAGCGCCAGACGCGATCCGGAAGACGTTCGCGCTCCGGGCGCGGCGGCGGTCCGGACGACCCCACGCGGCGGCGGGAGCACGAAGGTCGGCACCGACGACGCGAGTTCGACCGTGGTGGCGTCCTGGCCCGTCAGGGCCGCGTATCCGGCCGAGGCCAGTTCCCCGGCGCTGGACCAGCGCAGGGCGGGGTCTTTCGCCATGCCGCGTGCGATCACCGCGTCCAGTGCGGGCGGCAAGGCCGGATTCAGCGCGGAGGCGAGCGGAGGGGTTTGCATCAAGTGGGCGCGCAACATGCGCGGCGGGTCGCCGTCGTCGAACGGCCTTCGCCCGGTGAGGCACTCGTACAGCACGCAGGCCAGCGAATACTGATCGGACTGGGGTACCGCCGACCCGTCGAACCGCTCCGGCGCCATGTAGGCCAGCGTGCCCACCACATTGCCGGTGGCGGTGATCGCGGGCTGGTCGCTGCGCTGCGCGGTGCCGAAGTCGATCAGGTAGGCGGTGCCGTCGGGGGTCACCATGATGTTGGACGGCTTCACGTCGCGGTGCACCAGGCCCGCACGATGGGCGATGTCGAGCGCGCCTGCCGTCTGCACGACGATCTCGATCGCGCGCTCGGGTTCCAGCCGCCCCGCCCGCCGCAGCAGCGCGGCCACGTCGGAGCCTTCGATGAACTCCATATCGATGTACAGGCGGCCGTCGAGTTCGCCGAACGAATGGATCGGCACCAGGTGCGGCCCGCGCACTTGGGCGGCGAGCCGAGCCTCCCTGGTGAATCGCTGCCGGAATTTGGGGTCCGCCGCGTACGCGGCGGTCAGTACCTTCAACGCGACGGCACGGTCGGCGGTGGTGTCGTGCGCGAGCCAGACCTCGCCCATGCCGCCGCTGCCTAGCAGCCGATCGAGGCGGTAGTGGCCGAACCACAGCTCGCCCATGTCGTAGAACCTCCCGCTAGCCTCTTCCTCATGACCGAGCTACCCGAAATCCGACGGGATACCGCGAAACGCGCAAAAACGGCGGCGCGGCCATCCGATCATGTCGCAGCGAGGCCGGTCGGCGCCGCGGAATTCGGCGGAGTGGTCACGGACGCGCTGGTCGCCTCGGCCGGCTACCGGCGCGGCGCGACGGGCGAACGCTGATGGAGCCGATCGAGATCAACGCGGGCGCCTGGTATCTGCGCGCTTTGCGCGCCGACGACCGCATCGATGACCGACCTGCCCTGGCCGAGGGCGGCATCACCGAACCGGACTACGTGGCCCGGCGCAGCGCGGGCTGGGCGGAGGAGACACATTTCTCCTGGGCGGTCTGCGAACCGACCACGGCCGAGCTGGTGGCCGAGATCGGGGCGACGCCGACGGGTGACGGCACCGCGGCGGTGACGGGGTGGGCACGCCCGGGCTACGAAGCGGCCCTTGATGCCGGACTGACGTCCGTCCGCCGTTTCGTCGAAGGAGGTTTGGGCCTGCGTCCGGTCATCTCCTGACCACTCGACGACCGGCGTGCTGGTGCCGGGTCAGCGCATCACGCCGGTGTGTCCGTCGGGGTGACGGCCGGATGGCGAGCCCGTGCCGACCTTTCCGAGGGGGTGCGCACCAAAGGATTCGGGTGATCGGACAGCACCGGAACGGAGACCACGAGCGAGGCGCGCAGCACCGGTACATCCGCTGTCGGTTCGAGTGCCGCGCCTCTTCGGAGAGGGTGTCGGCATGGATGCGAAGCCCAGGAGGAGGATCCGGGATTCCGGCGCACCCACCGGGCGCACCGGGATACCCGGAACCTCCTGTTCGCGGGCTATTCCAGGCCGGTAAGGACCCGGTCCATGGCGTCGACGGCCTCGTCCAGCTCGGCGCCGGTGACCGTCAGCGGAGGACGGAACCGGATGCCTCGCTCGCCGGTGCCGAGGATCAGCACCCGCTCCCGCTCGCGCAGCGCGGTGAGCACCTCGTCGCGCAGCCGGGACGACGAGAGCGTGATCGCGCACATCAGGCCGCGCCCGCGCGGCTCGCTGACATCGGCGTGCCGGGCGGCGAGCGCGCCCAGCCGTTCGAGCAGGTGCGCCCCCAGCGGCCGGGACCGTTCGATCAGTTCGTCCCGCTCGAGCACCTCCAGGACGCGCCTGCTGCGCACCATGTCGGCGAGGTTGCCGCCCCAGGTCGAGTTGAGCCGGGAGCTGACCGCGAACACGTTGTCGGGCACCTCGTCCACGCGGCCACCCGCCATGACGCCGCACACCTGCGTCCGCTTACCGAAGGCGACCACGTCCGGCGCCAGGCCGAGTTGCTGGTAGGCCCAGGCCGTTCCGGTCATGCCGACGCCGGTCTGCACCTCGTCCAGCACGAACAGCGCGTTTTGCTCGTGACACAGCTGCTGCACGGCTTGCAGGAACTGCGGGCGCAGATGCCGGTCGCCACCCTCGCCCTGGATCGGCTCGGCGATGAAACACGCTATGTCGTGCGGGTTTTCCTGGAATGCCCGACGCGCCTGCGCGAGCGCGCACGCCTCGGCCTCCTCGATGTCGAAGGCGTCGGTGACGTAAGGGGACTTGATGCGCGGCCAGTCGAACTTCGGAAAGCGCGCGGTCTTCACCGGATCGGTGTTGGTGAGCGACATGGTGTACCCGCTGCGGCCGTGGAACGCGCCGGTCAGGTGCAGCACCTTGGCGCCGAGTTCCGCTGCGCGGCCCTGGGATTCGTTGTGCCTGCTCTTCCAGTCGAACGCGATCTTGAGGGCGTTCTCCACCGCGAGGGCGCCGCCGTCGATGAAGAACAGGTGCGGTAGCCGCGGATCGCCGAGCACCCGCACGAACGTCTCGACGAAGCGGGCCATCTCGACGGTGTAGATGTCGGAGTTGCTCGGCTTGTTCACCGCCGCGGCGGTGAGTTCGGCCAGGAACTGCGGGTCCTCGGCGAGGGCGGGGTGGTTCATGCCCAGCGCGTTGGAGGCGAAGAAACCGAACATGTCGAGGTAGGGGCTGCCGTCGCGTTCGTCGACGAGGCGGCAGCCACGGGAACGGTTGAGGTCGAGCACCAGGTCGAAGCCGTCGGCCAGGATGCTCGCCGACAAGATCTCATGGACCCGGGCGGCGGGGGTGACCGCCGGGCGGGTGCGTTCCAGTTCGATGGTCACGCCCTGAGGGTACGTAAAAATTTACGGAACCTCTATGACTATCCGTATTAATTACACAGAATCGCTACCTGTCATAGAATGTCTGCAAGATGATGGTGCTCCGGGTGCGCACGTTGGCGGTGGCTCTGATCTCTTGGAGCAATTGCTCGAGGTGCCGCGGAGACGCCACACGCACCAGCAGGATGTAGCTTTCCTCCCCGGCCACCGAGTGGCACGCCTCGATGCCGGGGATGTGCTGCAACACCGCGGGCGCGTCATCGGGTTGCGACGGGTCGAGAGGAGTGATCGCGACGAATGCCGACAGCAGTTGACCGAGCGCTTCGGGATCGACGTGTGCGGTATACCCGCGGATCACACCGCGCGCCTCTAATCGGCGGACCCGGGACTGCACCGCGGACACCGACAGACTCGCCTTCTCGGCCAGGTTGGACAGAGTGGCCCGTCCATCGGCCATCAGTTCACGAATCAGCAGGCGATCGATGTCATCGAGTACGGGTCTTGCCGGTGTATCCGCCATCAGCGAAGGCTAACTCAGGCGGCCCGCCTCGTGTCCGAAACCTGACCTCCATCCTCCCACTCGAGGGGACAGACACGCCGCGACGCGGCCGAAAGGTACGGCGGAACAACAGATGACCGAGGTATTGGACGTTCAGACCACCCGGCAGCTCACCGCCCGCGCGGAGGCGGCGCTGCGCCGATTCGGTGCGCTGCCAGCGGAACCCGGCGATCTCCCCGCGCGCACTCCGATCACCGGAGGACAGCTGACCACCCTGCGGTCCAGCTCGCCGGACGAGGTCGATGCCGCCATCGGCCGGGCCGCTACCGCCTTCCGGGGCTGGCGCGGCGTTCCCGCTCCCGTCCGGGCCGGTGTCGTACGCAGGCTGGGGCAGCTGCTCACCACACACAAGAGCGACCTGGCCGAGCTGGTGACGCTGGAGGCGGGCAAGATCCCCGCCGAGGCCGCGGGCGAAGTGCAGGAGATGATCGACATCTGCGAATTCGCCGTCGGCCTGTCCCGGCAGCTGTACGGCCACACCATGCCCTCGGAACGTCCCGGCCACCGGTTGATGGAGACCTGGCATCCGCTCGGCGTGGTCGGGGTGATCTCGGCGTTCAACTTCCCGGTCGCGGTCTGGGCGTGGAACACGGCGATCGCACTGGTCTGCGGCGATACCGTGGTCTGGAAACCGTCGGAGACGACGCCGCTGACGGCGCTGGCCTGTCACGCCCTGCTCCGGCGCGCGACCGGCGAGGTCGGCGCGGATCCCGAGATCCATCAATTGATCCAGGGCGGGAGCGAGGCAGGCTCCCGGCTCGTCGACGACGCCCGGGTCGCGCTGGTGAGCGCCACCGGGTCGGTGCGGATGGGCCGGTTGGTGGCGCCGCGGGTGGCCGAGCGGCTCGGGCGCTGCCTGCTGGAGCTGGGCGGCAACAACGGCGCGATCGTCACCGCGTCCGCCGATCTCGACCTCGCGGCGCGGGCCATCGTGTTCGCGGCGGCGGGCACGGCCGGGCAGCGGTGCACCACGCTGCGGCGGCTGATCGTGCACCGGGACGTGGCGGGCCCGCTGATGGACCGGCTGGAGCGGGCATATCGGCAACTGCCCGTCGGCAACCCCTTCGACGAGGGGGTGCTGGTCGGGCCGCTGATCGACGGCAAGGCCTACACCGGAATGCGCGCGGCGCTGGACAAGGCGGTGACCGACGGCGGCGAGCTGGTGTGCGGCGGCGAACGCGTCGATGGATTCGGCGATGACGCCTACTACGTGCGGCCCGCTATCGTGCGCATGCCCGCCCAGACCGCGGTGGTGCGGGAGGAGACCTTCGCACCCATCCTCTACGTGCTCACCTACGACGACTTCGATCGCGCGATCGCCCTGCACAACGAAGTGCCGCAGGGTCTTTCGTCCGCGATCTTCACCACCGACCAGCGCGAGGCCGAACGTTTCCTCGCCGCCGACGGATCCGATTGCGGCATCGCGAATGTCAACATCGGCACCTCCGGCGCAGAGATCGGCGGCGCCTTCGGCGGTGAGAAGCAGACCGGCGGCGGACGCGAATCCGGCTCGGACTCCTGGAAGGCCTACATGCGCCGAGCCACCAACACCGTCAACTACTCCACCGAACTGCCCCTCGCCCAGGGCATCGAGTTCGGCTGAACCGCTCGCCGCACCCGCTCCCACCAGGCGATTGGGTTGTTCGCACCACCCTGTGTAGTGTTGTCCTTACCCGACGCGGGGTGGAGCAGCTCGGTAGCTCGCTGGGCTCATAACCCAGAGGTCGCAGGTTCAAATCCTGTCCCCGCTACTACAGGCCCGGTTCGGATGGTTCACACCGTCTGAGCCGGGTTTTTTTCTTGCGGTAGCTGTTCGATGGCCGAATCTGTTCCCAGCGCTGCGCGCAGCGGCATGTATTCGCGTGAATGTGCCTCGACGCCGATATTCTTCGATCTCGTCTTTCCGATCACCAGGTGATTCGTTCCGTCGAGAGTTCCACCAACGCCGTCGCGGTCCGCGACGCCCGTGGTCTGCCACGAACGCGAAGGAGAGCTGTGCAGCGCAGAGCGATGCTCAAGGGGTGTGCGGCGGCGATCGCCGTGCCGATGTTCGCCGCCGGCTGCGATGTGCTGGACGGCAGCGCGAAAGCGGTGGACGAGTTGGCCTTCGATCTCGGCGCGTTCACGGTGGAGACGAAGACCGTCGCCACCTTCGAGCGCGACAAGAAGGTCACATACCAGTTCTACGAGAGCGTCGTCTATGTGGCGAAGCCGGTGGACAAGGCATATCAAAGCCTTAACGTCAGCGTGCCCACCGAAATCGACGGAGCAGCCGTCGATGCGAGCAAGGCTCCCATCCTTCTGAGCAACTCCGTCGGGGGGTATCTGTCGTCGTCGGTGACGAACCGCCCACCGGACAACGGTGGTGATCGGGCCAGGAACCGGGACCTCGCCCTGACCGCGGGCTATGTCGTCGTGGAACCGGGCGTGCGCGGCCGCGACCTGGTCGCGCTGGACGGCACCTACTTCGGCGTGGCGCCCGCCGCCATCGTGGATCTGAAGGCCGCGGTCCGGTACCTGCGGCACAACGCGGGTCGCGTGCCGGGAGACACCGACCGGATCGTGGCCACGGGGGTCAGCGCGGGCGGCGCGCTGACCGCCTTGCTCGCCGTATCCGGGGACAGCCGGATGTACGACCGGTATCTCGCCGAACTCGGCGCGGCGGACGCGAGCGATGCCGTCTTCGCCGCCGCTCCGTATTGCCCCGTCACCGATCTCGAACACGCCGACATGGCCTACGAGTGGAATTGGGGCGCCAACCCGCTGCGCTCCGGCGAGCTCGACGCCGCGGCCTCGCGAGAGCTGAGCTCGGCGTTCACGGACTACCAGGCGTCGCTGGGGTTGCAGGGCTCCAACGGGTTCGGTCCCCTCACGTCCGGCAATTACGGCGACTATCTGGCGCGCACCTATCTCGAACCGGCGGCGACCGCGTACTTGACCGCACTGCCGGACGCCGACCGCTCCAGCTACCTGGCCGCCAACACCTGGATCACCTGGGCGGGCGATCGCGCCGAATTCACCTGGCCGGGCTTCCTGGCGCACGTCGGCGCGCGGCAGAAGGGCGTGCCCGCCTTCGACGCCCTCGACCTGTCCTCGCCCGAGAACAACGAGTTCGGCGCGGGAACCGTCAAGGCCAGGCACTTCACCCCGTTCAGCCTGCGGCGAGCGACCGGTGACCCTGGCGCGCAACTCGACAGCGACCTGCCCGAGAAGATCAGTTTGATGAATCCCATGTTCTTTCTGCGGCAGCGGAATTCCACCCGAGCGAAGCACTGGTGGATCCGCGTCGGCACCAAGGACACCGATGCGTCGCTGACGATCGTCGGCAATCTCGCCGCGAGCCTGGAGAACCTGGGCGACGAGGTCGACGCCGCGATGTACTGGGACGCCGGGCACGGCAGCAATGAGGACCCTGCGGATTTCATCGCGTGGATCGGCAAGGTGACCGGATACGCGGGGTGAGGCGGCACGCCGAGGTCCGGCCGTGGGACGGCGTCGACCGCGGCAGCGCCGTGTGCCGACCGCCGCCGATAGCGGCGGCAGCGAAGCCTCGCGGCACCGAGCCGCCGCAATCCTCCGGCGGCCGTGCACGAAACGGTAGTCGGCCGGACAGTGCGCCGCTAGCAGCGCGGCGGCTCTATGCCGAGTTCCCGCAGCCGATCGGTGTAGAGCGCGACATTGGCGAGCTTGATGTCCTCGTACCCGCGCACCACGTCGGCGAGTGCCGCGGCCTGCACAGCGCGGTCGTAGCCCGCGGGGTCCAGCACTGTCCCCAGATCCGCCACCATCGCGGTGTAGTGCGCGAGCAGCTCGCGTTCCACCCGGCGCACGTGGGCGTAGCCGAAGGGATCGAATGCGGTGCCGCGCAGGCGCTTCCCCTTCGCGAGCAAGCGCAGGGCGAAGTGACTGCCCGGCCGCATGCCGATCTTCTTCTTCCGTCCCAGCGCGCGCAGCACCGGTGGGTGCAGCCGGTAGGTGAGGTTCGCCCCCTCTGGCACCTGCGTGGCGACCTCAGCCAGGAAGGCCGGGTCGGTGAGCCGCCGTGCCACCTCGTACTCGTCTTTGTACGCGGTGAACTTGTACAGTCCGCGCGCCACCTGCTCGCTGAACTCGGTACGGTCGGTCACCCGGCGCTCGGCCGCCCAGATGCCTTGCACCGTGCGGACGTAGGCGCGTGCCACCGCCACGCTCTGGAAACCGATCAATTCCACGGCCCGCAGCTCGACCAGGCGCCGGGTCTCTCCCGTCGCGGTCAATCCCTCGAACAGGTCCGCCGGTACCGCCACCGGGGCCGGTTCGGCCGCGCGGCGGGTGGCCGCGGCGGCGAACTCCGCCGGCCGTGCGATCGCCACCCGCCCCCAGCGGAACGCCGCTAGATTCGCCGCCACGGCCACTCCGTTGATCTCGATGGCCTCCTCGATCGCGGTACGCGGCAGCCGCAGGCCGCCGAGCTGGTAGGCGGCGCCGATCAGCAGGAAGTTCGCGGCGGCGGTGTCGCCGAAGAGAACCTCCGCGGCGGCCAGCGCGTCGAAGGACCGCACCGACCGCGAGACCTGCTCCAGCCGCCGCAACAGCGCCGCCTCGTCGGGATAGGCGACCGACTTGTCGTAGACCATGTCTCCGGTCGGCGTCTTGCTGGTGGAGGCGACCGACACGGTCGTCGTGGCGCACCCGTAGGCCAAATTCTTGGTGTCGGTGGCGGCCAGCAGGTCGAAGGCCACGACGCAATCGGCCGAAGCGGGGGCGAGCCGGTTGGCGGGCTCCAGCGCGTCCACGGCGAAGCGCAGGTGCGACACCACGGGTCCGGCCTTCTGGCTCATGCCGATCTGGTCCAGGCTCGCCACCTCGTACCCGGCCCGCATCGCGGCGGTCGCCAGCACCTGGTTCACGGTGACGATGCCGGTGCCGCCGATGCCGGCGAGAAAGACGTTCTGCGTGGTCGTCGGCGGTTCGTGCGGCAGATCCGGCAGCCGCGGCGGCTGTGGCCGTCTGCTCGTGCCGCGCTCCTTCCGTTTCGCCGGATCGGGCAGCTCGACCGTGACGAACGAAGGGCAATCGCCGTTCAGGCAGCTGTAGTCGGTGTTGCAGGAGGTCTGGTCGATTCGGGTCTTGCGCCCGAACTCGGTATCCACCGGCTGCACCGACAGGCAATTGCTCTGGACGCCGCAATCACCGCAGCCTTCGCACACCGCTTCGTTGATCACCACCCGGGTGCGGCGCACCGGCAGGGCGCCGCGCTTGCGCTGCCTCCGCGCGTCGGCAGCGCAGTGCTGGTCGTAGATCAGCACCGTGACGCCGGGGATCTCGCGCAGCGCGCGCTGCGCCTCGTCGAGGCGGTCCCGGTGCCACAACAGGGTGCCGGGAGCCAGATCGCGCTTGCGGTAACGCCCGGGTTCGTCGGCGCAGACGATGATCCTTCGGGCGCCTTCGACGGCGAGCTTGTGGGTGAGCATCGGCACCGTGAGCGCGCCCTCGGCGTGCTGCGCGCCGGTCATCGCGACCACGTCGTTGTGCAGCAGCTTGAAGGTGATGTTCACTCCCGCGGCGACGCACGCCTGCACAGCGAGCTGGCCGGAGTGGAAATACGTGCCGTCACCGATGTTCTGGAACAGATGCGGCACGTCGGTGAACGGGGCTTGGCCGATCCATTGCGCGCCCTCGCCGCCCATCTGGGTCAGCCCGGTGACCTTGCTGTCGGTCCGGCCGGACATGGTCACCAAGGTGTGACACCCGATACCGCCACCCGCCAGCGAGCCTTCCGGGACGGCCGTTGAACGGTTGTGCGGGCAACCGCTACAGAAGTAGGCGGCGCGCTTGGCGGGCAGCACCGACAACGACAGCGGCTGCGGCAGTGGTCGTTTCAGCGCGAGGTGTCCGTCGAGTACGCGGCGCAGCGGTGCGGCGATGCGCCCGGAGGTGAGTTCGCCGTCGGCGCCGAACAGCGGGCGACCCGCGTGGTCGCGCTTGCCGACGATCTCGGGCGCGCCCGCGGTGCCGTACAGGATGTCGCGGATCTGGGTCTCGACGAAGGACGTCTTGTCCTCGACGACGACCAGCCGGGTGAGCCCGGTGGCGAACTCCCGGACGCGATCGGGCGCGATCGGGTACGGCATCCCGATGCGCAGCAGCCGGATTCCCGCGGCGTACAGCGCGTCGTCGTCCGCGCCGAGGTCGAGCAACGCTTGACGGACCGCGTCGAAGGTGGTCCCGGTGGCGGCGATGCCGATCGTGGCGTGGGACGGGTGGACCTCGATCACGTCCAGTCCGTTGCGTGTGCTGTAGGCGCGTACCAGCTCCCAGCGGGGACCGTAGAGATCCGCCTCGGCGAGCAGACTGTCGGCCGGAGCGGCCATCGGACGCTGCCGGTAGTGGAAGGGCTTCCCCTCCCAGTCGATTTCGGGCACCACGAGGTCGATGTCGCCCACCGAACCGTCGACGGTCCAGGCGCCGTCGGCGACATCGGCGACGATCTTCAGCGCCACCAGGCAGCCCGAGGCGCGCGACAGCGCCACCCCGTGCAGGCCCATGGTGATGATCTCGCGGGCGTTGCGCGGGAACAGCACGGGGATGTTCATCGCCGCCAGCGAGCGCTCGCTCACCGCGGGCACGGTGGACGACTTGGCCGCCGGGTCGTCGCCGACCAGCAGCAAGACGCCACCGCGCGGATTCGCGCCGTACATGTTGGCGTGCCGCAGAGCGTCGGTCGCGCGGTCCAGACCGGGACCTTTGCCGTACCAGACACCGACGACGCCGTCATGGGTCGCGGCGCCCGCGGGCAGATCGGCCTGGCTGCCCCACACGGAGGTGGCGGCGAGTTCCTCGTTCAATCCCGGTACGAACGAGATGTCGTGCTCGGCGAGGACGTCCGGCATGCCGGCCAGCATCTTGTCGACGCCGCCGAGCGGGCTGCCCTGGTATCCGGAGACGAACGTCCCCACCCGCCGCCCGGCGCGCAGATCACGCACGTGCTGCTCGACCAGCTGCCGCGCGATGGCCTGGACGCCGGTGAGGACAACGGTCCCGGAGCCGACGCGGTAACGGTCGGCAAGGTCGTAGGGAGCTGCGATCAGATCGCGGTCGGCGAGCTCGGTCATACAGATCCACCCGTCCGCTCGGCGCCGGTCCGGCGGCCTCGCATCGTTGAGCACTTGTTGGCGATATCGTGTCCCTGAAGATCTGAACGCACAACCTCTACCGAATCGACTGAGCATTCTGCGCAATTCTGCGACCATCAGATGGGCACTTCCTCAGCACAGTGCCAGCTACATGTGACGGTGAACACATTTAAGCGTCCAGGCATTCGATCGCCTTCGGCGAGCCGAGCCGGTGCCGCCCCGCGTTTCCTCCGCCGCCCCCACGCCCACCTGTGTGAAGGTGGAACGATGGCAATGCTGAGGAGGGGCGCGGCGATCGTCGCCGCCTCGATGTTCGGGATGCTGACCGCGTGCGGGCAGCACGTGGACCCGGCCGCCCCCTCCACGCCGGAGCGAACCGCAGAAGCGGCGGCGGGAACGCGCGCCGATCCGGGTCCCCGGAGAATCGCGGGCGGCACGATGATCGTCGTCCCGCATGCCGCCGACCTGGAGCCCGCGTCGGCGATGCCCTTCTCGGAGTACGACATCGAAGACGGGACGAACAAGCTCGCGATCCACATCCCGGGCCCGGTCGGCTGCCCGAGCATCGGATTCACCGCGCGCGTGGAAGAATCGGCCGATAGGGTGAACGTGCGGCTGCTGCGCGGCCTGCATCGCGGCATGCCGCCGTGCCAGGGCGCGAACCCGGAGCAGAAGCGCGAATACGGCGTGGTCGTCGTCGACCTGCGACACCCGCTGGGCGAACGGACGGTACTCAGCTTCGCATGAGCCGCGCGAGAGGCCGATTCGATGTGCGGCCGGGCAGGCCGCCTCCTTTAGTGATCTTGTCGAATGGCGGCCCACGGGCTTTGTGATTTGTCCGATTCACGCCTTCTGGTGCGACGCCCCGATCGGTGGGGCGCTATCTTTCGCACGGATGGTGCCGCCTTCGCGGCTACCGGCGGTCTCGGAGTCGAAGGAGGTGCGGCAGTCCGTCATGATCGACTCAGGGTCGCTCCGGCGGCGGTTCCTTCTGCTCTGTCCCGCAGCGAACGTTCGCTGCGGTTTTTCGCGTAGTGCCGGTCCGTCCGAAGCACCGACGTCGCGGCGTGCCCGCGGGGCGGTGGGTCGGTGACGGCTGACTTTCGAAGGAAACCCGTGTTCAGAGTTCCGTCCAGGATTGCGGTCCTGCTGGTGAGTGTCCTCTCGCTCGGCCTGCTCGGCCTGCCCGCAACGGCTCAGCCCCTCTATCCCACCCCCGATCCCGACGCCTTCTACACGGCGCCGCCCGACCTCGAGGCGCTCGCCCCCGGCGACGTCGTGCGCAGCCGCAGGATCGACACCGGCCTCTATGTCGGGACCGAAGGCTGGCAGGTGGCATTCCGCTCCACCAATTCGCAGGGCAAGCCCGTCATGGGCATCACGACGGTCCTGCTGCCCGCCGGGGTCAAGAATCCGCCGCTGGTCTCCTATCAGGCGCTGATCAATTCGCTCGGCACCCAATGCAATCCGTCGCGCTCGCTGTTCAACGGCGAGCTGCAGGATGCGGTCGGCGCGATGCTGCCCATCGGACGCGGATGGGCGATCTCGCTGCCGGACTACCTGGGCCCCACCTCCGCCTACGGCGCCGCGCGCCTGGCGGGCATGATGACCCTCGACAGTGTGAAGGCCGTCCGCAAGGTCGCCGCTCTCGGTCTCTCCGACTCCCCCGTGGCCATCGCGGGTTACTCCGGCGGCGGCATGGCCACCTCGTGGGCCGCCGCGATGCAGCCCACCTACGCGCCGGAGCTGAAGCTCACCGCCGCCGTGGCCGGTGGCATCCCCGCCGACCTGGAGGAAATGGCGATGTCGCTCGGCTTCGCGCCGCACCCCGGATTCGGCCTCGCCTTCGCCGCCGCCATGGGACTGGAGCGGGAGTACCCGGACCGGCTGCCGATCTCCGACCAGCTCAACGAGAACGGTCTGTGGTTCCGGGAATTCACGCATGACGCCTGCCGCCGGTTCCTGCTCTTCCACGGCGCCTTCCGCAGCGCGGAGCAGATGGCGGCGTCCAAGAGCCTCATGGACAGCCCCGAGGCGCACGCCGTCCTGCGGGAGAACAGCCTGCGGTACTTCGATGGTGTGCCCACCGCGCCTACCTACCTCTGGCAGGGCCGCTTCGACGAGATGACCTTCTACCAACCCGTCGCCGAGGTCGCCGACCGGTACTGCAAGGCGGGTGCGCCGGTGACGTTCCACACCGTCGACATCTCCGAGCACATGACCGCGGCCGCCGCCGGATTCGCCGACGCGTGGAACTACGTCGAAGCCAGGTTCCGCGGCGAACCCGCACCGACCAACTGCTGAACCCGGACGAGAAGCGGCCCGGGAGATGTTCTCCCGGGCCGTTTCTCGTCGGTCTGCCGATGGAGCGTCCATAGCACGGGTGGCCCCGCATGCCACCCGCGTTCGGGCATCAGGCGGTGAAGTGCAGCGTCCATTCCCCGCGGTAGTGCAGGCGGGTGACGCTGCCGGGCGGGATATCTATGCGCCAGAACGATTTCGGCGGGGCGTCCAGCGTCACCAGCAGCGCGGCCCGTACCACGGCGGGGTGGGTGACCGCGATCGTGGACACCGACTGCGCGGCCACCTCGGCCATCCACAACCTGGTCCGTTCGATCACGTCCAGCACGGATTCGCCGCCGTGCCCGCGGAACGCCGGGTCGGTGAGCCAGGCGTACAGCTCGTCCTGGGGTACCGACATCAGTTCGCCGCCGCGCCAGGCGCCTGCGTCCAGGTCGCGCAGCCGGTTGTCCTCCTCGCCCGGCAAACCCAGCAGCGCTGCGGTCTCCACCGTCCGGCGCTCCGGGCCGGTGAACACCCGCGCGGCCGTGAGCGGTCCGCACTCGGCCATCGCCCGCCTGCCCGCCTCGGTGAGCGATTCGTCCACCGGGAAGCGTGCCTTGCGCATCGCCTCGGTCATTCCGTGGCTGACCAGGTCGAGTCTGAGCACTTTCTGCACCTGTGGAAGCGTACGGCCCGGCGTCGGCGGCCGTTGTTCGATTGCTCGCGCTTCGCTCGCGAAACGGTACGGGCGTGCTTGTCGGTGTCCGGGTGCACACTGAAGCCATGGCCCAGTTCTCCCGCGCGACCCAGGAGTGGTTCGACGGCGCGTTCCCCGCGCCGACCTCCGCGCAACTCGGGGCGTGGAAGGCGATCGCGGCGGGCGAGCACACGTTGGTCGTCGCGCCGACCGGGTCGGGGAAGACGCTCTCGGCGTTCCTCTGGGCGATAGACCAGCTGGCCACCCGGGAGCAGCGGCCCGAGCGGGCCGGCACCTCGGTGCTGTACGTGTCCCCGCTCAAGGCGCTCGCGGTGGACGTGGAACGCAATCTGCGGGCGCCGCTGGTCGGCGTCACGCAGACCGCCAAGCGCCTGGGACTGGAGCCGCCGGAGATCACCGTCGGCGTCCGTTCCGGCGACACCAGCGCCTCCGATCGGCGGTCCATGCTGCGCACCCCGCCGGACATCCTGATCACCACGCCGGAGTCGCTGTTCCTCATGCTGACCTCGGCGGCCCGCGACACGCTGCGCGACGTCGGCACGGTGATCGTGGACGAGGTGCACGCGATCGCCGGTTCCAAGCGCGGTTCGCACCTGGCGCTGTCCCTGGCCCGGCTCGACCTGCTGACCGAGCGGCCCGCCCAGCGCATCGGGCTTTCGGCGACGGTGCGGCCACCGGAGGAAGTGGGGCGGTTCCTGGTCGGCAACGCGCCGATCACCTTGGTCGCGCCCCCGGCGCCGAAGACGTTCGACCTGTCGGTGCGGGTGCCGGTAGCGGACATGACCGAACCGGGCGACTCCGACCAGCCGGGCTCGATCTGGCCGCACGTGGACGAGGCGATCGTCGAACTGGTGCTGGAGCACCGGTCCTCGATCGTCTTCGCGAACTCTCGCAGGCTCGCCGAGCGGCTCACCGCCCGGTTGAACGAGGCCTACGCGGCACGGCTCGGCGAACCGGTGGAGACCGAGCACGAGCCGCCCGCCCAGCTCGGCCCGTCCACCGAGGTGATCCACGGCGCCGGACCCCTGCTGGCGCGAGCGCACCACGGGTCGGTCAGCAAGGAGCAGCGGGCGCTGATCGAAGACGATCTCAAGAGCGGGCGGCTGCGCTGCGTGGTCGCGACCAGCAGCCTGGAACTCGGCATCGACATGGGCGCGGTCGACCTGGTGGTCCAGGTGGAGGCGCCGCCCTCGGTGGCCAGCGGATTGCAGCGGATCGGGCGGGCCGGGCATCAGGTCGGCGAGATCTCGCGCGGGGTGATCTTCCCGAAACACCGCACCGACGTCATCCACTGCGCGGTGGCGTCGCAGCGGATGACATCCGGGCAGATCGAGGCGATCCAGATCCCGGCGCACCCGCTGGACATCCTGGCGCAGCAGACCGTGGCCGCGTGCGCGCTGGATTCGATCGACGTCGACGGGTGGTTCGACGTCGTGCGCAGCACCGGGAGTTACGCGGCGCTGCCGCGCTCGGCCTACGAGTCGGTGCTGGACCTGCTCTCCGGGCGGTATCCGTCCGACGAGTTCGCCGAGTTGCGGCCCCGTCTGGTCTGGGATCGCGACGCGGGCACGCTGACCGGGCGGCCCGGCGCGCAACGGCTGACCGTGACCTCCGGCGGAGCGATCCCCGATCGCGGCATGTTCGCGGTGTACATGGTGGGTGAGAAGGCGTCCCGGGTCGGGGAACTCGACGAGGAGATGGTCTACGAGTCCCGGGTCGGCGACGTGTTCGCGCTCGGGGCGACGAGCTGGCGGATCGAGGAGATCACCTTCGATCGGGTACTGGTGACGCCCGCGTTCGGGCAGCCGGGGCGGTTGCCGTTCTGGCACGGTGACGGGCTCGGGCGGCCCGCCGAACTCGGCGCGGCGCTCGGCGAGTTCGTCCGCACGGTGGCGCGGGAGCGCGTCGCCGAACCGGCCGGGCAGGCGAGCACGAGGAAAAGCTCGCGACGCGACGGCGGCGCGACGAAAACGCCTCGTGCGCAGGAACAGCCGCGACACGACGGGGCCGAGCCCGCCGTCGGACGCACGCGGGGCGAGTTCGCCGATCCGATGCCGGAGAGCGTCGCACGGCTCATGGGCTCCGCCGGTCTGGACGACAACGCGACCACGAATCTGCTCACCCTGCTGGACGAGCAGCGCACCGCGACCGGGCACCTGCCCACCGACCGCACGCTGGTGGTGGAGCGGTTCCGCGACGAACTCGGCGACTGGCGGCTGGTGCTGCACTCGCCCTACGGCCTCCCGGTGCACGCGCCGTGGGCGCTGGCCATCGGAGCGCGGCTGCGCGAACGGTTCGGCGTCGACGCCGCGCCGAACGCTTCCGACGACGGCATCGTCGTGCGGCTGCCCGACACCACCGACGATCCGCCCGGCGCCGAACTGTTCGTCTTCGAGTCCGACGAGATCGACGACATCGTCACCGAGCAGGTAGGCGGATCGGCGCTGTTCGCCTCCCGGTTCCGCGAATGCGCCGCGCGCGCGTTGCTGCTGCCGCGCCGCGATCCGGGCAAGCGAGCGCCGCTGTGGCAGCAGCGGCAGCGCTCGGCCCAGCTGCTCGACGTGGCGCGCAAGTTTCCCGAGTTCCCGATCCTGTTGGAGACGGTGCGCGAATGCCTGCGCGACGTCTACGATCTGCCGTCGCTGCGCGACCTGCTCGGCCGGGTGGGGCGGCGCCAGATCCGGCTGGTCGAGGTGGAGACGGCGACGCCGTCCCCGTTCGCCAACGCCCTGCTGTTCGACTACATCGGGCAGTTCATGTACGACGGTGACAGCCCCTTGGCCGAACGGCGCGCCGCCGCGCTCTCGCTCGATTCCGGGCTGCTCGCCGAACTGCTCGGCCGGGTCGAGCTGCGCGAACTGCTCGACGCCGCGGTCATCGAGCAGACCGAGCGGGAACTGCAGCGGCTCACCCCGGAGCGGCACGCACGAGACGCCGAGGGCCTGGCGGATCTGCTGCGCCTGCTCGGACCCCTGACCGCCGCCGAGGCCGCCGAACGTTCCGACGAGGACCCCGCAGCCTGGTTCGAGAGCCTGGTAGCCGCGCGTCGGGCCCTGGCTGTTTCCTTCGCGGGTCGCAGCTGGTGGGTCGCGGTGGAGGACGCGGCCCGGTTGCGGGACGCGCTCGGGGTTCCGCTGCCGATCGGCACGCCTGCGGCGTTCATCGAGCCGGTAGCCGATCCGCTCGGCGATCTGGTGGGCCGCTACGCCCGCACGCACGCACCGTTCGGCACGGAGGCGGTGGCGGCCCGGTTCGGGCTGGGCACCGCGGTCGCCGCCGGCGCGCTGCAACGCCTGGCCGCCGAAAAACGGGTGGTGGAGGGTGAATTCACCCCTGGAGCTGCCGGGGCCGAATGGTGTGACGCGCAAGTGTTGCGCCGGCTGCGCCGCCGGTCGCTGGCCGCGGCGCGGCACGAGGTCGAGCCGGTCTCGACCGCCGCGTTCGGGCGCTTCCTCCCGTCCTGGCAGCACATCGGCAGCGGCGAGCTGCGTGGCGTCGACGGCGTGGCTGCCGTGGTGGAACAGCTCGCCGGCGTGCCGATTCCGGCCTCCGCCTGGGAATCGCTCATCCTGCCCGCGCGGGTGCCCGGCTACACCCCCGCCATGCTCGACGAACTCATGGCGACCGGCGAGGTGATCTGGTCCGGGCACGGCGCCATCACCGCCAAGGACGGCTGGATCGCCCTGCATCTGGCCGAGCAGGCGCCGTTCACCCTCGCGCCGCCGGACGAACTCGATCCGACGGATGCCCAAGCACGCCTGCTCAACGCCCTGGGCGCGACGTTCGTGCCGTGGACGCCGCCCGGCCCGGCGCAGGACGTCCCGGATCGAGCGCCGGTGTCGTTGGACGAGCCGGATCCGCCGTCCGGCAGCGCGGGCGACGGTCGCGGCGCGCACGGGCGATCCGGCGACACGACCGATCACACCGGCGGCGGCACCGCACCGGTCGGATACGGGACAGACAACGGTCGGCCCGTGCCGGTCGACTCGGCATACGCGTCCGGTGCGGGGCATCCGACCTCCGGCGCCCCCGCCCAACGACTGATCCCGGTGCCCCAGGGCGGCGGCGCCTACTTCTTCCGGCAGCTCTCGGACGCCACCGGTCTGCTCGATGACGCCGCGGTGGCCTCCGCACTGTGGGAATTGGTCTGGTCGGGCGTGGTTTCCGGCGACACTTTCGCTCCGGTGCGGGCGCTGCTGTCCGGCGCGACGCGGACCACGACGGCCCACCGCACGCCCCGGCGCGCGCCGCGGGGCCGGGCCTACCTGCCCCGCCCGAGCATGCCGACCCGTTCCGGTCCGCCCTCGGTCGCCGGACGATGGTCGCTGCTGCCGGAGCGGGTGTCGGACAACACCGTGCGCGCGCACGCTACGGCGGATCTGCTTCTGGAGCGATACGGCGTGCTGACCAGGGGTTCGGTGCAGAACGAGGGCGTGCCGGGCGGGTTCGCGCTGATGTACCGGGTGCTCACCGAGTTCGAGGATCGCGGTCGTTGCCGCCGCGGGTATTTCGTCGACTCGCTCGGCGGCGCCCAGTTCTCCACCACCGACGTGGTCGACCGGCTGCGTTCCTTCGACGCCGAACGCGCCCGTCCCGAATCCCGGCAACCGACCGGCACGGTGCTGGCGCTGGCCGCGTGCGACCCCGCGAACCCGTACGGCGCCGCGCTGGCCTGGCCGAAGAGCGACGTCGAGGGCGGCCATCGGCCCGGACGCAAGGCCGGGGCGCTGGTCGTGCTCGTCGACGGTGAACTGGTCCTGTATCTGGAACGGGGCGGCAAGACCCTGCTCACCTTCACCGAGGATCCCGACGCGCGCCGTGGCGCCGCCGCGGCGCTCGCCGACCTGGTGCGACGCCGCCGGGTGGACTCGCTGGTCATCGACCGTGTCAACGGAGACACCGTGCACGGCAACACGTTCGCCGAATTCCTCACCGAAGCGGGTTTCTCCGCCACCCCGCGCGGTCTACGTCTGCGGAGCCGCCCGTGAACGCGCTCCCCGACACCGGCTCGAAGTTGCGGGAAGGCGCGCCCATACGAGTTCGCGGAGGCGAGCGAAAAGGGCTCCGCCCATCCAGCGGTGGGCGCGGCCCCGGGCCGGAGCTGCCCTATGCCTGAGGGTGACACCGTCTTCCTGGCCGCCGAACGGCTCCGCGCCGCATTGGCGGGAAAGGAATTGACCCGCAGCGATTTCCGGGTGCCGCGATACGCCACGGTCGATCTGCGCGGACAAGTGGTCGAGAGCGTCGGCAGTTACGGAAAACACCTGTTCATCCGCACGCCTACCGTGAGCATTCACACGCACCTGAAGATGGAGGGCAGCTGGCGCGTGTTCCACTGCGGACAGCGCTGGACCAGACCCAGGGTCGCCGCGCGGGTCGTGTTGAGCACCACGGATATCGAGGCCGTCGGCTTCTCGCTGGGCAAGGTCGAGGTGGTGCGCGTGCGCGACGAGCACCGCATCGTCGACCACCTGGGGCCCGACCTGCTCGGTCCCGAGTGGGATGCGGCCGAAGCCGTCCGGCGACTGGAGCGATATCCCGATCAACCCATCGGCGTCGCCCTGCTGGACCAGCGCAATCTGGCCGGTATCGGCAACGTCTTTCGCAGCGAGGTCTGCTTCCTGCGCCGGGTCCATCCCGCGACCAGGGTCGGGGATGTCCCGGACCTGCTGGCCGTGGTCAACGAGGCACACCGCATCCTGACCGAAGCGGTCCGAAAGCCTCCGCGACGGCCGCTGGCCTACGGTCGCACGCACCGCCCGTGCCAGCGCTGCGGCACACCGCTGGTCGCCGACCTGCTCGGTGACACCGCACCCGATTACGACCGCGTGGTGCAACGCGAACGGGGCATCTTCTTCTGCCCGCAATGCCAACCCGTCCCGAGTGAGCCCGGGGCAGCGTGAAAAGCCGCTCCGCCCTTGACGAGTCACCGCCCGCCCACTTAACTTACAACTTGTAAGTTATGATGGGAGAGCACCATGAGCGACCCACGGCGATACGTGGTGATCGGCGGCGGCCTGGCGGGGCTCGCGTCAGCGGTCTGGCTGGCGGAGGCGGGCAAGCAGGTGACCCTCCTGGAGCGCAGAGGACAGCTCGGCGGACGCACCCACGCCATGCGGGCCGAGGCGGTGGACGACCCGCCGGACAACGGCCAGCACGTGATCGCCAGCGGATACGACCACCTGTTCCGCTATCTCACGAGCGTCGGCACCCGGCAATACATCGCCTTTCCGCGCGGTGCCACGCTGCGCTGGCCCGACGGTCGCAGCGTCACGATGCGCACCAAGGGAATCGCCGCTCTGCGCACGCTGTTCGGCGCGCATCCCGACGCGAATCCGCTGGAGCGCGCGCGGGCGGCGGTCGCCACCCTCCGCCTCGGCCGGCAGTGCCTGAACCAGCCCGCCGACCTGCCCGACCTCACCACCGAGCAATGGTTCGACCGGGTCGGCATGCCCGCGAAAGCGCGTGAGGCGCTGTGGGATTGGCTGGCGCTCGGCATCGCGGCCGAACCGGTGCAGCAGGAGTCGGCGAAGGTGTTCGCCGATGTGATGGCCACCGGCATCCGGCTGAGCCTGCGGCACCGACGAGCCGTCGACATCGGTTACCCCACCACCGATCTGGACACGTTGTATGTCACCGGGGCGCTGCGCGTCTTCGAGAAGCACGGTGTGCAAGTGCGCTACCGAGCCGTAGCCCGCCGCATTCACATCTCGGACGGCGAAGTCACCGGCGTCGCACTGGCCGACGGCACCACGATCCCGGCCGACGCGGTGGTCTGCGCGGTGCCCAACTCGAACATCGGGGGCCTGCTCGACGAACTGCCCGAGCACGCCGAGATCTACGCGGCCGCCGACAAACTGGGATACACGCCGATCGTCAGCACCAACCTCTACCTCGATCGCCCGCTGGGCACCACGGCCGAGTTCGAGGCCCTGATCGGCGGCACCGGCGTCATCGACGAGGTCTTCGATCGCCAGCGGATGACCGGACGCAGTACCGCGAAAGCCTGGCTGTATTGCCTGACCACCAGTGGCGCCTACGAACAGATCCACAAGACCAGCGACGAGATCGTCGACGAGCAAATGGCGCTGCTGCGCCGCTACTACCCGGCGGCGCGCACGGCGAACATCGTGCAGGCGCAGGTCGTACGCATGCCGAAAGCCACCTTCTCGCAGGTGGTCGGCACCCACGCGTTGCGTCCGGAGCAACGGACCTCGGTGCCCGGCTTGGTGCTCGCGGGCGACTGGACCGCCACCGACTGGTCGGCGACGATGGAGAGCGCGGTGCAGAGTGCGGCGCGGGCGGTCGATCTCCTGCTCGAGCTACCGTCGACTGCGTGACCACGGATCGCTCCACGGCCGAACGCGCGAGTACCGAGCCCGCGCGGCCGAAGCGCCGGATGTCCGCCGCCGACCGCCGTACCCAACTACTGGACGTGGCGCGCGACATCGTCGCCACCGAGGGCTTCGGCGCGGTGAGCATCGATCGGGTGGCGCGCGAGGCGCGGGTGGCCCGTGCGCTGGTATACCAGCAGTTCACCGATCTGTCCGGGCTGACGGCGGCACTGCTGGATCGTGAGTCGGCCATCGCGTTCGCCGGTGTGCGCAGCGTGGACTGGGACCACGGCGACGTGGACCGTGTCGGCCGTGGCATCCTCGCCTACCTGCACGCCGCGCCGACCAGCTGGCGCATCATCCTCAGCCCATTCGACGGCGGTCCGCCCGAACTGCGTGAGCGCCTCGCGCTCGGCCGCGCCTACGCCAGGGCGATCGGCGCGCGCCACCTGTCCCGATATCTCGGGGTCACCGTGGATCCGAACGGCCCGACGGAGCGAATCCTGTTGGCCGCCATGGAGGAACTGGCCCGACTGCACCTCATCGACCCGATGGAGTACCCGGACGAACTGGTGCTGCGCTATCTACGCTCCCTGGTCGACTGGGCGATGCGGATGGAAGCGCCCGTCGGCGAGAACTGATCGCACTCCGGGGCGCGACCGTCCACCGGGTCTACCGGCCGGCTCACCCTTCGGATGGCACCGGCTCCAGAATCTCGGGGCGCGGCTCCGGAGCCGCGATCCGCAGGGCATCGGCGGAGGCATCGTCCGGTTGGGTCTGAGAGTGGACCTCCGCGTCGACCCGCGCCTGATAGGTCTGGACCTCTCGGTCGATATCCTCGTCGTCCCAGCCCAGGATGGGTGCGATCAGCTGAGCCACCTGCTCGGCACAATTGGCTCCGCGATGCGGATACTCGATCGAGATCCTGGTCCGCCGGGCCAGGACGTCGTCCAGGTGCAGGGCGCCCTCGGCCGCCGCCGCGTAGACCGCCTCCACCTGTAGATAGGATGGCGCGTCCGTAATCGGCTGCAGGAGTTCGGGTTTGTCGGCGGCGAAGGCCATGACCTCCTCGATGAGCGATCCGTACCGGTCCAGCAGGTGCTTGATCCGGTACGGATGCACGCCGAAGGTCTCGGCCAGCTGCACGGTCTGATTGACCAGCGCGAAATACCCGTCGGCGCCCAGCAGCGGCACCTTCGCCGTGACCGACGGCGAGACCCTGGCCGGAATGTCCTCAGCCACTTCGTCTACCGCGTCGTAGGCCATCACGCGATAGGTGGTGTACTTGCCACCCGCGATGCCGATCAGACCGGGTGCGACCCGGGCGACCGCGTGCTCGCGCGACAGCTTGGATGTCTCGTCGCTCTCCCCCGCCAGCAGCGGGCGCAGCCCGGCGTACACGCCGTCGATGTCGTCGGGGGTGAGCGGCGTGACCAGCACCTCGTTCACCCGCTCCAGCAGATAGTCGATATCGGCCTTGGTCGCGGCCGGATGGGCCAGGTCGAGATTCCAGTCCGTGTCGGTGGTGCCGATGATCCAGTGAGCGCCCCAGGGGATGACGAACAGCACCGAAGTCGCGGTGCGCAGGATGATCGCGGTGTCGCTGACGATCCGGTCCCTGGGCACCACGATGTGCACGCCTTTCGAAGCCCGCACGTGGAACCGGCCCCGCTGGTGCGACAGGGCTTGGACTTCGTCGGTCCACACGCCGGTCGCGTTGATCACCACATGCCCACGGACCTCGCCGGTACGCCCATCCTCGGTGTCGCGCACCTTCACGCCGACCACCCGGTCCGCCTCCCGCAGGAACCCGACCACCTGGGTGGACGTGCGGATCACCGCGCCGTAGTGCGCGGCCGTGCGCGCCACCATCATGGTGTGGCGCGCGTCGTCGACGACCGTGTCGTGGTAGGCGACACCGCCGATCAGCGAGTCGCGCCGCAGCCCCGGCGCCAGCCGCAGAGCGCCCGCGCGGGTCAGATGCTGTTGACCCGGTACGGATTTGGCGCCGCCCATGGTGTCGTAGAGGACCAGGCCGGCGGCCACATACGGCCGCTCCCAGACCCGGTGGGTCAGCGGGTACAGGAACCGCAGCGGCTTCACCAGGTGCGGCGCCAGGGTGGACAGCGTGAGTTCGCGTTCCCGCAGCGCCTCGCGCACCAATCCGAACTCCAGCTGTTCCAGATATCGCAGCCCGCCGTGAAACATCTTCGACGACCGGCTGGAGGTGCCCGACCCGAGATCGCGGGCCTCGACCAGGGCAACCTGCAACCCCCTCGTCGCCGCGTCCAACGCGATGCCGGCCCCCACCACGCCACCGCCGACGACGACCACATCGAAATGATCTTTGCCGAAGCGCTCCCAGGCCACCCTGCGCTGCTCCGGCCCGAGGGCCTGCGAATCCGGTTTCTTGGCCATGCTCGACTCCTCCAGCCGACGCGGATGTGTCCGATCGAGCGTTCAAGGTCCAGGCTAGGCGAACCGCCACGGATCGAGCGCCCGCGCCCCGGTTCGTGTCGCCCCGGCCTACTCGCCGGTAACAAGACCCACCCTAGTCGAGCGGCGAGTTGTCCCCCACCGCCCGGTGAGGCAGCCCACACCGCCCCGCGCTCACCGCCTTCTCGAGTCAGCCGCCGCAAGCCGCATGCATCATGCCTGAGCTGGGGATATCAACGCCGTCGGCGCGCAATCGCACGGCTGCCGCCCCGGTCGACCATGTCGGCCGCCGACCCGCAGTCCGCCGCCCATGACCGAGCTTCGTTCGCCTCGGTCGGTCACAAACTCCGCCCGCGTACCCCAACTCCCGATTTCGAGCGAAGCGAGACCGAGCATCCACCGTTCGCGACGCGGTCGCGGCCAATAAACTCAGCGCATGCGTCGCTATGTGGCCGCCATCGATCAGGGCACTACCTCGAGTCGGTGCATCGTCTTCGACCGTCATGGTCACGTCGTCGGCGTCGCCCAGCGTGAGCACGAGCAGATCTTCCCGCAACCGGGCTGGGTGGAGCACGATCCCGAAACCATCTGGCGCGATACCGAATTCGTCCTCGGCGACGTGCTGGAGCGCAGCGGGCTCGGCGCTGAGGACATCGCCGCGGTGGGGGTCACCAACCAGCGCGAGACGACGGTGGTGTGGGATCGCGCGACCGGGCGGCCGGTGTACAACGCGATCGTCTGGCAGGACACCCGTACCGACCGGCTGTGCGCCGAACTGGGCGGCGAGGCGGGACCGGCCCGCTACCAGGATCGCACCGGACTCCCGCTGTCCACCTATTTCGCGGGGCCGAAGCTGCGCTGGATCCTGGACAACGTGCCCGGTGTACGAGAGCGCGCGGAGGCGGGCGAGTTGTGCTTCGGCACCGTCGACAGCTGGGTGCTGTGGAATCTCACCGGCGAGCACATCACCGATGTGACCAACGCCTCCCGCACCATGCTGCTGGACCTGCGCTCCTTGCGGTGGGATCCGGAGATCTGCGCGGAGTTCGGCGTTCCGGAGTCGATGCTGCCGCAGGTGCGCAGTTCCTCGGAGGTCTACGCCCCGATCAGTTCCGGACCGCTGGCCGGGGTGCCGGTCGCGGGCATCCTCGGCGACCAGCAGGCCGCCACCTTCGGCCAGGCCTGCTTGTCGCCGGGCGAGGCCAAGAACACTTACGGCACCGGCAATTTCATGCTGCTCAATACCGGCACCACACCGGTGTTCAGCAAGCATGGCCTGCTCACCACGGTGTGTTATCGCCTCGGTGACGCGGACGCGGTGTACGCCTTGGAGGGCTCGATCGCGGTCACCGGCTCACTCGTGCAGTGGTTCCGGGACAACCTGGGCATCATCTCCGCCGCCGACGAGATCGAGCCGCTGGCCCGCAGCGTCGACGACAACGGCGGCGCCTACATCGTTCCCGCCTTCTCGGGGCTGTTCGCTCCCCGCTGGCGACCGGACGCGCGCGGCGTGATCGCCGGGCTCACCCGTTTCGTCACCAAAGCGCACCTCGCGCGCGCGGTGCTGGAATCCACCGCGTTCCAGACCCGTGAGGTGGTCGACGCGATGCGCGCGGACGCCGAGTCCCAGCGGCTCGGTCTGGAGCTGACCACGTTGAAGGTGGACGGCGGCATGGTCGGCAACGACCTGCTCATGCAGTTCCAATCCGACATCCTCGACGTGCCCGTGGTGCGCCCGATGGTCAACGAGACCACCGCGCTCGGCGCGGCGTACGCGGCCGGGCTCGCCGTCGGTTACTGGGCGGGCACCGACGACATCCGCGCCAACTGGACCGCCGACAAGACCTGGCACCCCGCGATGTCGGACGCCGACCGGGACGAGCACTACGCCGCGTGGAACAAGGCCGTCGAGCGCACCTACGGCTGGGTGGACTGACGACCGCACGGGATGGGATTCGCTCACCGTGCCGCCTCTCTTCGACCGGTCGGTCGGTCCGACCCGGCCGAGAAGTGATCGGCGACCGCGGCGAGCCGAGTTCGCGCGGCGGCAGTGTCGCCGTGGACCCGGTCTCGCGGTAGACCCGTGAGACGAAGATCGGGCCGGTTCGAAGATCGAACCGGCCCGATCGAGATGGCCGAGACTCGGTTCCCGGCCTGCGACTCCGTCAGCCCGGATGGCACCACGTCGTCACCGGCTGGCAGTGGTGCGCCGAAGCGACACCCGGCACCAGCGAAACCATGCCGACGGCAAGCACAGCGCTCGCAAGCATTTTCACGATCATCGAATTACTCCCCTCCTATTGGACGTGCGCAACCCTATCGGGTGAATCCATCCGGAGGCAATCGAAACTCGTTGCGCCCGAGACTATTCACCTATGGCATGCGCCAAGCGCGCGACCGCCTCCCGAAGCGTCGCCGCCTCCGAGGTGGTGAAGCACAGCCGCATCGAATTCCGATGGGCGCCGGAGACCGCGAACGCCTCGCCGGGGACGTAGGCGACGCCGAGATCGACGGCGCGGGGCAACAGGTCCACGGTGTCGGTGCCATCGGTGAAATCGACCCATACGAACATGCCACCCGCGGCGTCGGTGCTCACCAGCCGGTCACCGAAGCGCATGCGCAGCTCGTCCACCAGGACACGCGCTCGCGCACCATAGACGCGCCGGACCTCCCGCACATGCGCTCCCAGCCAGTCGACATCGGCGAGCAGCTCGGCGGCGATCTGCTGGGTCAGAGCGGATCCGCACAGGTCCGCGCCCTGCTTCAGCAACTCCACACCCCTGCACACCGCGTCGGGCGCGGTCATCCAGCCCACCCGCAAGGTCGGAGCCAGCGTCTTCGACGCGCTCGACAGCCGGATCACGTGCGACGAATACGCCGCGACCGGCTCCGGCGACGGGTTGTCGAACCACAGCTCGCCGTATGGATCGTCTTCGATCACCCAGAATCCATACCGCTCGGCGAGTTCGGCGAGTTCACGACGACGCCCCGCGCTCATGGTGACGCCGCGCGGATTGTGGAAATTGCTGACCGTGTGCACCAGCGCGGGCCGCTCGCCGCGGCCGAGCAGGTCGGCCAGCGCGTCGACCCGCATACCCTCGGCATCCAGCGGAACGGTGACGATGCGCGATCCGGCGGCACGGAACACCTGGAGCGCGCCGACGTACGCCGGATCCTCGACCACGACGAGCGCACCCGGGTCCAGCAGCACTTCGGCGAGCAGCGACAGCGCCTGCTGCGAACCGTGGGTGACGAACACCTCCTCGAGCGGCACCGGCCGCCCCAGCCGCACGGTCTCGCGTGCCGCGAGCACCTCACGCAGCGGGCCCCAGCCCGCCGATTCGGTGTATTGCAGTCGTGCGCGGTCCGCCAGCGCCGACTCCGCGGCCTGCGCGATCCGGTCACGCGGCATCAACTGCTCGTCGGGCAGGCCGCCCGCCAGACTGACCACGTCGTCGCGCGCGGCCACCTTCAGCAGATCACGAATCGCCGAACTCTGCAGACCGCCCAGACGCCGGGCCAACGGTGGAGTGATCGACGACATGGACACCTCCGAGGAATGCGCGAGATCCCACTGTCGCACATTCATACCAGACTCTGAAATTAGAATCTCACATTTTGAGAAGATGGGCTCAATCGATCAGATAGATGAGGGTCCGTCCGTCCAGGTTCACGGTGGTGATCACGGGGAAGTACTTGGCCTCGGTGCCGTCGGGGCGGCGTTCGGTGAGCTCGACGTTGAAGCGGTCGGGGGCCATCTCCGCGATCCGCAGGCAATAGGCCGTGCCCTGCGGGATGTGCTGGTCGATGGTCTTCTGCAGGTCGACAGGCGGTTCGACGTTCGCGCCCGGTGCCACGAAAGTGTGCGCGCGGGTAGCGCTGCGCTCGGAATAGTACGCATGCTCGAAGCCGAGAATCGCGCGGATCCCACTGCTCGTATCACCCGAGCCGTTGCCGAAGGTGACATTGCCTTCGGTGCGGGTCGGGCAGTTCATCGCCACGGCGCTGGTCGCGGCCGAAGCAGCCGTGCCGTCCTGGCCGTCATCGCTGCCGCCGGCCATCACGATGGTCACCGTCAGCGCGACCAACGCCACCACCGCCGCGAGCGTCCCCAGCACGACCCAGCGCCGCGAGGGACTACGCCGCGCAGGCGGGGGCTTCTCGGGAAGGCGCAGCGCAAGCCGCATGGCAACCGGGTCCTCGGCCCAGGACAGAGCCGACTCGGAGGGCGGCGGAGGTTTCGGAACGCCGCCTTCCAGCGTCGGCCGGTTCCACCACGAGTCCTGCTCGCCGTCCTTGGGCTGCGGGCGCGCGGCCTCCGCGGCAGGTGGCTGGGGCTGGCGCTGGGCAGCCGCGGGCGGCGCTACCGGCCGTTCGGAGTAGACCGTCGAATCCGGCGCGCGAAACTGCGGGGACAGTGCGGGCGTCGTCTCCGGCTGCCCTGCCGGACGCCAGGTGAGTTCGGGGTGGTCGGCCGACTGCTGCGGCACCTGCCAGCCCGGGCCGGTGTTCGCGCCCATCGGGGGGCCGAATTCCGCGACGGGCGGCCCGAACTCGGAAACCGGCGGCCCGAACTCCCCCAACGACGGACCGAACTCCGAACCGGACTGGTCGGATTCGCTCTCCCTCGCATCACCCTCGGAGGTCACACCCAATCCTTTCCCAGGACACACAAGTGGGGCGGCCGCGAACGGCCGCCCCACCCGTCGAAAACAGCACGTGTCAGTACTGGAGTGAACCACCCCACTGCGTGGTGGCACCACCCACGTCGACGGTCTGCGGAGCGAAGTCGCCCGGCTGAAGCGGAAGCTTAACCTGTGCGGCGGCGTCCAGGGCGGCCGCGCCGCCCGGCTGCTCGCGGATCCAGTCCTCCACCGCGGCCTTGGCCTGGTTCAGCTGCGTGGTGTCGAACACCGACGTGGTGTTGTTCGACGCCAGGCCCTCGCCACCGGTGTAGGTGGTCAGCTTGACGGTGTTCTTGTCGACGAACTCCACCGAGACACCGGCTTCGCCCGCGCCGGTCGGCGTGCGGTAGCCGATGGTGCCGACGTACCCGGCCTCATTACTGAAGTGGTGGGTGTTGGCCACGTGGCCCGGCAGCAAGGTGCCGCCGTCGATGTTCGCGCCGATCTCCGCGTGCGGACCGGTCATCTCCACGACCGGGGCGGCCGGGGCCGCCTCCATGCGTGGCGCCTGCCAGCGCGGCTGCGCCTGCGGCTGCACCAGCGTGGAGCTCTCCGGCTGCCGCGCCGGGGCGTTGTCGCTCTGGGCGTCCGGCTGCGGCGCGGCCTGCTGGCCGGGCTGCGGAGCCGCCTGCTGCCCGGGCTGCGGCGCGGCCTGGTCCGGCGAGACCGCGGCCTGCGGGTCGCTCGGCTTCTGCTGGCCGGGGACCGGCAGCGGCGCGACACGCGGCGGGGTCACGCCCGGCTGGGTCGGCTTGGCGAGCTTCGGATCCTTCTGGTCGGGCGCGGCGTGGTCCGACTCCGGCGTGGTGACGCCCGGCTGACGCGGCGTCGGCTTGCTCTCCGGCTTCTCCGAATCCTGCTTGGACTCGGGCTTGTTCGGCTCCGGCTGCGTGGTCTCCGGGGTGCTCGGCGACTCGTTCACGCCCGGCTGCGTGGGAGCGGGCGTCGGCGGAGTGGTCGGATCGTTCGGAGCCGCCCCCGCGGGAGCAGCGAAGAGAGTGGCCACTGCAGCCGCTGTGGCCAGTGGCAACGAGGTGCTCGCCATCGCTCGCTGCGCCCGACTCGGCTTACGATGTTTCACTTTTCGCGCTTCCTTCCCGGGTGCGGCCGAATCGGCCGCATACAGTTGCCCCTGGGTGAGACGCCTGATCGTCGAACGACCCGGGCCGTTCGCCGTGCCGATTCGGAAAGGACCCTTCCCCCCACACCGAACTCCGCGACCGTCCTTCGATCGCATCTCTGCCGAGAGTGAACCACATGTGCGCACGATGGGCAACGCGGCGAATAGCCATGGCTGGCAAGAGCGCCCGCATCCCGTGCCCGCCCCGAGTTCACCGGGCACGATGTCCGGGATCGGACACGGCACCGGATGCGCCGGAAAGAGGATGCTCCTATGGATGTCAAGGAGCGGGTTGAGGGCTGTCTGTGGTGATGAGCTGGTAGAGCTCGCGGGCGACGTATCGTTTGAGACAGCGG